>JBCNQC010000002.1:0-299497 GCA_039592995.1 Stenotrophomonas sp. | reverse complement strand
TGTTCGGCATGAGCGGGTGGGACCCGCTGACCCACGGCACGTTCTGGTCATTGCTGATCAACGTCGCGGCGATGGTGCTGGGTTCGGTGCGCTGGCGCCCGGGTGTCGATGAACGCCTGCGCGCCGCACCGTTCCTCGACCCCTACGCCGAACGCCCGTCGGTGGCCGGTGCCTGGCCCGGCCATGTGCACGTGGGTGACCTGCTGGCGCTGGCCTCGCGGGTAGTGGGCGAGCGCCACGCCCGGCGCGCCTTCTTCGAACAGGCGCAGTCGATGGACCGCGACCTGCAGGCCTCCGCCCCTGCCGATCGTGCCTGGGTGCAGTTCACCGAGCGCCTGCTGGCCGCATCGATTGGCGCGGCCTCCGCGCGCCTGCTGCTGACCAGCCTGCTGCGCGGCTCAGGCATGGACCTGGGCGAAGTGGTGGCCGTGCTGGACGAAGCCGGCCAGGAGCTGCGCTTCAACCGCGAGATCCTCTCCACCACGCTGGAAAACATCAGCGCCGGGGTCAGCGTGGTCGACCCGGAAATGCGCCTGACCGCGTGGAACCGCCGTTACCAGCAGATGTTCGGCTACCCCGATGGCATGTTGTACGTCGGCCGGCCGGTGGCCGACCTGATCCGTTACAACGCCGAACGCGGCGAGCTGGGCGAAGGCGACATCGAACTGCAGATCAACCGCCGCATCGGCTACATGCGGGCCGGCTCGCCGCACATCTTCGAGCGCACCCGCAGCGACGGCAAGGTCATCGAAATGCGCGGCCAGGCGCTGCCGGGCGGTGGCTATGTCACCAGCTACAACGACATCACCGACTACAAGCACGCCGAAAAGGCGCTGCTGGAAGCCAATGAAACGCTGGAACAGCGCGTCGCCGAACGCTCGCATGAAGCCGAAGTCGCCCAGCAGTCCAAGACCCGCTTCCTGGCCGCCATCAGCCACGACGTGCTGCAGCCGCTCAATGCGGCCCGGCTGTTTGCATCGGCGCTGCGCGACAGCCACCACAACAATGACGAGCAGCGCCACCTGGCCGAGCGCGTGGACGCCTCGCTGCGCGCAGCCGAGGAACTGCTGGATGGCTTGCTGGACGTGTCGCGGCTGGAAGCCGGCGGGCTGCACCCGGTGGTGGGCGAGTTCGATGTCAGCCTGCTGATGCGCGAACTGGCAGCGCAGTACTCGCCGGTCGCCGCCGGACGTGGCCTGCGCCTGGATCTGTTCGCGCGCCCGGCCTGGGTGCGCAGCGACCGCCGCCTGCTGCGCCGTGTGCTGCAGAACTTCCTCGCCAATGCGCTGCGTTATACCCGGCAGGGCCGCATTGTCATGGCGGTGCGGCACCGTGGTGCCAACATCGAGCTGCAGGTCTGGGACACCGGCCCGGGCATTCCCGAGCACCACATGCAGCAGATCTTCGACGAGTTCCACCGCTACCAGCAGCCCTTCGACTGGGGCGAGCAGGGCCTGGGCCTGGGGCTGTCCATCTGCCAGCGCATCTCGCGCCTGCTCGACCATCAGCTCAACGCCCGCAGCCGGGTCGGCAGCGGCAGCATGTTCTCGATCCAGCTGCCACGTGCATCCACCCCGCAGTTGCCGGCCCCTGCGCCAGCCGCCGCGGAGCGCCCGCAACGCCCCGATTCGCTGGCCGGCATGCGCGTGCTGTGCGTCGACAACGACCAGGAGATTCTCGACGGCATGCGCGCGCTGCTCGGCCGTTGGCAGGTGGAGGTCATCACCGCCAGCACCGTCGACCAGGCGCTGGACCAGGTGACGTCATCGCCGGACGTGATGCTGGTGGACTACCACCTGCATGATCGTCTGGATGGTCTGGATGCACTGGTAGCGCTGCGTGAGAAAGCCGGGCGCGACATTCCCGGGGCGTTGCTTACCGCAGATGGTCGCGATGAACTCAAACGCATGGCGCGTGAGCGTGGTTATCGGCTGCTGACCAAGCCGATCAAGCCGGCGTCGCTGCGCGCATTCCTGACCGCGCATTCCACCCTGCGCGGCTGAATCCGACAGGCGTGGCGACAGCGTGCGCGCGGGGTGCCTATGCTGCGCAGCGGTCCACATCCGTCACGGGGCTGCATGCCACTTCCTTCGGTTGGTTCAATCCTCACCACGCCGCTTCACTCACGCCAGGCCCCGACCGTTGCCGGTGCCGTAGGTGCCGTTGTCGGTGCGGGTTTCGCTGCAACCTTTCAGGGCATCAGCAACCTCCTGCCCGGTACCGCGTTTGGCGCTCTGCTGGGTGTGGGTTGGGCCAACCTCCAGCAATTCATGGAACGGCGCGAGGCCGACGTGCGGGCAACGCCAGCTGAGGTGCTGGCATTGGCGAAGTATCCCGCCGTACGCGAACTGCTGCGCCGGTTGGGCTCTGGCCCCGAGGACGCGGCGGCATTGCAGACGCTGGCCACCCGACTGGAAGCCGACATCAACCGCATGACCCGGAACTTCAACGCCTACTGCCGTACCCGGGGTGTACCAGAGAGCGAGCTGGTGGCCAAGGCAATCCGGCATTTCTACCTGACCCACTGCGGTGAGCGCGGCATCGTCCTGCTCAGCAAGGCAAAGTCGCCCTTCTGTTATCTGGTAGCGGCAAAAAAGGAGCTTCAGGGAAAGCTGGAGAAGGCGCTCAACCATGAGGACGTGCGCGCGGGGATACAATTTCGCCAGTTGGATTGTCCCTACATGCGGGTCGACCTGGCACTGGAAACGTTGCACGACGCACGCGAGTTCGCGATCACGGTGGATGTTCATGGCGAAATGCATGTGCATGCCGCCACCATGCCCTTCGAGGTGGGGGAAATGGTGCAGGTGACCCGCCGGCGCTGCACGGGACAGCACGGTGCAGCAGTCGCGTCACTCGATCCGCCTGCTGTGCCAACGTCTGCGCTGTACAGCACGGTGTGCAGTGCACAGGTGACGCGCAGCCCGCGTTTGAAGAGCACGCTGGCCGAGTTGGCGTTACCGCCCGAGAGCCGCACCCTGCAGGAGTTGAGGCGGATCGAACAGGATCTGGCCGCCAATCGCCCGCGCGGCCATGCCATCCGCTATTACGGCCAGCACTGCTACTCCGTGGACATCCATATGGACGGGCACTGGGCCCCTGGCCGCAATCGGTGGCGGCTGCTGTACCAGCGCGTGTCCGCAGACTATCTGCTGATCGACATCGACGACCCACACGCGCCCCGCCATTGAGCAGCCGCCGGGCACCGCCCGGCACCACATGGCATCCCGATCAGCCCACCGCGCCGCTCAGGTGCTCATAAAGGATCGTCGCGCCGACGATGATCAGGATCACGCCGCCCACGATCTCAGCACGCTTGCCTACCAGGTTGCCCAGCACACGGCCCAGCATGACGCCGGTGGTGACCATCAGCAGCGTGCACAGACCGATGACGGCCGCCATCACGCCGATATGCACGTCCAGGAAGGCCAGCCCCACGCCGATTGCCATCGCGTCGATGCTGGTGGCAAAGCCGGTTGCCGCCAGGTGCCAGAAGCCGTGGTGCTTGCCCGGGTCTTCGTCGGCGTCGTCGCCATCGGGTTTCAACCCGTTGATGATCATGTGCACGCCCAGCGCACCCAGCAGCACGAAGGCAATCCAATGGTCGAACGCTTCTACATAGGAGGAGGCAGCACGGCCCAGCAACCAGCCGATCACCGGGGTGACCGCTTCAATGACGCCAAAAATAAGACCCGCGCGCAGCGCATCGACAAAACGTGGCGTGCGCATGGCCGCACCCTTGCCGATGGCCGCCGCGAAGGCGTCAGTGGACATGGCGAAGCCGATCAAGAGGATCGAAACGGGAGACATCGGGTCATGTAGCAGGTCGGGCAGGAGACGGACAACGGTCCACGCTCGCGCCCAACCTGACGTTGCGCACGCGGACCGCTGGTCTCGCCAACCATCACAGGCTGCCCGCACCACGGCGCACTGGCCGAGCATGTTGATGCGGGCGTTTCCTTTGCAGGAAACAGGCTACTCCCCAAGGGGATGCGAAGCTTAGCACCGCGAACCGCGCATACGGCCGTAACGCGTGAATTGCGCAGGGCATGCTGCAATGTATAGCGTCGGCTATATCGGTACTGCCGGCCGCTGGCCGGCAATCAAGCAAACGCCCCATCGCCCAACGTAGTGCCGGGCCATGCCCGGCAACCACGCACCACCAACACCGCGCGGAAAAGCAGCGGGGCAAGCCCCGCTTTGCGTCAATCTTCTTCCGGCGGCAGCACCAGAGGCTCGTCATCCAGCGTCAGCTTGCCCGCCATCAGCACCGCCTGGGTGCGGTTGGTCACGCCCAGCTTGCGCAGAATCGCGGTCACATGCGCCTTGATCGTGGCTTCAGACACATTCAGATCGTACGCAATCTGCTTGTTCAACCGCCCGGCCCCGAGCATCTGCAGCACCCGGAACTGCTGCGGGGTGAGCTCGCGCAGGCGCTGCCCGACCAGTCGTTCCTCGTGCTCCGTCTCCGGCACGCTGTGCGCTTCGGGGGGGGCCCAGGTTTCGCCATCCAGAATGGTTCCCAGCGCATGGCCGATCGTGTCCGAATCGGCCGACTTCGGAATGAATCCGAAGGCACCATGGTCCAGCGCCCGCCGCATCACGGTCGGCTCCTCACGCGCGGACACCACCACCACCGGCAGGTGCGGGTGCAGCGCACGCATGTGCACCAGCGCGTTGAAACCCTGCGCGCCGGGCATGTTCAGGTCCATCAGGACCAGGTCGGCGTCGTTGTGTTCGTCAGCCAGGTGGTATAGCGCTTCCACGCTGTCGGCTTCGTACAGTTCAACGCCGGGAATCACCCGCTGCACCGCGCCGCGCAGGGCTTCGCGGAACAGCGGGTGGTCATCGGCAATCAACAAGGTAGGCATGTGGGGGAGCCTGTCTCACTTGACCTTGCGTTCTTCCACCAGCGACGCCACCACCGACGGATCGGCCAGGGTCGAGGTGTCGCCGAGCTGGTCCGGGGCGTTCTCGGCGATCTTGCGCAGAATGCGGCGCATGATCTTGCCCGAGCGCGTCTTCGGCAGGCCCGGGGCCCACTGCAGATGATCCGGCGCGGCAATCGGCCCGATCTCCTTGCGCACCCACGCCACCAGTTCCTTGTGCAGTTCGTCGCTGGGGGTTTCATCGGCGACCAGGGTCACATAGGCGTAGATGCCCTGGCCCTTGATGTCATGCGGGAAGCCGACCACCGCCGCTTCGGCGACCTTCGGGTGCGACACCAGTGCGCTCTCCACCTCGGCGGTGCCGATGCGGTGACCGGACACGTTGATCACATCGTCCACGCGGCCGGTGATCCAGTAATACCCATCCTCATCGCGACGGCAGCCGTCACCCGTGAAATAGCTGCCCGGGTAGGTGCGGAAGTAGGTGTCGATGAAGCGCTGATGATCGCCGTAGACGCTGCGCATCTGGCCCGGCCAGGAGTCGCGGATGATCAGGTTGCCTTCGGTGGCTCCTTCCTGGATCTCACCCTCGGCATTCACCAGCGCCGGCTGCACGCCGAAGAACGGCAGCGTGGCCGAGCCCGGCTTGAGGTCGATGGCACCAGGCAGCGGCGAAATCAGGATGCCGCCGGTTTCGGTCTGCCACCAGGTATCCACGATCGGGCAGCGGCTGTCGCCGACCACTTCGTAGTACCAGCGCCAGGCTTCCGGGTTGATCGGCTCACCCACGCTGCCGAGCAGGCGCAGCGAGCTGCGCGAGGTGCGCTTCACCGGCGCTTCGCCTTCGCGCATCAACGCGCGGATCGCGGTCGGGGCGGTGTAGAAGATGGTGACCTGGTGCTTGTCGATCACCTGCCAGAAGCGCGAGGTGTCCGGGTAGTTCGGCACGCCTTCGAACATCAGCGAGGTCGCACCGTTGGCCAGCGGGCCGTACACGATGTAGCTGTGGCCGGTGACCCAGCCCACGTCGGCGGTGCACCAGTAGATGTCGTCCTCGCGCAGGTCGAACACCGACTCATGCGTGTAGGCCGCATACAGCAGGTAGCCGCCGGTAGTGTGCAGCACGCCCTTCGGCTTGCCGGTGGAACCGGAGGTGTACAGGATGAACAGCGGGTCTTCGGCGTTCATGCGTTCGGGTTCGCACTGCGCCGGCTGCGGGTCGACCACATCGTGGAACCAGCGGTCGCGTGGAGCCTGCATGTCCACCGCACCACCGGTATGGCGCACCACTAGTACGGTTTCCACGGTGGTGGTGCCCGGAATCTTCAGCGCCGCATCGACGTTGGCCTTCAGCGGGATCTTGCGGCCGCCGCGCAGGCCTTCGTCGGCCGTGATGATCAGCTTGCTGCCGCAGTCGATCACGCGGTCGGCAATCGAGTTCGGCGCAAAGCCACCGAACACCACCGAGTGGATCGCGCCGATGCGTGCACAGGCCAACATGGCGACGGCCGCATCCACGATCATCGGCAGGTAGATGGTGACCCGGTCGCCCTTCTTGACACCGAGGCTGCGCAGCGCGTTGGCCAGGCGGCAGGTGCGCTCGTACAGCTCGCGGTAGGTCACGCCCTTGGCCGGTGCGTCCGGGCTGTCCGGTTCGAACAGCAGCGCGATCTTGTCGCCGCGCGCGTCCAGATGCCGGTCCAGGCAGTTCACGCTGGCGTTGAGCTCGCCATCTTCGAACCACTTGATGCGGAAATCGTCCAGCTGGTAGCTGACGTTCTTGATCGTCTTGGGCGCGGTGTACCAGTCCAGCCGCTGCGCGGCCTTGCCCCAGAACGCGTCCGGGTTCTCCACCGACTCCTTGTAGAGCTGCTGGTAGGTGTTCTTGTCAATGCGCGCCTTGGCGGCAACGTCCGCCTTGACGGGGTAAAGATCAGCCATGGCACCCTCACTTGCACGTGGACTTGGGTTGTGCGTTTGCAGCATAACCCGCGAATGTTCCCCCTCAGTTTGCCGCATCCACCGCACGGCGCGGTACCCGCACGGTTAGACCTTGGTCGAACCAGGTGGCGGGTTCGACCAATTGCTTATAGCCGGGGTGCGTCAGACAGCCGCACGCTCGGCTCGACCGTGACCCCACACGCGGCGATCACTTTGCCACCCGGGAGAGAGGGCAACATGAGTACCCGTATGTTGAAGACCGTGCGCAAACCCCTGGCGACCTGCTTGCTGGTCGCCCTGGTTGCGCCCGGCATGGCGTTCGCACAGACCGCCAAAGAGCAGGCACTGGAGGCGCGCGTCGCTGAACTTGAACGTCAGGTTCAGGCGCTGCTGTCTTCGCAGCAGCAACAGCAGACCCAGATCAGCCAGACCCAGCAGGCAGTGACCGAAGTCCGCACGGTGCAGGCCGAGCAGAAGCCGGCGGTGCCGGCCGGCAAGCAGCCGATCCAGGTCACCACCATCACCCCGGGCGCGGCACCGGGCACCACGGTCAAGATCGGCGGCTTCATCAAGGCCGACTTCCTGGCCACCCAGACCGGCGACGGCCAGCTGGCCGACGACGCCACCGGTCGCGCGCTGTATCTGCCCGGTCAGACGCCGGTTGCCGGTGCCGGCGGCAGCGGCGAGAAGTCGGACGTGGACTTCAACGCCCACGCCAAGTTCTCGCGCTTCAACCTGGGCATCGACAACGTGAGCGAATCGGGCAACAAGGCCGGTGCGTTCTTCGAAATGGACTTCTTCGGCAACTCGCTGGGCAACCAGACCGCCACCAATACCTACGGTGTGACCCTGCGCCACGCCTACATGTACTGGAACAAGTGGCTGGCCGGCCAGACCTGGTCGAACTTCATGGACGCGGCGTCGCTGCCGGAAGCAGCTGACTTCGTCGGTCCCACCGACGGCGTGCTGTTCGTGCGCCAGACCCAGATCCGCTACACCAACGGGGGCTTCAGCATCGCGCTGGAAAATCCGGAAACCACGGTGCTGACCGGTACCCGCAATCCGGTCACCGGGGCATGGACCAATGCCTCCAGCAACTCCGACCGCGGCAGCCTGCCGGACCTGACCGCACGTTATGGCTGGAAGGGTGACTGGGGCACTTTCGGGGTCGGTGCCATCGTGCGCCAGCTGAAAGTGGACAACCAGGCCAGCGGCGCGGACGCCGACAAGATCGGCGGCGGCCTGACCCTGGGCGGCAAGTGGGTGATGGCCGACAGTGACACCCTGCATTACCAGATCAGCGGCGGCGAAGGCATCGCCCGCTACGTCGGTCTGGGCGTCACCGCCGATACCGCCTATGACGTGGCGCGCGACGAACTCAACCCCACGGGCGTGCTGGCCGGTTATGTCGGTTGGCGGCATGCCTTCACCCCGAAGCTGCGCACCAACCTGATCTACGCCCGCAGCGATTACGACAACGATGGCACCCTCGGCCCGCTGGTTACCAAGAGCGTGCAGAGCATCCGCGGCAACATCTTCTACACGCCGATGCCCAAGGTCGATATCGGTGCGGAATACATGTACGGCGTGCGTGAGATTGAAGACGGCCGCAAGGGCGACATCAACCGCGTGCAGTTCACCACCAAGTACAGTTTTTAAATGCTTGCCGGGCATGGCCCGGCACTACAGAAAAATGCCGGCGTAACGCCGGCACACCACCATGCTTCGGAGGGGAAGCGTCTCATGTCCAGCACATCCAGTACCGCGCACGATTCCGCGGGGTCCCTGACCAAGGGACACAAGAAAGTCATTTTTGCATCGAGCCTCGGCACGGTGTTCGAATGGTATGACTTCTTCCTTTACGGGTCGCTTGCCGCGATCATCGCCAAGCAGTTCTTCAGTGGCGTCAACGAAACCACGGGCATGATCTTCGCCCTGCTGGCCTTCGCTGCCGGCTTCTTCGTGCGTCCGTTCGGCGCGGCCTTCTTCGGCAGCCTCGGCGACCGCATCGGCCGCAAGTACACGTTCCTGGTCACCATTCTGATCATGGGCATCTCGACCTTCCTGGTCGGTGTGCTGCCCAACTACGCCTCGATCGGTTTCGCCGCACCGGTGATCCTGATCATCCTGCGCCTGGCCCAGGGCCTGGCGATGGGCGGCGAGTACGGCGGTGCGGCCACCTATGTGGCCGAGCATGCGCCGGACGACAAGCGCGGCCTGTACACCAGCTTCATCCAGTGCACCGCCACGCTGGGCCTGTTCCTGTCGCTGCTGATCATCCTGGCCTGCCGTTACGCGCTGGGTAATGAAGCCTTTGAAGCCTGGGGCTGGCGCATTCCGTTCCTGGTCTCGATCATCCTGCTGGGTATTTCGGTGTGGATCCGCCTGCAGCTGAGCGAATCGCCGCTGTTCCAGCAGATGAAGGCCGAAGGCAAGGGCTCCAAGACCCCGTTCCGTGACAGCCTCAAGGGCGGCAACCTGAAGCTGATGCTGCTGGTGCTGCTGGGTGCGGCCGCCGGTCAGGCGGTGGTGTGGTACGGCGGTCAGTTCTACGCGCTGTTCTTCCTGAGCAGCATGCTCAAGGTCGACGCCACCACGTCCTATCTGCTCATTGCCGCTGCACTGGCACTGGGTACGCCGTTCTTCATCTTCTTCGGCTGGCTGTCTGATCGCATCGGTCGCAAGAAGATCATCCTGGCCGGCTGTCTGCTGGCGGCGGTGACCTACATTCCGATCTTCAAGGGCCTGACCCACTTCGCCAACCCGGCCATCGAAGAGGCCCGTTCTTCTTCGCCGGCGCTGGTTGTCGCCGATCCGGCCACCTGCTCGTTCCAGTTCGATCCGGTCGGTCTGCGCAAGTTCACCAGCTCCTGCGACGTGGCCACCGCCGCGCTGACCAAGGCCGGTGTGCCGTATGACGTTCAGCCTGCGGCCGCAGGTTCGCTGGCAATGGTGAACGTGGGCAGCGCCAGCGTCACCTCGTACGAGGCCGCCGGCCTGACCAAGGAAGAAGGCAAGGCCAAGGCCGACGCGTTCGGTGCCGAGCTGAAAACCGCGCTGACCAGTGCAGGCTATCCGGCCAAGGCCGACGGCGCGCGCATCAACATCCCCGGCACCATTCTGATGCTGTGGATCCTGGTGCTGTACGTGACCATGGTGTACGGCCCGATTGCCGCCTACCTGGTCGAACTGTTCCCGACCCGCATCCGCTACACCTCGATGTCGCTGCCGTACCACATCGGTAACGGCTGGTTCGGTGGCTTCCTGCCGGCGATCTCGTTCGCGCTGGTGGCCGGCACCGGCAACCTGTACTACGGCCTGTGGTACCCGATCATCATCGCGCTGATGACGGTCGTGGTCGGCGGCCTGTTCCTGAGGGAAACCAAGGATGTGGATATCACCAAGTAAGAACGATTGGTAATGGAACAACGGAGGGGCCGTGGTGCAAACCACGGCCTTTTCGTTTCCCCGGTAGTGCCGGCCGCTGGCCGGAAACCTCATGAACGGTGATGCGTGTGCCTGGTTGCCGGCCAGCGGGCGGCACTACCGTACTTAATTCCAGATAACGATGCTTCCGTCGGGTCCGTTCAACTGCATGGCCTCTGGTCCGGAGTAGCCTTTCTCACTCATGTCGACCGTTATGAGCCCGCCTCCACGGAACTTCAGGCTGAGAGTGGTTTCGTCCTGCACATAGTCGTCGAACACCAATCGAAGCAACGTGCCATCAGAAAGCTCAATCAGCTCCATCCCTCTGAGCGTGACCACGTTGTAGATATGTAGCGACCAACCGTCGTCGGTTTCGACGCCGATTTGATCCTCAGAGCGGCGAACTATTACCGGCCTGTGCTTAAGGCTGTCGAGGGCATCATATTCGCTTTTCTTCATCCTATGACCCTATCGCTCATTTGACCGGGAAGTGAGACTTTGAATTCGGTAGAGTTTTTCCTGAGTATGGATCAACGCCTTGTTTTCCTGCATTTTCGTACTTGACATAACCTCCGGGATATCCGGGGCTGTTTCCCCTGGCAGGTGTAGGATCCATCATGCGCATGGTGGCCACCTGACCGTTTTCCCCTCCCTTCCCACCCGTGAAAGCGACTCCGGTCTGCTTTCCACCGGGATTGATCACCGGAGTCGGGCCGGTCGAGCCTTGGGGTACAGGGAAAGCCGTTCCGTTTGACGATACGACGAAATTCGGAGATGACGCAGGTGCCGGAGCACTCGCGATTGGTGCCGGTGCTGGGGCTGCAGCCGGCGCTGGCGCAGGAAGCGCACGAGGCTGTGCGGAATCCATCGCGCTTGTCATGAGCGATGCGGCTGCCGGCCCAACAACGGGGGTGGCTCTGACGATAGCGGCAGTAGCCGCGAGTGCCGCGGGGCCAAAGGTGTTGTACGCGCTGGGATCGCTTGCAACAGCGTCGCTATGCCGCTCTGCTGCAAGCTCCTGTCGACCATCCGGATCTACGAAGCGGTAGGGGTTATTTGCTGCATAGCGATAGCGATTGAAGGACGATCCCGGGTTCTCGTGCGGTGTCACCGGATCCACCGAGAGAAATCGGCCGAGACCCGGGTCGTAGTACCGCTGCTGCATGTAGCTGAGTTCTGTGAGTGAATCGCTTACATGGCCTGCGTATCCTGGCCCGTCATGGCTCGACTGCTCGGAGGACGTTCCATACGGCTCATAGGTGGCACGCCAGACCACAGCTCCGCTCTGATCCGTAATAGCGACCGGAGAACCCAGTGCATCCGTATGTACGTACTCGATAGTCTCCTGAGCGGCAGCAAACCCCGCTGCGAACAGCGCCAAGCCGCAAACGGCGATCAACTTCATCACGTGTCTCATGCTCGGTCCTTCCTTGGCTGATTCGTGGAGTATCGCTGCTTAGGCGACACGCGACCAGACGGCCGTGTCCGGAACGTAGAGCCACGCGCTACGTGGCTTCGCAGACCCTGACGCGCCCATTGATATATTCCGCTCATGACCGACGCCACGACCCATCCCGACGCGCTTCCCGCCCTCGTCACCACCCTGCGCCAGGCCTGGCAGGCCAACCGTCCGTCGCTCGACCAGCGCCGCGACGACCTGCAACGCCTGCGCAGCGCGCTCAAGGCGCGCCTGCCGGAAATGGCCGAGGCCATCGCTGCGGACTTCGGTCACCGGTCCCACCAAGAATCATTGATCGCCGACGGCATGACCGTGCTGGGCGAGATCGATCACCTGCTCAAGCATCTGCGCGGCTACGCAAAACCGCGCCGGGTTGGCGTGGGCTGGCGGTTCTGGCCGGCCAAGGCGCAGCTGCGTCCGGTCCCACTGGGCGTAATCGGGGTGATCTCGCCCTGGAACTACCCGGTCAACCTCGCCCTGATACCGCTGGCCACCGCCATCGCCGCCGGCAACCATGTGCTGCTCAAACCTTCCGAGCACACCCCACGTACCAGCGCCTTCCTGCAGTCTCTGCTGGCCGACGTGTTCCCGCCCGAACGCGTAGCGGTGGTGCAGGGCGACGCCGCACTGGCCGCCGCGGTGGCCGGCGCAACGCTCGACCACCTGGTGTTCACCGGCTCCACGGCGGTCGGCCGCAAGGTGATGGCCGCCGCGGCACCGAACCTCACCCCGCTCACGCTGGAACTGGGCGGCAAATCCCCGGCCATCGTCTGCAGCGACTACCCGCTGGACAAGGCCGCCGCGCGGCTGGCCACCGGCAAGTGGTTCAACGCCGGCCAAACCTGCATCGCCCCGGACTACGTGCTGATCGACAGCCGCCGCCAGCGTGAGCTGGTGCAGCAGCTGCAGACCCAGGTGCAGGCGCGTTACGGTGACTTCCGCGATCCCGCCGACTACACCCGCATCATCAATGAAGGTCAGTACCAGCGCCTGCAGGGCTACCTTGCTCAAGCGCGCGAGCGTGGCGTGCCGGTGCTGGAGCTGGCCCACATCGACCGCGACCGCGCCGACCGCGAACGACTGATCGCCCCCACCGTGGTGCTGGACCCACCGGCGGACCTGGATCTGATGCGTGAGGAAATCTTCGGCCCGATCCTGCCGGTCTGTGCCTACCCGCACCTGGAAGCAGCCATTACCGACATCCAGACCCGCGATCGCCCGCTGGCCTTGTATGTGTTCAGCGAGCGACGCGAGCCGGTCGAGCAGGTGCTCGGCCAGGTGGTGGCCGGTGGCGTCACCGTCAACGACACCCTGCTGCACTTCGCGATCAACGGCCTGCCGTTCGGCGGGGTAGGGCCCAGCGGCATGGGCGCGTACCACGGCCGGGCGGGATTCAACGCCATGAGCAAGCTGCTGCCGATTCTGTACCAGTCGCGCTGGGCCGCCAGCGACCGGCTGAAGCCGCCGTATTCGAGGATCGCCGGGCTGCTCAAGCTGCTGGTCCGCTAAACCGTCTATCGGAACGGCCGGGACCTGTCCGTATCTCAATTGAGATACAATCTGAGCAAAGACCCGCACCAGAAGACCACAATGGCCGCCCAGACCTCCATGCTGCATATCCGAGTGGACGAGAAGCTGAAGGCTGACGCCACCGAGATGCTGGCCAACGTCGGCCTGACCGTTTCCGATGCGGTGCGGATTTTACTCACCCGCATCATCAAGGAAGGCGGACTGCCGGCAGGACTCGCGGTGGACCCGGAGGCCCATGACAAGTGGTTCCGCGCCAAGGTGCAGGAGGCCCTGGCCGACCCCCGACCGGCTATGCCGCACCAGCAGGTAGTGGACGACGCGCAGGCGCTGATTGACAGGAAGCGGCGTGGCCGAACTTGAGTGGTCGCGGGCCGCGCGAGAGGACTTGTTGGCGGTTGTTGATTACATCGCGGACGACAATCCTGACGCCGCGCAGTGGCTGATGGATGACATCAACGCCTGCACGGTAAGGCTGCTTGAGTTTCCGAAAATTCACCGCGCGGGTCGGATTGAGGGAACGCGGGAGATGGTGGTCCGCTCAAACTACATGGTCGTGTATACCGAGGATGCTGCGAGCGTACGTATTCTCCGTGTGCTTCATGCAGCCCGGCAGTGGCCGCCAGACCGGTAGCGCCGGCCGTTGGCCGGCCTTCGCATGCCATTCCGGGTTCATGAGGGCCGGCCAACGGCCGGCGCTACCGGGCTTCATGCATCCGGTCGATCCCGGGCCGCTACAATGCCCCCATGAAAATCGCCTCCTGGAACGTCAATTCGCTCAACGTGCGCCTGCCGCACCTGGAACAGTGGCTCACCGCTTTCGCCCCGGATGTCGTTGGCATTCAGGAAACCAAGATGGAAGACCACAAGTTCCCCGACGCCGTGCTGGCTGGGCTCGGCTACCGCAGCGTGTTTGCCGGGCAGAAGACCTACAACGGCGTGGCGCTGCTGTCGCGCGAGCCGGCGCAGGATGTGCAGATCGGCATTCCCGGTTTTGAAGACGAGCAGAAGCGCGCCATTGCCGGCACCGTCAACGGCGTGCGCATCATCAATCTGTACGTGGTCAACGGCCAGGACGTCGGTACCGACAAGTACGAGTACAAGCTGCGCTGGCTGGAGGCCGTGCATGCCTGGGTGGCCGATGAACTGAAGAAGTACCCGGAGCTGATCGTGATGGGTGACTTCAACATCGCCCCGGAAGGCCGCGATACCCATGACCCGCTGGTGTGGAACGAGAACCACATTCTCACCTCCACCGCCGAGCGTGGCGCGCTGCACAAGCTGCAGCAGCTCGGCCTGCACGATGCCTTCCGCCTGCACAACGATGAGGACGGGGTGTTCAGCTGGTGGGATTACCGTGCTGCGGGTTTCCGCCGCAATCTGGGTCTGCGCATTGATCTGACCCTGGTGTCCGATGCGCTGAAGGCGCGTGCGGTGGCGGCGGGGATTGATCGCGAGCCGCGCACCTGGGACCGGCCGAGCGATCATGCGCCGGCGTGGGTGGAATTGGGGTAGGTAACGCAAGGAATGGCGCAAGCCATTCCTAACGTCCTTGTCGACGGCCCGAAGGGTGCCCATCGTAGATGGGCATACCGTTGGTCGTTACCCTCAGGTCAGCGTACCGACCAACGGTCGTTACCTACCGGATGCTCTTGCGTGTGAAGAGATTCACTATGGCCAGCAGGATCACCGCGCCGATCAATGAGAACAGGAACGTGCGGATGGTGATCGCTTCGTTGATGCCACCGCCGAACAGCCAGCCGGCGAGCAACGCGCCGACAATGCCGACCACGACGTTGAGGATGATGCCCTGCTGTGCATCGCGGCGCATGATGATGCTGGCCAGCCAGCCCACCACGCCACCCACGATCAGCCAGATGATGATGCCCATGATCTTGACTCCCGGTTTGTCGGTGCGACGGCGCAAGTTGACGGCAGATGCCGTGAAGTTGCCGTGCAATCGCACCCACAACGCATTCGCATGAGCCTGCCGGCCACCCTCGAAGGGCCGTGGCGCTTCGGCCCGGTCACGGTCTGGAAGCTGCCGCACGTACACGGCACCCGCGGCGAACCGCAGGCGCGCGTGCTGCTGGCCGAACAGCTGGGTGGCCGGCCGGAGGACCTGCCGCTGCTGCGCGACGAGCGCGGCCGGCCGGAACTGGACGGCCATCTGGCCCACCTCGGCACCGGCTGGAGCCACAGCCACGGCCTGCTGCTGGTGGCGTTGGGCGAGGGCGTACGCCTGGGGGTGGACCTGGAACCGCTGCGCCCGCGCCCGCGCATGCGCGAAATCACCGAAAGGTTCTTCCACCCGGCCGAGGTCGAATGGCTGCTGTGCCTGGACGAGGCCGGCCTGAACCACTGGTTCTTCCGGGTCTGGTGCGCCAAGGAAGCCCTGCTCAAGGCACAGGGGCAGGGCATCTCGTTCGGCCTGCACCGGCTGCAGCTGGCACCGGCGGCCGATGGAGCCCTGCACCTGGCCTGGTGCGACCCGGAACTCGGCCCGGCCAGCCGCTGGCACCTGCACGAGTGGCAGGCCGCCCCGGAGTTCCGCGCCGCGCTGGCCTGGTACGTGCGCTGAGCGCGGCCGGCATTCCGGCAATCCCTGCGATAATGCCGGCATGACCGCACACACTCTTCCCCCCGGTGTGGCCGACGCGCTTGAGCGTGGCCTGGCCGCGATGCAGCTCGACGCCGCCCTGGCCGCGCCGCTGCTGCAGTATCTGACCTTGCTCGACCGCTGGAACAAGACCTACAACCTGACCGCGATCCGCGATCCGCTGGAGATGGTCACCCGCCACCTGCTCGACTCGCTGGCGATGCAGCCGCACCTGGAGCGCGGCACCCTGGCTGACCTTGGCACTGGTCCCGGGCTGCCCGGCATTCCGCTGGCCATCGCCCGCCCGCAGCTGCAGGTCACCCTGGTAGAAAGCAACGGCAAGAAGGCCCGCTTCAT
Source organism: Stenotrophomonas sp. (assembly GCA_039592995.1). GTDB lineage: Bacteria > Pseudomonadota > Gammaproteobacteria > Xanthomonadales > Xanthomonadaceae > Stenotrophomonas. The sequence goes on along the minus strand of JBCNQC010000002.1, from coordinate 283,299 downwards.
GCGCGAGGCCGTGCGCCAGCTCGGGTTGACCAATGCGCGCGTGGCCGAATCCCGCGCGGAGGCGCTGGCCGAGCCGGGCGCGTACGACAACCTGACCGCTCGCGCCATGGACACCCTGGCCGGGATCATCGAGGTCGGCGGGCACCTGTTGCGCCCGGGCGGCCGCCTGCTGGCCATGAAAGGGGTTTACCCCCACGACGAGATTGCCCAGCTGCCGGCCGGCTGGACCGTGGAAACCGTGCTGCCACTGCATGTGCCAGGCCTGACCGGCGAGCGTCACCTGGTCGTGGTGGCCGGTCCGTGAGCCGCCCCCGGGCGGGTCGCAGGGCCCTTCCGGCGCATCTCACAGTGCATGACACGCCCCTTATACGCATAATGACCAGTCCCACTCCCTGCCGATGAGGCTCACCCGCATGGCCCGCATCATCGCCATCGCCAACCAGAAAGGTGGCGTCGGCAAGACCACGACCGCCGTCAATCTGGCCGCTGCCCTGGCTGCTGCGCCCAAGCGCGTGCTGCTGGTCGACCTCGATTCGCAGGGCAACGCAACCATGGGCAGTGGTGTGGACAAGCGCGAAGTGGTCGCGTCCACCTGCGACCTGCTGCTGGGTGAAGTCACCGCCGAACAGGTGCGCGTCACCGCGCCGGAAGGCTACGACCTGCTGCCGGGAAACATCGACCTGACCGCCGCCGAGATCCAGCTGATGGACCAGGGCGAGCGCGAGCAGCGCCTCAAGCGTGCCCTGGCTCCGATCCGCGACCAGTACGACTTCATCCTGATCGACTGCCCGCCGGCGCTGTCGCTGCTGACCCTGAATGCCCTGGCCGCCGCCGATTCGGTGATCGTGCCGATGCAGTGCGAGTACTACGCGCTGGAAGGCCTGAGCGCGCTGGTGGAAACCATCGAAGCGCTGCGCGCCAGCCTCAATCCCACGCTGGAAATCGAAGGCGTGCTGCGCACCATGTTCGATGTGCGCAACAACCTGGCCAACGCGGTCTCGGCCGAGCTCACCGAGCACTTCGGCGACCGCGTGTTCCGCACCATCGTGCCGCGCAACGTGCGCCTGGCCGAAGCGCCCAGCCATGGGCAGAGCATCGTCGGCTACGACCGCGCCTCGCGCGGCGGTGTGGCCTACCTCGGGTTGGCCGGCGAGATCATCCGCCGCAACCACCAACGCAACACGGCCGGTACGGCCATGGAGACCGCCTGATGACCAGCAAGCCCGCCCTCGGCAAGAAACGCGGCCTCGGCCGTGGCCTCGACGCCCTGCTCGGGCCCAAGGGCGCGGTGACCCAGGTGCAGCAGGCCACCGCCGTGGTCGAACCGCTGCCGGGTGAGGTGCTGCGCAAGCTGCCGGTGAAGCAGCTGCAGCCGGGCAAGTACCAGCCGCGCCGCGAGATGGACCCGACCAAGCTCGACGAGCTGGCCGAGTCGATCAAGGCCCAGGGCGTGATCCAGCCGATCCTGGTGCGCCAGCTGGCGGCTGACAGCTATGAGATCGTCGCCGGCGAACGCCGCTGGCGCGCCTCGCAACTGGCCGGGCTGGACGAAGTGCCGGTGGTGGTGCGCGAGCTGGAGGACCGCACCGTCATCGCGATGGCGCTGATCGAGAACATCCAGCGCGAAGACCTCAACCCGCTGGAAGAAGCCGAAGCACTGCAGCGGTTGATCTCCGAATTCACCCTGACCCATGCCGAAGCTGCGCAGGCCGTGGGCCGTTCGCGTGCGGCGGTGTCCAACCTGCTGCGCCTGCTGGAACTGCCGGTCGCCATCCGCGTGCTGCTGGAAAGCCGCCGCCTGGAAATGGGTCACGCCCGCGCGTTACTGACCCTGGCTCCGGAGCTGGCCAGCAAGCTGGCCCGGGAAGCGGCTGACCAGGGCTGGTCGGTGCGCGAAGTGGAACACCGCGCCCAGCAGTTCGCTGCTGGCAAGGTGCCTGGCAATCTGCGCAGGAAGCCCAGCCCGGGTGCTCCCCAGGCCGACATCGCCTCGCTGGAAACCGAACTGTCCGAATCGCTGGGCGCACGCGTGGCGATCAATCACGGTCGCGGCGGCAAGGGCAAGCTGATCATCCACTACACCGACCTGGATACCCTGGACGGCGTGCTGGAAAAGCTGCGCGCGCGGAAGGGCTGACCCCTCCCGGTGTCACGACCAACGGTCGTGACCTACCACCCGACGTAGGACCCCACGCCATGACCATCCTCGTTACCGGTGCCGCCGGCTTCATTGGTGCCAACACCTGCCGGGCCTTGGTCGAGCGCGGCCAGTCCGTGGTCGGGCTGGATAACTACAACGACTACTACGACCCGCAGATCAAGCGCGACCGTGTCGCTGCACTGTGCCCGGATGTGGATATCCGCGCGCTGGACCTGACCGACCGCGAGGGGCTGGCCGCGCTGTTCGAAGAAGTGCAGCCCACTGCTGTGATCCATCTGGCGGCCCAGGCCGGCGTGCGCTACTCGCTGCAGAACCCGCACGCCTATGTGGACAGCAACCTGGCCGGCTTCGTCAACATGCTCGAGCTGTGCCGCCATCGCGGTGTGCAGCACCTGGTGTATGCCTCCAGCAGCTCGGTGTATGGCGACTCGGCCACCCCGCCGTTCTCCGAAGACCAGCGCATCGATCGCCCGCGTTCGCTGTACGCGGCGACCAAGGCCGCCAACGAACTGATGGCCTACACCTATGCCCAGCTGTATGGGCTGCGTGCCACCGGCCTGCGCTTCTTCACGGTGTACGGCCCCTGGGGTCGCCCGGACATGGCCCCGCTGCTGTTCTCGCGCGCGGTGCTGGCTGGCCGCCCCATCGAGGTCTTCAACGACGGCAAGATGCAGCGCGATTTCACACACGTTTCCGACATCGTGAGCGGTATCCTCGGCGCACTGGCGCATCCGTCCAGCGAGGACGTTCCGCACCGTGTCTTCAATCTCGGCAACCACACTCCGATCGAGCTGGAGCAGTTCATCGGCATCATCGAGACCGCCGCCGGACGCCGGGCGCACAAGGTCTACAAGCCGATGCAGCCCGGCGACATGGTCCGCACCATGGCCGACACGCGCCGTGCACATGACGCTTTTGGCTACGAACCGGCCACGCCCATCGAGCGCGGATTGCCGCCGGTGGTCGACTGGTGCCGCGATTATTTCGGCGACCGCGCCTGATTCGCTTCCGGGCATTCATCTTCGGATAACCTCGGCTGCGGAGAATGCGCGGACCTTCAACGGCCGCGAACCCGTCTCCCACATGGCACCCAGGCTTGCCCGCCCCCGTAGAGCCACGCCCTGCGTGGCTGCGCGCTCCCACCACCCCAGGGTACGATCATGAGCGAACCCCAGCTGTCGGTCGTCGTCCCGGTGTTCAACGAACGCGACAACGTCCAGCCCCTGGTCAACGAGATCGCCGCCGCCCTGCGCGGCCGCGTACCGTTCGAGATCGTCTACGTCGACGATCACTCGCGCGATGACACCCTGGCCGTGCTCACCGCGCTCAAGACCAGCATTCCCGAACTGCGCGTGCTCCATCACGTCACCCAGAGCGGCCAGAGCACCGCTGTGCGCACCGGGGTCAAGGCCGCGCGTGCGCCGTGGATCGCCACCCTTGATGGCGACGGCCAGAACGACCCGGCCGATATTCCACGCCTGCTGGTCGCACGCGACGCCGCGCAGCCGCAGGTCAAGCTGTTCGCAGGCTGGCGGGTCAACCGCCAGGACAGCGGCAGCAAGCGCTGGGCCAGCAAGTGGGCCAATGCCATCCGCGCGCGTGCGCTGCGCGACGACACCCCCGACACCGGCTGCGGCATCAAGCTGTTCGAGCGCGCCGCCTTCCTCGACCTGCCGTACTTCGACCACATGCACCGCTACCTGCCGGCGCTGATGCAGCGGGCCGGCTGGCAGACCGTGAGCGTGCCGGTCAACCACCGCCATCGCACCGCGGGTGTTTCCAAGTACAACAACCTCAACCGTGCGCTGGTGGGCATCCGTGACCTGCGCGGGGTGGCCTGGTTGATCACCCGCAGCCGGCGCACCGCCGTGGAAGAACGCTGATGGAACTGCACTGGCTGGACCAACCGATCACCTGGCTGTTCTGGACCGGCCTGCACGTCACCGGCTGGAAGCTGATCGGTTACACCGGCGCGCTGATGTTCGGCGGGCGCTGGCTGGTCCAGTTCATCGCCTCGCGCCGTGCCGGCAAGCCGGTCATCCCGCGGCTGTTCTGGTACATGAGCGTGATCGGCAGCCTGATGACCCTGAGCTACTTCCTGTTCTCGGCCAAGCAGGACTCGGTGGGCGTACTGCAGAACCTGTTCCCGGCCTTCACCGCCTTGTACAGCCTGCACCTGGACATCAAGCATCGCGGCTGGAAGCGCGACCGCGCCGAACACTAGCCGCCACGTAGAGCCGGGCTTGCCCGGCTGCGCGACCAACGATCAGCCACGTAGAGCCGGGCTTGCCCGGCTGCACGACCAACGATCAGCCACGTAGAGCCGGGCTTGCCCGGCTGCACGACCAACGATCAGCCGGGCAAGCCCGGCTCTACGTAACTGCGCGCCATCCATCAGCCTGGCAAGCCCGGCTCTACCTGTCTAGGACGTTCGATACATGTCACGCTGAACCCGGGGTGCCATGATCGGGGCTTGCCTTCCCCGGGAACCTGTCTGCGTGAATACCCGTCTGTCTGTTGCCCTGCTGCTCGCCTTGTCACTGCCAGCCGCCGCCTACGCGGCACCGCCCGCCGCCACTGCCGCTCCGGTCAGTGTCGCCACCGAATCGCCGGCTGATGCTGCGTTTCGTGCCATCTACGAGAAGGAATGGGCCTGGCGCCAGGCCGGTGGCGGCGAAGCCAGCGAAGATGGGGACGGCCCAGCCCAGGCCACCCGCATGCCCGACGTCGGTGCCGCCGCCCAGCAGGCGCGCTTGAAGGTCTGGGACGATGTGCTGGCCCAGCTGGACAAGGTGGACGTCAAGGCGCTGTCGCCGACCAACCAGGTCAACTATGCGATCTACCGCGACCAGGTCTTCAACCTGGCCGCCGAAGTGCGCCTGCGTGGCTACGAGATGCCGTTCAACTCGGACTCGTCGTTCTGGTCCAACCTGTCGTTCATGGCGCGCCGCGAAATGAAGACCGCCAAGGACTTCCAGAACTACATCGCGCGCCTGAATGATGTGCCGCGCTATTTCGGCCAGCAGACCGACAACATGCGTGCCGGCCTGAAGCGTGGCTTCAGCGTACCGCGCGCCGTGCTGGATGGCCGCGAAGTGGCGATCAGCATGGTCGCCGACCTGAAGGATCCGACCGGATCGCCGCTATACGCGCCCTTCAAGAAGCTGCCGGCCAGCATTCCCGCTGCCGAACAGGCGCAGCTGCAGGCGCAGGCGCGCCAGGCCATCAGCAACAGCGTGGTGCCCGCGTTCGCCGAGCTGCGCACCTTCTTCCTCAACGAATACGTGCCGCAGGCCCGTACCACCTTGGCCGCCGAAGCGCTGCCGGATGGCAAGGCCTACTACCAGCAGCAGATCCACGAATACACCACGCTCGACCTCACCCCGCAGCAGATCCACGAGATCGGCCTGAAGGAAGTGGCGCGCATCCAGACCGAGATGAACACCATCATCAAGCAGGTGGGCTTCAAGGGCAGCTTCGCCGAGTTCCTGACCTTCCTGCGTACCGATCCGCAGTTCTACGCCAAGACGCCCAACGAGCTGCTGTACCGCGCGGCGTGGATTTCCAAGCGCATCGATGGACAGATCGGCAAGTACATGACGCTGCCGCGCGCCCGCTTCACCATCGTGCCGGTGCCGCCGGACATCGCCCCGTTCTGGACTGCGGGTCGCGGCGGTATGGGTACCTACTGGCTGAACACCTACAACCTGCCGGCACGTCCGCTGTACAACCTGCCCGCATTGACCCTGCACGAGTCCGACCCCGGCCACGCGCTGCAGGGTGCGCTGGCCGCCGAGCAGGGCGAACAACCCGAGTTCCGCCGCAACGCCTACATTTCCGCCTATGGCGAAGGCTGGGGTCTGTACAGCGAGAAGCTCGGCGTGGAAATGGGTATTTATGAAACGCCGTATGAAGATTTCGGCCGGCTCACCTATGAGATGTGGCGCGCCGCGCGCCTGGTGATCGACACCGGTGTGCATCACAAGGGCTGGAGCCGTGAGCAGGCCCTTGCCTACCTGCGCGACCACACCGCGCTGAGCGAACACGAAGTCACCACCGAAGTGGACCGCTACATTTCCTGGCCGGGCCAGGCGTTGAGCTACAAGCTCGGAGAAATCGCCATCGTGCGGCTGCGCGCGCAGGCCGAGAAGGAACTCGGCGACCGCTTCGACGTAAAGGCCTTCCATGACGCCGTGCTCAAGCAGGGTTCGGTGCCGCTACCGGTGCTGGAACAGCAGATCCAGGCCTTCATCGCCGAGCGTCGCGCACGGTAATGTCGCAACTGGCGCATGCCGATGTGTGCTGGTTCACACATCGGCATGTGTGGCGATTGATGGCATTGATACTGGAAGCCACGTCTCAGAATGAATCGGAAAGATCGCTAGCTTCGATGGGACCCGCCGTGATGGCGCGCCCGGATCAAGGAGTCCGATTATGCTGCAAGCTCTTGCCACGCTGGGACAGCGTGTGCTTCGCCCACAACCCGAAGACCCTTCTTCGCCCACCCTTCAACCACCCGGCACGCTGCGGCTGCTGATGCTGGCAAACGCGCCCGGTGACAGTACGGTCGCGCTCCGCGCTCCCAGAGTGGTCACTCCGGACCCGCTTCTGGCGTATGCGATGACCGCTGAGGAGGCACAGCAGATCGTGCAGCTTCAACGTCTCAGCCCGCGCGCGCTGGACCCGGACTATGCGTTGCCGGCAGTACCGCATGAGGCGGAAAGAGACAGGGAGTTCCAGGCCCTGCAGGCCTTCTATGCGCGTCGCACGCAGCTCATCAAGGCGGCGCTTTCCGATGCGGGCGCGCACCACCTGCCCGAATTCCCGCGCATCCGTCCTGATCTGTCCCGCTGCCATGAGCCTGCGCAGGTACTGGAGCGCCTGCTGAAGAAGAATCCCGGACTGGTAGTGGGTCATGTCGGCAAGCGTCTGCTTGCCGAGAACATGAAGCAGCTGCGCAGACTGGGCGTGGACACCCTCTATCTGGACGATCTGCAGGCAGACATGCACCAGCCCCTGCTCGACCGGCTGACCCGGACCGGTGAGATGCCGAAGGAGTTGTCGCGGATTCTGGCCGAGCGCGATCATCACCACATGCATGAAAGCACCAGCGGTAACACCTACCTGGCGCTGGTCACTGCCGCCCGCCGGGAAGGCCTGCGCCTGGTGGCCCTGGACCTGGCCACCAGCGTTCACCTCAAGGGGGCCGTTGCGCCCGATGAGCGCCCCGCATTGCCGGCCGCCGATCTTCGCGCCAGGGTGTTCAGCCACGTCGCGTCCGCGCGCATCCAGCACGACCGCCAAGCGCTTCCGCCGGTACCGGAGGGCGCAGGTCCACGTCGCTGGGTAGCCTTGGTCAACAATGCGGGTGCCGGCATCTTCAACGGCAATCCAGGCCTCGCCGCCCGCCTGGCCGTGCCAAGCCTTCGCGTTGAAGAGTCGCCGGCAGGAAAGCTGCGCGCGGGATACGACCCTGGTCGCTCACTTGCCGGTTTGGCGCTGCAGGAAAACGGTGAGCTTCAGTGCGACCACCTGCTGAAGGTGCGCCAGTATGGACATCGCCCTGTGCCCGCCGACACCCCGGAACCCTGCAGCGTGGCGCAGGCCGCAGACGCGCGCCAGCTGCGTGCCGCCATAGCCGGTTGCGCTGATGATCTGGCGCGGGTTGGTACGTATCGCGTGGTCAGGGTGGCCGCAGATGATCCACAGCGCAGCACGCATGCGCTGGTGCATCGCAGCCATACCGGCGCGCTGTTGGGGCAGCGGATCGTGCCGGTGGCTGGCGGTCTGCGCCTGCAGCTGCCTGATGCCGTTGATGCCGATCGCTGGGGCCACATGGCGCGCCCCTTCCCCGATCTGAGCGCCATGCGCATGGCCTTGTCCACCCGCCTGGAAGAAGTGCCAGCCCCCGCAGCAAGCCATCCGCCTGCATGAATCGCGGGCAGCGCTGCGATTGTGTAACGGCATGGCCGGCCGCTACTCTGCCGGCCATGCTGTCCCGCCTGCGCTACCGCTGCCCGTTGCCGCTCCGCCTGCTTCTGCTGGCGGTGATGCTGCTCGGCACCGTGGGTGGCGCATTGGCGTCGGCGCTGGGCGATCTGCATGCGCTGTCGCATGCAGATCATCCCGCCGTATCGCATCCGGCGTCCGAGCCCGACCATGACGACGGGCATGACGACGACGATACCGGCACCCGCCTGCTGCACGCGCTGGTGCATTGTGGCCATTGTCACGGCCAGGGCGGCATGCTTGCCTTTGCCGCCCCCAGTTGGCAGCTGCCGCTGGTGCCCGCCCATGGGGTTCCACACGGGCTGGACGACGCGCTGCGCACGCAGCCGCCGGAAAATCTGCTGCGCCCCCCGATAGCCAGTTGATGTCACGTGGCCTGCGGCCGCGCCTGCTCAACCTGACTGCTATCTGGAGATTCCCATGTGGACGCACCTGGCCGCTGTTGCGGCCTTGGCGTTCGTGCCGTGCGCGTTCGCGCAGGGCACGACGCCGGTTACCCCCTTTGAACGTACCGCTCAAGGCAACGCCGCACGCCCGGTTTCCGGCGCACCTGCGCGCGCTTTGACCCTCGACGAGGCCATCGCGCGGGTGGCCCGCCAGCACCCGGACCTGCGCCTGGTCGACGCCCAGCGCCCGATACTGGAGGCTCGACGCGCCAACGCCGCGCTGAGGCCACCGCTCACCTTCGGCGTGGAGCTTGAGAATGCGCTGGGCACCGGAGCCGCGCGCGGCCTCGACGCCGCCGAACTCACGGTCAGCCTGGCGGGGGTGCTGGAGCGAGGCGGCAAGCTGGACGCCCGCCGCACCCTGGCCCAGGCCCATCTGGATGCGCTGGCCCCACAGCGCGAGATCGCACGGCTGGACCTGATGGCCGAAGTGGCGCGCCGTTATCTGGCGGTGACCCACGCCGGGCAGCAGTTGGAGATCGCCCGCACCGATATCGAGCAACGCCGACGTGCTGTCGCCGCCGCGCGCCTGCGTCTGCAGGCGGGTGCGTCGCCGGAATCGGTGTTGCTGACCGCGCAGGCACAACAGGCCCAGGCCGAACTGGACCGCGACCGCGCGCTGCAGATGGCGCAGTCGGCCAAGGTCGCGCTGGCCGCGCTGTGGCAGCAGCGCGAACCCGACTTCGACATTGTCAGTGGGGATCCGCTGAAGCTGCCTCCACTGCAGGACCTCAGCGTTCTGACTGACCTGCTGCAGGGCACGCCGGAGCTGGCCGTTCTCGCCGGCGAAGGCCGCATCCGTGACGCGCAGCTGCAGTTGGCGCGCACCCAGGCCAAGCCGGACTTCAACTGGCAGGTAGGTGTGCGAAACAGCCGCGACAACCGTGACACCTCGCTGGTGGCCGGCTTCAGCCTGCCACTGGGCAGCGTGCGTCGCGCCGAGCCGGAGATCCGTGCCGCCGAAGCCGAGCGCGCGCTGACCGGCATTGAACGACAGGCGCGCGAACTACAGCTCTACGCCACCCTGGTCGAAGCCCACGGCCGTTACCAGACCGCACGGCTGGAGGTCACGCGATTGTCGCGTGATGTGCTGCCGCAGCTGCAGCGCGCCGAAAAAGCCGCTGAAACCGCATGGCGGGCAGGCGCGGCCAGCTACATGGAGTGGGCGCAGCTGCAGGCGATGCGCATTGAAGCACGGCAACGCCAGCTGGATGCCGCCGTCGCCGCCCAGACCGGCCTGATCGAGATCCAGCGCCTGACCGGGCAGAGCCTGCTTGTCAGCGACACCACCCCCACACCCGCCGTGTACACGGAGGACCGCCCATGACCGCTTTCACCTCCCGCACCGTTCTGGCCGCTGCCGTGCTGCTGGCCGTGTTCGCCCTCAGTGGATGCAGCAAGGACGCACCGTCCACTGCTGCTGACGACACCGAAGCCGATCATGACCATGCTCCGGGCGAAGCCGCTGGGTCCGACGAACACGGCGACGCCCACGACGATGAAGGTCCGCAGCGCACCACCATTCCGGCCGCCATGGCCGAGCAGGCCGGCATCCGCGTCGCTGCGGTGACCGCGGGCACCATCGCTGACGAACACGATGTGCAAGGCCTGCTTACCCCCGTGGACGGCCGCGTCGCCCAGGTGATGGCACGCTTTCCCGGCCCGATCCGCACGCTGCGCGCCAACGTGGGCGACAACGTCAAGGCCGGGCAGGTGCTGGCCAGCATCGACAGCAACCTGAGCCTGTCCACGTATACCGTCAGTGCGCCGATCAGCGGCGTGGTGCTGGCACGGCAGGCGCAGATCGGCGGCGTGGCAGGCGAGGGCACGCCGCTGTTCGAGATCGGCGACCTGTCCACGCTGTGGGTGGACCTGCATATCTTCGGCAACGACACCCAGCACATCACTGCGGGTGTGCCGGTGACCGTGTCGCGCATGACCGACGGGGTCAGCCAGACCACCACGCTGGAACGCGTGCTGCCCGGCACCGCAACCGCAAGCCAGAGCACCGTCGCCCGCGCTTCGCTGCGCAATGATGATGGCCTGTGGCGACCCGGCGCGGCGGTGAAGGCGCGCATCGTGGTGGCGACCACTGCCGCCGCCCGGGTGGTGCCGCTCAGTGCTGTGCAGACCCTTGAAGGCGAGGACGTGGTGTTCGTGCGCAACGGTGACACCTACACCGCGCGCCCGGTAACGCTGGGTGCGCGTGACGCGCACAAGGCCGAGGTGCTGGAAGGCCTGAGCCCCGGCGAAGACGTGGTGGTGGAACAGAGCTACGTGATCAAGGCCGACATCGGCAAGGCGGGGGCCGCACATGAGCACTGACCGGTTGCCGCTGCTGGAACGCATCATCGGCGCGTCCATCGCGCACCGCTGGTTGATGATGGTGCTCACCCTGGCGCTGATCGCGGTCGGCATCTGGAGCTTCACCCGGCTGCCGATCGACGCTACGCCTGACATCACCAACGTGCAGGTACAGATCAACACCGCGGCACCGGGCTACTCGCCGCTGGAGGCGGAACAGCGCATCACCTACGCGGTGGAAACGGTGATGGCCGGCCTGCCACGGATGGAGCAGGTACGCTCGTTGTCGCGCTACGGCCTGTCCCAGGTCACCGTCGTGTTCAAGGACGGCACCGACATCTACTTTGCCCGGCAGCAGGTGGCCGAACGCCTGCAGCAGGTGAAATCGCAGATTCCGCTGGGTCTGGATCCGCAGCTGGGGCCGATAGCCACCGGTCTCGGTGAGATCTTCATGTACACCATCGATGCCGACCCGAAGGCGCGCAAACCCGATGGCACTCCCTATACCGCCACCGACCTGCGCACCCTGCAGGACTGGGTGATCCGCCCGCAGCTGCGCAATGTGCCCGGCGTGACCGAGGTCAATACCATTGGTGGCTTCCAGCGCCAGGTGCACATCACCCCGGATCCCGCCCGGCTGCGCGCGCTGGGGTTCACTTTGGAGGATGTCGCGCAGGCGGTGGAAACCAACAACCAGAATGTCGGTGCCGGCTACATCGAGCGCAACGGCCAGCAGTTCCTGGTGCGCATTCCCGGCCAGGTCGCGAATCGGGAGGAGATCGGCAGCATCGTGCTGGCCCGTCGCGAAGGCGTACCGATTCACGTGCACGACGTGGCCGAGGTCAAGGAGGGTCTCGAACTGCGCAGCGGTGCGGCCACCCAGAACGGGCATGAAGTGGTGATGGGCACGGTGGTCATGCTGATAGGAGCCAACAGCCGTGAGGTCGCCCAGGCTGCGGCCGCGCGCTTGCAGCAGGCCCAGCGCAGCCTGCCGGAAGGGGTGACCGTCACCGCCAGCTACGACCGCACCGCCCTGGTCGACCGCACCATCCAGACCGTGGCGAAGAACCTGATCGAAGGTGCGCTGCTGGTGATCGTGGTGCTGTTCCTGCTGCTGGGGAACTTCCGCGCTGCCTTGATTACCGCCGCAGTGATTCCGCTGGCGATGCTGTTCACCCTCACCGGCATGGCCCGAGGCGGGGTGTCGGCCAACCTGATGAGCCTGGGCGCGTTGGACTTCGGGCTGATCGTCGACGGGGCGGTGATCATCATCGAGAACTGCCTGCGTCGTTTCGGTGAGCGCCAGCACGCCCTCGGCCGCGACATGACCCAGGCCGAACGCTTTGCCGAAACCGCCAGCGCCACCGCCGAGGTGATCCGTCCCAGTCTGTTCGGGCTGGGCATCATCACCGCCGTCTACCTGCCGATCTTCGCGCTCAGTGGCGTGGAAGGAAAAATGTTCCACCCCATGGCCATTACCGTGGTGCTGGCGCTCACCGGTGCAATGGTGCTGGCCCTGACCTTCGTGCCGGCCGCGATCGCGCTGTTCCTCGGTGGCCGCGTGCAGGAAAAGGAGAACCGGCTGATGGCCTGGGTGCGTACCCGCTACGCCCGAGCGCTGGAGGTCTCGCTGCGCCGTGGGCGCTGGATGGTCGGTGGTGCCGCGGTGCTGGTGGTGGCCTGTGGCCTGCTCGCCACCCGTCTGGGCAGCGAGTTCGTGCCGAATCTGGACGAAGGCGATGTCGCCATGCACGCCATGCGCATTCCCGGCACGAGCCTGACCCAGTCGGTACAGATGCAGACGCTGATCGAGAATCGGCTGGTGCAGTTCCCCGAGGTGAGCAAGGTGTTCTCCAAGATCGGCACGCCGGAAGTCGCCTCCGATCCAATGCCACCCTCGGTGGCTGACACCTTCATCATGATGAAACCGCGCAAGGACTGGCCGGATCCGCGCAAATCGCGCGCGGTGCTGCTGGCTGAACTTGAGGAGGCCGTCGAGCAGCTGCCCGGCAACAACTATGAGTTCACCCAGCCGATCCAGATGCGCACCAATGAACTCATCTCCGGCGTGCGGGCAGACGTGGCGGTGATGGTGTTCGGCGATGACGTGGACACCCTCTTGTCGGTCGGCAGGCGCATTGCCAGCGTGGCCGGCCAGGTGCCCGGCGCGGCGGATGTGCGCGTGGAAGAAACCAGTGGGCTGCCGCTGCTGACGGTGACCCCGAACCGTGCTGCGCTGGCGGGTTACGGGTTGAATCCCGGGCAGGTGCAGTCCACCGTCGCCACGGCAGTGGGCGGACAAGTTGCCGGGCAGCTGTTCGAGGGCGACCGCCGCTTCGACATTGTGGTGCGCCTGCCCGAAGCTCTGCGCCAGGATCCGGCCGCACTCGCCGACCTGCCAGTGTCGCTGGAACCGGCGCTGGCCGGTGGCGATGCGGATGAATCCAGCCGCGCCGACAACTGGACCAGCGGGAGTGCCCGCACCGTGCCGCTGCGTGAGCTGGCCACCTTGACCAGCAGCGAAGGCCCGAACCAGATCAACCGCGAGAACGGCAAGCGCCGCATCGTGGTCACCGCCAACGTGCGCGACCGCGATCTCGGTAGTTTCGTGGCTGAACTTCAGCAGGCAATCAACCAGAACGTGCGGGTGCCCAAAGGCTACTGGGTGGAGTACGGCGGCAGCTTCGAACAGCTGATATCCGCCAGCCAGCGCCTGGCCGTCGTGGTGCCGGTGACGTTGCTGCTGATCTTCGCGCTGCTGTTCTGGGCGTTCGGGTCGGTCAAGGACGCCGCGATCGTGTTCAGCGGCGTACCGCTGGCGCTCACCGGTGGCGTGCTCGCGCTGGCCGCACGTGGCATTCCGCTGTCGATCTCCGCTGGCATCGGCTTCATCGCGCTGTCCGGCGTGGCCGTGCTCAACGGTCTGGTGATGATCAGCTTCGTGCGCAGCCTGCGCGACAACGGCCTTGCCCTGAACGACGCCGTACGCGAAGGCGCACTCGGCCGCCTCCGCCCGGTGTTGATGACGGCCCTGGTCGCGTCACTCGGCTTCGTGCCGATGGCCTTCAACGTGGGTGCGGGTTCCGAAGTCCAGCGCCCGCTGGCGACGGTCGTCATCGGCGGCATCGTCTCCTCCACGCTGCTCACCCTGCTGGTCCTGCCCGTCCTCTACCGCTGGCTCCACCGCCAACTTTGAATTCGGTTCAACACGGTAGGTCACGACCGTTGGTCGTGACCTTCGTGATGCGAAACACGTCAACGAATCAACCGTTCAACGTGTTCCACCGCCGTCGCCACCCCATCCTCCCCCGCCATCGCCCGCCTCAACACCTCCGCCCGCTCCCGCGTCTGCGCCAACTCCACAAACCCGATCGCCCGCGCAAGCGAAGCCACATCCAACCGCTTCGCCGACAACGCCTCCGGAGCCACCCCAATGACCTCCAACCGCCCGGCCCAGAAAAACTGATCCGCCGCAAACGGCATCACCAGCGAAGGCACACCCGCACGACACGCCGAGTGCGTCGTCCCACTCCCCCCGTGATGGATGACAAACGCGCAACGCGGAAACAGCGCCTCATGCGGCACCGCCCCCACCACGAACACCGAAGGCGGCAGCGTCATCTCCGGCAAACCCGCCCACCCCGGCGACAACAGCACCCGGCGTGGTGCCAACGCGCCCAGCAACGCAGGCAACACCTTCTCCCGATCAAAGCCGGTCATGCTGCCGAAGCCCAGGTAGACCGGGGCAGGGCCCGCATCCAGAAACGCCTGCAGCTCCGCATCTGGCTGCCACCCCAGATCCGGCGCACGCCACTGCCCACACACATGATGGTCGGCCGGCCAATCCGCCGGCTGCGGCAACAGACTGGGCGAGATGCCATACAGCATCGGTACCTCGCGCCACAGCGACCGTCGCGACGGCATGCCCATCGCCTGGCGCGCTTCATTGATCGGCCGTTTGAAGGTTCGCCACACCGCGTGGTTTACCGCGCTGTAGCTCCACCGGTTCAACAGGCCGGGCACGCGCAGGCGCGGCAGAAACGGCGTAGGAAACAGCCGGGTAGGGCTCAGCGGAATCATCCCCAATCCGACCACCGGAATGCCATGTCGCTCCGCTACGCTCATGCCGACAAAGGCCGCCAGTCCGCCGGTCAGCACCGCATCGCACCCCACCGCCGCCGCATCCGCCTGCCGCATCCACGCCGGCACATGGCGCGCCGCCATCCGCGCCAACCCACGCGCCGCTGCACCCAGATCATTCCCACGTGACACCAGCGCCACCACCTCGTCATGGATGTCGCCCTCCAGCGCCGCGTGCGGCACTCCCAGCACCCGCGCCGATTCCAGCGTGCCCCCTTCGGCCAGCAGCATCACCTCGTGCCCCGCCTGCATCAGCCCATGGCACAGCATCACCAGCGGCCGGGTGTCGCCTTCGGTCCCGTAGGTTACGACCAGCAATCGCATTGGCGGTTCCGATGTGGGGAAGTTCGAGTATCCAACGATTTCAGAGCATGAAAAAACCGCCTTGCGGCGGTTCTTTCGTCCCGAGCCGTTTGGCCAACCTAATGACGACGGCACGGGCGGGGTCGTGGCCGGAGTACAACATCCAGGCCAGAACTCGTACAGAGCCAGAAGCGCCACATTCAGCCTTCCCCTGTGGATAACCCCTTGCGCCGGCTCACGTTGCCGTGCATAATGCGCGGCTCGCTGTGCCCGGTTTCGACCTGGCTGGCGGCCGGGAACACGTCCTCCGGCTTGCCTTCGACAGCGTAACCCTTTGATTCTCTTGACGTGTGGCGGGTCACCGCCGAGGCCGCCGTCGCCCGGGCTATGGGCTGACAATGACTACTATCGAGGTGCGCAATGTCCCGTAAATGCCAGGTGTCCGGCAAGGGAGTGCAGACGGGTAACAACGTCTCGCACGCCAACAACAAGACCCGTCGTCGTTTCCTGCCGAACCTGCACGAGCGTCGCTTCTGGGTTGCCAGCGAAAACCGCTGGGTGAAGCTTCGTGTTTCCGCGCATGCACTGCGCACCATCGACAAGAACGGCATTGATTCCGTTCTGGCTGAGCTGCGTTCGCGCGGCGAAAAGGTCTGAGGAGTAAACGATCATGGCAGGCAAGCGCGATAAGGTCCGTATGATTTCGACCGCCGGTACCGGTCACTTCTATACCACCGACAAGAACAAGAAGAACACCCCGGGGAAGATGGAATTCTCCAAGTACGATCCGGTCGTGCGCAAGCACGTCCCGTACAAGGAAGGCAAGATCAAGTAATCCACCCGGATTACCCGATCCCCGCAAAAAACCCGCCGCAAGGCGGGTTTTTTGTTGGTCCCGATCATCGCTGGCAGGGCGTTGGCGACAGTACCCTGTCGTCCCTGGCCGCGCGGAGAACGCGTGTGTCATGGCAAGATGGAGCAACAGGTAAGGCCCCGAGCGAGCGGGCCGGTCCACCCATCCAGAGGCGGTGAATGGCAAGCCACTATCCCAATCTGAACCCTGAAAAGGCCTTGGTATGGCGAATTGTCCACCGCGATAACCTGGAGTGGATCTTCGACCATGGCCTGCAGTGCGGGAATGCCGAGATCAAGGCGGTGAATTGGGTCAGCATCGGCAATCAGGAACTCATTAGCAAGCGCGCGACACACCCGGTTCCTGTGCCGCCCGGTGGATTTCTGAACGACTACGTTCCCTTCTATTTCACACCCTTCTCTCCGATGCTGCGCAACATTCACACCGGGTAGGGCGGCATCCAGAAGCGTTCAAACGACGAGATCGTCATCCTTGTCTCGAGCGTCCACCAGCTCAAGGCTCACGGTCTCACATGTCTGTTCACTGATTGCCACGCCTACTATCAATGGGCGACGTTCTACTCAGATCCGACCGATCTGGATAAGATCGATTGGCCCTTGCTCCAAGCCAGAGACTTCCGCCGCGACCCTGATGATCCGGCCAGATTCGAACGGTATCAGGCAGAGTTCCTGGTCCATGGTCACGTGCCAATGAGTGGGCTGAAGGGTATCGTCTGCCACACTGAACAGACGCAGCAGTTGATTCAATTCCAGCTCGGGAAGCGAAACCTCAACCTTCCCGTCCACATCCGCCCAGGTTGGTATTTCCAATGATCACATTCATCCAAGGGAATCTGCTTGAGGCTCGGACGGAGGCTCTGGTAAACACCGTCAACACCGTGGGTGTGATGGGAAAGGGCATCGCGCTCATGTTCAAGGAGCGATTTGCCGAGAACTTCCGCCGTTACGCGCAGGCCTGCAAGTCGGGTGAGGTCCGTGTCGGCCACATGTTCATCACCGAAGTCAGTGAGCTGAGTGGCCCGCGATGGGTGGTCAACTTCCCGACAAAGAAGCATTGGCGCAGCCCCTCAAAGATGGAGTGGATCACGGAGGGGCTGCAGGACCTTCGCCGCTTCTTGATTGAAGAAAAGGTCGCATCGATTGCGATTCCGCCCCTGGGTGCCGGCAACGGTGGATTGGACTGGACCTTGGTCCGGCCAGAGATCGAAGCGGCCCTATCTGACCTTGATGCAAACATTCTGGTCTTCGAACCCACCCAGAAGTATCAGAACGTCGCGAAGCGCAGTGGTGTGGAAAAGCTGACCCCGGCTCGAGCACTCATCGCCGAACTGGTTCGCCGCTACTGGGTTCTGGGAATGGAGTGCAGTCTGCTGGAAATCCAGAAGCTGGCTTGGTTCCTGGAGCGCAAGGTGGAAGAAGCAGGGCTTGCTCCGCTGGATCTTCGCTTCGTCGCGCATAAGTATGGGCCCTACGCCGAGAGGCTCCGTCATCTTCTGGATGGATTGGACGGAAGCTATCTCCACTGTGACAAGGGCATAGCGGACGCCGATCCATTTGACGTCATCTGGTTCGATGATTCGCGCAAGTTGTTCCTTCAGGCGTATCTCAAGACTGAGGCAAAGGAGTACGCGGGTGTGCTTGAGGCCACGGGGGCATTGATCGACGGGTTCGAGTCGCCTTTTGGTCTGGAGCTGCTGGCGACAACGGACTGGCTGCTTGCCAAAGATGGCGTATCGCCCAATGTCACCGCGCTACGTGAAGGACTCGCTCATTGGAGCGGGGGCGACAATGCGGCGGCGCGCAAGCAGAAGCTTTTCGACGATAGGTCACTTGCGATCGCTTTGGAACGGCTCGCTCCTGTCACGTCCCACTGAGACCTTTTAGTAGCCGTCACGCTCCGCGTGGCACACTGGCCCCACCTCCAGGCGGGCGACACAATGCTGTTTGAATGGGTGCTGGGTTCATGGCTGCTGCTGCTCGACTGGCTGATCCGGCTGGCCGCGCTGTTCTGGATTCCTACCCGCACCACGCCCGGGGCTGCCCGCAGCTGGCTGCTGCTGGTCGGCTTCGTGCCGCTGCTCGGCTTGCCCGCCTACCTGCTGTTCGGCCACCCCTGGCTGTCGCGCCAGCGCGTGCAGCGCCAGGCCGAGGCCTCCCAGGTCATCCGTGAGGAACAGGGCCTGCAGCGTCTGCTGCGCTGGAACCCGCCCAAAGACACTGCCGTCGCTGAAGTGGTCCCGCTGGTCGAGCGCCAGGGCGACTTCATGCCCGTGCACGGCAACGCGGTGGACCTGCATACCGACTACGACCACTCCCTGCAGGCCCTGCTGGCTGACATCGACCAGGCCCGCGAGCGCGTGCACCTGCTGTACTACCTGATGTTCGATGACGCCGTCGGCGAAGCCGTCGCCGATGCCCTGCAGCGTGCTGCTGCCCGTGGCGTGCATTGTCGTCTGCTGCTCGACGCCGTCGGTGCCAAGCGCGGTCTGCGCCGCTACCGGCATCGGCTGCAAGCCGTGGGCGTGGACGTGCGTGCCATGCTGCCCGGTGGCCTGCGCTGGCGGCGCAGCGGGCGCATGGACCTGCGCAACCACCGCAAGATCGCGGTCATCGACAACAAGGTCGCCTACGTCGGCTCGCAGAACCTGGCCCAGGCCGGCTTCGTGCCCGGCTTCTCCAACCGTGAACTGGTCGCCCGTGTGCGCGGTCCTGCCGTCGCCCACCTCGAAGCCGTGTTCGCCAGTGACTGGTACATCGAAACCGGACAGCGCCTCGACGTCATGGCCAGCGTACCGGTCTGCGCGGCCGACATGCCGACCCAACTGCTGCCCAGCGGGCCCGCCTACCCCTACAGCAACGCCCGCGATGCGGTGAATGCGCTGATTCATCTGGCCCGCCGCCGCATCGTACTGGTCACCCCGTACTTCGTGCCCGATGAAGCCACCCTCAGCGCCCTGCGCATTGCTGCGCTCTCCGGCGTCAATGTGCAGCTGATTCTGTCGGCCAGCAACAACCAGCGCCTCACCGCGTGGGCGCAGGAGGCGTACTACGATGAACTGCTGCGCTGTGGTGTGCGCATTGCCCTGTACAAGCCGCATTTCCTGCATGCCAAGCACCTCACCGTCGACGACGACATCGCGCTGCTTGGCTCGATCAACCTCGACATCCGCTCGTTCGCGCTGAACGCCGAAATCGGCCTGCTCTGTTACGACGCGCGGATGGTGCGGCAGCTCGTCCATATCGAAGACGACTACCTCAGGCACGCCACGCAGCTGGACCTGCGCAGCTGGCGCGAACGCCCCGCATGGAAGCGTTCACGAGAAGGCATCGCACGGCTCGCCGATGCGCTGATGTAGCGCAGGTGGCAGTCAGGGACTGCTGCCGCGCATGGCCTACAATGCCGGCATGACGGAAATCCAGCCTTCCTGCCAGGTGGACCTGGCCATCATCGGCGGCGGTGCGGCCGGCGTGCTGACTGCGATCAACGCGCTGCGCGCGGCAGTACCCGGCCAGCGCATCGCCCTGTTCGAGCCTGCGTCCGCCGTCGCCCAGGGCATCGCCTACGCCACCCCGTGGCCCGAGCACCTGCTGAATGTGCCCGCCGGCAAGATGAGCGGGTTTCCCGATCAGGCCGGTGATTTCCTCGAACATCTCCTTGCCCGTCGTGAAGCACCCGACGCCACGCTGGCCGAGCAGTACGTGCCACGCCTGGATTACGCCGACTATCTGCAGCAGCGCCTGACCGAAGCGGAAGCCGCCAGTGCCGGCACCCTGCAGGTCGTCCACGATGCCGTTGTTTCGCTGCAGCCGCAGTCCGGCGGGCACCGGTTGCAGCAGGCGGAAGGCGAAAGCTGGCAGGCCACACAGGTGGTGCTGGCCTGTGGCAACAGCATGCGCCCGCTGCCGTTGCCGGCAGGCAACTCGCTGCCCCCCGGCAAGGTCGTGGACGCCTGGGACTATGACGGCGTGCGCATGCTCGCCGGCGATCAGGACCTCGCCATCATCGGCACCGGCCTGAGCATGGCCGACTGTGTGGTCTCGCTGCTGGCGGCGGGCCATCGCGGCCGCATTCATGCGCTGTCACGCCATGCGCTGCTGCCCTTGCCGCACGCGCACGGCGGCAGCGCCGACTTCGACCCGCAGTCCCTGCTGCAGCTGCCGCTGCGCGCACGCATGCGCGAGCTGCGCGAACAGGTGCGCACCGCGCAGGCGCAGGGCCTGCCGTGGCAGTCCGTGATGGACCGTATCCGTCCGTTGGGGCAGGCGCTGTGGCGCAGCCTGGATGAGACCGACCAGCGCCGCTTCCTGCGCCACGTGGTGCGTTACTGGGATGTACACCGGCACCGTATCGCCGAGTCCGTGCACGACCAGCTGATGGCGGTCGAGCGCAGTGGCCAGCTGCAGCGCCATCGCGCGCGGCTGGATGCCGTGCTGGTCCAGGACGCCAACCTCCAGGTGCACGGGCGCGGTACGCCGCCGTTCAATGTCGGCGCACTGATCAACGCCACCGGGGTGGAAACCCGCGCGCTTGGCCTGCGCAACCCGCTGCTGCAGCAGTTGCTGGCCGACGGCCATGCACGCCCAGGTCCGCATGGGCTGGGGCTGGATGCTGACCCGGACAGCGGCCAGCTGCACGATGCCCACGGTGCGCCGCAGCCAGGGCTGTGGCTGGTCGGCAGCCTGCGCATCGGCACCCTGTGGGAAAGCCTGGCGATTCCGGAACTTCGGGTGCAGGCGCAACAGGCCGCGCGCGTCGCGATTGCCTGAACCCGTTGCATGCGCTGCCCCGGTGCGCCACCGGCCGGGGTAAAATGGCGACATGGATGTCTCCCACCTGCTCGACGGGCTCAACCCCGCCCAGCGCGAGGCCGTGTCCGCCCCGCCCGGCCACCATCTGGTGTTGGCCGGTGCCGGTTCCGGCAAGACCCGCGTACTGACCCACCGCATCGCCTGGCTGCATGAAGTCTTCGGCGTGCCCACCCATGGCATTTTCGCGGTCACCTTCACCAACAAGGCCGCCGGCGAAATGCGCCACCGCATCGACGCGCAGCTGCCGCATGGCAGCCGCGGCATGTGGATCGGCACCTTCCACGGGCTCGCCCACCGCCTGCTGCGCCTGCACTTCGCCGAAGCCAGGCTGCCCGACAGCTTCCAGGTGCTGGATTCGGACGACCAGCTGCGGCTGGTCAAGCGCGTGGTGCAGCAGCTGGAAATCGACGACAGCAAGTATCCGCCCAAGCAGATTGCGTGGTGGATCAACGAGCAGAAAGACGAAGGCCGCCGCCCGCAGCATATCCAGCCCGAGCCCAGCGACCACTGGCTGGAGACCATGCGCCAGGCCTATGCGGCCTACCAGGAGCGCTGCGACCGCGCCGGCCTGGTCGACTTTGCCGAGCTGCTGCTGCGCGCACATGAGCTGCTGCGCGACAACCCGGCGTTGTTGGCGCACTACCGTTCGCGCTTCCGCGAGATTCTGGTGGACGAGTTCCAGGACACCAACGCCATCCAGTACGCGTTTGTGCGCGTGCTGGCCGGTGACAGCGGCCACGTCTTCGTGGTCGGCGACGACGACCAGGCCATCTACGGCTGGCGTGGTGCCAAGGTGGAAAACGTCCAGCGCTTCCTGAAGGACTTCCCCGGCGCGCAGACCGTGCGTCTGGAACAGAACTACCGTTCCACCGCCAACATCCTCGGCGCGGCCAATGCGGTGATCGCGCACAACCCCGACCGCATTGGCAAGGAGCTATGGACCGACAGCGGCGACGGCGAGCCGATCGACCTGTACGCGGCGTACAACGAAATGGACGAAGCGCGCTACGTGGTCGAGCGCGCCCGCCAGTGGGTGCGCGACGGCGGCAGCTATGCCGACGCTGCCGTGCTCTACCGCAGCAACGCACAGTCGCGCGCGTTTGAAGAGGCGCTGATCTCCGAGCAGGTGCCGTACCGCGTGTACGGCGGCATGCGCTTCTTCGAGCGTGCCGAAATCAAGGACGCGCTGGCTTACCTGCGCTTGATGACCAATCGCGACGACGACGCGGCCTTCGAGCGCGCGGTGAACACGCCGACGCGCGGCATTGGCGACCGCACCTTGGATGAAGTGCGCCGGCTGGCCCGCAGCCAGGCCATTTCGCTGTGGGAAGCCACCATGCTCACTGCGCAGGGCAACGAGCTGGCTGCCCGCGCCCGTAACGCGCTGGCCGGCTTCCTTACCCTGGTCAACCAGCTGCAGCACGAAGCCGGTGAGATGACCCTGGCCGAGCGCATCGACCATGTGCTGCTGCGTTCGGGCCTGCGTGATCACTGGGCCAAGGAAAGCCGCAACACCCTGGATTCCGAATCACGCTCGGACAACCTGGACGAGCTGATCTCGGTCGCCTCGCGCTTTACCCGTCGCGAAGACGACATCGAAGAAACCGGCGAGACCATGAGCGAGCTGGTCGCGTTCCTGTCCTACGCGTCGCTGGAGGCGGGCGAAGGCCAGGCCCAGGCGGGCGAGGAGGGCGTGCAGCTGATGACCTTGCATTCGGCAAAGGGCCTGGAGTTCCCGCTGGTGTTCCTGGCCGGCATGGAAGACGGCCTGTTCCCCAGCGCCCGTTCGCTGGAGGAAAGCGGTCGGCTGGAAGAGGAGCGCCGCCTGGCGTACGTGGGCATCACCCGCGCGCGGCAGAAGCTGGTGCTCAGCTACGCCGAGTCGCGCCGCATCCACGGCCAGGACAACTACAACGTGCCCTCGCGCTTCCTGCGCGAGATCCCGCGCGAGCTGCTCAACGAAGTGCGCCCCAAAGTGCAGGTCGCCCGTCCGGCTTCGCTGGGGGCCAACCGGGTGATGGGCCATGCCGCCATCGAAGCGCCGCCGCTCAAGCTCGGGGCCATGGTCACCCATGCGCGGTTCGGCGAGGGCATGGTCACCGACTACGAGGGCAGCGGCGCGCATGCGCGCGTGCAGGTGGAGTTCGCTGAAGCCGGAAGCAAGTGGCTGGTGATGGCCTATGCCAACCTGACGGTGCTGTGACCCGCAACGTCCTCTTCCTCTGCAGCCAGAACCGCCTGCGCAGCCCAACGGCTGAGCAGGTGTTCGCCAACTGGCCGGGCATTGAAACCGCATCGGCCGGCCTGCTTGCCGATGCCGACGTGCCGGCCAGCCCGGAGCTGTTGCAGTGGGCGGACCTGATCTTCGTGATGGAGCGCGCCCACCGCACCCGGTTGTCCAGCCGCTACCGGCAGTGCTTGAACGGCAAGCGTGTCATCTGCCTGGACATCCCGGATGACTACGATTTCATGGACCCGGTGCTGGTGGAGCTGTTGAAGCGCAAGGTGACGCCCTACCTGCGATGACCCGCCCGGCACAGAGGTCCGCTATACCGCGGTGGGCAGCGCCCCCGAGCCCCCCCAGACGCCGCCGACGTACAATGAACGCCGACCACCACCAGGCCGCCCCCGTGACCGACACCCCGCTCATCGTCACCCTCAAACTCAACGCCCGGCTGCAGCCCGAACACCGCCACGTGCTGTTCGAAGACCCGCTTGAGGGCCTGCTGGAAGGCGCATCGCTCGGCGAGATCACCGGCGGCGGTACCGCACTCACCGATGACGGCGAAGTCGAGTACGGAGACATCGAAGTCGCCCTGAACAGCGCCGACGATCTCCCGAAGATCCTGGCGCTGATGGACCAGCTGGGCGCACCGAAGGGCTCGGTGGCGCAGCGCGCTGGTGCACCCGACGAAGCATTCGGCGTCACCGAAGGCCTCGGCCTGTACCTCAACGGCACCGACCTTCCGGACGAGGTGTACGAACAGTACGACTCCAACGAACTGTTCGAGAAGATCGTGGCCAGCATCGAAGGCGTGGGCGAGGTCTGCAGCTGGTGGCAGGGCCCGACCGAAACGGCGCTGTACCTTTACGGCAGCAGTTTCGAGGTGTTGAACGAACGCATCGCCGAGCTGGTCGCGACCTACCCGCTGTGCCAGGGCGCACGTGTGGTGCGTACGGCCTGAGTTGTCGCGCGCGGCACGCTTTGTCCGCGCGCTGACCGTGCACCGGTCACACAATCGATGTCCGCTGCTGTGACTGTCGTTTTGGCCTATGTGTTTCCCACGTTGAGCGTTACAGGCTTTGCCCCTTCAACCGAAGGGGCTGCCATGTCGAAGCGAAAGAAGCGCAAACCGAAAGCAGGAAGGAGAAAGCGCGCGGCCTCATGCCTGATCCTGCGTGGCACCTGGCTGCGCGATGTTGGCTTCAGCGAAGGCACGCCGATGGACATCGAGTACCAAGGGCATCGCATCATTCTGACCGCGCAGGGCCGCGCGGAGCGTATTCCGCCGGGAACGCCCACGTCACTGGAACGCGAGGTGCGGCCAGCCAAGGTGCAGCTGCGTAAACGCCATCGCTGACGCACCACCCACAATGCACGCACCACGTAGAGCCGGGCTTGCCCGGCTGCTGTTGGGCCCGCCTTCGGATAGCGTGCCGGTGACACGCATGGCGTGTCACTACGCGGCAACCATCGCCCGTGATCAGTGAGCTCATCGCTTTGCGACCGACTCTTATCTGTTCGGAATCGCGTGCGTCGCCCGCACCTGCTCCCAATCCAACCCGAACCGCGCCAGATACTTGCGCAACCGGTCCGCGTCATTGGTGCTGGCCCGTTGCGCCCGTGATACCGCAAACAGCTCGCGGCCGGCGGCCGACAACGACTTCGCCTGCGCGCACACCCGCACTACTTCTTCCAGCTGCACCCGATCAAACCGGTCCAGCTCCTGCACTGCCTCTCCCAGCAGCGCATCCAGCGGTGAGGGTGCAACGCCCGCCGACCATTGCTGCCGCAGCCGTCCGATTTCTTCCTCCACCCCTTCAGTCTGGATACGTCCCGCATTGGCCAGCGTCGCCAGCCGCATCACCGACGCTCCCAGGTCGCGAAAGTTTCCGGCCCACGCCGCGTCCGAACCGGTCGCGAATGAAAGATAGCGCGCCCGCGCCTCCGCATTGAACCGAACCTGCTGGTGCTGTTCACGCGAGAATCGCTCCAGCTCGAACGCCAGGTTCGGCTCGATGTCCTCACGCCGCTGCGCCAGCCCCGGCAGCTGGTAGGTCCACAGGTTCAAGCGCGCCAGCAGATCCTCGCGGAACCGCCCGGCACGCACCGCCTCCTGCAGGTCGCGGTTGGTACCCGCGATCAGCTGGAAGTCGCTCTCCACCTCGCGGTCGCTGCCGACCGGCAGGAAGCGCTTGTCCTCCAGTGCCCGCAGCAGCATCGCCTGTTCGTCCAAGCCCAGCTCGCCAATCTCGTCCAGGAACAGCAGTCCCTGATGCGCCGAGCGCAGAAGACCGGCGCGGTCGCTGGCGGCCCCGGTATACGCGCCCTTGGTGTGGCCGAACAACGTGCTCATCGCACCATCGCCACGCAGGGTGGCGCAGTTCACCTCCACGAAGCGACCCGGCAGCTGGTGCTTGAGCTTCTTCAGGTCGAACACGCGCCGGGCGAGATGGCTCTTGCCGGCACCGGTAGGGCCGGTCAGCAGCATCGGCGCGCGCGAACGTGTGGCGACGATCTCGATCTGCTCGATCATCCGGTTGAATGCCGCGTTGCGCGTGGCAATGCCGCTCTTCAGCAGGTCGCGGTCCTGCAGCTGCTGCTGCGCGAAGCGCTGCGCTATGCGGTCGTATCGCGAAAGATCCAGGTCGATCAACGCATAGGTGCCGGCCTGATCGCTGTCCTGCTTGCGCGGCGGCGAGGTCTGCAGCAGGCGACCGGGGAAGTGGCGGCTTTCGGTCAGCAGAAACCAGCAGATCTGGCTGACGTGCGTGCCGGTGGTGATGTGGATGTAGTAATCCTCCTCGTCCGGCGCGAACGGATATGCGGCCAGGAAATCATGCAGGCAGGCATAAACCCCCTCGAACTCCCAGGGGTCCGCCATGTACACGTCGTGGCGGTGCACCACGGTGTCCGGTGCCATCTGCACCAGGTCCTCGCAGACCTGCGTGGCCAGCTTGCCGAAGCGGCGCTCGTCCAGCAGCAGCTCCACCCGGTCGGGGACGAAGTCCTCGTGCATGCCCAGGGCGACCGTGGGGCGCCATTTTTCCCAGCGCTTGGGTCCCGAGCCGGTATCGAGCTGGGTACCGAGCATGCCGAATACGACTTGCCGCTTATCCATGTATACATCCATATAAATCGAGCGCGGTCACTATATACAAAAGAAATTCTGGGAGACACGCTTCCGTCCCGTGCATTTCAATAAATTCCCTAAAATCATACAGATAGCTTGACTTCGCAAAAGTTGGCACGGCCATTGCTCTATACCCAGCAAGACACGACGCGGGCTGTTCCCGCCAAGGACGAAGCACATGGCCAACCTTTCCCTCTTCTCACGGATGCGCAGCGCGGTGCCGCCGCCGGCGACCACCGTCAATGAAGCCGGTGGCCTGGCTTATCGCCGCGACCCGCGTGCCGCGCTGGCGCTGTTTGCTGGCACCGGCTGCCTCAACAGCACCTTCTACAGTGACGCCACCCGCCAGCTTGAGCAGGTGTTGGCGCTGAGCGAGCAGGTCGAGCCGGATTTCGTGGCACGGGTTGCGGTGTATGCACGCCAGAAGGCGCACATGAAGGACATGCCGGTGCTGCTGCTGGCCCTGCTCAGCCTGCGGGATCCCGAGTCGTTCGCCCGTGCCTTCCCGAAGGTGGTCGACAACGGCCGCCAGCTGCGGACCTTCGTGCAGATCATGCGCAGCGGCCAGGCCGGTCGGCGCTCGCTGGGCTCGCTGCCCAAGCGGCTGGTGCGGCAGTGGGTGCAGCAGGCGTCAGTGGAAACGCTGGTGCGTGCGGCCATCGGCCAGCAGCCGTCGCTGGCGGACGTGATCCGCATGGTGCACCCCAAGCCGGCCGATGCCGGCCGCGAGGCGCTGTATGCGTGGATCGTCGGCCGTCCGTATGCGTCTGCCAAGCTGCCGGCGCTGCTGCAGGCGTATGAAGCCTTCAAGCAGGCACCGGTGGGCACGCCGCCCGACCTGCCGTTCCAGTACTTCAGCACGTTGTCGCTGGACGTGGCGCAGTGGTCGGCACTGGCCCGCAATGCATCGTGGCAGCAGCTGCGCATGAACCTCAACACCGTCGCACGCCACGGCGTGTTCGGTGACGAGGCGATGGTGCAGGCGGTCGCCGCCAAGCTGCGGGATCCGGCCCAGATCCGCCGGGCGCGGGTGCTGCCGTACCAGCTGATGACGGCGTACTACGCCGCCAGCGAGCTGCCGCTGCCAATACTGGAGGCGCTGCAGGACGCCATGGAGGTGGCGACCGCGTCGGTACCGGTGCTCCAGGGCCGGGTGGTGGTG
Source organism: Stenotrophomonas sp. (assembly GCA_039592995.1). Classification (GTDB taxonomy): domain Bacteria; phylum Pseudomonadota; class Gammaproteobacteria; order Xanthomonadales; family Xanthomonadaceae; genus Stenotrophomonas. Next base: position 255,738 of record JBCNQC010000002.1, on the reverse strand, counting down.
GCGGTGGACGTGTCGGGTTCGATGCAGTCGCCGGTCACCGGCTACCGCAAGGGTGCCACCACCGCAGCCCGCTGCGTGGACGTGGCGGCGCTGATCGCGGCCTGCGTGTTGCGTGGCCAGCCGCAGGCCCAGGTGTTGCCGTTCGACACCGAGGTCCGCCACATCCGGGTCAACCCGCGTGACAGCGTGATGACCCTGGCGCGCCAGCTGGCGATCAACGGCGGTGGCACGGCGGTGAGTTCGCCGCTGAAGTACCTCAACGCCAAGCGCGCGCAGGTGGACCTGCTGGTGCTGGTGTCGGACAACGAAAGCTGGCGCGACACCTGCGGTGGTAACGGTACCGCCACGATGCGCGAGTGGGAGACGCTGAAGCAGCGTTGCCCGCAGGCGCGACTGGTGTGTATCGACCTGCAGCCGTACACCAGCAGCCAGACCGTGCAGCGCGAGGAGGTGCTGCACATCGGCGGCTTCAGCGATGCGGTGTTCGACCTGCTCGGGCAGGTCGCCAACGGATCGGATGACGGGGCAGGCTGGGTGCAGCGCATCCAGGACCTGGCTTTGTAAGGCGACAGGAGGTCGCCACGGGACCGCCCGGCTGGCAACGGGGCCAGCCGGGCAAGGCCCAGAGATTTCAGCTTCAACGTCGGCAGTGCGAATGCCGGGGGAACTACAGCCTATTACGCTCCATGTCGCGGGTTCGAATCCCGCTCGTCGTGGCAACACGGCGGTAGCTCAGTGGTAGAGCAGGATGTTCCCTCACCCTTGTCGCATCTCCGGCACCTGTTTTGTTTTGCGGCGAATGCCGGTGGAACTACATCTTTGGTAGAGCCCTTCGGGGTCGGGTTCAAGTCCCGGTTGTCTGCGTCGGTTCGAGCAGACGTACGTTCCGCCTCCCTTGTCACCGCGCCTTTATTATCGATTTCTGGCAGAAGGAAACACGCCATGTGCAACACCCAGACCCACAACAACTACGACGTCATCCAGCAGCCGGGCGCTGCGCCGATCAAGCTCTGGACCCGCGGCGTGCCGCTGGAAGACGCCGCGCGCGCGCAGCTGCAGAACATCGCCAAGCTGCCCTTCATCCATCGCTGGATCGCGGTGATGCCCGACGTGCACCTGGGCAAGGGGGCCACGGTGGGTTCGGTGGTGCCGACCATCGGCGCGATCGTGCCGGCGGCGGTGGGCGTGGATATCGGCTGCGGCATGATCGCCGCGCGCACCACCCTGGTCGCCAGCGACCTGCCGGACAACCTGGCCGAGCTGCGCAGCGCGATCGAGCGCGCGGTGCCGCATGGCCGTACCGTCGGGCCGCGTGACAAGGGCGCGTGGAATGCGCCGCCGGAGCTGGCAATCGAAGGTTGGTCGCAGCTGGTGGCCGACTTCGAGCTGATCTGCCAGCGTCACCCGCGCCTGAAGAACACCAACAACCTCAAGCACCTGGGCACCCTGGGTACTGGCAACCACTTCGTGGAAGTGTGCCTGGACCAGGAAGACCGTGTGTGGTTCATGCTGCACTCCGGCTCGCGCGGGGTGGGTAACGCCATCGGCAACCACTTCATCGAGCTGGCCAAGCAGGACATGCGTCGCTGGATGATCAACCTGCCCGACCAGGATCTGGCCTACCTGCCGGAGGGTAGCGAGCACTATGGCGACTACGTGTTCGCGGTGGACTGGGCGCAGCGTTACGCCCGCCTCAACCGCGAGATCATGATGCGCCACGTGGTCGAAGCGGCACGCAAGGTGATCAGCAAGCCGTTCGAGGCCGCAGCCGAGGCGGTGAACTGCCACCACAACTACGTCAGCCGCGAGCACCACTTCGGCAAGGACGTGTTCGTGACCCGAAAGGGCGCGGTGAGCGCCCGCAAGGGCGAGCTGGGCATCATTCCGGGCAGCATGGGGGCCAAGAGCTTCATCGTGCGTGGCCTCGGCAATGCTGACAGCTTCAACAGCTGCAGCCACGGCGCCGGGCGTGTGATGAGCCGTACCCAGGCGCGCAAGCTGATCACGGTGGACGAGCACGCCAAGGCCACCGCGCACGTGGAATGCCGCAAGGACGCGGAGGTGGTGGACGAGTCGCCGGCGGCCTACAAGCCGATTGAAGCGGTGATGGAGGCCCAGCGTGACCTGGTGGAAATCGTGCACACGCTGCGTCAGGTGGTATGTGTGAAGGGATGAAGGGAGGAAAAAGACATGGAGATGATTGAACTGGACGGCACCGAGGGTGGCGGCCAGCTGCTGCGCTCGGCCCTGACCTTGAGCCTGTGCACCGGCATTGGCTTCAGCATGAGCAACATCCGAGGCAAGCGTCGCCGCCCGGGCCTGATGCGTCAGCATCTGACCGCGGTGAATGCGGCGGCGAGTGTAGGCCAGGCACAGGTGTGCGGTGCCGCGCTGGGCGCGACTGAACTGCGCTTCGAGCCCGGCGCGGTGCGTGGCGGCGACTACCACTTCGCCACCGGCAGTGCCGGTTCGGCCACGCTGGTGCTGCAGACCGTACTGCCGGCGCTGTGGCAGGCGGCGGTGCCGTCCACCCTGCAGCTGGAAGGCGGCACCCACAACCCGCTGGCCCCGAGCGCGGACTTCATTGCCGAAAGCTATCTGCCGGCACTGGCGCAGATGGGCGTACAGACCACGTTTGCGCTGCAGCAGCACGGTTTCTATCCGGCCGGCGGTGGCCGCTTCGAGGTGCAGGTGAATCCCTGCGCCGCGCTGCAGCCCTGCGCGCTGGAAACCCGTGGCATGCCGTTGAGCGTGGAGGCGGGCGTGCTGATGTCGGGCCTGTCCGGCAGCATCGGCCTGCGCGAGCTGCAGGTGCTGGCCGACCGCCTGGGTGTGGACGCGCATCCGCGCCACGTGCAGTCGCTGCGGCCGGCGCTGGGCCCGGGCAACGTGGCACAGGTGCGCGTGCGCCATGGCGCGCAGGTGGAAGTGTTCACCGGCCACGGCGAGCGCGGCATCAGCGCCGAGCAGGTCGGTGCCCGCCTGGCCGATGAGGTGCAGCAGTACCTGGACGGCGGTGCCTGCGTGGGCGAGCACCTGAGCGACCAGCTGTTGCTGCCGATGGCGCTGGCCGGGGGTGGCACGTTCACCACGCATGTGTTGAGTGAACACCTGGTCTCCAATGCCCGCCTCATTGAAAAATTCCTGCCGGTGGAGTTTGAATGGGAAAAGGCCGACGCCGGCTGGCGGGTGTGGGTGCAATAGCTGGGAAGCGAACAGCGCCATCGTCCTGTGCACGTAGAGATCCCGTAGGTACCACGCCCTGCGTGGTACCCGCGCAAAGCGCGGAACAACCCTCCAACGCCATTTCAATACCGTCACCGGCCACAGAGGTCTGCAGCACGCTGGTTTCGGACGCTTGTGCCGCGCTGCGCGCGGGCACCACGCAGGGCGTGGTGTCTACGGAATTGTTACGTGCTCAGGACGATCGCGCTGTTCGCCGGGCGCATGCCCGGCGGGGATGGCCCCCATTCCCCCATTCCCCATCCCATCCCGCGTTTCCCACGCTTCGTCGCATCCCGCTTGAACGGCCCCGGCCGCACGCCCAGAGTCGGACGCTGTCCGCTGGGAGCGTGCATATGAACAAGGGAATTCCGTATCTGCTGGCTGTGCTGGTCGCGCTGACGCTGTCGGCCGGCTGGGCAGCACCGGTACTGGCCCTGTTCGAACACGCGGCCAGCTGCCTGGGCAACGGCGGCAGCCTGGATCTGGTCCGGCTGCGCTGCGTACCGGCCACCCCGGTGGCACTGGGCTGGCCGTTCTGGGCGACGCTGGCGGCCACCGGGCTGGTTGTGATGGCGGTCACGAACCGGCGCGGCCTGCACCGGCGCTGAGGACCCGGGCCGGCCAATTGATCCGCCTCAAGGCGGTCCGTGCACGCCGGGTGTGCAATGGTAGTCCCCACACCATTGCACGGAGCCCGCCATGTACAAGCGCATTCTTATTGCCACCGACGGTTCGGAACTGGCGGCCAAGGGCCTGGACAAGGGCCTGGAGCTGGCCAGGGACCTCGGTGCGGAAGTGGATATCGTGACCGTGTCCGAGCCGTGGGCGGTCGGCATGTACGACGCCATGGGCTGGAGCGTGGGCTACATGAACAGCCCCGAGTACAAGGCCGACCGCGAAACCAGCGCGCAGGAGATCCTCGGCCCGGCCAAGGCGACCGCGGATGCCCAGGGCATCACCGCGAACACCGTGCATGTGCTGGACCGCTATGCCGCTGACGGCATCATCGACACCGCCACCGAGCGCAGCAGCGATCTCATCGTGATGACCTCACACGGCCGCCGTGGCGTGACCCGGGTGCTGCTGGGAAGCCAGACCGCCGAGGTGCTGGCGCGCAGCACCATCCCGGTGCTGGTCATTCGCTGAGCGGGGCAGAGCCCCGCTTTACGGTCTGATCTTCAGCGTCTGCGACTCATCCAGCGTGCCATCGGCGTTCAACACCACATACTTGCTGCCGGTGCTGTCATACAGCACCGGAATCGGGTCGCGGAACAACGGCCGGCGCACGAAGCGCAGCGACCAGCCGAAATGCTCCAGCGTTTCCACCGACTTCGACTGTTCCGGGGTGAGCCCTTCGCGTAGAAGGGCCGGGTCGAGCGTCTTGCGTCGTTCTGGGGTATTCATTACGTACTGCGGACCGCCCTTACCAGCTGTACAGCTTCCAGTAGACCGGCGAGACGCCGTCGCGGTTGCTGTCCAGCCTGCCGTCGCCGTTGCCGTCGTACATGTAATAGGGGGCACCACGCGCCGGGGTGACCTTCACCATGCGCAGCTGGCCGCTGACCCGGTATTCCTCGATGGTGTCGCCATTATCGAGGGAGCGCCTGGAGACGTCCGCGCCACTGACATCGACCGGGGGCATTCCGCCACCGCCGGTGGAGGCACATCCAGCCAGTGCAAGCACGGCGGCCAGCAGCAGGATCTTCATCGGCACAGGCTCCAGAGGCGGGGAAGCCTGATTATGCCCCATGCCTTGTGACGTCGGTGCCGCGAATGTACATGGCCGGGTGCGTAGAATCGTCGCATGAGCAGATTAGTCCTGATTGACGGGTCCAGTTACCTGTACCGCGCGTTCCATGCGCTCCCGCCGCTGTCCAACGCCGCCGGTGAACCGACCGGCGCGCTGTTCGGCGTGGTCAACATGCTGCGCGCCACCTTGAAGGAGCGTCCTGAATACGTGGCGTTCGTGGTCGATGCGCCCGGCAAGACCTTCCGCGACGACCTGTACGCCGACTACAAGGCCAACCGCCCGCCCATGCCTGACGACCTGCGTCCGCAGGTGGAGCCGATGTGCCGCATCGTCGAGGCGCTGGGCCTGACCATCCTGCGCGTGCCCGGCGTGGAAGCCGACGATGTCATCGGCACCCTGGCCCTGCAGGGTCAGCAGCAGGGCCTGCAGGTCACCATATCCACCGGTGACAAGGACTTTGCCCAGCTGGTCCGCCCCGGCATTGAACTGGTCAACACCATGACCGGCAGCCGCATGGACTCGGATGCAGCGGTGATGGACAAGTTCGGCGTGCGCGCCGACCAGATCATCGACCTGCTGGCGCTGATGGGCGATACCGTGGACAACGTGCCCGGGGTCGAGAAGTGCGGACCCAAGACCGCCGCCAAATGGCTGGCCGAGTATCAGACCCTGGACGGGGTGATGGCCGCCGCGCCGACCATGAAGGGCAAGATCGGTGAGAACCTGCGCGCCGCGCTGGAGCGCCTGCCGCTCAACCGCGAGCTGGTCACCATCCGTACCAACGTGGCGCTGGAGGCCGGCCCGCAGCAGCTGGGCCTGCGCGACCCGGATGTCCCGGCGCTGAGCGAACTGTACCTGCGCTACGGCTTCACCCAGGCGCTGAAGGAGCTGGGCGGGGCCGCGCCGGCTCCGGCCGCCGCCAGCGATGCCCCGGTGAGCCTGCGTGGCACCGCCGCCGGCTTTGCCCGCAGCAGTGATGACAGCGCCCCGGCCGCGCTGGACCCTTCACTGGCCGCGCCGGGCGAGTACGAGACCGTGCTGAGCGCGGAACAGCTGCAGACCTGGGTGGCCCGGCTGGATGCCGCCGAGCTGATCGCCTTCGATACCGAAACCGACGCCCTGGATGCCATGCAGGCCAACCTGGTCGGGATCAGCGTGGCGGTCGAGCCGGGCAAGGCCGCCTACATCCCGGTCGGCCACAACTACCCCGGCGCGCCGGCCCAGCTGCCGATGCAGCAGGTGCTGGACGCACTGCGCCCGGTGCTGGAGAACCCGGCAAAGAAGAAGCTCGGCCAGCACGGCAAGTACGACCTGCATGTGCTGCGCCGGCACGGCGTGAACCTGCAGGGCTACCACGACGACACCATGCTTGAGAGCTTCGTGCTCAACTCCACCGCCACCCGCCACGACATGGACTCGCTGGCGATGCGCTACCTGGGCTACACCACGATCAAGTTCGAGGACGTGGCCGGCAAGGGAGCCAAGCAGATTCCGTTCTCGCAGGTCGGGCTGGTCGAAGCCGCCCGTTACGCCGCCGAAGATGCCGACATCACCCTGCGCCTGCACCGGGTGCTGGGCCCGCAGCTGCTGGCGGTGCCGGCGCTGGACAACGTATACCGCAACATCGAGATGCCGCTGGTGCCGGTGCTGGCCAGGATCGAGGCCAACGGCGTGTACATCGACGCGGCCGCGCTGCGGCGCCAGAGCCAGGACCTGGGGGCGCGCATGCTGGCCGCCCAGCAGAAGGCCACCGAGCTGGCCGGGCACACCTTCAGCCTGGACTCGCCCAAGCAGCTGCAGGCGGTGCTGTTCGACGAGCTCAAGCTGCCGGCGCTGGTGAAGACCCCCAAGGGCCAGCCCAGCACCAACGAAGAAGCGCTGGAGGCCATCGCCGAGCAGCACGAGCTGCCGCGGGTGATCCTGGAGTACCGGGGCCTGGCCAAGCTGCGCAGCACCTATACCGACAAGCTGCCGGAGATGGTCAATCCGGCTACCGGCCGGGTCCACACCAGCTACCACCAGGCCGGCGCGGCGACGGGCCGGCTGTCCTCGTCCGACCCGAACCTGCAGAACATCCCGATCCGCACCGACGACGGCCGCCGCATCCGCCGCGCCTTCGTGGCCCCGCCGGGGCACAAGCTGCTGGCCTGCGACTACTCGCAGATCGAGCTGCGGATCATGGCCCACCTGTCCGAAGACCCGGGCCTGGTGCGGGCCTTCGAGCAGGGCGTGGACGTGCACCGGGCCACTGCCGCCGAGGTGTTCAGCCGGGCGCTGGACGAGGTCACCCCGAACGAGCGCCGCGCTGCCAAGGCGATCAACTTCGGCCTGATGTACGGCATGAGCGCGTTCGGTCTGGCCAAGAACCTCGGCATCGACCGCGGCCAGGCCCAGGATTATGTGGCGCTGTACTTCAGCCGCTATCCGGGCGTGCGCGACTTCATGGAGCGCATGCGCCAGCAGGCCCGGGACCACGGCTATGTGGAAACCCTGGAAGGTCGCCGGCTGTATCTGAACGACATTCACGCCCGCAACCAAGGCCTGCGGGCCGGAGCCGAGCGCGCCGCGATCAACGCGCCGATGCAGGGCACCGCCGCGGACATCATCAAGCGGGCCATGGTGAAGGTGGACGACTGGCTGGCCGGGCAGGGCGGGCGGGCCCGGATGATTCTGCAGGTGCACGACGAACTGGTATTCGAAACCGAAAGCGAGTTTCTGGAAACCTTGCGTTCGCAGGTGGTGGAACTGATGTCGTCTGCGGCCCAGTTGCGGGTGCCTCTGGTGGTTGACGCCGGGGTCGGCGATAACTGGGACGAGGCGCATTGAGACGCAATTGGCGTGAAAATGGCTGAATTGGTTCATGCCGAGGACAAAATCTGACTCGATCATGAATCTTTCTGAATTTTCCCAAGAATTAATGGGCTTCCTTCACGAACTATCAATGTTCAAGGTGCTTTTATAGACCTCGACAGGCGCAACGCCTGTTGTGGATCTCTCCCATCCCCTGGAGCAGATCTCGGAACGGGGGCTCCTCCCCAAGCGCCCGTTCCCCGGCCCCGCTGACCTCCCCCTGGTCGGCGGGGCTTTTTATTTTGGGCTTCAGGAACATGTCGGATCATCGGTAGCGCCGGCCGTTGGCCGGCCTCGGGACCGCCTGGGCCGGCCAACGGCCGGCGCTACCGGGAATTCTCCGATTGCGTCGCACCTGCCCGTCGCTTCATCCTGCCCGCATGTTCCTGAAGCGGAGGCCCCATGACCGACCTGTTCAACCTGGCCATGCCGTGGTGGGAATTCATCCTGCGCGCGGTGGTGGTCTACACCGTGGTGCTGGGCATGGTGCGCCTGTCGGGCAAGCGCGCGCTGGGCCAGATCACCCCCTTTGACGTGCTGCTGATCGTGCTGCTGGGCAACGCGGTCCAGAACGCCCTGCTGGGCCAGGACACCTCATTAGGCGGCGGCCTGCTGCTGGCGGCCACGCTGATCCTGCTCAACTACGGCGTCGGCTGGTTGACCACGCGCAGCTCACGCATCGAGAAACTGGTGGAGGGCGAACCGGTGCTGATTGCACGCGACGGCCGGTTGCTGCCTTCCGTGCTCAAACGCGAACTGGTCACCCAGGCGGACGTGGAAGCCGCGATGCGCCAACAGGGCTGCTTGCGAATCGAGGATGTCGCATTGGCCCTGCTGGAGACCAACGGGCACATCACCATCGTGCCGAAGTCTGCGGGCGATGCCGCGAAGACGTGATTGAAATCTGCAAGCGGGTTGTAGAAGCCCTGCGCAGGCTGATCGGCCGGGTGCCCGTCACCCTGTTGCTGGAGTTGTCTGTCATGTACGCCAGTTCATTCAATACGTCGCCGCACCGTTACCTTCCTGCGCCCCAAGTGTCACCCCCGGAACCGGCGTCCAGCCCCAATCCGGACGCGCCGCCGCCCTACCTGCAGTTGTTCCCCAACGGAAAGCCCGATCAGGTGCGCAACGCCCCCGCGCCGCAGGCACTGCGTGCAACGCCGCCGCCGGCAGTGCCGCAGACGCAGGCCGTGTCCGCTGCGCCCAAGCCCGGCCGGGTTCTGACCGTCGTGGCGTCGACATCCGGGTCGCAGGCGCGAAGCGGCATCCAGGGTTGGCACCGGTTCCGGAATGGTCCACAAGCGCTTCCGCCGAAGGCGCCCGAGTTGCACCACTACCCCTCCGGTGTATTGCCAAAGGAGGTCAAGGAAGAGCTGGAGCAGGTACTGGTGCTGCTTGAACACATGAATCTCAAAGCGATCAAGGCATGCCGGCTGGCGCAGCAGGCGGTGGACAAGGCCAGTGCCAAACTGGATGCGCTCCAGAAAGTCGCGCCAGCGCCTACCGCACCCATGGAAATGAGGGTCGCCGGAGCCCTGTTCGACGACACCGGCAACGACGACGATGTGGTTCAGAACAGGGCGGTTCGCCGTGCGGAGAAGCAGGTCCGCCGGCTGGAAAACGAACAGCAGGCGCTTGCAGAGAAGTACCAGAAGAAACTGGACGCGTTGAATCTCCAGAAGCTGAAGCTGGAAGCGAAAATCCGTGGCGAAGCAGTCAAATCGCTGTCGTCCGTCAGCTGAGCCTCAGCGCTGTCCGACCCACTCCCGTGGCACCAGGTAATCGGCCAGCGCCGCTTCGGCGCTGCCCGGTTCCGGGGTGAAGCCGTATTCCCAGCGCACGCGCGGGGGCAGGCTCATCAGGATGCTCTCACTGCGGCCGCCGCTCTGCAGCCCGAACAGGGTACCGCGGTCGTACACCAGGTTGAATTCCACGTAACGGCCGCGGCGGTACAGCTGGAACTCGCGTTCACGCTCGCCGAAGGCGGAGTCCTTGCGCCGCTCCACGAGGGGCAGATAGGCATCCAGGAAACCGTCGCCCACGGCGCGCAGGTAGGCGAAGTCGCGTTCGAAGTCGCCGTGCAGGTCGTCGAAGAACAATCCGCCGACGCCGCGGGTTTCATTGCGGTGGCGCAGGAAGAAGTACTCGTCGCACCAGCGCTTGTGCGCCGGGTAGCGCTCCGGGCCGAACGGCGCGCACAGGTCGGCGGCGACCTGGTGCCAGTGCTGCACGTCTTCGTCGAAGGGGTAGAACGGGGTCAGGTCGAAGCCGCCGCCGAACCACGAGGCCACTTCCACGCCATCGCGCTCGGCGCGGAAGTAGCGCACGTTGGCGTGGGTGGTGGGCAGGTATGGATTGCGCGGGTGGAACACCAGCGATACTCCTGTCGCGCGCCACGAGGCCCCGGCCAGTTCCGGCCGGTTGGCCGAGGCCGACGGCGGCAGGCGGGTGCCGCAGACATCCGAGAAGCCGATCCCGGCCTGTTCGAACACCGCGCCATCGCGCAGAATGCGGGTGCGGCCACCGCCGCCCTCGGCACGCTGCCACAGGTCTTCGGCGAACCGGGCTTGGCCGTCGGCGGCCTCGATGGCCGCGCAGATACGGTCCTGCAGGTCGGTGAGGTACTGACGGACGCGCTCGAATTCGTTCATGCCGGCGATTTTAACGCACCGGGGCGCGGCATCTAATGGCGTAGAGCCGGGCTTGCCCGGCTGCTGCCTGGGCGGTGGCTCAGCCGGGCAAGCCCGGCTCTACGTCAGCGGGCGAACCAGCGCTTCACATCCGGCCGGCCCAGCCGCACCAGCAGCCAGCCGTGCAGCACCGCGAACGCCAGCGCGGTCGCCAGCGCCATGCCGGTATACAGGAAACGCTGCACCTGCAGTTCGCGGCGCAGCTCGCCCTGGTCCATGTCGTCCACCGCCGCTGGCAGGTGCAGCACCAGCTGGCGGAAGATGTCATCCACCACCCAGGCACCGTAGAAGTTCAGCAGCGCGGTCAGCACCAGCAGCACGATGAACAGCTGCAGCGCCCAGTTCAACCGGCGCAGCATGCCCCAGCAGGCGACCGCCCCGGCCACGCAGACCGCCAGCATGGCCAGGTTGATCGCCACCGCGTGCCGGCCGAACCAGCGCAGCGAAGGCGGCATCCATGACAGGTCGGTGCCGTCGAGGAAGTGCTGCAGGTCGTCCCACTGGTGCAGGAACAGCGCCAGCAGCGCGCCGCCGGCCCAGCAGACGGCGGAGATGATGCACACCACCAGGATCGACTTGGCCAGCGGCGAAAGGAATTTGGGAGCCCCATCGGGCGTATGCGTGGCGCGCGGGGCCACCTTGGGCTGCAGCGGGGGCGGAACAGTCGACATCCGGTGTCCTGGGGTGAGCGGGAAAAGGGCAGGCCCAGAAGCCTGCGGCCGCACAAGGCGGCCGCAGACAGGATAGGGGCAATCGACCCAGGATCGTAGTGACACGCCATGCGTGTCAAAGCCATGATCCTGCGCCCCTGGTTACTTCAGCGTGGTCTCGAACAGCTTCAGGATGCGCTTGTACTGGTCCAGCCAGGAATCGGCACGCACGTAGCCGTGGCGTTCCAGCGGGTAGGGCGCGATGCTCCAGTTGTCCTTGTGCAGCTCGATCAGCTTCTGGGTCAGGTTCACCGAGTCCTGGAAGAACACGTTGTCATCCATCATCCCGTGGGCGATCAGCAGGTTGTCCTGCAGGCCCTCGGCGTACTCGATCGGCGACGACTTGCGGTACGCCTCCGGGTCGATGTCCGGGGTGTTGAGGATGTTGGAGGTGTAGCCATGGTTGTACTGGTGCCAGTCCACCACCGGACGCAGCGCGGCACCGGCCTTGAACGTGCCCGGGGCACGGAACAGCGCCATGAAGGTCATGAAGCCGCCGTACGACCCGCCGTAGATGCCGGCGTGGTCACGGTCGCCCTGCTGGTTGGCCACCAGCCATTCCAGGCCGTCCTGGTAATCCTCCAGCTCCGGGTGGCCCATGTTGCGGTAGATGGCGGTGCGCCAGTCGCGGCCGTAGCCCTCGCTGCCGCGGTAGTCCATGTCCAGCACCACGTAGCCCTTCTGCACCAGCAGGTTGTGGAACATCTGCTCGCGGAAGTAGGCCGGGTAGCGCTGGTGCACGTTCTGCAGGTAGCCGGCACCGTGCACGAACATGGCGATCGGGTACTTTTTGCCCGGCTCCAGGTTCTCCGGGCCGTAGTACTTGGCCCAGACCACGCCGGCACCGTGCTTCGACGGCACCTGCACCAGCTTGGGCTGGATCCACTCCCGCGCCTTGAACTCGGCGCTGCGGGTGTCGGTCAGCACCTTGGCCTGGCCACCGGCGGTCGGCACCACCGCCAGCTGCGCCGGCAGGTAGGCACCGGAGTAGCGGACCAGCAGCTGGCTGCCGTCCGGCGACAGCGAGAAGTCTTCCACACCGTTGAGGCTGGTCAGCTCGCGCACCTGGCGGCTGGCGGTGTCCACCGCGCAGACCTCGTAGTCACCCGGGCTCTGCTGGTTGCACAGCACATAGAAGCCGCGGCCGTCGGCGCTGGGCACCGGCATCGAGGTCTCCCACTTGCCGCTGGTCAGCGCCTGCGGCTTGGCCGTGCCCTGCTGGGTGTACAGGTGCGAGTAGCCGGACTCCTCCGACAGCAGCCACAGGGTCTTGTTGTCGCTGGACCAGCCGAAATCATTGAAGCCCCAATTGATCCAGGCCGCGTCGGTCAGGCGGTGGCGGTTGACCAGCTTGGCGTCGGCCGGGTTCAGGCTCGCGATCCAGCGGTCCTTGTTGTCATTGGCGCGCAGCATGATCGCGGCCTGCTGGCCGTCGGCGCTCCAGCGCACGCCCGGCGCGCCGGGGCCGCCCAGCACCTGCAGCGAACGGTTGCCCTTCAGTGCGTCCTTGCCGGCGGCCTTGCGCAGCGCGGCCAGCGGGTCGGTGCCGATGCCCGGCAGGCCGTCCAGCGACAGCGGCTTGACCGTGCCGGCCACGGTGTCCACCAGCCACAGGCTGTGCGGCTCCGGGTCGTTGCGGCCCACCCGGGTGCGGGTGTCCTCGAACTCTTCATAGCCCGATTCGGTCACGTACTTGGGCATCTTGCCGCCGCGGCCTTCGTCGAAGCTCTTCGGCTTGGTCACCACCACCAGGCTGCGCAGGTCCGGCGACAGTGCGCTGTCGACGATCTCCACGTCTGCGCCGAGGTACACCGGGCCAGGCGCGCGGGTGCTGTCGGCCTTGCGCCAGCTGGCTTCCTGGGCCTTCAGCGCCTCGCGCTGGGCGCGGTCATTGCGCAGTGTGGCCAGGGTGCGCAGCTGCTGCTCGCGCAGCACATCGGCCTTGGGTGCATCGTCGGGGTTCTTCTCGGCCTTCAGGCTGGCCACCTGCTGCACGCCGGCAGCGGCAGTCCAATGGAACCAGTTCTGGCCGGTGCGCCAGATCACGCCCCCGTCGCGGGCAAAGCCGACGTTGCTGGACTTCTCGGTGCTGCGGGTGAGCTGGGTCAGCGCGCCGCTGCGCAGGTCGCGCAAAAACACGTCGCCGTTGCGCACGAACGCGCTGCGCTGGCGGCTGCTGTCATACACCGGGGTGTCCACGTCCAGGGTACCGCGCTGGTCGTCGGCCACCTGAACCGCCACGCCGCCGGCCACTGGCTGGCGGAAGGTGTCGCGCACCGGGCTGCCGCTGCGCTTCAGGGTGTACTCCACCTGCTGGCTGTTCCACGACCACCAGGCGCTCTCCACCGGCGGCCCGATCCAGTCGGGGTCAGCCATGGCCTGTTCAATGGTGATCGGCGTCGGTGCCGCGTGGGCCGTGCCGGCAAAGGCGGCAAGCAGCAGCAGGGACAAAGGCAGCGTTCTGGGCATTGCGGGCAGCACCGTGAAGGAAAAAACCCCGCAAGCGTATCAGCCGCCAGAAATTCACAAGCGGGCCACAGGTAATGCCCCGCCGCCGTAGAGCCACGCCCTGCGTGGCTTCGGGTGCCGTCCCCGGGCGACTCCCCCTGCGACATAGTGAAGCAGCGCGTCACCGGGTCGCATGTCCCTTTCACGTAACTCCACCCAAACTGGTCTGGATTCCCCACCACCCCGCCGGAGGCGTCCCGTGGACGCGTTGTTGTTGTCGCGGATCCAGTTCGGATTCGTCATCAGTTTCCATGTGCTGTTTCCCGCCTTCACCATCGGCACCGCCAGCTGGCTCGCCTTCGTCGAGGGCCAGTGGCTGCGCACCGGCAAGCCGGTCTGGCGCGAGCTGTACTTCTTCTGGCAGAAGATCTTCGCCGTCTCGTTCGGCATGGGTGTGGTCAGCGGCATCGTCATGGCGTTCCAGTTCGGTACCAACTGGCCGCGCCTGAGCGAAGTCGCCGGCAGCGTGATCGGCCCGCTGCTCACCTATGAAGTGCTCACCGCGTTCTTCCTGGAAGCCAGCTTCCTCGGCGTGATGATGTTCGGCTGGGGCAAGGTCTCGCCCAAGCTGCATTTCTTCTCCACCTGCATGGTGGCGCTGGGCACGCTGTTCTCCACCTTCTGGATCCTGTCCTCCAACAGCTGGCTGCAGACCCCCTCCGGCTTCGAGCTCATTGACGGCATCGTGCATCCGCTCGACTGGTGGCAGGTGGTGTTCAACCCGTCCTTCCCGTACCGCCTGACACACATGGCGCTGGGCTCGTTCATCACCACCTGTTTCGTGATCGGCGGCATCGGCGCGTGGTACCTGCGCCGCGGCACCCATGTAGAGGCCGGGCGCACCATGCTGCTGGCGGCGGTGGCATTTGCCGCGCTGACCGTGCCGGTGCAGATCTTCGTCGGCGACATGCATGGCCTGAACACGCTCAAGCATCAGCCGATGAAGATCGCGGCGGTGGAAGCGCACTGGCATGCCGAAGGAGAGGGCGAAGGCGTGCCGCTGGTGGTGTTCGCGGTGCCCAACCAGAAGGAAGAGCGCAACGACTTCGAGATCGCCATTCCGCGCCTGGGCAGCCTGATCCTGACCCACTCGCTGGACGGCACGTTTGATCCGCTGACCTCGGTGCCCGCCAGCGACCGGCCGCCGGTGCTGCCGGTGTTCTTCGCCTTCCGCATCATGGTCGGGCTGGGCACGCTGATGCTGCTGCTGGCCTGGGTATCAGCCTTCCAGTGGTGGCGCGGCAAGCTGCTGACGTCACCGTGGCTGCTGCGCGGCTGGAACTGGATGCTGCCCAGCGGATTCATCGCGCTGGTGTCGGGCTGGTTCGTCACCGAGATGGGCCGCCAGCCGTGGGTGGTGTACGGCGTGCTGCGCACCGCCGATGCGGTCGGGCCGCAGAGCGCGTGGATGACCGCGCTCTCGCTGGGTATCTACATCGTCGGCTACGCCTTCGTGTTCGGGTGGGGCATCTGGTACCTGGTCAAGATCATCCGCACCGGGCCCAAGCCGCACGACCACCAGCCGCCCATCGAGGACGGCAGCCACACCCCGGCGCGTCCGCTGTCGGGCACCGATGAACCGCTGGAGGGCCGCTGAGATGGAGATGACAACCTGGCTGCCGGTGGCGTGGTTCGCGGTGATCGGCTTTGGTGTGCTGATGTACGTGGTGCTGGATGGCTTCGTGCTCGGCATCGGCATTCTTGCGCCGATGGCCGAAAGCGAAGAACAGCTGGATGTGATGATGAACACCGCCGCGCCGATCTGGGACGGCAATGAAACCTGGCTGGTGCTGGGCGGAGCCGGGCTGATGGCGGCCTTCCCGAAGGCGTACGCGGCGCTGCTGTCGGCGCTGTACCTGCCGGTGCTGCTGCTGGTGGTGGCGCTGGTGTTCCGTGGCGTGGCGTTTGAGTTCCGGTTCAAGGCGCACCGTTCGCGGCGGCTGTGGAGCGTGGCGTTCGGACTGGGTTCGCTGCTGGCCGCGTTTGCCCAGGGCGTGATCCTGGGTGCCCTCGTGCAGGGCCTGGAACTGGTTGACGGTCGCTACGTCGGCGGTGCGTTCGGCTGGTTCAGCCCGTTCTCGATGCTGACCGGCGTGGCGGTGGTGTTCGGTTATGCACTGCTGGGCAGCACCTGGCTGATCCTGAAGACCGAAGGTCGCGAACAGGCAGTGGCGCGCACCCTGACCCGGCCGCTGGTGGTGGCGGTGGTCGCGTTCATGGGGCTGGTCAGTACCTGGCTGCCGTTCCTGCAGTCGCGGGTGATGGAACGCTGGTTTGCCGACGGCAACTTCTGGTGGCTGTCGCCGGTGCCGCTGCTGACCCTGGCCGTGGCGGTGGCACTGTGGCGCAGTGCGGTCCATCCGCGTCGTGACCTGCCGCCGTTCCTGCTGACCCTGGCGTTGTTCGTGCTGGGCTTCATTGGCCTGGTGCTGGGCATGTGGCCGTACCTGCTGCCTCCCAGCCTGACCCTGTGGCAGGCCGCCGCGCCGGCGTCGTCGATGGGCTTCAGTCTGGTCGGGCTGGTGGTGCTGCTGCCGGTGATCCTGGGGTACACGGCATGGTCGTATCGGGTGTTCCGGGGGAAGGTCACCGCGGGCACGGGATATCACTGATGCGGCTGCCGCCGCATCAGTCCGCGCATTCCACCTTATCCCCCCGCCTTCGGCGCGCCCCCTTTTAACAAAGAGGGGGCTCTCATCCAGATGTACCCCGGTAGGTGACGACCGTTGGTCGTCACGGTGGGTCAGCCGTGCATGCCCTCGATCTCCACCAGCAGTTCGGCGCGGCAGACCTCGGCGTGCAGCACCACATGGGGCGGTGACCCCGGCAGCTGCGCCATCGCGGCGGCAATCGCCGGCATATCCTCGGCCCGGCGCACGTAGACCTTCAGCACGGATTCCGGTCCGAGCTGCGCCGGCAGATCCGGACGCTGCGCCCGCGCGGTGTCCACCAGGCTCTGAAGATTGGTCAGGGTCTCGTGCAGCTGCTGATCCAGCGCTCCGGTGTGCTGCGACACATGTCCGACAATCGCCGCGGTGCCTGACTGCAGCAGCGGCAGGCCGGTGCTGAGCGGTGGCAGCAGCGCCCGCGAGAAGCTGGGCGATTGCGGGCCGTACTGGCGCGGGTAGCGGAAGGCGCTGACCTGGCGCGGGTTCTCCAGCGGGGTGCCGGCCTCGCGCGCGCTCAGCCAGTACACCTGCAGGCGGCGCACGCCATCGAAGCGGCCAATGCAGGTCGCCGCCGGCAGCGCGGCTTCATCCAGCGAGCGCAGCCCGCGGACCCGGCCCACGCAGAAGCGCCGGTAGCGCTCCGCATCGCCTTCGCCCTCGGTCACCGCATCCAGGTAGTTCCACATCCGCAGCAGGTGCGGGAAGCCGCACTTTGTAAGGAATGTACTCAACGTGGCGTAGGCATCTGCCGCGGCCGCTTCAATATCGGCACCCGGTTCTTCTATTTCGATCGCACCAAACAGCACACTGCCGTCATGCGACCAGCGCACCGTGCCGTCCACCCCGGTTTGAACCGGGGCCGCTCCCTGCCAGATCTCGATCTGCGCGGGGCCGTGCTCGTCCAGCGGCACCTGCAGCCAGCGTGGGTCGGCGCAGGGCGTGGCGGCAGTGCCGAAGCCAAACACCGCCAGCGTATGCGGGTCGGCGAGGACGGCATCGCGTTCATGGGCGGGGGCATAGCGGGCACGGAACGACGCCGGGGCCGGCGATGAGATCAAAGCCGATGCGGCTGCTGCGCTGTGGATCGTGTTGCTCATTTCAGATTGTGAAAGCTGCCCGTGCCGAAGGTGTCATGATAGCGTGCGCTCCTTTGGCGGCGTGCGTTGCGCGCCGCACGATGTCGGATGACAGGTACGGATCGGCTGGAATGGGGGAGCCGACCCGTATTGCCCGTGTGGCTCGTGCTTCCAGGTGCCCATCACGAGTGTTGCGGTGAATGATTGAGTTTTCTGTTGTGGATTGGTCGGCCTGGGCACCGGGCCTGACTTCGAAACCGGACTGGCAGCAGTGGGCCGCCGCGCCGCAGCTGCCGGTCGGTGACGACACCCCGGCGCTGCCGGAAGTGCCGCCGATGCAGCGTCGGCGGATCGAACGGCTGGGGCGCATGGCGATCCAGGCCGCCTGCTGGTGCGAGCAGCCCGACGACGGCGGCCAGGTGCCGCTGGTGTTTGCCTCGCGCCATGGCGACGTGGCCCGTTCCATGGAGCTGCTCGACACTCTGCGCCAGGACACGGCAATGTCGCCCACCGCGTTCGGCCTGTCCGTGCACAACGCGGTGGCCGCGCTGTACTCCATCGCCCGTGGCCAGCGCGGCAGCTACCTGGCCCTGGCCGGTGGCCGCGCCACGGTCGAGGCGGCCTGCGTGGAGGCTTTCGGCCTGCTCGCCGACGGGGCCGAGGAAGTGCGCGTGGTGGCCTATGAATCGCCGCTGCCGGCGGTGTATGCCGCTTTCGCCGACGAACCCGACCCGTACTTCGCCTGGTGCTGGCGGCTGGCCCGTGCCGATCGCCCGGGCACCCGCATGTCGCTGGCCTGGGGCGGTACCGGTGCCGCTCCCGATTCTCCGGCCGGCGCGTTGCCACACAGCCTGGAACTGATGCGCTTCCTGCTGGCCGGCGACCCGGCGCTGATATTCCAGGCCGAAGGCCAGCAATGGATCTGGCAGCGCCATGGCTGAGCCGCTGGCCGCCCGCCTCAACCACGCCTGGCGCGTGGTCGGCACCGGTATCAGCTTCGCCGCCTTCGGGATCGGCGGGCTGCTGCTGGGCGGGCTGCTGTTCCCACTGCTGTTCCTGATCCGCCACCACTCGCGCCGGCGCGCGCTTGCGCGGCGGCTGGTGCAGTTCAGCTTTGCCAGTCACGTCAACCTGATGCGCTGGCTGGGCGTGATGACCTATGAGATTCACGGACATGAACGCCTTAAGCGTGACGGCCTGCTGATCCTGGCCAACCACCCCACGCTGATTGATGTGGTGCTGCTGATCTCGCAGCTGCCCAATGCCGACTGCGTGGTCAAACACGCGGTCGCCTGCAATCCGTTCATGCGCGGCCCGGTCCGCGCCGCCGGCTATGTGGCCAACAGCGACGGGGCGGGGCTGGTCGACGACTGCATTGCGGCGGTGCGCCGGGGCGGCAACCTGGTGATCTTCCCGGAAGGCACCCGGACCGTGCCGGGCCAGCCGCTGAAGCTGCAGCGGGGGGCGGCCAACATCGCCGTACGGGGTCAGCTGGACATCACCCCGGTGCGGATTACCTGCACCCCGCCTACACTGACCAAGGGCCAGAAATGGTATCGTGTGCCATCACGTCGTTTTCACGTTCAGCTGGAAGTCGGGGAAGATATTTCGATTGCCCCCTTCCTGACCGAGGCCGGCGATTCGCCCAGGGGGGATGCCTTGGCAGCCCGGCGCGTGACCGATCACCTTGCCCATTACTTTGACTTCGCTGGAGAAACAAGCCGTGCAGGCACTTGAGCACGAGATCAAGGAATTGATCATTTCATCGCTTTCATTGGAAGACATCGCTCCGGAAGACATCGATTCCCAGGCTCCCCTGTTTGTGGAAGGGCTGGGGCTGGACTCCATTGATGCGCTTGAACTGGGTCTTGCCCTGCAGAAGAAATACGGCGTCAGCCTGTCTGCGGATTCGGAAGAAACCCGTCGTCATTTTTCCAGCGTGCGCGCGTTGAGCGAGTTCGTCGCCGCACGCCAGCCGTCGTAACGGTGCGTCAGGATTTGCCATGACCAAGAACGAACTTTTCGACCGTATCGTCAAGATCCTCAAGGACAGCTTTGAGATCGAACCGGTACGCATCACCCCCGAAGCCCGCCTGTACGACGATCTGGACATCGACAGCATCGATGCCGTGGATCTCATCGTGCAGCTCAAGCCGCTGCTCGGCCGCAACCTGCAGCCGGAAGCCTTCAAGTCGGTGCGTACCGTGCAGGACATCGTCGATGTGGTGCACGGGCTGATGCCCGGACAAGCGGCCGCCTGACGGTCGTCGCTGAGGTCCGGCCATGGTTCGGCTGCGTGTTGCAGCGTTTGCAGTGCTGTCGCTGGCGTACCCGCTGGTGGTGTACTTCGCGCTGGGCCGCTTCGAGCCACGCTGGATGGCGTTACTGCTGTTCGCGCTGGCCGCGCTGCGCGCGCTGACCACCCGTCAGCCGGTGTGGTGGGTGGCCGCCGCTGGCACGGGGCTGCTGGCCCTGCTGGCCACTGCCTTGAACCAGGCCCTGCCGCTGAAGCTGTACCCGGCGCTGGTCAATGCCGTGATGCTGGTGATCTTCGCCACCAGCCTGCGTTTCCCCCCGACCGCCGTGGAACGGCTGGCACGGCTCACCGAGCCGGAACTGCCGCCGTTCGCCGTGGTCTATACCCGCCGCGTCACCCAGGTGTGGTGCGGCTTTTTTGTCTTGAACGGGGCCCTGGCCCTGATGACCGCGTTCTGGGCCTCCAACCAGGTCTGGGCGCTCTACAACGGATTGTTGGCGTACGTGATGATGGGTGTCCTGTTTGGCGGTGAGTGGCTGGTGCGGCGGCGGGTGAAGGCGGCGCACGCGCATGGCTGAGTGGATCGCTTTGTCGCAGCTGGCGCTGCAGCCGTTGCCCGACCGCATCATCGGTTTCGCCGCTGATGGCGCGCCGGTCACCCACCCGCAGTTCCGCCAGCAGGTGCTGGGGTGGCAGCAGGCCTTCGCCCGCGCCCCCGGCAACGACTGGGCGCTGTACTTCGATGACACGCTGACCTTCGCCGCGGCGCTGCTCGGGGCCTGGCACGCCGGCAAGCGGGTGTTCCTGGTCGGCGACAACCTGCCGGCCACCCTCGACGCGCTGCGCCCGCAGGTGCAGGGCTTCGCCGGCGACCTGCCGGCCTGTGAAGCCCCGTTGCAGGCCGACGCCGAGGCCAATGCCGACCTTGTGCTGCAACCGCTGGATGTCGCCGAACTGGAACTGGTGGTGTTCACTTCCGGCAGTACTGGCGCGCCTACCGCCATCCACAAGCGCCTGCACCAGCTCACCGCGGAAGTCGATGCCCTGCAGGCCGCTTTCGGTGCCCAGCTGGACGGCGCGCAGGTGCATGGTACGGTCTCGCACCAGCACATCTATGGCCTGCTGTTCCGCGTGCTGTGGCCGCTGGCTGCCGGCCGCGTGATCCAGCCGCGCCGCTTCTTCCATGAAGACCTGGTCACCGCGCTGGCGCAGCACGACGCGCTGCTGGTGGCGACGCCGGCGCACCTCAAGCGCCTGCCGGAACAACTGGACTGGCAGGCCCTGGGTGGCCGCCTGCGCGCGGTGTTCTCGTCCGGCGGTCCGCTGCCCAGCGAGGCCGCCCTGCAGGCGCGCGCGCTGCTCGGCGTAGCCCCGACCGAAGTGTTCGGCAGCAGCGAAACCGGCGGCATTGCCTGGCGCCAGTGGAGCGCCGAACAGCCGCAATGGCATCCGTTGCCGGGCGTGGAATGGCAGATCCAGGACGGCGCGCTGGCCGTGCGTTCGCCGCATCTGGCCGATAGCGACTGGTGGCAGACCCAGGACCGGGTCCAGGCCGACACCGGCAACAGCTTCCGCCTGCTGGGGCGTGCCGACCGCATCGTCAAGATCGAAGAGCGCCGCGTGTCTCTGGACGCGCTGGAACAGCAACTGCGTGCCCACCCCGACGTGCAGGACGTGCGCGTGCTGGTGCTGCCGGGTGCGCGCCAGCAGCTCGCCGCCGTAGTGGTGCCCAACCCACCCGGTGCCGCGCACTGGACCGACACCCAGCGGCGCCAGCAGGCACAGCGGCTCAGCACCCATCTGGCGAGCAGCCACGATGCGGTGACCCGCCCGCGCCGCTGGCGGTTCGTCGACGAACTGCCGTTCAACGCACAAGGCAAGACCACCGCGGCCGCGCTGGCCGCGTTGTTCCGCCCGCTGATGCCGGTGGCGCAGTGGCAGCAGTGTGATGCGCAGGCCGCCACGCTGCACCTGCCGCTGGAGGCCGATCTGATCGCCTTCGATGGACATTTCCCACAGGCGAAGATCCTGCCCGGCGTGGTTCAGCTGGACTGGGCCATCCATTACGGGCGTGAAGTGTTTGCCATGCCACCGCGCTTCGCGCGCATGGACGCGCTGAAGTTCCAGCATGTGGCCCGCCCGGGCGACGTGCTGCAGCTCACCCTGGGCTGGGATGCCGAGAAGTCGGTGATGAGCTTCCGCTATGTCTCCGACCATGGCGTGCATGCCAGCGGTCGGGTGGTGTTCGCGGATGCGTGAGGTCGCGTTTTCGCCGGTGGTGGTGATTCCCGTGTACGACCACGAGCACGCCATTGCTGCGGTGGTGCAGGGCGTACTGGCCACTGGCCTGCCGTGCCTGCTGGTGGATGACGGTTCGCACGAGGGCTGCGCGCAGGCCCTGGCTGCGCTGGCCGCGCAGTATCCGGAACAGGTCACCCTGCATCGGCTGGAGATCAACCAGGGCAAGGGCGGGGCGATGCTGGCCGGCTTTGAACAGGCCACCCGGCGCGGCTACTCGCACGTGCTGCAGATCGATGCCGACGGCCAGCACACCACCGGCGACATTCCGGTCTTCGTGGCCTTGGCCCAGGCGCACCCGGACGCGGTCATCTGCGGCATCCCCGCCTATGACGCCAGCGTGCCCAAGGCGCGCCTGTACGGCCGTTACGCCACCCACATCTGGGTCTGGATCAACACCCTGTCACTGCAGATCCGCGATTCCATGTGTGGGTTCCGGGTCTACCCGCTGGCACCGGTGAATCGTCTGGCGGCGGAGGAAACCATCGGCCGCCGCATGGATTTCGATACCGAGATCCTGGTACGGCTGTTCTGGCGTGGCGTGCAGGTGATCAGCCAGCCCACCCGCGTCACCTATCCCAGTGACGGCGTGTCCCACTTCGATGTCTGGCGCGACAACGTGCGCATCAGCTGCATGCACACCCGCCTGTTCTTCGGCATGCTGCCGCGTGCACCGCGCCTGCTGTGGCGGCGGCTGGCAGGTCGCCCGGCATGAACACCCCGGCTGACCGCGCTGCGCCGCACTGGGCCGAGCTGGGCGAAACCACCTCGGCCGCCGGCGTGCTGTTCCTGTGCGGCGTGCACCGCTGGTTCGGGCGCTGGCCGTTCCGCCTGTGCGTGTACCCGGTGGTGCTGTGTCACTGGTTGTCCAACGCGGTGGCGCGGCGTTCCTCGTTGCAGTACCTGCAGCGCCTGCAGGCGCACGCCGGCGTGCTGGGCCGTACGCCCGGCCGCTGGCACAGCCTGAAGCATTTCGCCAGCTTCGCCGACACGCTGCTGGACAAGCTGCTGGGCCTCGGCGGCCGCTACCCGCCCGAGCGCATCCACCTGCAGCGCGACCTGATGCTGGAAAAGATCGCGCGCCGCGAAGGTGGGCTGATTCTCACCGCGCACATCGGCTGCCTTGAGCTGTGCCAGGTTCTGGCCGAGCAGGTGCCGGGCTTCCACATCACCGTGCTGGTGCATACCGCACACGCGCAGCGTTTCAACCGCTTGATGCAGCGCCTGGACCCGTTGGCCCAGGTCGAACTGATGCAGGTTACCGACATGGGCCCGGCCACGGCAGTGGAGCTGCAGCGCCGCGTGGATGCCGGTGGCTTCGTGGCCATCGTCGGCGACCGCGTGCCCTTGCGTGGCGGCCGCACCGTGCCGGCCTCGTTCCTGGGCCACACTGCGCAGTTCCCGATCGGGGCCTACGTATTGGCTGCCGCACTGGCCTGCCCCGTGTACACCATGGCCTGCCTGCATGAAGGCAGCGGCTACCGGGTGCGCTTCGAGCACTTCAGCGACCGTATCGTGCTGCCGCGCGGTTCGCGCGATGCCGCACTGACGGCCCAGGCCGAACAGTTCGCCGCATGGCTGGAAACCCAGGTCATCCAGGCTCCCTTTGATTGGTTCAACTTCTTCCCCTTCTGGGATCAGGCATCGCATGGAAAGTAACGCCCAGCTCGACCACTCCCGCCGCAGCGCGGACCGCCCGACCCTGCGCTTCGGCGATGCACCGCTGTGCATTGAAGACGTGGTGGCGCTGTCGCGCCGCCAGGCCGATGCCATGGTCAGCGACAGTCCCGGGTTCGTGGACCGCATCCAGCGCGGCGCGGACTTCCTCGACCGGCTGCTGCGCGAAGACGGCGTCATCTACGGCGTCACCACCGGTTACGGCGACTCGTGCACGGTGAACATTCCGCCGGCGCTGGTGGCCGAGCTGCCGCATCACCTGTTCACCTACCACGGCTGTGGCCTGGGCCGGTATCTGGACGAAACCGAGACCCGAGCCGTGGTCGCGGCGCGCCTGGCGTCGCTGGTGCGTGGCATGTCGGGCGTGAGCCATCCGCTGCTGCAGGGCCTGGCCACGCTGCTGCGCCATGACGTGCTGCCGTTGATTCCGGCCGAGGGCTCGGTCGGGGCCAGTGGCGACCTCACCCCGCTGTCGTACGTGGCCGCCGTGCTGTGCGGCGAGCGCGAGGTGATGTACCAGGGCGCACGCCGACCGGCGGCCGAGGTGCTGGCCGAGATCGGCATGACGCCGCTGCGTCTTCGTCCCAAGGAAGGCCTGGCAATCATGAACGGCACCGCGGTGATGACCGCGCTGGCCTGCCTGGCCTACGACCGTGCCGACTACCTGACCAGGCTGGCTACGCGCCTGACCGCGTTCAACGTGCTGGCCAGCGACGGCAATGCGCACCACTTCGATGAAATGCTGTTCGCGGCCAAGCCGCACCCGGGCCAGATGCAGATTGCCGCGCGCCTGCGCCAGGACCTGCACAGCGACCGTCCGCCGCGCAACGAACAGCGCCTGCAGGATCGTTACTCGCTGCGCTGCGCACCGCATGTCATCGGCGTGGTGCAGGACGCGCTGCCGTTCCTGCGCCAGCTGATCGAAACCGAACTCAACAGCGCCAACGACAACCCGCTGATCGACGCCGACGGCGAGCGCATCCTGCATGGCGGTCACTTCTACGGTGGCCATATCGCCTTTGCCATGGACGCGCTGAAGAACACCATCGCCAACCTGGCCGACCTGCTCGACCGCCAGCTGGCGCTGGTGGTGGACGCCCGTTACAACCACGGTCTGCCGGCCAACCTGTCCGGCAGCACCGGCGAGCGCGCGCCGATCAACCATGGACTCAAGGCGCTGCAGATCAGCGTCTCGGCGTGGACCGCCGAGGCGCTCAAGCAGACCATGCCGGCGTCGGTGTTCTCGCGTTCGACCGAATGCCACAACCAGGACAAGGTCAGCATGGGCACCATCGCCGCGCGCGACTGCCTGCGCGTGATCGAACTGACCGAGCAGGTCGTGGCCGGCATGCTGATCGCCGCGCGCCAGGGCATTGCCCTGCGCCAGCGCGTGGGCATGAACGCCACCCTGCATGGCGAGCTGGAAGCGATGTATCAGGATCTTGCCGAACGTATTGCACTGGTCGAGGAAGACCGTGCGCTGGATGGAGAACTGCGTGGCCTGCTGGAGGACATCCGCGGCCAACGCTGGAGCCTGTATGACCCTGCCTGAGCTGAGCTTGGACGTAGCCCTGTCGCCCACCTTCCACGACTGCGATCCCATGCACGTG
Source organism: Stenotrophomonas sp. (assembly GCA_039592995.1). Taxonomy (GTDB): domain Bacteria; phylum Pseudomonadota; class Gammaproteobacteria; order Xanthomonadales; family Xanthomonadaceae; genus Stenotrophomonas. Next base: position 230,418 of record JBCNQC010000002.1, on the reverse strand, counting down.
GTATGGCACGGCAACTACTTCAAGTACTTCGAGGTCGCGCGCTGCGCCCTGCTGCAGCGCTACGACTACGATTACCCGCAGATGCGCGAATCCGGCTACCTGTGGCCCGTGGTGGACGCGCGGGTGAAGTACATCCGGCCGCTGCTGTACGGCCAGCAGCTGGTGGTGCGCGCCACCATCACCGAATGGGAAAACCGGCTGAAGATCGTCTATGAGATCCGCGACGCCGGCAGTGACCAGGTGCTGACCCGCGCCCACACCATCCAGGTCGCGGTCGACGCAACCACCAACGAAATGCTGTACCTGTGCCCGTCCGTGCTGTGGGACCGTCTGGGAGTGGAAGTGCAATGAACCGTCTGTGGCGCACGCTGGGCGTGCTGATCCTGCTGTCCGTGTTCGCGCCGGTGGCAGCCGCGGCCGATGTCGACCTGGTCAAGCAGCGCGTGGCCAAGGTCGGCGTGCTGCGCGGTGACTTCACCCAGGAAAAGCAGGTCACCGGTTTCAAGAACCCGCTGCGTTCGCAGGGTCGTTTCGTGCTGGCCCAGGACCACGGTGTGATCTGGAGCACGCTCAAGCCGTTTGCGTCGGAAGTGGTGGTCACCCGCGACCGCATCCTCAGCCGCCAGAGCGACGGCAGCACCCGCGTGGAGCTGGACGCGAAGCAGCAGCCGGCGATGCGCTCGGTCAACGCGATCATGTTCGCGCTGATGAGTGGCGACGCGCAGGCGCTGTCGGCGCAGTTCACGGTCAAGGTCGAGGCGCTGCCGAACAACGGCTGGAAAATGCAGCTCAGCCCGCGCTCGGCGATGCTGGGCAAGGTGTTCACCGGTCTGAAACTCAGTGGCGACCGCTACGTGCGCGAGGTGGAGATCACCGAGGCCAACCAGGACGTCACCCGCATCCACTTCGCTGGCATGAGCGAAACCCCGGCGGCGTTGAGTGCGGAAGAGGGCGGCAAGTTTGAATGAGTCGTTGAAGGACGCGTTCCACGAAGGTGGCCGCCTGCAGCGCCTGTGGCGCTGGCTGGCGATTGCCTGGCTGCTGGTGCTGGTCGGCCTGGGCGTGCAGCAGTGGCAGCTGTGGAAGACCGAATCGCGGATCGATACCGACATCCTGGCGCTGCTGCCGCAGGACGCGCACGACCGCCTGCTGTCCGATGTCACCCGACGCATCGCCGACGTCAACGCGCGCCAGATCGTGGTGCTGCTGGGCAGCAGCGATGCGGCGCAGACCAAGGCTGCCGAGGCGGCGTTCCGGGACACCATCACGCCGGATGCGGCCAACGTAGAGCGGGGCTCTGCCCCGCTGAACGAAACCGCACCAACAGCAGCGGGGCAGAGCCCCGCTCTACGTGAAGCAGGCACCATCGAAGGCTGGTTCGACCAGGCCCGCGCGTTCTACGCCCCATACCGCGACCGACTGCTCACCAGCGAGCAGCGCCAGCGTCTGCAGTCCGAACCGGCCGACACGCTCGCCCAGAGCGCGCTGGCTGCATTGTACGGCCCGATGGGCGCACCACGCCTGACCCACTGGGGACAGGATCCGCTGTCGCTGTGGCCGCAGTGGTGGCAGGAACGTGCCCAAGGGGCCGGCCTGCAGATGGGCGACGATGGCCTGCTCGAAGCCGACGGCAAGCACTGGGCCATCCTGCAGTTTGAAACCACGGGCTCGGCGTTCCAGCTCGACGGCGAACGCCATATCGACCTGCTGCTCGACCAGGCCGCCGCCGCGGCCACCCGGAAAGCTCCCGGCCTGGAAGTGCTGCGCGCCGGCGTGCCGCTGCACGCCGAGGCCGCCGCCGTACAGGCCAACTGGGAAATCAACACCATTGGCTGGGGTTCGCTGGCCGCCGTGCTGCTGCTGGTGTGGCTGGCGTTCCGTTCGCTGCGCCCGATCCTGCTGGTTGGCGCGTCGCTGCTGATTGGCTGCGGCGTGGCGCTGGCGGTCACTGTGCTGGTGTTCGGCAAGGTGCATGTACTCACCCTGGTGTTCGGCGCATCGCTGGTCGGTGTGGCCGAGGACTATGGCATCCATTGGTTCGCCTCGCGCCAGGCAGAACCGGCTGACCGGCGCTGGAGGCTGCTGCGGCACCTGCTGCCCGGCTTGTGGCTGGCGCTGCTGACCAGTGCGCTGGCTTACCTCGCCTTGGGCCTGGCTCCCTTCCCGGGTCTGCGCCAGATGGCGCTGTTCTCCGTGGTCGGGCTGGCTGCGGCGTTCCTTACCGTGATCTTCTGGTTCCCGTGGCTGGACGGCGGCGAGATCCGCACCACGCGCTTTGCCCGCTGGCTGGGTGCCACCCTGGAGCGCTGGCCGCGCCTGCAGGGTCGCCGCCCGGTTGGCCTGTTCCTTGGCGTGGTGGCGATCATTGCCGCAGTCGGCATGCTGCGCCTGCAGCCCAATGACGACCTGCGCAGCCTGCAGTCTTCGCCGATGTCGCTGATCAACCAGCAGATCCGCATCAGCCAGATGCTGGGCCTGCCCAGCCCGGCGCAGTTCTACCTGGTGCAGGGTGACAGCGCCGAGCAGGTGCTGCAGCGCGAGGAAGCGCTGGTGGATCGCCTGCGCGTGCTCGCCGCGAAGAAGCAGATCGGCGGCTACCGCGCGATCAGCGAATGGCTGCCGTCGGTACAGCGCCAGCATGCCGATGCCGCGCTGACCGGCGCGATCGAGCCGCGGGTCCTGGCGCAGGTGGGCGAAGCGGTCGGCGAAACCCTGCCGCGTCCGGACTACGCCGCACAGGACCTGCAGGCGCGGGCTTTCCTCGACTCGCCGGTGGCGATGCCGTTCCGCCACCTGTGGCTGGGCACGGTGGGGCAGGGCATGGCCTCGGTGGTGATGGTCGACGACCTGTCACGTGCCGACGCGCTGACCCTGCTGGAAGCGCAGACCGAAGGCATTGAGGGCGTGCGCTGGGTCGACCGCACCGCCGACTTCTCCAAGCTGCTCAAGCATTACCGCAAGCTGATGAGCGTGCTGCTGCTGGTCGGCATCGTGCTGGTGTTCGCCGTGCTGTACTGGCGCTACCGCGCGCAGGCGTGGCGGGTATTCGCGCCCACCCTGGTGGCCGGCGCGCTGACCCTGGGCCTGCTTGGTCTGTTCGGGCAGCCGCTGCAGCTGTTCAACGTGCTGGCATTGATGCTGCTGCTGGGCATGGGCATTGATTACGGCATCTTCCTGATCGAACACCGCGGCGACGCCAGCGCGTGGCTGGCGGTGTGCGTCGGCGCGGCCAGCACCTGGCTGTCGTTCGGGCTGCTGGGCCTGTCGGCGACCCCTGCGTTGCGCGCGTTCGGGCTGACCCTGCTGTTCGGTATCGGTCTGGTCTGGTTGATCTCGCCGCTGTTCCGTCCGCCGCCGCATGACGCTCCACACTAAGCACACACCCTTTCCTCCACGCTGCTGATCCAGGGATGTATCGATGAACGCTGCTGTGAATGACGCACCTGTTGAATCCACCGACACGGTGGAACGTACTGAAATTCTGATCATCGGGGCCGGTCCTGCCGGTTCGGTTGCCGCCGCGATGCTGCGCAAGCAGGGCCGCCAGGTGCTGATGCTCGAGCGCCAGCAGTTCCCGCGCTTCTCCATCGGCGAAAGCCTGCTGCCGCAGAGCATGGAATACATCGAGCAGGCCGGGCTGCTGCAGGACGTTGTGCAGGCCGGTTTCCAGTACAAGAACGGCGCTGCATTCGTGCGTGGCGAGCGCAGCACCGAGTTCGATTTCCGCGAGAAGTTCTCGCCGGGCTGGGGCACCACCTACCAGGTGCAGCGCGCCGACTTCGACAACGTACTGGCCCGCGGTGCCGAGCGCATGGGCACTACCCTGCGCTTCGGTGATGAAGTGCTGTCGGTGCAGCCAGGCCGCCCGGCGCGGGTGCAGGTGCGCCGCCCCGATGGCAGCGAATACACCATCGAAGCGGGGTTCATCCTCGACGCCAGCGGCTTTGCACGCCTGCTGCCGCGCCTGCTGCAGCTGGAGTCGCCGTCAAATTTCCCGGTGCGAGGTGCGATCTTCTGCCACGTGCGCGACCATATTCCCGCCGACGCCGGGTTTGACCGCAACAAGATCCTGATCACCACCCATCCCGAACACGTGGACGTGTGGTACTGGACCATCCCGTTCTCCAACGGCTGCTGCTCGCTGGGCGTGGTCGCCGAGCCGAGCTTCTTCGAAAAGTATTCCGGTACCGACCTGGAGAAGCTGCAGGCCATCGTCGGCGAAGATCCCAACCTGACCCGCCTGCTGAAGAACGCCGAATGGGCAGTGCTGCCGGTGCGCACCATCACCGGCTACTCGGCCAACGTCAGCTCGCTGTGGGGCGAAGGCTATGCGCTGCTCGGCAACGCCGGTGAATTCCTTGACCCGGTGTTTTCCTCGGGCGTCACCATCGCGTTCAAGTCGGCGCAGCTGGCCAGCGACTGCCTGGCGCGCGAACATTCCGGCGAAACCGTGGACTGGGAAGCCGAGTTCGCGCTGCCGCTGCGCGCCGGGGTGAAGACCTTCCGCCGCTTTGTCGAAGCCTGGTACCAGGGCGGCTTCCAGAAGATCATCTACCACCCGGAACAGCAGCCCGACGTACGCCGCATGATCTCCTCGATCCTGGCCGGCTACGCCTGGGATACCGGGAACCCTTATGTGGCCGACGACAGCGGCCGCCGCCTGCGTGTGCTGGAGGAACTGTGCACCGGCTGATCCTGGCCCTGCTGCTGTGCGTGGCGCTGGCGGCCTGCGCCAGCACCCGCATGCCCGCGCCCAAGGTGCAGCTGCCGACCCTGCAGCTGGCCCCGTCGGCGTTGCCGGCACCGCTGCAGCTGCAGCAGCGCCTGCAGTTCCGCTTCGGCAGCCATGAGCGCACCCTGGATGCGCTGCTGGAGGCAGACCCCGACGAAGTCCGGCTGGCCGTGCAGGCCATGGGCCAGACCGGCGTGCGCATGGTCTGGGATGGCAAACAGCTGCAGCAGACGCGTGCGCCGTGGCTGCCGCCGCAGGTACGCGGCGAACGCGTGCTGGATGACCTTCAGTTTGCACTGTGGCCGGCCGATGCCATCCGGGTGGTGTTGCCGGCCGGGTGGACGCTGGTAGACGCCGACGGCGTCCGGCGTCTGCAGCAGGGCGGCCAGACCTGGCTGGAGCGCGACACGCTGCCGGATGGCCGGATGCGCCTGCGCAACCTGGCCGAAGGCTATGAACTGGTGATTGAATCGTTGGATATGGGGCAGGCAGCATTGTGAGCAGCGCGGTATTCCTGAATGAACTCGGCGTGGTCAGTGCGCTCGGCTCCGGCCATGCGCAGACCCGCGCCGGCCTGTTCGCCGACCAGCCCGGCGGCCTGCACGAGAACGACACCCTGATCGCCGGCCGCACGCTGGCGCTCGGTGAAGTGCACACGCTGCTGCCGGACCTGTCGGGGCTGCCGGTGGAACTGCGCGGACGCAACAACGGCCTGCTTGCTGCCGCGCTGGAGCAGATCCGTCCTGCAGTCGATGCCGCCGTGGCGCGTTATGGGGCAGAACGCGTGGCGGTGATTGTCGGCACCAGCACCTCGGGCATCGGCGAGTCGGAAAACGCCCTTCGCATGCAGGCCGAGCAAGGCCGCTGGCCGGATGACTTCCACTACGTGCAGCAGGAAATGGGCACCAGTGCCCGCTTCGTGCGCGAACAGATCGGCAGCCGTGGCCCGGCCTGGACGATCTCCACCGCGTGCTCCTCCAGCGCCAAGGCGCTGATGTCGGCCGCGCGTCTGCTTCGCGCCGGTGTGGTCGATGCGGTGATCGCGGGGGGGGCCGATTCGCTGTGCCGCTTCACCGTGGCCGGCTTCAGCGCGCTGGAGTCGGTGTCAGCGGCGCGCTGCAATCCGTTCTCGCGCCACCGCAACGGCATCAACATCGGCGAAGGCGCGGCACTGTTCCTGATGACCCGTGAACCGGGACCGGTGCGCTTGTCTGGCTGGGGCGAGTCCTCCGACGCCCACCACATGTCCGCACCCGACCCGCAGGCCAAGGGGGCCATCGACGCCATGCAGCAGGCGCTGCGGCGTGCCGGGTTGGCTCCGGATCAGATCGACTACGTGAACCTGCACGGCACCGCTACCGGCCACAATGACGCCATGGAAAGCCTGGCCGTGGCCACCGTGCTGGGCGGGCAGGTTCCGGCCAGTTCAACCAAGCCGCTGACCGGCCATACGCTGGGCGCATCGGGGGCAATCGAGGCCGCGCTGTGCTGGCTGACCCTGGCGGAAAACCCGGAACAGTGGCTGCCTGCGCACTTCTGGGATGGCCAGGCCGACGAGGCGCTGCCGCCGTTGGCGCTGGTGAGCCCCGGCAGCCGTGCCGCGCGTCCGCTGCAGCACGTTCTCAGCCACTCGTTCGCCTTTGGCGGCAGCAATGCCGTGCTGGCCCTGGCACGGAGCTGAGCATGTGGTTGCCTGACGACATCGACAGCGTGCTGCCGCACAAGGACAGCATGCGCCTGATCGACCGCGTGATCGCCTGGGGGCCTGAATCGATCGCGGTGGAAGTGGACGTTCCCGCCAACGGGCTGTTCTCGACACTTGACGGCGTGCCGGCCTGGGTGGGGGTGGAGTACATGGCGCAGGCCATTGCCGCCTGGGCCGGGTGCCGGGCCCGCCAGGAAGGGCGTGAACCGTCCATCGGTTTTCTGCTGGGCACCCGTCGCTACACCGCGCATCGGCCGGTCTTCCCGGCCGGCGTTTGCCTGCGGGTAGAGGCAAATTGCGAGCTGATGGGCGAAAATGGGCTCGGAATGTTCGCCTGCCGGATTCTGGCCGGCGATGAAGAATTGGCCGTTGCCAACGTATCGGTGTACGAACCCCTCGATGCGATGGCCTATCTGGAGAGTGGAGAGGTATGACAGGGAATTTGACCGTGCTGGTCACCGGTGCCAGCCGGGGTATCGGCCGTGCCGTGGCGCTGCGCATCGCGCGCGACGGCTTCGACGTGGTGGTGCATTGCCGCAGCCGCATTGAAGAGGCGCAGGCGGTGGCGGCTGAAATCGAGGCGCTGGGCCGGCAGGCCCGCGTGCTGGCGTTCGATGTGGCTGACCGCGACGCCGCACGTGCCGCGCTGGAAGCCGACATCGAAGCGCATGGCGCTTACTACGGCGTGGTCTGCAACGCCGGCATCGCCCGTGACGGCGCATTCCCGGCGATGACCGCCGAGGACTGGGACGCGGTGGTGCACACCAACCTGGACAGCTTCTACAACGTGCTGCACCCGGTGGTGATGCCGATGGTGCGTCGGCGCAAACCCGGTCGCATCGTTACCCTGTCGTCCGTGTCCGGGCTGGTCGGCAACCGCGGCCAGACCAACTACAGCGCCGCCAAGGCCGGCATCATCGGGGCCACCAAGGCGCTCGCGCTGGAGCTGGCCAGCCGTGCCATCACCGTGAACTGCGTTGCCCCCGGCCTGATCGAAACCGACATGATCAACGAGGAAATCGTCGACCACGCGCTGAAGCTGATTCCCGCCGGCCGTCTCGGCCGGCCCGAGGAAGTGGCCGCCACTGTGGCCTTCCTGCTGTCTGAACCGGCCGGGTACATCACCCGCCAGGTCATCTCGGTCAATGGAGGCATGGTCTGATGAGCCGAACCGAACGTCGCGTGGCGGTGACCGGTGCCGCCGCCATCAGCCCGCTGGGGCATGACTGGCCCAGCATCCGTGCGCGCCTGCACGCCCGCGAGAACGCGGTGCAGTACATCCCCGGCTGGGAGGTCTACGACGGCCTCAACACCCGCCTGGCCGCGCCGGCCGAAGACTATGACCTGCCGCCGCATTACAACCGCAAGACCACCCGCAGCATGGGCAAGGTCGCGGTGATGTCGGTGCGCGCCACCGAGCTGGCACTTGAAGCGGCCGGCCTGCTCGGCCATCCGATCCTGCGCAGCGGACGCACCGGCGTGGCCTACGGTTCGTCCTCGGGCAGCCACGAGGCGACCGCCGAGTTCGGGCGCATGCTCAACGAAAACACCACCGAAGGCATCAGCGCCACCACCTACCTGAAGATGATGAGCCACACCTCGCCGGTAAACATCGGCGTGTTCTTCGGGCTCACCGGGCGCGTGTACACCACCTCCAGCGCCTGTACCTCGGGCAGCCAGGGCGTCGGTGCCGGTTATGAAGCGATCCGCAGCGGCAAGCAGACGGTGATGGTCAGCGGCGGTGCCGAACAGCTGGATGCCACCGCGGCGGCGGTATTCGACACCTTGTTCGCCACCAGCGTGAAGAATGACGCGCCCAAAACCGCGCCCAGCCCGTTCGCCGCTGACCGCGACGGCCTGGTGCTGGGCGAAGGTGCCGGCACGCTGATCCTCGAAGACCTTGAGCACGCGCTGGAGCGCGGTGCGCCGATCCTCGCCGAACTGGTCGGCTACGGCACCAACAGCGACGGCCAGCATGTCACCCAGCCGACCAGCGAGACCATGGCCCAGGCCATGCGCCTGGCGCTGGAAGATGCCGGCCTGCAGCCCGAACAGATCGGCTACGTGAATGCCCACGGCACCGCTACCGACCACGGCGACATCGCCGAAACCCAGGCCACCGCGCAGGTGTTCGGGCCGAACATGCCGATCAGCTCGCTGAAGAGCTACGTCGGGCACATGCTCGGGGCCTGCGGTGCGTTTGAAGCCTGGGTCACCATCGAGATGATGCGCGAAGGCTGGTTCGCCCCCACCCTCAACCTCGACCAGGTCGACCCGCGCTGCGGCGAACTCGATTACATCCGTGGCGAAGGGCGCGTGCTGCACCCGGAGTACGTGATGAGCAACAACTTCGCCTTCGGCGGCATCAACACCTCGTTGATCTTCCGCCGCTGGCCCAACTGAAGCGTTCCCCCAACAACAAGGAGAAAGTTGTATGCGTCGTTTTGCTTTGATCGCCGGTGTCGCCCTGTTCGCCCTCGCCAGCACTGCACAGGCCCGTGACACCCCGGTGCACCAGTCGCTGCAGGAACTGCTGGATTCCCAGACCGCCCGCGACGCCGGCATCGATGGCAGCGTGAAGTTCTACCTCGCCGGCCAGAAGGTCAACGTTCTGCAGCGCCTGGGCGAAGATGTCACCAACAAGAAGACCAACGCCGCCAACAAGAGCGACGAAGAAGCCTGCCGCTGGGTCGCCCTGTCGGCGCTGAAGGCCCTGCAGGACGGTGCCAAGTCGCGCGGTGCCAACGCCGTGGTCGACATCGTCAGCTACTACAAGAAGAACGAGTTCAAGAGCACCACCGATTACGAATGCTATGCCGGTGCCATTCTGGCCGGTGTTGCCCTGAAGGGCACCTACGCCAAGGTGGGCGCAGCCGCCAAGCCGGCCACCGAACCCAAGCGTCGCGCCCGTTGATGTAGAGCCGGGCTTGCCCGGCTGGCGGGGCAAGCCCCGCCTCACGTGGCACCTGAACAACGCCGCGACATTGATGAACCTGAATCTGACGCAGGGCGAACTTCCGGCACGCAATCAGCGCGGCCGGCTTTCGCCCTTGCGTGCTTTACTCCACAATCATCGAACTATTTCCCAGGGCCACGCCCCGCGGGCATGCAAGCCTACGTCTACAAAAGCCAACGCAAGCAGGACACGTACGTCTACCTCGCCGTCCGCGATGACTTCAGCGCCGTCCCTGACGCCCTGATGGCCACGCTGGGCCCGCTGTCATTCGTGCTCGAAGTCGCCTTGACCCCCGAACGTCGTCTGGCCCTGGCCGACGTCGATGCCGTGCGCGCCAATCTGGCCGAGCGCGGCTTCCACCTGCAGATGCCACCGCCGCCGGTTGCGCCGGTGAAGGTTCCGCGGCGGCGTGATGACTGATCCGCGCTACCGCCGTGCCATTGCCGCTGCCTTTGCAGCCGGCGGCGTGCTGTCGTTGGGCGCGGCCTTTGGCGGCGCCGTCGCCGCCATTGCCGCCACCCTGGCGCAGCCGGCATTCGCGCTGGGCGTTTCCTGGTGGCGACGCAGTCGCACCCTGACCAAACCTGCCGTGCTCTGGAAGCAGGACGTGCCTGCGCTGGCAGCCCTGTGGGTCGTCGGCGCGGTAGCACTGGCCCTGCTGGTGGCCTGGCCATTGGGTGCCCTGCATGACAGCGGCAGTCTGGCGGCGGTGCTCGGCCTCAGCGTGGCGGTCAGTGCCGCGCTGCTGGGCGTGTGGCGTACCTGGCCGCTGTGGAACGAGATCGAGCGCAGCGACGGCAGCCTGTCGCGGCATTGGCGCAGCCTGGCCGGTCGCGATCTCAGCGCGTGGCGCGGTCTGCTGGTGGCGGGCCTGGTGGTGGCGCTGTGCGCCCTGGTCGTGCTGCCAGCGTGGCCGGGGTTGGTGCCCGATGGCCTGCGCTGGCCGCTGGTGGCGCTGCTGCTGGTCGGCTCCCCGCTGGCGCACGTCGCACTGCAGCGGGTGACCCCGGCTGAAACGCTTTCCGCGGTGCCCACGCCGGTGCCGGCCCGCGACCTGTTCGATGCGGCGGCGGTGCAGGACAGCCAGCCGCTGGAACCGATGGCCCAGCACGAAACCCTGCCGGCGCTGTTCGAGGCCGCGCGCAGCGGCCGCGTTGACCGCGCGCTGCAGCTGCTGGCCGCCGGGGCCGACCCGCGTGCGCTGCCTGACCCCACCTGGCGCGACCAGCGCAGTCTGGTGGTACTGGCCGCCGTGTTACCCGACCTGCGCCTGCTGCGCGAGCTGATCGCGCGCGGTGCCGACCTCAACACCCCGCACAAGGGCATGACCCCGCTGCTGGCGGCTACCCGTGACAGCTGGCATGGCCGCCCCGAAGCGGTGATGACCCTGCTCGCCAACGGGGCCGATTCGCGCGCCGCCGATGCCGAAGGCAACACCCCTCTGCATCATGCCGCGCGCAGTTCCGACCCGGGCGTGGCCGCGCTGCTGCGTGACGCCGCCGCCGAGGTGGACGCGCTCAACCAGGAAGGCTGGTCGCCGCTGGCAGTGGCCTGCCAGGTCGGCAACTGGCGACTGGCGCGTTTTCTGCTGGAACGTGGGGCGCGCACCGAACCTGCCGAGGGCACCCCGGTGCTGCTGGCCGCAGCTGGTACCGAAGAAGACGACCCGGCCGGTGTGCAGCTGCTGCTCAAGCACAAGGCCCGCGCCGACGCGCGCGACCGCCAGCGTCGCAGTGCGCTGCACGAAGCTGCGCTGGCCGGCCACGTCGACATCATCGATGTGCTGCTCACCGCCGGGGCCAACCTGGAAGCGCGCGACGCGCTGTCGCGCACCCCCTGGCTGGAAGCCGCGCGTGCTGGCCGAGCCGGCGTGATCGAGCACCTGCTGCCGCACAAGCCCGATCTGCACGCCGTTGATGTGGAAGGCCGCAATGCCGTGTTGCTGGCCTGCATGGCCGAGGGCGCATCGCCGTTGTTGGTACGCCGCCTGCTGGAACTGGGCATTGCCGCCGACGTTACCGACCCGCAGGGCCGCCGCGCGGTGGATATTGCCGCCGCTGCCGGACGCTGGGCGATCGTCTCGCTGCTTGACCGCAGCTATCCGTTGCCGGCCGCGGTGAGTGATGGCCTGGGCTCGGGTGCGCCCGACGCCGAAACACCGGATGCGCCGCTGCTGCCCGACCGTCCGCCGCTGGACCTGCTGCGCGAAGCGCTGGGGTTCGGCAACTACGACGGCATGACGGCGCTGGCCAGGCTGTGCAGTGCCGACGAACTGGGCATGCTGCTGCACGAACCCGAGCTGGCGCTCGAACCGCAGGCGGTGGAATGGCTGCTGGCGCAGGGAGCCACGCCGGATGTGCTCGACGCGTGCGGTGACACGCCCATGTTCGCCCTGCTGTCGCGCGGCATCGACGCCGTGCCGGCGTTGCAGGCACTGTTGCGCCGGGGCGTGTCGCCGGCCGGAGCCGGGGGCTTGGCGCGACTGCTGGCGGCCTGCGCGCAGCACGACCATGCGTCGCGCGGACTGGAACAGCTGGCGCTGGAACTGCTGGAACGCGGGGCCGACCCGTTCGCGCCGTCGCCGGCGGGCGACCCGCCGCTGTCGCTGGCCGTACGGCTGGGCTGGCTGCGCCTGCAGCAGGCCCTGCTCACCCTCGGCGTGGACCGCGAAGCCCGCGACAGCCACGGCATGACCGCGCTGCACCTGGCCACCGCCCTGGCCCGGGAAGGCTCGTTGAAACTGCTGGTGCAGCATGGCGCCTCGCCCGAAGCACGTGCCGCCGATGGCCAGACCCCTTTGGGCGTGGCGCTGTCGATCGGCCGTCGCGATCTGGCCGATTGGCTGGACTGGCGGGTCTGGCCGCTGCCGCGCCGCGCGCTGCGCGACGCCGACCTGCCGGCCGCCGCCATGGTGGGCGATGCCGATGCGGTGCGTCGCCTGATCGACCTTGGTTTTGCCGTGGACGTGGTGGACGCCCAAGGATGCACGGCGCTGCTGCGCGCCGCCGGCGGTGGACATCTGGCCGTGGTCGACCTGCTGCTGGCGCGCGGAGCCAACCCGCAGCACGCCGCTGCCAGTGGGGCCACGCCGCTTTCCGCGGCGGTCAGCATGCGTCAGACCGACATCGTCTCGGCGTTGCTGGATGCTGGCGCTGAGCTGGAATATCGCCTGCCCGGCGGGGTGACCGTGCTGATGCTGGCCTCGGCGCTGGGTCTGCCGGACATCGCAGCGCGCCTGCTTACCGCCGGGGCCAACGTGCATGCCGGCGATGCACAGCAGCTGGGGCCGCTGCACTGCGCCGCGCTGTATGGCTTCAGTGCGCGCGACCGTTCGCGCCTGCTGGCGCTGCTGGACACGCTGCTGCTGTCCGGGGCCGAACCGGACCAGCCGGCGGCCGGATCGGTGACGCCGCTGCTGCTGCTGCTCGGCGCGCGCGCCGAACCCGGCACCGCCTGCGACGAACAGGTGGTGCTGGCCGCCGTGGAACGCCTGCTCGACGAAGACGTTTCACTGGAAGCGCGTGACCCGCGCGGTTTCGGTCCGTTGCATCTGGCTGCCCTGCATGGCCTGCCGCTGCTGGTGCAGCGCCTGCTGCGCGCCGGGGCCGACCCGGACGTGCGTGACGCCCTGAACCGCAGCCCGCGCGAGATTGCGGTGATGCGCGGCTTCATTGACGTTGCCGGTGAATTCGAACCGCGCGTGCCGGGCGTTTCCTCGATGGCACGCTTCCTGCGCGACAACGGCTGACACCGGCATCGCGCAATCCGAAACGGGTCGACCTGCCCGCGTGGAACCACGCCCTGCGTGGCTGCATTCCATTCCGCCTGTAACACCGCCTGATGCGCATCACGATGCCATCGGTGGGATAAACCCGAACATCGGCCCCAGCCTGAAGTCCTTCGGGCGCGTCAGCGCAAACTGCGCCGGATTCATCAGCAGTGCTCGCGCATTGTCTACATGCCCGGGCACCACGTGCTGTTCGATCCATGGTTCGAACTCGTGCGCATTCTCCGCATGCATTACACCCGGATACGGGTCGGGAACAGGAAGCCGCCGGTGCTTGCACAATGCGATCTGCCGCAGGGCTGAATCGGGTTCGGCGGTGGCAGCCAGCATGATCAGCACCATGGCGTAGTGACCGCGGGCGCTGGCCATCGCGGCCCGGTTCGCACCCGGCCCCTGGTATATGCCGTGCACCAGCCCGTCGGTGATGCACTCAGGGGTACCGTGCGCGTGCGCAAGGGTCAGCTGTGGCAACTCATCGCCAAACACCACGTCCTCTTCGAAGTCGATCACCCGTGCGGGGGGCAGCGGGCCTGGGGGCAGCGGCTTGCCCAACGGCAGCCGGATGCACGTGTTCTCCAGCTTCAGGTCGCCCAAAAAGGCACCGCCGCGCTCGGGCAGGGTGTGCAGCCGATCCAGGTCCAGTACCAGTGGCTGGAACACTCCCAGCGGTAGCTGCCCGCCTTTGTCGAGGTAGGCGAACAGGTCGGTACCCGCGTTGCGCGCGATGATCAGCGATTTGTTGATCACCGTACTGAACACCAGCGAGGCGATGCTGCGTAACGGATCCAGACGCGTTTCGTCGCGGTGGGCGAAGGTGCGGGGCTTCACCGGACACAGCGCGATGTAGCGCTCGTCGAAAACCAGGACCTCCTTGAATCGACCTTGCGCGGTGGCGGCGTTCTCGACCTCCGGCTCTGCGGCGATCGGGTAGCGCAGGGTCGGACGCCGGACGGGCGAGCAGAAGAACACCCACTTGTCCTGTTCCTCCTTGCGAAGGGGGTAGGTGTCCGTGTTCTCGGGCTCATAGACCAACGTTCGATAGTCGGGGTGTGTGCTGCGATATTCCTCGAAATGCCTCTCTTGACCGGTGGTGGCCACGTACTGCAGGTGCTGCTTCCATGCGTCTCCGATGGTGTCTGCGGCGCGCTTGGCACGTTTCGGCGGCAGTGAATCGACAAAGTCGTTGCGGACCCTGCGTGGGGTGCAGGAGCGGATGGTGTTGTTGTTCTCGTCGGTCAACCGATGTTGCGACGGGGGAGCGTGGTGGCGCGCGGCGTGCGCCGGATCGGGTCCAACACTTTTTGGCATGTCAGAGTGTCTTTACGGGCAGTGAGGTAAATGGGGTCATGGCTTTGGATGGGGTCATGCGTTAAAGGGCCACTGACTGGAGTCGGCAGTCGTCTGGCGAACGACTCTACCCGGTGGGGCGGTGCTATCGGCATCGCCCAACCGGCGAGGCGCGTGGGCTTACCAGGGAACGACCTCGTTTCCGCTTGTTGGCTTCACCAGAATCGATGGCTCCTCTTTCGTGCCGCGCAGTGACATCCAGCCGCTTCCGGGTGTTCCGACCGCATAGACGTGCTGGTGACTGCCAGTGAATCTGGCCATTCTTGTCGTGTCTGGAAGGTACCTGGTATCGATCTTGATCACGCGCGCGACCTTGTCGGTTCTGTCCCCATGCTGGCTCTTTCCGAACAGGAGGGGCGCAAGGCTGCTGCGGCCCACCGAGGGTTCCAGTGGCGTCAGGTAAACGATCCTGGGCGCTGGACCGTTGCCCGACCTGCCCTTGGGATCGACATTGCTGGGATTGATACCGCCGTCGCTCATGATCTCGTTGTAGTTTTTTGCCGTCGTGTAGTGATAGAGGTACGGTGGCCATTGCGCGCGTGACACTTCCACGAATTGGAAGTCGGAGGCAGGCGGAAGACTACCGCCGGCGTCCTGCAGGGGCTGCGACAGGCGTTGCTTGCTCGGGGAACCGCCCAGGGCGGTGTCAGAGATGCGCTTTTGCGGGCTTTTGAGATCGGGCTTCGGCGCGGGCCCCGGTGCCGGCACCGAATCACCGCCGGGCACGGATTTCACCCCCGCGGATGTGCCCGTTCGCTCGCTGTCCACCAGTTCCATGGCACGTCCGTGCAGCGCCCGGTACGTCGGGCTGGCCCGCTTCACGCCCACGGCCTTCAGACTGCGAAGCATGGCGGTCACTTCATCGACCCTGCGCTGGCTGAGCAGATACGCAACATAGTGCGAACGGTCGCCTTCGTTCAGGCCTGACAGCTCCGGGACGCCATCCATCGACTGCCACCAGGCCTCACGGTTCTGGTTGATCTGGAACTCGTACTGACCGGTGTACGCTCCTTTGAGCGCGGTCAGCTCCTGCTTCAGGCGCCCCAGTTCGCGCACTTCCATCTTATGCAGTTCGCGTTCGTCAGGCAGGCTCAGCTGGCGCGCCGGCGGGCGGGTCAAGGCACCGGCGCGCTCCTGCAGATTGTTCAACTGCGCCCAGTTGGGGGCGCTTGGAAGGGGCGGCAGCCGGGGTGGACCCGGTGGGCTGGCCAGCACGCCAAACTTCTTGCCGTCGCTGCGGTCCTCAACACGGACGATGCGGCAGAACGGCAGCTTCTTCCCGGCAATGTCCCTGCCAACCAGCAGGCTTTGCCCTGCCTTGACGGTTGGCGTGCCGGCATCGAACCAGCGCCCCGGCTTCAGCAGCAGCTTCAGCTTGCCCAGCAGCTTGCCCAGCGGCAACGGGCTGGTCACATCGTCCAGCAGCATGGCCTGGTCGAAGCCGAACGACAGCGCTGCCCACCAGTCCACTTCGGCGGTGGTGGTGGACGCGGAGGCACCGTCCCGGATCATCGTGCGTGCCATGTACTCGTAGGCTTCGTGCAGGAAGTCGCCCTGGATGCGTTCCAGCTGGATCTTGTCGGCGGTGAAGCGCTTCGGGTGCAGCGGCATGCGGCTTTTCACCGGGTCCACACCAAAGGCCAGCCCATCCACGCGCTGCTGATCTTCATGCGACATGCGATCCTTCAGCCAGGCGTAGCCTGCTTCCGTGCGCCAATAAGTATCTGACTTCGCCTCGTGCATGTCCTCGTACACGCGGAAGATCTTTCCGTCTGGCGCACCCGGCGTGATCACCACTACCGGCGTCACCCCACGCGCGGGCGCATCCATCTGCAGCACCCACACCCCGTTGACACGGCACGCACCGGCGTCACCCAGCAGCGTACCCAGCGTCGAGTCGGCGTAGCCGATCTTGAACGCATGCACGTACGGACGATAGCTGGCCAGCGTCGGCCGCGTGGCTTCATCCGGATACTGCAGCACGTGTTCCACCATGCGCGATACCAGGTCATGGCCGCGAATGGTGTCCAGACGGGCGTAGTAGTCCTTTGGGAAGGTGGACCCCTCAAGTCGCGCCGCCTGCAGCTCGGCTTCCAGCAGCAGGCCGTTGCTCTGGACCCACGCCTGGCGCAGCGGGCCTGAAAGCGGAGCAAGCGGCCACAGCAACGCGTCGCGCAGATACTCCGGATAGGTGCTGCCGATGTCGGCCCTGCGCACGATCTCGATCACCTCGGCGATCTCCTTCTCGCTGAGTGCGTGCGCGGTGCCGTTGACTGTCCTCTCCATCGACACGGCATGATCCGGGCCCAGCATCCACCGTTGCGCGATGTTGCCGATGGCGAATTCCACCAGCGACACCGTGCGTTCGCTCAGCACCGGCTCCATACCGCCGGGGGGAACCGGCCACGGGGCGGGCATGTCCAGGAAGGCCCCCGGCACATCCGGGTCTGGCCATTGGCGTTCGGTCACTGTGACATTCACGGTTGCCGGATCGATGCCCCGGCCAATCACGCTGGCGTTCAACGCGTCGGCCAGTGCACCTGCGGTGTAGGCCTGCAGGGAGTCCACCTGCCCAATCAGCCCAACCCATACGTCTTCCCAGGCGGTCTGCAGGTCAATCAGTGTCTGCAGGTAGTTCCGCTCGTCCTGCGTAGCCTTCTTCAGCCACGCCGGCTCCTGGGCCTGGATCCTGCCGATCTCCTGCTCGATCATCACCTCATCGGCGCTGGGTGCAACAGTGACGTTACCAGCAGATGGCGTCACCGCGGAGTCGGTCGTACCGAGCGCAGTGGAGGTACGTGACATGGGCTGCAGGTAGGCCGCGTCCACACCCGAGGGCCAGTGAGGGGAGAGGTCCGCCAGCGACGGCCGTTCACCCAGAGCGGTGAGGCGGCCGGGGGAACCCAGGTGGTCGGCAAGCGGGAAGTGGACAGCCTCGCTGTGTGCGGTGCGGCTGTCGGTGCTGTTACGGGCCATCGGCGGCTCCGGTGGCTCTCTGCGCACGGTGCTTGCCGTTGCGGAAACCACGCGCGGCATCGACAGCTGCCCGGCACGCCACTTCTGCATCCAGCTCCTGTAGAAATCGTTGCTCATCGCGTGCAGATGCAGCGCTTTGCCCACGTCGAGCAACCGTTGGTGCAACAGCCCACGCGGCGTGGTTGCCATCGCAACCGGGTGTAGTGCGCTGCGCGGCTGCACAACGGGTCCGTTCTCCACATGGCGATGCAGCAACGTACCGCCTGACAGCGGCGCGCCGAAGTTCATCACCGTGTCGGCAACCGACAAGGGGCCGGCCGCGAGCAAGGGATTGAGCAGGCCGAGCACGGCTTCCGCCACATTGCCCAGCGGTGGTGCAGGGAATGGCTGCGCTTTGCGCTCCTGCTGAAGCGCGTGCAGTACCTTGTCGACCGGCACGTTCGCGCCCTTGCGCGGCCTGTCTGCGTTCAGCGTCGCCTCCACATCGCGCGCGCGCACGGCCGCATCAATGATCGACCAGCCGGCGCTGTCCTCGCGCCACAAGGCACGCAGGTCGCGCCGCTGCTTGCCTGACCACGCCGGCAACAGCGTTGTCAGCAGTCGGATCCCGGCCTCCCCCTCGCTCATCTCCGCGATGGGCGTCATCGCGGCCAGCTGTGCCTCGACCGCCGCAACATCGTCCGCATCTTCCAGCGACGTCAGTTGCAACCTGCCCTGGTGCTCGTGGCGGGGCTCAGCCAGGGCCGTTGCCCACTGGTCCAGACTGCGGCTGTGGCCATACCGGCGCAGCAACGGCACCAGCCGCGCGCCCTGGTCGTCATCAATGGCGAACAGCGCGTGCAGCATCAGCACCAGGGTTTGCCCCGCCAACGTGCAGTCGGCTCCGAACAGCGCTGCGTGCACCTGTCCCCATGGCCGGTGGGCCATTGTCAGGACACGTACGACATCATCGTGCGGTTGCTCGCCGCGCAACAGCCCGGACAGCGCCTGCTGCACGCTGCGGTCGTCCTCCAGCGGCAGGCGGAGCAGCGCGTGCGCCTGCGCGTAGTTGAGGTAAGGCTGGGACGTGGCACTCCACTTCCCCGGCTGATTGCTCACCGATGCCGGTGGCGGCAAGCACACCGCGCGCGCCGCGGGCGGCTCGACAATGGATAAGGCAGGGGCAGCGGGCAACGGCGACGCCGTTGCGCAGTTGGGGGTACGCATGACAGGGAACTCACGGTGGGGGAGATCCCGACCGAGTCTCTGGCGATGCTCCTAAAATGAGTTGCAGAAATCGCGCATGCGTGATGAACGCCCCAGTACGCGTCATCGTCGATTCACGTCTCAGGCACGCGGTCGGTCGTCTTCGCCTGCGTCCTGCGCGTCACGCCCGGCATCGGCTTCGAACAGCCGCATGAGGTCGGCGCGTGCATCGCGCGAGGTCTGGATCACGGCCGCCTCGTCGTCATACACCAGGTACTGATCACGCAGCAGTTTCTCGTCGTGCTCGCGGAAGCGCTGCACATGGTTGCGCGCGGTGTCGGCGGTCAGACCCAGCGCCACCAGCAGGCGTTCGCTCAGCTCCAGACTGGTGCCGAACACCTCGCGGAACGGTTCGGCCGACATGTCCATCAAGCGCCACGCGTGCTGGCGGTTGCGTGCGCGCGCCAGCACCACGGCCTGCGGGTACATGCGCCGGATCAGCCGGGTGGCGCGCATGTTCGTGTCCGGGTCGTCCAGGGTGATCACGAACACCCGGATGTGTTCGCCGCCGGACGCGCGCAGCATCTCTGGCCGGGTCGGATCGCCGTAGTACAGCTTGTTGCCGAAGCGGCGCAGGTCCGACACCGTGTCCGGGTTGGACTCCAGCGCCACGAACGGAATCTTCTGCGCGGTCAGCAGGCGCGCCACCACCTGGCCGAAGCGTCCCATGCCGGCGATCAGCACTTTCGGCTGGGTGCCGTCGGTATCCACCGCATCGGCCGGGCGCGCGTCGGCGGCCTGGCGTTCGCTGCCCAGCAGCCGCAGCAGCGCAAGCAGCAGTAGGGGTGTAAGCGCCATCGACAGGCCCACCACCGCCACCAGGCGGTCATGGTTGGCATCGCCCAGCAGGTGCACGCGCTGCGCTTCGTTGAACACCACAAAGGCAAACTCACCACCCAGCCACAACACGCTGCCCAGCATCAACGCATGCCGGGTGCTCAACTTCGCCAGCCTGCCGATCACAAACAGCAGCCCGAACTTGACCACCAGCAGTGCGGCCACGCCGATGGCGACCAGCCCCGGTTCGGCCACGACCCGGTCCAGGTCGATGCCCATGCCCACGGCAATGAAGAACAGCCCCAGCAACAACCCCTTGAACGGCTCGATCTGCGATTCCAGTTCATGCCGGAACTCCGAATCCGACAGCAGCACCCCGGCCAGGAACGCGCCCAGGCTCGGGCTCAGGCCCGCTTCCTGCATGAACCACGCCGTGCCCAGTACCACCAGCAGCGCCATCGCGGTGAACACCTCCGGGCTGCGGGTGCGCGCAATGATGTTGAAGAGGCGGCGCAGGACCGGTCGACCGCACAGAATGACCACGGCCAGTGCGCCCAGCGCCACCGCCACGTCACTCCAGTGCAGGGTCTGGTTCTTTGCCCCGCCCAGCAGCGGAATGGCCGCCAGCAGTGGAATTGCGATCAGGTCCTGGAACAGCAGGATGGCAAAGCCCAGCCGTCCGTAGTCGGTGTTCAGGGCCTTGTGCTCGGACAGCAGTTGCAGGCCCACCGCAGTGGATGACAGTGCCAGTGCAATGCCCACAATCAGGGCGCTTTTCCATTGGAAGTGGTCCAGCAACAGCAGGCTGCCCAGCACCAGCGCACTGACCGCCACCTGCACCGCGCCTGCCCCGAACACCGAACGCCGCATCACCTTCAGGCGCGACGGCGAAAGTTCCAGCCCGATCACGAACAGCAGCATCACCACGCCGATCTCGGCCGCGCCCAGAATGCGGTCGGCGTCCTGCACGAAGCCCAGCCCGTCCGGCCCCAGCACCACGCCGGCCGCCAGGTAACCCAGCACCGCGCCCAGCCCGAATTTCTTGAACACCGGCACGGCGATCACCGCTGCCAGCAGCAGGACCAGGGCCAGTTCCAGCGCACCGCTATGCATGGGGAAACCTGTGAATCCGAACCTCGGCCCGTTGCCGCGCGCCCATTATGCGGCCGGGTGCGTCAACGACCTTCAACCGTGTCCCAACAAGGGGCTGACGGGGGTTGACCCAGGTTCCACACCGGTCCAGACTGCCGGCCGCTGCAGGCACACCGCTGCGCGGTGCCAGCCGACCAACGGTCGGCTGCTACCGATGTCCCGCAATGCCGTCGCCCAATGTCAGGTACGCGCCATGTCCCGGTAGCACCCGACCGTTGGTCGGTGACGGCGCAGCGCGCCGCCTCCAGCGAACACACCCATCCGGAAACCCAACCCATGTCCAGCGACAGTAGACCTCGACCTTGCTCGACGCCAGCGATGGCGACCGCCTGACACGGGACGGTTCGCCAGCGGTGGCGTCGCGCATCGCGATCCAAAGGCGAACCCATGAACCAGAAAGACCTCCTGCGTCCGGTGGCCGATGCCGCCCTGAGCGCACCCCTGCAGGACTTCAACACCGCCGACGCGGTGGAATACCTCAATACGCTTGAACTGACCCGGGCTGCTGACACCCTGGCCGCACTGCCGTTGCCGCGCGCGGTGAAAATGCTGGAACAGCCGGAGCTGGCCCGCAGCGGCGAGCTGGTGGCCGCCCTGCCTGAAGCCCGCGCGGCCGCCCTGCTGGGGCTGATGGCCGACGACCGCGCCACCGACATCGTCCACGAACTGGACGAGGACGAGCGCGCCCGCCTGATTCCGCTGCTCAACGCCGACGCGCGGCGCGCGATCCAGCAGCTGCTCAGCTACCCCCCGCACACCGCCGGTGCGCTGATGACCACCGAGTTCGTCAGCGTGCCGTCCACGTGGACGGTGGGCCGCACCCTGCAGCACATCCGCGAGGTGGAGCGTACCCGCGAAACCGTGTACGCCATCTACGTGCTCGACCCCCACAGCCAGGCCCTGCAGCAGGTGGTGACCATGCGCCGGCTGATCACCGGGCTGGCGGAGGAGTCGATCCTGGAAGTGGCACAGGTCAACGCACCGGTCGCAGTGCACCCGCTGCTGGACCAGGAGGAGGTGGCCCGGCTGATCCGTCGGCATGACCTGCTGGCCATTCCGGTGGTGGATGAGGCGCAGCACGTACTGGGCATCGTCACCGTGGACGACGTGCTGGATGCGCTGATCGAGGAGTCCACCGAGGACGCGCACAAGTTCGGTGGCATGGAGGCGCTGGACAAGCCGTACATGCAGATCGGCTTCTTCGAGATGCTGCGCAAGCGCGCTGGCTGGCTGAGCGTGCTGTTTCTGGGCGAAATGCTGACCGCCAGCGCCATGCAGCATTACGAGGAGGAACTGGCCCGCGCCGTGGTGCTGACCCTGTTCATTCCGCTGATCATGAGCTCGGGCGGAAATTCCGGTTCGCAGGCCACGTCGCTGCTGATCCGCAGCCTGGCCCTGCGCGAGCTGCGCCTGCGCGACTGGTGGCGGGTGGCGCTGCGCGAACTGCCGACCGGCATGACCCTCGGGGCCATTCTCGGCGTGCTGGCGATGATCCGCATCGTGTCCTGGCAGCTGCTGGGCCTGCATGACTACGGCGAGCACTGGCAGCTGCTGGCGCTGACCATCGGCGCGGCGCTGGTGGGGATTGTGACCTTTGGTTCGCTGTCTGGCTCGATGCTGCCGTTCGTGCTGAAGCGGCTGGGGTTCGACCCGGCCAGTGCGTCGGCACCATTTGTGGCCACATTGGTGGATGTGACCGGGTTGGTCATCTATTTCAGCATTGCCGCGATGATTCTGAGCGGCACGTTGTTGTGATGGAGGGCGCAGCCACGCAGGGCGTGGCTCTACGGATACCCATGCGCCGTGCCAATTGATCGTCATCGCGGATCCTGCCAGCCCGCGTAGAGCCACGCCCTGCGTGGCTGCGGACCGTCACCACGCGGATTGCGCCAGATCATCCCTCATGTCACGGCGACCCGTGTAACGTAAGCCCATGAGCATCTACCACCTGCAATCGGTCTTCCGCCCGCAATCGGTCGCCGTCATCGGCGGCAGCCCGCGCGAACGCTCGGCCGGGCGCGCGGTGATGCGCAACCTGCGTGGTACCGGGTTCCCCGGCAAGGTTGCCTGGGTCAACCCGCGCTACGGCGAGATTGACGGCATCCGCACGGTCAAGCGGCTCAAAGACCTGGACTGGGTGCCGGAACTGGTGGTGATCACCGCGCCGGCACAGATCGTGCCGCAGGTGGTGGCCACTGCCGCCGAGCTGGGCGTGTCGGCCGCCATCATCCTGACCGCCCAGCTCGGCCACGGCCCCGGCTCGCTGGGCGAGCAGGTAGAAACGGCGGCACGGGCCAAGGGCCTGCGCATCCTTGGCCCACACTGCCTGGGCGTGATCGCCCCGCACGCGCGGCTCAATGCCAGCATTGCCGCCCATTTCCCGCAGGCCGGCGACCTGGCGCTGATTTCCGAATCCAGTGCCATTGCCGCTGCGCTGGTGGAATGGGGCGTGGACCGTTCGGTCGGGTTCTCGGCCGTCGTCTCGCTCGGTGACGCGCTGGACGTGGACTTCGGCGACCTGCTGGACTACTTCGCCACCGACTACCGCACCCGCGCCATCCTGCTGTACGTGGAACACATCCGCGACGCGCGCAAGTTCATGTCGGCCGCGCGCGCGGCGGCGCGCGCCAAGCCGGTGGTGGTGGTCAAATCCGGTCGCCACATCCGCATCAATCCCGACGCCGACACCCACGTGCAGGCGTTGGCCAGCTCGGACGACGTATACGGCGCCGCGTTCAACCGTGCCGGGCTGCTGCGGGTGAGCGCGCTGGACGAACTGTTCACTGCTGCGGAAACCCTGGGCCGGTTGGGGACGTTCCCGGGTCGACGCCTGGCCATTCTCAGCAACGGTGGCGGGGTAGGGCGGCTGGCCGTGGACCAGCTGCGTGCCCTGCGCGGCCAGCTGGCCGAGCTTTCGCCGGCTGCCGTGACCCAGCTTGATACGGTGCTGCCGCAGGGCTGGTCGCGCGGCAACCCGGTCGACATCGTGGTGGATGCCGATGGTGACCGCTATGCCGCCGCGATCGAGGCGCTGATGAACGACGGCGAGAACGACGCCGTGCTGGTGGTCAACGTGCCCACCGCGTTCACCTCGTCGGCCGACGCGGCGCAGGCGCTCACGCGCACGCTCAGCCAGCGGCCCCGCCACCAGCGCGACAAGCCGGTGTTCGCTGTGTGGCTGGGCAACGACGACCGCGCCACCGCCACCCTGAATGCCGCGCGCGTGCCCACTTATCCAACCGAAGCCGAGGCCGTGCGCGGTTTCCAGCATCTGGTGCGCTACCGCGACGCGCAGGCGGCGCTGATGGAAACCCCGCCCAGCCTGCCGGAAGACTTCGTGGTCGACACCGCCGCCGCACGCGCGCTGGTGGAGGACGCACTCGCGGCCGGACAGCAGTGGCTGGACCCGATTGCCACCCATCAACTGCTCACCGCCTATGGCATTCCGTCCGCGCCGGTGATGCAGGCCGCCGATCCGCACGAGGCAATGGACCTGGCGCAGCCGCTGCTGGAGCAGGGGGCTACCGTGGCAGTGAAGATCCTGTCGGCCGACATTCCGCACAAATCCGACGTGGATGGCGTGCGCCTGAATCTCGGCACGCTGCAGGCCGTCCACGCCGCCGCCACTTCGATTCTGGAACGGGCACGCACGCTGCGCCCGGACGCGCGCATCGACGGTGTGCTGGTACAGCCCACCGTGGTACGACCCAAGGCGCGCGAGCTGATTGCCGGCATTGCCGACGACCCCACCTTCGGCCCGGTGGTGGTGTTCGGGCGGGGCGGCACCGCCGTGGAAGTGATCGACGACAAGGCGCTGGCCTTGCCACCGCTGGACCTGCGCCTGGCGCACGAGTTGATCGGGCGCACCCGTGTGTCGCGTATCCTCAAGGCGTACCGCGATGTGCCGGCCGCCGACGAGCGCGCCGTGGCGCTGATTCTGGTCAAGCTGGCGCAGCTGGCTGCAGACATACCCGAAGTGCGTACCCTGGACATCAACCCGCTGCTGTCCGACCGCGACGGGGTGCTGGCACTGGATGCGCGCGTGGCGATTGCGCCGTCGCGGCGCATGCACAAGGGCCGTGGTCATCCACGCTTTGCGGTGTTTCCGTATCCCAAGGAGTGGGAGCGCCAGATCATCCTGTCCGATGGCGCACCGGCCTTCGTGCGCCCGGTGCGCCCGGAAGACGATGCCCTGTTCCGCGCGTTCTTCGCCCGGGTCACCGATGAAGACCTGCGCCTGCGCTTCTTCCAGTCGGTGAAGCACTTCAGCCACGAGTTCATCGCGCGGCTGACCCAGCTTGACTACGCCCGCTCCATCGCTCTGGTGGCGATTGACCCCCGCAGCGGCGACATGCTGGGCGCGGTGCGCCTGCATGCCGACGCCGATTACAACCGGGGTGAGTACGGCATTCTGATCCGCTCCGATCTGAAGGGCCACGGCATTGGCTGGCGGCTGATGACCATCATGATCGAGTACGCCCAGTGGCTGGGCCTGAACGTGATTGAAGGCCAGGTGCTGCGCGAGAACAGCACCATGCTCGCGATGTGCCAGAGCCTGGGCTTCACCACCAGGCTCGACCCCGACGACGCCACCGTGATGGTCGTCACCCTGCCAGTACAGTCGGTGAAGGTGGACGGCGAGGCTCCGATGCCGCAGCCGTAGCTGACTCTGGCTCTGCTTTGGCTTTGCTTTGGCAGAGTCGGTCGACAGCCGACTGCCGATACGGATGATCACTGCATTGACGCATGACCTCGAACAGGGTCATGCGTCTCCGCGCCGATCACCGCCACCGGCCGTCGTCTATCGACCGCCTCTACCGGTGGCCCATCGCGACGTCACGCTGCGAGATCACCCGGCCCGGTTGCCAGGGTGACCAGGGTAGCGGCGTCCGGGCCTGCTCAACGACGCCGAACCGCCCCCGTAGAGCGGGGCTCGCCCCGCTGCCTCGCCCACGCACCAACCTCGCCGGGCAAGCCCGGCGCTACGCAGGCGGCATCGGCCGGGTCGCCAGCGTGACCAGCCTCGCCGCCCGGTCAAGCCGTGGCTCGATACCGGCCTGCTCGCGTCCGCCGGCATCGCTGAGCAGCACCTGATAGGCCAGCGTGGCGTAGTCCTCGAACGCAGGCATCCGCGCCGTCATGGCCGGATCCGGCAGCGCCCGCAGCAGTTCCCGTCCCAGGTCCAGGGCGTCGGGAAACTGCCGGACCAGATCAGCAAGCGGCCGGCCATTCACGCTGCAGCTGTCACTGCAGCGGCGGGTAGCGATGTCCTGCAGTTGTGCCCCCACCTCTCTTAGCCGGATGGTGGTGGTGGGTGCCGTGTTCCCGATCATCCATTGCTCGGTGCGGGGCAGTCGCGAAAAGTAGGCGATCTCCCGCTGCTCGATGACCTCCAGCGGCATTGCCGGCTGCGGGGCCGCGCCTGCGGTGGGCGACGCCGGCAGCCCGGTCGCCACCGTCACCAGCAATGCAGAGAATTCGGGCAGTGGAGGCTGGCGGCCCAGCCGCTGTTCGCTGGCGTCACTCAGCAGTGCGTAGTAGGCCTGTTCCGCTGGCGTACGTTGTGACGGGTCCAGCGCCCGCAATGTCGGTGCCGGTGGGGCGGGCAGCACCTCGAGCAGTGTCTGACCCAGCGCCATATCCTCACCACAGGCCAGTACGATCTCCCCCAATGGGCGTCCATTGATCAAGCAGCCAGCGCCGGCACCCTGGTTGTGGATACGCCGCAACTGCTCGCCCAGTGCCATGCTGCGCAGCTTGTGCGTAGGCATGATGTGCTGCAGATTCAGCTGCTCCATGCGCGAAAGCCGGGAAAAGTAAGCGCATTCCCGCTGTTCGATGGCTTCCAGTCTTGTCAGCTGTGCCGGTGTTGGAGCATGTCCTGCAGTTGTTGCCGGAATGCCCGGTAGCATCGGGGCGGTAGCCCTCACCGTGTTGCCATGCATCTGCATCACCTCGTCGAAGCGGGCTGCGTGACCTGGGAGAGCAGTTGCGCCGCGTGTTGAAGCTGCATGTCTGCGAGATTGTCGTCCGGAAGCACCGCATTGCAGTAGAGGTTGTGCACCGGAAACTGCGCCAGGTGGGGAATCGGCACCGGGGGAGAGTGTTCCAGCGGCAGCCACTCTGGTGCAGGCAGTACCGGCAGATGCTGGTACAGACGTGCACCCCTCTCCAGCGCGGACCCGGCGTTGCGCAGGAACACGCCCAACGGTTCCGCGCCGATGCGGCAGCCCGTACCGTAGCCCCGGTTCTGGATGAGGACCAATTGCTCGCCCAACGCCTTCAGGCGGGCGGGCGTGGTGCGCAGCTCTTCACCAACCATTCGTCTCTGCATGGGCGTCATGCGGTTGAAGTAGTCCAGTTCCTTCTGCGTGACCGACTTGATCAGCGTCTCCAGCTCCGATGATGGCAGTGCCGGCGGGCCCGGGGGAGGCACCACGTGGGTGCTGCTGGATGAGGTGGACACAATAGGCATACCCGGCATGTTGCTGTTCCCTTGACGAATGAAACCCCATCGTCGCCAAACCGCGCGCTGCGTCCAGAGCCGCGTCACGCAAGCACCGCAACCCATTGATCAAACAGGCCCGAGCCACGGAGGGGGCGCAACACATAGGGCCAGCTGCGACATTCCTTCCCGTCACCTGCCGGGCGACAATGGCGCATGACCGATCGAATTCCTCTGCTGCTGCTTCCCGGCCTGCTCAACGATGCCGAACTCTGGCGCGAGCAGATTGCCGCGCTTTCCGACATCGCCGTCTGCACGGTGGGCGACCAGACCCGCGGTGACACGATGCAGGCGGTGGTTGATGACGTACTCGCCGAGGCACCGCTGCAGTTCGCGCTGGCCGGTTTCTCACTCGGCGGCTTCGTCGCCCAGCAGATTCTGCGCACCGCGCCGGAACGGGTACTGCGCCTGGCCTTGATCGACACCTCCATCCACGCCGATTCCCCCGAGCGCGCCGCCCAGCGCCGCAGCCAGCAGGCCAGCGTGCGCCTGCCCGGCAGGTTCCACGGCTTCGGCGACACCCTGATGCGCAGCTACATCGACGCCTCGCGCCTGGATGACTACGTGCTGGTGCAGCGTGTGCGCGATATGACCGCGCGACTGGGCGCAGACGTATTCCTGCGCCAGAGCGCCCTGGAGCGGGTGGATGGGCACGATGTGCTGGCCGGCTATCGTGATCCGCTGCTCATCATCTGCGGAGCCAACGACCGCATCACCCCGCCGTCGATCAGCGAGGAGATGCATGCGCTGGTGCCGCATTCCACGCTGCAGATCATTCCCGACTGTGGCCACCTGGCCCCGTTGGAACAACCTGAAGCCGTCAACGCCGCCCTGCGTACCTGGCTCACGTAGAGCCGGGCTTGCCCGGCTGAACCAGCTTCCGTAGAGCCGGGCTTGCCCGGCTGAACCACCGCTTACAGTTCATGGCCGGGCAGAGCCCGGCACTGCGGTGGTGTGCCGTCGCCGCGTGACAGCGCGACCGCGTGCGTTGCCAGGGTAATCATCCGGGCAGCGTCAGCCAACAGCGCGCGCCGCTCGCTCCCGGTCCGCGCAAGCGCAGCCTGCAGCATGCCGGCATAGCCCCAATCGGCGAAACTCATGCGCGGCGGAAACACCTGCGGGTCGGGCAGCGCTTTCATCAGATCCTGCCCCAGCAACAGCGGTACGGTGTAACGCCGCACCACATTGCCGAGCGGTCGTTCACCCAGATGGCATTGCCGGCCGAACCCCAGGTTGTGGAGGGTCCGCAGCTGCGTGCCAAGCGCGGCCACCCGGCTTCTGCAGGTTGGCATGCTGTCGCCGACCCGCAACTGCAGCTCACGCGGAAGCCGGCTGAGATAGCGCAGCTCCTTCTGCTCGATCCGGCTCAGTTGCAGTCGTGGCGAGAGAGCAGGACCGGCAGTCACAGCCGCGTCGGCACCCGCAGGCATCGGCACAGACGACCCACCCGGAGCCGGTGTGATGTGGCGCAGGGACGGCATGCCAAGTCAACGCGGGTCTGGAAGGGTGGCCAGATCAAGAAGGGTCATCGCCTGCCGCAGCTGGTTTTCAGCATTGCCGCCGCCTTCCGGCATGATCTGCGCATGATTGGCCAGAAGTGTCTGATAGGCTACAGCCGCCGTATTGAATGAAGAAAGCCCCAGGCGCGGCAGACACTCCACCAACGCACGGCCGCGCTCCAGTGACGTACGATGTTCATCCAGGAACGTCTGCAGCGGAGCCCCTCGCAGCTGGCATCGCTCCGGATTGCTGACAAACGCCAGTTCCCTGCCCAATGCTTTGAAACGTCCAGCGGGCGTATCCAGTCCTGCGTGCTTCACGGCGGCGAGGAGCGGAGTACCGTGCAGACTCTGGAAGTAGTGCCTCTCCTTCTGCTCAACGCCGTCCAGGCGCAGTGCAGGAGAGCCGTCAGTGACCTCGGGCGCGACAAGTGGAATGGGCACGGAGAGTGACGAAGCATGTCCAGCGATGGGCAGCATGGGGCGCGATGTCCGAAGGGATAGGCACGCCACCGTAGCCGGCGCGGCGCACACTTCAAGCCCCCGTTCGCGCATCCGTGCGCAAGTGCTTGAGTCACCAATCAAAGCCAGTAACACGCTGCGCAGAACAATGGGCCATCGGCGACATTCCGGTCGAGTCAATCGTGATCCGCGCTGCAGATCATTCCCGACTGCGGCCACCTGACCCCGATGGAACAACCCGAAGCCGTCAGCGCCGCAGTGCGTGCATGGCTCATCACAGCATGTGCATGCGGCCCAACGCCCTGGTGACATCGGCCGCAGGCAACCCGGCAGCGTCAAACTCGGCCTGCGCAGACTGCATGGCATCGGCCACCTCGGTCTCAATCTGGCGCGCCGCAGCTTCGCTCAAGCCAAAGCGTCCCACATCGCTGCGGGCGTTCTCGACCGACGCAAGTCGTCCCTCCGTCCCGACCCCGACGGCCTGACGGTCGCCACCCAACGCCACGATGTCGAAGCTGGGCGCATGCTGCCAGCGTCCATCGAACAGGAGTCCGTGATTGCGCAGATGGTCGTCCGTGTTGCCGACCATGATGTTCACCAGCATGCGCCGATACAGCACTGCACCCGCATCGCTGACGCCAATCTGCCGACAAAGCGCGGCGAGGTTGCCGTAAGTAACCCGGCCCAGCGGTGCGCGTACGTCCTGGGGTCCTATCCGGTTCATCGAAAGCAGTGCATGCAGGCTCAGATAGTGGACGCTGCCTTCCGCGGGCCGATCAAAACGGGCAACCAGCAGCAATGAGCGCCCATTGATGTCCAGCACGCGGTGATCGGGGACGTCCAGTCCAGCGCGCTGCGCCAGATTCAGGCAGGCCGACTCCAGCCGGGGCATATCGATGTCGTCATCGGGTTTCTGGAATTTGGCGATCCATTCACGACCGGCTTCGCGCACGATGGCCTTCGGTCGTGCGCCGCCGAGCGAGCTGCCCGCATCAAAGATGCGTTGCAGTGGCCCTGCGGCCACTGGTTCTCCCAGCATGACCTGATGCGCTACCTGCTCCAGCTCGGCCAGCTCGGCCATCGGCAGCAGTGCGCGCGGTGGGGCAGGGCGGGTGCGTGATTGCGAGAAAAGCAGACTTCCTGTGCCGGTTCCGTTGCTCAATCGCAGCAGATCCAACGGGCTGCGCAGCGAACCGCGTTCCAGCTCGAGCAGCCGACGACCCCAGCTGTCGGGCCCGGCGTCGGCCAGTACGCCATGTACACCATCGTTGATCTGCGTGCTCTGTTCGCCGTCGCGCAGAGGAAGGTTCAGCGGGTCCAGCGCGTAGCCGTTACCCTCTCGCCACCCGCGGGCATAGGTGAACTGACCGACCCCGTCGGACCAGCGGAGCCGGCCGCACAGAAGGTGGGAAGTGGTGAGCGACCCGTTCTCGAGAGCGGGCGCAAAGACATAGAGCTCAGAAGTCATCGTCGCGTGCCACACGCTGAGGCAAGCGTCGCCGCTCAAGTGCGCGGCCCAACGGATCGGTGTCGATCACCTCAAGGATGCGCTCCACCATCTCCGGGTCCAGTACCTGGAGCACTTCCAGCACGCTGGCAATGGCCACACCCGGATGACCCGCCTCCAGCTTGTGCAGGGTAGTGCGGCCCACCCCGGCGCGTTCGGCCAGTTGCTCCTGGGTCAATCGTTGTCGCTTGCGCATCGCTTGTACGTGCGCCCCCAGCCGCTGTGTGGCTGCCAGTACTGCAGGCGACTGTGTGTGACTGCTCATGAACACCCCGGAATGTTCACTATTCAATACGAAAGACACTATAACGTATCAAATAGTGAACAAACTGCCAGATACCCCTGAATGTTCAGCATTCCACACAGTATGAGTGAGTGTGTGTGGAATGCTGAACAATTGTGCCTCAATCCCAAGCCGGAGCAATGCCCTCCGGGTTCGCCAGCCGGTGCCCGCGGTCGAGCGTTGCGATCCGCGCCATGTCTTCATCATCCAGGGTCAGCTCCGCTGCCTTGAGGTTGGCCGCCAGATTCTCTCGCTTGGTCGACGACGGAATCACGGCATAGCCCTGCTGTAGCGCCCAGGCCAGCGCCACCTGGGCCGGAGTCGCGCCGTGGCGCTCGGCGATGGCCTGCATCACCGGCTCCTTCAGCACTTCGCCGTAGGCCAGGCTCATGTACGCGGTGACATGGATGCCCTGTTCGCGCAGGTAGGTGATCAACGCCCGGTTCTGCAGGTACGGGTGCACCTCGATCTGGTTGGTGGCGATGGCATCGGCCCCCAGAATCTCCACCGCCTGACGGGTGAGGTCGATGGTGAAGTTGGAGATGCCGATCTGCCGGGTCAGGCCATCGGCCTGGGCCTGCGCCAGGGCACCTAGATACTCCACCATCGGCACGTCGTTGTTTGGCGATGGCCAGTGGATCAGGGTCAGGTCGACCGCGTCGGTGCGCAGCTTGCCCAGGCTTTCCTGCAGGCTGGCGCGCAGGGCTTCGCGGCGGAAGTTGCTGATCCAGATCTTGGTGGTCAGGAACACGTCCTGGCGCGGCACGCCGGACTCGGCCAGCGCCTGGCCGACCTCGGCCTCATTGCCATAGATCTGCGCGGTATCGATGGCGCGGTAGCCCACGTCAAGCGCATTACGGACCGAATCAATCACCACCTGGTCCTTCAAGCGGAAGGTGCCCAGACCAAATGCAGGAATACTCATAAAAAACTCCATTGTGGGAAACGTAGAGCGGGGCTCGCCCCGCTCCCTCAAAACCAAAACTACTCAATGCGCCGTTACGGCAATGCCCTCAGCCCGGTCCGCCACGCCATCGCGGCGGTCCAGCCGCCCGCTCAGCGCGGTCAGGCCCAGCGCACCCAACACCACCAGCGCACCCAGCCACGGCGTGTGCATCAGGCCCAGGTGGTCCACCACCAGCCCGCCCAGCGAAGCGCCCATCGCAATGCCGACATTGAACGCCGCAATGTTCAGCCCCGAGGCCACATCGGCGGCCTGCGGCGCGAAGCGCTGCGCCTGCTTCACCACATACACCTGCAGCCCCGGCACATTGCCGAACGCCACCGTACCCAGCGCCAGCACCGTCAGCAGCACCAGCACCGTGGAATGCGCGGTGAAAGTCAGCGCCAGCAACACCAGTGCCAGCAGGCTGAAGATCAGCATCAGCGCCGGAATCGGGCCGCGGCGGTCGGCGAGGCGGCCGCCCCACAGGTTGCCGACCGCCACCGAAACGCCATACACCAGCAGCACCAGGCTCACCGCATTGGCGGAAAATCCGGTCACGTCCTGCAGGATCGAGGCCAGGTAGGTGAATGACAGGAAGGTGCCGCCATAGCCCAGCGCGGTGATCGCGTACACCAGCAGCAGGCGCGGCTGCGCCAGCACGGCCAGCTGCTGGCCGAAGGTGGCCGGTTCGCTGCGCTGCAGGTTGCGCGGCACGAACAGCAGGCTGCCGAGCAGGGCGACCACGCCCAGCGCGGCCACTGCCAGGAAGGTGGCACGCCAGCCCAGGTGCTGGCCGATGAAGGTGCCCAGTGGCACACCGGTGACCAGCGCCACGGTCAGCCCGGTGAACATGATCGCGATCGCGCTGGCGGCCTTTTCCTTCGGCACCACCGAGGTGGCGATGATCGAGCCGATCGAGAAGAACACGCCGTGCGCCAGCCCGGTCAGCACCCGCGCCACGATCAGCGAGCCGTAGGTGGGGGCCATCCAGGCAATCAGGTTGCCGACCGTGAACAGCAGCATCAGTGCCACCAGCAGCGTCTTGCGCGGTACCCGGCCGGTGAGCGCGGTCAGCACCGGCGCGCCGACCGCCACGCCCAGTGCATACAGCGAGACCAGCAGGCCGGCCGAGGGCAGGGTGACGCCGAGGTCGGCGGCGATGGTGGGAATCAGCCCGACGATGACGAATTCGGTGGTGCCAATGGCGTACGCACCCAGCGTGAGCGCCAACAAGGCCAAGGGAATGCCACGAGACATGGGAGAGGACCGGTGAGGGATGAGGCTGCGCAGTCTGCGCGCCCGACTGTTGCCGAAAAAGCGGTCTTCACGCCAAAGAATATTGATCTCGGAGCAATAATGATGGGTGTTCCGACCGTAGAGCCACGCCCTGCGTGGCTTCGCGGTGCCGAACCCGCCCCCACCCCGGAACGCCGCATGAAAACCACCCTCGACGAAATGCAGGCCTTCATCGCCGTCATCGACAGCGGCTCGATCACCGCCGCCGCCGAAACCCTCGGCCAGACCACCTCCGGGGTCAGCCGGGCGCTGGCCCGCCTCGAAGAAAAGCTCGGCACCACGCTGCTCACCCGCACCACCCGCCGCCTGCAGCTCACCGAAGAGGGCAGCGCCTTCCTGGAGCAGGCCCGCGCCATCGTCGCTTCCGTAGAGTCAGCCGAAGAGCAGATCGCCGCCCGCCGCGAGCGCCCTGCCGGTCGCCTGCGCGTGGACGCCGCCACCCCGTTCGTGCTGCACGTGATCGCCCCGCTGGTGGCCAGCTACCGCGAGCGTTTCCCTGACGTCGCGCTGGAGATCAACAGCAGCGAGCGTTACATCGATCTGCTCGAGCGCCGCACCGACGTCGCCATTCGCATCGGCCCGCTGGCCGATTCCACCCTGCACGCCCGCCCGCTCGGCCACAGCCGTTTACGCGTACTGGCCAGCCCGGCTTATCTGAAGGCCAATGGCACGCCTAAACGGGTGGAGGACCTGCAACAGCATGCGCTGCTGGGCTTCGGCGAACCCGATTCACTCAACCACTGGCCGCTGCCCGGGCGCACCGATGCCATGCTGCACATCAAACCCGCGGTGTCGGTATCCAGCGGTGAAACCCTGCTGCGGCTCGCGCAGGAAGGGGCAGGGGTGGTCTGCCTGAGCGACTTCATGACCCAGCGCGACCGCGACGCTGGCACCCTCGTGCAGGTACTGTCGGCATTGACCGTGGAAGTGAGGCAGCCGATTCATGCGGTGTATTACCGGAACACCGCCGTCAGCGCCCGGATCACCAGCTTCCTGGATCACCTCGCAGCAGGCATGACCGGCCCGGCATTCGTCCGCTGACGGATCGCCTGGGCCGGCCAACGGCCGGCGCTACCGGTCACCAAACGCGCCACACCTTCCGGGACGCATCCGGTCCCGGTAGCGCCGGCCGTTGGCCGGCCCACGCGGTGCAACCGCGCTCTGGACAACCGACCCATAATGTAACTATCGTAGTTACATGAAACCCAACAACCAGTTCTCCGACGCCCTGCACATCGTCGCCCACCTGGTCGGCCAACCCGGCCCGCGCACCTCCGAGCAGCTGGCCACCTGCCTGCCCACCCACCCGGTGGTGATCCGCCGACTGCTGGCCCAGCTCAACAAGGGTGGCATCGTGCAGACGGTGCGCGGCCACGGCGGCGGCAGCCAGCTCGCCCGCGACCCGGCGCAAATCTCCCTGCTGGACGTGTACCACGCCCTCGGCTCGCCCACGCTGCTGCACACCGGCGTGCGCGAAGGCGGCCGCGGCTGCCCGGTGATGCAGGTGGTGAACGACGCGCTCGACGACAGCTACCGTCAGGCCCAGGCCTTGCTGGAAACGCGTCTGCAGGCGACCACACTCGCAACGCTCGGCGCGGACTTCGCCGTCCACCTCGCCAAACACACTTCTGGAGGTTCCCATGACCTTTGATGCCATCATCGTCGGCGGCAGCTTTGCCGGCCTTTCTGCCGGCCTGATCCTCGCCCGCGCCCGCCGCAACGTGCTGGTGGTGGACGCTGGCCTGCCGCGCAACCGTTTCGCCGCGCATTCGCATGGCGTGCTCGGGCTGGACGGCATCGCCGGTAGTGAGCTGCTGAAGCAGGCCAAGGCGCAGCTGCTGGACTACCCCACCGTGCGCTGGAGCAACGACACCGTCGTGGACGGGCACGCCACGCCGGATGGCTTTGCGTTGCGCACGGAAGGTGGTGAGACCTGGGCGACGCGCAAGGTGCTGCTGGCAACCGGCATCCGGGACGAGCTGCCCGGGTTGCCCGGGTTGGCCGAGCGCTGGGGCACCTCAGTTGTGCATTGTCCGTACTGTCATGGGTACGAGATTGGCGGCGGTTCCATCGGGTTGCTGGGCGGACATGCGATGTCGCCGAAGATGGCCAGTGTGCTGGCCGACTGGGGGCAGGTGACGTTCTTTACCCAAGGTGAGGAGATCGAAGCGGATGACCTCGCGATCCTGCAGCGACGCGGCGTCACCTTGGAAACCACGTCCGTCGTGTCGTTGGAGGGTGAGGCACCGCAGTTGAGTGCCGCTGTGCTGGCCGATGGCCGACGCATCGACATCCGCGCGCTGTTCGTGACTGCGAAGCAGCACATGGCGTCACCGTTGGCGGAGCGGTTGGGGTGTGCGTTGGAAGACAGCCCGGTCGGCGTGCTGTTGACTGTGGATGCGCAGAAGCAGACCAGCGTGCCTGGTGTGTATGCGGCTGGTGATGCGACCACGATGGGCAACATCACCTTGGCGATGGCGGAAGGCGTGCGTGCAGGTGTTGGCCTGCACCACGCCCTGATTGCTGCTGACGGGGCAGGGTGAATCACCGTTCGGGGACGCGCATGGCGCGTCCCTACAGGGCCGAATCGCGTAGGGACGCGCCATGCGCGTCAGCTCTCCGTTTCGACGTCATGAGCACCTGACGCGCTTCTTCGGCTGGCTCCAAACGTCGGAATGTTCAACGCCATGTCCGACACATTGTCTCCGGATGCTGGTGACGCGCTGCGCGCGGGTACCACGCATGGCGTGGTACCTACGAATTGTTACCTGCGCAGGACGATGGCGCTGTTCGCCGGGCTTGCGTCACCCCTTGATGCACACCACCTGCCGCAAGGTGTGCACCACCTCGACCAGATCGCTCTGCGCCGCCATCACCGCGTCAATCGACTTGTACGCCGCCGGCGATTCGTCGATCACCGCGGCGTCCCTCCGGCATTCCACATGCGCGGTGGCCTCGCGGTGCTGGGCCAGGGTAATCTGCTGCCGGGCCGCGCTGCGGCTCAGCACCCGGCCGGCACCGTGGCTGCAGCTGTGGAAGCTCTCCGCATTGCCCTTGCCCCGCACGATGTAGCTGCGCGTATCCATGCTGCCGGGGATGATCCCCAGCTCGCCAGCACGTGCACTCACCGCGCCCTTGCGGGTGACCAGCAGTTCCTCGCCGCCGTGCGTCTCGCTCTGTACGTAGTTGTGGTGGCAGTTCACCGCCAGCTTCTCCAGCTGGAACTTCGGCAGCCGCAACCGCATCTCGGCCAGCACCCGCGCCATCATCGCTTCACGATTCTCACGCGCGTAGTCCTGCGCCCAGCCCACTGCCTGCACGTAGTCGTCGAATAGTGGCTCGCCCTGCAGGAAGAACGCCAGGTCCTTGTCCGGCAGGTGGAAGCCCAGCACCCGCCGCGCCAGCTGCTCGCGCGCCTGCTCGATGAAGTAAGTGCCGATCAGGTTGCCGGTGCCGCGCGAGCCGCTGTGCAGCATCACCCATACCGCGCCGGTTTCATCCAGGCAGATCTCGATGAAGTGGTTGCCGCCGCCCAGCGTGCCTATCTGGCAGGCCAGCTTGTCGGTGCGAATCCTGCGGTGCCGCTGCTTGATCGCATCCAGCCCCTGCACCAGCCCGGAACGCTCGATCCGGCTGCGGATGCTGTCCGGCAGCAGCCGGTGCTCGCCGCCCTTGCCGTTGCCGACCGGTACCGCGCGTTCGATGCTGCTGCGCAGCTGTGCCAGGTTGTCCGGCAGGTCCTCGGCGCGCAGGGTGGTGCGCACCGCCGCCATGCCGCAGCCGATATCGACCCCGACCGCGGCCGGGATGATCGCGCCGCGGGTGGGGATCACCGAGCCCACGGTCGCGCCCTTGCCGACGTGGACGTCAGGCATGACCGCGACCCATGGCCCCACGAAGGGCATGTTGGCAATGTTGCGCAGCTGCTGCTGGGCAAGCTCGTCCACCGGCACCCCGCGCACCCAGCCCTTGATCGGGGTAGGGCCTTCGGCGTGCAGCAGTTCAAATGTGTGTTGCGTGTTCATGAATTCATTCCTTTGACGCCAACGCAAACAAAAACGCCCCCGGATGCAGCATCCGAGGGCGTTGGCGTGCCTCGGAGATCGTCAAGCCCGATCTCCGCGCAGGAAGATCAGGGTGTGGCCGGGTGCTTCGCACCTGCGGCATCGCACGCACGCAGCACGTCCAGCGTGCGCGGCAGTCGGTAAGCGATGTCGAAGGAAGTGCGGTGCATCGGGGGCCTCAGGTTGAAGGGTGGAACCGCACAGGGGCGGCGATGGGCGCGTACCTTACACGCAACCGATGACGATTGCCACGGTGTGGCATCCGTAGGGACGCGCCATGCGCGTCCGACCCGTCCGGAATCCGTCCGGACGCGCATGGCGCGTCTCTACAACGTTATGACGACGCGGCATCCAGCTGCGCCAGTTCATTCGCACTTAGCGTCAGCTTCGCCGCCGCCAGCACATCCTGCAGCTGTGCCACGCTGGTGGCGCTCACAATCGGTGCAGTAATCGTCGGCTGCGCAATCAACCACGCCAGCGCTACCTGTGCCGCCGTCGCCTTGTGCGAAGCGGCCACATCATCCAGCGCTTCCAGAATGCGCAACCCACGCGGGTTCACATACTTGCCCACCACGCTGCTGCCGCGCGAGGCGCTCTTGCCTGCATCATCCGCGCTGCGATACTTGCCGGTGAGGAAGCCGCTGGCCAGCGAGTAATAGCTGATCACGCCCAGTCCGTGCTCGCTTGCCACCGCTTCCAGGCCGTCCTCATAGCCGGCGCGGTCATACAGGTTGTACTCCGGCTGCAGGGTTTCATAGCGCGGGAGCTTGTAGTCGGCCGACACCTTCAACGCATCACGCAGGCGCGAGGCGCTGTAGTTTGAAGCGCCAATCGCGCGCACCTTGCCCTGTTCGATCAGGCGACCAAACGCAGCCAGCGTGGTTTCCAGCGGAACCGACTCGTCATCTTCGTGCGCCTGGTACAGATCGATCACATCGGTCTGCAGGCGGCGCAGTGAATCCTCCACGGCGGCCGCGATGTTGTCGGCGGAAAGCCCGGGGCGTTCGGCCCACTTGGCCACCTTGGTCGCCAGCACCACCTTGTCGCGCTTGCCGCTGTGCTGGAACCAACGGCCCAGAATCGTCTCCGATTCACCGCCCTGATTGCCCGGCACCCAGGCCGAATAGGCGTCGGCGGTGTCGACCAGATTGAAGCCGGCGTCAACGAACGCATCCAGCAGATCGAACGAGGTCTTCTCGTCCGCACCCCAGCCAAACACGTTGCCGCCGAACGCGATGGGGGCCACTTTCAGGCCGGAACGGCCGAGTTCGCGCGCTGCAGTCATGGGCAGGTCTCCATTAAGAATCAATGGAACAGCATACGGGCGTGGTGATGACATCGCCGAGGCACGCCGCACAAAACAGTGTTCCGCAATACGCCACCGTACTAACGATTTGTGAACACCTTGACGCAATGGGCTGCTAGTCTCGCCGCATCCCGTCACTGGAGTTGTGCCGATGAAAGCCCGTTCGCTCAGCTGTGCCTGCCTGTTCACTGTGTCCACGCTGCTGCTCGCGGCCCCCGCCATGGCGGTCAAGCCGGCCGGTGCCAACGCGCAGCCGGCCATCACCCCGGCCGTGCAGGCCGCCGTGGACGGCAAGGGCCGCACCCCGGCCAATGTGCAGCGCGATGCGTACCGCCACCCGGCGCAGACCCTTTCGTTCTTCGGCGTGGAGCCGGGCAAGACCGTGGTCGAAATCACCCCGGGCGGCGGTTGGTACTCGGAAATCCTGGCCCCGCTGCTGCGCGACAAGGGGACCTACGTGGCCGCCGTGGTCGACCCGATGGCGGTGGTCGAAGGCCGTGGCCGCGACTACCAGCAGCGTGGCCTTGACAGCCTGAGCAAGAAGTTTGCCGACACCCCGGCGCTGTTCGACAAGACCCAGGTGGTGAAGTACGACCCGAAGGCTCCGGTGTTCGGCGCGCCGGGCTCGGCCGATGTGGTGCTGACCTTCCGCAACGTGCACAACTGGCGCAGCGCCGGCCAGGCCGAGGGCATGTTCAAGGGCTTCTACAACGTGCTCAAGCCGGGTGGCGTGCTGGGCGTGGTGGAACACCGCGCCAAGGCCGATGTGCCGGCGGACGACAAGAGCGGCTATGTGGGTCAGGCGCAGGTGATCGCGCTGGCCAAGGCGGCGGGCTTCGAGCTGGCCGGCAGCAGCGAAATCAACACCAATCCGCGCGACACCAAGGACCACCCCAATGGCGTGTGGACCCTGCCGCCGTCGAACAACCACGACGCCGCCGACGCCGCCAAGTACAAGGCGATTGGCGAAAGCGACCGCATGACCCTGCGCTTTGTGAAGCGTTGAGGTGAAGCCGCCCGACCAACGGTCGGGCGCTACCGGACGCGACGACCATCGGTAGGCGACGACCGTTGGTCGTCGCTCGCGGGGATGGGACAATGTGCCCATGCTCATCGCCTTCAACAAACCCTTCAACGTGCTGTGCCAGTTCACCGACCGCAGCCAGCCGCCGCGTGCGACCCTGGCCGGCTTTGGCCTGCCGCCTGACGTCTACGCCGCCGGGCGGCTGGACTACGACAGCGAAGGCCTGCTGCTGCTCACCGACGATGGGCGTCTGGCCAACCGTCTGACCGACCCGAAGCACAAGAAAGCCAAGACCTACTGGGTGCAGGTGGAAGGCACGGTGACCGATGAGGCCCTGCAGGCATTGCGCCGCGGTGTGCAGCTCAACGACGGCCCAACCCTGCCGGCCGGTGTGGAGATTCTGGAAGCCCCGTCACTGTGGGAACGCATCCCGCCGGTCCGCTACCGCAAGACCGTGCCCGATGCGTGGCTGGCGATCACCCTGCGCGAGGGCCGCAACCGTCAGGTGCGGCGCATGACCGCCGCCGTCGGCCTGCCCACCCTGCGGCTGGTACGCGTTTCCATGGGCCCGCATCAGTTAAGCGACCTCCAACCGGGTCAGTGGCGCGAAATCCGGTAGCGCCGGCCGTTGGCCGGCCCTCCCACAACCGTCCTGGCCCCAAAAAACAAAACCGCCGAACATTTTCGGCGGTTCTGCTGTTACCTCAACGCATCAACGATCACGCATCACTGCCAATATCGCTGTGCTCGTCAATCACGGTGCTGGTGCGACGATTGCGCGCGGCAATGCGCTGCGCCTGCCCATCCACTACACCGCCCTGCGCGGCCTTCTTCTTCTGCTGCTTGCGGTACAGCGCATAGCCCAGCAGGCCCACGCCCACCGCCGCCACGGCAATGGTCGCGGCCGGGTTACGGCGCACCACCTTGGCCGCTGCCTTGCTGCCGGTCTTCACTGCACCCAGCGCCGCACCGGTCTTGATCCAGTCGGTAGCCTGCGGGCCAAAGTGACGCAGGTTGCTGCCCAGGCTGCTGCCTGCATGCTTCAGGCCGTCGCCGGCGCTGCTGGCCAAATCCAGGGCGCGCTCCAGGGCGCGGTCGGTAATCACGGTCAGTCTGCTCATGTGGGGTCCTTTGCCTCGGGTCGAAATCCAGTGTGGCGCGATGGCCGTGTAGGCCATGTTATCCGCAGCGTAACCGCATGTGACCGTTCAGGTCCCGCGCGGCTTGGCGCGGTGCGTAGCGGTGGCGGTCCACGGGTCATCCGGCCACGGGTGCTTGGGATACCGCCCCTTCATTTCCTTTTTGACTTCCGCATAGGTGTTGGCCCAGAAGTTGCGCAGGTCCTGGGTCACCTGCAGCGGCCGCCCGCCGGGTGACAGCAGGTGCAACGTCAGCGGCACGCGGCCGTCTGCGATGCGCGGGGTGTCGGCCAGCCCGAACAGCTCCTGCAGCTTCACCGCCAATACCGGCGGCTGCGGGGTGACGCCATCTGCCTCCAGTGCGTAATGAATGGCGCGCTCCATGCCGGACGGCACCGCCATCCGCACCGGAGCCAGCTGGTCCACGCGTTGCCGCAACGCCCACGGCAGCGGCGACTTCAGCGCCTCACCCAGTGTGCTCTCATCCAGCGCATCCAGCCGGGTCTTGCCGTTGAAGGCCGGGGTGAGCCACTCCGACAACGTCGCCAGCAACGCCGCATCGGACACATCCGGCAGCTCCAGCTCCGGCATCCAGTGGCGCAGCCCCGCCGTGCGCGCCTGCCACTGGCGCAGGCCGTCGGTCCACGGCAGTGCCTGCAGGCCGAGTTCGCGCACCGCCTCGGTCAACGCCTGCGCGGCCTGCGCCGGGTCCACCCGCCCGGCCGAACGGCTGTCCAGCACGATGCGGTCGAAACGGCTCTCACGCAGCGCCACCAGCGCCCGCTTGTCGCCGTCCCAGCGCACCACGTCTTCCTGCACGAAGCGCTGGGGGAAGTCGCGGCGCAGGCGGGTTTCGTCCACCGGTGCAGCGCGCAGCAGCAGTGCGTCGCGTGCCTCGAAGCGCAGCTCCACCGCCACCAGCCACGGCTCGCCGCGCAGGTCACTGGGGTCGAACAGGCGCGCGCTGCGGCCGTTGGCCAGCAGGTAGCGCAGCGGGTCGGTTGGATGGCGGGCGGCAATCCGGTCCGGGAAGGCGTGCGCCAGCAGGTCGCCGAGCTGGTGTGCCTCCACCGAGGAGGGCGGGGCGGTGTCGCAACGCAGGCGGCGTCGCCATTGCTTGCTGGCCGTATCAATGGCGGCCAGTGCACCGCGATTGGCGTCGTGCGGTGCACGCCCCTGACGGAACGCCGCCAGCGCCCGCCAGCGTGCCGCCAAGGCATCACCGCCTTGGCGCAGCGGGTCACGCGCTTCCACCAGCGCGGCCAGATCACAGGCCAGCGCCTGTTCAATGCCGGCGGCCGCCGACAGCAGCATCGCCGCCAGTCGCGGGTGCGTGCCCAGCGCCAGCATGCGCCGGCCCAGCGCGGTGAGGCCGCCCACATCGCTCAGCGCGCCCAGCCTCTGCAGCAGTTCACGCGCCGCCGCCAGTGCGCCCACCGGCGGCGTGTCGACGAAGCGCAGGTCGTCGCTGCCCCAGGCCGCCAACTCCAGCGCCAGCGAGGCCAGTTCCACTTGGGCCATCTCCGGCCGGCGCTGCGCTTCCAGCCGCTGCGACTGCGGCCACAGCCGCCACGCCCAGCCTTCGGCCACACGCCCGGCACGGCCGGCGCGCTGGTCGGCCGAGGCCTGTGCGATCGGCACCACGTCCAGCCGCGCGAAGCCGCTGTTGGGGTCATAGCGCGGCTCGCGCGCCAGCCCGGCATCAACCACCACACGCACCCCGGGCAGGGTGACCGAGGATTCGGCCACATTGGTGGCCAACACCACCCGGCGCTGCCCGTTAGGGTCGGGCTGCAGCACGCGGCTCTGCTGGTCCACCGGCAGTTCGCCGTGCAGCGGCAGCAGCTGCACTTCCGCTGGCAACACCGAATCCAGCGCCGCCAGTGCGCGGTTGATCTCACGCTGCCCGGGCAGGAACACCAGCACATCGCCCGGGTGCTCGCGCAGCGCCTGTTCCACCGCGCGCCGCACCTGCGCCTCCAGTGCCTCGTCGCGCCGTGCCGGGAAATGGCTGATCGACACCGGGTAGCTGCGGCCCGCACTGCTGATGCGCGGGGCGTCCAGGAACTGCGCCAGCCGCTCGCCGTCCAGCGTGGCCGACATCACCACAATGCGCAGGTCGTCACGCAGCTGCGCCTGCACGTCCAGGGACAGCGCCAGCCCCAGATCCGCGGCCAGATGACGCTCGTGGAACTCGTCGAACAGCAGCGCGCCCACGCCTTCCAGCAGCGGGTCGTCCTGCAGCATGCGGGTCAGGATGCCCTCGGTGACCACTTCCACCCGGGTGCGTGCGGACACCCTGTTCTCGAAACGGATCCGATAGCCCACCGTCTCGCCCACGTCCTCACCGAGCTGGCGCGCCATGAACTGCGCCGCACTGCGCGCCGCCACCCGGCGCGGTTCCAGCATGATGATCTTCTTCCCATGCAGCCACGGCGCGTCCAGCAGCGTCAATGGCACCTGGGTGGTCTTGCCCGCGCCAGGAGGGGCTTCCAGCACCAGACGGGTATGGCTGCCCAGGGCAGCCAGAATGGCCGGCAGCTGCTCGGCGATGGGGAAAACAGGCGTACGCATGCGGCAAGGATACGGGCAGGGCGGTGCTTTACAATGCGCCGCTTACCTGAGTGTGCGAATTGCCCCATGCAGCTGATTGATATCGGTGCCAACCTCTCCCACGACTCCTTCGACCGTGACCGCGACGCGGTGCTGGAGCGCGCGCGCGCGGCCGGCGTGGTGCAGATGGTGATCACCGGGGCCAGCCGCGAGCACTCGCCGATGGCGCTGGAGCTGGCCCGCCAGCACCCGGGCTTCCTGTACGCCACCGCCGGCGTGCACCCGCACCACGCGGTGGAATACACCGACGAATGCGACGCCGAGATGCGCGCGCTGCATGCACATGCCGAAGTGGTGGCAGTGGGCGAGTGCGGGCTGGATTACTTCCGCGACTTCGCGCCGCGCCCCGCGCAGCACCGTGCGTTCGAGCGCCAGCTGCAGTTGGCCGCCGAGAACGGCAAGCCGCTGTTCCTGCACCAGCGCGACGCGCATGCCGATTTCATGGCGCAGATGAAGAACTTCGACGGCCGTCTCGGCCCGGCGGTGGTGCATTGCTTCACCGGCGAGCGCCAGGAGCTGTTCGATTACCTTGACCAGGACTGGTACGTGGGCATCACCGGCTGGCTGTGCGACGAGCGCCGTGGCGCGCACCTGCGTGAGCTGGTGAAGCACGTGCCGGCCAATCGGTTGATGATTGAAACCGACGCGCCGTACCTGCTGCCGCGCACGTTGAAGCCGATGCCGAAAGA
The DNA here is from genome assembly GCA_039592995.1 of Stenotrophomonas sp. Classification (GTDB taxonomy): domain Bacteria; phylum Pseudomonadota; class Gammaproteobacteria; order Xanthomonadales; family Xanthomonadaceae; genus Stenotrophomonas. The sequence continues at coordinate 186,408 of JBCNQC010000002.1, read as the reverse complement.
TCGCCGCAACGAGCCGATGTTCCTGTCGCACATCGTGGAAGAGCTTGCGCGTGATCGTGGGGAGGATGTGGCGGTAACGGCGGCGAATGCCACGGCCGCCACGCGCGCGTTCTTCCGGCTGCCGGAAATCGCCTGATCCCGGCGACGCACGCCCGGCTCGGTCTTGGCGGGGAATCCCCGTAGAGCCACGCCCTGCGTGGCTTCGCGGTGCCTGAATCTGCGTAGGGACGCGCCATGCGCGTCCGGCAACATTCGGATACTCCATGACGCGCATGGCGCGTCACTACGCGGAATCACCCCGCGCGCGACGCCTCATACGCCTGCAAATGCGCATACGCCACCGCCAGCAACGGTGCCAGCACCCCGGCCTCCCGCGCCCGCAGCCGCATATCCCCCACAATCTGCATCGCCTCCACCTGCTGCCCGGCCTCCAGATCCCGCAGCATCGACGCCTTCAACGCCGACCCGGCCTGGGTCAACGCCCCCAGCGCAATCCCCTGCGCCTTCTCCGGCACCGGCTCACCGGCGGCCTCTGCTACCGCCAGGCACTCCGCGTACAGCCCACGCATGATCGCCTCACCCTCATCGGTGCCCACAATCGTGCCGACATCCGCGCGCATCAGGCACGTGCCCGCTGCCAACGCGGTCAGGAAGGTGTACTTCACCCACTGCTCCTGCCCAATCGCATCGCTGGCCAGATGATCGACATTGGCCTGCACACAGGCTGCCGCCAGCGCCAACACCCGCGCACTCGCCCCTGTGTTGTCGCGCTCGCCAAAGGTCAGCTTCGCCGCAGGGGCCAGATGCAGCACTGCGCCATCCGGTGCCTTTGTCGCACTGATGAAGCACAGCCCACCCAGCACGGCGTTGCGCCCGAAGCGCTCATCCAGCGTGGCGTAGTGGCGCAGCCCGTTGAGAATCGGCAGCACGGTGGTGCGTGACGACACCGCCGGCGCAATCGCCTCAATCGAGCTTTCCAGGTCATACGCCTTGCAGCTCAGCATCACCAGATCGAACGGCTTCTCAGCGGCCAGCGCCGCAAGCCCATCAGCGGTCACATGCTGCACCGGGAAGGCCGCATCGCCCAGCGGACTGCGGATCACCAGCCCATCGCGCGCCAACTGCGCCGCACGGGCAGGCCGCACCAGGAAGGTGACATCCACTCCGGCCTGGGCCAAACGCCCGCCGAAGTAACCGCCGGTGCCGCCGGCACCGAGAACCAGAATGCGCATGTAAGCAAGCTCCTTCGTCAACCAATCTGTTCGCAAGCATTTGGGGCAGAGCCCCGCATCCCAATTCTGCTATAACGAACGCTGGATCGGGGATTCCTGGTCGGCATTTGGCCTCGGCGGATTCGTCGGGGCCTTTTGTTTACAGGATGCATGCCGAAAGCGTCATAGCGAACAATCGCCCGTGCGTTTTCTTCCACAGCGCCGAAGTACTGGGAACAAAGGCTTTCCGTGCCCGCCTCGATGGCGAAATGCATGCGGCGAGATAGGCGGCGGTGGACATCGAACTGAGCGGCTGTACCATGGCCCCACAACTCCGCCTCTGTCGCGTCATTCAGTTGGCCCAACGGCTTAGGACGAAAAAACCGCCGAAAGGCGGTTTTTTCATGTCCAGCATCAACAGGTGGTGCAGATCAGCTCCGCATCCCCACACCACGCTTCAGCAGCCACAGTGCCAGTGCGCTCAGCACCACCACGAAGCCAATCATCAGCGCATACGCCACCCACAGCGGCACATCGCTTGTGCCCAGCAGGCCGTAGCGGAACGCGTTCACCATGTAGAAGATCGGGTTCGCATGCGTCGCCGCTTCCGCCCAGGTCGGTAGCAGCTTCACCGAATAGAACACGCCGCCCAGGTAGGTCAGCGGGGTCAGGATGAAGGTCGGCACAATCGCCACGTCGTCGAACTTCTTCGCGTACACCGCGTTGATGAAGCCCGCCAGCGAGAAGATCGTCGCGCCCAGCAGCACCGTGGTCAGCGTCACCAGCGGGTGCGGAATGCGCACCGGGGTGAAGAACATCGCGATGATCAGCACGATCACGCCCACCATCAGCCCGCGCAGCACCGCGCCGGCCACGTAACCCCACAGGATCACCCAGTTCGGCATCGGGCTCACCAGCAGTTCTTCCACATGCCGGCCGAACTTCGCGCCGAAGAACGACGAGCTGATGTTGCCGTAGCTGTTCTGGATGACGCTCATCATCACCAGGCCCGGCACGATGAACTGCATGTAGCTGTAGCCACCCATCTCACCCACGCGCGAGCCGATCAGCCCGCCGAAGATCAGGAAGTACAGCGTCATGGTGATCGCCGGCGGCACCAGGGTCTGGCCCCAGATGCGCAGGATGCGCGCCACTTCGCGGCGCACGATGGTCATCAGCGCGATCCGGTTGCGCTGCCCGTCGGTCATCACCGGGCTTGGGGTGGTGCTCATGCCGCGTTCTCCTGGTTGCCGGTAAGCCGCACGAACAGCTCCTCCAGACGGTTGCTCTTGGTGCGCATCGAGCGCACCCGGATGCCGGCCGCGTTCAACGCCTCGAACACCCGGTTCAGATCCATCGCGCGCGGCATGTCCACGTCCAGCGTGTGCGCGTCGGTAGCGGTGATGGTGGTGCCTTCAATCACCGGCAGCTGCGCCGGCAGGTCGCCATCGATGTCAAACAGGAAGCCTTCCACGTCCAGCTTGGCCAGCAGCGCCCGCATCGGGCCCTGGGTGACGATCTGGCCGTGGTTGATAATGGCCAGGTGCCGGCACAGGTGCTCGGCTTCTTCCAGGTAGTGCGTGGTCAGGATGATCGTCGTGCCAGCGGCGTTGATCTCCTTCAGCACCCGCCACATGTCGCGGCGGATCTCGATGTCCACGCCGGCGGTGGGCTCATCCAGAATCAGCAGGCGCGGGCGGGTCATCATCGCGCGGGCGATCATCAGCCGGCGCTTCATGCCGCCCGACAGCGTGCGGCTCATCACCTGGGCCTTTTCCCACAGGTGGGCGCGCTTGAGCTCCACCTCGGCCATCTTCTCGGCTTCCTCGCGCGGCACGCCGTAGAAGCCGGCGTAGTTCACCAGGATGTCGAAGGGCTTTTCGAACAGGTTGAAGTTGATCTCCTGCGGCACCAGCCCGATCAGGCGCATGGTGGCGCTGCGGTCGCGCACCAGGTCGCTGCCGAACACTTCCACCTGGCCTTCGCTCAGGTTCACCAGCGAGCTGATGATGCCGATCAGGGTGGACTTGCCGGCCCCGTTCGGGCCCAGCAGGGCGAAGAAGTCGCCCGGGGCCACGTCCAGCGAGACCCCCTTCAGGGCCTGGGTGCCGTTGTCATAGGTCTTGCGGAGGTCGCGCACCCGCAGGGCGGGGGCGTTATTTGTCTGGGAAGCCAAGCTCTTGCCTTCGCGCCCAAGGGCGGCGCTGGAGTGGGGCGGGTGAGCCGCTATTATAGAAGGCCCCGAGGGCTCGCCCCGGCTACACACTGTTTCCCAAATTCGTGCCTGTTCAATTCCCCCTCAAGCTGGTCGGCCGCCACATGCTGGCCCCGACCGTCGGCCACTACCAGTTCCTGCGTGATGACGGCCAGCCGCTGGATTTCCAGCCCGGCCAGTTCATCCAGGTCCATTTTCACTACGCTGACGGCACCGAAACCAAGCGCAGCTACTCGCTGGCCACCATCCACGACCACGCCATCGGGGCCGGGGAAGCGGTGGATATCGCGGTGAGCTTCGTGCCCGGCGGGGCCGCCACGGCCCTGTTCGAGGGCCTGGACATCGGCGGCCACGTGCAGGCCAGCGGCCCGTACGGCCGGTTCTGCCTGATGCCCGGCGACCACAACGCCCGCTACCTGCTGATTGCCACCGGCACCGGCGTCACCCCGTACCGCTCCATGCTGCCGCTGCTGGCCACCGCCATGGCCGAGCGCGGGGTGGAAGTGGTGCTGCTGCAGGGTGCCCGCACCCCCGGCGAGCTGCTGTACAGCGAGGATTTCTACAACTTCGCCGAACAGCACGCCAATTTCCGCTATGTTCCGTGCTTATCCCGCGAACTACCGGAAAACCCGCACCCCGACGTCCGCCACGGCTACGTCCAGCAGCACCTCGCCGAATTCGCCCCGAACCCGGCCACCGACATCGCCTACCTGTGCGGCAACCCGGACATGGTGGATGCCACCTTCGAGGCCTTGAAGGAAGCCGGCCTGCCCAACCCCCAGGTCCGCCGCGAGAAATACGTCAGCAGCAAGTGACCCCGGGGCGGGCACCCCCACCCGGCATCGTGAACCCTGACCCCCGTAGAGCCACGCCCTGCGTGGCTGCGCGGACCCAAACCGCTCCAAAACGACGAACAACCGGAACTCAGGTAGTGCCGGCCGCTGGCCGGCAACCCCTTAACCGCACCCAGCAGCCCCCACCTCACCCATCAAACCCGGCCAGGTCCCATGGCCCGTACTCGTAATCCCCCTCGCGCCCCGCCGCAGCCGCCAGCGCCTCCGCATCCAGCGCCCCAACCCGCGCCCGCACATCCTCGGCACGCTCTTCCAACCATTCTTCAAAGCTCCCCACCAGCTCAACCACGGAGCCGCCTTCCACCAGCCACACCAGCGGCTCGCCACCGTCTTTCTCGTCTTCGGCATCAAACCCAAACGCCCAGCCGTCACCGTCTGCGAAGTTCCAGCCAGCAAACATCACGTGCTGCCAGACATAGTTGCCCGCACTCCGCGCCGTGCGCGCCGCATCAAAGTCCATCTCTTCATCTGCAAGCAGCGCACTCACCTGGCGCATCGCCAGGGGCGGCAGAAACGCGAACGCATAGTTGAGACGCGAGGGCGCAGCAATCAACGGATAGCCATGCTGGGCCACAAATGCACGGTAAGACGATGGCAACAGCGCCTCGACATTCGTAGCCGAAGGCGCACCTTCCAACTCGTTCCCTTCATGCAGCCAGCTATCACCAGCCTCGGAGCGTGATAGCTGATCGGAGAGGCCGCTACGGGTCAGGGTGTCGACCAGCGTGGCCCAAGAAGCAGTAGCAACTGCGCAGCTCATGACGATTCCTTTCGAACAAGCACTAAGACGGAGCCGCAGCATAACCGGTAGCGCCGGCCGTTGGCGGGCACCGGCAGCACCCGACCAACACGTCGGCGTGGCGACATCCAACGAAGCCGCAGCCCAGCACGGCTCCAATGGTGACGGCTGGCCGATGTATCATGCGATGCAATCAGGGGAAGAATGGCGTCGAAGATGGACTTCCAGACGGCTCGCCAGCACGCTATCGCAGCATTCAACGAATTCCATCCGCCCGCGACTGTTCCAGACTGGTTCGACGACGCCATCACCATCGGTGGAACCAAGGACGACGCCGGGAACTGGACGATTGCATTCACCCTCTGCCCCAAGCAGCCCAAGCCCGATGGTTGGTACTTGAAGCGCATCAACGACCGAAACGTCATGGTCAACCGGAATCCCAATACCGGCGAAGAACGAGTGGTCATCTCATGGACGTCCACCATCGCACCGGTGACGGCCTTCAGCGTCAGGGTACTGTCAGCGTCTGGGCAGTGTACGGTTCTGCAGGACTGCGACGTTGATACGTTGGACCCGGGCGCATTCGATTGGTGGGTGCAGCCGGAGCCTGCATCGTGACCAACGAGGTCGCTGGCACCATCCTGCTGCCCTGCCCACATTGCGCAGCCGAGGGCATGCTCCGCATTGGGCAGACTGCCATCCATGGCGAGCTGAGATGGTACGAGTCGCTGAACTGCAGCGGCTGTAGATGCGCATCCGAGTCAGACGGCGATGGATTTCCGCCTGGTGAAATGCGGAGCCGAATACTTGATGAGCACGGTGAATGGGTGGTCATCCTGCCGGCAGTCAAATCCAACGCCGAGACAGCCAGAGTGCTGCGTATCTATCTGGGGCTGGATTCCCGAGACGCCCTTCAGCGTATGAAAACGAGTCACAGCCAGGGTGTCTACTTCGGAACACGCGTGGAATGCGAGTGGCTTGCCAACAAGCTCATCCTCTCGTCGGAGCACCCAATCGTGCAGAGGCGCGCGGCTTCGGAAAGTGCACACCAAGGAAGATTGACTGGCAGCGGCGAAACCGACCACACCCCGGTAGACGAGCGGCGTCAGAAGCTATGGTCCGCAATGGACGAGTTCGTCTCAACTCCCAGTGCTCCGCTGGACCTCGCTGGAAGAATCGAAGTCATGCTTGATGACCTGTATCCCAATGAAGACTACCTCCAGGAGACAGTCGAGATGCTTGCATGCTATCGCCCCGAAGAAATGGAATGGACCATTGGATGGGGCCCGATGCGCTCGCGGCTGATCGGTGTCAGACGGCGTCTGGAAGCTTCATGCGATGAGGCGAAAAGTGAAGCGAACGAAGGCAAAAACCATCCTCCAAGCACAGCGGGGTAGTGAGAATGACCGAAAAGCCAACGCCAACAGCGCAGGACCTCCAGCTGTTCATGCGGGCCCTGGATCAGTTTGGCTGCACGGGTACGAGTAGCGTTTCTTGTCACGCGTGCGGCTCGCTCATTCGGTTCGAAGTGATCAAGTCGGTGACGCGCCATGAGTGTGACTGCGGCAAGTTCACCGGGGCGCTTCGGGGTTTCTAGTGACTTCTCAGACATCGAGCCCGCCGAGGACATACTCACGCTCCTCCGGCAACAACCCCGCCGCCTCCGCCAGCTTCCCTTCCTCCACCAGTGCATGCATCCGCTGCGCCAGCTCGGTCACCTCGGTGATCCCCTGGATCCATTCCCCGGCATAGCGCCGCACCGCCTCTCCACTCAGCCCGATCTGGATGGAACGGTGCTCCAGCGGCCGCAGATGCAGGTCGCGCTCAGGATCCCACTGCACCCGCACAGGTGAGTCACGCTTCAAGGACTCCCACGCCGCCGCATCCATGCCCGGCTCAGGATGGCTGGCGCAGCTATGTGCCAATGCCCACTCAAAGCCCTCGCGGGTGATGTCGATGGCAAGAATCCGCCGCTGGCCCTCATCTTTGTAGCCCCACCCGGCGCGATACATCATCCACAGGAAGGAAGGCTTGATCCACGTCATGCGCTCGCGCTTGAACGGCGGGCTGACGAAGGTCTGGTGCTGCAGGACGCTGTCGGCAATCAGGTCCGAATAGGCCTGGTAGACGCGGATGGTTTTGTCGTTATAGGCCGCTCGGATCTGCCGGGCGGGAAATTTTTCGGTCATGGGCGCATTTGTATCGCGCGTCGAAACTGGCCGGAAACGACACCGGTTTGACGCTAACGGCACACCAATACGTGCGCCATATCACGCAATGCGCTCAATAACAGGCGAGGTGCGTCATTCTCCGATTGCGTGTACCGGAACGCAGCACACCGAACGCAAAAAAATCGCATTCCCAACGCCTCAAACTTGATGCAGGGTGGTTCGGCGGAGCGTCGAAACTTCGTAACTCACGAGGTCCCGCGCTCCCAACGTCACCGCCACTCCGGCGGGACGCCACCAACGGGAGAATCACCATGACAATCGATTGGGACGACACACCCAACCACGGCTTCAAGGGTGGCCAGGACATCCGGTATAACGCCGACACCAAAGAGATCAGCGGCTTCATCACCATCGGGCGGGTGTCGGATATTCCGGGCACGCCGGGCTACGACGAACCGTGCATGCGTCTGGAAGGCCAGTGGCTGGCCGATGCCGGCATGGGCGCGGGCACATGGCTGCGCGTGGACCTAGGCGTGAAGAGCTTCCTGCTGGTGCCGGTAAAGGCATCCGAAGTGCCGGAACTGGATGCCGACGGCGTAAGCAAAGACGGCGTGCCATACATCCAGGTTGGCTCCTACACCCTGCCGTCGCACGCCTCGCGAATGCGGAGAACCGATTCATGAGCGAACTGGTCGATATGGAGTTCCTGATCGAGGAAGAACACCTGTTTGCGTTGCGCCGGTTGGCAAGAAGGATGAACTGCCACCCGGACGACATCATCGTCGCGATGATGGAGCGGGTCTGCGAGCGTGCCGAAGCCGCAGAGGCGCGCCAAACGCGCCATTAGCGTAGAGCCGGGCTTGCCCGGCTTCCGTCACCGCGCGAAAGCACTGAGATCAACGGGCTGGGGCGGGCTTCACGCACGCCGCCCCACCCCTATCATCGCACTCGCCATGAAACTCTCTGCGTCGGCAGCCACAGCGATTTCTTTAGCAGAATATTTCACTATTTTTCGCGTAGTACGCACTTACTTCATTGGACCACGCCCGGTGGCCGCGCTAACCTGACGTCGGAGCCGCCGGGGAAAGATGGCGGCTAGGGGAAGCAGCCTCAATCGAGGCTGTAAAGCAGCTTGATGCGCCAAGCGCGCACTTACTCGGAAGTATCAAAATGTTCACGGAAATCTGTGGCAACCGTGCCCGCGCGGCTGCGCGTGTCTTTTCGGGTGCTATTGCGTTCGCGGTAGTTTGTTTGGCGGTTCCTGCCCAGGCACAGGTTGTACCTGGCAGCAGTGCCACTGAACCCTGCAGCCAGGACTCCGGCTCAGGTGCGCTGGCATGCGGAAGTGGAAGTCAGGTAGGTACCAACGGCGGTTCGGGTCCGGGTGATAGTGGCGGTAGCGGCGGGGCGGGTGGCTCTGGCGTGGAGACCGGAAACGTCTCAATCGGCAATGGCAGCAAGTCGGGCGTCGGTGGTAATGGTGGGTACGGAAACTCCGGCGGAACAGGTGGCGCCGGTGGATCCGGCGGTACGAACAACCTCGCCATCGGCGGCGGGAATGCGGGTGCGGGCGGCAACGGAGGTGAAGGCACCGCTGGGGGCAGTGGAGGAGCTGGGGGAATTGGGGGTGATAACAACATCGCAATCGGAACCGGCAGTGCGGCCGGCCAGGGTGGCTCTGGCGGGACGGGATGCTGCGGAGGCGGCGGATCGACCGGCGCGGCCGGCACGGACAGCAACGTTGCGATCGGCAATGGCGCAACCGCAAATGGCGGCAACTCGGTTGCCCTCGGCTCCAACAGCAATGACGGCGGCCAGGCCAATGTGGTGTCAGTTGGGTCGTCGGGCTCCGAGCGCAGGGTGACCAATGTCGCTGCGGGTAACGCTGCAACGGACGCCGCCAATGTGGGCCAGGTCCAGACGTTGACCGATGCAGCGGTCACCTCAGCGGGCACGTATACGGATACCCGTGAAGCAGCAGTTCGGTCTGACCTGGCATCCGCTGATGCGCAGACCCTGAGTTCGGCCAATTCATACGCAGACAGTCGCGAAGCGGCGATCCGCTCCGACGTTGCTACCGACAGTGCACAGACGTTGACCTCGGCCAACTCGTACACTGACGGACGCGAGGCGGCTATCCGCTCGGACGTTGCGACCGGCAATGCGCAGACCCTGAGCTCCGCGAACGCCTACACCGACGGGCGCGAAACCAAGATCCGCGGTGAAATGGCTACTGCCGACGCAGCAAACCTGCAGACTGCCCGTGACTACACGGATCGGACCGCAACCCAGACGCTGACCAGCGCGAATGCCTACACAGACAATCGCATTCAGTCATGGACCACCGACTTCACCGACTTCCGCAAGGACGTTGATCGCCGCTTCGACAAGCAGGATCAGAAGATCGACCGCATTGGTGCCATGAGTGCTGCAATGGCCAACATGGCGGCAAACGCCGCAGCGACCACCTCGACACGCGGGCGTCTTGCCGTGGGCGTAGGGTCGCAGGGCGGTGAGCAGGCGTTCTCCCTGGGCTATGGAAAGAAGATTGGTGACAAGGCGACGGTGACGTTCGGTGCTTCGTTCGGCGGCGGCGAAAACAGCGCCGGTGCCGGGTTTGGTATTGATCTGTAAATGGTCAAGGCGCGCGTCAACGTCAGTTGGCGCGCGCCTTACCACTAACTGTGCAACGGTGCCGCTTAAAACGGCAATGGCCGAAGTGAGTCGCGTCACCTGGAAACGCACGGGCCGGGTGGCTCACTCGCCGTACGCTTCCAGCGCCCGCATCGAGTACACGTAAGCCGCACCCGCATTGACCTGGATTGCCGTAGCCAGCGCCTGCGCCAGCTCCGCCTCGGTCGCCCCGGCCCTCCGCGCCGCTTCGGTGTGCGTGCCAATGCACCCATCGCAACGCAGGCTGATCGCCACAGCAACGGCAATCAGTTCGCGGGTCTTGGCGTCCAACGCTTGATCATGCGCGGCGGCCGAGCCCAGCGATTGATAGGCCTCAAGCATCTTTGGATGACGCTTGCCCAGGCTACCAAATGCCTTCTTCACTGCAGGTACGTATTCAGACCAGTTGAACAACATGGGATGTCTCCTTGAGAAGGTGGTCATGCCACCGGAATCGGGTTCTGCACCATCGAAAGATTGAATTGATGAACCAGTGCGTGCTCATCCGCCCCTGGGTTCGCGCGCACCGCCGCGATGCGATCCACCACGACTTCGGTAGTCGCGGTTGAAAGCTTCTCCAGCGTCTCTGCAATGAAGTCGTCCAACGGCATGGCACGCGGGTCACTGCTCTTGTAGATCAGGTCGGTATCCACCCATGGCGGTGCTATCTCCAGTACCTTCACCGAGCTGTCGCGCAACGCGAAACGCTGCGACATCGAGTAGGAGTGAATGGCCGCCTTGGTGGCCGAGTACAGCGCCGTCGAAGCCAGCGGAACGTAGGCCAGAACGGACGAGTTGTTGATGATCCAGCTCTGCGGCTGCTGCTTCAGATGCTCGACGAAGGCCGCGCTGATCCGGACCGGCCCCAGCAGGTTCGTGGCCACCAGATGAGCAGCCTGCTCATCGTCCAGCGCACCGCCTGCGTCATCGAAAGGCATGATGCCCGCATTGTTGACCACCACATTAAGTGCCGGGAAACGCGCAATCACGTCAGCGGCAACCGCTTTGATCTGGTCCGGATCGGCAACATCCAGTTGGACAGCATCAATGCCGGGGTTCTCGGCCTTGATCTGGTCCAGCAGCGCCTTGCGACGGCCGGCCACGATGACCTGGTTGCCGCGCGCATGCAGCGCCTTGGCCAGTGCCAGACCGATGCCGGAGGTGCCGCCGGTAATGAAGATGGTATTGCCTGTGAGCTTCATGGAAGTTTCTCCTGATATTCGAATGAGGAAATGATGGATTCAGTGACCAGCGCGATAACGTGGAGCCACGGTGTTGCTGGAAAGATGTGCCGCCATCGTCTGGCGGGCCGTCTCAAACGTCTCCCAGTCTTCGCCGGCATGCAGCGAGGGAAGGGTGATCAGCTCACCGCGATCCAGGCCGGTCAGCGCTGCATCCACCAGGTCTTCGGCCGGCATCACGATCTCACTCGGCAGGTTCTCCACCGGCAGGCCGCCGATTGCCCAGAAGTCGGTGGCGGTCGCACCCGGAAGCACCGCCTGGACGAGCACGCCCGTGCCGGCAAGCTCCTTGTGAAGCGATTGGGTGAAGGCGGTAACGAATGCCTTGCTTCCGCCGTAGACCCCATTGAGGATTTCCGGAGCCACGCTGGCGATGGACGAGATGTTGATGACCGTGCCGCGCCCACGCGCCACCATCTGCGGTACGGCGGCATAGGTCAGCCGCATGAGCGCGGTAACGTTGAGCTCCACCATGGCCGTCATGCGCTCCACGTCGCTCTGCAGCAGCGGCGTGTGGGTGCCAATCCCGGCGTTGTTGACCAGGACCGTGATATCGGCATCCTGCTGCAGGCGGCGCTCCACGGTGGCCAGCTGATCGCGCTGGCCCAGGTCGGCGGCAATCACTTCCACGGCGCGCTGGGTCTGGCTGCTGATCCGCTGAGCCAAGGCATTCAGCCGCTGGCGATCACGGGCGACCAGAATCAGGTCATGCCCACGACGGGCCAAGCGCTCGGCATAAATCGCGCCAATGCCGGACGATGCGCCGGTGACCAAGGCGACGCCGGTGGAAGAAGGGTGTGCGGACATGGTGCTTTCTCCAGTAGGGCGGCCATGGCCGCGGGGGTGTGGAGAAAGCTTGCACCTGATGGACGATGGCGCAAATGACGCATATAGTCATGTTTTAGGACATGCAGGTTCGGCCACCATGCACAGGGTTGGGTACGTACTTGGCGACGGTTTCCAGGTCATGGCGCTGGGCTCGCAGGCGGTGTTTGAGTTCGCCAACCTCGTGCATGGCGAAAACTTCTACACCGTGGAGAACTGGTCGCTGCAAGGCGGGGAGATCAACGCCTCGCTGGGCATGCGGGTCGTAACGCGCGAGCTCAGCGGGCGCAGCCGCGCCGATACCTGGATGTTCGCCGGGGTGATTGACCCGCTGTCCGGACCGGTTTCGCCACCCTTGCTGGATTTCGTACGTCGCGTAGCCCCCAAGGCCCGGCGCGTGGCAGGCATCTGCACCGGCGGCTTCATCCTGGCCGAAGCCGGTGTGCTTACGCAGCGGCGGGCCACCACCCACTGGGCCTACGCCGAGCACATGCAGCAGCGCCACCCCGACATCCAGGTGGAAGCCGACCGGATCTTCATTCTGGATGGTCAGTTCTGGACCTCAGCCGGCATGACCGCCGCCCTCGACATGGCGCTGGGCATGGTCGAGAAAGATCTGGGTCCGGAGGTGGCCCGCTCGGTCGCACACCGACTGGTGATGCACCACCGGCGCGCCGGCGGGCAGACACAGCACTCGGAACTGCTGGACCTGGCCCCGCGCAGCGACCGCATTCAACAGGCGCTGGACTATGCCAAGCGCCATCTGGGCGACCCGCTGGGCGTGGAGCAGCTGGCCGAGCAGGTCAACCTGAGTCCGCGGCAGTTCAGCCGGATCTTCACGGCGGAAACCGGGCAGTCCCCAGCGAAGGCGATTGAAGCGCTGCGCCTGGAAGCGGCGCGGGTCATGGTCGAACAGGGACGGCATCCGCTGGAGGTGGTCGCCCGTGAGACCGGGTTCCGCGACAGGCGGCACCTGCGCGAGGCGTACCTGCGAGGCTTTGGCGTGGCACCGCAGGCGATGCGGCGGCAGTCGCGTGCGAGGATGGAAGCCTGACCGCCGATCAGCCGGGATGACCCAACATCCGTTCAGCGATAGCCAGAAACGCGCGCAGCCGGTCCATGTGGCGAAGGTCCTGGTGGTAACCCACCCAGATGTCCCTGCTGGGTGGTTGCCCAAGAAGATCGATGCGCTGAAGTCCACTAATTCCTTCCGCCAGCGATCTCGGCAGCACCGCCACGCCATGTCCTCGAAGGCACATCTGAGCCTGCACGCTACGGCTCGTGCTGGTGAAAGCGCGCTTTGAGTGTGGGAACCGGTCCAGCAGCCACGCCACATCCGGGAAGTGCGCCTGGGCCGAGTTCATGAGAATCAGGCGCACCGATTGCGGGTCATCGCTTACCGCCTGCACGGTCGCCGCCGACCCGTAGAGGCCGTACGGCATGGTCATCAGTCGACGTTGAACAATGTCCGGCTCACTGAAAGGCACGATGCGGAAGGCAACATCGGCCTCGCGCCGGGAAAGATCCAGAATCCGGTAGCTCGCAATGAGCTCAGGCACCACAGCAGGGTGAAGCTGCCCCAGTTCGGTAAAGACGGGGGCCAGGACATAAGCTGCGAACCAATCCGCTGAAGATATGCGCAGGATGCCTTCAAGCCGCTCATGGTTGCCGGCCAAGCGCCGTTCCATCGAAAGCGCCGATTCCTCCATCGATTCTGCCAATGACAGCACCGCGTCTCCTGCGTCGGTGAGCATCAGCCCATCCTTGGTTCTGCGGAACAGGGGCTGCTCGGCCTGGTCCTCGAGCACTTTGATCCGGCGACCGACCGTCGGATGGCTCACGCCGAGGCTGCGAGCGGCCTCGCCCAGCGATCTGCCGCGAACGACCGCCAGAAATATCCGGATATCACTCCAGTCCACGCCCGCTATGACCGTTCAAAAATGTACGAGGAATATGCAGGAATGGCAGTCCACAAACAACCCTGTTCGGGCTCACCATGGCCGCCCTGCACTGAGGTTGCCGCCATCTGGAGTTACACGACATGAGCAAGTTGAACGGGAAGGTTGCGCTGATAACCGGCGCATCGAAGGGTATTGGCGCGGGCATAGCCCGCCGGCTCGCAAGCGAAGGGGCGAGGGTAGTTGTGAACTTCGCCTCGAGCGAAGTGGAGGCAAACGAAGTGGTTGCCAGCATTGAAGGCGACGGTGGCAGCGCGATTGCGGTGCGCGCCGACGTGCGTAACAAGTCCGAGGTGGATGCGCTGGTCAAGTCAACGCTCGACCATTTCGGCCGGCTGGACATTGTGGTCAACAACGCAGGCGTCTACGAGTTCGCAAAGATCGAGTCCACCGCCGAGGCGCTGTATCGCCGCCAGTTCGACCTTAACGTCCTTGGCCCGCTTCTGGTCACGGGTGCCGCTGCACCATTCCTCACCGAGGGCAGCAGCATCATCAATATCAGTTCCTTCGTGACGCGGATTCTGCCGGCCGAGAGCGCCATCTACACCGGAACCAAGGGGGCCATCGACGCCATCACCGGCGTACTGTCGCGCGAGCTGGGACCACGAGGAATCCGCGTCAACGCCGTGAATCCCGGGCTGATCGAGACCGATGGCACGCACGCCAATGGCGTCATGGGCTCCGACTTTCAGGCATGGAACGAGCAGCAGACACCCTTGGGGCGGATCGGCCAGGTAAGCGACATCGCCTCGATTGTCTCGTTCCTCGCCTCTGATGATGCGGGCTGGGTGACCGGCGAATGCATCATCGGTTCGGGCGGCATGCGCTGACCCGACGGCCACGCCCGCCCAGGATGAAGCCCATGATCACCGACTCCACCTCGGGTGCGGCCGACGCGCGCCGCTGGGCGGCCTTGGCCGTTCTCCTGACCGGCACGCTGCTGCCGCCACTCGACTTTTTCATCGTCAACGTAACATTGCCCTCCATCCGTACCGACCTGCATGCGTCAGCGGATGTAGCGCAGCTGGTGGTTTCCGTCTACGCGATGGCCTACGCCGTCATGCTTATTCTCGGCGGTCGCTTGGGTGACATCTACGGACGCCGACGCGCATTCGTTGCAGGCATGCTCGGGTTCGGCCTCGCATCGGCGATCTGTGGACTCGCAGGCTCGGCCAGCGTGCTGGTGTTCGGAAGGCTGCTGCAGGGCATCTCAGCCGCCGTGATGGCACCACAGGCACTGGCATCCATCCATGCAATGTTCCCGACAAGCGAGAAGAGCCGTGCGCTCACGCTGTACGGGGCGACATTCGGGTTGGCTGCCGTCGGCGGTCAGCTTCTTGGAGGTGTGCTGGTATCAGCAGATATCTGGAACATGGGGTGGCGCAGTGTCTTCCTCATCAATATTCCGGTCATCGTTCTGGCCGTGCCCGCCGCATTGATGTTGGTGCGCGAGACCAAGGAAGACCAGCCAGGCGGTATGGACGTTCCTGGGGCTTTGCTGCTGTCCCTTGGCGTTCTCGCGCTTGTGGTTCCTCTGATTGAAGGCCGCGAGCGTGGGTGGCCATCCTGGAGCCTGGGCCTGTTGGCACTGAGTCTGCCGCTCCTCGCCATCTTCTGGCGTTACGAGAAGCAACGTGAGCGATCGGGCAGGACGCCGCTGGTGCCTCCCTCGGTGATGTCCGCGGCGCAAGGCCTTCATCTAGGCCTGCTGGCGGCGCTGCTCTTCTACGCCCTGGCGGCGTTCTTCCTCACCTTCGCGGTGTATCAGCAAGCGGGTCTGCACCGCGATGCGCTGTCGGCGGGGCTCGCCATCCTGCCAGTCGGTATCGGGCAGTTGCTTGGGCCCACGTTGGGCCTGCGGCTTGCGCGATGGCTGTGTTCCCGCGCGGCGACGTTCGGCATGACGCTGGAGGTAACGGGCCTGCTATTGACGGGTGCCATCGCCATGACAGGAAAGCCGTCCCTGATTCATCTGCCCCTGCTGCTGATCGGACTGGGGCAGGGAATCAGCGTGCCCGCACTGGTGCGCCTGAACATCGATCTGGTGGAGCCCCGTTGGGCCGGCCTGGCAGCGGGGATGGTCAGCGCGGCCATGCAGCTGGGTGCCGCGCTGTCAGTCGCGCTGGTCGGCGGTCTCTTCTTTTCACTGGCACCTGATGGAGCCGCTGGCGATCAGGTGATTCTAGGTTTCGCGATCGCTTGCCTTCTGATCGGCATCGCCATGACTGCGGCGGCGATTCTCAGCTGGAAGCTGGCTGGAAGGGGGCTGGGCTGAGACGGCTGTGGAGCGCAAGCACGGTCGTCTTCCAGCGAAGAGCTTCCACAGCTGATTGCTTTAGTTCGGGCCGCCGGCCTTGGATCCGAAGATCAAAAATCAAAACGCCTCCTTTGTGCGCGCGGTCACGGCATAGGCTGACTTTGGCTGCTAGCGTATCCCTCCAGCGCCATTTAATGGCGCTGGAATCCACCTACAAGGACGCATATACACCTATGAAATGGAAGCTTCTCGGCAGTTCACTCTTCATTCTCCTTTCGACAAACGCATGGGCACAGGTGCCTGATGCCTACTCCGAGCTAGGCGAGGAGATGCAGGTTCTCGTGAAGAGCTACGTCACCGAGCACCCGGACGTCTCCGTTGACGACGCGATCACCCGTCTGGCGGTTCAGACAGAAATACTGCAGCCGATGGCTGACCTCAAGCGAGAGTTCGAAGGGCGACTGACCGCCATATCCATTCAAGAATCGCCGGATCAGCACATCCTGGTCCAGCTGAAGGGCTCAGAGCCCGTTCAAGGAAGGACGCTGAGAACGCAAAGCGGAACAACTCGCGTCGTCATTGAGACAGGGCACAAGCGTACCCAAGATGAGTTCTATGAGATCGTCGATAAGCACAGGGATCTAATCTTCAGCGCGATACCCGGTGTCACGGGCTATATGGGCCGCCCTGGTGAAGACCTGCTTATCGTCCACATTGAGGGTAACGAAGAGCAAGTTGAGGAGCTGGGACCGACTGTCAGGAAGCTTGAACGGGTGTTGGGCATGTCAGTCACTCTCAGGCCCAATATGTCAAAGTCGAAGAACCTAGCCTACATCATGGGCGGCGCAGTTCTTCAGAACAACAACTCGTACTGCACTACGGGGTTCCCGGTGAAGCATACCGCGACCGGCCGCAAGGGCATAACCACGGCCGCTCACTGCCCCGACGCATTGATCTACGGGAACTACGGTCAGCCGAGCAAGTTCTCCACGCCGTTGACGTACGTTGACGGCATTGATGATGCAAGTCATGACGTGCAATGGCACACGGCGGGCAGCCATACGCCACTCGGGGATGTATACGCCACCTCAC
This sequence comes from Stenotrophomonas sp., assembly GCA_039592995.1. Classification (GTDB taxonomy): domain Bacteria; phylum Pseudomonadota; class Gammaproteobacteria; order Xanthomonadales; family Xanthomonadaceae; genus Stenotrophomonas. The sequence goes on along the minus strand of JBCNQC010000002.1, from coordinate 169,172 downwards.
AGTCCGACTACAACACTCGGAACATCCTGCTTATGTGGGATAACGCGGAAGAGGGCCAGGAGCTCTGCTTCCGAGGAGTTCGAACGGGGTGGAGTTGCGGCAAGGTGGTTGACCTCAAGTGGAACCCGGGGGTGTCATGCGGACCCGGCCAGGTGCTTCCCTGCGCGAGCACTTGGATACGTGTTGAAGGTCCATCACTGGCGTGCTCTCCGGGCGACAGCGGGGCTGCTGTAGTTCGCGGGAGTAACGGCCATGGCATTGTCGCCAAGGCCGACTACAGCGGCGTACTCCCGGGCGAATGCGACGGCGTCACGATCATGCCTTGGGGCAAAATCAAAGAACTCGGACTCAAATCATCGGGCTGAGGTGGGGCGGCCATGCATTCGCCGTCCAAGCGTCGATCTCAACGCTTCTTCAACCAGAGCAGAAAGAGATACCGAGGGCACCTGAGCTCCGTTGAGTTCGTGCTGCAGTGGGGGTAGGGTCCGCCTGAGCCCCCTTACGGATAAGCCCAATGCACGGACGGCCTACCCCGCAGCAGATGCAGCGATGCGGCGAGCAGGTGTCTCAGATGAAGAAGGCCATAGACGTCCTGCATGACCACGTTGAGGCCACCTGTGGCCTCTTCACCGACATACGGCGAATTGAGGAACAGTCTTCTGCACGCTGGTGGCCGGGTAGAGACCTCGAAGCCCTTCGAGGCCCTGCAATGGTTCAAGCAAGGCGACGTAGTTGTGTTGAACCCTGACCGCTTCCACGAAATCATGGACCGCCTGAGGGCCTTTCCAGACGGTCTCCACACTCCTGGATTCGATCCGTTCCCGGGCCTCAAGCGGTAACACTCGGAAGTCTTGCGCCGCAGCGGTGAAGGCCACTCACGACACTTTTCCCAATCCGACGGGGGCGGGCGGCTGCCCCGATATCTGGCCTCGGCCCCCGCAATCTCCTTTCGATTATTGCGAATTGCGAATATTTCGAATAGAGTAGTGCCGTGTACGAACCCCTCGGAGCCACCATGACCACCACCGTCCAATCCAAGCTGTTGAGCCTGCCCGCCGAGGGAGAGGTGAGGGCGGCCGTGCAGGGTCAGCGTGCCTTGGCAGCCTACTTGGCCACCAAGGTCGAAACGCAGCACATCCAGATCTTCGACGACCAGAAGCAGCCGCACCAAGTGGAGCTTCCCACCTCGGCGCTGCGTTTACTGGTGGATATCCTGGCGGAACTGGCCGATGGCAATGCGGTGAAGGTTGTGCCTGTCCATGCGGAACTGACCACCCAAGAGGCGGCGGATCTGCTCAACGTATCCCGCCCCCACTTCGTCAAACTGCTTGAAGAAGGAGAGCTGGCATTTCACCGGACCGGCAAGCACCGTCGGGTGAGGTTTGCCGACCTGATGCAGTACAAGGAAGCACGCGAGCGAGCCAGCGAGCAGGCGATGGCTGAACTCGCGCGACAGTCACAGGAGACGGGAATGGGGTACAAGTAGGGCATTCCCCCCTTCACAGCTGTTCAACGAGGCAGAGCGATGAAGCGCGAACCAAACTGCGTAGAACTGGATGGTGCGAAGTCGGGTTGGATAGCCGTCTGGTGGACGGGCACTGGCCTAGCGCATTGCGTATACACCAGCGCTCGTCTTCTTGTGGATGCACATCGGCATGCGCGGGTTATCGCCGTGGACATTCCTATCGGTCTACCAGAATGCGGCAGGCGGAGCGCGGACGACGAGGCGAGACGATTCGTGGGAGGCCGGCGCGCTTGCAGCGTTTTCTCCTCACCTGTCAGGGGCATCCTCGAAGCGGTATCACAGCCCGAGGCGTCGCGTAGACATAGAGCGATAGACGGTCGCGGGTTTGGTTCGCAGTCTTTCGCTATCCTGCCCAAAATACGCGAGTGGGATGAGCTTCTCCAGATAGATCACGGCGCGCGCGTAATCGTGTGGGAAATTCATCCCGAGGTGTCATTCTCCGCCTTGAACGGAGGTCATGGGAGAGGGCTGGCCTTCAAAAAAAAGTCGCAGGAAGGTGCCGCCGTGCGCACTGAACTGCTTTCGTCTGTGTTTGGTTTCGACCAAGTCTCACGGCTTGTACAATCCGTCGCGCGTCGGGAGGCGGCCACGGATGACGTGCTCGACGCATTGGTAGCTCTTTGGAGTGCGGAACGCATTGCTGCAGGGGAAGCTGGGTCATTGCCGGAGCGGCCCGTTACCGATGCTACCGGTCTGGCGACGGCGATATGGTACTAAGGTCGTGGGCTTGTTAGGTCGAATCCGGATGCCTAAGATTGACCTGCAATAGCCCGCCGCGAGGTGCGCGGCGTACAGGCGATAACGCCAGCTCCGCATATGGAGGCACTATGGGTCGTGAAGTTGTGAGGGTTCCCCCTGGGTTCGAGCATCCGCTGGATGAAGAGGGAGGCTACATCGCGGGTGGTCACCACGAGTTGCTCTACGACGCAGATCCTGCATCGCGTACGGCCTTTCAGATCTATGAGAATGTCAGTGAGGGCACTCCGGTAGGTCCCGTCTTTGATACCGCTGAAGCACTTGCCCAATGGCTGGGACAGGAAGGCTGGCAGCAGGAAGCCATTGACTCATTACTTGAGGCCGGGCACGCACCATCATTCATCGTCCGGTCTTGATTTTCGCTTTTTGGCGGTTCTCGACCCTGCCAGGTCGATGAGCGAGCGCCTTGGGCTCATACATCCGTCTGCTCAGCGATCCCGTTTCCCTGTACCTTGCCGTCGCCATGTTGATCATTGCCGCTATTCTAGAAGCGGCTACAGGCAATATCGTCGAGGTCCTTCTGGATAGGGCAGGGGAGCGGAAGGACTTGCACTCGAAGTTCAGCCCCGAACCTGAACACGATTGACGAGGGCACTGGGCAACAGGAAACATCTATCAAGGATAGGATGCAGGAATGGTTACTTCTGACATGGAGACGCGGTTTCACGCTTTTGCCTTAACGGTTGAAGGCGCGGAAGCGATCGATGATCTGCAGCTGGACACCCGCGGTGGCCAACGTGCGGACTACCTGTGGCGATCTCGATCCGTCATTGTTGAACTGAAAGTCCTGCAAGGGGACCCCCAGCACAAGATCAACAGCACTTTCGAGATGCTGAGCAAGCGCGAAGAATTCCCAGTGGTTCTTGGTCAGGCAGCTGCACACAAGGTGCTTGCCCACCTTTCAGACGGGGATGAGCAACTGCGACGTCTTCGTCAAAGGATCATGCGATCCGTGGAGGCCGCATTTCGAGATGCAAAGGGGCAGATCGCAAACACTAAGCGGCTTCTGGAGTTGGATGATGCTCTAGGCATCTTGGTCCTGCTGAATCCCGATGTCGAGTCGTTGGATCCAATCGATGTTGGAAAGGAGGTCAGTCGCCTCATGCAGCAGCGGCAACGTGACGACTGGGCGGTGGATGCAGTTTGGCTTTTGTCCGAAGCTCATCTAGTCGGCGGAGCGCAGCCATGCATCATCATTGAAAGCGATAAAGTTGACCGCTTCTCCTGGGCTGAGGAGTTTCTGTCCTCTCTCAACGGCCAGTGGGGAATCTTCAACAAGAGCCCTGTACTCACCTCAGACGCAAAGCTACTGACGGATGTACCGATGATGCGAAAGTCCGAGCAACACACTGGACCGCTGACCAGAGAGGAGCGATGGCGCTCCAGTTATCGTGCTGATCCTTACCTAAGCAAGCTGGACGACGATGCTCTCCGGGCCTTCGGCGAGAAGGCCATTGCTGATCTCACGCCGTACTTTCTGGTAGGTGGCCCCAGAAAGCCGATGGCGGAATTAGAGCCGCTTATAGTGCGGTGGACGCACTTCCTCGAAGAAGCCTCAGATCGTGGTTTTAACGCTCGTGGGATGGGATTTCCGCGAGTGCGGCCTTAGCACTGGGTACAGTAACCTGGAGAAGCAATGGCCGTTGATCAGGGCTGATATCAAAGACAGAGCTGAGGTGCGCTTGCTCAATACTCAGCCTGCAGCGGATTTCCTTGGGGTGATCGTGGTCGAGCCCTAGGAGAAGGTTGGGCTGTGGGGCGTGGACACTCTCCACATCATTGACTGGCAACAATGCCGGACCACTCTGCGGAGCGTCTTGGCCGCTGAGCGTGTCGCTCCTGCCCGGCACATAATCGTACATATCTGCGGTGTCACGCGCTTCAGACTGCTTTTATTACAAATCCCCTGGGATTCCACGATTCCGCCAGTATCCAAGTACAGTTCTGCTGAAGGAGTCCATCGCGCTCTCCCGCTGCACATAGAGCTATGGCGGTGTCTTCCTCGAAGGGTGCGGCAGCGCTGGCTCGACGAGCCTATGTGTTTGCCTGCCGCCGATTGGGAAAGATGGTGTGTAGTGCGCGATTGATGCCAATCACGTAACTGATTCGCTCAAGCCGTTTGGATGGCGAGGGCGGGGCGTGTGGCATGCAGCGGTGAAGTAGGAAAGTGCTGGCGGCATGCGTTGGCTACGATTGTGCCGTGCGCATGTCGGCTACTGGTCGTAAGGACGTCATGCGGCCCATAGCTGTCTTTGATGCAGTGGCCATCCATCGTGCTGGGTCCGGCTATACGTCGACTTGTTGGCCGGACTCCGGTGCCTTAAGATCGAACGGTATCAATGGCAAAGTCCAACGTACGGTACTTTGTCGATAGTCGTGTAGCCGGACCCACGGGGCGGTCCATTAGGTAGTTGGCCTTCTCAACGAGATTTGTGTACGATGCTACTGGGCGATGGTGTAAGGGAAAACACGCTCCGCAAGGAGAGTATTTGTGGGGTTCGAATCCCCACCGCCAAAGGTCATTCAAGGAGTGTCCTTTGGCGGTGACGATTCCAGCTAGGGCGCCTAGCAAGATGTACATGTATCACGTAGCAAATCTACGTGAGCTAGAGCGCGCGATAGCTCAGACAGCTAGACTTGCCAAGTCGGAAATTGCAGGCGGCGATCCGCAAAGTAGTTTGCGTTCACTGCTGCGGCTCTATTCCTTTTTACTTGGAGCTTGGGCAGAGTGCCGTCTTAGAAAGCTACTGTTTGAGCAGTACGGCTTTACAGATAATGAGCGAAACGACGTTCTGGCCGAAGACTCTCAGCTGGCACAGTGGCAAGAAACGGTTGACCTTGCTTTCCGGAAGCATCACGGCATACCCAAGGCAAAGTTAGATGCCAGGGTTCTCGGGGTCTCACATGCCGCTCGGAGAGACGGGCTGCATAGCGTCCTTTCTGCAGAGCTGAAGATCATTATTGAAATACGTAACAAGCTTGCTCACGGGCAGTGGGTTTATCCCTTCAATAACGAGGGGACGGCCGTTGAACCAGAGAAGTATCGCTTAATCAACAAAGAGAACCTGCAGTCACTGCAGTTTAAATACGCGCTACTAGGTCACCTTGCAGACGCGGTACATGATCTCGTTGTCAGTCCCGCAACATTCCAAAGAGACTTCGATGGGCACTTCAAGCGCCTGGAGCAAGTGCGTAGGAACCTGTCTGTCAAAAGGTATGAAGACTATGAAGCTGCGCTGTTGGCAAGCCGCCAGAAGCGCCGGGCAGCGCGAAAACAAGGATAGCAGTTCATACAGGCCGGCGTAGCTCAACGATGCGCCTAAACAGGGTGTTGCTGACTGACTGCTATTGGCCGAAAGTGCGCCTAGAACATGTGCGCATTGCGAACTGGTGCTAGTGTGCGCTCCTGATCCGAACTGAACATCCTCATGAACATTGTGCTGGATCATAGAGACGCTGGTCTAAAGGTTGTCTACACCTTGGCTGAAGAACTCAAACGCGATCCTGCATACTTGCGAGACGTTCAGGCTGCCAGCCTGGACGATGACAGGCATCTCATGGGACTGAAGCCCACACACGGCCTGTTCGGAACAGAAGAATGGTGGGAGAGCATCAGATCGGGACGCATCAGAACGGTCCATGTGTCGGGGACCATTCGCGAACTGATCTTCGCCGGTCAGGATGCACGCTGGGGCGATAGCATCAACTCCTTCGAGCTCGAGACGGAAGACGGCACCATCGTCCTGGAGAGCGTCTATGTCCAGGAGAAGGTTGATCGAAAGCTGTTTCGTGTCGGGGCCAAAGTGTCGTGTTGGTACGCATTACTGGAGTTGAAGAACCAGCCGGATACTGACGGCCGGGTTGACTATGCCGACACGGTGCTTGAGATGGCGGTATCGAAATAGGTGGATGCACCCGTCGCTCCCAAACGGGTGACTGAGTACCGTAGCATAGAGTGTTCAATGCAATGGCCATATCACCGACGGAGATGAAAATTAGAAATCCATTGCCAACACGAGAGGCCGTCGTCGCTCGGTTGCGCGAGGTCAGGTCATCTGATTCCTTTCGCGAAAAGTTGCCGCTTGGGCCTTCTCATACTTGGACGGCCATGATATCGATGTTACTGACCATGACGTGTGGAACGCGCTCGCCTTGTTAGGGGCAGCTGATCTTCCGTCTGGTGACAGGGGGTATCTGTATGTGGATGAGGATTTTGCAGCGGTTGAAGATCGGCTGAGCCAAACGACTTAGCTTGCTGGATGAGGCGTTGGGCCGGCCACGCGGCGTCAGCATTAAACGTATCCATCGCGCACGCGAGCGTCATCGCGTCGCACCGATTGCCGAATGGGTGGCTTCGAGATGCTCAGGTGAGAAAAACGAGATGAGAGAGCTAGACTGGCTTGAGCCTGGTCAGACCCTTGAGTCGGATGAAATTGCCGCGACAGAGGCGTTGCTTGGGGTCAAATTCCCCGCAGACTACGCAACGTTTATTGGTGCGCATTCGGGCGCTAGTAATCCGAAGGAATCCGAGTTCGTTTACGTCGACCGAGGCGAGCGACAAACAGGAAATTTTGGTGCGCTACTTAGCCTGAGGGAGGATCAGTACGACAGGCTTGTCGACACGCTCCGTGACTTGGGAGATCAAATTCCAGCCGGAATCATTCCCATTGTTGAGACCGGGTGGGGAGACTGCGTATGTCTTGATTATCGAGAGTCGAAGGACCCTGCGATCGCGTACTTCTCGCATGAACTGAGTGGCGATGAATCCATCATCAGGATCGCGCAGTCATTTTCGGAGTTCTTGGATAGCTTGTACATCCCAGACACGGATGAGGTTCAGAACTGATCTGAACAGGCATCGGTATAGTTTCAGGCGGTGCCGGCCGCTGGCCGTCCGTCTCGCCGTCTAAGAAACGTAGAGTGATGGAAGCCCGCGCGGCAAACCGCACAGATATGGGGAGGGAGATTCACAGAAGGCGGTTTATCCTTCGGAAAGCAGAGGTGGTTGCCTTCGACCAAATGCCATTAGTGATGGTCTGGACCTCCTATGACTTTGTAGTCGACCTGTACCCTCAAGCGCTTTGCTCGGGCATAGCGTCTCGGCGCGAAGGCAACCTTCTGCTCCGAACGATCAACCGTAGAGTCCGCAGTGACCGCATCTACCGCTCCTGTGAGCGTCATCGCATCGCACTGATAGCCGAAAACGCCGCACCGCTACAGCGCCCACCAAATCCCGTGGCACGAATCCGCGCCAGAGTTTCGCCATTCTCCAGCCAACCGCGACGCAATCTGCCGCGTTTCGCGAAATTTTCGTGTCACTTGCGTCACCAATGGCGCGCATCCGCGCCACACCCAAAAAAGCAGAATTTCCCTACTTCCCATTCGTTTCCACTTCCGGCACCGTAGCCCCCGGAGCGTAGAGCACTCCTAGTAGACGTAGATTGGTTGTCCCGTTGTCGGGAAGGTGGCGAATACAACACCCCCCAAAGAGGGGGAAATCAGCCACGCCGTTTTCGTCTACTAGCGGTCTCTAACCTCCCGACGCCTTTCCCATGGTGGGAAAGGCCTTTTCCCGGGAGTCTGTGATGTACGCGTTCTGGGCCTTCACCCATCGCTTCGAGCTGCCCACCCGAGGCCTTCGATTACGTCTTCCGCGCGCCCGCAGCCACTTAGCGCTGCCACTCTTCGCGCGCATCCTCGCCTTATAGCGCCGGGCACAACCCCGGCCACCTGATCGGCACCGCCCCGCGCCGTTGCTGCGCCGTGCGCTGCCCATTCGTTGAACTCACTTGTTACCCAATCGTGGGAGGATTCCATGTGCGAGCTTGTTCTGTTGCAGATACGCATTGCCAGGCAAATGCATGCTGCCTTGAAGGCGGCGGCCCAACACGAGGGGCGTTCCGTCAGCAAACTGGTCAATCAGCTGTTGGCGTCATACCTGTTGCTCCGCACCTGTGCCCTGAACGAAGACGGCAGCCCGTCGCCAGCGGCGGAGCTGACTGCCGCATCACCGCCGTGGATGGCCTTCAGCCCGCCACGCCGCCGCGGTGGACGGCTGCGCCCGAACGCAGGAGCGCAGCCATGAGCACCATCTCCAGGACCATCATCTATCCCACGCCCCGCGAGCATCCGGGCAAGGTCCTGCTAGCGAACTACATGAAGCCGCTGCGGCTTTCGGTGCGCCACCTTGCCTGCTGCCTCAACGTAAGCCGGGGTCGCCTGGACGCCGTGGTGCGGGGCCGAAGTGGCATCGACCCACACCTGTCGCTTAGGTTGGGCCGCCATTTCCGCCACCCACCGCTGTACTGGTTTGAGCTGCAGAACGCCTACGACATAGAACTGGCGTACCGCGTCTACGGCCCAAGTGTCGATCAGGTCCGCCCGCGCGCGTACTGGTAACGGCACACCCAAAACAACCGCCCGCAAGGACGCGGCATCCCAACAGGTTTGCCGTAAACATGCTCAATCGCGAATTCCGTTGCGCGGCCCACGCTGGCCGCGCAAGCACCGCAGTGCCCGTGAGGGCCGCACCCACACAAGCAGCAGGAGGTTCAGGCATGGGCCTGATGATGGCATTGGAAATAGAGTCGGGCGCAACGCTGGAGGACGTAGCGCAGACGCTCACTGACCTGGGCGCATGCGTAAAGGACATCCCGCATATCTATGGCGGCCTGCTGCCCGGCTCGAAGTGCGGCTTTGGCCTGACGTTGCACCGCTACCCCCTGCGCGTTCTGGCCAAGGGCATGAAGGTCAAATGGACCGTGGGCCTGACGATGACCTTCCACTTCCGCGCCAGCAACAAGATGAGCAGCATGGCGGAGATCTACCCGTTCATCGAGCTGTTTGCGGAGCAGCACCCGCACCGGTTTGTGCTGTCGTTCGAGTACGAGCGGGTCTATGCGGTGCGGGACAAGGGGAACCTGGAGTTGTTGTGGCCGTTTCCTCCCTGAGCGGGGGCGTCGCGGGGTGCCCAGCAGGAGCGAAGGCCCCTTCGACAGCCGCTGGTAGTATGCTGCGCCTCCATCCCCGCTTTGCCACATGCCGCCATGCAGCCGGATCTTCTCGACGCCGAAGAACTCTTCCACGTGGCCCTCAGTGCCATGCAGCAAGGCCGCGACGGCGAGGCGCTGGTGTGCCTGAAGCAGCTGCTGGTGCTGGAGCCGGGCCACCCGGAGGCCCAACACCTGCTCGGTGCCCAATATGCCCAGCTGCGCATGTTCGGCCGCGCCGAAGCGGTGTGGACTGCGCTGCTGGACGCCCACCCGGGGCACGCCTCGGCACGCTTCCAGCTCGGCCGCCTGCTGATGCTGAAGGGCGACGCCGATGCCGTGGCCCGCGTGCTGCAGCCGCTTGCGGCCGGCTCCGATGACCTGGGCCATTTTGCCGCTGCGGTGATCGCGGCCAGCCAAGGCAATGCGGCGCAGGTGGAGCAAGCGCTCAGCCAGGGCCTGGCCTGCCCCCAGTCCAACCCCGCCGTGACCGACGACATGCGCCAGTGGCTGCAGCGCGTGCGTGATCAGGCCGGCACCGGGTCGGCCTCTGCCACCACACCGGTACAGGAACCCGTGTCGATGCTGCTCAGCCGCTACGGCCAGCACTGACCGCCATGAACGTTGGTCCGGTAGGCTCGGCGGCCGCCCTGATTTCGCTGCTGAAGGCGGAACTGGCTGGCAGCGACCGTCGCCGCACAACGAGCAAGGCCAATGCCGCCAGTACCGACGCAGCGTCGGGGGCAGGGCAGGGGCGACCTTCGCTGCGCACTCAGCTGGTCCAGGTCGCCCGTCAGGTCGACCTGACAAACCCGGCGGCGGTGAAATCGGCCCGCCGCCGCCTCATCCGTACCGTCCTGGTAGCCCAGTTCGGCCCGGACCTGCGTGAACACAGCCAGTGGGAGGCCATGCTGGACAGCATCGAGGCCACCCTGGAGCAGGATCCACGGCATGTTTCACAGTTCCACGCGCTGCTGCAGCAGCTGCAGCGGCCGGACTGAAAAAAATCGTGAATTCCCCCTAAACTTTTTTCTGCCCGCCTGGAGTGTTCCCAGAGATGGCCCGGATTTCCTTCGGGCCGCACTTTGGAACCACGGGGAATCGGGGCATGGTCGCAGTGTTCACGGGAAATGGTCTGGGCTTGTTCAATGCAAGTCTGGCCGGGTCTGGCGCAGGGTCAGCGCGTAACGGTCAGGGAACGGACCGTCAGTACGTGAACGTGGCCAACGGCAATCTGGTATTCCAGTCCCAGGACGAACAGCTGCTGTTGCGGGGCATGAGCATCGGCAATGTGCGCACCTATAACAGCCAGGGCAGCCTGGCGCAGGTGGGCAGCGACGGCTGGATGACCGGGTTTGAGCGGCGGGTGGAGCTGCTGCAAGGCACCTTCAACCAGGCCGGCAGCATCATGCGCCGCCACACCGGCGACGGCGGCTACCAGGACTTCGTCTACGTTGCGCCCAACACCTACCGCGCCACCAGCGGCGACGGTGCGCACGACACGCTGAGCTGGTCCACTGCCCATTCCAGCTGGACGTATGTGGAAGGCAGCACGCGCATTACCGAGACCTATGCGGCGCACGATGATGCGCAGCAGCGCGGTCGCCTGCTTACCCTGACCGATGGCCGCGCCAACGCCACCACGTGGCTGGTGGACTACGATACCCAAGGCCGCATCACCGCCGTGCGCGATGCCGATTCACTGGCCGCGCTGCGCTATACCTACGACGCCGCCGGCCGCCTGCAGCAGGTGGAAGTGCAGGGCCAGGAAGCCGGCCAGATTTCCGGCCGGGTCAGCTACAGCTACGACAGCCTGGGCCGACTGGCGTCGTCGCTGGTGGATCTGACTCCGGGCAATGCAGCCGACCGCGCCGAATGGAACGAGGCCGGCGGTAATGATGGGCTGCTGTATCGCACGGCGTATGCCTACGACGGCGACAGCCTGCGCATCAGCGTGGTGCGCCAGAGCGATGGCACGCTGCTGAGCTTTGGGTACGACACACAGGGGCGCGTGACCACCGCCACGGTGGGCGACACCAACGCCAACGATGCCGACGGCGTCGGCCAGACCGTCACCTACCGCTACGACAGCACCAGCGGCCGCACCGATGTCAGCGACGCCACCGGTGCGACGTGGAGCTATGGATTTGACAGCCAGGGTCGGCTGACGCGGGTGGAACTGCCCGCGCGCGATGGCCTGCGTGATGTGACGCTGTACAGCTATGACAGCGATGGCAATGTACTGCAGGTCATCACCCAGCGCGGAGCGGAGACCCTGCGCCAGACCGACTTCAGCTACGACGCACAGGGAAATGTGCTGTGGCAGTGGGAGCGGGTGGGCAGCGAGGGCAGTGCACGCGCGGTGCAGCGCACCTACACCGCGCATAACCAGATTGCCACCGAGACCGTGTTTACCGGTCTGGATGCCGACGGGGCCGGCAGTGCCTCTGCGCCCACGGGCGGTCAGACCACCGTTTACGTGTATGACGCCCAGGACCGGCTGCGCTTTGTGGTCAGCCCCAGCGGTGAGGTGCGCGAGCTGGCCTACCACGCCGAGGGTAATGGCGTGGGTCAGCTGGCCAGCGAGCGCAGCTATGCGGCCAGCCGCTTTGATGGCCAGATCACCCTGGCGGCGCTGAGCAGCTGGGCCAGCACGAATGCTGGCAGCGCCGGTGCACGTGTGGACTACCGCTACGACGCGTGGGGCCGTGCCAGCGGCCGCACCGAGTATGCGGATCTGGATGTCGCTGGCAACGGCATCACCAATGCAGCGGCCGTTACCCGGCATAACACCTATGACGCCCAGGGGCGTCTGCTGGGCACGCTGGTCGAGCGCGGCGCACCCGGTGCGATCGTGCAGGAAACGGTCACCTACACCTATGACGGCCTGGGCCGCCTGCTTTCGGAAGTGAGCCGCAGCGGCACCACCGTGCTGGCCAACAGCGTGTGGAACTACCTCGATTCGGGCATGAGCGTGCGCGTCACCACCGGCGTGGACGGTGGGACGAAGCGAGTCAGCACCGAGCTGCGCGACGCCTACGGGCGCACGCTGAGCGTCACCACGGCCAGTGTGGACGGAACCCTCAGCCGCACCAGCCGCAACTATTACGACAGCTTTGGTCGTCTGCGCGCCAGCGAGGACGCCAGTGGTGGCCGCAGCTACTACTTCTATGACAACCAGGGCCTGCTGCAGGCGCAGGTCGGCCCGACCGGTACAGCGGTGTCGTATGCGCGCGATGCGTTCGGCAACATCACCACCACCACCCAGCACGCGGTGGCGCTGGACACCACGGGCTGGGTGCAGAACGGAGAGATGAACCTCACTGAGTGGTCGCAGTATGTGCCCGCTGCACACGCCAATGACCGCGTACTGCGCGACGAGTACGACATGGCCGGCCTGCGCGTGCGCAGCCTGGATGCGCAGGGCAACCAGGTGGTGTACCGCTACGACGGTGCGGGCCAGCTGGTCGAGAGCGTGCGCCTGGATGCGGCCGGTACCGCCGCCACCGCGCGCACCACGCGTTACTTCTTTGATGCCGACGGCCGCCAGGTGGCCACGCTGGACGCCGGTGGGTATCTCACCGAGATGGTCTTTGATGCTGCCGGTCGCCTGATCCGCAGCGTCGCCTATGCCACCGCAACCAGCGCATCGCTGCGAGCGGCCGGCACCCTGGCCGAGCTGCGTCCGGCGAGCGCCAGCGGTGATCAGACCACGCGCAACTTCTACGATGGTCTGAACCGCCTGGTGGCGGTGCTTGATGGCGAGGGCTACCTCAGCGAGGTGGTCTATGACAGCGTCAACAACGTGCGCGCCACGCGCGGTTACGCGCGTCGGCTGGAGAACCTGGCCGGCAGCGAATCGCTGTCGACCCTGCTGGCCGCTGCGACCGGTGGCGGCGTGCGCGAAACGCGCATCAGCTATGACGCGCTGGGCCGCGCCACCAGCGAAGTCAACGCCGAAGGCACCGTCACCCGCTACGCATACGACAGCCTGGGAAACCTGGTGTCCACCACGGTGGCGGCCGGCACCACGGAAGTACGTGAAGGCTACTTGCGCTATGACGCGCTGGGCAACCTGATTGGCGAACTCTCCGGCAATGGCGCTACCCATCTGCTGCCGGGCATGACCGAGGCCCAGCTGGATGCGATCTACGCCCAGTACGGCGTGCGCCACAGCTATGACGCGGTGGGCCGTCGTATCGAGAGCATCGATGCGCAGGGTAATCGCACCTGGTATTTCCACGACGCGGCCGGCCGTGTGACCCACACCGTGCGCGGGGTGCACGATGCCAATGGCATCGCCAACGGGGCCGGTGAAGTCAGCGAGACCCGCTACGACGTATTCGGGCAGGTGATCGACACCATCACCTACACCGGCCGGCTTACCCTGGCCACGCCAGGCAACCGGGCCAGCATCGCGGCGGCCATTCAGACCCTGCAGTATGTGGCCGGCACCGATGTGCGGGTGCAGATGGAGTACGACCAGCGCGGCCTGCTGAGCGCCAGCGTGGATGCGCTGGGTAACCGTCGCACGTTTGCCTACAACGCCTTTGGCGAGCAGACCTTTGACCGCATTGAACTTGGCGGCGGCCAGGAGCGCGTGACCGAAAGCCGCTACGACGCGCGCGGTCTGCGGACCGCACTGGTCGCCGGGCAGGGCGAGCTGCAGACCAGCCAGAGCTGGACCTATGATGCCTTCGGTCGCGCCATCAGCAGCACCGATGCACGCGGTCAGGTGCGCCAGTGGTCATACGATCGCAACGGCCGCCAGGTCGCCAGCTGGCAGAGCATCAATGGCGTGGAGCAGCGCCAGACCCAGACCTACGACGCCTTTGATCGTGCGTTGACCAGCACCGACGCCGAAGGAGCCGTCACCACCTACACCTACGACGATGCCTCGCGTACCGTCAGCGTGCGCTCGCCGGAAGGCATCATCGTGCGCACCGAGCACAACGCGCACGGGGAAACGATCAGCGTCACCGATGCCCGCGGGGCGGTGACCCGTTACGAGTACGACGCCAGCGGCCAGCAGATTGCCGTGGTCGGGGCCGATGGCAGCCGCCAGACCCAGGCTTTTGATGCGCGCGGGCTGCTGATCAGCAGCACCGACGCGGCGGGTCGCCGCATTACCTACACCTACGATGCCGCCGGTCGTTTGCTGCAGCGAAGTGTGGACCCGCAGGGCCTGAACCTGACCACCACCTACCGCTATGACGCAGCCGGCCGCCAGCTGAGCGTGGTGGACAGCCGTGGCGTGGAAACCCGCAGCCGCTATGACGCCAACGGCCAGCTGATCGAGACCCTGGTCGACCCGTCTGGCTTGGCGCTGAAGACCACCTACACCTGGAACGCGGCCGGCCAGCAGCTGAGCGTCACCGTGGGCGTGGGCACCGCCCAGCAGGTGACCACGACCTACGCGTACGACGCCCTGGGCCGTCGCACCAGCCAGACCGTCGACCCGGGCACCGGTCGCCTCAACCTGACCACCCAGTACCGCTTTGATGCCAACGGCAACGTAGTGGCCAGCATCGATCCGGCCGGGCGCATGACCCGGTTTGTGTACGACGCCGACAACCGTCTGGAATTCACCGTCGATGCCGCTGGCGGCGTCACCCGCAGCTGGTACGACCGCAACGGCCGCGTGGTGGCCCAGCGCAGCTACGCCACTGCCATCAACCTGGTGAACCTGCCCGAAGCCGTCACCGTGGCCCAGGTGCAGGCGCGCCTGACGGACGTCCACGCACGCGATCTGCAGCAGTACTTCGTCTACGACGGCGACGGCCAGCTGCGCCTGAGCCTCAACGGGGCCGGTGCAGTCACCGGCAATGAGCGCGATGGGGCCGGGCGCAGCGTGCGCCAGATCCGCTACGCCAACCCGGTCAATCTGGCCACGTTGGGTAACGGCCTGCTCAGTGGTGCCATCACTCCGGCCGAGGTGCTGGCCGCGCTGAGCGTGGACCCTGCCCGCGATGCCACCAGCTGGCAGGTGCTGGATGACATGGGCCGGGTCCGCTACGAGATCGCCGCCGATGGCAGTGTGCTGGAGCGTCGTTATGATGCCTCCGGCGTGCAGGTGGGCACGGTGTCCTACGCCGATCGCATTGAACTGTCCGCCCAGCGCCGTCTGGATCTGGGTAGCGGCACTGTCAGCGTGGCCACGATGGCCGGGCTGCTCGGCAACAGCGCCCAGAACCAGAGCCAGTATGTGGTGCTTGATGCGGCCGGACGCGTGCGCTTTGACGTGCGCCGCGACGCCGAGGGCCTGGGCCGGGTGACCGAGTATGGCTATGAAGGCAGCGCCCGCGTATCCACCACGGTGTACGGCCGTGGCGTGGGCTTTGATGCACTACAGACCGTCGCCTCGCTCGACGCGCTGCTGGCACCGCTGCGCAACGCGGGCCAAGCCCGCACCGAGCGCGTGGTGCTCGACGCAGCCGGCCGCCAGCGCTTCAGCGTGGACGCCAGCGGCGCGGTGAAGGAGATCCGCTATGACGCGCTGGGCCAGGTGGCGGCCAGTGTCACCTACCTGATCAAGCCCGACGCCAACGCCGCCCAGACCCTGGCCACGCTGACCGCCTGGGCCGCGCAGCAGCCTGCTGCACAGTACCGGCTGGACAGCCAACAGTACGATGCAGCCGGTCGCCTTGCCGTGCACACCAATGCGCTGGGCCAGAGCGAGCGTTACAGCTACGACGGGGCCGGCCAGCTGCTGACCTATACCGATGCCGCCGGCCAGGTGTGGACCTACAAGTACAACGCCGTCGGCAAGCGCACCAGCGAGACCTCGCCGGACGTGTATGTGGTGACCGTCGCCAACAATGGCCTGGTCACCGCCGCCTTGCGCGCCATCGTCACCCGCACCGATTACGACGCCCTGGGCAATGTGATCCGCCGCAGTGAAGACGCAAACAGCAGCACCCCGCGCGTCACCGAATACCAGTATGACAACCGCGGAAACCAGATCCGCACCACCTTCCCCGACCCGTGGATGATCGACGAAGCCAGCGGCAACCTGGTCGCCAGCGGCTCGCGCCCCACCATCGAGGTCAGCTACGACACTCTCAACCGCGCCGTGGTGCAGAAGGACGTGCGCGGCAATTACACCTACAAGGTGTACGACGTGCTGGGCCAGCTGGCCTATGACGTGGACGCCGACGGCTACGTCACCAGCTACAGCTACGACGCCTACGGCAACCAGACCGGCCTGCGCCGCTTTGCCAATGCGCTCAATGGCGCCGCCATCGTCGGCTGGAGCGCCGGCACCGCGCTGACCGCCGCGCAGGTGCGCGACGGTGGCGGGCTGGTCGCCAGTGGCAGTGACCGCCAGCTGCTCAGCCGCTACAACGTGCTCGGCCAGAAGGTGGAGACGCTCAGTTCGCAGCGTGAGTACTACGGCCCCGATGGTGTAGCCCGGCAGGGCACGCCGACGGTGCGCTACCAGTACGACGGCTACGGCAACCTCCAGCGACTGTCTGAACTGCTCAGCGGTGGCGCTGACCAGGCCGATGCGCAGTGGGCCCACACCTGGCACTACTACGACGTGCTGGGCCGCAAGGTGATGACGGTGGACGCTGAGGGCTACGCCACCAGCATCGAGTACACGGTCACCGGCGAGGTGGCTACGCAGACCGAACACGCCCGGGCGCTGTCCACGGCAGGGCTGGGTGCACAACGGCCGCCCGCTCCGATGAGCGGCGACGCGGTGACCGGCTTCGACCGCCGCACTGCGTACACCTACGACGCGCTGGGCCGGAAGATCACCGAAACGGCGAGCCGCCAGTTCCAGCGTGCCGACGGCAGCGCCGGCCAGCGCGATGTCCAGACCCGCACTGGTTATGACGTGCTCGGCCGGGTGGTCACCACCAGCGACGAAAACGGCACCATCACCACCGGATATGACGCCCTCGGCCGGGTGACGTCGGTGCGTGAGCCGGAGCGAGCCACCCTGCGCGCTCCGGCCGAGGCGCACCTGCAGGCCGATGCCAATCTGGATCTGAACCACCTGCCGCTGTACGAACTGACCTCGCCCTACACCACCACGGTGTACGACGCATTTGGCAACGCCGTGCAGATGCGCCGCTACGCCAACGGCTGGGTGAATGGCCAGACCACTCCGGTGGCCGACGATAGCCGTGACCAGCTGCAGACCCTGCAATACGACCGCCAGGGCCGTCTGGTGCGTTCGGTGGACGCACTGGGCAACGTGCAGATCAGCCATTACGACGCTGCCGACCACGTCATCCGCACCCGCACCACGCTGGCCGGCTCCACTGCCGAGCGAAACGCCATCGTGATTGGGGAATTCTCCTACGACCGTAGTGGCCGCCAGCTCAGCAGCGCCACCACCCGCGTGGTCGCCGGGGTGAACACGGTCGACACCGCTGAAACCGTGGCCTACAACGGCTTCGGCGAAATCATCGGCAAGAGCCACTATGGCCTGGCCGGCGCGCTGCAGTACGGATATGACGCGGGCGGCAACATGATCTCGTCCAACGAGGGCGGGGCCGACGTGCGTCTGGGCTACAACCTTGCGGGCTACCAGGTCCGCCAGAGCCGCACCAGCTGGAACGGCACCGCAAACGTCGCCGCAGTTACCACCATCCAGACCGATCGCCTGGGTCGTGCCCTGCGTACCGACCTGCCCAGCTTCAACACCAATGAGGCAGCCGCCTCCTCGCTGGTGCGCCAGTTCGACCGTTGGGGCAACGTCACCCAGATCATCGACGCGCGCGGCTACCAGACCAACTACCAGTACAACAGCTTCAACCAGATCACCCGTGACGAGCGTCCGCTGGTGGAAGTGGTTGCCGAAACCGGTGCACGCAGCTGGGTGCGCCCGGTCAACGAGTGGTTCTACGACGTGTTCGGGCGTCTGGTGGCCACCCGTGACGCCAACGGCAACATGCGCACCAGCGAGTACAACAACGCCGGCCAGCTGGTGAAGTCGCGCGACGGTGTGGGTGCCACCACCGTTCTAGCCTACGACGCGCTGGGCAACCAGCGCCTGCAGCAGAACGCGCTTGGCTACATCACCAGCAAGGACTACGACCGCCTGGGGCGGGTTACCGCCATTGGCGACTTCCTGCTCAATGACGCCGGCACCGCCCGCTACCGCACCACTCTGCAGCAGTATCGCCTGAACGAGAACGGCGACCGCGTGGCAGTAACCGACGCGCTGGGCTACACCGCGCTGTATGACTATGACAGCCGCCATCTGGTGGTGCGCAGCCAGACCGCCATGGGCGTCACCCAGACGTACGGCTACGACGTGCTTGGCCGCAAGACGCTGGAGAGCAATGCACTGGCGCAGCCGCTGGCCTACGGCAACGACCGCGACGGTCAGCAGGTGCGACGCAACGAGCTGACCTGGCAATACGATGTGTTCGGTCGCACCAGCGACCACAACGACATGTCCACACGCGACTACAACTACGGCTACAGCACCGGCGGCCAGCTTGCCAGCGAGCATGGCAATGGCGGCGGCGTGGTCGATACCCAGCGTACCTATCAGTACTACGCCAACGGTCAGCTCAAGCGCATCGACGACAGCGCCGGCAACTACAGCTATTACGAATACGACGCAGCCGGCAACAAGACCCTGGAGGAAACCTTCACCCGTGACGGTGCCGGCGTGGTGGTACACACCTTCACCCGCAGCTGGTACGACAGCCACAACCGGGTCCAGCGCGTGGTGCAGGACGATGCCTCGGCCGGCGCGGCGCGGCGGATATTCGATATCCGCTACGACTACGACGCCGTAGGTAACCGTCGCCACGTGGAGGTGAACTCCAGCTACGGCCCGAACGCCGCCGCGATGCCGGTGACAAACACGGCTCCCACCGCAGTGAAAGCCGTGGCAGACCGCACTGTGCGCAAGGGCATCCTGTCCGAGTTCCGCGTGCTGTTCAGCGACGTGTTCCGCGATGCCGAACAGGATGCGCTCACCCTGGACATCTCCTTGGCTGATGGCAGTGCCCTGCCGTCCTGGCTGGGTGCCCGCTTCGACGCGGCCACCGGCGAGATCATCTTCAGCGCAGCACCGCCGGCCGGCAGCAGCGACGCGGACATCGTGGTAAAGCTCACTGCCCGCGAGACCGCGAACGCCGCCAATCAGGTGGCCACGCTGTTTACCGTGCGCAGCCGTACCAACACCGCGCCCCGCGTGCTTTCGGGTGACATTGCCCAGCTCAACGCCAAGACCAACCGCCCATGGGCCGCTGAGCTGCCCGCATCGATGTACTTCATCGATGACGACGTCGGCGACATGCTCAGCCTCACTTTGGACAATGCCGCCTCCCTGCCGGCGTGGCTGAAGGTCGACCTGAGCAACCCCTATGTGTTGCGCCTGAGCGGCACTCCGCTGGTAGGCGAAAGCATCACCCTGACCCTGCGCGCCACCGACCAGAATGGTGCGTCGGTGGTCAAGACCATCCAGCTGCGTACCGCCGCCAACGCCGGCCCCAATGTGGTGTCCACACCCAACCTGGGCGAGGCCACCCAGGGCCGTGCCTTCAGCTGGACGCAGTCGCTTTCGCAGCTGTTCGTGGACCCCAATGGTGACCCGTTGCAGGTGCGCGCCAGCGGCCTGCCCAGCTGGTTGAACTTCACCTTCATCGACCAGGCCAACCCCACGCTGCGTCTGGACGGCAATGTGCCGTCCACCGTGGCCGATGGCACGCAGTATGCCGTGACTCTGACCGCCACGGACCCGGACGGGCTGACCAGTACGCTCACGCTGAACCTGGTGGTGCGGGCCAATCGTGCGCCGGTGGTATTGACCCCGGGTGGCTACCAGCTGCCGAACATCCGCGTGAACGACTGGATGGATGTGACGGTGGCCATCAGCAGCCTGTTCACTGACCTGGAAGGCGACAAGATCGCCTTCGAGGCACTGCGCGTACCATCGTGGATTACCGCCACGCTGGATCGTGATGCGGGCACCATCCGCCTGCGCGGTCGGGCCACGCAGGCGGGAAGCGTGAGCCTGGACGTCAAAGGTACGGACGTCGAAAACCTGAGCAGCACCGCAAAGCTGCTGCTCAACATCGGCCAGGACCGCGACCCGTATCGCGACATGACCGTGCCGCTGAATGACATCAACCTGAGCATTGGTCGCAACTTCAGCATCACATTGCCGGACAACCTGTTCATTGAACAGGATGGTGATGGCTTCACCGTGCACATGGCGGTTGTCACCCAGGGTGGCTACCAGATGGACGTCATTCCGCCCTACTGGGTGGATGAGCTGATCCAGCAGCCGTGGCCCTCGTGGATGACGTTCAACTCCACCACCCGCACCCTCAGTGGTCAGGTTCCGCCGGGCACCGCCGTCAGCAACTTCAACGTTGTGGTGTATGCCAAGGACGGGCGCGGCAACAACAGTGCCACGGGTGGAAAGATTGGCCCGGCCGGCTACGCCAACGACTCGTTCATGCGCGTCAACCTGGTGCCATTCGTCAACACCGCACCGGTGTACAACGCCGACAGCATGCCGCCACGCACGCTGAACCACGGCACCCCGGTGAACTTCACCCTTCCGCATGGGGCGTTCTGGGAGCCGGATGGCGACACACTGACCTACGTTGGTTACGTGCAGCAGCCCGACTACTGGGAGTACGTGCGGGATCCGAGGAACCCCAGCGAGTTCCTGCCTGACCCGGTGCTGCGCGACGGCTTGCTGGTTTCGCTGTCGACCATCGGCCTGTCCATCGACGCGGCCACCGGCACCATTACCGGCACGCCGACCAACCTTGAGCACCTGAGCTACCGCATCTGGGTAATGGCCCGTGACCCACAGGGTGCCCTCGCCCAAGGCAAATTCGTGGCCAGCGTGCAGAACGCGGCCCCAATTGCGCCCGGCGGCGTCAGCCGCACGGCAACAGCCGGCAGTGCCTGGAGCTACAGCCTTGAGGCGTTCAAGGACGCCAACGGTGAAGCACTGACCTACACGGCCAGCAATCTGCCGCCGTGGATGAGCTTCAATCCTGCCACCCGCACCCTCAGTGGCACGCCCTCCGCCGTGGGCAGCTGGACCATCACCATCACGGGAACTGACGCCGCAGGTGCCAGCGCCTCTACCACGGTTACCGTCACCACGCCGAATACGGGCCCGGTGCTGACCAGCCCGTTGCCCTCGCATGAGACCTGGCGCAACACCGCGTGGGGTTACCAGATTCCGGCCAACACCTTCGTTGATGCCAACGGGGATGCACTTACGTGGAGCATCAGTGGCCTGCCCGCGGGCATCAACTTTGATCCGGCCACCCGCTACCTCTCCGGTTACGCCACCACATTGGGTGCCTACAGCGTCACCGTGAGCGTCAGCGATGGCCGTGGCGGCACCAATTCCACCAGCTTCGTGATCAACGTCACCAATGCCTGGCCGGTGTACAACGGCGGCCTGGTGAATCGAAGCGCGCAGATCAGTGAGCAGGTCAATTGGCCGCTTCCTGCCGGAACGTTCACTGATGCGAACGGCGATAGCCTCAGCTACTCGATCATGGTCGAGCAGCCCGCCTATGAGGAATGGTTCTGGGACACCAGAGATGCGGCGTGGGCCACGCGATACGTTGAAGCGAAATGGGTGACGTCCTACTCGCTGGCGATCAACTCCAGCACCGGTACGGTTACCGGCACCATGCCTGCGTTCTCCCAGCCGCGTCATCCGGTCACCGGTATGGGTGGCTACTCATTCTCATCCTTCCGTATCAAGATCATCGCCTCTGACGGTTACGCGACCGCCGAGGGCATCTTTGGTGGGTATGTCAACTACGTGCCTGTTGGCGGCCAGAACAATCGCAATATCAAGTCTGGTGTTGCCACCAGCATTCAGCTCAATGCATTCAGTGATGCCAACAATGATCCGCTGACCTACTCGGTGAGCGGATTGCCAGCTGGCATGTGGTTCGATGCGGCCACGCGCACCATCAATGGCTCAGCAGCGGCAGGCTCCTATGCCATTACCATCTACGCAAACGACGGGCGGGGCGGAGTAGGAACAGCTACCTTTACGCTGAACGTGCAGGCCAATAACGCGCCAACCGCACCTGGGATCGGCACCATGCAGATGCAAGTGGGCACCGGTGTTGGCGTGGTGCTTCCTGCGTTCGCCGACCCGGATTTCGATCCGGTCACTCATGACATCTCAGCACTTCCGCCCGGACTTTGGTGGGACGCTGCAAGCCGGACTATTGGTGGTACGCCAACCCAGCCGGGAACCTATTGGGTCCAGTACGTCGGTGTCGACAACCGCGGTGGCGTCGGTTCAACGACGTTCCAGATCAACGTCGCTGCGGCCCCAGTTCCAAATCGCGCACCGTATGTTGCGGTGCCGCCGCCTTCCGTCGCAGCGCACTTTGAGGCCACCAACCAGTACATTGTGCAGCCGAGCGGCTTCACGCTATCGCCCAATACCTTTGTCGACCCCGACAACAATCCGCTCACCTACACGATCATCACCAAGCCTGCTTGGCTGACCTATACCTACAGTGCCAATGGCCACACCTTCTACGGGAAGAGCAACGACACCCGAAAGTCGGCCATGCATACCATCACCATTCGCGCCACAGACCCAAGCGGACTGTACGCAGATGTGACCTTCTACGTCAGCACAGAATACTGGGGCAGCAACCCGGGCGGCGGGGGAGGTGGCACCGTGCCGCGCCGCGTAGCCGCGCAGGCACTGGCTTCCGATTCAGCGGTCACAACGTCGTCGACCGACCTCGACTCGCCGGGAGCTGGCCCGGCACAGAGCATTGCGCAGCCACTCGCCGCTCTTGAGGTCGTTGCCTGGGCCGGTCCGGTGCAGATCGCAGGTGGCTCCGCGCCGTCAGGTTTGGGCAACGTCTCCAGCGCCACCGGTACCGGTGCTATCGGGGTGGAAACCAAGAACTACTGGTACACCTACGATGCGGAAAACCGCATCCTGGTCAACAACGGCTCGCTGCAGAATGGTCAAGTAGTCCTCACCGGTTTCGGTGAGGATTCCTATGCCTTGGCATATGACGCGGCAGGCAACGTGGTGTCACGCACTACCAATCGCAGCACAGAGGGGGTGGATTTCTATTGGATCGACCGCACGGCGTACGATCTGCGGGGGAATCGCCTGTACGAATACTTCACCGACACCCGGCGCAATGGCCTCTTCAAGTCGGGCGGCGGCGTGCAGAAGAAGTTTGTCTACGACGCTGCCAGCCGCCTGACCGCGACGCACAACTACTACGCGTCGGGCAGTGTCTGGGAAGACAAATCCGGGCCCGGCGAGTATGAGGAGATCTGGGGCATCTACTCCTACGGCGGATGGTTGTACGGTGCCGAAACCTACACGTACGACAAGGACGGCCGTGTCACGGTGCAGCAGTCGTTCCTGCGTGATCTCGGAACCTATACCTGGTTACGCAATGCCGACAACACCAACGGTCGTCAGACTTATGACATCAGTCTGCTGAACTTTCAGAACGGCACCGACTACACCAATGGTTACGACGCGGCTGGTCGCCTGATCAGCTACAAGTACCAGACCTCGCAATACATCCACACCTACACGACCCAGTACGAAGGCCGTGAAACCTGGCTGCAGAAGCGGATCACCGGCACCAGCACCAACAGCAACTACAAAACCACGACCAACACCCTGACCTACGACGCGTTCGGCCGCCTGCTGTCGCAGCGTGAAACCACGCCACTGCGCAACGGCAGCATGGACGATCGCCAGCGCTATTACGCAAGTGACGTCGACGGCAAGATCGTCAGCCGCCGCGAAGGCACCATCAACAGCAACGGCACATTCATCCAGGAAGGCGTGGGTGGACCGGGCAACTACCGTCTGGTGCATGCCAACGGTGAGCAGATTGCCGAGTTGAAGGAAGGCTACCAGGGCGACTTCGCCGGCCGCGCCTACACCACCACGCAGATCCAGAGCGTGGCCGGTCGCGGCGTCTACACCGCCGGTGGCGGGCAGACCACCGCGCAGGCAGGCGACACCCTGCGCACCATCGCCAAGCGCGTGTATGGCACCGACCAGCTGTGGTACGTGCTGGCCGACGCCAATGGCTTTGGTGACCCGGATGCCGAAATCGGGGCGGGCACGCGGATCAGCACGCCCGAATCGTCCGTCAATCGCAACGACGCAGGCACCTTCAAGCCGTACAACCCGTCCGACGCCATCGGCAACACCACCCCGAGCCTGCCGTACATCGCACCGCCCCCGAGCGGTGGCTGCGGCACGCTGGGCATGATCATCATGATTGTGGTGATCATTGTGGTGACGGTGTATACGGCGGGTGCGGCTACGCCTGCGGTAGCACCTGCGGCGGGTGGTGCAGCTGGTGGAGCGGCGGCTGCGGGCGCAGGCACGGCGGCGGCGGGCTCGAGCGCCGCAATGGCAGCCGGCGCGGGTGCTGGTGCGGCGGCTGGCTCTACTGCGGCGTTGTCTACTGGGATCGCCTCGGGCGTAAGTACGGCCATGAGTACAGCGATGACTACTGCCGCAACCACCGCAGCAGCAACCACTGCGACCAGCGCGGCAGCAGGTTCGATCTGGGCCACCGGCCTCGCATCGCTTGCAGGTGGAAACCTTGTGGCCGCAGGAATTGGCGGGTTCGTAGGCAGCGCCGTCGGCCAAGCCGTTGGCAGCGCCATGGGTGTGGCTAGCTTCAGCTGGCGAAACGCCGCTGTAGCGGGTGCAACCAGCGCAGCGACCGCGGGCTTCGGTGGTTTCGTACAGAACGGCACCGGTGCAGTATCCACCTATCTGCAGAACACCAACTATGCCCGCGCCGCTGCGACCTCGGTGATTGGGGGTGTCTCCAGCTATGCCGCAGGACGTGCCATTGGCGTGAACACGAGCTTCAGCTGGCGGAGTATCGCGGCAAATGCGGTATCAGCGGCCATCAGCACGCGCGCAGGCGACGCATTGGGTTGGAACCCCACGCCAGACGCCGGTGGTAGCGGTGGCTTCTGGACTGACATGGGTAACGGTGTGCTCAGTGGCGTAGTAAGCCTGCACACGCGTCGTGCCATGGGCTTTGGTGACCGAGTGGATTACCACAGTATCGGCGTGGATGCGTTCGGTAATGCGTTGGGGAACAAGCTGGTGCGCGACTTTGCCGCGGGCGAAGGGCTGAAGAATGAAGATGCAGCCAACGTTCAAGGTTCCAACCAAAGTCTTACCACAGAGGAGGAAGCCTTCTTCGCCAAGTACGGCGACGAGTTGGCGTCACGCGCGTTGGGCCAGTACTCGGGACAGACGGTCAGGAAGGGTAAGGACGCAAGCTCCATCTATCCACGAGGTGTTGGGTCAACAACCGAGGAGTTCATCGGGAAGTACGGATACTACGTCCCTTCGGAGGATGAACTGAATCCATTCTCAAATCCTGCGTGGCAGCAGGTCGCCGAGACGCTGTACGACAACACCGTTCGGTACGCGAGCGCGAAGGGGCTGGCCGCGCCCCCGTCTTGGAATGACTCGTATGCATTGTTGGACTACAACGAGAATCTACAGCAGCTGCTGTACGCGGCACCTCCGCAAGCCACCATGACGCAAACTGTGTTTGCGGTTGTAGGTGGTGCCGTCTTGGCAGCCACCGACTACGGTCGTGAGACTGTGGCAGGACTCGTGACCCTTACCCGCAACGCTGCTGCATCAGCGCTCTACAAGTCCGATCTAGCTCTGATCATGGGGATAGAGCCATCTGCTCGCATCTACAGCGACGAGTTCAGCAAGAATATCGATGCTCTAAGGGGGATGTTCTCGACCGAAACCCCCGGCAAGATCTGGGACAACTATGCCACCACGCTGTCCAATGCAACCGCCAATTGGGCCAAGGGAGATGTGGATAGCATCATCTCGGCATCCAGAAGCTACACGAAGACCGGAATTGAAGTAGTTAGCGTCGCAACCGGTGTATATGGCGCAGGTGCCTTGGGTGTATCGGCCGTTCGTATGGGTGGGAGGATCGGGGGGGTCCTGATTGAAGAAGCTCTGACAGGTGGCCCCATGAGGGGTTCACTGAGGGCGCAGCGAGGGGCGATTGGTGACCTCGGTAGCACCAGGCCAACCATACGGGAGCGGCTGGTGACCGATCAGGTCGGCGGAGGTGGCGCGCCGGCAGTATTGGCGCTAATGCCTGTCTCAAGCGCCGAGCTGAGCGCAGCGATGGTGCGCATTCGCCAGGAAGGACATGCCCTTGAGCGTCATGGCGGGGGCGTGACCGACCCGCAGCTCGTCACCCGATCCACGACCGGCGTTGCCCCGGACGGATCTTTTGTTATGAGCAGTAATGGAAATGTCCTCATCCCACCGACTTCTTCAGCGTTCTACTCAGATGAGCTTCTGGTGCTGACCGACATACACATTCGAAGAAACTACTTGGACAAGGCGTTAGCTATCAGGGGCGGGGGGCACGAACGAATAGTGATTCAAGGGGTAGACCTTGGTGGACCCGTTGGTAGAGGTTATGATCGTGTCCTTCGTAATCCAGGAGGCTCGGGACCTCTTCAGTTCCATCCGGAGATGTCGCGCGCCACAGGTGTTTATGACTTCGATACGGCGACAAGGTCTTGGTGGACAAACACTCTTTATGTGGATATGTGATGTACGATCAAATTGAATACGTTCTTTCCAGCTACTTCAACGTTGCCATTGCGGGCTCCAACGTCGAGGCCGATAAGTCATTGAGCCGAAGTATTGCGGAGAATAGGGATTTCGCTCGCACGCTTCGTGAAGAATTGCAGGCAGCCCTCGTTGATGAAGACTATTCTTGGGCGCATGCGTTCGAATCAAATGAGGTCGACTTCTTTAGTAGCGAAGAAGAGGCGCGTGCGTACGCCAAGAAGCGTCTATGGGATCCATTCTTTGGTTGATGGATGTAGTCACGACTTCCGCCACCTTCGAGTCGCACGGCCGTACGAGTCGTCCTCTTCCCGACCCCGGCTCTGCAGTAGCGGGGTCGGGCGACTGTAATTACCTACCGGCTCCTGCTCAGGTCATGCGGTTAACGTGGCGGCGTAAGATGCGCCCGGGGTCATCATCTTCAGCGCATGGTGAGGGCGCTGTTGGTTATAAAAGGCAATCCAGTCAGCGATCACTCGCGTGGCATGCGCTTGGCTTTCGAAGCGATGCCGGTGCACACACTGCTCCTTCAGCGTTCGAATGACGCGTTCCACCGTTCCGTTCTGCTGCGGACAGTGTGGCGTGATGAACTCCTGGTGCAAGACCTAGCTGCGTACCAAGCGTGTGTAGTCCCGGCTGGTGAACACCGAGCCGTTGTCAGAGCGCAGGAGCAAGGGGGCAGGCCCCGCCCCAGCGTGCCGTAGCGGGTGATCAGAGAGTGTTCCGAGGCGGTGCGGGTCTCTCCGGTTCGCGACAGGTGCTAGCCAATACTCCGATCTCAATTCTGATACAAGGCCCAGAATTCCTACGACCACCGCGGCGCATTTCTTAACCGAAGTTCGCTTGCGTTCACGCGGCTTTCACGACATGATCCCAGCTCGAACGGCCCCGTAAGGGAATGTTCAGGGGAACTGCTCCTTAGAGAGGAGCCGTTGCATTGAAGTTGACAAGGGTTGTTCTCGATCATGGTCCGCAAGGATTCGCGTGCCGCGCGTTTGCGTGTGTATTTGGCGTCAGACCCCAGCAACATAGATCTCGCGCTGGCATTGGGCGAAGAGTTGGTGCTGGATGGGCAGGCCGGCGAGGCCATTGAGCTGCTGGCCTCGCACCCGTCGTCCACCAAGCCGGTGGTCATGCATCGCATCTCGCAGTGGGCGCTGGATTGCGGCGATTACGCGCAGGCATTGCACCAGCTTGAAACCTTGCGGGCTGCCCATGAAACGCCGGTCTCCATTGACCATGACCACGCATTTGCACTGATGTGCCTTCGTCGCCTGGGCGACGCAAGTGCGGCGGTGGCTGAGGCCATGCATCGCCACGGGCACCATCCGGCGCTGGTCATTCTGTCGGCGCGTCTGGCCATGCTGTCTGGCGCGCCTGCTGAGGCCGTTCGTTCGTTGGAGGCACTGGAACGGGAACAACCGCTCGACGCCCAGGCGTTGGGCGTGCTTGCACTCGCCCTGCTCGACGCAGACCAGAATGCACAGGCCGCCGAACGCGCCGCGAGTGCACTGAAAATACAGGGGAACCAACACGAAGCGCTGCTGGTCATCGGCAGTGTGACCTTGGCGCAGACCCAGGCAGCGCAGGCGCTGGCTGCGTTTGATGCGGCACTGAACACGCATTCCGGTTCCGGCCGTGCGCTGTCTGGTAAGGGCCAGGCGCACATGCTGCTGGGCGAACTGTCAGTGGCTGAGAACACCTTGCTGCAGGCCACTCGCGCCATGCCCGAGCATCTGGGCACCTGGCATGCACTGGCGTGGTCGCAGCTGCTGCAGGGCCGTGCCGATGCGGCGCGCGGCAGCTTCGAGCAGGCCAATGCTGTGGATCGCACGTTCGGCGATACCCATGGCGGCCTGGCGCTTGTGCACGCGCTGCAAGGTCGCACTGGCGAGGCCGAAGACGCGCTCAAGCGTGCGCTGCGCCTGGACCCGAATTCCAGCACCGCGCGCTACGCGCAACTGGTGCTGCGCAACGGCAAGGGCGATTCCGCCGCCGCCTCGCAGGAGCTGGCCGCGCTGCTGGCCACCACCGGCCGCAGCGTTGGCATGCCTCTGCCGGTGTTCGCCAATGCGCTGCACGGCATTCTCAGCGGACAATCCCAGCCGCGCGCATGACCGCCGATTTCGCCGTCCGTCTGCTGATCGAGACCCTGCTGGCAGCGGTCAAGATGAGCGCGCCGATTCTGCTGGCGACGCTCGTGGTCGGTCTGCTCATCTCCATTGTGCAGGTGGTCACCCAGGTGCAGGAGATGACCCTCACCTTCGTGCCCAAGATCATCGTGGTGGTGGTGGTCTGCGTGATGCTGGGCGCTTGGATGCTGGGCGTGGCGGTGGAACTGGCCAAGCGCATGTTCGAAACGGCGGCCGGGTTGTAAGCATGTCGGCCATCCACGACTTCCTGACCACCTATCTGTTGGCCATGCTGCGGTTCCTGCCGACGGTATTGCTGGTACCGCTGTCACCGCTGCGCTGGGCTCCGGGCTTGGTGCGCATCGCGTTGCTGATGCTGCTGGCCTGGCTGGGCACCGCGCTGATGAGTGCGCCGGTGAGCCTGAACGGTGCAGCGGCATGGATCTCCGCTATCTGCGCGGAACTGTTGATCGGCACCGCCTTCGGGCTGGCCGTGATGCTGCCCAACGCGGCCCTGCATACGGCGGGATGGGTGTTGGACGTGCAGGCTGGCAGCAGCGCCGGTGTGCTGTTCGACCCGGGCAGCCAGAATGACACGCAGGCGGTGTTCGGCACCGCGCTGATGCTGGTGGCCACCGCACTGTTCTTCCTGCTGGACCTGCACCTGCAGCTGTACCGCATGCTGGCGGTCAGCATCCAGCTGGCACCGCTGGGGCGCGGCGGCGCGCAGCTGCAGTGGGACGGCCTGGCCGGCCTGCTGGGGCAGAGCTTCCTGCTGGGGTTCGCCGTCGTGCTGCCGGTAATCCTGGGCCTGCTGCTGGTCGACGTCGGCGTAGCGTATGCCACGCGCTCGATGCCGCAGGCCAATGTGTACTTCTTGGCGTTGCCGCTGAAGCTCCTGGCGGCTGTCGGCCTGCTGATGGCCACGCTGCCGTTCGTGCCGGTGCTGTTCGTCCGGTTGTTCCGCGACGCCTACGCGCGCGTGCCTGCATTGCTGGGGGGCTGAGATGGCCGAAGGCGACCAGGACAAGACCGAACAACCTACCAGCTACCGCTTGGAGGAGGCGCGCAAGCAGGGCAATGTCGCGCGCAGCCAGGACGTGACCGGCATCGTGGTGCTGATCGTGTTCGCCGGCGTGGTGGCGATCACCGCCGGCGACATCGCCCACGCGCTGGCCCAGGCTAGCCGCGCGATGGTGCAGCTGGCCGGCAGCGCGCCCGTGCCGGGTGCCTCGCTGATGCACGCACTGGCCACGCTCTACGCACCCTTAGGCGATGCGCTGATGCCGCTGGTACTGGCGCTGCTGGTGGCCGCGGTGATGGGTAACGCGATGCAGACCGGGCTGATGTTCACCACCCAGCCGCTTACTCCGGACCCGAAGCGCTTGAACCCTGCGGCAGCCTTCAAGCGACTGTTCGCGCTGCGCAGTCTGTGGGAGCTGGGCAAGATGGGGGTGAAATTTGGCCTGTTGGCCATCGTGTGCTGGATGGCACTGCGCAATGCGCCGGCCATCGTGGATGCGGCTACCCGCACTGCGCCCGGCGAAGCCGGCACTCTGCTGCTGAGCGGCTTCGTTCGCGTGTCGATCTATGTGCTGCTGATTCTGGCTGTGGTGGCCGCAGCGGACCTGCTGTTCAGCCGCCGCGACCATATGCGCAAGATGCGCATGAGCCGGCGCGAACTGAAGGACGAAGTGAAGCGCCGCGATGGCGACCCGGGCATCAAGAGCCGCCGCCGCGAGAAGCTGCGCGAGCTGCTGAAGAAGACCCAGGCACTGGGCAACGTGGCCCAAGCCGACATGGTGCTCACCAACCCCACCCACGTGGCGGTGGCACTACGCTACCGCCCGGGCAAGACGCTGGGACCGGTGGTGGTAGCCAAGGGCGCGGGGCTGATGGCTGCGCACATCCGTAAGCTTGCCTCGCAGCACCACGTGCCGGTGTGGCCGTCGATGACGCTGGCGCGGGCGTTGTACCGCGAGTGCGACATCGACCAGATGGTGCCTGAGGCACAGTACGGCGCGCTCGCCCCGCTGTATCGCCGGCTGTGGGCGCAACGTGGGGCAGCCGCATGAAGGCGCTGTTTGGCCAGCTGTGGGAAGGCAAGCGCGACCTGGCGATGGTGGCGCTGGTGCTGGGCGTGCTCATTGTGCTGTTCGTACCGGTCCCGCCGATGCTGCTGGACCTGCTGCTGGTGCTCAATATCAGCATGGCCCTGCTCATTCTGCTGGTGACCTTCTTCACTGACTCGCCGCTGAAATTCTCCACCTTCCCCACCATTTTGCTGCTGTCCACGCTGTTCCGGCTGGCGCTGAACGTATCGGCCACGCGGCTGATTCTGGAGGGCGGCGATGCTGGCCGGGTGATCAACGCGATTGGCGAGTTCGTGGTGGGCGGCAACTACATCGTCGGCATCGTGGTGTTCGTCATCCTGGTGGTGGTGCAGTACGTGGTGGTCACCAGCGGCGCGCAGCGTGTGGCCGAAGTGGCAGCCCGCTTCACCCTGGATTCGATGCCGGGCAAGCAGATGAGCATCGACGCCGACATGAACATGGGGCTGATCGACGAGAAGGAAGCCCGCCAGCGCCGCAGCCAGATCGAGCGGGAAGCCAACTTCTACGGCGCGATGGACGGTGCCACCAAGTTCGTGAAGGGCGACGCCATTGCCGGCATCGTCATCATTCTCACCAACATTGTTGCGGGCCTGGCGGTGGGCATTGCCCAGCTGGGCCTGCCGTGGGGCGAGGCGGTGCAGCGCTTCACCCTGCTGACCATTGGCGATGGCATCGTCACCCAGATTCCGTCGCTGGTGATCGCAGTGGCTACCGGCATCATCATCACCCGGGCTGCGGCCGACGCGCAGCTGGGTACCGAGATTCCCAAGCAGATCCTCGCCAACCCCAAAGCACTGTTGATTGTGGCGATGGTGCTGATGATCGTGCTGGTGCTGCCGGGCTTCCCGGTGGTCCCGGTGCTGGTGGTGCTGGCCATTCTGGGTGGGCTGGCGTGGCTGGCCACCCGTGCGCAGGCTCAGGGCGAGAACCCGGCCGCCAACGAGGCCGAGCAGGCATCTGCCAGCGAGCAAAGCGCGGTGGCTCCGCCCGACATCAATCAGATTCTGCGCGTGGAAGCGATCGAGCTGCGACTGGGCAGCGGGCTGTGTGACGCCTTTGCCGGTCCAGACAGCGACCTGATGGACCGCATCGAGCACATGCGCCGGCAGTTCGCGCAGGATCTGGGCTTTGTGATGCCGCGCGTGCAGCAGCAGCTGCGCACCGAGCTGGGTCCGGACCAGTACGAGATCCACTTCCACGGCTGTCGCGTGGGCCAGGGCACGCTGATGATCGACCGCGTGTTGGCTATCAATCCAGGCGGGCAGCGTGCCCGCCTGGAAGGCCCGGATACCCGCGACCCGGCCTACAACCTGCCGGCACAGTGGATCGACCGCCAGGCGCGGCAGTCCGCGCGTACCGCGGGCTACACGCTGGTGGAGCCGGATACCGTACTCATCACCCATCTGAGCGAGCTGGTGAAGCGCCAATCCGCCGACCTGCTCACCCGCCAGGATACCGAGCGCATGCTCAACCGCGTGCGCGAGCACAACGCCTCGCTGGTGGAAGAACTGGTGCCGGCGATCCTGAGCTGCTCGGAAGTGCAGAAGGTGCTGCAGCTGCTGCTGCGCGAGCAGGTCAGCGTGCGCCACCTGGAAGCGATTCTGGAAGTGCTGGTCGATGCCGGGCGTACGGTGAAGAATCCGGAAGATCTGGCCGAGCGTGTGCGCGAACGGCTGGGCGGCACCATCTGCCAGGCGCTGCGCGACGCCAATGGCGACCTGCATGTGATGACCCTGGCCCCGGAACTGGAACACGAACTGCTGTCCAGCGTTCGCGGGACGGAAGGGCGCGGCAGTCTGTTCGGCGAAATCGCCCAACTGGACGGCTTCATGAAGAGCCTGGCCACGCAGAGCGAATCCATGATGGGACGCAACCTGGTGCCGGTGCTGCTGTGTCCGGGCCCGGTACGGCGCAGTCTGCGGCAGTTGCTTTCACGTTCGATGCCCTATCTGGCAGTCATCAGTCTGAGCGAGATTCCGGCCACGCTGCCGGTGCGTTCCTTTGCCGCCATCCGGAGCCAGTAAGCGATGACCGATACCTTGCAGGCGCTGGGTCGCCAGATGAGTACGGACGTGGACACCCTGTCGTCCATCAGCCGCAACGTGGCCAATCTGCAGACGCCCGGCTACCGCGCCGAACGCATGCGCACGGATTTCGCCCAGCAGACCGGGCTGACCCCGGCGATGGACCAGCGCGACGGCAGCCTGGCCCAGACCGGCCGAGCGCTGGACCTGGCGCTGCGTGGCCAAGGCTTCTTCGCCGTTGAGCGCCAGGGCCAGCCCATGCTGGTGCGTGCAGGCAATTTCCAGATCGACGCTGACGGTTATCTGGTCACCCGCCACGGCGACCGCGTGCTGGGTCAATCGGGCGCGCTGCAGATCGACCCGTCTTTAATCACCGCAGATACGCCGCTGCGGGCCGATGCTGACGGCCAGTTGTGGGCCGGCCAGCAACCGCTGGGCCAGCTGCAGATAGTGGCGGTAGCGCAGCCGTTGGAGCTGCGCGCAATGGGCAACGGTGCCTATCGTTACGACGGCGCGCCAGCGCAATGGCAGGGCAGCGTGGTGCAGGGCGCACTGGAAGCGGCCAACGTGGACCCGGCCGAAGAAATGCTGCGGCTGATGGAACTCACCCGTCATGTCGACGCGGTACGCCGCGCCATGAGCACCTACGACCAGATGCTGGACACCGGCATCAACCGGATTGGCGAGAACTAAAAGGACACCTCATGATCGATGCATTGCACATTGCCGCCAGTGGCCTGCGTAGCGGCCAGCAGCAGCTGGACACCATCTCCAACAACGTGGCCAATCTGCAGACGCCGGGCTTCAAGCGCAGCCGGGTCAATTTCGCCGACGTTGCCGCGCCGTTGCCGGCGGTAGGCGTGGACCCGGCCCTGGCGCTGCCGGAACAACGTGCGGGTGGTGTGCGCATTGCCTCCACCAGCACCTCGTTCGCGCCGGGCGAGATGCGCCAGACCGGCAATCCGCTGGATGTGGCCATTGACGGTGCCGGCTTCTACGAATTCGAAGCCGCCGACGGCAGCCTGGTGTACTCGCGCAGTGGCCAGTTCCGGGTGGATGAAGAAGGCTCGCTGCGCAACTTCCAGGGATTGCGTCTGAGCGGTGACGTGCGCGTGCCGCAGGAAGGGCGTGACCTGAAGATCTCCCCGGAAGGGGAAGTGACTGTGCAGCTGCCCGACGAGATCGACCGCACTGTGGTGGGCACGATTGAAGTGGTGCGCTTTGCCGCCGCCGAATCCATGCGCTCCATTGGCGACAACCTGTATGCGGTGACCGCGCAGGCCGGCGCGGCGACCTACGGCCGTGCCGGTGAAGCCGGTGCCGGTCACCTGCGTCAGGGCCAGATGGAGATGGCCAACGTGGAAATCATCGATGAGATGTCCGGCCTGGTGCTGGCCCAGCGCGCTTATCAGCTCAACGCGCGCGTGCTGCAGGCGGCCGACCAGGTGATGGACACCATCAACAACCTGAGGCGCTGACGGATGTGGAGCCTGCTGCTGGCCCTGGCCACCGCCACCGCCCCTGCTGCTGAAGCCGTGACTGCGCAGATACAGGGCGAGCTGCAGCAGCGCCTGCGTGCGCAGGGCAGCAGCGCCACAGTGCAGGTGAACAGCGTGCGTCTGCAGGCGCTGCCGGCCGGCACCGTGCAGTTCGAGACCGGCGAAGTGGCCGGGCGCTGGCCACGTGCACGTGCGGCGGTGCCGGTGAAGGTCAGGGTGGACGGCCGCGTGCTGCGTACACTGAATGTGCCGGTCACGGCCACCGACGTACGGTCGGTGCAGGTGTTTGATGCCGACTACGTTGCACGCAGTGAGGTGGCCACGCTGGGCCTGCACGCAGCGAACGTGGACATGGTGTGCTGCAGCGGTTTGGCACTGGCATCACTGCCCGCCGAAGGCTATCGGCTGCGTCACGACGTGCGCGCCGGCACGCCCCTTACTGACGCTGTGCTGGAACCGCTGCCAGCGGTGCAGAGCATGCAGGACGTGCAGCTGCTGGTGCGGCACAAGGGCATTGAACTGTCGGCAGCGGCGGTGGCGTTGCAGGACGGGCAGGTGGGCGAGCGCATTGCGGTGCGCCCCAGCTATGCGCGTGAAACGGTGGTGGCCACGGTCACCGCCCCGGGCAAGGTACAGATCCATGAATGAGTTGCGACATACGCTGGTGCTGGCCGTCTGCCTTCTCGGCAGCAGCGGTGGGGCGCTGGCCGCCGAGCCAGTACGCCAGACCCTGGTGGACATCGAGAACTACCGCCCGCTGATCGCCGACCATCGTGCCTTACAGGTCGGCGACGTGCTGACCGTGTATGTGGCCGAAGCCACTCGTGCCAAGTCGCAGGCGGCCACGGATGCGTCCAGCCAGCTGGCACTGGGAGCCTCGCTTTCTTCGCCCAGCACCGACTACTCGGCCAAGGCCGGACTCAGCGGCAGCAACGGTGCCGGTGCACAGACCACCCGAAGCGGCGAACTGCGCACGCAGATCTCGGTGCAGGTGGTAGACGCACGGCCGGACGGCACGTTGGCGGTGGAAGGGGCGCAGACGCTGCTGGTGAATCGCGAGCGCCAGCACATCCGTCTGCGTGGGCTGGTGCGCCCACAGGACATCGCGGCCGACAACACGGTCTGGTCGCACCGGATCGCCAATGCGGAAATCGAACTGGACGGTGTCGGCGATGTCAGTGCCTCGCAGCGCCAGAGCCTGATCTACCGCGCGCTTAAATGGTTGAGGTTGATGTGAGCGTGAAACGCATTCTTCTGCTGTCCCTGCTGGGCTGGTGCGCCTTCGGCACCGACGCCGTGGCCGCCACGGTGAAGGTGAAGGACATTGCGCGCGTGGCCGGGGTGCGCGAGAACCAGCTAACCGGATATGGCCTGGTGTTTGGCCTGTCCGGCTCGGGTGATTCCAGCCGCAACCGCGCCACGGTGCAGTCCGTCGCAAATACGCTTAGAAACTTCGGCGTGAACGTCAGCGAGACCGAGATTGCCAGCCGCAATGTGGCGGCGGTGATCGTCACCGCGCGGCTGCCGGCGTTCGCCGAGCCGGGGCAGCTGATTGACGTGCAGGTGGCCTCGTCAGGCGATGCCCGCAGCCTCACCGGCGGTACCTTGATGCTGACCCCGCTGCGCGCGGCCGATGGCCGTTTGTATGCACTGGCGCAAGGGGCACTGTCGGTGGGCGGGTACCAGTTCGAAGGCATGACCGCCTCGCTGCAGCGCAATCACCCCACCGTGGGCTGGATTCCGTCGGGCGGCAGCATTGAGCAGGCTTCGCCCCTGCAGGTGGACACCGACGGCAGCTCGCTGGCGATCGTGCTGAACGAGCCCGACTTCACCAATGCCACCCGCATTGCCGAGGCGATCCGTGGGCTGGGTGGCGTAGGCAGCGCCAAGGCGGACCACGCCGGCAAGGTCAGCGTGCAGTTCAGCCAGCGCCCGCAGGACATGGTGGCGCTGATCGCACGGCTGGAAAATCTGACCCTGGAGCAACAGCGCAAGGCCCGCGTGGTGGTCAACGAGCGCACCGGCACCGTGGTCGCGGGCGGTGATGTACGCCTGGGCAAGGTGAGCGTGTCGCACGGCGGGCTGAAGGTCGAGATCCGTACCGAGTTCCAGGTGTCCCAGCCCGACGGCGTGTACTACCGCCCGGGCAGTGGCATCGCCTCGGTGGTGACGCCGTCCACCCGCATTGAAGCCGAAGAGGGCGTTGCGCCGCTGGTGCAGATGCAGGAGGGCGCTTCGGTGGCCGACCTGATCAGCGCGCTGCGCGCCGCGCGATTGTCCACGCGCGACGTCATTGCGGTCCTGCAGTCGATCAAAACCGCTGGCGCGCTGGATGGCGAGCTGGTAATCCAATAACAGGGGGAAAGGCAATGGAAGCGTCAACACTGGACGCCGTGCGGCTGTCCATGGGTCTGCAGCAACTGCGCGCCGAGCTGGCCAGCAGCAACATTGCCCGGGCTGGTACGCCGGGCCTGCGCGCGCACACGCTGGACTTCTCGCGGCTGGAAGGCCTGCTGAGCGCGTATGGCGAAGGCCGCGCCTCCGCCGCCGACCTGCAGCAGGGACTGGCCGAGCTGCGTGCGCTTTCCCCGCGCGAGGGCAGCACCGAGGCAAGCGCGCTGGGACTGGATGCACAGGTGGCCGAGATGGCCGCTGCCTCAATGAACTACCAGACGCTGGGCGATGCACTGAGCCGTCAGTTCAGCCTGATGCGTCTGGCCGTTACCGGAAGGAACTGAGCATGGCCATCGACAGCATTCTCGATACCGTACGCGCCGGCATGAGCCAGGAACGCTTGCGCCTTGAGGCCGCCAGCCGCAACATCGCCAACGCCAACACCGCCTTGCCGGTCGACGTGGAAGCACAGCGCTGGCAGATGGTCGTGGGAAAGGACTTCTCTGCTCAGCTCCAGGCCGTGCCCACGCCCACGCGTGAAGTCAGCGACCCCGGCCACCCACTGGCCGACACCGAAGGCTTCGTGCGCTATGCGCGCGTGGACATGGTGCAGGAAATGACCACGCTGATGGCCGCCAGCCGCGGCTATGAAGCCAATGTGCGCTCGTTCAACCTGCTGCGCGCCATGACTCTGCGCGCCCTCGATATTGGAGCCAAATAATGGCCATTGAAGCCATCGGCGCGCTGGACGCGCTGCGCCTCAACGCCACCGAGCAGACCGCTGCGGTGCCCACCGCTGACTTCAGCGCCGTAGTGGGGCAGGGGCTGACACATCTGGACGGTCGCCTGCAGGCGGCCGATGCCGCCACCCAGGCCTTGGCCAGCGGCCAGAACGTGCCGGTGCATGAAGTGATGATTGCGATGGAACAGGCGCGCATGGAGCTGACGTTTGCAGTGGAAGTCCGCAACCGTCTGCTTGAGTCGTATCAGGAACTGGCACGGATGCAGCTGTGACCATGAACGTGCCGTCTTTCTATCGTTCGCTGTCCGCGCCCGCCCGCACCGGCCTTGTGGTGGGTGTGGTGGCGCTGCTGCTGGCAACGCTGGCCGTGCTGTACTGGTTGCTGGCCCCGCGCCAGCAGACCCTGTTCAACAACCTGCGCCAGGGCGACGCTGCCGAGATCGTGCAGACCCTGGGTGAATGGAAGGTGCCTTACCGTCTTACCGACGGCGGAACCACCATCACCGTGGACGAAGCCCGTGTGTATGAAACCCGCATGAAGCTGGTCTCGGCAGGAATTCCCAAGGGCGGGCACGTCGGCTTCGAGCTTTTCAACGAATCGGACTTCGGCGTGACCGAGTTTGCCCAGAAGGTGAACTATCAGCGTGCTCTGCAGGGTGAGATTGAGCGCACCATCACCAGCATGCCCGGCGTGCTGGACGCGCGCGTGCATCTGACCATCCGCCGCCAGGGTCTGTTTGCCGAAAAGGAAGACGGCTCCAAGGCATCCGTGGCGTTGTCCCTGTCGCCGGGCCAGAGCCTGAGCCGGCGTCAGCTGGACGGCATCCGCAGCCTGGTGGCGGCCTCGGTGGAAGGACTCAAGCCCGAACACGTGTCCGTGCTGGATTCGCAGGGGGCGCTGCTGTCTGGTGGATCCACCGAGCTGGCAGGCGGTGCCGCTGACGAGCAGACCCGGGGCGACCGCAAGAGTGCACTGGAGAAAACCCTTACCACGCGCGTCGCGGATCTGCTGGGCAAGACCATGGATCCAGGTGATTTCGCGGTTTCCGTGGACGCCACATTGAACTACGACGCCGTGCGCGAAGTCAGTGAGCGACCGGTAGCGTTGGGCGAGCAGGGTGCCGGACTGGTGCAGCGCCGCCGCACCACCACCCAGGCGCAGGCGGAAGGAAGCACCTCGCCGCGCCAGGAAGAAGACACCGAGTACGTGCTGGGCACAAGCCGCCAGGAAGTAAGCCGTGCACCCGGCCGGGTTGAACGGCTGTCGGTGGCGGTGGTGGTGCCGGCGCGACTGGACGACGTGGAACTGTACCGCCTGCGTTCGCTGGTGGCGGCCGCCGCCGGCATGGATTTCGAGCGCGGCGACCAGCTGGAGATCTCACGCCTGGGGCAGGTCGCGGTGACTGCACCTGCCTCGGCCGAGGTACCGGCCACGCCACCCGCCTCGGCAACGCCGAAGGCGACGCCCGTCGCCGCACCAACCCTGGCCGCTCCAGGCGGCTGGCGTTTGCTGGTAGCGGCGCTGCTGGGCATGCTGGCCACCGCGCTGTGGTTTGGGCTGCGCCGCCGCCAGCCCGCCCGTCTGACCGCGCAGGAGCGCGAACAGGCGCTGCAGAAGATGCGCCTGTGGCTGCAGGACGGACGCCCCTCATGAACACGCCCGCCGCCACCGCCGCCCATCGTCGCTGTGCATTGCTGCTTGCGCCGTTGCACGGGCGGGACCAGCGCGCCCTGCTGGCTGCGCTGCCCGCCGAAGACGTGCCTTTAGTGCGCGCACTGCTGGACGAACTGCGCGCGCTGAAACTGCCGCTGGATGCCCTGCCGGCACAGGTGGTTGACGCGTCCACCCCGGTGCTGCTGGACCAGCCGGCAACGGCACCCGTGCTGGACTGGAATGCACTTGCCGAGCGCAGCTCGCCCGCTTGGGTGGCGCGCGCACTAGCCGGTGTACACGGCGCGGAACGCGAGTTCTGCCTGGCTGCCCTGGATGCCGCGCACCGCGATGCGGTGGCGGCACAGCTGCAGCGCGCACCCGCGCTGCCGCCAGCGCTGGCGGAGTCGCTGCGCCGCCACCTGCTGACCGAAGCAGAGGGGCACTGAGATGCAGCGCGTGTCCGCCTCCGCCACTTCACCACTGAGCCTGCAGCAGGCGCTGACGCCGGCAGCGACGCCATTGATCGAGTCCGCGCAGCCTGTTGCTCCGGCTGAGCCGGCTGCGCCTGCCGGGCCGACGCTGGCAGAGCAACGCGAGCAGGTGTTGGCACAGGCACGCCAGGAAGGGCTGCGCAAAGGCGAGCAGGAGGCGCTTGCGCAGTACGATCAACGTCTGGCCGCAGCGCGGAAGGAACTGGATGCCGCACATGCGGAACGCACCCAGTCATTGGAGGCACAACAGGCATTGCTGGGCGAACTGATCGCCGGCCTGCCGGCGGCGCTGGATGCGGTGCGCGAACGCACCCTGGAAGATGCCGCCGTGCTGGCGTTCGAGGTGGCGACCCGGCTCTACGGCCAGACTGAGGGCATTGATTTCACTTCGTTGTGCTCGCAACTGCTGCAAGAACACGCGGACCATCCGGTGACGCTTCGGATTGCGCCCTCGCAGGTGGCCGCAGTGACCTCCTTGGCTGGGGCACAGGTGCGGGTGATGCCCAGCGCCGGCCTTTCGCCCGGCCAGGTGCAGCTGCAGACCGCGACAGGCACCGTGGACGGTGGCCTTGATGTGCGCCTGGATGCGATTCGCAGCGCATTTCTGGCCGGTATGAGTCGGGCGTCGGCATGAGTACGGCAACTCTGGCCCAGGTGGTGCAGCAACTGCGCGCCGCGCCGATGGTGCGGCGTCTGGGGCGCGTGGAGTCGTTCAACGGGCTGGTGGTCGAAGCGCTGGGCCCGGACGTGGTCCTGGGCGAACGTTGCCTGATTGAAGGCACCGCCGGGCATCAGGTCGATGCCATGGTGGTCGGCTTCCGCGCCGGTCTCACCCAGTTGATGCCCTACGGTGAACTGACCGGTATCGCGCCGGGACATCTGGTCCGGCCACTCGGTCGCGGTGTCGATATCGGCGTCGGCGACGCCCTGCTGGGGCGGGTGATCAACGCGCACGGCGTGGCGCTCGACGAAGGCCCGGTGTTGGACCTGCCGCAGCGCTATCCGCTCACGCGCGCGCCGCTCAACCCACTGCACCGGCAGCCGATTGAGCGGGCGCTGGAGACCGGTGTGCGCGCCATCGATACCCTGCTCACGCTGGGTGAAGGCCAGCGCATGGGCATCATGGCCGGCAGTGGTGTGGGCAAGAGCACCCTGCTGGGCGCGTTGGCGCGCCAGGTGAGCGCCGATGTAACCGTGCTGGCGCTGGTGGGCGAGCGCGGGCGCGAGGTCAATGATTTCCTGCAGCACTCGCTGGGCGAAGCAGGGTTGAAACGTTCGGTGGTGGTGGTGGCCACCGCGGACGAGCCTGCGTTGATGCGCACCCAGGCCGCCTACGCCGCACACGCCGTGGCCGAGTACTTCCGCGACCAGGGCAAAGCGGTGCTGCTGGTGGTGGATTCGATGACGCGGTTTGCGATGGCGCAGCGCGATATCGGCTTGTCGATTGGCGAGCCCCCCACGTTCCGTGGCTACACGCCCTCCGTGTTCGCACAGCTGCCGCGCATGCTCGAGCGTTGCGGCCGCGTGCGTGGTAGCGGTTCCATTACCGGCCTGTATAGCGTGCTGGTGGAAGGCGACGACATGAACGAGCCGATCACCGACCACATGCGCGCCATTCTGGATGGCCACATCATTCTGGATCGCGCACTGGCGGCGCGCGGTCACCATCCCGCCATCGACGTGCTGCACAGCGCCAGCCGTCTGATCAGCGCGGTGGCCACGACGAGCGAGCAGGACGCGGCGCGGCGTGCGCGCCGCGAACTGGCCGTGTATGAAGGCGCACGCGACCTGGTGGACCTGGGTGCGCACCAGCCGGGTGCCAACCCCGAACTGGATGGCGTGCTGGAGCGACGTGCGGCGATGGAAGCTTTCCTGCAGCAGCCACCGGCTGAACGCACCTCGCGAGAAAGCGCCGTCTCGCGCCTGCGCGATGTGCTGGCGACGGAAGCTGCGGCATGAGCCGGCGCGAACAGGCCTTATCTGTGCTGCATCGTTTGCGCGCACTGCAGCAGAGCCAGCAGGCGTCGGCGCATCGGTGCGCCCAGCAGGACGTGCATGCCTGCCACGAGGCGTTGACGCAGGCTCGCTCTGAACTGGCTGACGCGCTGCGCCAGGCAGGTGATCCCGCGCCGGGCAGCGAGCTTGCGCTGGAACGGCACCATCGAGCGGGTCAGTTGCTGGGCGATCTGCAGCGTACCGTGCAGACCCGGAACAGCGGACTCCTTCTGGCGGTGGAGCGGTGCGACGAGGCAGCACAGGCGCATCTGGCCGCGCAGCAGCACTGCGACCATGCCGCCGACAGCCTTGCCGCCGAACGCGCGCACCTGCAACAGCAACGCGACCTGCATGACTACGACCACAGCAGCGACCTGCGCCTGACACGGGCACTGGCGGGAGCCGAGGCATGATCAACGCACTGCTGGACCCCAATCAGATTCCGCTGGTGCGGGCCATCGAGCGTCGCACCGGCGAGACGGCGCAGCGTCCATTCGAACCGGGTCTGTCCTCGGTGTCTCCTGGTTCCAACCGCAATGTGCTGATCGAGCTGGAAGCGGGAGATGCGCACGGGAAGCCGCACGACGTTGCATTCGATTGGGCTCCCGGAAAGGGAGTGGAGGTACCTTCGCCTGCCGCATCATGGGCGTTGAGCACACAGACCTTCCTGCTGACCCAGCCGGTCAGTCTCCCCGTGGCTGCAGCGCCAGCCGCCCCGGTGGCACCACGCCCGGTTGGGGTGTCGTCGCCCAGCCCCGGCGCACCAACGCCCGCAGTGCCTTCTGCGGCAGAGGCCGGCGCGCCGTGGCAGCAGCGCTGGCTGCAATGGCTGCAGGGGCAGGGGGCCGACGTC
Source organism: Stenotrophomonas sp. (assembly GCA_039592995.1). GTDB lineage: Bacteria > Pseudomonadota > Gammaproteobacteria > Xanthomonadales > Xanthomonadaceae > Stenotrophomonas. Next base: position 126,393 of record JBCNQC010000002.1, on the reverse strand, counting down.
CAGTTGCGGTTGCGCGACTACCGCCTGCAGGAAAGCGATTACCCCCGTTTGATCGAACAACTGCATCACTTCACGCGCGAGCAGGGACTCACCTTGACCCGGTTGATGGTCAATGGACGCGAGCTCTGGCGTCTTCCCGCTTCAGAAACAGGAGTTTCCCATGGCCGTTGATGCGATCGGCAGCACGCTGGGCACCCAGCAGACCGAGCTGACCAACAACAACACGATCAACCAGGACGATTTCATCAAGTTGTTCCTGGCCCAGCTGCAGTTCCAGGATCCGATGGAGCCTGTGGACAACCGTGAGTTCCTGGCCCAGCTGGCGCAGTTCTCGGCGCTGGAGCAGTCGCGCCAGCTCAGCCAGAACACCGCCGACCAGCTGACCATGTCGGCCGCCAGCCAGGCAGTGAGCCTGATTGACCGCCAGGTGGAAATAGCGGGCCCCGGCGGAAACAGTACCGGCCGGGTGATCGCTGTGCAGTTCGGGGCCAATGGCCCGGAGCTGAGCGTGCGCGACAGCGGCGGCCAGGTCAGCACCGGCGTGCGCCTGTCGCAGGTCTCGCTGGTGCAGCCGGCGAGCACCCCCTGATCAGGAGGCTTTGAATGTTCCAGGCATTGTTCACCAGCCTTTCCGGGCTCTTCAGCTTCTCGCGTAGCCTCAACACGGTGTCCAACAACGTGTCGAACATGAACACGCCCGGCTTTCGGGGCAGTGATTCGTTCTTCGCCAATATCGAGGGCAATCTGGGCACGCGCATCGTCGGCGAAGACCTGCGCACGGTGGCCGGCGACGCGCGCCAGACCGGCAACGCCACCGACCTGGCCGTAGACGGCGATGGCTACTTCGTGCTGCGTGACCCACAAGGTGCGCTGCACTACACCCGCGCGGGTCAGTTCCGCTTCAACGATGACGGCATTCTGGTAGACAGCGTCAATAACTACGAAGTCATGGCGATTGGTCCGAGCGGTTCTCTGGACACCATCTCCATCGAGGGACTGCGTACGGTAGGCGCAGTACCCACGACGGGTGTTCATGTCAGCGGCAACCTGGTGCCGGTCAGCAACTCGCCCACCGTACCGGCGACGCCGGTGGACCTGAACTCCATTACCGTGTACGACGCGAGCGGTACCGCGCGCGTGCTGAAAATGCAGTTCAGCCGCGGTGCCAGCCAGATCCCCGGCAGCTTCGACGTGGTGGTGCAGGACGACACCGGTGCCACCCTGGGTACCGGCGAAGTGCGCTTCAGCGTGCAGGGCCTGCCCCAAGCGGGTTACAGCACCATGGACGTGGTGCTGACCAGCGCCGCCGGCGACCAGACCATCACTTTTGATTTCGGCACGCCGGGCGCATTCAACGGCATGACCTCGCAATCGGGTACGCCTTCGGGTCTGTCGGCCAAGGTCGATGACGGCCACGGGGTTCTGCCGATCACCAGCATGAAGTTCGACGACAAGGGCGTTCTGCAGCTGACCTACTCCACCACCGAGAAGCGCAGTGGCGGGCAGGTGGCGTTGGCCCTGTTTGCCAACGAAAGCGCGCTCAAGCTCAGCGGCGGGCGCGTGGTTTCCGGCGTGGACCCGTCGCAGCGTGAGCTGGGGGCACCGGGTGCGGGTCGCTACGGCAAGATCGCAGGGTCCAGCCTGGAAATGTCGAACATTGACCTGACCCGGGAGTTCGCCGACATGATCATCATCCAGCGCGGCTATCAGGCCAGCTCGCGGGTAATGACGGTCAGCAACGAGATGATCGAGCAGCTCTACAACAGCACGCGGGGCGGGGCATGACTGCACGGCTGATCCGGTGGCAGGGCCCGACCCGTCGCGAGGCGCTGCGTGCGGTTGTGGTCGGACGTCTGCAGCAGTGGGTGCAGGAATGGGCGATTTCCCCCGAAGGGCTGGAGGTGCAGTTGTGCACCGACGTCACTCCTGTCGGTGCGTGGCAACGAGGCAGCGCGGCCGGCGGTGCCAGCGCACTGGCCGGGCTCGGGAACACTGACGTGGCGCAACTGGGCAGCCTGCTGGCCAACGCGCCGCTGCGGCATGCGGCCGATTCCGGGTACGCGCGAGCGGTCGGCACGGACGCGCTGCAGGCCTTGTTTGCCTGCCTGATGGACGATACACGGACGTTGCAGCCGGTCACTGACCTGCCCGAAGCCGCGCTTTCAGGGCGACATGGCTGGGTCGCACTGGACGTGCGCTGGGCCACCTTCGCTTTCGTGCTGCTGCTGGACCCGGCGCTGTGCGACCGGCTGGTGCCGCCGCAACGCGCGCCGGCGGCGTTGACCCGCCGGCCCGCGGCCCTGGGTCCTTCCCGCGCCACCCTCACTGCACGCCTGGACCTGGGCAGCGTGGACGTCGCGCTGGTCAGTTCGCTGCGACCCGGTGACGTACTACGTACGAGCGTGCCACTGGACGCGTTGCTCGCATTGACGGCCGGTGACGGCCCGACGGTCTCCACCGGGCGGCTGGCCATGCTGGACCAGTACAAGGCCATCACGGTCGATTCTTCTCTTTGACAGGTAAACACATCATGGAATCGCTCTCCTCTGCGCCGGTCCCCAGCCTGGCTGAAGAACTCTCCGGGCTCGGCTCGGCCCACCCTGCGCTGGCGCTGGTAGGCCACGTCGAGGTCAAGATGGCGGCTGAGATCGGCTCGCTCACGCTCAGCATTGAGCAGCTGCTGGCGATGAAGGCCGGCGACCAGCTCAAGCTGGACCAGACCCTGGACGCGCCGGTATCGCTGCTGCTCAACGGCCGGCTGGTTGCCCATGCCGAGCTGATGGCGGTGGAAGACCACTACGCCATCCGCATTCTGGAACTGCTGTGACCGCAGCGGTACAGGCGAGCACAGCTGCTGCACCGATTGCCTTCCGCGAAGAGGGAAGCAGCACCGGTGCGGACGCGGCGCAGGCATTGGGCATGACCGTACTGTTGCTGGCGGTGGTGGTGGTGGGCCTGTGGGCAGCGCGTCGCCGTGGCTGGCTGCAGCGCTGGCTGGGTGCGGCCGTACTGGCGCGACCGGCTGACAGCGCAGACCTGAAACTGGTGCACACCCTGCGCCTGAGCCCGCGCACCTCGGTGCATCGCATCCAGAACGGCACTGAATCCTTCCTGCTGGTCGAGTCCAGCGCGCAGGTGACTTTGCAGCGCGTGGAGGAACACGATGCCGCTCCGTAGCCTGCGCCGTCCCGCAAGAAGCGGGCTGGCACTGCTGGCGGGTGTCGCTGTGCTCGGGTTCGCGCTGACCGCACAGGGCAGCGCACTGGACAGCGTGGCTGACGAAGTTGCGCGTCAGGATTTCTCGCCCGTACTGCGCAACTTCGTACTGCTCAGCCTGTTGTCGCTGGTGCCGGTGATGATGATCGCGATGACCTCGTTCACGCGTATCGTGATCGTGCTCTCGCTTCTGCGCCACGCACTCGGTTTGCCGCAGACGCCGCCCAACAGCGTGATCATCGTGCTGTCGCTGTGCCTGACCTGGTTCACGATGGCCCCGGTGGCGGGCAAGATCGACCAGGATGCGCTGACGCCGTATCTCAATCAGAAAATCACCGCGACCGAGGCCATCGAGCGCGGCAAAGATCCGCTGCGTCAGTTCATGCTCTCGCAGACCCGCGAAAGTGACCTGAAGGTCGTGCTGGAAATGGCCAAGGCCCCCATGCCCGCCACCGCCAGGGAGGTGGCGTTCTCGCACCTGGTGCCGGCGTTTCTGCTCAGCGAGCTGAAGACCGCGTTCCAGATTGGTTTCGTGATCTTCCTGCCATTCCTGCTGATCGACCTGGTGGTCAGCGCGATCCTGATGGCGCTGGGCATGATCATGCTGCCGCCGACGACCATCAGCCTGCCGCTGAAGATCCTGTTGTTCATCCTCATCGACGGCTGGGTGCTGACCGCCAACGCCCTGCTGGGGAGCTTCTGGAACTGACCTGCCGTGCATAGCGACTTGGCCGATAACGACCTGTGGCGGGCGTCGCACGCAGGACAGCGCGGAGCCAGCGACAGCCTGGTGGCCCGTTATCGCCCATGGGCCAACGCGGTGGCGGACCGCATCCATCGGCGCGTGGCCGGCTTGCAGGTGCCGCGCGAAGACCTGAGACAGAGTGCGATGGTCGGGCTGCTGGAAGCGCTGGCACGCTTCGACCCTGGTCGCGGGATCCCGTTCGAGGGGTACGCCATGCCGCGCGTGCGCGGTGCGGTGTTCAACGAGGTTCGGCTATGCAGTCCCGGCAGGGAGTCGGCCGACGCGGTCGCGCATACCCGTGAGCGTCTGCAGTCGGTACGTGCACACGCCCGCGAAGAGGAGAGCGATCTGCTCGACCAGGTGGTGGGCGACATTGTGGCGCTGGGCCTGGCGTTCCTGCTTGATCACCAGGCCGCACAGGGCGATGCCTCGATGTGTGCGGCGCAGGAGTACACCGAACGCAGCCTGATGAACACGCGGTTGCGCGTGGCACTGCAGCGGCTGCCCGATCGGTCGCGTCTGCTCATCGAAGCCCACTACTTCCGCCATTTACCGTTCAAGGCGCTGGCCGAGGAGCTGGGCATCAGCAAGGGCAGGGTGTCGCAGTTGCATCACGCTGCACTGGCGGACCTGCGCCGCGCGCTTACCGACCCGGCATTGGCTCCCGTAGTGACACGCCATGCGTGTCAACGCCACACCTGACGCGGGCGACCGTAGCAGACTGTGAATGGCGGTCCACGGCCCTTCAGTCACATTCGCCGCCCCACCCCGTCATGGCATGCTAAGACCCTTCACTCAAGGACGTGAACCCGCATGCACCCAGCCACCCGACCCCTGGCCGCCAGCGCAGCCCTGCTGTTGCTGGCCGCCTGCCAGGCCACGCCGGAGCCCGCCGCCGAGGCGGCCCAGCGCCAGTACGGCCAGCTCACCTTCAAGCCCTGCACGCTGACCAGCAGCCAGGCCAGCAGCAACGTGGAAGCCGAATGCGCCACCCTGCAGGTGGCCGAGAACCCGGACGCGCCGAACGGCCGCAAGATCGGCTTGAACATCGCCTGGCTGGATACCGAAAACCAGGGCGAGGGCAAGCAGGACCCGGTGTTCTTCCTGGCCGGTGGCCCGGGCCAGAGCGCCACCGAGGTGGCCGCAGTGGTGAACCAGGCGCTGCGCGAAGTGCGCAAGAAGCGCGACATCATCCTGGTGGACCAGCGCGGCACCGGCAAATCCAACCCGCTCACCTGCCTGGACGCGGACGGCAAGGAGCTGGCGTTCGACGAGAACGCCTCCGCCACGCCGGAAGTGGTGGCTGAGTTCGCCGGCCGCTGCGCCGCCACCCTGACCTCGCGCGCCGACAGCCGCTTCTACACCACCACCCAGGCGATTGGTGACCTGGACGCGGTGCGTGCGGCGATGGGCGTGGACAAGGTCAACCTGATCGGCGGCTCCTACGGCACCCGCGTGGCCCAGCAGTACGCCGCGCGCTTCCCGCAGCACACCCGTACGGTGGTGATCGACGGCGTGGTGCCGAACGAACTGGTGGTGGGCGGTGATTTCGCCAACACCTTCGAAAACGCCATCGCGCTGCAATCCGCGCAGTGCAGCAAAGATGCGGCCTGCGCCAAGCGTTTCCCGGTGGACACCCGCACCCAGCTGCGCAACGTGATGACCACGCTGAACACCGCGCCGGTCGAGGTGGACTACCGCGACCCGGGCACCAACGAAGCCCGCCGCGACAAGGTCACCGCGGATACGGTCACCAGCCTGGCCTTCCTGTTCTCGTACATGCCGGAGCTGTCCTCGCTGCTGCCGGTGGTACTGGATGAAGCCGCACAGGGTCGCTATGCGCCGCTGATGTCGCTCAACCGCATGGCGCTGCGCTCCACCGACGGCCAGCTGAACCGGGGCATGCAGTGGTCGGTGATCTGCGCTGAAGATGCGGACCGCTACCAGCCGGCCCCCGCCGGCGACACCCTGCTGGGCCCGGAAGTTGCGCGCATGTTCTTCGCCGCCTGCCCGGCTTGGAACGTAGGGACCCGCCCGAAGGACTTCACCCAGCCGCTGCGCACCGAGCTGCCGGTGCTGCTGCTCAGCGGTGAACTGGACCCGGTCACCCCGCCGCGCTACGCCGAGCAGGTGCTGAAGGGCCTGCCCAACGGCCGCCATCTGGTGGCGAAGGGGCAGGGCCACGGCACTCTCAACGCTGGCTGCATGCCGCGCGTGCTGGCGCAGTTCGTGGACAACGCCGATGCCAAATCACTGGAAGTGAGCTGCCTGGATTCCCTGAGTCCGGTGCCGGCCTTCACCTCGTTCAACGGATGGGAACCATGATCGTCGCCGAGAACCTGCATAAAGCCTTCCAGACCAAGACCGGCCTGATCCAGGCGGTCCAGAACGTGGGCTTCCACGCCGAAGACGGCCAGATCACCGGCCTGCTCGGTCCCAACGGTGCGGGCAAGACCACCACCATGCGCATGCTGTACACCCTGATGAGCCCGGACCAGGGCCGCGTGCTGGTGGATGGCCTGGATGCGTCGAAGGAAGCTGTGGCGGTGCGCCGCCGGCTGGGCGTGCTGCCGGACGCGCGGGGCGTGTACAAGCGCCTCACCGCGCGTGAGAACATCGCGTACTTCGGCGAGCTGCACGGGATGAGCGCGGCGGATATCCGCGAGCGCACCAAGGTGCTGTCGAAGGCGTTGGACATGGAAGACATTCTGGATCGCCAGACCGACGGTTTCTCGCAGGGGCAGCGCACCAAGACCGCGATTGCACGCGCATTGGTGCACGACCCGCGCAACGTGATTCTGGACGAACCCACCAACGGCCTGGACGTGATGACCACGCGCGCACTGCGTGGCTTCCTGCGCGGGCTGCGCGACGAGGGTCGCTGCGTGATCTTCTCCAGCCACATCATGCAGGAGGTGGCGGCGCTGTGCGATCGCATAGTGATCATTGCCAAGGGCACGGTGATGGCGGCCGGCACAGCGGATGAACTGCGCGCGCAGACCGGCGAATCGAATCTGGAAGATGCCTTCGTCAAGGCCATCGGTAGCGAAGAAGGACTGCACGCATGAGCGCGTTTGCCACGTTGTTGACCGTGATGCGCAAGGAACTGCGCGACCTTTCCCGTGACCGCCGCACGCTGGCGCTGACCCTGCTGCTGGGGCCGCTGCTGTACCCGATTCTGATTCTGGGCATGGGCAAGCTCGCCGAAACCCGGGTCAAAACCCAGATCGACAAGCCGCTGGAGATTCCCACCATCGGGGCCGAGCACGCACCGAATCTGGTGCAGTTCCTGGCTGCTCAGGGTTTGAACGCGGTGGAGGCCCCGGAGGACCTCACTGCCGCCATCCGCGACCAGCGCATTGATGTGGCGCTGCGGATCAGCCCCGACTTCCGCAGGAACTGGGAAGAGGGTCGCCCGGCACTGGTGGAGATCGTGCAGGACAGCACCCGTCGGGCCGCCGATGTGCCGACCGCACGCCTGAAGGCCGCGCTGGCGGGCTACGGGCAGCAGGTAGGCGCGCTGCGTCTGCTTGCCCGTGGCGTGGACGCCCAGGTCGCCCGGCCGCTGGATGTGGCCACGCAGGATCTGGCCACCGCCGAGGCCAAGCGCGGGGTGATGCTGTCCATCCTGCTGCCGGTGCTGCTGACCATCACTTCGTTCCTGGGCGGTGCCTATCTGGTGATGGACACCACCGCAGGTGAGCGTGAGCGCCAGTCGCTGGAGCCGCTGCTGGCCACGCCGGCACCGCGCAGTGCGATTGTGAGCGGCAAGATCGCGGCGGCGTGCGTGGTCGGGCTGGCGTCGTTGTTGCTCACCTTGCTGGCATTCAAGCTCAGTGCGCAGCTGGGAACAGGCGCGGCCGCGCGGCAGCTCAACATGGGCCTCGTGCCGATGCTGCAGATGCTGTTCATCATGCTGCCGATGCTGCTGATCGGCACCTCGCTGCTGACCTTCCTGTCGGCCGCGTCCAAGAGCATGAAGGAAGCGCAGAGCCACATGACCTGGCTGATGCTGCTGCCGATGCTGCCCGGTTACGCGCTGATGGTGTACCCGGTGAAGAGCGAGCTGTGGCAGCTTGCGGTGCCGTTCCTGGCGCAGAACCAGATGCTGCTGAAGATCATCCGCCACGAACCCATCAGCCTGCAGATGTGGGGCGTCTACCTGGCCACCAGCCTCGGCATCGCCGCCATCCTCTGGTACGCCGCCGTGCGCCGTTACCACCAGGAACGGTTGGCCATTTCCGGCTGACGGTGGTTCTGGGGGCACCTCAACTGCGTGGCTGCTCCGGTAGCGCCGGCCGTTGGCCGGCCCAGGCGGTAATGAGGGCCGGCCAACGGCCGGCGCTACCGGGTGTGTCGCGAACGGAAACATCTGCGCAACAAAAAAGGCCCGGATCGCTCCGGGCCTTTTCATTGGAGGGTACCGACCAACGGTCGGTACCTACCGGGTGTCGCTTATCAACCGCCCGGGGCGAACGCCAGGGTGCGGCGGGTGGTGACCGGGGCCGACACCGGCTCGAACTTCCAGCGCTTCACGGCGTTCAGGGCTTCGCGGTCGAACACGCGGGCCGGGGTGGCGCGCAGCACGCGGGCGTTGGTCACCGAGCCATCGGTGCCGACGGTGATTTCCACCAGCACGTCACCCGAGGTGCCTGCGCGCAGGGCTTCCGGGGGGTAACGCGGGGCCGGGGTGCTGACCGGGCGCAGGTTGTTGGCAGCCGCGGCGGGGGCGGCGGCGCGGGACGCTGCTGCAGCAGCGGCGGCGGCAGCCTGCTGACGCTGTTCGGCTTCACGACGGGCAGCGGCTGCACGGTCGGCTTCCTGACGCTCGCCTTCACGGCGGGCGGCTTCGGCCTGGGCGGCAATGTTACGGGCTGCTTCGGCTTCGGCTGCCTGCTGCTGGCGCTGCTGGTCGGCCAACTGCTTGGCGCGGGCTTCAGCGTCCTTCTTGACCTTGTCGGTCTCTTCCTGGGTGCGCTTCAGGGCGGTCTGCATGCCGCCGGTGACGCCCTGCTTCAGGCGGGCCAGCGCAGGTGCGTTGGCATCCACCTTCTCCACCAGGGCAATCAGGCGCTGGGCTTCGGTGAAGTCTTCACGCGCCAGGTTCTGCTCGGCGGCAATCACGGTGTAGGGCAGCAGGTCGGTCAGCGCGCTCTTCACCGAGGCGTCGTCCGGGGTCTTGTCGCGCAGCGCCAGGTAGTACTCGATGGCGTTGTCGCCGGCCGGGGCGTACATGCGGTTCTCGCGCAGCGCCTTGCTGGCCGAATCACGCAGGTCTTCGGTGCCCATCGACTGCACCTGGGCCGAAACGGCCGGTGCCGGCGCGGGAGCCGCGGCAGGGGCGGCCGCCGGGGCGGTCGCGGTGCCAGCAGCCGGAGCCGCCGGTTCATCCTTGCCCGAGCAGGCGGCCAGAGCCACCGCCAGGGTCAGCGGCACCCACAGGCGCGCCTTGGCGAAAGTGTTGACGTGCGACATCCAACTCCCCTTTGAAGAACGACGATACGTAAGGCCTGAGACGGCAGGCCGGCCGGACCCCGGCGCGTTTCCCGACGCACCGGGCCGTGCCACCGGACGGTGCCCGGCGGCCAGAACCTTCAATCTACCATCACATGGCGTTGATGTGGGTGACCCGGACCGGGCTTAATGCGACAGCGCCTTGCTCGGCGCGTGCGACATCAGCTTGTCGGTGTAGGCAATGCCGATGGCCGACAGAATGAATGCGCCGTGGATGACGGTCTGCCAGATCACGCCGCTGGTGGTCATGGTGGCGCACTTCAGGCGACCGGCCGCCTCCGGGCCGGCCATGGCGGTGACGGCGCTGACGGCCTCATAGAACGCCTGGGTGTCGCACAGCGGCAGGCCATCCAGCGCGCCCGCGCCGATGAAGGTCTTCAGCAGGTGGATCGAGGAGATGCCGATGATCGACAGGGCCAGCTTCACCTTCAGCACGCTGGCGTTGACGTGGCTCAGCCATTCCGGCTGGTCCGGGTGGTTTTCCAGGCGCAGGCGCGAGACGAAGGTCTCATAGCCGCCCACGATCACCATCACCAGCAGGTTGGAGATCATCACCACGTCGATCAGGCCCAGCACCAGCAGCATGATTTCCTGCTCGCCCATGGTGTTGGCCTTGTGGACCAGGTGCCACAGCTCCTTGCCGAACAGGAAGACGTAGACGCACTGCGCCAGGATCAGGCCCAGGTACAGCGGCAGCTGCAGCCAGCGCGAGGCGAAGATCAGGGACGAAAGCGGGCTGATGCCGGTAGAAGGGGACGAGCTCATGGGGCTGAATAGAGGGCTGCGGGGTTGCCGAAGGGTACCCGGAGCGGGTGACGGTGCCAAGGCAGGGCAACCGACTGCCATGAACAACCGCTCAGGGTCGCGCCGGGCACTACCCGCCCGAAGGAAACCCGTAGAGCCGGGCTTGCCCGGCTGCTCTAACCCACCGCACAACTCTAGGAGTTCTATCAGCGATGTCCGCGCGGCCCGCCGCTAGAGTCCTATCTCCTCATTTTTCGTGGAGATATCGGTGCGGAAAACAACATACGGCGTACTGGCAGCAGCTTTCGGGCTGATTGCGACACCCATCGTCAGTCAAGCGTGCTGCGTGACCGACGACGGCCGCGGTATCCAGATGCCTCGAATCGGCCTCGCCGAGCGCAGCCCAACAGCACCCGACGTGAGCCAGCACCCCGACTGGAGCGTCTATCGCTTCGAACGAGACGGCATTCAATACCTCCAGGTGAACCACTCATCTGGCGAGGTAGAGCTGGCCATCGGGAAGCTCGACGACGCCTACTGGACCCTGCCAATGGGCCGTGAGGACGCTCTGGTATCGCTACCGCACCGGCGGCAGCACGTGCCGTCAGGTACAGAACGTATTACGGCTTTCAGTGGAGAGGACTTCACACTTCATCGCTACGGCAGTGGAGAGGCTGCCGTCTGGTCAGTGGAAGTTGCGACTGCCCACGACTCGAAGCCTGTTCCAACTGCATGTTGCCCAGGGAAAGATCACTTGGCTCAGTTTGTTCGCATTGGCCTTGGCAACTCGGCTCCGGACGCCCCTGACCTGAGCTTGAGTCCGGAATGGCACGTCTATGGCTTTGAGCGTGACGGAGCGGAGTACATCCAGATAAACGATGGAGGCGGAGGCGTCCATCTGGTCATCGGGAAAATGGGGGGCGAGTTCTGGGCACTCCCAGCGGGCGCGAGCGAAGTACCCATCTCATTGCCCCACCAGGCCATCCTGCCCCCAGCCGACGCAAGTCGGGTCCTCGTCTACGAGAATCCGGAGTTCAAGCTTCATCATCACCGGGGAGCAGAGGACTCCCTGTGGTCGGTGGAGACGTCATCATCACCTTGATGGGGTCCTAGGTATCCCGCAGCAACATGCGAATACGGTTCTGGCGGCACTCTACGGTGCCGCCATGACTGAGCACCCTGCCAGCGAGCCGATCCGTAACGGCTTTGATGGTGGCGTCGCTCAAACGATGACCCGGGTCAACGACGGCAGCCACAACCACAATGCCGGAACCCAGACGAGTGCGCCCACACCGAGCGCTGACACGAATCTGCCCCTGTTCACACTGAAGCAGCAGTGACACCGCTTCGGTCAGGGCACGATATGTGGCGAGCTGAAGCGAAACAGGCAAACGACACGGATCTCCGAACAGCCTGGGCTGCAGGATTCGCTCTGTACTCTGCCAGATATCACTTATGCCGCCGATCTGTAGCGCAAGGTAAAGGCCCACATGTTCCAATGCGGTGGGGTATACAAGACTGGCTTGGGCTCGGAACTTTCTTGAATAGAACGCGGAAGTGCTGATCAGATTCTCGGCCACGCGCGGATGCCCCTGACGTATGAGCCAGTCAGCGGTCTCACTGAGATGGAGATCAATTCCCTCCCCGATTCTGTTCATGTCGGCTGCTCGTTGACGCAGGCTCAACTCGGATGCCGTATGTGCTTTCCTGGTCTGCGAGATGACCTCGCTGCTTGCGATCACCTCTGTACGAAGCCGGTTGAAGTGATGGCTGATGCTGGGGCCGAGTGCGAGAAGGGTGATGCCAACAACCGCAAGAATCTGCTGGATCACGAATGTGGTTGAGTCATACGACCACGGCTTTCCTGTAGACGGCATGCTGATGCCGATGAGAAGGTTCAGCAGTGAAACAGCAGTAGCGGCGCCCCGCCACCCGTGAAGACAGGTAAGAAGCACGGCAGGCATGCCCATGGCGAACAGCAGGCTAACTGAAAGCCACGACTGTTCGGCGCGGATATACATTGATGCCACCCCGAGCACGGGAATAGCTACCGCGGCTCCCACGCTGAGCAGCGTGACTCTGCCAACCTCGGCTGCATGTTTGTGCCGTAGCCTCCACGCAAATGCGAGGGGTGCGAGCGTCAGGATGCCCAGAAAGTCGCCCACGCTGTAGCGGATAAGGCGCTGCAGGATGCCGATTCCAGGTGATACCGGCCACAGAAGCTCTGCCATTGCGATGTTGATTGAGCTGATGGCCAGCGCGGTAATGGCTGCCAGCGAGATCAGCCAAGCGGGCGGCCCGTTCTGAAGAAGGGGTTGGTGCAGCTTCACGATGACGGCGACGGTGGGCATGATGCACGCGGGTGTCAGGATTGACCACGCAAGGCCTAGCTCGTTCGAGTGCGGAAAAACGACGTACGCAAGATGCGCATAGTCGCCCAGGATGAGGAACACCCAATACCTTGACGGGACAAGTAGCAGCGCACCCACTCGAAGCCCGGCGACGAGATAGAACTGGTCAACAGATACCTGGCGCGTAGCCCAACATGTCACGGCAAAGGCTGCGGCAAGAAGCAATCCGCACGGGTGAATGCGAATGCCAATGCGAGTTCCTGTTCTCCACCACCGCACAAAGAGGTCCATCAGCACATCCCATCTCCTGTTCAACCGATGCCCGCGTCGCGTTCAGGCGAGAGCGCGTCGCAGACTGCAGCGGTCGACATTAGATAGTGCGGCGACGCAAGCAGGGCATCGGAATCCGACGAAACCCACGCGCGGGCCCCTCCTAAGCCTCAGAGCCTGAGGTCCGCGTAGGGCTCCGTAGGACTAACTGTTCCCAACCTGCTGACAGCACCGTGACGCTTGCGACATACACTCACCCTTTCCCAACCCGAAGGTGCCGTCATGCTCGACCTGTATTACTGGCCCACTCCCAACGGCCACAAAGTCACCCTGCTGCTGGAAGAGCTGGGCCTGCCGTACCAGATCAAGCCGGTGAACATCGGGTCGGGTGACCAGTTCAAGCCCGAATTCCTGGCCATCTCGCCGAACAACAAGATGCCGGCACTGGTGGACCACGCCCCGACCGACGGCGGCGCGCCGCAGAGCGTGTTCGAATCCGGCGCGATCCTGCTGTACCTGGCCGAGAAGACCGGCAAGTTCCTGCCAGCCGACACCCGTGGCCGGGTTGCAGTGCTGGAGTGGCTGTTCTGGCAGATGGCCGGGCTGGGCCCGATGAGCGGGCAGATGGGCCACTTCACTGTGTATGCGCCGGAGCAGATTCCGTATGCCATCGAGCGCTACGGCAACGAGGTGCGCCGCCTGCACGGGGTGATGGACAAGCGCCTGGCACAGAGCGCCTATCTGGCGGGGGATGAGTACACGATTGCCGACATGGCCAGCTACCCGTGGATCGGGGCGTACGACAAGCTGCCGCCGGATTTCGCCGCGTTCTCGAACCTGAAGCGGTGGCATGAAGCGATTGCCGCGCGCCCGGCCACCCAGCGGGCGTATGCGTTGAAGGAGAAGGTGAATCCGAATGCGGGCAAGCCGTTGAGCGAGGAAGAGCGGAAGCATTTGTTCGGGCAGCGGTAAAGGCCGGGCGCGGGGCGATCGGTCAACGCGCGGTGGTGACCGGCGGATGCACGGGATGACCGATTGACGCGCGGTAATGACCGGCGGATGGACGGGATGACCGATTGACGCGCGGTAATGACCGTAGAGCCGGGCTTGCCCGGCTGCTTCTGGCATCGCGCCAAGAGCAGCCGGGCAAGCCCGGCTCTACGAGATTTCGCGTGTCCAATGGAATCGGGCAGGGCAATGGAATCCAGGTCTAGCCCAGCGGTACGGTACGATTGGGGTCTGACGTCGCCGGAACCCTCCATGCGCCACCTTGTTGCCAGCCTTGCCCTGATGATTGCCTCCACCTCGATCGCCCACGCCGAAAAACTCACGCTTGAGGCCATTACCGGCCCGCTGCCGCTGTCCGGCCCGACCCTGATGAAGCCCAAGGTGGCTCCGGACGGCTCGCAGGTGAGCTTCCTGCGTGGCAAGGAGGCCGACCGCAACCAGCTGGACCTGTGGACCTACGACATCGCCAGTGGCCAGACCCGCATGCTGGTGGATTCCAAGGTGGTGCTGCCGGGCGAGGAAACCCTGAGCGACGCCGAAAAGGCCCGCCGCGAGCGCCAGCGCATCGCGGCCATGACCGGCATCGTGGACTACCAGTGGTCGCCGGACGCGCACACCCTGCTGTTCCCGCTGGGCGGCGAGCTGTACCTGTACGACCTGTCCAGGCAGGGCAAGCTGGCGGTGCGCCAGCTGACCCACGGCGAAGGCTTCGCCACAGATGCCAAGCTGTCGCCGAAGGGCGGCTTCGTCAGCTTCGTGCGCGCCCGCAACCTTTGGGTGATCGACCTGGCCAGCGGCAAGCAGATCCAGCTCACCAGCGACGGCAGCGACACCATCGGCAACGGCGTGGCCGAATTCGTCGCCGACGAGGAAATGGACCGCCACACCGGTTACTGGTGGGCCCCGGATGACTCGGCCATCGCCTTTGCCCGCATCGACGAATCGCCGGTGCCGGTGCAGAAGCGCTATGAAATGTACGCCGACCGCGTGGAGATGATCGAGCAGCGCTACCCGGCGGCCGGCGACCACAACGTGACCGTGAAACTGGGCGTGGTGGCACCGAAGGCCGCTGCCACCCCGAAATGGGTGGACCTGGGCTCCAACCCGGACATCTACCTGGCCCGTGTGGACTGGCGCAGCCCGCAGCAGCTCACCTTCCAGCGCCAGTCGCGTGACCAGAAGAAGCTGGAACTGATCCAGGCCGACCTGGGCAGCGGCAAGCAGCAGACTCTGGCCACCGAAACCTCCAGGACCTGGGTGCCGTTGCACAACAGCCTGCACTTCCTCAAGGACGGCGGCTTCGTGTGGTCGTCCGAGCGCACCGGCTTCCAGCACCTGTACCGCGTGACGGCCGACGGCAAGACGGTCACTGCGCTGACCGCCGGCACGTGGCCGGTGGACGAACTGCTGGCGGTGGATGAAGAGGCCGGTACCGTGTACTTCCGCGCCGGCGTGGATTCGGCCCGCGAAAGCCAGATCTATTCGGTGCCGCTGGCCGGTGGCGCGATCAAGCGCCTGTCGCAGGCTGACGGCATGCACACCGCCAGCTTCGCCCGCAACGCCAGCGTGTATGTGGACAGCTGGTCGAACACCACCACGCCGCCGCAGATTTCGTTGCACCGCGCCAATGGCGAGAAGATCGCCACGCTGGTGGAAAACAATCTGACTGATCCGAATCACCCCTACGCGCGCTACCTGGATGCGCAGCGCCCGGTGGAGTTCGGCACGCTGACCGCCGCCGATGGCCGCACCGAGCTGAACTACAGCCTGATCAAGCCGGCCGGCTTCGACCCGGCCAAGCGCTATCCGGTGGCGGTGTACGTGTATGGCGGCCCGGCCAGCCAGACCGTGACCAACAGCTGGCCCGGCCGTGGCGACCATCTGTTCAACCAGTACCTGGCGCAGCGCGGCTACGTGGTGTTCTCGCTGGACAACCGTGGCACCCCGCGTCGCGGCCGCGACTTCGGCGGTGCGCTGTATGGCGTGCAGGGCACGGTGGAAGTGGCCGACCAGCTCAAGGGCGTGGAATGGCTGAAGCAGCAGCCGTGGGTGGACCCGGCGCGCATTGGCGTGCAGGGCTGGTCCAACGGCGGTTACATGACCCTGATGCTGCTGGCCAAGGCGTCCGATCAGTACACCTGTGGCGTGGCCGGCGCACCGGTCACCGACTGGGGGCTGTATGACACCCATTACACCGAACGCTACATGGACCTGCCGGCCAACAATCCGAAGGGCTATGAAGAAGCGCGCGTGCTGGCGCATGTGGACGGCCTGCGCTCGCGCCTGCTGCTGATTCACGGCATGGCCGACGACAACGTGCTGTTCACCAACTCCACCGAGCTGATGAGTGCGTTGCAGAAGCGCGGCCAGCCGTTCGAGCTGATGACCTACCCGGGCGCGAAGCACGGTTTGTCCGGCAGCAACGCACTGCACCGTTATCGTCTGGCCGAGGACTTCCTGGGCCGCTGCCTGACCCCGTAAGCCCACTCACCTGGCTCAAGGAGGACGCCGATGACCCCACCCCCTGCGCTGCCCCAGGCCCAATCCAATGGCTGGTGGAGCCGCCACTGGCGCTGGGCCATGCCGCTGGGCGTGCTGGCCTGCATTGGCGCGCTGGTGGGGGTGGTGTGGCTGGCGCTGGCGCAGTGGTCGCACTGGAGCCGCAGCAGTGAGCCGTACCGGGAAGCGATGCGTCGCGCGCGCTGTAGCATCGAGCTGCGCCATGTGCTGGGCGAACCGATCCAGGACGGTTACCTGCCCAGCGGCAACATGCAGCGCAGCGCTGACGGCACCGGCTACAGCGAGTTCGTGGTGGATGTGAAAGGGTCGAAGGGGGCCGGGCAGCTGTTCCTGGAGGCGCGCCGGGAAGACGGACGCTGGGACTACCCGCGGATGTATGTGCTGACCGAGACATCCGAAGCGATCGATCTGACCGCGTTGGATGACGCCGAAGCGGCCAAGGTGTGTGCGCTGCAGGAGTGCCGCGAGCAGAACCATTGTCTGCCGGCACCGCCGCAGCCGCTTGATTGATTGCGTGCTGCCGGGCATGGCCCGGCACTACATGATCGCCGCGCCCGGCCCGCATTGCCCCCCCGTAGTGACGCGCCATGCGCGTCATCGCGGTGCCGAACCGCCCCATGACCTCCGGCCGATTGCCGTAACCCGCCCCAATGGGTACGTTCGCAATCACCCAATACCCCGGAGTTCCGCATGAAGCCGCTTGCCCTTGCCGTCGCGCTGGTCCTTTCCGTTCCTGCCGCGCTCAGCGCGCCGCCGGCCGCCCTGGCTGCTGCGCCGGCCGCCAGCAAGGCACCGGCCAGCCCGGCCTGGGTGACCCGCAGCAACCAGCTGGCGCAGATCCTGCTGGACGCGCAGGGCCCGTTCCAGCCGGAGGAAACCGGCTTCTTCGGCGTGCCCGGCTACGACGACAAGGTCGCCGACTTCGGCCCCGACAACGCCGCGCGCTACCGCGCCGCCATGGCCAAGGCCCGCAGCGAACTGCAGGCCAAGCTGGCCACCGAGCGTGACCCGAACGTGCGCCAGGACCTGGCGATCATGATCGCGGCGGCCACCCAGAACATCGAAGGCAGCGAGCTCAATGAAAAGTACCTGCTGCCGTGGACCGATACCCCGCAGCTGGTGTTCAGCGGCATCAACCTGCTGCTCTCCGACCAGGTGCCGGAAGCGCGCCGCGCCAAGGCGCTGGACCGCCTGAAGGCCTATGCCGGGCTGGCTCCGGGCAGCACGGCAGTGACCACCCTGTCGCGCCAGCGCTATGAAGAGGCGCTGGCCAACAAGGGCCTGCTGCAGCCGACGAAGATCGAGGTCGAGCAGTCGCTGGAGAATGTGGACACCTACATCACCGGCATCGAGAAACTGTTCGGCAAATACAAGATCGCCGGTGCCGACGAAGCGCTGAAGACCATCGCCAGCCAGCTGCGTGAATACCGCGACTGGACCCGTGCCGAGGTGCTGCCGAAGGCACGCGCCGACGCACAGCTTCCGGAGCCGTTGTACGCGTTCCAGCTCAAGCGCGTGGGCATCGACATCGACCCCAAGCTGCTGATGCAGCGTGCCCAGCTGGAATTCATGGAAACCCGTTCGGCGATGCGCCAGCTGGCTCCGCTGGTGGTGCAGGCCAAGGGCCTGAAAGTGGCCGACCCGACCGACGTGGTCGCAGTGATCCGCGCGCTGAAGAGCGACAAGATCGCCAACGACCAGCTGGAACATCACTATCGCGGTGTGATCGACCAGATCGACCCGATCATCCGCGCACAGAAGATCGTGGATGTGCCGCAGCGTGCGATGCAGATGCGCCTGGGCTCGGAAGCGGAAAGCGCGGCATCGCCGGCCCCGCATTTCCTGCCGGCACCGCTGGTGGGCAACACCGGGCAGCAGGGCACCTTCGTGCTGCCGCTGGGCAACCCGGCCGCGGGTGATGATTCCGCGCAGTACGACGATTTCAACTTCGGTTCGGCGGCGTGGACGCTGAGCGCGCATGAAGGCCGCCCGGGTCACGAGCTGCAGTTCACCGCGATGGTGGAGCGCGGCATCTCGCTGGCCCGCACCATGTTCGCGTTCAACTCGGTCAACGTGGAAGGCTGGGCGCTGTATGCCGAAGCCGAAATGGTGCCGTACGAACCGCTGGACGGGCAGCTGATCGCGCTGCAGTTCCGCCTGCTGCGCGCGGCCCGCGCGATGCTGGACCCGATGCTCAACCTGGGCCTGATCGACCGTGCCAATGCCGAGCGCATGCTGATTGAAGAAGTCGGCCTGTCCAAGGCGATGGCCACGCAGGAACTGGACCGCTACATGGTGCGCATGCCCGGCCAGGCCGGCAGCTACTTCTACGGTTACACCCGCATTCTGGAACTGCGGATGCAGACCGAGCTGGCGTTGGGGCCGAAGTTCGACCGCCTGGCGTTCAACAACTTCCTGCTGGATCAGGGCCTGCTGCCGCCGGACCAGCTGGCGCAGGCGGTGAATGAGGTGTTCATTCCGAAGCACCGATAAGAGCGAGCTTCGCTCGGTATCCCGGTAGCGCCGGCCGTTGGCCGGCCCTCATGAACGTCGGCATCGTTCCGTGGGCCGGCCAACGGCCGGCGCTACCGGAATTTTCCCGATGTCCAGTAATCCCGGACCGATTCCGGTTCCCGTCATTTTTCCGGAGTAATGGTCTGCACCGGCAGGCGCTCTGCCGGCGGCACCCAGATCGCCACCCCGGCCGCGCGCTTCTGCGTGGTCGGAATACCGATGCCGACGCCACCGCCGACATGCGAGCCGTAGCTGCCGGCACCCACCGACATGCCCACCGGCGAGCCGCTGGAGCCCACACCCATCAGGATCACGCCGTTCGCGCCCAGCGCGGCGGCTTCCTTCTTCAACCGGGCGACTGCGGCATCGGTCTGGCCCTGGGTGCCAAAGCCTACGGCGCTGGAGGACTCCAACTGGGCGATTTCCTGCGACCCCGGCGGCGGCGTGGAATAGATCTGCACCAGTGCCGGGTCGGTCGGCGGCCGGGTCTGGCCCAGCATCACCCGCGAGGTGCTGGCGCAGCCGGCCACGGCCAGCAGTACGCCCAGCACGGTCAAGGTTCGAATGTTCATGGGCTCACCCCCGTTGGTGGGCCAGGTACGGCCCGCGCTTGGATCATCCGCGCCGGCCACTGAATCACGGCCAACGTCCTGGCAACAACCTACCACCGGCCGGGTGAAACCCGGGCGGACGACCCGCCCCTCACGCGCACGTGGCGGCTGAAGCATTAAGGTGCGCGCAGCATTTCTGGAGAGAACGTGTCATGGGCCTGATCAGTCTGCTGTGGGGTGTGTTTGCGGTGTTGTGGATGATCCTGGCGCTGATCCCGCTGCTGGGGTGGGGCAACTGGTTCCTGATTCCGTTCGCGGCGGTGGGCGCGGTAATCGGCGCGCTGGGCATCCTGTTTACCCACCCGAGCAAGCGCGGCCGGGCCTGGACCGGCCTGCTGCTCAACGCGGTGGTGGTCGTGGTGGGCATCGTGCGGTTGTCGTTGGGCGGCGGGGTCATCTGAAAGCCCGTCACGACCAACGGTCGTGACCTACCGGCCGTCCCGCCGCCGCGATCCATCCGGGCGCGATCCATCCGGGTGATCCATCCGGGCGCGACCCTTCCGTAGAGCGGGGCTTGCCCCGCTGGAGCCGGGCAAGCCCGGCTCTACATGAACCATCGGCACGCCACGTGGAACGGGGCTGGCCCCGCTGCCGGTGGTGCCCTGCGACCCTGCGTCGCAGGCGTCAAAGCGCCGCAGCCACAGGCGTAGAATGACCGCCCATGATCATTCGCCCCCGTCCCCACGGCTGGCAGCTGCTGTACATCCTGCGCGGCTCCATTGTTCCGGCCGTGGCCCCCAAAGTGCTGGCCATCCTGGTGCTGGCCATCGCCGTGGCCGCCTTCGCCGAACTCTGGCATCCGCCGGGCATCGAGCGCGTCTCGGTGGCCCCGTTCACCCTGCTGGGCCTGGTGCTGTCGATCTTCCTCAGCTTCCGCAACAGCGCCTGTTTTGACCGTTGGTGGGAAGGGCGCAAGCTGTGGGGCCAGCTGGTCTACGAGTCGCGCAGCCTGGCCCGCCTGTGCAGCACCGTGCTGGAGGCCCATCCGGCCCGCGCCGCGCGCATGGTGCGCCTGGGCATCGGTTTCGCCCATTCGCTGGCGGCCAAACTGCGCAGCCGTGACGCCGCCCTGGCGGCGCTGCCGTGGGTGGACGAGGCCGACCACGCCCGCCTGGCACTGCGCCAGAACACGCCGGACCAACTGCTGGCGATGATCACCGCCGAAGCCGCCGCCGCGCACCGTGCGGGTGAACTCGACTCGATCCTGTTTGCCCAGTTCGAAACCCGCGTGCACGCGCTGTCCAGCATCCAGGCGGGCTGCGAGCGCATTCTGTCCACGCCGCTGCCGTTCGCCTACACCCTGCTGCTGCATCGCTGCGCGTGGATGTTCTGCGTGCTGCTGCCGTTCGGCCTGGCCAGTTCGCTGGGCTGGGCCACCCCGGTGGTGTCGGCGGTGCTCGCCTATGCCTTCTTCGGACTGGACCAGCTGGGCGAGGAAATGGAAGAGCCGTTCGGGCTGGAACCGAACGACCTGCCGCTGGACGCGATGGTCCGCACCATTGAAATTGATCTGCTCGACAGCCTGGGCGTGCAGCCGCTGCCCGCGCCGCTGCAGCCGCACCGTTATCTGCTGCAGTAATCCTGCGCATCCCAGTATTCCGTTACGGAGAGTTGTCCGATGGCACACCCTGATTACCGCCCCCGCCGCATGCGCCACGACGAGTTCTCGCGCCGGCTGATGCGCGAAAACACACTGACCACCGACGATCTGATCTACCCGGTGTTCGTGCATGAGCTGTCCGGCCGCGCGCCGGTGGCCTCGATGCCGGGCGTGGAGCGCTTATCCATCGACGAACTGCTGAAGGTGGCCGAGGAAGCGCTGGAACTGGGCATTCCGGTGATCGACCTGTTCCCGGTGATCGACCCGGCTGGGAAGTCGCTGGACGCCGCCGCGGCATGGGACGAGAACGGCCTCGCCCAGCGTGCGGTGCGCGCGCTGAAGTCGCGCTTCCCGGAACTGGGGGTGATGACCGACGTGGCGCTGGACCCTTACACCACCCACGGCCAGGACGGGATCATCGACGAGAAGGGCTACGTGCTCAACGACGTCACCGTGCAGGCGCTGATCAAGCAGTCGATCTCGCACGCGGAAGCCGGCGTGGACATCGTGTCGCCGTCGGACATGATGGATGGCCGCATCGGCGCGATCCGCCGCGCGCTGGATGCCAGCGGCCATATCAACGTGCGCATCATGGCCTATTCGGCCAAGTACGCCTCGGCCTTCTACGGCCCGTTCCGTGACGCAGTGGGCAGCTCTGCCAGCCTGGGCAAGGCCGACAAGAAGACCTACCAGATGGACCCGGCCAACGGCGACGAAGCCATGCGCGAGATCGCGCTGGACCTGGAAGAGGGCGCGGACATGGTGATGGTCAAGCCGGGCATGCCGTACCTGGACCTGGTGCGCCGGGTGAAGCAGCAGTTCGGGGTGCCGACTTTTGCCTACCAGGTGAGCGGCGAGTACGCGATGCTGAAGGCCGCGGTGGGCAACGGCTGGCTGGATGAACGTGCCTGCGTGCTGGAGTCGCTGATGTGCTTCAAGCGCGCCGGAGCCGATGGCGTGCTGACCTATTTCGCGCCGCAGGTGGCGCGCTGGCTGCGCGAGCGCTGACAATACGCGGTAACCGAGAAAGGACCACGATGATGCAGCAGACAATGGGATGGGTGCAGTGGCTGACTTGGGGCACCGGTGTGACGGTGTTCGCGGTGGTGATCGGCCTGATCATCCGCAGCGTGCTGCGTGCGGCCCGGCGTCCGCCGGAGCAGCCGTCGGCGGCGGCGGCGCTGGCGCGCGAGGCCAGGCTTCCGGCCGAGGTGCAGGCCGAGCTGGCGGCGTTGAATCACCGCAAGGATGAGGGCCAGATCACCGAGGCGCAGTACGAGCAGCAGCGTGCGGAGTTGTTGCGCGGGCGGTGAGGGTTTTCCGGTCGACGGGCATGGCCCGTCGCTACAGGATGCGTAGTGACGGGCCATGCCCGTCAGCGCGGGGATCACGGCCCGCACGCACCCCCATCCACCACCGGCTTCTTCAACCGATAAAGATCCAACCCGCCCGCACGCGGCGACCGTGCCTGCCCACTCACCACCAGCTCCCCGGGCTTGTTCCAGTCCACCACCGGTGAACCGGTTCGCCCGTCCGCCGTATTGAACGACAACACCAACGGCACGGCCGCATGCGCGTAATCGCACCCCACCACCCACACCTGCGACGTTTCATGGGTCGCCCGGGTAAACGCCAGCGCGCCGCGATTATCCAGCCAGGTCGCCCCCAGCTCATCGGCCGCCGTATTCAACGGCTGCGGCAGCGCCTGCGCCGCCTCGAACCCGTCCGCCTGCACCGCCGCCCTGTACAGGTCGAACCCACGCTGGCCCTGCTTCCCGTTGCGTGCGAACAGCAGCATCAACCCATCCGGCCGCAATGCCGGGCTGCGCTCGTCATCACGGGTGTTGAGCCCGGCCAGCGGCTCCGGCTTGCCCACGCTGCCGTCAGCGGCCACCGCCGACCGGTACAGGTCAAACCCACCCCGTCCGCCACTGCGGTCGGAAGCGAAGTACAGCCAGCGCCCGTCCGGGCTGTAGGCCGGGTCGCGCTCATCGCGCGCACTGTTGATGCCCAGCGGCTGCGGATCCTGCCAGCGCCCCTCGACCAACCGCGCCTGCCACAGGTCCCAGCCGCCCGCGCTGCCGGGGCGGTCGCTGGCCCAGACGATGCGCTGGCCGTCCGGGCTGATCGTGGCCTGGCTTTCGTTGGCCTTCGTCGACACCACGCCCATGCCCTCGATGCCAAACTCGGAAAGCGCCATCGCTGCAGGCGTGAAGAGTAAACTCAGGCTCAGCGCGAGCCATGTCGTGGGAGGTCGCATGCGGTCTTCCATCCGGGTTTGCAGTCAATCCAGTTCCGGAGTCTAGAACACCCATGAGCCCCCGTTACGCCGTCTTCGGTCAGCCCATCGCCCATTCGCTGTCGCCGCACATCCATGCCGCGTTCGCGCGCCAGGAAGGCATCGAGCTGGACTACACCGCCATTGAATCCTCGCCGGAAGGCTTTGCCGCCGCGCTGGAAAGCTTCGCCGCCAGCGGCGGAGCAGGGGCCAATGTCACCGCGCCGCTGAAGGAAACCGCGTTCGCGCTGTGCAAGACCTTCACCTCGCGCGCCAAGCTGGCCGGCTCGGTCAACACGCTGCTGCGCAAGGGCGACTACTGGCACGGCGACACCACCGACGGCGTCGGCCTG
Source organism: Stenotrophomonas sp. (assembly GCA_039592995.1). Classification (GTDB taxonomy): domain Bacteria; phylum Pseudomonadota; class Gammaproteobacteria; order Xanthomonadales; family Xanthomonadaceae; genus Stenotrophomonas. Next base: position 102,669 of record JBCNQC010000002.1, on the reverse strand, counting down.
GTCCGCGACCTGACCGAGCGCCACGGGCTGGACCTGCGCGGACGTCGTGTATTGCTGCTGGGCGCAGGCGGTTCAGCGCGCAGTGTGGCCCCGGCGCTGCTGGATGCCAGCATCCGCGAGCTGGTGGTGGTCAACCGCACTCCGGAACGCGCGGATGAGCTGGTCGACGCCATCGGCGAGCCGGGCCGCGCGCTCAGCCGCTACTGGGACGACCTGCGCGACCTGGGCGACTTCGAGTTGATCGTCAACGCCACCTCCGCCGGCCGCGACCGTGACGCGAAGTTCGAACTGCCGCTGTCGCTGGTCAACACCATGACCACGGCGGTGGACCTGAACTATGGCAGCGCGGCCGTTGCCTTCCTGGCCTGGGCGCGCGCGGCCAGCTGCCGCAACATGGTGGATGGCCTGGGCATGCTGGTCGAGCAGGCCGCCTACAGCTTCCAGCAGTGGCACGAGGTGCGCCCGGACACCAACCCGGTGTATGCCGAGCTGCGCAGAAACAACGCCCTTCCGGGTGCGGAATGAACGGCTCCTTCGCTGACCTGCTCATTTCCGTCCTGAGCTCGGCGGCGATGCGCCTTCCCATCCTTATCGCCGTGGCCGTCTCGGTGGTCTGGGTGCTGGGCAGCCCGCGCGGCCAGGTTCGCACCGTGGCCTTGTGGGCACTGGGGCTGATGGCCTTCACCAGCCTGCTCGGCATGCTGGCCAATGCGGTCCCGCAGGTGTTGGTTTACCAGGGCAACTTCGATGCCATGCGTGGCATCGGCATGCTGATGGGGTTCGTCCATTTCGGGCTCAACCTGATGCTGGCCCTGTCGGTCGTCCTGCTGGTCTGGGCCATGACCCGAGCGCTGCGCGACCGCACGCCGCCGGCCGCGCCTCCGTCACGCACCTGAACCATCGCGGCAAATCCCGACGGCCCCGGGCCGTCGGGTCATGAGAAAATACCGGCCATGAATCATGGCAGGACCCCGCCGGCGTGACCGAAAAAGTTGAAGCCCCGCGCGCGCTGAACGACGAGCTCAAAACCGTCATTCGTGACGCCTACGCCAAGCTGCAGGCCAATACCCCCGGCTTCAGCACCCGGCGTTCGCAGAGCCAGATGATCGGCGTGGTCTCGCGCGCGCTGTCGCACAGCGGCGGCGTGGGCGTGGTAGAAGCGCCCACCGGCGTGGGCAAGAGCCTGGGTTACCTCACCGCTGGCGTGCCCATTGCACTGGCCACCAAGAAGAAACTGGTGATCAGCACCGGCACCGTGGCCCTGCAGTCGCAGCTGGTGGAACGCGACATTCCCAACTTCCTCAAGGCCACCGGCCTGGATGCCACCGTGGCGCTGGCCAAGGGCCGCACCCGTTACCTGTGCACCCGCAATGCCGCCGAAGCGCACGGTGAGGGCGCGCAGGAAGGCATGTTCGAGGACGAACAGCCGCTGTTCGACCGCCCGCTTGCCCCCATCGAGATGGACCTGGCGCAGAAGCTGAGCAAGGAGTTCGTCGAGGGCCGCTGGAATGGCGATCTGGACAACGCGCCGGAAACGATCAGCCCGTCACTGCGTTCGCGCATCACCACTCCCGCCTCCGGCTGCGCCGGGCGCAAGTGTGCCTATTCCTCCCAGTGCGCCGTGCTGCGTGCGCGCAACACCGTGCGCGACGCGCAGATCGTGGTCACCAACCATGCGCTGCTGCTGTCGGCACTGTCCATTGGCGAGAGCGACAACGGCCAGCCGTTGATCGCACCGCCCTCGGACATGCTGCTGGTGCTGGACGAAGGCCACCACATCGGCAACGTGGCCATCGACCAGGGTGCCGCCAGTCTGGCCCTGGATGAAATGGCCAAGCGTACCGGCCGCCTGCAGGTGCTGATCGCCGCCGCCTATCGCGCGGTGGACAAGGACAAGCTGGGCAACCTGCTGCCGAACGAGGCCATCGAGGTGGCGGCCAAGGTCAGCAAGCAGCTGCGCGCCTTCCACGACGTCATCAACCGCAGCTGGCAGCCGGACCCGACCGCGCAGGAACCGATGTGGCGCGCGCCCAACGGTCGCCTGCCGGACATCTGGATGGCCGACATCGAAGCCTTGGCGGACGACACCCGCTCGTTGTTCAACTGGGCGCATGCCGCCACCGCACAGGTGGCCAAGGGCAAGCCGGAGGACGCCGCGCGTGAGCGTCTGCAGCGCAACCTGGGCATGGCGCTGGAAATGGTGGAGCAGCAGCACAACCTGTGGACCACCTGGCGGCGCGAGGACAAGGACGGCCAGCCGCCCACCGCGCGCTGGGTTACCCTGTCGCGCGATGGCGACCTGATCCTGCACGGCTCGCCGGTATCGGCCGCGAACGTGCTGCGCAAGCTGCTGTGGGACGAAGTGGATTCGGTGGTGATGACCTCGGCCACGCTGACCGGCGGCGGTGATTTCCAGACCTTGGCGATCGATAACGGCATTCCGCAGGAGGCCGAAATGGTCTCGCTGGCCTCGCCGTTCGACCTGCCCAACCAGGCCGAGCTGATTGTGCCGGCGTTCCCGGTGACGCCGGACGACCGTGAGCGTCACCCGAAGGAAGTGGCAAAGTATCTGGTCAGCGAGCTGGACTGGAGCAAGGGCAGCATCGTGCTGTTCACCTCGCGCTGGAAGATGGAAAAGGTCGCCGAGCTGATGCCGGCCGCACAGCGCAAGCAGGTGCTGGTGCAGGGCGAGACGGCCAAGCAGAAGATGATCGACGAGCATCTGCGCCGCACCGCGGCAGGCGAAGGCTCGGTGCTGTTCGGGTTGAACTCGTTTGGCGAAGGTCTCGACCTGCCCGGTGAGGCGTGCACCACGGTGGTGATCACCCAGGTGCCGTTCGCGGTGCCGACCGATCCTCAGACCTCCACGTTGAGTGAGTGGATGGAAAGCCGGGGCTTGAACGCGTTCAACCTGATCGCGATTCCGCATGCGCTGCGCACGCTGACCCAGTTTGCCGGGCGTCTGATCCGGACCTCGACCGATACCGGCCGGGTGATCATCCTGGATTCGCGGTTGCTGAGCCGGCGTTATGGCAAGCGCATCATTGATGCGTTGCCGCCGTTCAAGCGCGTTATCGGGTAATCGGACCACCGTGCACACCCGTAGAGCCACGCCCTGCGTGGCTTCGCGGACCCACACCGCCCGACGCTTACACCTTGCTCAAATCCCGCACCGCACCCTTGTCGGCACTGGTCGCCAGCAACGCATACGCCTTCAATGCCCCGGTGACCTTGCGCGGCCGCGCCTCGCGCGGCTTCCACCCCAAAGCATCCTGTTCAATGCGCCGCGCATCCAATGTCGCTGCATCCACCAGCAGATCAATCCGCCGCGCCGGAATATCAATGCGGATGCGGTCGCCATCGCGCACCAACCCGATCGCACCGCCTGCCGCTGCCTCCGGCGAAGCATGCCCGATCGACAACCCGGATGTACCGCCCGAGAAGCGCCCATCGGTGAGCAGCGCGCACTGCTTGCCCAGCCCCTTCGACTTCAGGTAACTGGTCGGGTACAGCATTTCCTGCATGCCCGGTCCACCGCGCGGGCCTTCGTAGCGGATCACCACCACGTCACCGGCCACAACTTCGTCGGCCAGAATGCCCTGTACGGCGGCATCCTGGCTCTCGAACACGCGGGCATTGCCCTCGAATACATGGATGGATTCGTCCACGCCAGCGGTTTTCACCACGCAGCCGTCTTCGGCCAGATTTCCGCGCAGCACCGCCAGCCCGCCTTCCGCCGAGTAGGCGTTCGCGACTGACCGGATGCAGCCTTCAGCGCGGTCCACGTCCAACGTCGGCCAGCGCGTGGCCTGGCTGAAGGCAACCTGGGTCGGAATGCCGGCCGGGCCGGCACGGAAGAACTCCTGGACCTTGGCGTCGTCGCTGACTGCCACATCCCAGCGTGCAATGGCTTCGGCCATGGTGCGGCTGTGCACGGTGGGCACCTGATCGTGCAGCAGCCCGCCGCGCGCCAGTTCGCCGAGGATGCCGTAGACGCCACCGGCACGGTGCACGTCTTCCATGTGGTACTTCGGGGTGTTTGGGGCCACCTTGCACAACTGCGGCACGCGGCGCGACAGCGCATCAATGGCGTGCAGGTCGAAATCGACTTCCGCTTCTTGCGCGGCAGCCAGCAGGTGCAGGATGGTGTTGGTGGACCCACCCATGGCGATATCCAGGGTCATCGCGTTCTCAAACGCGGCGCGGGTGGCGATGCCGCGCGGCAACGCGCTTGGGTCTTCACCGCCGTACCAGCGGTGACACAGCTCCACCACCAGCCGACCGGCGCGGCGGAACAGCTGCTCGCGGTCGGCATGCGTGGCCAGGGTGGACCCATTGCCCGGCAGCGACAGCCCCAGCGCCTCGGTCAGGCAGTTCATCGAGTTGGCGGTGAACATGCCCGAGCACGAGCCACAGGTGGGGCAAGCACTGCGTTCGTACTCGGCCACTTTCTCATCTGGCGCGGTGGCGTCGGCGGCGATCACCATCGCGTCCACCAGGTCCAGTTTGTGCTCGGCCAGCTTGGTCTTGCCGGCTTCCATCGGCCCGCCGGACACGAACACCACCGGGATGTTCAGGCGCAGCGCGGCCATCAGCATGCCCGGGGTGATCTTGTCGCAATTGGAGATGCACACCAGCGCGTCGGCGCAGTGCGCGTTGACCATGTACTCGACCGAGTCGGCGATGATCTCGCGGCTGGGCAGCGAATACAGCATGCCGTCGTGGCCCATGGCGATGCCGTCATCCACCGCGATGGTGTTGAATTCCTTGGCCACGCCGCCGACCTGCTCGATCTCGCGCGCCACCAGCTGGCCCAGGTCCTTGAGGTGCACGTGGCCGGGCACGAACTGGGTGAACGAGTTGGCAATGGCGATGATCGGCTTGTGGAAGTCGGCGTCGGTCATGCCGGTGGCGCGCCACAGGGCGCGGGCCCCGGCCATGTTGCGGCCGGTGGTGGAAGTGCGGGAGCGGTATTCAGGCATGGGGCTGGCAGCGATCTGGCGGGCCGTACGGCGGGGGTTTTTCCCGATTCTGCCCAAAAAAAAGGGTTGCGTTTGCAACTGCCGGTGCCCGGATTCCTGAAATGCCGTTCACTTTCCGGGCTTTGCCGATTTTGGTTGCAGCCCCCGATCAGGCATCATTGGGGGGTTAACCGAAAAGGGGGGCATGACGCCATGAAACGTTCCAGGACCACCGCGCTGCTGCTGATGAGCGCCGCACCGCTGCTGTTCACCGCCTGCTCCAAGGATGAAGCCGTGCAGGTGCAGGAAGGGCTGTACACCTCGGTGCAGGCCTGCTCCGACGCCACCGGCGACCCGTCGGCGTGCCGCAATGCCTTTGCTGAAGCGCAGAAGCAGTCGGCCGATGCCGCCCCCAAGTACGCCTCGCGTGCCGAATGCGAAGCTGATTACAACGCTGAGCAGTGCGTGGAGCAGAAGACCAGCACCGGCCACTCGTTCATCGGGCCGATGATGATGGGGTTCTTCATGTCGCAGATGCTCAACAACCGCGGTGCCGGCCTGGCACAGGCCCCGGCGGCCAGCCCGGCCTACCAGGACAAGGCCAAGGGCTGGGCGCGTCCGGCTCCGGGCGGCACCGGCGGCCTGAACACCGCCAGCGGCATCGGCGCGGGCAAGGCCGGCCTGGCCCCGGTCACCAGCACCCCGAACCGTGCCGTTACCGCCAGCCGTGGCGGTTTTGGCAGCACCAGCAGCAGCCGCAGCAGCTTCGGCGGCTGATCGATGCAGCGCGTGCGTATTGCCGAGCGCAGCCAATGGCGCGCTCGGGCCGAGGAATCCGGTTTTCGTTTCCACACCATCGATGGCCTGCCGTACTGGGATGAAACCGCGTACTACGCGTTCACCTTGCGTCAGATCGAACAGGACATCGAAGACCCCAGCGCCGAGCTGCACGCGATGGCGCTGGATCTGGTCGATGAGGTGGTGCGCAGCGAGCAGCTGATGGACCAGCTGGCCATTCCGCCGGCGTTCCGCGACTGGATTGCGACCAGCTGGCAGCGGCGCGAGCCGCATCTGTATGGTCGGCTGGACTTCGCCTATGACGGTTCCGGCCCGGCCAAGCTTTATGAGCTCAATTACGACACGCCGACCTCGCTGTTCGAGGCGTCGTTCTTCCAGTGGCAATGGCTGGAAGACCAGCGCAACCAGGGCCGTCTGCCGGCCCATGCCGACCAGTTCAATGCCATCCATGAGGCGCTGGTGGAGCGCTTCGGCGAGCTGGCCGCGCAGTTGCCACCGCCGCTGTATTTCAGTGCCGTAGGCAGCTCCGAGGAAGATCAGGGCACCGTTTCCTATCTGCGTGACTGCGCGGCGCAGGCCGGGCTGCGCGGCGAGGCGATTTCGATTGAAGACATCGGCCTGTCTGAAGATGGACGTTTCACCGCGCTGGATGACACTGTCATCGGCAGTCTGTTCAAGCTGTACCCGCTGGAAGACCTGATGAACGAATCGTTCGGTCAGGCGCTGCCGGCGTCGGGCGTGCAGCTGCTGGAACCGGCGTGGAAGGCGGTGCTGAGCAACAAGGGCGTGCTGCCGCTGTTGTGGCAGCGCCATCGCGGTCATCCGAACCTGCTGGAAGCGCACTTCGACGACGGCAGCGCGCTGCCCGCTGGCTGGGTGCGCAAGCCGTTGTTCTCGCGCGAAGGGGCCAATATCGCCCTGCATCTGGCCGATGGCAGCTGGCAGGAGAGCGAAGGCCCGTACACCGGTCCCGCAATCCGCCAGGCCGCGCACCCGCTCACCGCGTTTGATGGCGGCTACCCGCTGATCGGCAGCTGGGTCGTGGGCGACCATGCCTGCGGCATGGGCATTCGCGAAGACAACAGCCGGATTACCCGCGACAGCGCCCGCTTCGTGCCGCACGCGATCATCGACGAAGCGCCTACCCGTATTTTCGTCTGAGATGGCGAGGTCACGACCAACGGTCGTGACCTGCCTGCGACACGACCGTAGAGCCACGCCCTGCGTGGCTGCGCGCGGTCCTGCAGGGTCGAAGCCACGCAGGGCGTGGCTCTACGGGTGGCCAGGCAGGGTCGAAGCCACGCAGGGCGTGGCTCTACTCGTTTGACCGGTAGGTACCGACCGTTGGTCGTTACGCGGTTACAACAACCCGTCGCGCTTCACCGCGAGATACCGCTCCACCAATGCCCCCGGCAGCGCATCAGCCGTCACATCCAGCACCATCACTTTGTGGCTGCGCAGCGCCTCATGCGCATCGCTGCGCTGCTGCAGGTAGCGCGCGATCGCACCGGCTTGAGCGGCATCCTGCAGGGTCTCCACCTCGGCTTCCAGTGCGGTGTCCAGCTCGCGCTCGCGCAGGCTGGCCACGCACACCAGATGCTGGCGCTGCAGCAGGCGCACCGCCACCAGCAGGTCTTCAATGTCCTCGTCACGCACGTTGGTGACCAGCATCACCAGCGAGCGCCGGCGCTGGCGCAGGCTCAGTTCGGTCGCGGCGGCGAGATAATCCGTGGCCACCGGCTGTGCCTGCAGGTCGTAGCTGGCGCGCAGCAGTGAATCAATCGCGCCCATGCCGCGCTGCGGAGCGACCCAGCGGCTGTCACCGCCGGTGGCGAACAGGCCGACGCCGTCGCCCTGGCGCAGCGCCAGGTACGACACCACCAGCGATGCGTTGAGCACATGGTCGAAGTGCGAAAGGCCGCCTTCGCTGGCCATCATGCGTCGGCCGGTGTCGATCATCAGCACCAGCTGCTGGTTCTTCTCATCCTGGTACTCGCGCGAGATCAGCTTGCGCGCGCGTGAGGTTGCCTTCCAGTCGATCTGGCGCAGGCTGTCACCCAGCCGGTACTCGCGCATCTGGTGGAAGTCGGTGCCTTCGCCACGCCGGCGCTTGAGGTGCGCGCCGACCAGCCGCGAGGCCTGTTCGGCGCTGAACAACGCGAACCGGGTCAGCGGGGCGAAGTTGGGGTACACCCGCACCGTGAGTGCCGGCGGCAGCAACCGACGTTGCCGCCACAGCCGCCACGGCGCATGCAGGCGCAGATGCACGCCTTCAAAAGTGAAGCGGCCGCGCGCGGTGGGCGTCAATCGATACTCGACGCTGCTGGCCACCAGTGGCTTCAGTGCCAGCGTCCGCGGCAGGCCCTGCAGCGACCATTCGCCCGGCACCAGGTCGAACAGCTCCACGCGCTGGCGCAGGCTGGATTCCAGGCGCACGGTGACCTTGCGCTCGACATTCAGCGCCAGCGCTTCCGGCAGCTCGCGTTGCACCGTGGGCGAAGGCTGCGCACGCAGGCGCAGCGCATCGACCAGCGCCAGCAGCGCGATGCCGCCCGCGCTGGCCCACCAGGACCAGGTCGGCACAAAGCCAAACGCCACCGCCAGGCCGAACAGCCCCCAGCAGGTCAGCAACGCCAGCAGGAGCGGCGCGGGCCTCACTTGCGCGGCGCTTCCACCTTGGCCAGCAGCGCGGCCAAGGCATCGTCGGCCGACTGGCCTTCAATCTGCAGTTCCGGAGCCAGCGCAATGCGGTGGCGCAGGGCGGGGCGGGCCACTTCGCGCACGTCGTCGGGGGTGACGAAGTCGCGGCCGGAAAGCACCGCCTGCGCGCGCGCCGCACGCACCAGCGCGATGCTGCCGCGCGGACCGGCACCCAGCGCAATGCCCGGGAAGCGACGGGTGGCCGCGACAATGCGCACGGCGTAGTCGATCACTTCCGGGTCCACCGTGATCGCGGCGGTGGCCTGCTGCAGCGCCACTACCTCGGCGGCGTTGAGCACGCGCGGCACCTGCGACAGGTCGAAGTCCGAGGCACTGCGGCCGGTGGTGATCGCATCCACCATGCGCTTTTCGTCTTCCAGCTGCGGGTAGTCGATCAGCACCTTCAGCAGGAAGCGGTCCAGCTGGGCTTCCGGCAGCGGATAGGTGCCTTCCTGCTCGACCGGGTTCTGCGTGGCCAGGGCCAGGAACGGCGGAGTCAGCGCGAACGACTTGCCTTCAATGGTCACCTGGCCTTCCTGCATCACTTCCAGCAGCGCCGACTGGGTCTTGGCGGGTGCGCGATTGATTTCGTCGGCCAGCAGCAGGTTGGTGAATACCGGGCCGCGGCGGATCTTGAAGCTCTCCGACTTCGGGTCGTACACCGCATGCCCGCTGACGTCGCTGGGCATCAGGTCGGGGGTGAACTGCACACGGCCGTAGTCGAGCTCCAGGGCCTGCGCCAGCGCACGCACCAGCAGGGTCTTGCCGAGCCCGGGCACGCCCTCGATCAGCACATGGCCGCCGGCCAGCAGCGCGATCAGAATCTGGTCCAGCACCTCGGCCTGGCCGATGAAGGCGCGGCCCACGGCTTCGCGGATGGCATCCACGCGCTCGACCAGGTTCTGCCCGGACGGCGCGGACGGGGACAGCGGCGGCGGAGTGTTCGGCTCGGTCATAGCAGGTTTCTCATCTGGATCAGCAGGCGGATGCGTTCACGCAGCGCTTTGGTGTCCTGGGACGCCGGCGACTGCAACGCGGTCTGTACACGGGAAACGGGCCACTGCAGCAGGGTGGCGATGGCATGGGCCTGGGCGTCGCCACCGAGTGCGGCGGCGGTGGGCGCGCGACGTCGCAGGCGGGCCAGGAAGGCACGGCGCACGGCGTCGTACAGCAGCGGTGTCTTGCCATGCCGCAGCAGGTGCTCGCCGCTGGCGCGCACGTGCTCCAGCAACGAACGGCGGTCGCCGGCCGGTGCCGGGAGCACGCTGCCCATGCGCTGCGCGCGCTGCCACAGCCAGCCCAGCAGGGCCAGCAGCAGCGGTACCCACACCGGCCATCCCTGGTAGAAGATGCGGTGCCACAGCGTAGGTGGCCGCGAGCCGTACACCAGGTACATGGTGCCCTTGCCGTAGTTGGGGGCCAGCAGGTAGCGGGTGAGGTCGCGATGGGAGATATCGTGCAGGCCGTCGGCCAGGCTGCCCTTCGGGTCTTCGGCATCGAAATGGCGGGGCGTGCCTTCCATGAAGGTCATGTCCGAAACGACATCGACCGTGCCCTGGCCCTTGCGCAGGCGGGCGAACACCAGGCCATCGTCGTCGCCCCAGCGCCGCTCGACGCGCACGCCGTCCACCTCATCCAGCTCGAAGCGCCGGCCGCGGCAGAACTCACTGTGTCCCGGATCGTCGGCCACGTGGAACGCCTTGCAGGCGCTTTCGTAGAACTCGCTGTATACCCCCAATGTGTCCAGCAGCGTGCCTTGCGGCGCTTCATCGTCCTTGAAGGTCGGGGGCGTACGCAGCAGCAGATGGCCACCGCGATCTACCCAGTCCAACAGGGTGTGCGCGGTACTGGGCGGCACATCGACGCTGTCCTTGAGCAGCACCACGGTGTCGCCGGGTTGCAGCGCCATGCGGCCCAGGTCCACGCGCGGGAACGACTGCGCCTGGATGCCATCGGCCTGCAGCGCCTTGCCCAGCGCATACAATGGGTTGTAACGGGCCTCGCCCTGCGGCGGCAGGTGCTCGGTGCGGGTGATGCGCTCGTGGTTGCGCAGGAACAGGATCGCCAGCGGAATGCCCAGCACCAGCAGGGCCAGGGTGATCAATGCCCAACGAAGACGCGTGCTCATGCGCGCCACCGGAACTGCTGCTGCAGGGTGGTGGCCAGTTCATCGAACTCGTCGGCCTCGGGCAGACGGCCGGCATAGGCAGCGTACTGCCACACCCGCACGATCCGCGCGAACAGGCTGCGGTCGGCTTCCTCCGGCATGCGACGTGACGCGCGCAGGCACTGCGATTCGGTGGCACCGGGGGGCAGCACCACGTCGGCGCGCTCGCTCATGCTGTCCACGCTGGCGCGGTACAGCAGCGCCAGCGCGGCACGTGGCCGTCCCTGCTGCCACAGGTCGCGCGCACGCGCGGCCGGATCCGGCGGTACCACATCGGGAATGCTGACGGCCTCTTCGTGCACCGCCGAGGCGGCCTGCGCACGGCGCGCGCCGCTGCCCCGCAGCCAGCGGATCCACCACGGCGATGTGGCCAGCAGAATGATCACCAACACGCCGACCACGCCCCACAGCAGCCACTCCGCGATCTGCGCCGGCAGCTTCGGGCCCTTGCGGTTCAGTTCCGCGTCGCTGTCCTTGCTGTCCTCTTCCTTCTTGTCCTTGTCCTTTTCCTGGGTCGGCTCCCAGGTGGTGACCTCGCGCGTCGGCGTGATCAGCGGATCTTCGTAGGCACGCTGCACGGCCTGCCGGAAGCCGGCGGTGTCGGGCCTGGGGCCACCGAAGATGACCTCGGCGGTGTTGGACGGGTCGTCTGCGGGAACCGCGTTGCTGTCCTCGCCCTCTTCTTCGTCCTCGTAGGCTTCGTCGTCATCGCCGTGCGAATCGGGCGCTGCGCACTGCTGGGCCCGCTCCGGCTTCGGCGGCGTCTGTGCGTGCAGCCCACCCAGGGGCCACACCAGCACCAGCGCGAGTACCAGCAACGGGGCCGCCTGTTGCAGGCGATCGCGCAGCCGTCGGAACGCGATCTCCACGTCCCACGCTTCCATTTCGGTGCGGCGGTTGAGGTACAGCGCGAACCCAGCCCCGGCATAGAACGGGCTGATCAGGGTGGCCGCGAACCAGAAAAAGAAGTTCACACCCAGCTTGGCCCACGGCGGCATCAGCTCGGTCACCATCGCCCACGCGGCACGCCATGAATCGGACAGCAGGTCGAACGGCACGAACATGAAAATGCAGGCGATCAGCCCGACCACGATGACCAGTTCGAACACCATGCACACCGTGGTCAGCAGAGTGGCATGGCTGAAGGCGCTGCTGAGGATGGCGCGGCGACGCTGGCTGCGGTGGGTGGCGTCGCTGCCTTCCAGCAGGTTCACCGGCAACAGCAGCGAGCGGAACGGGCTGAAACGACGCCAGCCCAGGTAACCCCAGAAACCGTTCCAGCCCCAGCGGCGCTGCGTGCGCAGGGTCTGCCACGGCGTGGGCTCATCGCCAAACACGCCGCGTGAGATCACATACAGCGCCAGCCGGTCGGACACCGGCTTCAGCCACCACATCAGCAGCCAGGCCAGGAAGAAGCTGTCGGTCCACCAGGCCACGGCATTGACCACGGCGAACAGCGGCAGGCCCACGTACAGCAGCGGCAGCCAGATCGCACGCGCATGCCGGCGCACCAGCGCGGTGCCCAGCTCCATTGCTTCCCATTCCGAGCGCGCGCGCAGATTGACGTTGAGCTGGTCAATGCGCATGGCTGCTCCCGCGGCCACCGCGCCACAGCCACACGAACACCAGCGCCCAAAGCACGCCGGCCACGCTGTACTTGCCCCACGCCGGCACTTCGGCAATCGACGACCAGAACGCTTCGATGAAAGCCGCCACCAGCAGCATGAAGGCCACGCCCAGACACAGCTTCGCGCCGATCACGCCGCCTTCCACCAGCGCGTCGATGCGGCGACGCCGGCCTGGGGCCAGCAGCTTCATGCCCAGCTGCAGGCCGGCACCGCCCGCAATCACAATCGCGGTGAGCTCGAACGAGCCGTGCCCGCAGACGAAGCGCCAGAATGGATCGCCGTGCCCGATGTGCTGCAGGTGGCCGGCCACCGCGCCGATGGTGAGGCCGTTGAACAGCAGCACCAGCACCGTGCCCACGCCGGCCAGCAGGCCGCTGGCGAAGGTGCGCAGGCCGATGCTGATGTTGTTCATGATGTAGTAGCCGAACATCATCCAGTCCGTGCCGCTGTCACGGCCCAGGCGCGGTGCTGCGGGGTCGTACATCCGCTCCATTTCGCCGACCTGGGCCGGGTCCATCAGCATGTGGATCACGTCCGGGTGCCATTGAATCAGCGCGAAGCTGCCGACCAGCGGCAGCACGAACAGCGCCGTGGCGACCCACATGCTGCGCGCCTGGCTGCGCACGAGCAGCGGGAAATCGGCGAGCAGGAATTCCAGCGCCCGTCGCCAGCGTGCCGGCGGGGTACGGTAGAGCAGGCCATGGCCCTGCTGCATCAGCTGCTGCAGGCGTGCGACCAGCTGCGGGCTGTAGCCGCGCTTGCGGGCCAGCGCCAGCTGCTGGCACAGCCGCCGGTAGCGCTGCGGAATGTCTTCATCGTTCAACAGCGCCGGGTCGGGCGTGCGCCGGGCACGTGGTCCCGCACTGCCACGCAGCGCGAGCCAGCGTTCCAGCGCCTGCCATTCTTCCTGGTAACGGGCGACGAACTGTTCCTGTCTCATCGCCGCCCCAGCAGCCAGTTGGCCATGGCGTACAGGCGCAACACGCCGACCTGGCCGTGCCCGCCACTGAGCTCCCCGGCAATGTCGGCCAGCTCCTGCTGGCGCGCACCGGACAGGCGCGGCGCGCGCTCGGCGAAGGCCACCACGGCGGCCTGTTCGGCCGGCTGCAGCGGCTGTGGCGGAGCCAGTACGGTGTCGATGGCGAGCGCGGCCGCGAACGGCTGCACCACGTCGTGCACCACCACGGTGCCGGCCACCAGGTCGCCGAGGCGACGGCCATGCGGGTCGAACAGGCTGGAGAGCAGACCCAGCGCGTAGCCAAACGGGAGCATGTCCACGGTACGCAGCAGGTTGCGGGTGATCGAGGCCATCCAGCCGATGGGTGCACCGTCCTGCGCGACCACGCGCAGGCCGAGCACGCGCTTGCCCAGGGTGCGGCCCCAGACCGCTTCCTGCACGATGGTGTAGGCCCACATGGTCAGGAACATCAGGCAGGCGTAGATGCCTTGACCGAATTCGCCGAGGAAGGCCAGCGGAATGCTCAGCATCAGCAGGCCGGCCGCGCGGATGACGAAGTCGATGGCCCAGGCCAGCGCGCGCGGAATGGGACCGGCTGCCGGCAGGTGCAGCGGCACGCCTTCGGGCGTGATCACTTCACGGTAGGTGTCCAGCATTCGTGCGCTCATGCGCACCTGTTCGAGTTGGGGTGCCGGAATCCTCTCCGGACGGCGGCCAACGGCATGGGGGTCTCGACAGCTTCCTGGTCGGAGTCCGACTTTACCACGGGTCGCGCCGGTCTCCGTGTGGCTGCGCGCGTCATGCCATGTAGAGCCGGGCTTGCCCGGCTGCTCTTCGCGGCACACCGACACGTAGAGCCGGGCTTGCCCGGCTGCTCTTCGCGGCACATCGACACGTAGAGCCGGGCTTGCCCGGCTGCTCTTCGCGGCACATCGACACGTAGAGCCGGGCTTGCCCGGCTGCTCTTCGCGGGGACGCCGCCAAAAGCAGCCGGGCAAGCCCGGCTCTACGTCGAACGTGCCGCATCGTCCGTCGTGTTCCAGTCCCACACGTGTCACATTGCCAAGTATTTGTCCTTCAACCGCACGTAATGATCGGCCGAGTAATGCAGCGACTCGATCTCCTTCTCGCTCAAGCGTCGCGCCGGTCGCGCCGGGTTGCCCACCCACAGCTCGCCTTCGCCCACCACCTTGCCCGGGCCGACCACTGCGCCGGCACCGATGAAGGCATGCTTCGCCACGGTAGCCCCGTCCAGAATGCAGGCCCCCATGCCGATCAGGCTGTAATCGCCGATGGTGCAGGCATGGATGATGGTGCCGTGGCCCACGGTGACGCCCTCGCCGATCAGGGTCGGGTGGCCAGCCTTGTTGTACGGGCTGTGGTGGCTGACATGGATGATGGTGCCGTCCTGGATGTTGCTGCGCGCGCCAATGCGCACGTGGTTTACATCACCGCGGATGACGCAGCCCGGCCATACCGAGACATCCTCGCCCAGCACCACGTCCCCGATGATTGTGCAGGCCGGGTCCGCGTAGCAGCGCTCGCCGACGGTAGGGTAGGTGTCGAGGAAGGGACGCAGGGGGGACATGGCAGGTTCCGGTAAAGGCAGGTTGCCATGATATATCGCGCGTCGTCAGGCGACGCGCGAACGCCGCGCGCGTTCCAGATGCACCAGCAGCAGCGAGATCGCCGCCGGGGTCATGCCTGGAATGCGCTGCGCCTGGCCGATGGTCTGCGGGCGCACGCGCTCCAGCTTCTGCTGCACCTCGGCCGACAGCCCACGCACGCTGGCGTAATCAAATGCCGCATCAATGGCGGTGTTCTCGTGCCGCTGTTGGCGC
The DNA here is from genome assembly GCA_039592995.1 of Stenotrophomonas sp. Lineage (GTDB taxonomy): Bacteria > Pseudomonadota > Gammaproteobacteria > Xanthomonadales > Xanthomonadaceae > Stenotrophomonas. The sequence goes on along the minus strand of JBCNQC010000002.1, from coordinate 87,616 downwards.
TCGATTTCCTCGCGCTGGCGATCCAGATAACCGGCGTACTTGACCCCGATCTCCACCTGCTCGGCCACCTTGGCATCGGCCACGCCCGGGCCCAATGACGGCACCTGCATCAGCTTGGCGTAGTCCAGCTCCGGGCGCTTGATCAGATCCAGCACGTTGGTCTCGCGGCTGACCGCCACGCCCAGCGTGGCTTCCACTTCGCGCCCCAGCGCGTTGCCCGGGGTCGCCCACAGCGCCTTCAGCCGGGCTGATTCGTTCGCCACCGCGTCCTGCTTGGCCTGGAACGCGTTCCAGCGACGGTCGTCAACCACGCCCAGCTCGCGGCCGGTGCCGGTCAGGCGCACGTCGGCGTTGTCCTCGCGCAGCTGCAGCCGGTATTCGGCGCGGCTGGTGAACATGCGGTAGGGCTCGGTGGTGCCGTGGGTGATCAGGTCATCGACCAGCACGCCCAGGTAGGCTTCGTCGCGGCGCGGGCACCAGCCGGCTTCGTCGCGCACGCGGCGCGCAGCATTCAGACCGGCCAGCAGGCCCTGTGCGGCAGCTTCCTCGTAGCCGGTGGTGCCGTTGATCTGGCCGGCGAAGAACAGGCCCGATACCGCCTTGGTTTCCAGCGTGTTGTTCAGCCCGCGCGGGTCGAAGAAGTCGTACTCGATCGCATAGCCCGGGCGGGTGATGTGCGCGTTCTCGAAGCCGCGGATGCTGCGCACCAGCGCCAGCTGCACGTCGAACGGCAGCGAAGTCGAAATGCCGTTGGGGTAGATCTCCACCACATCCAGCCCCTCGGGCTCGACGAAGATCTGGTGGCTGGCCTTTTCGGCGAAGCGCACCACCTTGTCTTCAATGGACGGGCAGTAGCGCGGGCCGATGCCTTCGATCTGGCCGCTGTACAGCGGGCTGCGGTGCAGGGCGCTGCGGATGATCTCGTGGGTGTGTTCGCTGGTATGGGTGATCCAGCAGCTCACCTGCGCCGGGTGCTCGGACACGTCGCCGAGGAACGACATCACCGGGCGCGGGTCGTCGCCGGGCTGTTCGTCCATCACGCTGTAGTCCAGCGAACGGCCGTCGATGCGCGGTGGCGTGCCGGTCTTGAGCCGGTCGATGGCGAACGGGCGCTCGCGCAGGCGCGCGGCCAGCGTGGTCGCCGGCGGGTCGCCCATGCGCCCGGCCGCGTACTGGGTCTGGCCGACATGGATCTTGCCGGCCAGGAAGGTGCCAGCGGTCAGCACCACCGCCGGCGCGTTGAACTGCAGGCCGGTCTGGGTGATGACGCCGCGCACGGCGTCGCCGTCGATGATCAGGTCATCCACGGCCGCCTGGAACACGGTCAGGTTGGCCTGCGCCTCGACGATGCCACGGATGGCCATGCGGTACAGGTTGCGGTCGGCCTGGCAGCGGGTGGCGCGCACCGCCGGTCCCTTGGAGGCGTTGAGCGTGCGCCACTGGATGCCGGCGCGGTCGGCGGCGTGGGCCATGACTCCGCCCAGCGCGTCGATCTCCTTGACCAGGTGGCCCTTGCCGATGCCACCGATGGCCGGGTTGCAGCTCATCGCGCCAATGGTTTCCACGTTGTGGGTCAGCAGCAGCGTGCGCACGCCGGTGCGGGCCGCGGCCAGCGCAGCTTCAGTACCGGCATGGCCGCCACCGATGACGATGACGTCGTAGTCGTAGAAGGAATCGGTCATGTAAGGCTCGGACGGGGCCAGCGGCGGCCCAGGTCAGCCCCGGAACAGGGCGATGGCGCTGATTTTACAGCCGAACGCGTGGCCAACGTTAACCATGACGTGTAGAGCCGGGCTTGCCCGGCTACCGTTCGCGGGCTGCCCATTCATAAAAAACCTGAAATCCACCCTCAAGTTGGCACGCAAAGTGCAGATAACCCAATAGCACCCAGGGTGGCAGGCGCTGAAAAGCGCTACGAACCGGAATTGGAACAGGGGCCGGTTCTTGCGCATCCCGGGGAAGCGAAGGGGCCGACAGTCGGGGGACTGTCGGCCCCGTTTTTAAGGCGGACCTTCCCCCAGCTGCACCAAAGCAAAAGGCCCCGCCATTGGCGGGGCCCTTTGCTTTGTAGGTGCCGACATCCGACAGGGCCGGAACAGGGGGGATCCAGATGTTCCTGTCGGATATCGACGTAGAGCTCGATGTGACGCCCCGTGTCGCTTTTGTCACTTTCTGACCGGGACCGTCACTGCCTGCGTAGATTGAACTGGCCGGCGGGTGAAAATCAAGCGTCTCGTCAGGGTTCAACTGTGCGCACGTGCGCTTTATTCATATTCCGCCACGGCGAACCGCTCGGGCGCGACTGCGCGGGACGCGGCGGCGGGGCCGGACGCGACTGCGGAGCCGGTGCCGGACGCGACTGCGGCGGGCGGCCGACCGAATCCATGTTCCGCCACGGCGAGCCACCGTTGTAGCCCGGGCGCGGACGATCCGGCGGGCGCGGCGGCGGCGGACCGTTGCCGTTGCCCGGACGCGGCGGCGGACGGTGATTGTGCGGCGGGCGGTAGTTCGGGTACGGGCGGTAGATCGGGCGGTTGTAATAGCCACCCCCGTAGTTGTAGTAACCGCCACCGTAGTAGCCGCTGCCGTAGCCATACGGATAACCGTACGGGTAGCGGTACTCCACCGACGGCGCACCGTGGTAGTAACCGCTGCCACCGCCACCACCGCCGCCCACATAGTCGTAGGTGGCGCAGCCGGACAGGGCCAACAGCAGGCCACCGGCGAACATCAGGCGCATTTTCATGATCGGGTCCCCCCAAGGGTTCTGGGTCCAGCTTCGGGCCGGGGCATTGAATACGCCCTTAACTCGACCCGATCTGGATGAATGCAGGCCATCGTCGCACGTCGCGTGCAGGCGGTGCGCAGCCGGGCGTTACGTTAATCTTGCGTCATGAACGATTCACTCCTGCCCCGCGTGGATGATCTGCTCGCCGCCGCTGCGCGGATCGCCCCGCATGCCCATGTGACACCGGTGCTGCAGTCGCAGGCGCTGGACCAGCTGACCGGCGCACGGCTGGCGTTCAAGGCCGAGCACCTGCAACGGGGCGGGGCGTTCAAGTTCCGTGGAGCCTGCAATGCGGTCTGGGCGCTGTCCGACGATGTGGCCGCGCGCGGGGTCGTTACTCATTCCTCCGGCAATCACGGCGCGGCGTTGGCGCTGGCCGCGCGGACCCGCGGCATCGCCTGCCATGTGGTGGTGCCCGAAGGTGCGGTGGCGGCCAAGCTGGCCAACATCGAGCGACACGGGGCCACCTTGTGGCGCTGTGCGCCCAGCATCGCGGCCCGCGAGGCCACGTGCGCGCAGGTGCAGTCTGACACCGGCGCGACCCTGGTACACCCCTATGCGGACCGTCAGGTCATGGCGGGGCAGGGCACCGCTGCGCTGGAGCTGCTGCACAGCCACGGTCCGTTCGACCTGCTGGTGGTGCCGGTGGGCGGTGGCGGGCTGGCTGCTGGTACCCAGCTGGCGATCCAGGCCGCCGCTCCACAGGCGCGACTGATCATGGCCGAGCCGGCCGGAGCCGCCGACACCGCACGCTCGCTGGCCGCGGGGGCGCTGCAGCTGGATTTCACCCCGGACACGATCTGCGACGGGTTGCGCGGCACCTTGGGGGCCCCCAATTTCGCCCTGCTGAACGGTCAGGCCGAGGTCATCACCGTGGACGATGCCGCCACGGTGCAGGCCATGCGCCTGCTGTGGCAGGTGCTCAAGCAGGTGGTGGAACCGTCCTCGGCGATTGCTCTCGCGGCCATCCTGGCGGAACCGGCGCGTTTCGCCGGCCGGCGGGTGGGCGTGGTGCTGTCCGGCGGCAACGTGGATCTGGACGCCCTGCCATGGGGGCGTGCATGACCCGGCGCGCCCGGGTTGGCCTGTGGGGCTGGTTGTGGCGGCTGCTGGTGGCGCTGCTGGCCTGGTTGCTGTGCGTGACCGCGTGGATCGTGTGGGTCGGTGAGCGTGACCAGGCGGCCAAGGCCGACGCCATCATCGTGCTGGGGGCGGCGGCTTATGACGCCAAGCCTTCGCCGGTGTTCGAAGAACGCATCCGCCATGGACTAGACCTGTACCGTCAGGGCTACGCACCGCTGCTGATCTTCACCGGCGGCTACGGCGGCACGGCCGCGCGTTTCTCCGAATCGCAGGTGGCGCGCCGCTATGCGATCAAGCAGGGTGTGCCGGATGAGGCGATCCTGATCGAGACCGCGTCGCGCACCACGCGGCAGAATCTGGTCGAGGCACGCCGGCTGATGGAACAGCGCAGCCTGCACCGGGTCATCATTGTCAGCGACCCGCTGCACATGGCCCGCGCGCTGCGCCTGGCGCATGAGCTGGGCATTGACGCGCTGGCGTCCTCAACGCCGAGCACGCGCTTCCGCAGCTTCCACACCAGCTGGAAGTTCCTGGCGCAGGAGATCTATTTCTTCCATCGCGATCTGGTGACGACCGGAACCTGATCGGTACCGTCTGGACACGCATGGCGTCTCCAGACGGATTGCATGGAACGGCACGCGTAGTGAAACGCCATGCGCGTCATCGACCCTCCATCGGCGCTCGACCCATCAGGTCCTGCGCCGGATCGGAATCGCCGACACCGGCACGCTGGCCACGTCATGCCCACGCTCGCGGATCGGCGCGCCGTGCTCCGGTGCCCACGCATGCGCGTAGATCACTTCCCAGCTGCTGGGCAGCTTTCCATCTTCGCGCCGCAGCGGCTCATACGCCGCGCGCGCGGCTGCAAAGCGCCCGCGCCCGGTCAGCGTATGGCGGCGGTCCTGGCGCGCATTGGTTGCCCCGATGGCGCGCAGTTCGCGCATCAGCGCATCCATGTCCGCATAGGTCAGCGTGAACAGATCACGGTCCAGCACCGGGTCGCGGAAACCGGACATCATCAATGCATCGCCGAACTGTGCAATCGGTGCAAAGCGACTGACATGCGGCGTGCTGTCCGCTGCCGCAAATGCATCGCGCAGCTCGATCAGCGTTTCCGGGCCGAAGGTCGAGCACACCAGCAGGCCACCGGGCTTGAGTACGCGGCGGAACCCGGCGAACACCGCCGGCAGATCCTCCACCCACTGCAGGCACAGGTTGCTGAAAATCACATCCACGCTCTGGTCGGCCAGTGGCAGCGCCTGCGCATCACCGCACACGCGCGAGAACGGCTTCCACCAGCCCGCCTGCTTCTTTGCCTCTGCCAGCATCGGCGCGGCCAGGTCCAGCGCGATCACCTGCGCCTTCGGCCAGCGCTTTTTCATCGCTGCGCTCGCGTGGCCAGTGCCACTGCCCACATCCAGCACCACCTGTGGCTGCCGGTTTTCCAGATAGTCCAGCGATTCCAGCAGACGTTTCTCCACCTCACGCTGCAGCGCGGCGGCCGCGTCATAGCTGTGGGCAGCACGCGAGAACGCGCGGCGGACGTGATGCGGATCGAAACTGGACGTCATACAAAGCTCACTACGAAAGAAGGTGCCGGTGAAGCGGTGGCGCACGACCGCAGGTCATGCGGCGACAATCAGAACGTACCCGGATACGCCCCGCCATCAATCAGCAGGTTCTGGCCGGTGATGTAGCCTGCCTGCGCACTGCACAGGAACGCACACGCCGCACCAAATTCATCGGCATTACCGAACCGGCCCGCCGGAACATGGGCGCGCTTGCGCTCGGCGATCTGTCCCGCGTCCACGCCCTGCTGCTGCGCCACGTAGGCGAAGTTGCCGCGCAGGCGGTCCGTATCGAACTGGCCCGGCAGCAGGTTGTTGATCGTCACATTGTGCGCCACCGTGCGCCGCGCCAGGCCGGCGACGAAGCCGGTCAGACCGGAACGCGCACCGTTGGACAGACCCAGGATGTCGATCGGGGCTTTGACCGAGGACGAGGTGATGTTGACGATGCGGCCGAAGCCGCGCTCGATCATCCCGTCCACGGTCGCCCGGATCAGCTCAATCGGGCTGAGCATGTTGGCGTCGAGCGCGGCAATCCAGTCGGCCCGTTCGAACTGGCGGAAGTCGCCGGCCGGCGGGCCACCGGCGTTGTTGACCAGAATGTCCACCTGCGGGCACGCAGCCAGCGCCGCCGCACGGCCGGCCTCGGTGGTGACGTCGGCCACCACGGTGCGGACCTCGCCGGCACCGGGCAGCGCCCTCAGCTCGGTTGCCGCGCGGGCCAGGGCTTCCTCGCCGCGGGCGGCGATGACCACGTTCACGCCTTCGCGCACCAGTGCGCGCGCGCAACCCAGGCCCAGGCCTTTGCTCGCCGCACACACCAAGGCCCAGCGGCCGGCAATTCCAAGATCCATAGCGTTCCTACCGGGTAGAGTCGACCGACAGTCGACTGCTCTCAACAACGAATTGTCGCAGCTGAGCGGCCACGATATCGGCATGCCCAAGGAACGGTGCGTGCCCCCCATGCGCAACCACCTGCGCCTGCGCATCCAGGGCCAGGTCTGCTGCCGCCTGCATGCCGCGCGCGCTGACCAGCCGGTCACGCTGGCCGGCCACCCACAGACTGGGTTTACGCAGCGCCGGCAGCGCGCCACGCAGGTCGGTGTTCTCAAGCAGGGCCAGGCCCTCCTGCAGCGCCCGCGGAGCCGGTTCGCCGCGCTCCACCAGGGCCGCGCGCAGCGTGCGCAGCTCCTGCCGGGCATGTTCGGAACCCATCGCGTCCAGCGCCAGGAAGCGCTCCAGCGTGCCCCGGTAGTCCTGGGCCAGGTCCTGGCCGAACTGTGCGAACACCGCCGGCTCGACCGCGTACGGCCAGTCCTCGCCCCGGACGAAGCGCGGGGTGGCAGCGATCATCACCAGTCCGCGCACCTTCGGCACCACGGCGGCCCCATGCAAGGCGAACAGCCCGCCCAGAGACCAGCCGCACCACACCGCTGGCGGGGTGGCGGCGGCAATGGCATTGACCACCTGCGGCAGGCGCAGGGCGGTGGGATCCTCGCGGCTGTGGCCGTGGCCGGGGAGGTCAACCAGGTGCAGTTCGAACTGGTCCTGCAGGCGCTCCACCAGCGGCGCGAACACACCGCCGTGCAGGGCCCAGCCATGAACCAACACCAGCGCCGGACCGCGCCCCACGACCTCGATATGCATGCTCAGCCGGCCTGCATCACGCGCTCAGCGCATCCAGCGACTGCTGGCGCAGCACCTTCTCACGCGCGTCGGCAATTGCATCGGTCAGTGCCCGCACCTGCGCCGGCGTGTGCAGCGCCGACAGCGTCACGCGCAGCCGTGCCTTGCCTTCCGGGACGGTCGGCGGACGGATTGCGCTGACCAGGAAACCGGCCGCTTCCAGCGCGGCAGACAACGCCACCACCGTGGATTCCGAGCCGCACAGCAGCGGCTGGATCGGGGTATCGGAGGGCATCAGTTCCAGCCCATGCTGACGTGCGCCTGCGCGAAACACGCCGACCAGCTCGGTCAGCTTCTCACGCCGCCAGTCGTCGCGACGGGCCAACTTCACCGCTGCCAGCGAGGCGGCGGCCTGTGCCGGCGAAATCGCGGTGGTGTAGATATAGGGGCGAGCGGTCTCGGCCAGATGCTGGATCATCGCTTCATCGCCCAGCACTACTGCGCCACTGCTGCCCAACGCTTTGCCCAGCGTGGCCAGCTGCAGCGGTACGTCGGTCACGCCCAGGCCGGCGTCAGCCACACAACCTCGGCCATGTTCGCCGACCACGCCGATGCCATGCGCATCGTCCACGTACAGCAGCGCTTCCTGCATGCGTGCCACCAGCGACAGCGAACGCAGCGGGGCGATATCGCCGTCCATGCTGAATACCCCATCGGTGACCAGCATCGCTGCGCCTTCCGGCGCATGCTTGAGCTGGCGCAGGGCACCTTCGCTGTCCAGGTGCGGGTAGCGGCGCAGGCGGCAGCCGGCCAGGCGGGTGGCATCGAGCAGGCTGGCGTGGTTCAGCCGGTCCTGCACGCAGACGTCGTCTTCCTCGCTCAGCAGGGCCTGCTGCACCGCCAGGTTGGCGGCGAATCCGCTGCCGAACAGCAGGGCACGCGGGTAACCCAGCCAGTCGGCCATTTCCTGTTCCAGCGCCTCGTGCAGCGCGTGGTGGCCGCAGATCAGGTGCGAGGCCGTGGCCCCGGCACCTTCGCGCGCGGCGGCATCCTGCAGCGCGCTGACCACGCCGAACTGCTGGGACAGGCCCAGGTAGTCATTGCTGCAGAAGCCGGTGAGCCACTGCCCGTCCACTTCCAGACGCACGCCATCGCGGCGGGTCACGGTGCGGCGCACCCGGATGCGGCCCTGCGCCTGGCGAAGCTTGCGCTGGGACTGAAGTCGTTCCTGCAGGTCAGGGCGGGCCATGGTCGTCATAAGCATGGTCGGGGAGGGCAGCTAGCGTACCCGGTTGGCGGCTCGGGCGCCGCACCCCCGGTCGGAAGCTCAGGCCGCCTGTCCGCAGCGGCCGCTGCAGCTGCCGGCCGGCGCGGTGATGACGGCATGCACGGTGCCGGGGTGGTCATGGTCCGGGGCATCCACCTGCACCGGCATCGGCTGCAGCCCAAGGCGCTCGAACAGGGCCTGGTCACGCGCGGTGTCGGGGTTGCCGGTGGTCAGCAGTTTCTCGCCGTAGAAGATCGAGTTCGCGCCGGCGAGGAAGCACAGCGCCTGCAGCTCGTCGCTCATCGCTTCGCGCCCGGCCGACAGCCGCACCATCGAGCGCGGCATCACGATGCGGGCCACCGCGATCATGCGCACGAACTCGAACGGATCCAGCTCGGCGCTGCCGTGCAGCGGCGTACCGGCGACCTGCACCAGACGGTTGATCGGCACCGAATCCGGGTGGCTGGGCAGGTTGGCCAGCGCCAGCAGCAGGCCGGCGCGATGCGCGCGGGTCTCGCCCATGCCGACGATGCCGCCACAGCAGGTCTTCAGGCCGGCATCGCGCACATGCTCCAGCGTGTCCAGTCGGTCCTGGTACTGGCGGGTGTGGATGATGGAGTCGTAGTAGTCCGGCGCGGTGTCCAGATTGTGGTTGTAGTAGTCCAGCCCGGCCGCGCGCAGCGCATCGGCCTGCGCGCGGTCGAGCATGCCCAGCGTGGCGCAGGTCTCCAGGCCCAGCGCTTTCACCTCGCGGATCACCGCTGCGACCTTGGGAATGTCACGGTCCTTCGGCGATCGCCATGCCGCACCCATGCAGAACCGCGAGGCACCGGCGGCCTTGGCCTGCCGCGCGCGGGCAACCACTTCCTCGGTGGCCATCAACTTCTGCGCCGCCACCCCGGTGTCGTAGCGCTGCGCCTGCGGGCAGTAGGCACAGTCCTCCGGGCAACCGCCGGTCTTGACCGACAGCAGCGTGGACACCTGCACCTGCGCCGGGTCGAAGTGCTCGCGGTGCACGGCTGCGGCACGGAACAGCAGCTCCGGGAAGGGCAGGTCGAACAACTGCAGCAGTTCCTGCGGCTGCCAGTCGTGGCGGAGGGCGGTGGACATCGACGGCCTGCCGGTGCGGGTGAAAGGGCGGCAGTTTGGGGAGTGGATTCAGTGCTGTCAACTAGTTCGTAATCCGCATGGTTTACAGTGAAGGGGGGCTCGTAACCCGATGTTGGGTAAAGTCATCATTGACGGACTTAGTGATGGATTAATTCAACATGGACGCGCGATTGCTTAGAACCTGCATGCTGGCGACCCTCCTGGCTGCCAGTGGGCTCACTGCCTGCACGACCCCTCCCGCATCGACGCCGTCGCCTGAGGCGAGGCAGGGCGCTGCACCGCTGCCGCAGGCCCGGCTGCTGATGCGCGAGGTGGACGAGCAGGGCCTGCCGACATCCACCCGCCTGACCGATGCGGAAGGCCAGCCGCTCGCCCTGTTGGAGCCGGCTTTCCTGGTGACCGCGGATGTGCGCAGCGTGGCCTTGGACACCGATGCATACACCGGAACGCCGGTGCTGAACCTGGAGCTGACCGAAGAGGCGGGTACACGCATGCTGGCGGCAACCGAAGCACGCGTGGGCAAGCGCATTGCCTTCACCGTGGGCGAGCGGGTGCTGACCGTGGCCACCATTCGCGGGCCATTCGGCAAGGCGATGCAGGTGAATGGCCTGGAAGATCTGCAGGACGCGCAGCAGATGTACGCGGAAATTACCGGCCAGCATCCGTAATCGGATGACGCGCGGAACCGGCATCGCCTGATGCCGGCGTGGGGCGGGAGCAGGCACGCTGGGTCTCGCTCCTTGCCCGGACCTCCGCTGTGTTTCATGCACTTACCCGTGCTCTTTCCTGGCTTGCGCTGCAGGCCCTGCCGCTGCATTGCCTGGTCTGTTCCGAGCCCGGCGCGGATGGGCTGGACCTGTGCCGCGCCTGCCACGCTTCCCTGCCATGGAACGATCACGCCTGCCCGGTGTGTGCATTGCCGCTGCCGGAGAACGAACCTGCTGTCTGCTGCGGCTCATGCTTGATCGATCCACCACTGCAGGCGGCTGCCGCAGCCACCTTCGTCTATGCCCCGCCGGTTGACCAACTGATCCTGCGCTTCAAGTTCCACAAGGACCTGGTCGCAGGTCGCCTGCTGTCACAACTGATGCTGCAGCGGGTGCCCGCGTTTCTTACCGAGCCGCTGTTGCCGATGCCGCTGCACCGTAAGCGCCTGCGCAAGCGTGGTTACGATCAGGCGCTTGAGCTGACGCGGCCGCTGGCCAGGGAGATGTGCCTGCCCTTGTGGCAGGGCCTGGTCCGCCAGCGGGCGACGGCTGCACAGTCGGAACTTGGGGCGGACGCCCGCCAGCAGAACATGCGCGATGCGTTCGCGGTGCGCTCCGTGCCGCCAAAAGCGCTAACGCTGGTCGATGACGTCATGACCACCGGAGCGACCCTGCAGGCGGCGGTGCATGCGCTGCACAGTCATGGCCTGCGCCGCGCTACGCTGTGGGTGTGTGCGAGGACCCCGGCAGCGTAGAGACGCGCCATGCGCGTCTGCGCAGGGTTTGGGGCCAGCGCGAAGAGCAGCCGGGCAAGCCCGGCTCTACGGGGTCCCCGGGGGAGTGGCAGGTCCGTGGCGTGTGCTACCGGAACCGCGCTTCGATCTCTTCCAGGGTCCTGCCCTTGGTTTCCGGCAGCCAGAACGCCGCGACCAGGAAGTACAGCAGCGTGCAGCCGGCCCAGAAGAAGAACATGCTGGCATAGCCGTAATGGCCGACCGTGGGCAGGAACATCGCGGCGATCACGGTGGACACGAACTGGTTGATCAGCAGCGCGATGCTCATGCCGTTGGAACGAATGCGCGTGGGCATCAATTCGGACAGTGCCAGCCACACACATACGCCCGGGCCCACCGCGAAGAACGCGACGAACAGCAGGATGCAGCCGGCCACCAGCCAGCCGTGGGTGGGCGAGGGCACCGGGCCGATGCTGGCGCGTTCGATCACCAGCGGTGCCGTGGCAGCCGTGGCAGGGTCAGGGAAGGGATTCAGATGCAGGCTGCGGAAGAAGCGCCCGATGACGCTGTCAGCTGAAACGGCGTCTTCGCGGCGAATCTTCAGCGTGCCATCGGTGAGGCTGTCGCTGCGCAGCGAGCGCACGTTGCTGAAGTCACCATAGGCATAGGACACGGTCAGCTGCTGCGGCTGCGGGCCGGCCTGAAGATCCAGCTGCGCCCACTGCGCTGCGTCCATCCTGAGGTCCAAGGCTTCGCCGCTTACCTGCTGCTGCAGGATCGGCTGCACGTCCAGTCGCCCCTGTTCGCCACGCACGAACAACAACGCCGCACACAGCAGGGCCACGGTGATGCCGCCGGTGCCCAGCATCAGCAGGAACTTGCGGCCCTTGCGGTCCACCAGCACCAGCGCCACCACCGTCATGATGGCATTGAGCAGTTTGATCGCCACGTCGGCCCAATTGGCCACCGCGCCAGGCAGGCCCGCCTGATTAAGAATGTTCACCGCGTAGGCCAGTACCGAATTGATGCCCGTGGCCTGGGTGAAGGCCAGCACCAGGCACGCCAGCACGAACGGCCACACGTAGCGCCGGCTCAGCAACGGGTCGCGCGCCCGCGCGCCACGGGCCAGTGCCTGGGTCTGCTCCGGGGCCTGCATGCTCTGCAGCGTGGGTTCGACCTCACTGGGCGCGACGGTGCGCTGCAGGGCGGCGCGGGCCTTGTCGAGCTGGCCGCGACGGGCCAGCCAGCGCGGTGATTCACTGATGAACAAAGCGCCGAAGGTAAACACCAGTCCGGGCAGCAGGCAGCTCCAGAAGATGGTGCGCCACGCGTGGTCTTTCACTTCAAACAGCAATCGTTGCTGCTCGACCGCGGGCAGATGCCGCACGCTGTCGGCCGCCGCATCCACCGCATGCGCCTGGTACAGGCCGATCACCGCGGCCAGCACCAGCCCGATGGTCAGCAGCAGCTGGAACAGGCCCGCGCCGCGACCGCGGCGCTCCGGGCTGAGCACCTCGGCCAGATAAAGTGGTACCACCACGCCGATCAGACCGCCACTGATGCCCTGCAGCAACCGACCCAGCAACAACGCGCCGTAACCCTCGGACAGTGCCATCACTGGAATGCTCAGGGTAAACAGCGCGCCGGCCAGCACCAGGGTGTTGCGCCGGCCGATGAGGTCGGCGATGGCTCCGGCAAACAGCGAGGAGAGCACACTGCCCAGCAGCACCGCTGCGACCACGAAGCCCAGCTGCTGGCTGGTGAGGTGCCAGCTGGCCGTGGCGGTGGCTTCCAGATAAGGCAGTGCGCCGGCAATGATGCCGATGTCGATGCCGTACAACAGTCCGCCCATGCCGCCAATGAACAACAGGTAGCGCACCGGCCAACGGGGGCCTTCTGCGTGGGTGTTGGGGGTGGCGTGCGAGGCGGCGGCTGATGTCATGCAGGGGTCTCGGCAATGATCACTTCGATGCCCAGCCGTTGCAGCCCTTCCAGATACTCGGCGTCAATGCTGGCGTCGGTGATGATGGTATGGACCTGCTCCAGCCGGGCGATGCGATGCAGGCTGACCCGTCCGAACTTGGACGCGTCGGTCAGCACCACCACGCGCCGCGCCCGTTCCACCATGCGGTGGTTGAGGCTGGCTTCGGCTTCATGGTGGGTGGTCAGGCCAAACTGCAGGTCCAGACCATCCACGCCCAGGAACAGGGTGTCGAAACTGTAGCTGTTGAGACTGGCTTCGGCCTGGCTGCCCTGCAGCGACAGCGACTGCTTGCGCAGCAGGCCGCCGGTGAGCATCAGTTCCACGCCGGGTGCATTGGCCAGCTCCCAGGCGATGTTCAGCCCGTTGGTCATCACCGTCACGTCCCGGTGCGCGCGTAAATGCCGGGCCAGGGTCATGGTGGTGGAGCCGGAGTCGATGATGATGTTGTCGCCGGGGCGCACCTGCTGCGCCGCATGCGCGCCGATGCTGTCCTTCAGCGGCAGGTTGAGCGTGTCCTTTTCATGGATGTCCTGCTCCATGGGTGGCGTGCGCATCAGGGTGGCACCGCCATGGGTGCGCGTGGCCAGGCCCTGTGCCTCGACGTGAGTCAGGTCGGTGCGGATGGTCACAGCCGACACGCCGAAACGCTCCACCAGCTCGCTGACCTGCACGCTGCCGTGCTCCACCAGCATCTGCATGATCTGCTGGCGACGCTGTCGTGTGTTTCGCATGGTCGTGAAGTCCCTTTCAGAAGGAAAGCCGAAGCTTACTCTTCCGAAAGCCCCGCTGCCGATAAGGTTTCGAATGGGCCTTCGGCTCCGCAGGCGCGGGCGTACCCGGCCAGGCGCAGTGCGACCTTGTGCTGGATCAGCGCAAGCGGCTCGTTGGCGAGCGTGCCAGCCTGCACGGCTGCGGTTTGTTCCGGCAGGTACTGACTGAGCAGCATCAACGGCGGTCGCTGCCGGGTCAGGTTGTCCACCAGCTGGGCCAGCGCAGCCTGCACGGCGGGTTCGCCCCAGTAATAGCGGCTGCGGTCGCTCAGCGAATAGGCGCGCAACAGGCGCTGTTCGGCGTCGGTGCCACTGTAATAGCTGCGCCAGTAGGCCGGCTTCGCACACATGACACGGTCCAGCACATCGATCAGCTGCGAGCAATGCGATGACGGCAGCAGTTCGCGTTCGATCATTGCCAGCGCAAACACTGCTTCGCGGAACGCATAGGTGGCGGCCGGGCCGACCTTGAGAATGGCGAAGTGGTCGCGCACCAGGGCACGCAGCCCCGCTTCGGTCTGATAGTCAGTAGAGTGGGCTTCGAACACGATGCGCGGCTGCGACTCGACAAATGCCGAAAGCGCCCGGGCCGCCTGCGGGTCGTAGTAATGCACGCTGCTGTGGTCGAAATCCACGCCGGGCTGCACCACCATCGCCAGCACACGTTCCCAGGCCGGCAGCAGCTCGGGCGTGGCAAAGGCGTCGCGATGGATGGCCAGGGTAGTGGCCGCCGCTTCCGGCGTGGTAACGGCAAGGCCGCCTTCCAGAGAGGCTTCACCGCCCGGCACCGGCACTTCCGTGCCGATCACATACACCGGTGGCGGCAGCCCGTGCGCGGCGGCTGTACGTTCGGCAATCCGCGCCAGCTCTGCCGAGCGCGCCGCGACGGTGGCATCGGGCAGCGGCGTCGGGTCATCGGCGCAGGACATGCTGCAGTCCAGGTGGATCTTGTGGAAACCGGCGGCGACATAGGTGGCGATGAGCTCGCGCGCGTGGGCCATCGCCACCTCGGCGGGTCCTTTCTGCCATGCGTTCGGACCCAGGTGGTCACCGCCCAGCACCAGTCGTTCGCGCGGGAACTGCTGTTCGTCTGCCAGCGCATGCACGTAGTCGCGATACTGCACCGGTGTCATGCCGGTATAGCCGCCGAACTGATCCACCTGGTTGGAGGTGGCCTCGATCAACAGCAGGGTGCCGTAGTGCTGCGCCACCTGCATCGCGGCCCGCAGCACCTGCTCGTTGCTGCAGCACACGCTGTACAGCCCCACCGGCTGGCCCTGGCGATGGGCGGCAATCAAGGCGCGTACGGCGGACATGGCAAGGCTCCGGTTGTAGTGAAATCAGAATGGGTGCGGTTCAACCCGCCGGATGCTGCTGGCAGGCCAGCAGGGCTGCGCCACGCGCGCCACCGGCGTCACCGAACACCGGCGGCAGGATCGGCGGCACCCGCACACCGGCAAACAGATAGGGGGCAATGGCGGCGGGCAGATCGCGATACAGCGGCTCCAGCTTGGACAAGCCGCCGCCGAGGACGATCACGTGCGGGTCCAAGGCGAGGATCAGACTGGCAAAGCAGTAACCCAGCAGGTCGCGGTGAATGGCCAACGCGTGCTGGGCGATGGCATCGCCGCCGTTGGCGCGTTCCACCACCTGCTGCGCGTCGAGCGCATCACCGCCCTGGCGGGCATGGATCAGCGCCAGGCCACTGCCGGACACGTAGCGCTCCAGACAGCCGCGCAGGCCGCAGCCGCAGTCCAGCAACGGCAGATCGTGGCGCAGCTGCAGTGTGGCGGGCAGGCTCCAGTGTCCCCACTCGCCGGCCATGCCGTTGTTGCCGGGCACCAGTTGACCCTCTTTGCAGTAGCCACCGCCGGCACCGGTGCCGAGGATCACCCCGAACATGCTCGGGTAGCCGTCGGCCGCGCCGCCCTGTGCTTCGGAAAGCGCAAAGCACTGCAGGTCGTTGCCCAGTGCCAGCGGCCGCTGTAATCGGGCCTGGAGGTCCGCGCCTACCGTGCGCCCGGTCAGGGCCGGCACATTGGCGCTGAGCTGGCGACCGCTGTCGGTGTCGCGCACCCCGGGCAGGGCGACGCCAACGGCTTGGCAGCTGTTGCCCAGCGCTTCGTCCGCCTGGCCCACCAGCGCGGCCACGCTGTCCAGGAAGGCCGCGTAGTCATGGCATGGCGTGGCAACGCGCTGACGGTGCAGAACCGCGCCGCCCGCGTCGCAGGCCGCCAGTTCAATCTTGGTGCCGCCGATGTCGATGCCGTACCAGGTCTGCATGCGCCGCTTCCGCTCAGCCGTGGGAATGGATGGTCACACCCTGTACCACGCGGTTGACCGTGCCGTCCGGGAAGGGGTTGTCGGGTGTGTAGCCCATGGCAGCCGAACGCTGCAGCGCATAGCCCTGTGCCATCAGCAGCCATAGCGGAGCCAGCCAGCTGTCGGAAAAATCGGGGACATCGAGCACGAAGTCGCCTTCGGCACGTTCTGCGCTGGCTGGGCCGACGGAAATAACCCTTCCGGCAATGCCGTCGCTGCGCAGTTCGTCCAGAAGATCCTGCTCGTAACGCCGCGCCAGCGGCTGCGCACTGCGCAGCATCACCACCAGGGTGTCGCCGTCCAGGGTGGACTTGGGCCCATGCCGGAAGCCCAACGCCGTGTTGGACAGCGCCAGGACCCGACCGGCGGTGAGCTCCAGCACCTTCAGGGCAGCTTCGCGCGCGCTGGCTTCCAGCGGACCGCTGCCCAGGTAGATGACCCGCGCGCACGGCCACTGCGCCAGTGCTGCGATGGCGGCATCCCACTGGTGCAGGGCGGTGCGGCCGTGTTCGGCCAGGGCGCGTAGCCGCGCCACGCGTTCTGCCCAGGGTGCTTGATCGAACACGGCCAGTGCGGCCAGCAGCATGCAGCTGAGGCTGCTGGTCATGGCGAAGGCCTGATCGCAGCTGGCCGGCGGCATCAGCAGCGAGCAGGTGTCCTGCCGTCCGCCGCCATGCCGGGCCAGGGCACCATCGGCATTGCAGGTGATGTGCAGGAACCGCGCGGACGGCACGCTGGCCTGGACCTGCTCGACCACGGCCACGCTTTCCGGGCTGGAACCGCTGCGGCCGAAGCTGACCAGCAGGGTGGGGCGGTCGGCCTTCAGATACAGCTGCGGGTGGGTCAGCAGGCTGGTGGTGTGAACGGCACGGATGTCGGCCGGCCATTGCGCGTTGATTGCGTCAGCGACCATCTCGGCGATGAAGCCGGAACTGCCGGCCCCGGTGAAGATCACCCGCTGTTCCGGCTGGGACAGGGCCGAACCCAGGAAGGCCTGGAGCGTGGGCTGGGCGGCTTCGAGCAGGTCGGCCACGGCGGACCACAGCGCAGGCTGCTGCACGATCTCCCGGGCAGTGTGGGGACCGCCTCGGGACTGCCAGGCGACAAGGTCGAAGAGTGGGGGCAGTTCCATACGTACTTCCTGTTGGACGAGGCCACGATGTGCGTTTTCTTTCGAAATGTCAATTATCGAAAGATTTAAATAAGTTTGCTCCGTCACAGTTTTCGATTCGATTGTCGCTCCCAGCCTCTTTAGCCTTGCGTATCTCTAAGAAGGCAAAGAGAAAAACTGCATATTCATAAGTGATTTAGAAAGTGGTGCCTTGCACAAACTTTCGTTTGTCGTAAAAAACTCCTTCTTTTTACTTTCACTTTGTTGACATCTTTCGACAAGCTGCCCTAGAGTCGGCCGCAGGGAGCCACTCCCCGTTTTCTCATCCACCTCACCGTTCTCCGTCTGCAGCCCGCGTGGCTGCGGTGCGGGCAACTGTTGCCGGAACAAACCGCACGAGGAGCCAAGATGTTGAACGTACGCCACCGCCCACGCCGCATCCGCGCCACCCGTTTATCGCTTGCGCTGGGCGTCGCCCTGATCGGAACCGCGCCGGCCTTCGCCCAGGACAGCGCCGCTGACAGCGGCCCGGATGAACGCACCACCGAACTGAGCCGGGTCCAGGTCACCGGCTCCAACATCCGCCGCTCGGATGTGGAGACCAGCTCGCCGGTGCAGGTAATCCGCAAGCAGGACATCGAGAACATGGGCGCGCGCACGCTGCTGCAGGTGCTGGACAACCTGCCGGCCGCGCGGCCGGCGCAGCAGGACTCGCGCTCGCTGTTCACCGGCTCCGACGGGGCCTCGCAGGCCAACCTGCGGGGACTGGGCGCGCAGGGCACGCTGGTGCTGCTCAATGGCCGCCGCCTGTCGTACTACGGTGCGCCGGCCGGCTTCCAGACCCAGTTCGTCAACATCGACGCCATCCCCGCCGCCGCGATTGAACGCATGGAAGTGCTGACCGACGGTGCCTCTGCGGTGTACGGCACCGATGCGGTGGCCGGTGTGATCAATGTGATCACCAAGCGTGATTACCAGGGGGCCGAAGTCAGCCTCACCACGGACACCTCCTCGCGCATTGATTCCTATGGCGAACACCAGGCCAGCATCACCGCCGGGTTCGGTGACCTGGATGCGGACCGCTACAACGTCTATGCCAGCGTCAACCTGTACCGGCGCGACGCCATTCCGCTCAGCGACTACTACGACAAGCGGCCCAGCCAGTACTACGTCAACAACCCGAACTACCTCAACAACCTGCGCCTGGGTGTCGGCAGCCGGCCGGGTGAGTTCAACCCGGGCACCTACTTCGCCTTCGACCCGGTGACCGGGGCGCGCCGCCAGGAAGCCGCACCGGGCTGCAGCACCGCCATCACCGAGGCGTCGGGTACGCGTTGCGTCTGGGAAACCTGGATGAACCGCGAGATTGATTCCGGCGCGGAAACCAAGCGCAACACGGCCTACATCAGCTCGCACTACCTGATCGGCGACAGCACCGAAGCCTTCGCCGAAGCGACGTATACCGACATCGACCTGCGCGCCAACGCCGGCACGCCGAATGCCTATGGCACCACGACCGGCAACCCCAGCAGCTGGTTCTCGCGCAACACCGGCACCACCGTCAATCAGTTCCGCACGCCCTACCTCGGCCCCAACAACGTGTACAACAATGCCAGCCCGGAGTTGAAGGCGCTGATGGGCGGGGTGGTGGGTCTCAACTACCTGCTGCAGGACGTCGGTAGCGGGCATTTCGGCCAACGCAACACCGACCAGAGCTACCGCGTGCTGGCCGGCCTGCGCGGCGACATCGGTGACTGGAACTGGGAAACCGCCGTTGCGACTGCCGGCACACATTCGGTGACCTACCAGACCATCAACGTCAACCTGGACGGCTTCGAGCGCGCCTTCGGCCCCTACAGCATCGAGCCGGGGACTGGACGGGTGATCATCTCCGACAACCCGGCCTACCAGTTCGGGGTGATCAACGACGCGAATGCCGCGCTGATCCGTGAGGCCTTCCCCACCTTCGACATCCAGTCGTGGACGCGCCTGCACACCCTGGACGGCAGGATTGAAGGTCCGCTGTTCCAGCTGCCCGCTGGCGAGATGCGCGCGGCATTCGGTTTCAACGCCAGCCGCGAGACGTTCTACACGCCCGGCAACGAGGACGCCGCCAACGGCCTGATCACCCAGCAGGGCGGCTCGTGGTTCGACGGCAAACGCAATACCTACGCGCTGTTCGCCGAAACGGTGGCCCCGATCACCGACAAACTGGAGCTGGATGCCGCGCTGCGTGTGGACAAGTACCCCGACTTCAGCGCCAATCTCGCGCCCAAGATCGGCCTGAAGTACCAGGTGCTGCCGCAGTTGCTGCTGCGCGGCACCTACTCGGAGGGCTTCCGCGCGCCCAGCCTGGCCGAGGCCGGCACCGGCGGCGTGTTCGCCCAGCTCGGCGGTTTCGAGGACGACATCCGCTGCGACGAGACCAATGCCATCGCCAACCTGTTGCGGCAGTCGGCACGCAGCGGCGATGTCGACCTGGGTAACGCGCTGCTCAACAGCGACTGCAGCCGCACCGTGGCGCGCATGACCCAGCCCAACCAGGACCTGAAACCGGAGAAGGCGAAGATCTCCACGCTGGGCCTGGTCTATGAGCCGGCCAGCTGGTTGAGCGTTTCGGCCGACTACTGGTTCATCTACCGCCGAAACGAGATTGCCGCGCCGGACTACAGCAAGCCCGAAGACATCCAGTCGATGACCCGCAACCCGATCAGCGATTCGGATCGCGCCAACGTTGAGGCCGTGGCCGCGATGTGCGCCGATCCGGCCAGCGGCGTGGTCTGCCCGGGCACGCTGCCCGGCTACAGCGTCGGCAATGTGTCCAGCGTGGTGGGCCAGTACAAGAACCAGGGCCGCACCCTGGTCGATGGGTTCGACATCGACGCACGCAGCCGCTTCAGCCTGGGCGACTTCGGCAGCCTCAACATCGGCGTGGCGGCGACCATTGCCCGCCGCAAGCAGTACTACATCGACGACGTCTCACGCTGGTACTACGGCAACACCATCGGCTACTACAACAACCCGCGCCTGCGTGCGACCTTGAATGCCGACTGGACCTATCGCGAGATCACCACCAGCTTCTTCGTCAACTACGTTGGCACCACCAAGTGGGCCTACGACCAGATCGACGCCGAGGACAACAATCCGGAGACCTGCACGGCCAGTCGGCTGAAGGTGAATCCGGCGCAGTGCGGTGGCGTCCCCTCGTGGTGGACCGCCAACCTGAGCGTGGGCTGGCGGCCGGATGAGCACTGGACCCTTGCCGTGACGGTCAAGAACCTGTTCAACCGCCTGCCGTTCTATGACCCCCAGGGTTTTGCCGGGGACTCCAGTGACTATGCCAGCATCTACGGGCGCAGCTACAGTCTGCAGCTCGGCTATCGGTTCTGACCCTTACCAGCGGAGCAATGTTTCATGAAGCGTAGGGAATTCATCGCGGCAAGTGCCGCACTTGCGGCCACCAGCCTGTTGCCGGAGACGCCCGCCTGGGCGAAGGCACGCACATTGAAGCTCGGGCTGATCGGCACCGGCATGCGCGGCCAGGTGCTGCTGAAGGAACTGGTGCGGCGCGACGACGTGCAGGTGGTGGCGTTGTGCGACATCGAGCCGATCATGCTCAAGCGCGGTATGGACATGGTGGCCAAGGCCGGCAAGCCGGCTCCCACCGCGTACGGCCAGGACGGCGACGTCAACGCCTGGAAGCGTCTCCTCGAACAACGAGGTCTGGACGGGGTGATCATTGCCACGCCGTGGGAGTATCACGCGCCGATGGCCATCGCCGCGATGCAGGCAAAGGTGGCGGTGGGCTGTGAGGTGGTGGCCGGGATCACCCTGCAGGACCATTGGGATGTGTTGAACACCCAGCTGCAGACCGGCACGCCCTACATGCTGCTGGAGAACGTCTGCTACCGACGCGACGTGATGGCCGCGCTGCAGATGGTGCGCGAGGGCCTGTTCGGCGAGCTGGTGCACCTGCAGGGGGGCTACCAGCATGACCTGCGCGGGGTGAAATTCAACTCCGGCGACCCCAGCCAGCCGTACGACAGCGGCGTGGAGTTCGGGACCAAGGGCTGGTCGGAAGCGCGGTGGCGTACCGCACATTCGGTGAATCGCAATGGCGAGCTCTATCCCAGCCATGGCATAGGCCCCTGCGCCATGTACACCGGCATCAACCGAGGCAACCGTTTCACGCATATCAATGCATTTGCCAGCAAGGCGCGTGGGCTGCACGAATACACGGTGGCCAAGAGTGGCGGCACCACCCACCCCAGCACCCAGGTGAAGTTCAAGCTGGGTGACATCGTCACCACCACGCTGGCCTGCGCCAATGGCGAGACCATCCTGCTGCAGCACGACACCTCACTGCCGCGTCCGTACTCTCTGGGCTTCCGCGTGCAGGGCACCAAGGGGCTGTGGATGGACCTCAACCAGTCCATCCATATCGAAGGCCGCAGCCCGCCACACAAGTGGGAAGACTTCCAGGTCTACCAGGACAAGTACGAACACCCACTGTGGAAGCAGAACGCGGCCACCGCTGCCAGTGCGGGGCACGGCGGCATGGACTGGTTCGTCATCCACGCGTTCGTCGAGGCGTTGAAGGCAAAGGCACCGATGCCGATCGACATCTATGATGCGGTCACCTGGAGTGCGATCACGCCGTTGTCGGAGCAGTCGATCGCCAACAGCTTCCAGACCCTGGAGTTTCCGGACTTCACCGCCGGAGCGTGGCAGCAGCGCAAGCCGATCTTCGCCTTCGACGGCCGGTATTGATCACCCCACGGCGTGCGCATGCCTCTGGTCATGCGCACTGCCGTGAATCTGCGCATGCCTCTGGCCGTGCGAAAGGCCCGGTGGAGCCGGTTCGCAACCCGCGAAGGAGGAATGGCGCGCCCGGAGGGATTCGAACCCCCGACCAATGGCTTCGGAAGCCACTACTCTATCCGGCTGAGCTACGGGCGCGTTGTAGAACCGCCACGCCGTCAGCACAGGGCCGGGGCGGGCATCGCAGCGCCAAGTGGCGGTGCGGGAGGGGCATTCTAGCGGTAAACGCGGCGCAGGTCTGCCCCCTTGAACGAACGGACCGTGCAAGCCCGCCGCCGGGTGGGCTGGCGTATCCTTGCCGACATGGCTTACGAACGATTTGATGCCCCCGCCGGCGCGCCGCCGTCGCGTTGGGGCCAGTACTGGAAACTGATGCGCGCCGATCGCCCGATCGGCACCCTGCTGCTGCTGTGGCCCACCTGGTGGGCGCTGTGGCTGGCCGCCGGCGGGCTGCCGCCGCTGTGGACCCTGTTCGTGTTTACCGCCGGGGTCTGGCTGACGCGATCGGCCGGTTGTGTCATCAACGACTACGCCGACCGCTGGCTGGACCCGCACGTCAAGCGCACCAAGGACCGTCCGCTGGCCAGCGGACGGGTCAGCGGGCGCGAGGCGCTGCTGCTGTTCGCCGGACTGATGCTGGTGGCCTTCGCGCTGGTGCTGAGCATGAACGCGCTGACCATCGGCATGAGCTTCATCGGCGTGTTCCTGGCCGCCAGCTATCCCTATCTGAAGCGCTACACCCACCTGCCGCAGGTCTACCTGGGGCTGGCCTTCGGCTGGGGCATCCCGATGGCCTTCGCCGCCGTGCAGGGTGAGGTGCCGGTGATCGGCTGGCTGCTGTACGGGGCCAACATTCTGTGGTCCACCGCGTATGACACCTGGTACGCCATGGTCGACCGCGACGACGACCTGAAGATGGGCTCGCATTCCACCGCCATCCTCTTCGGCGATCTGGACCTGGTGATCCAGGGCATTCTATATGCGCTGTTCCTCGGAACCCTGGCGCTGGTGGGCCTGCGCGGTGGGCTCGGCTGGGCGTACTGGGCCGGTCTGGCGGTCGCCGCGCTGCTCATCGTCTATCAGTTCCATCTGTGCTGGCACCGCGACCGCGACCGTTGCTTCAAGGCCTTCCTGCACAACAACTGGGTGGGTGCGGTGGTGTTCGCCGGCATTGCTGCGGCAGTGGCATTGCCATGACCGGTAGTGCCGGCCGCTGGCCGGCAATCACGCACCTGCGGCAACGATCATGAAGTTGCCGGCCGGCGGCCGGCACTACCCACAACAGACCTGGAAGGGTTGGGATGGCTTCAATGGCGGCCGTACAGGACGGCTGGATGGCGCGCGCGGCGCTGCGTTCGGCGGCGTGGGCATGACGCTGACCTATGTGCCGCCGGTCATGCCGTAACCTGGGCCGAACCAGTGCGGGGCGCGGCTGATCAGTGCGTCCAGAATGAGTTCGGCGCGCATCGCCCCGAACTCGTGCTCGAGCACACCCCGCAGGCTGGCCCTGATGTGCTGGCGGAACTGCAGCGGTTCGTCGGGAAGCAACGGGTACCCGGAGCGGACCGTCGACTCGATCAGCCGTGCCATTGGGGCGTGGCCCTCCACACCCATGCCGGTGCCCAGGATGCCCTCCAGCAGCAGATGACTCCGCGAGCGGCGCAGTGGCCCGGCGTGACCCAGCAGCGCGGGCAGCCGTGCGCGGAACTGCTCCAGTGCCGTGATCTGGCCGAGGGCCCCGGGATGGTCACGCAGAATGCCCTGCAGTTCGCGCCGTGCAAGCTCCACGCGACCCGGCTCCTCGCCGGGGTGCTCAAGGTGGTTGCGTAGTTCGGCGTAGCAGCGGCTTGCGCGCTGCCGTTTGCTGTCCTTCCCCGCTGCTGCGTATGCCGCAGGGGCTTCGCACACCTGCCGCCCACTGCCACGCAACCAATGCCGCACGCGCCGGTCGTCGTGGCTGTAGTCGTTGGTTTCCAGCGCCACGCGCGCAGCGGCCTCATCCACCTGTGCGTAGAAGCGGAGCGCGCGCCGGGCGTGGGCGACCTCGACATCGTTGAGGGCCTGGCCCAGGCAGTGTCCGACCGGCGTGGCATGCTGCAGCGCCAGCCCCCGATCGGTGAGGCGACGACGCAGCAGATGCCGGCGCTGACGATGCGCATCGCGGTCCTCGCCCATCGACGTCACTTCCCAGCGCGGCATCACGCGCTCCACGCAGGCGCTGAATCCCTGGGCTGAACTACCGGGCAGCAATGCGCTGAGCCGCGCCAGTGGGTCTGGCGGCGCGGACGCCGGATGCAGCGGCGCTGTGCCTGGGGCGTGCAGTCCGGCGCTGGCCGGATCGCCCAGCACCAGCAGCGCCGCGTACTTGTCCGGATGCGGCTGGTTGATCAACCCCAGAAGCCGCGCATGGTCTACGGTGGAAAGCGCGCGTTCGACATACGCGATACCGAGCCGGGCATCCTGCAAAGCGGGCAGTGAACCGCTGCATACCTCGAGCTGCACATCTGCCGGGGGCATGGCCGGCGTACGCTCGCGGCAGTGGCCACGCTCGTCGAGGTGTCTGGCCCGCGTATTCAGCCGGCCATCCTCGACGAACGCGCGCTGCAACCGGTCGGCCTGTGCCACTGTGTCCACCAGCACGGTGCCACGCAGGTCACGCTGCAGCTCAACAATGCGACTCTGGAAGTGCCGGGCGATCGGGCCTGCGCCGGGATCCCGCAGCAGATCTGCGTTTTCGCGTCGCCCCTGCAGCACCGGAACCACCACGCCATCTGCTATGGCCTGGTGCTCGTGATACTGATAGATGACCGTGCCCGGATGCGGGCAGGCGGCAGCGGCCTCGACCGGGGCCGCTGCAAAGGTCAGCCACGTGGCATCCGGCAGGCAGCGCCGCAGGTGTGTCAGCGACGCGCCGGGTCGGGTCCAGAACCCGGCGTCCAGCAGCAGCACAACGCCACGACCGCACACCTTCGCTGACTGTGCGGTGTCGGCCCAGCGCAGCAGTGCCTGCAGGGAAACCTGCAGGGGTGGAGGCTGCCGTGCTTCGAAGAAGGCCCGCAGCTGCCGCGCGCCGGCAGGTGGGTCAGGTACGCGCTGGCCCCGGGCCCACGCGGGCAACGCACGTGACGGATGCTGCACCGGAATCAACAGTCGGAAGGTGCCACTGCCCAGGTCGCCCTGCATCGCAGCCGTCAGCCATTCACGCGCGCGCTGCAGCCCGCAACCCGGAGCCAGGCAGATCTGGGCATCGCTGTTACGCCCATAGCGGATGACGCGCTGCAGGTGGCACAGCGCCGCTTCCACTGCGAAGAACTGTGCTGCCCGCGCCAGCTTCGGCGTTACCTGTGGTGACGACTGGACGTAGCGGTGGAGCAGACGCAGCAGCCTGGCGTGGCTCAGCACGCCGCAGATCAACTCAGCATGCGCAGCCAATGGAACATCGGGCGGGCCATCGTATTGAACGACGGGCAGATTGCGCCGTTCCGCCACCGTGGTCGCGCTCCAGCCCTCTTCACGCCAGCGTGTCCACGCGTGGACCGGGATGCCGACACCTGCGTAAGCACCGCCGCGGCGGTCCAGGCTGACGAGCAGTTGCGCCTGGCGTGGCAACGGATCGAGCGCGCCTGGCTGCAGGCCCTGCAGCAGATGGCGTGCGCCGCGCTGCATGCGCCCCCAGTGCCCGTGCGAGTCGCGCTCCACACAGGCGATCATCACCAGTGGAATGCCGTTGACGAAGCAGGCCAGGTCACGGATGCCACCGGCGCGGGAGTGTCCGCAAACGCGCAGATCGTCCGCTACGTCCCAGTGGTTGCGGTTCGGATGTGCCCAGTCGATGAGAGGAAAGGTATGGGTGATCCGGCTGCCATCGGGCAGCGACAGCTCAACGCTGATGCCCGCGTGCAGCACGTGCAGTGCGCGTGCGCTGGCTACAGGCCACGGTGTGCCGGGGTATGTATCTGCCAGCTGGCGCAGGATCGCGTCAACGTTGTCATCTGCCAACGGCAGCGGGCGGCCCTCGTGGACGTACCGGAAGCGATGCAGAATGGCCCTCACCCGATCAGCGAGCAGCACGTTGTCGGGGTGACCGGTGAGCGCCCGGTGCTGCTCAAAGGAAAGATGATTCCAGCCCAGGCGCTTCAACCAGGCCAGGGCGGAACGACGAACAGCGTCTTCGTGGCAGGGGCCCTTCATGCAGATGTCCGGTTAGTTGAGGTGGGCATGCAGCCGTTTGCTGCAGCGTGCCAGTCCGCTTCCCTGCGGATCATTCCGGATCATGCAGTTTCAATCGAGCTTGGTTGTCGTCTTTCGCCCTAAAGTTCGATGTCGCGTGCCATTGCCTCCACCTCACCATCCAGTTCACGCAGCAATGCCTCGGCTTCCAGGTGCAGCCTCAAGCGGTTGTCGCGCAGCGTACGCGGGTCGGTACTGTCCGTGTCCGCATCGGCCTGCACATGACGGGCCACATTCAGAATGGCCCCGGACGACAGAACCTCGGTCACCGGTACCACCTGCGCAACCCCGGGTACGCTGCAACGCTGCTGACACAGCTCGATGACCTGCCGGGCGATGCGGTCGTCCATGCGCGCTCCCTTGCCTGCCGCCTGCAGCAGTGGTCGCGTGTCGATGAACAGCACCGACGGATCCTGGCGGGACTTTCGCAGCACCAGCAGCGAGGTGGACATCGCGGTGCCTTTGAACAGGCGCTCGGGCAGGCTGATGACGAGGTCGACTTCATTGGCTTCCAGCAGGGCACGACGTATCTTTGCCTCCTCGCCGTCGCGGAACAGTACTCCGTTGGGAACCACCACGGCCATGCGTCCGACCCGCGGATCCAGCTGGGCGCGCATGTGCTGGATCAAGGCCATGTGCGCCCACTGCCGTGGTGCGATGCCGTGCTGGAAGCGACCGAGGATATCGAGTGACCCCACTGTGCTGTCCCACCTCATGACCAGCGGCGGACGCGACACTGCGACCTGCACGTGGCTGCGCAGCGGTGCGCTGCAGAGATGCGTCGCATCGGCGAGCGGATCGGTGACCTCCAGGCCGCTCCCGTTCTGACCGTGCAGCAGAAAGCGAACACGCGCCATGGCCCACCGACGCCGGTCCGCCTCCTGGCCATGCAGTCTCAACCGGGCGCACGAATGCAGCTGCTGCGCCCAGCGTGCGCAGGCAAGCAGCAGACAGCCATGATGGCAGGAAGGGTCGTACACCCGTTCCCCGTCACGCGGGTCCAGCAATGCCACCATGACGCTGGCCAGCGCATCCGGGATGTGCAGACCATCTTCGCGGCTGCGACGTCCCTGCGCCTGCCCCAGGATCTGGTCGGCGGCCTCTGCAAGATCGGGGCGCAGGTGACCATTGCGCGCGCGGAAATCCAGTGCGGGAATCCGCAGTCGCTCAAGCACGCGGTACATGGCAGCGTCCCCGGGAAGTCCTGCGCCAATATCGAGGACATCCGCCACCTCGCCAAGCACCTGCCGATTGTCCAGGCAGAACGTGGTCAACACGTGGCGTACGCGCATCGCCAGGCCGTCCAGCGGCGCGCGACCCAGGCGCTCGAAGTCCGTGGATGGAACGATCTCCAGCGCCCGCGCGCCCGACGGAGGTGGCACGTCGGGTGCATCTGGCCCCCTGCTTCCGGGTGCCCGACGATCCGCCTGCGCGTCGCTGGCCACCTTGAGCAGCACCAGCAGAAGCAGCAGGTGTGTGGCGGCCTCCTCGTCGGCCGGGTCCTGCATGCACCGCCGCGCCATCTTCAGGGCGGCCAGCGTGGCGCGTGCACTACGAAGCGTGACTTCGCTCATGCGGCACGCCCCTGGATCATGCGCTCGGCCAACGCCGTGATTTCGGCATCACGGGCCTGCATCAGCTCGTCGACTTTGCTGCGCGTCCGCTGCAGGGCGTGGGTGACGGAGACGATGCGCTGCTGTGTTGCGCGGGGCGGAATCCGCAGCCGAAGGTGTTCGATGGCGGATTTGCGTACGCTGTGCTGGCGTGACCCGGCGGACTGCCGGCGCAGCTGCCGCTGCACGTCCACATGATTGAGTTGCCATGCCAGAAACTCAGGCAGCAGCAGGTCGGCGGCGGTGACCTGGATGATGTAGAGATGCGGGCTGCAGACGGTCTGCGCCGGGGGATGCGCAAGCAGCGTGGCGACAGGGCGGCTGCCCCGATTGGCCAGAAGGATGTCATGGTGCTGCACGTAGTGTGGAGGGTTGCGTGACGACAGCCGGGTACGAAGGAGCGCCTCTTCAGTCAGAGTCTCTGGCGAGGTCAGGTTCTTGAGCTGGATGACACGGACCGGCCCGTCGGCAACGGCCGGGATGGCGCCACGGAAGGCGTGGCCCTGGCGCACGTGGGCGACATCGGCCAGAGGCAGGGTGCTGGTAAATGCGTTCATGCGGCGGAACATGCGTGCGCGTTGTCAGCGCGTCAATAGAGAAAAACGGCACCATTCGAATGGTGCTGCCATTCGCGCAGGAAACGCCGCAGAAGCGGCGTTGCGTAGGCTTCAATACGTGATCACATCTGCGATTTCCAGCAGCGGCAGAGTCGCACCAGGGCCAGTTTCCGCGCGATGCGCAGTCGCTGTCCGTTTGCGACGCGCGACCGGCCTGTTCATCCAGATGACTGCGTCACCTGCTGAACGCTGCATCAGCCCATTACCTTTGGGCACAAGCAGGCTGCTCCGGGGGCAACGCCATGTGCGACAAGCACTTGCTGTCGTTCCTGGTGGCGAGTTGACGAATTCGTTGGAAAACTGCCACACAACGTTAACCGGCGTCTGCACACAGTTTCCCCGACCGCGGCATTCCGCACGCGGCATCCGGAGACCGACATGGGCCAGCAGCGTAATCAGAGTTCCCAGCAGAACCAGAAGGGTCAGCAGCAGGAAGGTCGCGACCAGCAGCAGCAACAGCAGCAGGAGCAGCAGCGCAACCAGAACCAGCAGCAGGGCTGGCAGGACGAAGAAGAGTGATGGCTGGCTGTAAACGTGGTTCGTGAGGCCCCGCTTCGGCGGGGCCTTTCTTTACTCCAGCCCGGCCGCCCGCAGTCCTTCCGCCAGCCGCGCCAGGTCCTGCGCGCGATGGATGGGCAGCCATTCGGCGAGCGAGGCTTGGCACAGGGTAGGGTCCAGCACCCGCACGCGCGCCATGAACTGCAGGGCGTGCTCTGCACGTCCGGCCAGTGCATGGCTGGCGGCCGCGATCACCGCGCCCACCAGCAGCGTGGGAAGATTGCCCAGCGCCTTCTCCGCCCAGTTGGCCGCGGCGTCGTACTCGCCAGCGAAGAACTGGGCGAGGGCGATGCCGGCCTGCATGCGGAACATCTCCGGATCGAGCGGGCTCAGCTGCACCGCATGGGACAGCAACGTCATGGCGCTTTCTGTTTCGCCATGGAAGATCCGCAGGAAGCCGCCGAGGAACCAGGCTGGAGCGAAATTGGGATTCAGCAGCAGAGCCCGGTCAATCAGCGCGATGCCGCCATCAAGGTCGCGCGCGAGGTGGCCCAGGGCATGGCCACCCCGGGTCAATGCGACCGCGTCATCGCGTCCCCAGGTGACAGCCAGTCGCGCCAGTCGCACGCCTTCGGCGATCTCGGCCGGTTTGTCCTGCATCCAGCCATTGACCTTGCGCCACACGTGGCACCAGGCAGCGGCACCGTAGGCCGAAGCGAATTCCGGGTCGAGCTCGATGGCGCGCAGAAACAGCGTCAGCGCTTCGGCAACCGCCTCGCGCCCCCCGCTGTGCAGGCAGGCCATGCCTCGCAGGTAGAAGTCGTAGGCATCGAGGTTCTGGGTGGGCTTGCGCTTGGCGCGTTCAATCTCGGCACGCTCGAGCTGTGGCGAAATGGCACCCACCACGCGCTCGGCCAGCTGCGCCTGGAGTTCGAAGATATCGTGAAGTGTGCCTTCGAAATGCTCGGCCCACAGATGCGTGCCATTACCGGCCTCAATGAGCTGGCCGGTAATGCG
Source organism: Stenotrophomonas sp. (assembly GCA_039592995.1). Classification (GTDB taxonomy): domain Bacteria; phylum Pseudomonadota; class Gammaproteobacteria; order Xanthomonadales; family Xanthomonadaceae; genus Stenotrophomonas. Next base: position 57,750 of record JBCNQC010000002.1, on the reverse strand, counting down.
AACCTTGCTCGCACTGCGGCGCACGCTGCCTTCCAGTATGTAGCGAACGCCCAGTTCCTGCCCCACCTGGCGAGGATCGGCCGGGCGGTGCTTGAACGCAAAGCTGGTATTGCGGGCGATGACGAACAGCCACCGCACCCGCGACAGCGCGGTAATGACATCCTCCACCACGCCGTCGGCAAAGTAATCCTGGCTGGCATCGCCACTCAGGTTCTGGAACGGAAGCACGGCGATGCTCGGCCGGTTTGGCGGTGGCATGAGGGCCGGCAGCGGCGACACCGCCAGAGGCGCGTCCACCTGCACCATCCCCACGAAGCGGAAACCCTTCCGCGCAACGGTTCGCAGCAGGCGCTGCGCGCTGCCGCTGTCGCCGATGGCCTTGCGCACGGCATTGATGTGGCTGGCCACGGTGGAGTCGGACACGATCCTGCCGGCCCAGACGGCCTGCAGCAGTTCATCCCGGGAGACCACGCGGTGGCGGTTGACCACCAGGTGCAGCAGCAGATCAAAGACCTGCGGACCCATGGCGACCGGCTGGCCGCGTACTGTAAGTTCCCGGCGCTCGTCGTCGATCAGGCAGTCTTCAAACGCAATACGCACGGCCCGCGCCCTGGCTGAACACCCTTGGGCCCGATGCCCGCAGGAACGCGGCCATGGTAACCGAAGGGGCGAAGCGGAACATTCCAAGAAATCTCCAAGCCCGCTTGAAGGGTTCGACAAGGACTTCCTGCGCTGCCGGGCGCACGCTGCACCTGTCGCTGACGGGTCCGCGGGCCCGGGGCATCTGGAGAACCGGCATGAAAATCGTTGTTCTGGGCGGAACCGGCCTGATCGGACAGAAACTCACCACGCTGCTGCGTGAGCGCGGGCATGAGGTAGTCGCTGCCGCCCCCTGCACCGGGGTCAACACAGTGACCCGCGAAGGGTTGGCCGAGGTGATGGACGGTACCCAGGTCGTGGTGGACGTGGTCAATGCGCCGCCCGGAAGCGCGGAAGAGGTCCAGGCGTTCTTCGAAACCTCCAGCCGCAATGTACTCGCTGCCGAAGCCGCCGCGGGGGTAGGCCACCACGTCCTGCTGTCCATCGTTGGCAGCGACCGCAATCCGGAAAACGCCTATCTGTGTGCGAAATGGGCACAGGAGCAGCGCGTGGCGGAGTCGGAGATTCCCTTCACGATCGTTCGCTCGACCCAGTTTCACGAGTTTGTCGCAGGAATCGCGCACGCCGCGGCGGAAGGTGACGAGGTGCGTCTGTCGCCCGCCTTGGTCCAGACCATCGCGGCAGCGGACGTTGCGGCTGCACTGGCGGATGTGGCGGTCACGCTGCCGGCCAATGGTGAGCTTGAGATCGCCGGACCGGAGCAGGTTCCGCTGGACGAACTGGCGCGCCGGTTGTTTGCCGCCACTGGCGACCTACGCAACGTTGTACCCGACGTGCATGCACGTTACTTCGGCTGCCTGCTTGACGACCAGTCGCTGACACCGGCGCGCGGTGCGCACCTTGGTACGACCTGCTTTGACACCTGGTTGAACCAGTCCCACGCCCGGGCATAAGCGCACCACGCGCGGGCTTCTGCTGCGAGAATCGACATGAACGCGTCCCATGAAAACATGGCTCCCCCCGCTGCGTCGTCCTCGCGCAGCCGCGTCCGCAAGATCGGCATTCTGCTGTGCGTGGCCGCCGTGCTCGTGCTGGGCGGATGGGCGTGGTGGGCGTGGGCAAGCCCGAACCTGTCCACGGATAACGCCTACGTGCGGGGCGATGTGACCTCGCTCGCACCCAAGGTGGCCGGCTACGTGAAAGAGGTGAGTGTCAGCGACAACCAGTTCGTGCGCGCCGGTGACGTGCTGTTCCGTATTGACGACAGCGACTACCGGGCACGGCTGGCGCAGGCCGAGGCCAATGTGCAGGCAGCGCAGGCGCGGCTGATCAGCGTGGATGCGGAATCGTCCCTGCAGCAGGCGCTGATCCAGCAGGCCCGCGCCCAGCACCATGCGCAGCTGGCCGAGCGCGAACTGGCGGCAAAGGTCTCCGACCGCCGACGTGCACTGGTGCAGAGCCGCTATGTGAGCCAGGACCAGGTCGATGAGAGTGACGCCGCACGCTCGCGCGCGGACGCCGGGGTATTGGCGGCCTCGGCAACGGTGGACGCACAGTCGCGCCGGATCTCGGTCCTGGCGACCCAGCGGCAGGCCGCCGAGGCGGCCGTGGCGCAGGCCATCGCGCTGCGTGACCTGGCGCGCATAGACCTGGACAGCACCGCAGTGCTGGCACCCATCGATGGCAGGGTCGGCAATCGTCAGGTCCGCGTGGGTCGCTTCGTCACGCCGGGTGCGCCGCTGCTGGACATTGTGCCGACCCATGACCTGTGGCTGGTGGCCAACTTCAAGGAAACCCAGCTGGCCAACATCCGTCCGGGACAGCGCGTGCGGATCGAGATTGACGGCTACCCCGGCACGCGCTTCGAGGGCGTGGTCGACAGCTTTGCCCCCGGCAGCGGTGCGTCGTTCAGTCTGTTGCCGGTGGACAACGCGACCGGCAACTTCGTCCGCGTGGTGCAGCGCGTACCGGTGAAGATCCGCTTCGCTGGCGGGGAGCTGCCGCCGCGTCTGGTACCGGGTCTCTCCGCACGTGTGGACGTCGAGCCCTGGACCGGGTCATGAACGCCGTGCTGGCACCCGCGCGTGTCGCCGCAGCGCCGGTCGCCGGTGTCTGGCTGATGGTCGGCATTGTCCTTGCGTCGTTGACCGAGGCCGTTGCCGGCACGGTGCTGGCACTGGGAAGGGTGGACATCATCGGGGATACGCACGCGACCCCGGATGAGTTCGCCTGGCTGGACACCGGCTACGTGGCGGCGAAACTGTTCGGCTTCCTGCTGGCACCGTGGCTGATCTGCCAGCTGCGTGAGAGCCGGGTCATTCTCGGCACCACGCTGGTCATGGGCCTGGCCTGCCTCATCGCCGCATTCACCTCCAATCTCCAGCTGCTGGTGCTGCTGCGTGGCGTGCAGGGTCTCGCCGGCGGCGCGCTGCTGGTGGCGTGTCAGGCACTGCTGTTCCTGGTGTTCCCGCGTGAACGTCAGCCGCTGCTGCAAGCGGTGTTTGCGATGGGGGCGGTGGTGGCACCGGCGACGCTGGCCCCGGCACTGCAGGGCTGGCTGCTGGACACCTATGCATGGACCTGGGTGTTCTTCATGGTGGTTCCGCTGTCGCTGCTGGCGGTGGGCATCATGCTGCTGTCAGGCATCGGGGGGCTGCCGCGATACGTGCTGCCACAGCGGTTCGATGGACCTGGGGCGCTGCTGGCCGCAACCGCGCTGCTGTGCCTTACCTACGTGCTCATCCAGGGGCCGCGCTGGGATTGGTTGTCCGAGCCGCGCGTGATGGCGCTGTCCGCGGCAGGCGTGACCGCGTTGCTGTTGTTGGCAGCGCGCCAGCTGTGGTCGCCGGGGCGCAGACTCATCGACACCTCGGTGTTCTCCACGGCCGACTTCACCTTTGCCTTCATCGTCAGCTTCGTGGCAGGCGCGGCGCTGTTCGGCAGTGGCTACCTGATTCCGTCCTTCGCGGTGGCAGTGTTGGGCTTCACTCTGACCGATGCCGGCCAGCTGCTGTTGCCCAGTGGCGGCATGTTCGTGCTGTCGCTGCTGCTGGCGGCTTACCTGATGCAGGCGCGCGGCCTGCCCCCGGTGGCCACGGTGCCAATCGGTATCGGGTTGATCATGCTCGCGATGTGGATGCTCTCCAGCTCCACGCGCGAGAGTGGCAGCGGCGACATGATGGTGCCCATCCTGCTGCGCGGTTTCGGTCTGGGCATGTTGTTCCTGTCCATCACTCTGATCGCGTTCGGCAACCTGCCGTCGCGCAATCTGGCCACTGGGATCGGTGTGTTCAATGCGGGCAGGCAACTCGGCGGGTTGATCGGCGTCGCCGGGTTGCAGACCCATCTTGAGCAGGAAACCGCCACCAATCTGACCGTCCTTGGCAGTGGTGTCACTGCTGGCTTACCCGCGCTCAGCGAAAGACTGGCCCGCACGGCGGCGTTTTTCGCCAGCCAGGGTATGGATGCTGTGTCGGCGTCGCGTGCCGCGCTGTCTACCCTGGGGCGTGGGGTGGCGGGGCAGGCGACGGTGATCGCCTTCGAGTCGGCGTTCGTGATGGTCGCCCTGCTGTTCGTGGTCGCCGCACCGATCATCGTGGCGATCAAGGTCCTCCTGGCAAAGTGGGCCCGTCCGGCCCACGAACCGTAGGATCAAGCTGCTACCACCTTCCAGCCAGACGCCGCATCCTCCAGCGTGCCAGCGCCCACATCGCCCAGCGTCACCACTATCCCACGCGCATTCGGCAGCACCCTCTGCTCCGGGAACCAGGCGCGCGTGGCATCCACGACGATCAACAGCCCTTCGTCGTTGCCCAAAGCGGCGAAGTGCGGTGTGGGCGTACTGAGCGGTTGCAGCCCCAGCGCCGCCTCGGCCCGTGCATGCAAGTGAGGCACATCGGCCGTCGGCAGCCCGACCTCACTGATGCAGGTCAGCTCGCTGCCATGGAAAGGGCCGGTGAGGTCCGATGCTGGCAGCCGTCGGCGGCCGATCAGTTCCAGGATCAGCCCGTCCGGACCTTCGAAGTAGATGGACTCCGAGGCCCAGGCATCGCCAAAGGTGAAGTGCGCCTCGCCTTTGGCATTGGTCTGCAGCGGCGCGCGTGCCAGCAACCAGTCGGTCGCCGCAGCGAAGCGGTTGGCCGGCACGTTGAAGGCCAGATGCACGCCGCCCACCGGGTCGCTACCCGCCGCCCGCATCTGCAACCGGGTCCACCCAATGTGCACGATGTCCCCCTTGACCGGCAGCTGCAGTACGTCGCTGAAGTACGCGCCTACCTGGCCCACATCGGAGACAGGCAATGCAAGTTGCAGGATACGCATGTCAAATCCCTGACCATTAAAAGTGTGTCCGGAGCGTGTCGGTGCGTCTCAACAGCGCAATTTGCAGATAAGTGTGACGGCGGTCACGTTTTGCGAGGTTGCCGGGGTACCGTCAGAGGCCCGTGAACGCCATCGTATTGGCGCACCGTTATGCTACGCGCCCCGGCGCAGACATTGCAGGCGCCCGACACGAATCAGGAGGATCCGTTGTCCCATCTACGTCCCATGACGCTGCTTGCCCTGTCGCTGAGTCTGTTGCTCGTCGGCTGCAAGCCCAACGCCGCCGAGCCGGCAGCTCCCACCGATACCGTGCCCGCTGCCGTCACGCCAGTGGCCACGACCGGCTCCGCTCCGGCAGACAAGGCTCCCGCGGAACCGGTGGCAGCCGATGCGCAGACCAGCTGTCCCTACGCCGACTTCGAGACGTTCCTGCCGCATTTCGGTGCGGAGATCGCACTGCAGGAAAAGGCGACCGCCGACCCGCTGACCAGCGAGTACGTGGACGTCAACGCCGATCCCGAGCCTGCCCAGGTGGTGAAGCAGATTCCACTGGCCGAGGTGACCTGGCCGGTCATGCCGAATCCTGCATCGCCGGGCAGCAAGGCACGCGAGATCACCCACACCACGCAGCCTGATGGCAGCATCAAGGTGCAGTTCCGCACCCCGAACACCAGCGACCAGCAGTCGTATTACTTCGCCCAGAAGCCCTGCTGGCAGTTGGTGCGCAAGGTGGACGAGTCCATCTGAGGAGCCTGTGATGTTGAAAACCTCGTTTGTGCCCGTGCTGGTTGTGCTGCTGGCCGCGTGCAGCGCACCCAGTGGCGAGGCCGGAGCCCCATCCGCACCGGCCGCCGCCGCGCCTGCGGCCCCCGTTTCATCCACCCCGCAAGAAGAGAAAGGCATGCATAAGGAATGCAACGGAGCCCGGTTGTCGCTGACCGTGTTGCCAGCCAAAGACGAAACGTCCCGTACCCGCATGGACTTCGAAAAGGACGGCCAGCGCCGCACCCTCGAGAACCCGCCGGAAATGAGCGACTACAGCGCGGTCGGCCTGGCCTGCGTGAAGGATGAGAAGGGTACGTCCTATTTCGTCGTGCAGTTCGGCGAAGTGGAGCAGGGCTGTGCGTTCTGCGAATGGTTCTATCTGTATGACACCAACGGAACCGCGCTCACCCACAGCACCCCGCCGCTGAAGGACGAAGGCGACGAGAAGTCCCCGAACAACGACGAGTACGCAGCGCTGCTGACCAAGCTCGGCATCACCCATCCGGAGGAGGTGGACTACATCGAAGACTGAGATGTGCGATAGGAACTGACCGCTGGTCAGTACGCGGTAGGTATCGACCGTTGGTCGATACAAGGAGCAACACCCCTTAAGGAAAGCCTCTTTCTCACAGAATGGACAGCACAGACATGCCAAACGAAATCTACACCGACATGCTTCAGCCCAAGGGCGCGGAGTACCGCAGCAGCCAGATCAAGCCGTGGAGTCACTACCGCGAGCCGATCAACTACAACGACGGTGGCCTGCATGGTGAATCGCGCCGATGGGGCGATGCTTCGCCTGAAGTACAGTCGCGCGTCATCGACTCGCTGATCGAATCCTCGCGCGAAGCCGGCCTGACCCCGCGCGAAACCGCCTATGTGCTGGCGATCGCCCGCGTTGAATCCGGTTTCAATCCCGATGCCGCCGCCGGCACCACCTCGGCCTCCGGCCTGGGCCAGTTCATCGACAAAACCGGCAAGCACTATGGCCTGAACAACGCCAACCGCTTTGACGTCGACGCCCAGTCGGACGCACTGGTCGCCCACTTCGTCGACAACCGCAACCTGGCACGCAGCCGTGGCCAGGGCGAAGACTACATCTACAAGTACCATCACGACGGCCCGACCACCGATTACGGCGGCCTGGGGCTGTCCCAGCGCAAGGTCGCGCCGCATCTGGATGATTACGAGCAGTTCGTGAACCAGCGCCTGGCCCAGACCCAGGGGCAGACCCAGTCCGCGCCGCAGCAGGCCGCCCAGGTCGGTGCGGCCGTGGCCGCCGCAGGTGCAGCCGGGGCCGCAGCCGTTGCCAAGGCCGAGCCGACCCGCTCCTACGAGCACACCATGAACGTGATGCTGCCGCCGCACAACGGCGTCAAGCCACACATCACCGGTCACTTCGGTGAACACCGCGGCGAAAAGTCCCACGGTGGCAGCGACTTCAACTACGTGGGCGGGCAGAGCGGCCGCAACCTGCAGCACCCGACCGTGCATTCGCCGGTGGCCGGCGTGGTCACCTCGGTGGGTGGCAAGTACGGCACGGTGATGATCCAGGATGCTGACGGCAATTCGCATCAGATCCTGCACATGCAGGGGCTGACCGCCAAGGTGGGCCAGCAGGTGCAGCCGGGTGACCCGATCGGCACCATGGGCGGTCGTGGTCCGGAAGGCCCGAACCAGTATGCCCAGCACGTGCATTACCAGATGAAGGATCCCAAGGGGAACCTGATCAATCCGGAGGCCTACTGGAACAAGGGCGTGGTGCAGGCGGAGGGCAAGCACGACCATGCCCGCGCGCACCAGCATGACCACGACGCACCGGCGGGCACCCTGCGCAAGGGCGACCGCGGTGATGAAGTTGCGGCGCTGCAGAAGCGCCTCAACGATCTGGGCATCCGCGACGCCGACGGCAAGCCGCTGGCCGTGGACGGCAAGTTCGGTGACAACACCAAGGAAGCGGTGGAGGCCTTCCAGCGACGCCTTGACCTTAAGCCTGACGGCATTGTTGGCAAGCAGACCGAAGCCGGCCTGGACAAGGCCGAACAGCAGCAGTCGCAGGCCAAGCCGGCCGGCCCGCTGCTGGGCGACAAGGGCCATCCGGACACGCCGCTGCACAACGCCATTCGTGGCCAGCTGCCGAGCCCGATCTCCAACGAAGCCGCCGCCCACATCACCGCCCAGGCCAAGCAGGCGGGCATTGATTCGCCGGAGAAGCTGCAGAGCGTGACCGTGCAGGACGGCAAGGTGTTCGTGATGGGTACCACGCCGGGCTTCCGCACCGCCGTGGACCTGGGCCAGCCGGCCCCGTCGGTGGAGCAGACCAGCGCGCAGCTGCTCAGCAACAATACCCAGCAGCAGAACCAGGTGCAGGAAGAACAGCAGAAGGTCTCCATGGGCCGCTGAGGTTCCGGCCCCTCAAGGGGCCATGAGTGTGGTGTTGGGGCCGGCCAGGGAAACCTGGCCGGCCTTTTTCATGCCGCGCAAGTTCCCTGTGCCCGTGCCGATACCGATAACGGGTTCGAATTCACGGAGGAGGCCGTCGATGCACCGGATCAAGCTCGGCTACAAGTCGGTCGAGCAAGCGCATTACGCGCACTACCGCATTGTGTCCACTGCGGAGTACCACTACGGCCTGAAGGCCGACCCCCATCGTCACGGTCTGCATCACGCCATGCAGCACGCGTTGGATATTGCACGCCGGCAACCGGATGCGCCGCTGGGCCTGGCTCTGGTCGGTGCCGGCAGCCGCCACCCGCAGCTGCACGGGGTGCCATCGACACGGTTGTCGCTGCTGTTCTGGGAAAGCCTGTTCGAGCAGGTGCGGGCGAATGACTTCCCCGAGCAGTTGTCCCGTCTGGAATCGTTCTTTGCGACGTCAGCACTGGAAGAGGCCGCCACTTTCAAACGGGAGTACGGCATTGGCGAGGTATTGTGCCGGGTCGACCTGTCCGGCTGCACCACCCAGGCCCGGCTGGACTACGCCCTGCTGGGTGCGATCGATGGTGGCTGGGGCTACGCCCGGGCGCGCCAGCAGATCGCTGATTACTGGGCCGGCAAGGTCTCGCACACGCCGCTGATGGAAGTGCTGTGCCAGGGCGAGGTGGTGTTCGGTGAGCGCTGTGGAGCGGTTCAGCGCTTACAATAGCGCCCGGCTTCAGTGCCGGAATCTGTTGCAATTGAAAGGGTTGAAGTGACGGACATGGGCCTGCGTACCTCGGCAATTGAACTGGTTGCCATCGACATGGATGGCACCCTGCTGAACCCGGCCCATCAGCTCACGCCACGGGTGAAGCAGGCCGTCGCCCGCGCTCGAGCGCAGGGCGTCAAGGTGGTTCTGGCCAGTGGTCGCCCGGTTTCAGGTCTCGCCCCGTTTCTTGACGAGTTGGGCATCGATGGTGCCGAAGACTACTGCATTGCCTGCAACGGCGGGCTGGTGCAGCGGCTGGGTGATGGCCATCGCGTGGCCGAGTTCCCGCTGACCTTCGACGACTTCGTGTATGTGGAGCGCGTCGCCCGCGAACTCGGCGTGCACTTCCAGGCACTGGACGGCAAGCGCCTGTACACCACCAACCGTGACATCAGCCATTACACCGTGGTGGATTCGCATCTTTCGCACGTCCCGCTTTCGTATCGCAGTGTGGCCGACATGGACCCGGCAATGTCCTTCATCAAGTTGATGATGGTGGACGAACCGGCGGTGCTGGACGCTGCCATTGCACGTTTGCCGGCGGAACTGATCGAGCGCTTTGCCGTGCTCAAAAGCGCGGCGTTCTTCCTGGAAGTGTTCGACCACCGCGCCGGCAAAGGCCCGGGGCTGAAGATGCTGGCCGAACACCTGGGCCTGGACCGCAGCCAGGTGATGGCCATCGGCGACCAGGAGAATGACCTGACCATGCTGCAGTTCGCCGGCACCAGCGTGGCGATGGGCAATGCGGTCGACGTGGTCAAAGCCACTGCATTGCATGCGACCGCGACCAACGCCGAGGACGGTGTTGCACTGGCGCTGGAGCGGTTCGTGCTGCGTGGCTGACGCCGCGGAAAGCGGCGTTCCTGCGCAGTTTTCGTGTGTACGCAGGCGAATGTTGAACGATCCAAAAACGGCGCTTGTCCAATTGCATTGTGATGTGCATCACATTTAGCGCGGCTGCGTTGAACGCGAGTCGATAACCATCCGCGTCAATTTGGGTTTCTGCTCCACACGCCGTCACACTTTCACTTCCAAGGTGTGAAAAGTCATCGCACCCGTAATGCGACAATCCGTCACACGAAACGTCTACACGTGATTGCTCACATGCGTTGAGCGAACTGTCACGGCACATTGCTTGCAGCGTCAGTTCGCTAACATTTCCACCGCTCCCGCTGCCGCCCCCTTTTCCGCCGAGTCCGGAATGCCACAGACGCATAGCATGACCGCTGCCGAACCCCCGCATGCACGTGTCGAAGCTGCCTCCACTGTTCCGGAAGTCACCGACGATGCACTCGAGTACGCACTGCGTACCAACGCCATCGTCCCGTTCTTCCAGCCCATCGTGGACGTGCAGTCCGGCAACCTGCGCGGCTTTGAAGTGCTGGCCCGCTGGCGCGCCAGCGACGGCCGCCTGTTGCCGCCCGACGCCTTCATCCCCGTTGCGGTGCGCGCCGGGCTGATCGCCAGGCTCACCATCCACCTGGTGGAACAGGCCTGCCGCGCTGCCCGTGAATGGCCCGGCGACTTCTACCTGGCCTTCAACATGCCGCCCACCATGCTGCAGGAGTCCGCCACGGTGGACCACATCATTGCCACGCTCAAAGCCACCGGATACCCGCTGCGGCGGATACGGGTGGAGATGACCGAGGTCGAGGTGGTGGAGGACGAGCGCGCCGCCGAGCTGGGCATCGCCCATCTGCGCGAACTGGGTATCAAGACCATGCTGGACGACTTCGGCACCGGCTACTCCAGCCTGGTGCGTCTGCATCGTTTCCAGTTCGACAAGATCAAGATCGATGGCAGCTTCATCCGTGCCCTGGAGCAGGATGAGGCCAGCCGCAAGATTGTGTCGGCCATTGTCGGCCTGGGGAAGAGTCTGGGTGCCAAGGTGGTCGCGGAGAGCGTGGAGACCCGGTTCCAGCTGGAGTTTCTGGCCAGCATCGGCTGCGACACCTATCAAGGCTGGTGGCTGGCGCCGGCCATGGACGCGGCTACCGCTGCCGGTTGGCTGGCCCGGTTTGAGCCACGCCAGGCGGCCCCGTCCAGCACACACCTCACCCCGTACCAGCGCCAGTACCAGCTGGAGATCCTGTACGAGCGCTCGCCGGTGGGGCTGGCCTTCATCGACCCCGACCTGCGCTTTGCTGCTGCCAACGCCAAGTTCTGCAACATGATCCATGTGCCGCGCTACGAGGTGATTGGTCAGAAGGTGACCGACGTGCTACCGGTGGAGATCGGGGGCCGTGCGCTGGAGCTTATCCTGCGTGGCTTCTGTGACGACCAAGGGGATCTGAGCGAAGTAGTGATGCCGCACACCGCCGAAACCTTCCTGCTCAACCACGAGCGGGTCAGCGATGCCGGCGGTGTGGTGTTGGGTGTTTCGGTGGTCTGCATCGATGTCACCGATACCAAGCGCTACGAAGCGGCGCTGCGTGCGCGCGAACAGGAAGACGTGTACGCCGCACCAGGCACGCCGACCGTATTCTGGGTGGCGGAGGAATCGGGCGAACTGAGCTACATGACGCCGCACCCGCTGGAGCTGGCCGCGATGAGCGTGCGCGAGCGCATCGACAGCTGGTACGCCCGCATGGACCCGCCGGACCGCGAGCGGGTGCGCAGTGAATGGGTCGGGCGAGACCCGGCGGCGACCACGTTCCAGACCCGCTTCCGGCTGGAATGGCCGGATGGCAGCCGGCGCAGGGTGTTGAGTCGGGGCGATCTGAAGGAAACCGGGCACGCGCGCAGGTGGTACGGGTTCTTCACCGATATCACGCGCGAGGTGGAGCTGGAGGAGCGGCTGGGAAGCGCAGTGGTGTGATCTGACCTTGGGTCAGCTGGAGCTCCTGCCCTTTGCCACGCTGCGCCGAGCTGCAGCAGATGCCACAACGGACACCGTTCCGCTTCGTGCAGCTGGGGAGCCAGACAGGTTCGCCTGTCGTTGCGGTCGCGTGTCGGCCGATTCATCCGTGGTGCGCGGACGCCCGCCAAGCTGACCATTCTTGCGTGCCGCGGTCCGCTTCGCCTCACTCGTTGATTCGCCACCTGCACGTCCCATCAGGGACGCCATCCACTTCTTGCTGCCAAGGGCACCCTGGAGCAGGCCGGGTACATACACATCAGCGTCAAGCTGTGGCCAATGGAGCCCCAAACCGCTGGGCGAGACCTCAATCTCACTCAACTGACCAGCACTTGCTTGGGTCAGCCCTTGCACCCGGTCAACCGGGACAGACAGCTGGATACCGGTGACAAGCTCGAGTACAACCCGCCGAGTACTGCGTTGATAGCGCACGGAGACGACGGCGCTGGTTTCCTGAAGTCGCTGCATCTCGCCGCGAGCGTGCGCAGGCTGTCGATCAGTTTCGGTCATGGATCGCTCTCCAGCAAGTACAAAGGCGGGGACAAGTGGTGCAATATTGCGGCGCAGCGCCCGAACGTCGGTCGCGTTGAACCCTACGTAGTCCCTGACCTCTGGAGGTCCAGCGGGACAGCAGAGGCGGAGGATCGCCTCTCGTCCGGCACCTTGCACGTGCACGTGTGCAGGAGCGTGGTCGTTTGGAAAAATCATCACTCTCAGTCCATCCAAGCGGGCGACTGTTGGCATCAGGCTACTCCAAAATAACCCAAGTGGTTGGGATGACTTGAGAACTCATCGCGGCGCTCCTCGATCCACTTGCCGATAGCCGATTGCCTCGGCGAGATGGGTGGTTTCGATGTTGTCGCAACCGGCCAGATCGGCGACCGTGCGTGCGACACGCAGGATGCGGTGCATGGAGCGCGCGGAGAGCTGCAGCTGCTCGACGGCGGCTTCCAGCAGATACTGATCGTCTTCGGCCAAGCGGCAGTGCTTGTCCAGTTCGGTGGGAACCAGCAGGGCGTTGGGCTTGCCAGCACGCCGTAGCTGGATGTCGCGTGTTGCCACCACACGTGCGCGAACACTGCGGCTGTCTTCGCCCAGCGGGGCGTCACTGCGCAGCTCCGCCGGCTCCAGTCGCGGCACCTGCACGTGCAGGTCGATGCGGTCCAGCAGCGGACCCGAGATGCGGGCGCGATAGCGGCGGATGCTTTCCGGGGTACAGCAGCAGCGCCCGCTGCGGTCGCCGGCCCAGCCGCACGGGCAGGGGTTCATCGCGGCCACCAGCTGGAAGCGCGCGGGGAAGGCATCAGTGCGCGCCGCGCGGGCGACATTGACGTGGCCGGACTCCAGCGGCTCGCGCAATACTTCCAGTGTGTGCCGGCTCCATTCCGGCAGCTCGTCCAGAAACAGCACGCCGTTGTGTGCAAGCGAGATCTCACCCGGACGTGGGTAAGAGCCACCACCCACCAGCGACACCGCGCTGGCGGTGTGATGCGGGGCCCGGAACGGGCGCTGCCGCCAGCGTGCGGTATCAATGCCATTGCCGCTGCACGACGTGATCACGGCAGTCTGCAATGCTTCGGCCTCGGTGGCATCCGGCAGGATGCCCGGCAGCCGCGAAGCCAGCAGGGTTTTGCCGCAGCCCGGGCTGCCCAGCAGCAACAGGTGATGGCCGCCGGCAGCGGCGACCTCCAATGCACGGCGCGCCAGAGGCTGGCCGCGCACGTCGCTGAGGTCCGGCACCTGCGCGGCAATGGCGTCTGCAGGAACGGCGCGCGGCAGATCATGCGCCTGCAGTGAGGCGCATACCTCCAGCAAGGTGCGGCCCACGCGCACGTCCGCGTTCTGGGCCAGCCCGGCCTCCGCGCCATTCGCAGTGGCCACAATCAGGCTGCGGCCGTCTTCCGCCGCTGCCAGCGCCGCCGGCAGCACGCCATCCACACCGCGCAGCTCACCGGTCAGCGCCAGTTCGCCCAGAAACTCATAGCGATTCAGCAGCAGGGGGTCGATCTGCCCACTGGCCCCGAGAATGCCCAGCGCAATGGCGAGGTCAAAGCGGCCGCCTTCCTTGGGCAGGTCGGCAGGGGCCAGATTGATCAGGATGCGCTGGTTCGGGTATTCGAACTGCGCACACAGCAACGCCGCGCGTACACGATCACAGGACTCGCGCACCGCTGCAGCAGGAAGGCCGACCAGCGTGGTATGCGGCAAGCCGCCGCTCAACATCACTTCAATACGTACCGCCGGCGCATGAATGCCGATGCGGGCGCGGCTGTGCACCAGCGCTAGGCTCATGCGGAGGTCCGGGTTGTGGCTGGAACCCCGAAGTCTGAAAGCGTGACACGCCCATGCCTATCAGCACGGGCAGGCAATCCACGTCAGAGATTTCTGCTTTGCAGATGCGTTACTGCCGGGTGGTGTAAGCCTGCCATAGCGCAGACAGGTCCTCACCGGTGTGCCGCTTCCACACTGCAGGCGTATAGCTGCCGCTGCGCAATGCCGAATCAAGCGCTTTCACCAGACCCGGATGCGCGGCCTCGCCCCACTTCAGGAACGCACCGGTGACCCGGTAGCCGCTGTCCACCTTGTGTTCCGGCTTGATCTGCGTGGGCAGTGCCCAGCCTCCGGCGGCGTTGTCGACACCGTACTGATCGCGGGCGTAGTCCGCGATGCCCTCCACCAGCCACGAAGGTGCGCGCTCGCTGGCGTAGCCGGGGTATCCCTGCACGATATGCATGCCTTCGTGGGTCACCAGATCCGTGTCGTTGGGGTGCTTCACCAGCCAGCGCGGATTGATCGTGATGGTGGCCGACTTCTCTTTTTCGCCTACATAGGCGACGCCGTCATAGGACGGTTCCATCACGATGCGCACGCTTGATGGTGCGGAGGGATGGAAGTCGTGTCGTTGGCGCGGGTATGTGGCGAAAAAGGTGGCGATGATCCGGTCACGCACGTCCGCCGCCGTCGAGCCACTTGGGTCCTGGTAGGTCAGTGTGACGCCATCGCGGGTCTGTTGAATGTCGGCCGCGTATGCGCTGGAAAAGGCGAGGGTTGCAGCAGCCACGGGAACGAACAGGCAACGGCGCAGACGCATGAGCGGCACTCCAGGACGTGATGGGCAACCACGCTGATCCTGCAACAAGCCAGTGACCCGCCGCAAGTGCCATTTCGTTCGATCCAAGCGCTTGGAAATGGTTACATTTCAAATTATTGACAATCAATTTAGATCGATCTAGAAAAGCCCCACCCCCACGCCTCATGGAACCCCGCACCCCCGTCTCCTGCGCCGTACCGCGCCGGGAGACCTCGTACTGGAGATCTGCAAGATGAAGCGCACGTTGCTGTCGTTGCTGGTGTCGTCCGTACTGCTCCAACCGCTGCTCGCACAGGCACAGTCTTCCCCGCCCGATGAAGACAGTGCGGCCCCGGCCACACGTCAGCTCGATACGGTGAACGTCACCGGCTCGCTGATCCCCCGCGCGCAGGTCGAAGGGCCTTCGCCGGTGACCACCATCACCGCCGAGGAGATCGAAGCGCAGGGCTTCACCACGGTGTTCGATGCGCTGCGCTCGCTGCCCACGTCCAATGGCTCCGTGCAGGACTCCCAGGGCACGGGCTACTACACCCCAGGGGCCAAGACGGTCAGCCTGTTCGGGCTGGATCCAAGCTACACGCTGACACTGCTCAACGGGCGTCCGCTCAACAGCTATCCGCTTGCCTACAACGGCAATACCAGCATCGTGGACATCGCCAACATCCCGCTGGGCATGGTTGAGCGGATCGACGTTCTCACCGGAGGGCAGTCGTCGGTGTACGGCTCGTCGGCCGTGGCGGGCGTCATCAACATCGTGCTGAAGGACAAGGTGGAGGGCACACACTTCCGCTACCGCGCCGGCGGCTACAGCGATGGCGGCGGGTCCAGTCAGCGTTTCATCTTCAGCAGCGGCCACTCCTTCGGCAACCTGGATCTCAGCTACGGGCTGGAATACACCAGGCAGAAGCCGATCTTCGCCTCCGACCGCAGCTACATCGACAGCGTCAACGACAGCCCGACCGGCGCGCAGGACCCCTCGCGCACCTTCCTGCGCATGCAGATGTCCCCCAATGGCTACATCGACCCCGGCCAGGCTACCTGCGCGCCGCTCTCCTACCTGTTCGGTGGCAGCACCAGCTACGCGCACCGCAACGCGGCGGGCACCGGCTACTACTGTGGCAGCCCTGACAATGTCGGCACGGCCACGCTCTACAACAAGAGCGAGGACGTAAACGCCACCACCTTCCTGCGCTATCACCTCAGCGAAACCACCGAGCTGTACTCAGATATCCTCTTCAGCTTCAGCCGGCCGACGTACTCCGGTGGCAGCCCGTTCTGGAACAAGACCTTCTACAACCAGACCAGCGGTAACTACGAACAGTGGCAGCGCATCTACGCGCCCGAAGAAGTGGGAATGGACGCGAAGGACCAGCGGGTCTACACGCGTTCGCTGAACATCACGGCCGGCGCACGCGGCGGGCTGGGCGACACCGGCTTCGACTACGACGTGTACGTGAACCGGTCCAGCACCGACGTCACCCGCAAATCAACCGACTTCCTGGCCGCCGCCGGTATTGATGACTATTACCTGGGTCCGCAGTTGGGCAAGGTGAACGGCTACGATGCCTATGCGCCCAACCTGGATCTGTTGTACCAGCCCTTGACGCGGCAGCAGTACGACCAGTTCAGCGGTATCAACCGCGCCGCGTCCTCGGCCTCCCGTACGGGCGTGACCGCGCTGGTGACCAACACGTCGCTGTTCGGTCTGCCTGCCGGTGATGTGGGCTTCGCGATGATCCTCCAGGGCACCCGCGAGAAGTTCTTCAATCAGTCTGCCGATCCGAATGCCGGCGTGCTGTTCCGAGGGTCGACGGCCGGTACGTCGGCAGAAGGTCAGCGCGATCTGTACGCAGTGGGTGCGGAACTGCAGGTGCCGATCTTCGACACCTTCAGTGCCAACCTGTCCGGACGCTATGACAAGTACTCGCTGCAGGGCGGCGGTGGCAACGGCAAGGCGACCTGGAAGCTGGGCCTGGAATATCGCCCGGTGGAATCGCTGCTGCTGCGCGGCAGCTATGCAACCGCGTTCCGGTCGCCCGACATGTTCTACCTGTACTCGCGCGAAAGCAGCGGATACACCACCAACGTGGACACCTTCCTGTGCCGTCAGGCTGGATACACCTCGGAGAACTACGATGAGTGCCCGCAGGCCTCGCTGCAGGTGCTGTCCTCCAGCACCGGCAACCGCGACCTGAAGGACATCACGGCCGAGACCTTCACCTATGGCTTCGTCTGGTCCGCGCTGGACAACGCCTTGAATCTGTCGGTCGACTACAACTCGGTGAAGATCGAGAACGAGGTGTCCATCCTGGGCACCGACAGCATCCTCACCACCGAAGCCAATTGCCGGCTGGGACGCTCCGAGAACGGCGATGTGGCCTTCGACATCAACTCGCCCACCTGCCAGCAGATTCTGGCCCAGGTGCAGCGCCTGCCCGGCACCGATCCGCTCAATCCCAACGGCGTCGAAAAGGTGTTCTCGTATCCGATCAACCTGGCCAAGCAGCGCCAGACCGGCATCCAGGCATCGGGCGACTATCGCTGGAGCGCCGGGCGTGCGGGCGAGTTCGGGGTGAATGCCGGTTACTACCGTCCGCTGAAGCATGAACTTCAGCAGCAGGAGGGGGATCCGGTGCTGGACATGCTGTGTTGCGCCAACTCCAATGAGCTGCACTATCGCGCCACGCTGGGAGCGAGCTGGAACATCGGTGCCTTCAGTACCAACGTATTTGGCGTGCGCAACGCCCGTACCTGGAATTCCGCTGGCGAGGAACGCAACATTGGGCCGTGGACCACCTGGAACGCGACGGTCAACTACCGCATCAACAAGCTGGCCAGCGTGTTGTTGACCGCCAACAACCTGACCAACGAACGCCCACCGCGTGACAGCACCAACGGCAACTGGCCGTACTACGATCAGGGCGTTTACAACGCGTTCGGACGTTCAATGTTTGTCGAGCTGTCGCTGGACTTCCAGTGACGCAGGATCGGGGTGGCCGCCGTGCAGGCCACCCCAAACCCCATTACTGTTTAGAAGACTGACCGCGACGCCATGCCAGCCACACCACCCCAAGCCCGACGGCAAGGCAGACCACCAGCCCGGGCAGCGATGCCTCCGGGCCGAACGCACCGCCGGTAAGCCATTCGGGTATCGTGACATTGGGCATGCTCCGTGCGATGGCCGGCCCGAGCTCCGTGCCCGACACCGCAATGCCAAACACGTAACCCTGGGTGAAGTTCCAGGCCATGTGCACCCCGATCGATACCCAGACACCGCCGGTAAGCGCGTAGAACGCGCCCAACATCACGCCGGCCTCCAACGCGATGCAGGTGGCCGCAAACACTGTGGCATTCGGGTTGCCCAGGTGGCTGAAGCCGAACACGGCGGCCGACACCGCGAATGCCACCCAGGAGCCGAACGCGCGCCACAACAGGTGCGCTTCTCCGCCAGCCGCACGGCCACTGCATAGATGCCTGGCGACGCCAAGGCACCGATCAGGCCGGCGACGAACTGCAGATGCGGCAATGGCTTCGAGGTCGCCATCCAGCTGCTCGAGCAGGTGCCGGACCAGGGTGCCAAGGGTAGGGGAGGGGGCGTCCATGGCTGAGATGTATAAGCGCTGTTACATATCCGCCATGTACCGGAAATAGGGGGTGTGTGTCGCAGGTGAGCCAGATGCCGCAATCGGCCAGTACATCGTGGACGGGCAAAACGCGCACGCAGGTCACACATCGGAACATCCATCCGCCTGCGACGGTCATGCTTCCCCAGTGCGCGCCCGTTTACTGCCGCAGGCGTTGCGAACGTTTGCCGGGCTGATTGCGTCGCAGCATTTGATCGTGCGCCAATAAACCGCCACGATCTTGGCGCAATTGGCTATGTCAGTTGTTGTTCAATTCCTGCAGGGTAGGCCCCGGAGCGTAGAATCTCCAAAACAAGTTTTACCTGTTGTCCTGCGTCGGAACGTACGTCCTGCGTCGGGAGGGTGGCTAATACAACACCCCCGCAAGGGGGGAATATGCCCGCCGTTTCTTAACTTGTTTTGCGGTTCTAACCTCCCGACCCCTCGCCATTCCGGCAGGGGTCGCACTCTGCAGGAGGTTTGCCATGCAAACACGAAGGTCGTACGTACCAGAAGACGCGTTTGAAGCCACACGGAACCGCCCGAGTCGGAGGACACGCCGATGAAGAAGCCCGCCTGGGTACGCACGCGTGTGGAAGACGAACTGCGTTCCGACTTCAAAAGCGTGCTGAAGCGCACGCACTACGCGCCGGCCGAAGCCATCCGGTTGTTCATGAAGCGCATTGTGGAGATCGGGCAGGAGACTACGGCCGTTGAACGGTCGCAGTGGCGTCGTTCGATCCTCAATGCATCAGACCATGTGGCCGACGCGCTGTGCATCGGCCAGACATTGCCAACACACGGCGAGGAGGACGAGGCGCAGCGCGTGGGCCGGCTGGTCGGAGCCAGCGCTGGCTTCGAGCGGGACTGACCTGCCCCCAATACAGTCGCCCTGCCCGCACGAACGGATGGCAGTCCATAAGACGGAGAGAGCCATGGGAACGTCATCTCGTGCGTACACCGTGCGGGCAGGGTACCTGAATGCGAGCCTGAGCGTTGCAGTAGGGTCGGAGCATTAGTTGTCCCCAGGGGCAAGAAGACGGTGCCTGGGAAACAAGTCGTCAATCTCGTTGATGGCGTCGCGCGCACCGAAAATATGAACGAAATGTTAAGTACAGGTAAATCGCTTATCCTGAAAGCCGTAGGGAAGCCTGAAAGGTAGTGAATGTGTCGGGTTTTCGCATTTCAGAATGTCGGGTTTTTGTATACACTTCCGTCAATTGGAGAAGATCATGGCTGCCCGAAAAACCACCCTGCAACAGCGCGTCGCGCTTCGAGTGCGTAAGAGCAACCGTGATGTGTTCCTGCCCCGTGATTTCGGGGACATAAGTGGTGAAGATCAGGTCATTCGAGCGCTGCGCGCTTTGGTAGAAGATCGCAAGCTGCTTCGGCTGGGAAAGGGCGTCTATGCAAAGGCAAGACCGTCCAGCCTTAGCGATAAGGCTGTTCTGGCCAATCCCGGTGGTTTCTTGGCCGTGGCTAAACAGGCGTTGGAACGGCTTGGAGTCGAGGCAGAATTGACAGCCGCTCAGCGCGCATTTGCAGAGAACCGCTCCACACAGATGCCGGTCAATCCTGTCTTGAAGGTGAAAGGCCGTTTCTCCCGCAAGCTGCGGTATGGAAAGAGTGAGCTGATCATTGAGCGCTGATCCGAATCGCGATTTGTTTGCAGACGTTGCCGCGGAGCTTGGTCTGCCGCACCCTGGCCTGGTTGAGAAAGACTTCCACGTGGTTCGTGCGCTCGAGGCGCTACAGCAGGTTCGCGCTGAAGGTGCTTATCTTGTTTTCGGCGGAGGTACTTCGCTGTGTCGCGCTCACCGTCTCATACAGCGCATGTCCGAAGACATTGACCTAAGAATCGTCACGGAGGATCCCAATGTGTCGCTGGGCGAGGGAGCAAGGAGGCGATTTCGCCAAGCGGTGTGCCAGGCTCTAACGGAAGCAGGCTTCATCTTCGACCCTGAGAATCCTGAGCAATTGAAGTCGTACGACGCGGGAAGAACGTTTGTTTACAACCTCCCTTACACCCCGGTAACAGACGCCGTCACGAGTCTTCGCGCCGGTGTGAAGGTGGAAATTTCGTCGTGGCCTCTCCAGCTTCCGCCAGTGCAAAAGGATGTTTCATCATTCGTTGCTGCTGCTCTGAAGGAGGAAGCGGAGGTCAGGGCGATGCCATGTGTTGACGTTGCTGAGACGGCGGCAGACAAGTTTGTGGCACTGACGCGGCGAGTGGCAGAAGAGCAGCTTGATGGAATTGAACGCGACGCGTCTTTGATTCGCCATATCTACGATCTGCATCGCATTACACCCAGTGTCGATATGACTGCCATGCCGCCACTCATTGGCGCGATCATGGAGAGTGATCGTAGGTCCCGCGGGGCGAAGGTGCCTGGCTATGCCGACGATCCGGTGGCGGTGTCCCTGAGTTCGATCGATCTGCTTTCACGCGACGGCGGTTATGCGGCAGTGTTCGAGGGCTTCCAGAAGGATATGGTGTACGGGGATCAGGTTGATATGAGTGAGTGTCTGCCTACGCTTCGTCTCTACGCGGATCAAATGCGGGCTGGCATCACCCACGCCAGCGCGTGATGACATCGGTGGCCTCGGATCTATGGCGATGCGAGGGGGGCGGGATCGGACAATACTGTCTGACGCCAAAGTGGCCCGTGATCGCGATCGGCGCTTGACAGCCCGTTCGCTTTGGCACGAATCTCCATCAATGACTATTGATCTCGAAAAGCTCAATTCACGCGAACTCACGTCCCTCATGAAGGCCGCCCAGAAACGCAAAGCGCTTCTGGAGAAGCGTCCGCCAGTCGCCGAGGTGCGCCGGAAGCTGCTGGCCATCGCGAAAGCCTCGGGCTACAGCATCGAAGAACTGCTCGGTAGCGGCACGGGCGCAGCGCCTGTTGCGACCAAAAGCGTCAAACGCGTCAAGCGCACGAAGCTTGGAAAAGCGCCGGTGAAGTACCGTGATCCGGATAACAAGCGCAATACCTGGTCCGGTCGTGGCAGCACGCCGCGCTGGTTGCTGGAGAAAACCGCGCGCGGTCGCAGCGTGGCTGATTATCTGATTCCGGGTCTGGCCAAGCCGACGGCGCGTAAAGCTGCGCCTATCGGGAAGCGGACGGTGTTCAAGCAGGCTTGATGGTGTCGCGTGGGGACGGGCACGTAGGGACGGGCCACGCCCGTCCGGCGGTGTCGGTCGATCCAACATGGCGCAGCCACGCAGGGCGTGGCTCTATGGGGTGTACGGGCGGGATTGGAGGATCAGGATCTCGTCGCCGACTACGGCCCATTCGATGTCCTGGTCCACACCACCAAGCGCCTGCTTGGTGGCAACACCCAGCTTGGCCAGGCGCGCTATCAGCGCGTCGGTCAGCACCTGGTGCGAGCCGATGATCGGCACTTCACGCACGCCGCCGCCAGCCTGGGCGACCAGTTGGGTGTCTTCGGCGGAGCGGCTCAGCACCTGCACCGCCTTTGACCAGTTTGAGTACATCACCTGCTCGGCCTGGCGTTTGCCCTCCACCACGCGGATGCCCAAGCCCCGTTTGGCCGAGATGTAGGTGATGTGCTTGCGATTGGCATCGAACGGGTCGCGGGTGATCATCACCCCCGAACTGTCCGAGGGCGCGGCGCGCTGTACCAATACCGCCATCGATACAGCGTCCTGCGGCAGGCCTGCGGCGGCACGTGCTTCGTAGGCTTCGAAGTTGTAGACCGACGCCCACACCGTCTGCACCGCCTTCGCAACCGCCTCCGTGCGCGTCACATTCGGCACGGTGGTGTACAGGCCGGCCCCGCTGAAGCCGGGCAGGTCTTCAGAGTTGGACGAACTGCGTACGAACACGGCAGCGCCTTTCAGCTGGCTTTGCCACTGTCGGTCCAGGTCGCGCTGGAAGGCCGGGTCGGGCGCGGCGTTGGCGATCTCCGCGCGCAGGGCTGCGAGCGCTTCGCGACGCACGTTGGGATCGGTGTCGAAGCCGGGGCGGTGCTGCAGGGTTTGCAGGCGCGCCGCGATGCCGAGGCGTTCGGACATCGCCTGGTAATGCGCGAACGGGACGCAGAAGCCATCGGGCACGCTGGCTGCGGGTGGTAGCACCGCTTTCAGCGTACCCAGGTTGGCGGACTTCGCGCCGCAGTGCCGGCTGTCACGCGCACGCAGCGATGTCAGCGGCTTGAGCGCGGTCACGCTGAGGTCGGGGCGAGGCAGGTTGTGTACCGTCGGGCGGGGCGTGCTGCTGGAGGGCGTGCGGGCCGGTCGCTTGATCGGGGTCACCCGATAGTCGTTGGCCGTGACCCGCAGTGACACCCAGCGTCCATCGTATTGCCGCAGCGTCTGCTGGGCATCGCGCACGTACACGTTGGGAATGCCCCAGCCCTTGGTGAGCAGGTTCACATGCGAGAGCAGTGTGGAAGGGCGCTGTGTGACCAGCCCGGCCACCGGTGCCAACGCGATGGGAACCTCGTCCAGCACCGGGATGTCGCGCGGGGAAAGTGCCTCCAGCTGGGCCTGCGTACGCACGATGCGCAGCCGGCCCTCGGCGCTACCGGTGTTCAAGGGCAGGAAGCGCTGTTCGCGCAGCAAGGCTTCCTGGGTGACGAACGTCAGCCCGGTGGATCGTGCCAGCGCATCATGCTGGGTGGAGTTGGTCTTGAAGCGCACCGGCTCGGCGAACGAACTACGCACTGCCGCATCGGTCTCGCGCAGCAGCGCGGTGGTGAGCTGGTCGCCTTCCCAGAACTCGTAGGTGTATCCCGGTAGATCCTGCTGCCAGGCCAGCGTGCCGAACAGGAAGCGTCGGTCCGGATCGCGGTACTGGGCGTTGAGCGTGGCCTTGTCCAGGCTGCGCAGCAGCCGCTGCTGGCGCACGAACTGCTCGTGCAGTGCATGCCGCGGCGTGTTGACGTAGTAGATGCGGTTGCTGTTGCGCCGGTCGATCACGAAGATCAGGTGCGGCAGCTCCAGCGCGGTGCCGGCGTTGTAGACGCGCGCCAGCTGCAGGAACTGGGCGCGGCTGTCGATGCGTGGCAGGAAATCCGGGCCGGAGTTGGCCGTGGGGGATGCGGCTTCAGTATCCGGGCGAACTTCGTAGGGGGACGGCTTTCGCGCGGTCTGGGCGACTGCACTGGTGGCGCAGGCGAGCAGTAGAGCGAGGGCGGCCAGCCGCCATAAGGGACGGGGCATTCGGGAAGGGCGCGAGCGGGATCTGTCCATGATGCCGGGATTCTATCGGCAACCGCAGCCACGCAGGGCGTGGCTCTACGGGAGTGTGGATTTTTCTATACTGCGGTGCCCCCACCGTCAGGAGAACAGCGATGTCCCTTGAGACACAAGCGCTCGTCACCCGTTACTACGATGCCTTCAATGCCGGCGACCGCGAGGGCATGCTGGCCCTGCTGACCGATGACGTGGCCCATGACCTGAACCAGGGCGCGCGCGAGATGGGTCGTGAGGCCTTCCGCACGTTCCTGCAGCGCATGGACCGCAATTACGCCGAGCAGCTGAAGGACATCGTGGTGATGTCCAATGCCGATGGTGTGCACGTGGCAGCGAGCTACGTGGTGCATGGTCAGTACCAGGCCACCGACGACGGCCTGCCGGAGGCGACCGGCCAGCGCTATGTGCTGCCCGGTGGTGCGTTCTTCGAGGTACGCGATGGCCGCATTGCGCGGGTAACCAACTACTACAACCTTGCCGACTGGATCGCGCAGATCGCACCGGGTACCTGAGATGGATCCGGTCATCCAGGTGCAGCGGGTCACCGGCGCGGACATGCTGCCGTGGCTGGAGCACGTAGCACGGCTGCGCATCGCGGTGTTCCGCGACTTCCCGTATCTGTACGACGGCGACATGGCCTATGAGCGCGAGTACCTGCAGGCGCTGAGTCAGGCCGCCGGTGGGGTTCTGGTGCTGGCGCTGGATGACCAAGGCACGCCGGTGGGGGCATCAACCGGTATGCCATTGCTGCAGGCGGAAGACGCCATCCGGTTGCCCTTCCAGCAGGCAGGTCTGGCCGAAGCGCCGATCTTCTACTGTGGCGAATCGGTGCTGTTGCCGGCGTATCGCGGACGCGGGCTGGGGCATCGCTTCTTTGACGAACGCGAAGCGCATGCGCGTGGCCTGCCCAGTGTGCGCACCAGCGCGTTCGCGTCGGTGGTGCGTTCGCCCGACGATCCGCGCTGCCCGGCGGACTATCACAGCAACCATGCGTTCTGGAAAGGTCGTGGCTATCGCGAGCACTCACAACTGCGGGCGACGCTGGTGTGGAAAGAAATCGGCGCAACGGCGCAGAGCGATCACGCCCTGACCTTCTGGCTGCGGGACCTGGAGACACTCGAATGAAGGTGGCTGTTGCGAAGTATCCGATCCAGGCTCCGGCCTCGTGGGCGGCGTTCGCCGAGCGTCAGCGCGCTGTGCTGGGTGAGGCTGCCGCCTCTGGCGCACAGCTGGCGGTGCTGCCGGAATATCTGTCGCTGGAGCTGGCCGCGGCGCTGGGTCCAGACGTATCAAAGAGCCTGCCGGCTTCGCTGCGCGGCATCCAGGCGTTCCACGATGACTGGCTGGCGCTGTATGCCGATCTGTCGCGCAGCCTGAACACGATCATCCAGGCCGGCACCTTCCTGCTGCAGGTGGGCGAAGGACGTTATCGAAATCGTGCGTGGTGGTTCACGCCGGATGGGCAACGCGGCTACCAGGACAAGATGCAGCTGACCGGCTTCGAGAAGCAGCTGGGTGTGATCGAACCCGGCGATGCATTGCAGGTGTTCGACATGGGCGGCGTTCGCACTGGCATCGCGGTCTGCTACGACAGCGAGTTCCCGCTCAGCGTGCGTGCCCAGCGGGAAGCCGGGGCGCGGCTGCTGCTGGTGCCCAGTTGCACCGACACTGACGCCGGTTCTACCCGTGTGACCGTTGGTTGTATGGCACGAGCGCTGGAGAACCGGATGTTCGTCGCCAAGGCGGTGACGGCCGGCGAGGCTGCATGGAGTCCGGCGCTGGACGTCAACACCGGTGAGGCGGTGTTGTATGCGCCGATGGATCGTGGCTTCCCGGCGGATGGCGTGCTGGTCAGCACCGTCGGCGATCAACTGTGGGCGATGGCCGATCTGGATTTCGAGGCGCTGACCCAGCGGCTGGGCGATGCGCAGGTGACGGTGGATGGGGATTGGGGCCAGCAGCGACAACAGGTTGCCGTGTCGTAGGGACGCGCCATGCGCGTCAATCACGAACCCAGGTGTCCGTAGAGCCACGCCCTGCGTGGCTGCTTCCGTTCGGGCATCGCGCAGCCACGCAGGGCGTGGCTCTACGGTTGATCCTGCGTAGCGATCCCGATTGGGTTACGGGGCCGGGCGCTCCGGCGCAGCGCCTGCGGCTTCCAGCGCGGCCACGGTCTTTTCCAGTGCTTCCAGCTTCTCGCGGGTGCGCAGAAGCACGGCGCGCTGCACGTCGAATTCTTCGCGGGTGACCAGGTCCAGCTTGGCCAGGCCGGCCTGCAGGGCGCTCTTGAAGGTGGCCTGCAGTTCCTCACGCTGCTCGCGCAGCCCCGGCGGCACCATGTCGCTCAGGCGGCGGGCCAGGTCGTCGATCTGGTTGAGGTCAATCATGGGGGACTCCGCTTCGGTGGGGGCTGGCCAGGTTCACGCCTAGGATAATCCCCGTGGGGGTGGCCGGAATACGGTGGCAGCATCGCGTTCATCGGCCGACAGGCGGTATCCTCGCTGCCGCGAATACAGGAGCCAACGAATGAAGATGGTCATGGCGGTGGTCAAGCCGTTCAAGCTCGACGACGTACGCGAGGCGCTGGCCGAGCGTGGGGTCACTGGTATCACGGTCACCGAGGTGAAAGGCTTCGGCCGCCAGAAGGGGCACACCGAGCTGTACCGGGGCGCGGAGTACGTGGTCGACTTCCTGCCCAAGGTGAAGATCGAGGTGGCGGTCACCGATACACAGGTCGACGAGGTGGTGGAAGCCATCGTCAAGGCGGCCGGCACCGGCAAGATCGGCGACGGCAAGGTGTTCGTGTACGACCTGGGCAGCGTGGTGCGGATCCGCACCGGTGAACTGGACGCCGACGCCCTGTAGTGCCGGGCCATGCCCAGCAAACCGGAGGTCGGCAATCAGACGCCCTTGAACCACCGGTAGAACCGCTTCCAGGCCACGCGCACGCCGGCTACCCAGCGCGGGTCGGCGACCAGCGCCGCCTGGCTTTCGGTCGGGCGCTCGCCGGTCAGGCGCTGGCGCATCTTCAGCAGGTTCTTCATGTCGCTGCGGCGCAGCTGGCGCGACACCGGGTGCACCGGCAGCCAGCGCGGGCTGCGCCAGGCCGAGGTGAAGTCCACCAGTACCGGCACGCCACCGTTCACCATCACATTGGTGCCATGCAGGTCGTTGTGGGTGATGCCGGCGGCGTGCAGGCGGCTCAGTGCTAACTGCAGCTGCTCGAACACCTCCACGCCCACCGAGGTGGCCGCGCTGAGGGTCTGGCCGGGAATGAACTCCATACCCAGCGCCAGCCCACCAATGGTGCCCAGAAGGGCAGGAGCGTGCTTCCAGCCGCTGAGGCGCTTGAGCATGCTGGCCTCGCGACGCACCAGCAGGCGCGCCACCAGCGACAGCGGAGTGCCCTTGTAGCGGGTGTAGTCCTTGACCACGGCCGGCTGGCCGTTCAGGCAGGTGCGGTAGACGTCCGGTTCGAGCAGGCGTTCGCCACGCTTGAGCAACAGGGCCGGGGCGGTGTCATCGACACACGAGGGAGCAGGAGTATTCATGACGTTCTTTGGGCGACCCGGTGGTCGGCGCGAAGCGTCAGGCGTACCGGTGCTGCTGAATGGGGTGATGTCAAACTTTCGTTAATTTTAGTACCCGGAAGTACAGCAATCCACCCCTTGTCGGAAAAATGTCGGGTCCAGACGTGGAACAGTTTGTCGCGACCCGTGGCCGGATGCTGCAGCGCCAAGCGAATGTGCTTTTGAATCAATGGTTTGATCTAAAACCGAGACACGGTGCCCGCCCGTTGTCCGCTACCTGTACACGGCTGGCTTGACCGGACACGAAGCCACGCGGACCATAACGATCTTGAATACGGCACGCGTGGCCCGCCGCTCCCCAGGGCCTGCCAGCGCCGCGTGCGCACTCCCCTTCACTGATGCTTTCCGGCAGCCGCCGGTGGACGTTCGATGATCAAGATAATTGTGGTGGCCCTGTTCGTGGCGTGCGTGCTGTACGTGCACTACCGCGGCAAGGTCCGGGCGCGCTGGTCGCGCCAGCTGCTGGACCATTCCAGCTTCATGGCTCCCATCAACGTGGTGATGTACCTGTTCTCCAAGGTGCCGACCACGCCGTTCCTGGACCCGGGCAAGGAGTTTCCGCAGCTGGAGCCGCTGCGCGCGAACTGGAAGATGATCCGCGACGAGGCGCTGGCCCTGCGCGATGCGGACAAGATCGCCGCCTCCAGCACCTACAACGATGCGGGCTTCAACTCATTCTTTCGCCGTGGCTGGAAGCGCTTCTACCTGCGCTGGTACGGCCCCTCGCACCCGTCGGCCAAGGCGCTGTGCCCGCAGACCACGGCGCTGCTGGAGTCGATTCCGGAAGTGCGTGCGGCGATGTTCGCGCAGCTGCCGCCGGGCAGTGAGCTGCGCCCACACCGCGATCCGTTTGCCGGCTCGCTGCGCCTGCACCTGGGTCTGGCCACGCCGAACGACGATGGCTGCTACATCGAAGTGGACGGCATCCGCAAAAGCTGGCGTGACGGCGAGTGGATGATGTTCGACGAAACCTACATCCACCACGCGCACAACGAGACCCAGGAAGACCGGGTGATTCTGTTCTGCGATATCGCGCGGCCGTTGCGCTTCGGGCTGCCGGGGCTGTTCAACCGCGCGGTGGCGGCGACGCTGCTGGCGGGCGGTGCCTCGCCGAACCTGCCGGGCGATCCGACCGGTGGGGTGAACAAGGCGTTTGGCGGGCTGTACAAGGTGCGGCTGAAGGCCAAGGCGCTGCGCGCGAAGAGCGCGTTTGCCTACCACGCGATCAAGTGGGGCCTGGTGCTGCTGGTGATTGCCGGGATCTGGGCGCTGTAGCCGACATCCCGAGGGCCGGCCAACGGCCGGCGCTACCGCAAAGCAAAGCCCGCGCTGTTTCCAGCGCGGGCTTTTTGTTGTCCACATCCGGAACGCGTCCCGGTAGCGCCGGCCGTTGGCCGGCCCTCACAGACCTTGAATCAACCCTTCAACGCGGCCTGCACGAACGGCGGGGTCACCAGCACGCCGGTGTGCAGCGCGGCGGTGTAGTACAGGGTGTCAAAGCTCTTGGAGGCCGAATCGGCCTGGCGGAAGTCGAAGCTGCTCTGGCCCTTGCGCGCCAGGGTCACGCTCCACCAGCCGGTGGGGTAGCACGGCTGCGGGAACGGCAGGGTCTTGAACGACTGGAAGCCGGCCTTGCCCATCTCGGTGCGCATTTCGTTGATCAGCGCCAGCTGCATCAGCGGCGACTCGGACTGCTGGACCAGGATGCCGTCGTCCTTCAGCGCCTTGAAGCAGCTTTCGTAGAAGGCCTTGTTGAACAGGCCTTCACCCGGGCCGACCGGGTCGGTGGAGTCCACGATCACCACGTCCACGCTGCCGGCCGGGCAGTTGGCCATGTAGGCCACGCCGTCGTCGAACATCAGCTCGGCGCGCGGATCGCTGTTGGAATCGCACAGTTCCGGGAAGTGCTTCTCGGCCATGCGGGTGACCTGCTCGTCAATATCGCACTGGGTCACACTTTCCACGCCCTGGTGCTTGAGCACTTCGCGCAGGGTGCCGCAGTCGCCGCCGCCGATGATCACCACGCGCTTGGGCGCGGCGTGGGTGAACAGCACGGGGTGGCTGATCATCTCGTGGTAGAAGAAATTGTCCTTGCTGGTCAGCATGATGGCCCCGTCGATGGTCATCAGGTTGCCCCAGTCGGTGGTCTGGAAGATCTCGATCTTCTGGAACGGCGACTGCACCTCGTCCAGCTTGCCGGTGATGCGGTAGCCGATGGCCGAGCCGGTGCGCTCGAAATGCTCGATGTACCAGTTGCTGTTGTCAGTCATGGAGTAACGGTCCTGTTCGGAGGGTGTTGGAGCCGGGATGGCGGCACAAGGCGCGTCCGGACGGGGTCCGCCCCGTTCAGGTTCAAGCCTGGACACGGGCGCGGGCGCGCATGATAACGGAGCTGTCGGCATATAGGCGTTATCATGCACCCCCTTTTTTACCAACCAGGCCCACTGCAATGACCGATTGGTCCCTCGACCAAGCCCGTAAGACCTACTCGATTCCGCATTGGGCGGATGGCTACTTCGACGTGGATCCGGCGGGGCATATGGTGGTGAGACCGACGGGGCAGGACGGCCCGGTGGTGTCCTTGCCCACGATTGTGGATTCGGCCCGCGCGGCCGGGGCCAAGCTGCCGCTGCTGGTGCGCTTCCCGGACATCCTCGGCCAGCGCCTGGGCAAGCTGCAGGCGGCCTTTGGCCAGGCCCAGGCCGACTGGGACTACGCCGGCGGCTACACCGCGGTGTATCCGATCAAGGTCAACCAGCATCGCGGCGTGGCCGGCACCCTGGCCAGCCACCACGGCGAGGGCTTCGGCCTGGAAGCGGGCAGCAAGCCCGAGCTGATGGCGGTGCTGGCGTTGTCGCGACCGGGCGGGCTGATCGTCTGCAATGGCTACAAGGACCGCGAGTACATCCGCCTGGCCCTGATCGGCCGCAAGCTGGGCCTGCAGACCTTCATCGTCATCGAGAAGCCCTCCGAGCTGAAGCTGGTGCTGGAGGAATCCAAGGCACTGGACGTGAAGCCGGGCCTGGGTGTGCGCATGCGCCTGGCCTCGCTGGGCGCGGGCAAGTGGCAGAACAGCGGTGGCGACAAGGCCAAGTTCGGGCTGTCCCCGCGCCAGCTGCTGGACCTGTGGAAGTCGCTGCGTGACACCGAGTACGCCGACTGCCTGAGCCTGCTGCACTTCCACATGGGCTCGCAGATCTCCAACGTGCGCGACATCGCCAACGGCATGCGCGAAGCCACCCGTTACTTCGTGGAACTGTCGCGACTGGGCGCGAAGATCACCCACGTGGACGTCGGCGGCGGCCTCGGCGTGGACTACGAAGGCACCCGCTCGCGCAGCTTCTGCTCGATCAACTACGGCCTGAACGCCTACGCCAGCAACATCGTGCAGCCGCTGGCCAACGCCTGCGAAGAGCACGGCCTGACCCCGCCGCGCATCGTCACCGAGTGCGGCCGCGCCATGACCGCACACCACGCGGTGCTGATCGCCAATGTCTCCGAAGTGGAGCAGGCGCAGGAAGGCCGCGTGCCGGACGCGCATGACGACGAGCCGGCGGCGATCCGCCACCTGCGCGAAATCCACGAGGAGCTGGACCAGCGCCCGGCGGTGGAACTGTTCCAGGAAGCCCAGCATTTCCATGCCGAGGGCCTGGCCAGCTATGCGCTGGGCCAGATCGACCTGCCGCAGCGTGCGCGCATCGACGATCTGTTCTATGCCATCGCCCACGGCGTGCGGGCGCGCCTGAGCTACGACGAAAAGAGCCACCGCCCGGCGCTGGACGAACTCAACGAACGCCTGGTCGACAAGTACTTCGTCAACTTCAGCGTGTTCGAGTCGATTCCCGATGCCTGGGCCATCGACCAGGTGTTCCCGATCGTGCCGATCGAGCGCCTGAACGAGGTGCCGGACCGTCGCGGCATCATCGCCGACATGACCTGCGACTCCGACGGCATGGTCAAGACCTACGTGGAAAACGAGAGCCTGGATACGTCGCTGCCGCTGCACGCGATGAAGCACGGCGAAAGCTACCGCATCGGCTTCTTCATGGTAGGTGCGTACCAGGAAATCCTGGGCGACATCCATAACCTGTTCGGTGACACCGACGCGGTGGAAGTGGTGGCCGACGCCGATGGCTATGCCATCACCCAGCAGCGTCGTGGCGACACCACCGACGTGATGCTGGATTACGTGGGCTACCGCCTGGACGACCTGCGTGCGGCCTATGCCGAACGCGTGGCGGCGGCGAAGCTGGAGCCGGCGCGCGCGCAGGAGCTGTCCGAGGCGCTGGAAGCCGGGTTGACCGGGTATACGTATCTGTCTGATGAACCGTTGGTCTGACCGCTTCCGTGCAGCCGGGCAGAGCCCGGCTCTACGATGAGCAGCCGCGCGATCTTCCACCTGTTTCTCCACGCCGCAGTGCCTGCATTGCTGGCGTGGATGTTCTGGCGCAAGCGCTTCCTTTCCGCGTGGGCGTTGCTGCTGCTGGGCTGGATCATCGACCTCGACCATCTGCTGGCCGACCCGATCTACGCGCCGAACCGCTGCAGCATTGGTTTCCATCCCCTGCATACCGCACCGGCGATTGCCGTGTATGCGGGGCTGTGCGTGCCAAAGAAGACGCGCCTGGTCGGGGTTGGATTGATGATCCACATCGTGCTGGATGCGATTGATTGCTGGTGGATGCACGCGGCCAGATAATCGACGCGTCGCGTATCGGGCACACGTAACCTCGTAGAGCCGGGCTTGCCCGGCTGCTTTCTGGTCGGCTGCCCGCAGCCGGGCAAGCCCGGCTCTACAACATCGCACGTACGGGTAGGGTCGATCACCCTGCCGGCAGTACCAGTGTCGCGACCAATCCAGGCGCACCATTGCGCAACGTCAGCCTGCCGCCATAGCTCTCGGCGATGTCGGCCACGATCGCCAACCCCAGGCCGCTGCCTGACGCGCGCTCATCCAACCGCACGCCGCGGCCGAGCACACGCTCAAGATCCCCCTCGGGCAATCCAGCACCATCGTCGCGCACCTCAAATCGCATCCGATTGCCTTCATGGCGCACCTTCACCTCGACGCTGTGCGCCGCCCACTTGCCCGCGTTGTCGAGCAGGTTGCCTAGCATTTCCTCCAGGTCCTCACGGGCACCGGCAAACAGCCCCTGCGCATTGGCGTCGCAGGCAAAACGCACGTCGCGGTCGCCATGCACGCGCTGCATCAGCCGGCACAATGCATCCAACACCGGACCCACCGGCGTGCGCTGCTGGTGGTCGGCGGCCACGCCCACGGCCAGGTAACGGTCAATGCTGGCCTGCATGCGTGCGGTTTCACCGCGCACTGTCTGTTGCCAGTCGCTGCCGTCGCTCTCGGCTTCAGTCGCCAGCACGGTCAACGGAGTCTTGAGTGCATGCGCAAGATCAGCCGCGCTGCGTCGGGCGCGCTGCACCATGCGACCGTGATGGTCGAGCAGGGCATTGAGTTCGTCCGCCAGTGGGGCGACTTCCTTGACCAGACCCTGCTGCGGGAAGCGCACGTTCTCGCCATTGCGGACCTGCGCGGCAATACGGCGCAGCTCGGCCAGCGGGCGCAGGCCGTAATGCACCTGGCTGACCAGCACGGCAAACCACAGCGCCACCAGCACGATCAGCGCCAGCGCGGTGCGCTGACGGAAGCTGCTGACCTGCGCGTCGAGCGCACTGCGGTCCGCGGCCACCAGCACCTGCAGCGGCGTGTCCGCGCGCGGCAGGGTCACCTGCTGCGCCACCACCCGCAGAGGCTGGTCAAGCGGACCCACGCTGTCGAATGCGCGCGCCGGACCGGTCTGCAGCGCCTGCGGTACCGGCAACGTGCCATCCCACAGCGACCGCGACTGGGCCAGTGCCTTCCCCTTCGGCGTGCGCACCTGCCAGTACGCCCCTGAAAACACCCGGCGGTAGTCCTCATTGACCAGCTCGCGGCGGAACTGCACCTGGCCGCTGGCGTCCACTTCAGCCAGCGACAGTACCGATACCAGATCGTTGCCCAGGCGGGCATCCAGGGCGCTGCGCGCCGAACCTTCAAACAACGCGCCCAGCCACCAGGTGGCCAGGGCGGATACCAGCAGCATGCCCAGCCCGCCGGCCAGCAGCAGACGGCTGCGCAGTGACCGCGTTTTCATGGCTGCGCCGACAGGCGGAAGCCCTGCCCGCGATGGGTGTGAATGAGGTCGCTGCCGAGCTTGCGGCGGATGCGACCGATCAGCACGTCCAGTGTGTTGGAGTCCGGGTCGAAGCCGGCCTCGTAGACATGCTCGCCCAGCCGCGACCGACTGATCACAACGTCAGGATGGTGCATGAAGTAGCTCAGGATGCGGTACTCCTGCGGACTCAACGCCAACGGCTCGCCATCCAGTTCGAATCGCCCGGCGTTGACGTCCAGCTGCAACGGACCACAGCTAAGGCGCGGGCTGGCGTGGCCGGCACTGCGGCGGATCAGCGCACGCAGGCGCAGCAGCAGCTCTTCAGGCTGGAACGGTTTGGTCAGGAAATCATCGGCACCGGCATCGAAGCCGGCCAGCTTGTCGTGCCAGCGGCTGCGCGCGGTCAGCACCAGCACCGGGAACGTCCGCCCGGCCTGTCGCCAGCGTTCAATCACACTCAGCCCGTCCAGACCGGGCAGGCCCAGGTCGACCACCGCCGCGGCCACGTCCTCCACCTGCCCCTGGTACTCGGCATCGCTACCGTCGCTACTGTGCAGCACCACGTAGCCCGCTTCTTCCAGCAGCGTGCGCAGGCGATCGGACAGTACCGCGTCGTCCTCGGCAAGCAGCAGGCGCATCAGTCTTCTTCCATCTTCAGCAGGCGGCCGTTGCGGGCATCATAGTCCAGCTCCATCACCTTGCCGTTGGGACCAAGAATCTCGATCTCATAGGTGTCGTCGTCCAGCTCCACCTCCAGAAGCCTGCCGGGAGAGCGCTTGAGTGCATCGCGCACCACCGTCTCCAGCGGTACATAGCGCCCCTGCTGCACAGCCTGGCGCACCGCCTGCTGCTCGCGCGCGTCGCCGTCCAGCACCCGCATCGGGTCCTGGGTGGCACTGAGCAGCAGGGGCAGCAGAAGGGCGTGGGGCGACATGGAAGCGCAATCGTGGGAGCAAGGCCTACGGTATACGCGCGGCGATTAAACAAACACTAACAACGCTGCTCATGAGGCGCTTAAGGACGCTTGCCAGACTGGCGGTGCCGGAATGGTCCGGTTGCCACGAGGAACCCCCACATGAAGACCCTGATGATTGCCGCCGCCCTGGCCGCCACCATGACCACCGCCCCGGCCTTCGCCGCCGAACTGGGCGCTGCCGAAGTGCAGGCCAAGCTGCGCGCCGCCGGCTATACCCAGGTGCACGAGCTGGAACGTGATGACGGGATGTGGGAAGCCGAAGTGACCCGTGCCGACGGCAGCCGTGATGACGTGCTGATCGACCCGGCCAAGGGTGAGATCTTCGATCCGGCCAATGGTCGTGCGGTGCTGGATGCCGGGAAGATCCTCGACCTGGCGGCCAAGGCCGGCTACACCCGCATCACCGAAGTGGACCGCGACGGGGCCACCTGGTCGCTGGACGCCTACAACAGGAACAACCAGCGCGTGGACGTGCGCATGAGCGGTTACGACGGCCGCGTGCTGAGCAGCCGTCGCGACGGCTGGTGGGACTGAGGTCGGCTTACCAGCCGTACGGACCGGGGCCCCAGTAACCGCCCCCGCCATAGCCGTACTCGCCATAGGGGCCGTAGAAGCCCGGCCCCTTGCCCTCGCTGACCCGGATGTTGAGGTTCATGTTGTGGGTCTTGCCCTCATCCGTGGTGTAGTTCTTGTTGAGGTTCAGTTCGGCGGCGTTGTAGTGCGAATTGCCGAAGTTCTTCGAATAGCCGATGCCAGTGGTGAAACTGCCGTTGACCCGCAGCTTGTCATCGGTGACCTCGGCAATACCGTTGCCGGCCGGGTCCCGCGCCACGCGCCGGCCGCTTTTGTCGCCGTAGAAGGTGCCGGGCGGGTCGCCGCGCAGGGTGGGGTCATTGAGGTACTGCAGCGGTTCCTGCGGCACGGCCAGGTTGAGGTCAGTGGCCGACTGCGGGCCGGTGGCACCGGCGGCGGACTGCGCCAGGGCGACCCCGGGGACAAGCAGGCACAGCAGCAGCGAAAGCGGGCGGATCATGGGAGGCTCCGGAGCAGGCAGGGCGGCCGACAGGCTGACGCTAGCAGGCGCTGCTTGAATGATGCCTGTCATTTCCGGGATTTGTCGCGTGCCCTGGCCGTGTATCCATCAGGGGTGGGTACCTACGGTTGTCGGTGGAATCCGAACAGGGCCTGCAGCGGGTGCCGGCGGCGCTCGATCCGGGCGCGCAGCAGCCCGGCCCCCACCATCGAATAGGTAATGCCATTGCCGCCGTAGGCCATGGCGAACAGCACCCGCGGTCCCCATTGCGGGTGCGGGCCGAAGAACGGCAGGCCGTCGGCGGTCTCGGCAAAGGTGCCGGCCCAGGAAAAGGCGGGCTGCAATGGCAGGTCCGGGAACAGCTGGTTGACCTGCTTGAGCAGTGTGCGCGCCTTGCCCTGCACACGGGCATCGCGCCGGGCCGGCACATCCACGGCGTCATCCTCGCCGCCTACCAGCAGGCGATGGTCACCGGTACTGCGTAGATACAGATACGGCCGCGCCGACTCCCACACCATCGTGTTCGACAGCGCGCCCAGCAGGCCCGGGTCAACCGGATCGGTGATGAAGGCATAGCTGCTGCGGTTGCGGGCCACGCGCGGCTTCAGCCAGCGCTGACCGGCATAGCCGGTGGCCAGCACCACATGCCGGGCGCGGATCTGCACGCCTTCGGCAGTGATTGCGTTGACCCCGCGTGCCGTGGTCTGCAGGGTATGCAGCGTGGTGCGGTCATGCACCGCGCAGCCGGCCTTGGCCAGTCGCATCAGCAGCCGGTAGGTGAGCTGGTAAGGGTCCACGCGCGCGGCCAGTGCGCTCAGGATCGCGCCCGGTGCCTCGATGCCGTACTGCGCCTGCACCTCGTCATGCTCCAGCCAGGTCACGTCGAAGCCATGCTTCCGGCGCAGCGCACATTCTGCTTCCAGCACCGCCCCATGGCGGCGCTTGCTGGCGTAGTAAAGGCTGTGCATCGGATGGCAGTCCACCCCACGGAAGCCGGCGGCGACCGCACACAGGGCCGGGATCGCCTCGGCGCAGGCGCGGTAGGCCAGCACCGCGGCGGACTCGCCGTACTGCCCGGCCAGGTCGATCAGGTGGGTATCGATCTCGTACTGCAGCAGCGCAGTGCTGGCGGCGGTGCTGCCCCAGCCGATGTCGCGCTGCTCGATCAGCACCACGTCATGGCTGTGCGCGCAGAGTTCATTGGCGATCAGCGCACCACTGATCCCACCGCCGACCACCAGCACGTCGCAGTGCCGATCCTGCTGCAGGGGCGGAAAGGCATGCATGAGCCCGTTGCGGATGGCCCAGTATGGATAGCCGCTTTTCAGGTCCATGCGCGGCTCAGGCGGTCGGATGGCCGGTGTGGGGAGTGAGGATCAGCGGGCCCAGGTCGAACTGCTGCTGTCGGGCCTGGGCCAGGTAGTGCTCGCGCGTGGTCGCATCCAGATGCGGTTCGCGCGCCAGCAGCCACAGGAAGCGGCGGTCGGGGCTGCCGACCAGGGCGACGCTGTAATCGGGAGCGACCTGGATCACCCAATAGTCGCCCTTGGCAAACGGCAGCCAGCGGAGTCCGGCAGGAAGGAAGCTCACTTCGAGGCGTGCGCTGTCGTTGTCGACGGCGCAGGCCACGCCGTCTGCTTCCTGTACCTCATCGCCCAGACGGCAGCGGTTACGAACCGCCACATGGCCGTTGTCCTCCAGACTGTAGTGCGCTGACACGTCGGTGCAGTCCTCCGGCTCATGCTTCATCGGCAGCCGGGCAATCTCATACCAGGTGCCAAGATAGCGGGGCAGGTTCAGGTCGGGAACGGTCTTCAGGTCGGCGTAGGTGGTCATCGCAGGCGCTGTGGCAAGGTGGACGCCACCATGCCGGGGCCGACGCCATGGCGAAGTGAAGCCGGACCCACGTCGAGCGCACACCCGGTGTGAACCTGAAGCGGTTTATAGTCCGCGCACGCGTGGTGTTCCACGCAACTTCCAGGTGCCCCCGGTTTGTCTTCCCGTCTCCGTTTCAATCTGATCCGTTCGCTGGCCGCCGTGATGATGTGCGCATGGCTGGTCATGGCTACCGGTGCCTGGGCGCAGGCCAGCGACGATGCGGCGGCCGACCCGGCCGCGCAGCTGGCGCAGGCCGACAAGGACCTGAAGGCAATCCGCACCGCGCTGGACGATGCCGAAACCCGTGACACCCTCAAGACCCTGTCCGACCGGGCACTGGAAGTGCAGCGCCAGGCCGATGCCGCGCAGGCCGCGCTGCAGCCGCGGCTGGAACAGCTGGACTTCCGTATATCGCAGCTGGGCGCGGTCGCCGATGGCGGCGTGGAAGCACGCGAACTGGCGCAGCAGCGCAAGGCCCTGAACCAGGAGCGGACCGGTATTGCCGGGGCCATTGCCCGCGCCAAGCTGCTGTCGGTGGATGCCAGGCAACTCAGCGCCGACATTGAAAAGATGCGCGCCAGCCAGCTGAGCGAAGAGCTGGTGCGCAAGGTCAGTTCGCCGTTGTCGCCGTCACTGTGGCGGCAGTTCGCCAGCGACGTGCCCACCGATCTGCAGCGGCTGGTCATTCTGTATCGGCAGGGCGAAGGCGCGCTGCGCGACGCCGTGGCCAGGCATGGCTGGACTTCGCCGCTGACCGGCGCAGTGCTGGCGCTGCTGATGTTCTTCCCGCTTCGGCTGTGGCTGCGCGCGCTGGGGCGGCGGCTGGCGGCCTCTGAACGCGCGCCGGAAGGGCGTCTGCGCCGATCGGGGTTGGCGGTATGGTTGATGGCGGTGGGCACGCTGCTGCCCGGCTTTTCCGCTGTGGTGCTGATCGGATCCCTGGAGGCGATCGGTGCCATCCCGCCACGCCTGGAAACCACGGCGTTCAACTTCCAGGTGGCCACCTTTGTTGCCGCGTTCATGGCGGCGGTCAGTGCGGCGGTGCTGATGCCCAAGCGGCCATCGTGGCGGTTGATGACGCTGGATGACGATGCGGCCTGGCGGCTACGCAAGTACGCCTGGTGCGCTGCTGCGCTGACCTGGGTCAGCATCATGCTGGTGGCCCTGAACAAGGCCGCGCGCACCGGCCAGGTCACCACGGTCGCCGTGGATGGACTGATGGCCCTGACCTACATGGCCTTGATTGTCACCATCCTGGTCTCGCTGGCGCGCATGCACCGCCGCCAGGCAGACGAAGCGCAGGCCAAGCTGGACGCGCAGGGCGACCAGCCGGCCAAGCCCAGGGCGAGCTCGCGCCGCAGCGGCTGGATCGTGCTGGCGCGCGTGGCGGGCAATCTGGTGGTGACTGCAGCAGTGATCGCCAGTCTGCTGGGCTATCTGAATTTCGCCTTGTTCGTGGGCCAGCAGCTGATCTGGGGCGCAATGGTGCTGCTGGCCACCTCGGTGCTGCTCAAGTTCGTCAACGACCTGGCCGTCTGG
This sequence comes from Stenotrophomonas sp., assembly GCA_039592995.1. Classification (GTDB taxonomy): domain Bacteria; phylum Pseudomonadota; class Gammaproteobacteria; order Xanthomonadales; family Xanthomonadaceae; genus Stenotrophomonas. The sequence goes on along the minus strand of JBCNQC010000002.1, from coordinate 18,897 downwards.
CTGCTGTCGCCCGAAGGGCGCATCGGGCAGACCGTGGTGCTTACCACCGGTTTGAGCGCGGCACGGCTGGAGCAGGGTGGGGTGCTGCTTTCGGCGGTGCTGCGCATCGGCGTGGTGATGATGGCCGTGGTCCTGCTGACGGCCGCATTCGGCAACACCAATGCGCTGCTCGGTGGGTTGGATACGCTGTCCAAGGGCATCACCTTCGGCGACACCACCCTGCGTCCACGCGACGTGCTCAATGCCGTGCTGGCCTTCGTGGTGGTGTGGGTGGTGATGCAGGCGTTCCAGCGCTGGCTGTCCGATACCTACCTGCCGAAGACCGAACTGGACGCCGGTGCGCGCAATTCGATCAGCACCGTCACCCGTTACCTGGGCATCATCGCGGCGGTGCTGTGGGGCCTGACCGCACTGGGCATCGGCTTCGAGAAGCTGGCGCTGGTGGTCAGCGCGCTGTCGGTCGGTATCGGCTTCGGCCTGCAGGCGATCACCCAGAACTTCGTCTCGGGGCTGATCCTGCTGGCTGAGCGGCCGGTAAAAATCGGTGACTGGGTCAAGCTCGGGGACCAGGAAGGCGACATCCGCCGGATCAATGTGCGTTCCACCGAGATCCAGGTGGGCGACAAGTCGACCCTGATCGTTCCCAACTCCGAGTTGATCACCAAGACCATCCGCAACATGACACTGGGCAGCGCACAGGGGCGCATCCAGATCCAGTTCACCGTGCCGCTGAGCACCGATGTGGTGGCGCTGCGACAGATCCTGCTCGACACCTATGCCGAGCATGTGGCGGTGCTGGCCGATCCGGCACCCTCGGTGTTCATCGATTCCATTGCCAACGGCCAGATCGCGATCAACAGCTTCGCCTACACTTCCGGGCCTCGCGCGGTGTACGGGGTACGCAGCGACCTGTACTTCACCCTGCTGCAGAGATTCGCTGCCGCCGGCATTCCGCTTGCTTCGCCCACCGACATCCATCTGGTGCGTGACCCGGAGCACCCGCCCTGAAGACGCTAGGGCAGCGTGCGGCGCGATAGCGGCGCGGGCAGGTCGAGGGTGGGCGGCAGCGGAATGCCGAGCGTCTCGCCGGAGGTCTCCTGGGATGCCTTGGAGCCCTGCTTCATCGGCTTGAGCGCCTTGCCGGCCGAAGGTTTGACCCGCAGGCCTTCGCCTACTTTGAACAGCACGCCGGCCGCGTTGCTGGATTCCAGGCGGGGCCGCAGTGCGGGCCCGTAGGGGGTAAGAGTGGCGGGATCCAGCAGGTGGAACGTGCGTTGGCTGGGCGCGCCCGGCTGGGCGACCACCAGCACGTCGCTGAAGTCGTGCACGGTGCGCAGGCTGAGTCGCAGGGGCTGGATGTCCGGCATCGACCCACCGCGAAGCACCGCCATGCCGCTGCGCATTACCCAGTTCCAGCGGCCCGGGTACAGTCGGGGACGCTGCAACCGGGACCATACGAACTGCAGCCCCCCGCCCAGCCCATGCTGGACGACGCCAACGCCCAGCCGGACCACGGTCACCGCGCCGGCAAGCGGGTTGAAGGCGTCCAGCGTGCCGCGTCCCAGTGCACCGGCGAGCTCCTGGAAGCGCGGCCGCGTCATCCGGGGGCCCGGCCTGGCGAGGACCTTGAACACGCTGCTGCTCAGCGGCCAGGCGATCAGCACACCTTCAAGATAGAGCCCGAAAGCGGCTAGCGCGAACTCGTCGCGATCGGCGGAGCTCATCCTGCGCAGGTTGGACACGAACGGTATGACGAATTCCACCGCCTTGAGCCACAGGGGTGCGTCTTTCAGCTGTGCTTCGAAGGTGGTGGGCGCGCTGGCCTCGTAATGGAAGGCGACGGCGTCGAGCCAGAAGAAGTCGGCTTGCAGCGGAGCCACCAGCGCGTGGAACGGCGAACGAAGGGAGCCGGACGGCAGCGTCGCTGCCGAGGCATTGGACAGCAGCCGCTCTACAATCACCACGGACTGCCGCCCGGAAACCGGGACCTGATAATTGGCGTAGGCCTGCCAGTCCACATTGAGCGGAGTGCCACGCCGTACCTGCACCGTGGCCCAGCGCCCGTGACGCAGGCGTACGCGACGTGTCTCAAGCTGGCCACCGACGGGCAGCGCGCCCTGCAGATCCAGTGGCAGGATCCGGCTCTGCAGCGGAAACAGCTGGAAGCACCGTTCCTGGCCTTCAGGTGCAATGCAGTAGATCACCCCGAACCGGCCGCGGTACGGTGCAGTGTCCGCAGGTGTTTCCTGCTGGGCTTCCAGATCAACATGGGTGCGCAGGGTGTATATCTGCACCTCGCCTCGCGCGATCGCTCGCCGCTCGGGCTCGGGACGCAGGTAAAGGGCTTCCTCGATGAGCACCCCATATCCGCAACGGGCCTTGCTGAAGTAGTCATCGAATGCCTGCTGGAAGCGCCTGGCGACATTGTCCAGCTGCGCGAATCCATGCTGCAGCGCGGCGTGGGTCTGATTGTGCTGCAGGGCATGCTGGCGATGATCCTGCGCGCGGCTGAGCGGCGTGTCGGGCACGTAGTAGCGACAGGGATGCCAGTCCTCCCGGGCCTGTTCCAGCGCGCCAGCGGCGTACAGCTCGAACAACGGAAAGCTGTAACCGAACCACGCGCGGTCGTTGCACAGACGCATTTCCGTGGAGTTCCACGCCAGCGTGGCAAACACCCCGGGGAACTGCGGAAATACCCGCTTGAGTTCGGCCTCCACCATCGGCATACGATAGGGCGGTGGGGCGAGCAGGTCGGTGATCGCCGTGTCGATCTGCCTGACCCGCTGGTCGAAACGGGCCAGTGCCGTGTCAATGCGCGCCGTGAGGTTTGCGGGCGCAGCCTCCTGCGCATCCAGGTCGCGGAAGATCCACCAGTCCAGCGTCGGCAGGCGGCGGGCGTCCAAGGCCACCTGCCGGACTTCGGTCGGCACTTCGCGATCGACGGATACCTCGGTCGACAGCGTGACCAGCGCGCTGAAGTTCATCTGTGCCCATAGTCCGCGCTGGATGCGATGCGCCAGATGTACGCCGCTGGCGTATTCGACGGCAGCGATGGCACTGCCGAACACCAGGTGCGGCGGGATGTCCTGGCCCAGGAGCTCCGGTGCTTCTTCCTGCAGCACCAGCTGCACCGCCATGCCATGCAGTGCCTGCGGAAGGCGACCGAGGCTCAGCAGGTAGGCGCTGAAGTCGTCGCGGATCTCGCCGAAGGTGCGACCACGGTTGGCCTGCTTGTGCAGGCGGTAGCCCAGCACGATGCGTTGTTCGCGATTCGAAGGGGGACCAAGATCCGCCACGATCGCCTGCACTGTCAGACTGCTCAACAGGGTGGGCGAGGTCGACCCGGTGCGATTGCGGCCGTGCCAGTCCAGCGCTTCCAGCAGCACGTCCTGCAGCGCCTGCGCTGGCGGGGTGCGAGCCATCTCGGACAGGGCATAGTTGAGGCGTTCGAGTTGGTGCCATGCAAACGTACCGTCTGCCACCAACGGCGCACCCAGGTATTCAAGCAGGGTAATGTCGGTATCCGTGCAGCCCGCAAGGTAACCGTGGGTCGCGTGACGCACGGCCGTCAGTTCGGCAGGACCGAGCAGGTCCTGGGCGTGGACCAGATGCGGCCTCATGCCCAGCCGCAGCTCGCCCAGGACACGCTCGGCACAGCGCAGCAGACCGCCCGTCTGCGTGGTTTCCTGCGGGGCGCAGCCGCCGTGTCGCGCCAGCAGCTGGGCCGGCGCGACGCGGCCATCGGAGCGGACCGGACCGCGCAGCACACGGGCGCTCTCCTGCAGTGCTTTCAACGCGGCGTCCAGTGCGGGCGTGGCTGACCACTCCTCGGTCGCGTTGAGCCACATCCGCGCACCGTCATCGAAGCGCGCGCTGAACATGCCGCCCACATCGAGCTTGGCCACGCGCAGCGATTCGCGCAGGTCAAGCATCGTGGCGTTGACCTGCGGATGCGCCAGCAGCGTGGCAAACCGACCCAGCGCTTCATACACCGCCGGAGCAGCAGCGCTGCCGAGTGATGGCCGGCCAGCAGGTTCGCTGCCATTCTGGACCCCCTGCAGCCAGCGGCGGACATCCTGCAGGTCGCCAAGCGCCTGCGCGTACAGCGGGTCTTCGGTGGCACCGTGAGGGCGATGCGCCTGCAGTTGCGCCAGCAGGGGCAGCAGCTCCAGCCGCTGCAATGGAGCCGCCGGGTGGCAAGGGGACGCAGCCCTGGATGCCGTGACGCCATGGAACGCCAGAGCGGCGCTGAGTGGCAGTGGCCCGGTCGGTACGACACAGCCCAGGCGTGCCGCCAGCGTCTGCAGGTCCTGTAGTGCGGAGCCGGTGGCATTGATGCGCAGCAGGCGGGTGTCCTGACGATCTGCCGCCAGCACGTGGTCCGCGGCGACCCGCATGGAGGTGAATGACGCATCGGCATCGCGCATCGCCAGCCACAGTGACGGGGCTTCAAACAGCTGCTGCAACCGCTGCTGCGCCTGCAACCACAGGCGATGCAGCGCGGGATCCGACGCAGCGGGGAACGAAAGCGTGCTCAGATCCAGCAAGGTGGACGCGTTGGCGTGGTCGAATGCCTGCCATAGCGCGTCGATAACGGCTTGCCGTTCTGGTTGTGGCCGGGGCGCGTCGATGAGGGTGCGCGGTGCCATGGCTCCGGGTGCACCCGGTGGCGGCTTGAGATTGACCAGACGCTGATCGAGGGCTGCGATGGCGGCATCGAAGGGGCCATCGTCCTGCGCCGTGCCAGGCCAGGGAATCTGGTAGTACGCCAGCAGTTCCGGAACACGCATCACCCCATCGGTGCGCACGGGAGCCCGCAACAGTGCGGCGAGGCCGCGCAGCGCGCTGGCCAGCGGTGCCAGCGCGGCCGGCGGGGCCTGCGCGGGAAACAGCACAACCCATCCATCGCCCCCCCAGGCCCGGGCGAGAACAGTTCCCTCTTCGGGAAACACCAGGTGGTGAGCATCTGCTCCGAGACCGGCGCACAGCTGGATCAGGGCCGGGTGTTCGGACAGCTGGCGCACGACCCTGCGCGCCAGCGCCAGGTTGTTACCCAGGTGCGAACGTGGATCGGGACGCCAGTTGCGCCAGCTAGGTTCCAGGCCGCGCAGTGGTTGGGCTTTTGCCCACGCCATGTCCTGGCGCAGCCGCAGCAGTGTGCCCGCTTCCTGTTCCGCAGCGGTGGTCGCGTCTTCAGGCAGGCGTTGTTCCAGCTGCTGGATGAGTGCGGCCAGGGCCGGCACGGTCGCATTGCGCTCGTGGAGGTGTTGTTCGAGGTGGAACTGCAGGGCACAGCGTAGCGGTACCCTGCTGTTGTCGTAGCAGAATCCTGCCCGATCCACTGCTGTCTGCAGCTGCTGCAGCAGGGCAGCGGTGGCAGGCGACCACCGTGCAGCGTTCTCCTGTTCCAAGGGTGGGTTCAGCTGTACCGGGGCGTCGCTGACCACGCGACGACCCGTCAGTGTGGCGTTGTCGACCCGCAACGTGCAGGGAGGAACACGCTCCACGTACAGCGTCCCCATGAACGCATCCTGCTGGTACAGCTGCAGCAGGATCTCACGCACCACCTGCAGGCGGTGTGCGTGCAGCCCCCCGGGTGCAGCGCTGACGGCACGGGCATCCAGGTTGATCGTGGCGTTGCCTGGCGTCGTGTCGTGCAGCGTCCACAGCGCATCTATCAGAGTCACGCGATCGTCGGCGACTGCCAAGGTCCCGCCCTCGTCATTGGCGCGGGCCTGACCCATGCTGGCCATCCATGCGGCGGCAACGCCTGGCACACCGACCCCGGCGTTTCCTCGCCGAACTACCGCCAAGGCGGTGAGCGCTGCGCTGGTCAGGGGCAACAGGGTGGACGCGGAGCAATTCTGGTCGCTGCAGGTCGGGGCGGCGAACAGCCGCCGCGCAGCCTGGCCCACGCCATCGAGGCGCTGCGCTGCCTGCGGCAACGCAGCGCACTGCTGGCCCGGCCACGTGGCCGGGGCGGGAGGTGCCGGTGATGCCTGGCGAGTCCACAGCAGCCACGCCGTGGCCAGCAGCAACCACCGCAGCGGGGCGTGCGTCGGGGACAGTTCCGCGTGCAGCGCCTCGTGCACTGCGGCGGTTGCAGCGCAGGCGCGATGCAGGGCATCGGGCAGCGCGGCGAGCAGCGGCTCCAGCCAGCGTCCTTCGCGCAGCGACGGCAACGGCAGCTGGCATAGCCAGTCCAGCCAGGGCAACCAGGCCTCCTGGGTGAGCAGGGCTGCCGCCGCCCGCGTGTGCTGGGCCCAGCTGAGCGCCTGGACGCCCTGATCACCCAGCATCCGGTTGGTGATCGCGTACAGCGCCATGCCCACCGTGCGGTTACCCTGCAGCCGGCATAGTTCCGCCACGACGGTGTGGACGATGCGGCGGCACTCCGTCGTCCAGCTGCAGGCCGGCGCGGGGTCAGGGCGCTGCAACACCTCGAGTATCTGCCGGTGCACACGGTGCTGCCGCGAGGCAGGGCACCGCTGCAGTTGCGCCACCAGTTGCGCGGCGATGTCCTCGGGTGTTGCCGACGAGTGCAGCTGGTACTGCAGCTGCTCTTCGATCCGGTCAACCTCCGCCGGCAGCAGCGGACAGCGACGCAACACCCGGTCAAGCAGGGGGTGCAGGGGGGCGTCTGGAAGGGGAGGCCGTAACGTCGCTACCGCGACGGGCGTATTGGCCAGGGTACGCAGCGCTGCCTGCAGTCTGCTGACAAACCCGCAGGCGTCGTGCCGGCCGGGTGGCTGGCATGCATGGGTGAAGCTGGACGACGGCAGCGTTACAACCAGAGGGAGGCCCGTGAGGTGGCGGCACGACAGCATGCGCGATCATTCTGCGCTCGCACCGTGCCTGTGCTCCGCCGTGCTGCGCGCGCGGCGTGGGCCAGACGCATCATCTTTCGCTTACGAACGTCCTGCGCGTCGTGATGGCACCAGCGCAAACGTGTCTATGGCGAGCTTTTCGGCGTGATTGAGCCAGGCGCGGATCTCCAGATCGTCCACTTCGTGGTCCAGCCCGAACGGCACCGTGATGCGTCCCTCCGCGTCGGGTTCGACCCATTGTTGCGCAACCACGACCTTGCGCTTGGACGACACCGCTTCAATCCAGAAGCCGCGATCCGGGGTCTGCTTGGTCACCAGTTGAAGAATGTACTGGCCGGCACGGGTGCGGCGGCCCTTCTGCGTGATCATGTGCGCCTGGCGGATGCTGGGCATCGGGCCGTTGAAGGCGTCCAGCGGTGCGTCTACCGCAAAGCCCTGGCGCAGCTGGTCATCGCGATACAGCTTGATGCCCTTGTCGCGGTGCACCAGTATCGCGCACCAGTCACCGTCCGCCGAGCCGTCTTCAAACGCCGTGCAACGATCCACATAGGCCAGGGTATTGGCCGGGTCGGCTTGTTCGAACTGCTTGGAGGTGTTCTCCAGATAGACCGACTTCAGGTCCCACTGCTTGTCGTACTCAAGGAGTACCGGTGGCTGCACGTGCTGCAGCCCCACCACGACCTGGTTGTCGTCGTCGATGCGCAGCTGGCGGGTGGTATCGCCCAACCACAGCGATCGCGAGAACGCCAGATAGCGCGGGAAATCCTTGCCACCGTCCCGCTGCGCAGCGGCGCTGGCGCTGTCGGCGCGTTGCGGATCCAGCAACGAGCGGCCGAAGCCGATGGCTTTGATGTCCGGGTCGACCAGGCTCAGCAGGGTGGCACCGGAATCCAGCGTCGAGCCGGCAGTGGCCGCCAACTGGCGCGGGGCGATGTCCTTGCCCAGGAACAGAAGCAGGTTCTCGCGCTTCTGCTTGGCCAGCACGTGACTCAGATCATTGGGCATGGCCAGGTGATCGGAAGCGATGACGATCAGGGTGTCCTCGCCATACGGACTGGCCTGGATGCGATCCACCAGTCGGGAAATCAGGCCGTCGGTGCACTTGAGCGCGTTGAGCAGACCGATGTTGCCGTAGTCGCTCTGGTAGCGCGTGCGCTTGCAGGCCACCGGCAGATGGCCGGCCGGATGATGGGTATCCATGGTGAGCGTGGTCAGCATGAACGGCTGGCCGGCCTTGGACAGCTGCAGGAAGCGGTCATAGGCTTTGTCCAGCAGCACATCATCGTGCACGCCCCAGGTCGAGAAATGCGAGCGTGCGACCTTCTGCTGCTTGAACCACGCCAGATCGTGCACTTCGTCAAAGCCGTGCGTGGCCAGGAACTGACCCTTGCCGGCGAACAGTCCGTTGGCACCCCCCAGGTAGTGGTTGGTGTAACCCTGCTGCTTCAGATAGTCGCCCAGGCAGACCGCCTCGGGCAGGAAGCTGCCCATGCGGTCCATGCTGTTCTCGTCACCCTGTGCGGTGGTCAGGGGCACGCCGCACATGGATGACACAAGACCCGCGATGGTCCAGCCGCCGCCTTCCGCCTGGGTCAGCCCCCGCACGTCCAGCGACCGTGCGGCCAGCCGGTTGAGGTTGGGCATCAGACCGGGAAACACGGCCTCGTCGAGATAGGTGCGCTCCAGGCTCTCGCCGTAGATCCATACAATGTTGCGCGGTTCGCGCAGTGGCTGCCGCGGCACCTGGTATTCCGGGGCGATCACGGTGTAGTCGACCGGGCGCGTCTGCTGGTACAGCCGCTGACCATCGTGGTACAGCGGGCTCACGCCGATGGCGACCAGCCACATCGCCGCAAAGCCGGCAAATATGGCACCGCCGTGGGGTGCCGTTTGCCATTTGCGACGGCGCACCAGCAGCGCAGGACCCACCAGCGAAAGCAGGGCCAGAGCAATGAATCCGGCGATATACCCCTTGAAGTCCGAGATGCCCGCACCTTCCATGTCGGCCCCCAGGTGATACAGGGTGGCCGCATTCAGACCATCGCCGGAGAGCTTGTTGATCAGCCACCATGTGCTCAATGCCAGCAGCAGCACCGACATCATCGACACCTTCCACCACACCCAGCGACGCGAGGCAAGCAGCAGGAAGGTGAGCAGCAACAGCGGGAGCAACAGGATCCAGGTCATAGGCGGTGTTTCGCTTCCAAGCATGCCTGCATTACAGGCTGATGACCGGATCATGCCTGCCCGAACCTGACTGAAATGTTTGTTCAAGCAGCGCATTCAGCGCCTACTACGCTTCGGCCGCACAGGTGTAAAACCGGCGTGAACGCATGAACCCGCGTTTACCGGTGGCCGCGCTCTTCCTTCGACCGCGCACGACGGTCAAAAATCAGCGCGCTGAGAATGATGCCGAGCCCCAGCACCACGCCGATCATCATCAGCACCATCGCGATGGCCGGGTACCCGAACAGGTGCCAGCCCGTGTTGACCTTCATCATCAGTGCGGCCGCCAGTATCAACGCTGCGGTGACGATGCCGGCAGAGACGCGGTTTGCGATCTTCTGCAGGTTCTCCATCAGCCGCGATTCCTCCAGCCCCGTCACCTTCATCTGCAATCGGTTCTCGGCCAACAGGGCCAGGATGTCGGACATCTTGCGCGGGCCATCGCGCAGCAGCTGCTGCACTTCCATCGCCTCACTGGCGAGGTTGGCGGCCGACAGCGATTTGCGCAGGCGTGCGCGCATCACATGCTGAAGCTGTTTCTCCACGATGCGGCGCGTGTCCAGATCCGGTGCCAGCAGTCGGCACACGGTTTCCAGGTTGAGCAGCGCCTTGCCGAGCAGGCTGAGCTCGGGCGGCGTGCGCAGGCCACTGGCGGTGGCAATGCGGACCAGGTCGAGCACCACGCGGCCTTCGGAAAAACTGTTGTTGGCGGCATAGCGGGCGATGACCTGGCCCGTCTCGCGCAGGTAGCGCTCTTCATCGAACGCTTCCAGCCGCGTGCTCATGCCGATGATCTCATCGGCGACTTCCTCGCCGCGACCATCCACGGCAGCGAACAGGACTTTCAGCAGGCGCTCGCGCAGGCGCGGCGGCATGTGCGCAACCATGCCCAGGTCGAAGATGGCCAGCCGCCCTTGCGGGGTGACGCGCAGATTGCCGGGGTGCGGGTCGGCGTGAATTTCGCCGTGCACGAAGATCTGGTCCAGATAGCCGCGAATAAGCGCAGCTGCCAGCGGTGCCATCGGCTCCTCGGTGCGGCGCACATCCGGAATCATGTCCACGCGCACGCCCTGTGCCAACTCCATGGTCAGCACGCGGTGGCTGCAGTAGTCCCAGATCGGCTGTGGCACCCACAGCCGCTTGAACGGGCGCAGGTGCTGGCCAAAGCGCTGCAGGTTCTCCGCCTCGGCCTGGTAGTCCAGCTCCTGCATCAACGTCTTGGCAAATTCATTGAGCCAGTCACGCAGGCGCACGCGGCGACCGACCTGGGTCAGGTGATCAGCGGCCAGCGCGAAACTGCGCAGTACTTCCAGGTCCGAGCGCAGCTGTGCGGCCACTTCCGGCTTCTGCACCTTGACCGCGACTTCGCGCCCGTCGCGCAGCTGCGCGCGATGTACCTGGGCGATCGACGCGCAGCCCAGCGGGGCCGGATCGAAGCGGGCGAACAGCTTGGAAACCGACGCGCCCAGTTCCTGTTCGATGATGGCGTAGATGCGTTCGACCGGAATGGGCGCGACTTTCTCCTGCATCCGTTCGAGCGCGGTGGCGAACTCCACCGGCACCATGTCCGGGCGGGTGGAGAGCATCTGGCCGAGTTTGACGAAGGTGGGTCCCAGCAATTCCAGGTCGGTGACGAACTGCTCCGGATTGCTCTCCGGTGGCAGATCATGCACCGCGCGGGCGTCCAGATTCATGCCCGAGAACACCCCGGAATGCCGGTAGCGCATCAGCAGGCGCAGGATCTGGCTGCGTCGGTTCATCCCTTTGACAAGAGAGGGCGTTTCAGGGGTGGTGGGCAGGGTAGTCAAGCAGGGCTCCGCGACAGGGCTGTCCGCAGTGTGGCCGCCGGCAGGTGGTGGGGCGGTGAACCCGGGCATCTTCCACGAACGTGCCCGGATCAGTCAGAATCGACGCACCTGAATGAACCTTGGATTGCCATGGCCGGTGCCAGCCTGTTTGCCCTGCTCGACGATATTGCGACGCTGCTCGACGACGTCTCGATCCTGACCAAGGTCGCGGCCAAGAAGACCGCGGGCGTACTCGGCGACGATCTGGCATTGAATGCCCAGCAGGTCACCGGGGTCAGCGCCAATCGCGAACTGCCGGTGGTGTGGGCGGTGGCGAAGGGCTCGCTGGTCAACAAGGCGATCCTGGTGCCGGCGGCACTGGCAATCAGCGCGCTGGAAGCGTGGCTGAAAACCAAGGGCTTCCCGATCCCGATCGTGGTGCCGCTGATGATGATCGGCGGTGCCTTCCTCTGCTACGAGGGCGTGGAAAAGCTCGCGCACCGCTTCCTGCATTCCAAGGAAGAGGACGCGCAGCACAAGGCCGAGCGTGCCAAGGCGCTGGCCGATGAGAAGGTCGACATGGTGGCCTGGGAGAAGGACAAGGTGAAAGGTGCCATCCGCACCGACTTCATCCTGTCGGCCGAGATCATCGTGCTGTCGCTGGGCGTGGTGTCGGGGCAGCCGTTCATCAACCAGGTGACCGCGCTGGTGGTGATCGCGCTGGGCATGACCGTGTTCGTCTATGGTCTGGTGGCGGGTATCGTAAAACTGGATGATGCCGGCCTGTACCTGTCGCGCAAGGGCGGCGCGGTGGCCGCGTTCGGTCGCGGACTGGTGGCTTCAGCCCCGTGGCTGATGAAGTTCCTGTCGGTCGCGGGCACCTTGGCGATGTTCCTGGTCGGTGGCGGCATTCTGGTGCACAACGTACCGGCGCTGCACCACTTCGTGCTGGGCCTGGCCGGTCAGACCAGCGTGGGCTGGCTGGTGGAAGCGCTGGGCAATCTGGTGGTCGGTGTGTTTGCCGGTGCGGTGGTGCTGCTGGCGGTGACCGGCATCCAGAAGGCACGCGGCAAATCGGCCGCGCATTGATTGACGCTCAACCCGCCTGTACGCGGTTCTTGCCGACCCGCTTGGCCGCGTACAGGGCCGCATCCGCACGCTTCAACACGACTTCGGCACTGTCTCCGGCCTGCCACTGGGTCACACCGGCACTGAAATGCACCGGTACCCGCTGCTCATCCAGGTGCAGCGGTCGCTGCGCCAGCGAGCGCTGCAGCCGCAGCAGGGTCGACATGCTGTCAGCCGCCGGTGTTTCCGGCATCACGATGACGAACTCATCGCCGCCGATGCGGCTGACCACGTCTGAATTGCGCAGCAGCAGCTGACACACCGTCACCAGGTGGCGCAGCACCGCGTCACCGCCCGGGTGCCCGTGTTCGCTGTTGGTCTGGTGAAAGTCATCCAGGTCCAGCAGGGCGATTGCCAGTGGATGCGAATGCCGGGCAGCACGCGCGATTTCCTTTTCCAGCAACTCATCAAAACCACGGCGGTTGAGTGCGCCGGTGAGCGGATCGGTACGGATCTGTCCGGACATGTCGCTCAGTTCAAGCTCGAGCTCGGCAATGCGGGCCTCGGCCTGTTCCACTTCGCGGCGGGCATTGCCCAGGTGGTCGCGTGCCTGCAGCGCCTGTTCCTGCACCTTGCCGGTGTCGCGCAGCACGTCCTGCAGCAGCTGGTTGAGATCGGAGATGCTGCGTGCTTCCTTCAGCGCCATCGCATAGCTGCTGATCCGGTCGTGGTAGTCGCTGGTGTGGGTGGCCATGCCATCGAGCTGTTCGATGAACTCGCCCATCAAGCCGCGCATGGCGGCCTTGCTTTCGACGATGCCCTGTTTGAGCAGGCTCTGCTTGTAGATGACCTCGCGCAGATTGTTGCGCGCCTGTTCCACCGAGTCGCGGTCCAGCGGACCGCCGATCAGGGCGCGCACGGCGTGCAGCTGGCCCTGCAGCCAGCTGCTGTCGTCAAGCAGTTCGCTGATGTTCTCCAGCAGCAGGTCGAACAGGCTCAGCAGCAGCTCCTGCTGCTCCTGCCAGCCGTCGCTGCGCACCCCGATCTGGTGGGTCAGCTCGCGCAGGCGCACTTCCAGCGGCTGCAACGGAATGCCGGGATGCCATTGCCTCAGTTCGGCGGCCAGCTGTACCGGCTCGTCTTTCAGCTCGGGCATGTTCTGCAGCAGGCTGGCCACGGTGACACCGAGGGTATGCCGCAGCAGTTCGCGCAGACGCAGGCTGTCGGGCGGGCCGTCGGCGCTGTCCTGTTCAATGGTACGGATGTACTTGTCGATCAGCTGGCGCATGGCGCGGCCGTAGCTGACCCAGTCGGCGCTGCGCAGCGCCGACTGCAGGCGCAGGCCCATGTCGCCCAGTTCACCCGGCAGCGTGGCCATGCCGTTGGCAAAGGCGGCCAGCAGCGGCTCGGGCTGCTCGGCCCCGGCAAACAGACGCTGCAGGGCGGCACTGCCGCCCCCGCTGACCGCATTGGCCGGCGCGGCCTCGACCCGCGCCGGGGTTGACCCGGCACGCCGCGCCAGCAGCCGTCCCACGGCGGTACCGGGGCTGGAGGAAGCGTCGGGGCGGTCCGTCATGCGGCGGGTCCTGGGGCGAAGATGGAGTAGGGTAGGTGGGAACAGTATCGGCGCTGGACCGGCCGGCTTGAAGACATCCTCTACACAAAAACGGACCGCCCCATGAAGGTGATGCTGGTCGGTGCCACCGGCCTGGTCGGCACCCAGGTGCTGCAGCTGCTGCTGGACGATCCCCGCTGCCAGACCGTGGTCGCCCCCACGCGACGGTCGCTGGCGCTGGCCCACGCCCATCTGCTCAATCCGGTGGTCGACTTCGCCCAGCTGCCGGAAGCGGCCGACTGGTGGGCCGTGGATGCGGTGATCTGCGCGCTGGGGACGACCTTGAAACAGGCCGGCAGCCGTGAGGCCTTTGCCGAGGTGGATCATCAGTACCCGCTGCAGGTGGCCCGTCTGGCCCGCTCTCACGGGGCGTCAACGTTCGTGCTGAATTCGGCCAAGGGGGCCGATCCCCAGTCGCGGTTCTTCTACAACCGGGTCAAAGGGGCGCTCGAGCAGGACCTGCGCGGCCTTGGTTATCCGTCCCTGACCCTGGTACGACCGGGTCTGATCGGCGGCGAGCGGGCCGAGCACCGACGCGGGGAAAAGCTGGCCAGCGCGGTGCTGAGGGCGCTGAGACCCGTGCTGCCGCGTAGCTGGCGGATCAACCCTGCGGAAAACATCGCTGCCACCATGGTGGAAGCGGCGATCAACCCGAAAGCTGGCGTGCGTAGCGTGGAAGCTGATCAGTTGGTGTGATTTGGACTTGGATGGTTGACCACGAAGTGCGAGCAGTCCTGGGAGCATGTTCGGACGATTTTCAGGGACGAGCATGCCTTTAGACCTCTAGCCTCGTTTCCTTGTCATGAACAAGCGAGGCTTCACAAGTGCTCGGAATTTACGTTCGAATGATGGCGCGTGTCGCGTTCCTGCTCACGATTGGTGTCATCAGCGCCGCTCAAGCAGAGACAACCCCAGGCCCGGGTGTTCATCACCTCTCCTTGCGAGTCATGGATGAGGGCCGCGAGGTGATGTCGCCGTCGGTACAGATGACTGCTGAGGGCCCGGTCCAGCTGTCGATTGGCAACAAGCAGGACGGATACACACTTGAACTGGATATTCTGGAGCATTCCAGCTCCTCAACCGCCGATGCGGCAGCAATGCAGGTTGTGCTGTGGCGAGGGCCTATCGGTTCCGGATCGCGCTTGCTGGATCGGGTGATCCTGCTGACCCCGAATGGCGACGTTGGGGCCGCCGGGGCTGGTTCCGAACGGCAACAGACAACCGGTGCCTCGGTAGAACTCATTTCGCATGCGTTGCAGTCAAGCGCAATCGGTGACCTCGGAAGCGCGCGATCCTGCGAGGGTGAAGGTGATCCCGGCTCGGGTTCCATGCCGGGAGTCGCGAACCATACGTGTTGCGGTCGGATTTGTAGCGGTGGCAACGGTGACGCGGACCAAACGCTGACGTGTTGTGGCAACAAGCCGACAACGTGATGCGGTTGCGGGGTGTGCTGCACCAATCCGTAATGCTGCAGACGGTATCCAACGAATAACGGCCACCGTGGGGTGGCCGTTATTGTGAATCAGTCGGACTGCCGACCAACGATTGGAGATTACTGGGCCAACGCCAGGTCGTCCATCATCGCGCGCAGGAACCGCGCCGCCTCACCGCCGGTGGCGGCACGGTGGTCGAAGGTCACCGACAACGGAATGACCTTGTGCGCTTCCACGCCGCCCATCACCGGGGTCATCTGGTGGCGGGCACGGCCGGCACCAACGATGGCCACGCACGGCGGCACCACCACCGGGGTGGCATAGCGGCCGGCGAACATGCCGAAGTTGGACAGCGAGATGGTGTAGCCGCTCAGCTCGGACGGCGCGATCGAGCGTGATTCGACCTGCTCGCGCAGACGGTTCACGCCTTCCCGGATGCCGCGTGCATCGAGCATGTCGGCATTGCGCAGCGCCGGCACGAACAAACCATCGTCGGTGTCCACCGCAATGCCGATGTCGACCTGGGCATGCAGGGTGCGGGTCAGCGCGTCGCCGTCAAACCAGGCATTCATGGCCGGCACCTTCTGGCTGGCGACCACGATGGCGCGTACCAGACGGGCGGTGACATCGTTGCCGGGCAGCCAGGCGTGGATGTCAGCGTCGTCGTTGAGCGTGGTCGGCACCACCTTGCTGTGGGCGTCGGCCATGACCCGCGCCATGTTGCGGCGCACGCCCTTGAGCGGTTCCGGCTGACCCTTGGCGACCACGCCCGGCGGCTGGGTGCGCATCGGCTTGCCAGCGGCGGACATCGGGGTGCGGGCCTCGGCCTGGCGCACCGGGGCCGGTGCAGCCGCGGCAACCGGTGCAGCGGCAGGAGCCGGCGCGCTGCCGATCTTCGCGCTGCCATCGGCGGCCGCTTGTTTGACGTCGGCCATGGTCACCGCGCCATCCGCACCGGTGGCACGCACGCGGCTCAGATCCACGCCCAGCTTGCGCGCAGTGGCGCGCACGGCGGGCACGGCCTTGACCCCGCCGACTGCCACCGCCTGCTCGGCGTGCACGGCGTTGGAGCTCTGCATGGCCCCGACCACGGTGCCGGCGTCATCGCGCTCAGCCGACGGCTTGGCGATCTCGCCGCCCTCGTCGGACGCCACCACCTTGTCCGGCTGCGCGGGTGCGGTCTGGCCGGTGCTGGGCGCGGCGGCTGGTGCGGCATGGCCGTGGCTGTGACCGGTGTCCTGGCCGTCGGCGCGCTGCGGCAGGTTCGGGTCCAGCTCGAACTGGGCCAGCACGCTGCCGGTGGGAATGATGTCGCCGGGGCCGCCGGACAGCTTCAGCACCTTGCCCGAGAACGGCGAGGGCACTTCGACCACGGCCTTCGCCGTTTCCATCGACACCAGCGGCTCGTCGAGCCGGATCACGTCACCTTCCTTGACGAACCACTCGACGATGGTGGCGTCGGGCAGGCCCTCGCCCAGGTCGGGCAGGTTGAAGTTCTTGTTCTCACTCATGTGCAGTTCTCTTCAAGCAGTTCGAGATCGCGGGCCGGCAGCCAGCCCGTCGCGCCATTTGCGCGTTCGGACCACCACCAGCCGCCGTGTTCATGATGCAGTTTGACCATTTCACCGCTTTCAACGTCCAGTTCGCGGGCGTCGTAGTCGCGCAGCGCTTCCGCGCGACCATCATCCAGCACCTGCAGCCATGCCACCGGAGCCCAGCCGGCGCGCCCGTCATCGGTGCGCACCCAGGCAAACGCCGGCCATTCCTCGTCACGAACACCCAGTTCGACGATCTGGCCGGTGCGGAACCGGAGCGGGTTGGAGTACTGGCTGCGGTACGGGCCTAGAAGACGGGCCCGCATGTCAGCCCGCCGCCACCGCGCGTTTGGCCGCGCTCACAATACGGTCCACGCTGGGCAGGTACTTCATTTCCAGGCGGAACAGCGGAATGTGGGTGTCGTAGCCGGTCACGCGTTCGACCGGAGCCAGCAGGTCGTACAACGATTCCTCGGCCAGGCGTGCGGCGATTTCCGCGCCGAAACCGGCGGTCTTCGGGGCTTCCTGCACGATCACGCAGCGGCCGGTCTTGGCCACCGATTCGGCGATGGTGGCAAAGTCCAGCGGACGCAGCGTGGCGACGTCGATGACTTCGGCGCTGATGCCTTCGCCGGCCAGCTTGTCGGCGGCTTCCAGCGCTTCCTTCACCTGCGCGCCCCAGGTCACCAGGGTCACGTCGGTGCCGTCGCGCAGCACGAAGCAGACATCCAGCGGCAGGGCCTCACCGTCGTTGACCACCACTTCCTTGTACTGGCGGTAGATGCGCTTGGGTTCCATGTAGATGACCGGATCCGGTTCGCGGATCGCAGCCAGCAGCAGGCCATAGGCACGCTGCGGCGAGGACGGCAGCACCACGCGCAGGCCCGGCACGTTGGTGAAGATGGCCTCGTTGGCTTCGCTGTGGTGCTCCGGGGCGCGGATGCCACCGCCCCACGGCACGCGCAGCACCATCGGGCAGTTCAGGCGGCCACGGGTGCGGTAACGCAGGCGCGCGGCATGGCAGACGATGTGGTCGACCATCGGATACATGAAGCCGTCGAACTGGGCTTCGGCGACCGGCTTCATGCCCTGCGCGGCCAGGCCGATGGTCAGGCCGGCGATGGTGGTTTCATCCAGCGGCGTGTCCAGTACGCGGTCGGCACCGAAGCGCTGCTGCAGGCCGGCGGTGGCGCGGAACACGCCGCCGTTCACGCCCACGTCCTCGCCCAGCACCAGCACCGACTTGTCGTGTTCCAGCTCCCAGGCCAGGGCCTGGGTGATGGCTTCAATAAGGGTGATGGGGGTGCTGGTCATGGTCTGTTCTCCGCGCGCAAGTGCGGCGCTGTCGGCGGCGTGGGTCTGCGCGGTGGTGCTGGAAACGTGCTTGAGCTCATCCATGACGCTGCTCCAGGGCAATGGCCTGCGCGCGCTGGGCCAGCAGGTCCTGCGGCGGGTCGGCGTACAGATAATCGAACATGGCCTCGACCGGCTGCACCGGCGTGTTGAGGTACAGGTTCACTTCTTCGTCCACGCGCTTGCCGCACTCGGCGGTCCAGGCCGCTTCTTCTGCCTCGCTCCACACACCGGCGTTGGTCAGATACTTGCGCAGGCGCAGCATCGGTTCCAGCAGCCAGGCGTCCTTCACTTCCGCGTCGTCGCGGTAGCGGCGGGCGTCGTCGGCGGTGGTGTGGTCGGACAGGCGGTAGGTCATCAGTTCCAGCACGGTGCCGCCGTCGCCGGCGAGCGCGCGATCACGCGCCTGCAGCATGGCGGCCATCACCGCGATCAGGTCGTTGCCGTCCACCTGCAGGCAGTGCAGGCCGCCGGCCAGGCCCTTCTGGGCCAGGGTTTCGGCACCGGTCTGGGCCGAGCGTGGTACCGAGATGGCCCAGCCATTGTTGACGATGCACAGAACCAGCGGGAGCTTGTACGCACCGGCCGAATTGAGCGCGGCATAGAAATCGGTCTTGGAGCTGCCGCCGTCGCCACACACCGCCACGGCGATCTGCTTCTCGTTGTTGAGCTTGAACTTCAGTGCTGCACCGGCGGCATGCAGGCACTGGGTGGAGATCGGCACGCAGAACGGGAAGTCCTTGGCCGCATTGCCGCCGTAGTCGTTGCCGCGCTCGTCGCCGCCCCAGTACATCAGCACGTCGCGCGGACGCACGCCGCGCATGAACATCGCGCCGTACTCGCGGTAGGACGGCGCGAACACGTCGTCTTTCTGCATGGCAGCACCAATGCCCACGTGCGCGGCCTCATGGCCGAGGCAGGCGGCATAGGTGCCCAGCTTGCCGGTGCGCTGCAGCGCGATCGACTTGCCGTCGAACACGCGCACGAACAGCATCTGCTTGAACATCGGCAGCAGCGCCTTGGGGTCGCGCAGGGCCTCGGGCAGGTCATCGC
>JBCNQC010000019.1:0-58687 GCA_039592995.1 Stenotrophomonas sp. | reverse complement strand
TCGCGCAAGCCTGACTTTCACTGCGTCGAATGTATCCCTTGGGCCGGCCAACGGCCGGCGCTACCGTGCCCGCGATTTGGCGAACGTCTGGCCGCGGGAACAGCATCCGCGAACACGGTTGCTACCGTCTTACATTTTGCAGAGAGCAGCATCGCGTGGTCGCACGCGGGGACGACGCATTTGATTTCCCATGGCCACCGATCATCTGTCGAAGGTGGGGCGGGGTGGGTTTGCGGGACCGTCAAAAACATGGATGTTTTTGACGAGCCTACATGGATGTATTTACGGCGTGTCCCGCAAACCCACCCCGCCCCGCCAAACCAGGGAACCCGTGAACCGAGGGTTGTTCGCACGAATCCAACAGCAGCCGGGCAAGCCCGGCTCTACGTAGACTGCGTGCCGCCGTCGTTGCCGCCCGATTCGCGCGGCGGACGTTGCGGCTGGCCCTGCTGCTCGCGACGGGGTCCCCGGCGGCGCGATCCGCGCGGACGACCTTGTGGCTGCGCGTTGCCGCCACCACCGCCTTCGCGGCGTGGTTGCGGCGGACGCGGCGGTGCGTCCGGCTTCGGCACGTCGCGGCCCGGTACCTGCACCACCCGCAGCTCGTCCGTATCCAGCTGCAGCGCGGTCAGCTTGCCGCCCCACACTGCGCCGGTGTCAATGGCGTGCACGCCCTGGGTGATGGTCAGGCCCAGCGCCGACCAATGGCCGCACACCACCTTCAGGTCGCGCTCGACCCGGCCCGGCACCTCGAACCAGGGGTATAAGCCCTGCTCCTGGGTGCCCGGCGTGCCCTTGTCTTCAATGCCGATGCGTCCGCGCGGCGTGCAGTAACGCATGCGCGTCAGGATGTTGATGATCGCCCGCGAACGGTCATAACCGGTCAGCCCGGGTGACCAGATCGGCTTGTCGCCATACATGTTGCGGAACAGCTTGCGGTAGCCGTTGCCGTGCAGCTGCGCTTCCACTTCACGCGCATGCTTCTCGGCCAGCTGCGTGGTCCACTTCGGGGCCAGGCCCGCGTGCACCATCATCCAGCCCAGCTCGCGGTCCACGTGCACCAGCTTCTGCAGGCGCAGCCAGTCCAGCAGCACGTCGCGGTCTTCGGCCTGCACCACCCGCAGCAGGTCCGGGTTGACCTTGCGCTGTTCTTCTTCGGTGCGCGCACCCACCGCCAACAGCGACAGGTCATGGTTGCCCAATACCACCACGCTGCTCTCGCGCAGCGAATGCACCAGCCGCAACGTTTCCAGCGACTGCCCGCCGCGGTTCACCAGGTCGCCGCAGAACCACAGTGTGTCCACCGCCGGGTCAAAGCGGATCTTTTCCAGCAACCGCTGGGTGACCTCATAGCAGCCCTGCAGGTCGCCGATGGCCCAGACACTCATGCGTGCGCCTCCGTCAGTGCAGTGTGCGTGGAATGGCCAGAACGAACGGCTCGATGGTGGCCGCGAACTCGGTGCCGTCGTCGGCCACCATGTCGTAATGGCCCTGCATCGTGCCGTGCTCGGTTTCCAGCATGACACCGGAGGTGTAACGGAACTCTTCACCCGGGCGCAGCCGCGGCTGCTCGCCAACCACGCCTTCGCCATCCACCTGTTCCACCCGGCCATTACCGTCGGTGATGCGCCAGTGGCGCGCAACCAGCCGCGCGGCCACCTGGCCTTCGTTGTGGATGCGGATGCTGTAGGCGAACGCGAAGCGCCCGTCCTCCGGCGTGGACTGGTCATCGAGAAAGCGGGGGGCCACCTCCACGGAGATGGCGTGTTTTTTTGCTGCGTCAGTCATACGGGCAGTGTAGAGGGTGTTTCACGCTTCCGCGCGCGGTACGTTGGCCAGCGCGATGAACTGCGCTACTTCGAGCTGCTCGGCACGGGCATCGCTGCGTACGCCGGCCGCTTCGAACTGCTCCGGCGTGACCACGCCATTGAGCGCGTTGCGCAACGTCTTGCGGCGCTGGCCAAAGGCGGATCTGACCACTTCGGCGAAGCGCTTGCGGTCGTTGATGCCCACCGTGGCCGGGTCGCGCGGCACCAGCCGCACCACCGCCGAGTCCACCTTCGGCGGCGGCCGGAACGCACCCGGCGGCACCACGAACAGCGAGCTCACCCTGCACCACGCCTGCAGCATCACGCTCAGGCGGCCATAGACCTTGCTGCCGGGGGCGGCGGCCATGCGGTCCACCACTTCCTTCTGCAGCATGAAGTGCATGTCGCGGATCACCGCCGCATGCTCCATGGCATGGAACAGGATCGGCGAGGAGATGTTGTACGGCAGGTTGCCGACCAGGCGGATCTGGCTACCGGCGGCCAGCTCGGTGAAGTCCACCTGCAGCACGTCGCGGTGCACGATGGTCAGTTCGCCCAGCGGCTCGGCGGCGGCGGTCAACGGCGCGATCAGGTCGCGGTCGAATTCGATCACGGTCAGGCGCGGATGGCGGCGCAGCAGCGGCAGGGTGATGGCACCCTGACCCGGACCGATTTCGACCAGACGGTCGTCGTCCTTCGGGTTGACCGCCAGGACGATCTTGTCGATGTAGCTGCGGTCGGCCAGGAAGTGCTGGCCGAGCTGCTTTTTGGCCGGGGCGGTGAAACCCGGGGCCGAGGGGGAATGCGAAGAAGTCATGCGCTCATTTTACGTTGAGCGGCCAGCCGGGCGCACAGCGCGGTGGCGGCCAGCAGGCTGGAGGGATCGGCCACCCCGCGCCCGGCCAGGTCCAGCGCTGTGCCGTGGTCCACGGCCACGCGCGGGTAGGGCAGGCCCAGGGTGATGTTCACGGCCTGCTCGAAGCCGCTGTACTTGAGCACCGGCAGTCCCTGGTCGTGGTACATCGCCAGCACGGTGTCAAAACCGGCCAGCTTCTGCGGCAGGAAGGCGGTATCGGCCGGCAGCGGGCCGATCAGATCCATGCCCTCCGCACGCAGCCGCTGCATCAGCGGGATGATGACGTCCAGTTCCTCGCGGCCCAGATGCCCATCCTCGCCGGCGTGCGGGTTCAGCCCCAGCACCGCGATGCGCGGGGCGGCCAGGCCGAAATCGCGGCGCAGCGCGGTGTGCACCGTGTGCAGGGTGGTCGCCAGGGCGTCGGCGCTGATCGCGTCGGCCACCTCCCGCAGCGGCAGGTGGGTGGTGGCCAGCGCCACCCGCACGATGTCGTTGGCCAGCATCATCACCACCTTGACCCCGGCCTGGTCGGCCAGCAGCTCGGTGGTGCCGCTGTAGGCAATGCCGCCCTGGTTGATCACCGCCTTGTGTACCGGGCCGGTGACCACCCCGTCCAGCGTCCCGTCCAGGCAGGCCTGACCGGCCAGGTGAAGGGCACCGATTACTGCCGCCGCATTGGCAGGATCGGTATGACCGAAGCGGGAGGGGGTGGCATTGGGCACCGGCCGCAAACGCAGATCGCCCGGCTGGCGGGCGATGGCGTGTTCAGGCAGAAACTGCAGGGGCAGATCCAGCGCGGAGGCGGCCGCCCGAAGCGTGTCCGGGTCGGCAAAGGCCAGCAGCTGGCAGTCGTGGCGCGGCTGCTGGATCAGCCGCAGGCAGAGTTCGGGGCCGATGCCAGCGGGCTCGCCCGGTACCAGCGCGAGCTGTGGCAGCATCGGGGTGCCTCAGGACTGCGGCGGAGTCGCCGCTGCGGCGGCGTCGCCCTGGCGCAGGTCGACGTAGGCTTCGCCACGCAGTTCCTGCAGGAAGCGGTTGTACTCTTCTTCCAGCTTGCGGCGGCCGATGGTTTCGCGGATCTGCGCGCGCTTGTTGTCCACGCTGGCATCGGTCTGGCGGGTTTCCACGCGCTGCACGATGTGCCAGCCGGCGTCGGTGCGGAACGGCTGGCTGACGCCGCCATCGCTGACGCCGGTGATCTGCTGGCCGAAATCCGGGCCGAACGCATCAGCCGGGAACCAGCCGAGGTCGCCGCCCTGGCCCTTGGTGTTGGCGTCTTCGCTGGATTCCTTGGCCACGGCCTGGAAGTCCGCGCCGCCCGCAATACGCGCACGCAGGGTGTCGATCTTGGCCTTGGCGGCAGCACTGTCCTGCTGGTCGGTGACCCGGATCAGGATGTGGCGGCCGTGGTATTCGGTGATGGTCTGGCCACCGGCGCTGGCGTTGGCATCGCGCACTTCCACCAGCTTCAGCAGCTGGAAGCCGCTCGGGCCTCGCAGCGGGCCGACCACGTCACCGGCCTTCATCTGGGTCATCATCTGCGCGAACGCATTGGGGATTTCATCCAGCGTGCGCCAGCCCAGATCGCCGCCTTCCAGCGCGTTGGGGCTGTCGGAGTAGCGCACGGCCGCGGCGTTGAAATCCAGCTCGCCCTTGTCCAGCAGGGCTTTGACGCCGTCAGCCTTCTGCTGGCCGGTGGCGATCTGGTCGGCCGATGCCGCTTCGGGCAGGGCGATCAGGATGTGCGCGAGGTGATACTGGGTGCCGGTGGTGGCTTCCTGCTTCAGCGCGGCATCCACTTCACCCTCGCTGACGCTGATGCGGCTCTGCGCGAAGCTCTGGCGCAGACGCTGCACAGTGATTTCGTCGCGCACCGAGGCGCGGAAGTCATTGAAATCCACGCCGTCACCGGCCAGGCGCTGGCGCAGGGCGTCGACGCTGGTGCCGTTCTGCTGGGCAATGGCGTTGATGGCCTGGTTCAGTTCCTGGTCGCCGACCTTGATGCCACTGCTTTCAGCGCGGGCCACCTGCAGCTTGACCAGGACCAGACGCTCCAGCACCTGGCGGCGCAGCACGTCTTCCGGCGGCAGCTGGTTCTCACGCCCGGCGTACTGGGCCTTGATGTTGGTGACGGCGCGGTCCAGCTCGCTCTGCAGCACCACGTCCTCGTCGACGATGGCGGCAATGCGGTCCAGCGACTGGGTCTGCTGGGCCAGCACCTGCAACGGGGCGCTGACGGTGGTGACCGCCATCAGCGAGGCGAGAAGAACGGGAAGAGTCTTGGTCATGGGATCTGGTTCGGATCGTAGTCGTCGCGGGCAGCACCGGTGTTGCTGGGCGGCACGAGATAGAGGTCGTCGCGGTAGTAGCCGAGAATAGCACGGCGCAAGGTGCGGTCCGTGTTCTGGCCGATGGAGCTCAGGCCCTTCAGCACGAACTCGATCTGGAACGAGTTGTTCATCTCGCCCTCACGATTGCGCACGTAGCGGCGCGCGAGGGCGCGCACGGCCAGGCAGCAGCTGTCCCACTGCACGCCGCCGATGATTTCCAGCGGTTCCTTGTCCTGGATGGAGTAGTAGTACCGACCGACCAGGCTCCAGCGCTCGTTGATCGGGTACAGGAACGACAGGTCGGCCTGTTCCAGCAGGGTGCGTTCGGCCTTGGTGGCGTTGGCCGAGGCCCCCGGAGCGACGCGGTAGCGGTAGGTCAGGTTGACGATGCCGTCGTTGGACATCAGATAGCGCGCACGCACGCTGGCCAGATCCTCACGCTTCAGTTTCGGGTCCCACTGATAGGTAGCCCCCAGGTTCCAGCGGTCATTGATGGCGTAGTTGGCGTCGGCGATCCACGCCGACTTGCCTTGTTCCACCACGGCAGTCTGGTTGGGCAGAGTCACCCGCGAGTCGTCGAAGTACAGGATCTGGCCGATGCTGCCGGAGAAGCGCTCGCGGCCGGTGTCCTGGTCGATGAAGCGGGTGCTCAGCGCCATGGTCAGCTGGTTGGCGTCGTTCTGGCGGTCCGCGCCGGTGTAGCGCGAGTCGCGGAACAGCTGGCCCCAGCTGAAGGTGAAGTCACGGGTGTCGAAGATCGGCAGGTCGCTCTGGTCGCGGTACGGCGTGCGCAGGTAGAACAGGCGCGGTTCCAAGGTGTGCAGGAACGACTTGCCGCGGATCTCGGTCTCGCGGTCGAAGAACATGCCGGCGTCGAGGCTGACGATGGGCATGCTGCGGTGTGGCGACGTGTTGCCCAGCAACTGCTCGGGCGTAGCGGTGGCCGGGTCGATGCCAGCGTCGCGCAGTGCCCACAGTCGTGTCTGCTGGGCCAGTCCGCGGTCCAGCTCGTAGCCGGTGTACCTATACGCGATAGTTGGGGTGACGTACCAGGCTGCGCCGGCGAATGGCATGGTCACGTACGGCTTGATGTCCAGACGAGAACCGTTGAAATACGGGGTGACCACGCCGCTGTTGATGTACTCACCGTCCGCGTCGATCGTCTTCTCGTCGACATCGTCATGGGTAAAGCGCACCGCTTCGGCATACACGCCGGCTTCCAGCCATGACAGGAGTGGCTTGTCCCAGTTGAAATAGGCGCGCGGTTGGCGCGCATAGGGCAGAGAGTTTTCGGTCAGGGTGTAATCGGTGAGCTGCCAGCGGTCGGCCATCAGGCCCGCGGTCCAGGTTTCACCGGTGCCATAGATGCCAACCTGGCTCTGCAGGGTCGAGGTGGTGACGCCGAGCAGCTTGCTGGAGAAATCCTCCATGTAGCGCTCGTCGCTTACCCAGGCCAAGCTGGCCCGTGCCTGCCAGTGCCTGTTGACGTTGTGGTAACCGAAGTACTGCACCTGCCCGCGGTCCTTGTCGCGCAGCTTGTCGTTGGGCAGGTAGGCGGTCTGCAACTCGCCGCGGCCGCCTCCGTAGAGGTAGCGGAACTCGTTATCGAGCATGAAACCGCGCTTGCTCATGTAGCGCGGGGTCAGGGTGTCGTCGTAGTTCGGGGCCAGGTTGAAATAGATCGGCTGGGCGTAGTCGAAGCCGTTGCGCCCGGACATGCCGAGTTCCGGGTACAGCAGGCCGGTCTGGCGGCGGTCGTCGATCGGGAACTTGAAGTACGGGGCCCACAGCACCGGCACCTTGCCGATGCGCAGCACCGCGTTGCGTGCGGTACCGAAGCCTTCGTCGTTGTCCACTTCAATCTGTGGTGCCGACAGCTTCCAGATCGGCTGCGAGGGATCACAGGTGGTGTAGGTGGAGCGGTGCATCTGCCCGACCGCGCCCTGCAGGTCGACCGATTCGGCCCCGCCGTGACCGCGACGGTCGACCAGCTGGTACTGGATGTCGCTGATCTTGTGGGTGTCCGATTCCTGGTTGCCTTCGGCACGCTGGGCGACCATGCGGAACGAGGAGTCCTGGTAGCGGACATTGCCTTCGGCGATGTAGTTGCCGCTTTCCGTATCAAAGCTCAGGTGGTCGGTGCCCAGGAACTGGTCGCCACGCTTGAGGGTGACGTTGCCCTGGTACTGCGGCACCGTGGCGGTGCCGAACAGCTGGTTGCCTTCGATGTCGGTGGGCTGCTGGTCACGTGTGG
This sequence comes from Stenotrophomonas sp., assembly GCA_039592995.1. Lineage (GTDB taxonomy): Bacteria > Pseudomonadota > Gammaproteobacteria > Xanthomonadales > Xanthomonadaceae > Stenotrophomonas. Next base: position 51,439 of record JBCNQC010000019.1, on the reverse strand, counting down.
CGGCCGCTTCCTTGTCGGCCTTGGGGGCCTCTTCGAACACGGGCAGGACATCGGCGACCGGGCACAGGCCCCAGTTCAATGGCTTCTCATCGGCCATTGCAGGCAGGCAGATGGCGATGCTCAGGGGGAGGGGCAGCAGGCGGAGGGCTCGGCGCACGCGGGCTTCGGATTCGGGGGAAAACGGAGGGTAGCTTGCCCCATCGCTTGCATAGGGGCAATGAAGGGCGGTTGCGAAGCGGGGTTCAGGTTCATCGGGACCTGGGGTTACAACATCGCCTCCACATGCGCGACCGAACATTCCGCCAAGGCCTGCAGGTCGTAACCGCCCTCCAGCATCGACACCACCCGCCCGGCCGCATGCCGCCGCGCCAGCGCATGCAGCTCACCGGTGATCCATGCGAAGTCGTCGGTCTCCAGCATCAGGTCGGCCTGCGGGTCGCGCAGGTGGGCGTCGAACCCGGCCGAGATCAGCACCAGCTGTGGGCGGAAGTCGTCGATGGCCGGCAGCATCTCGTCGGCCCAGACGTTGCGGAACCGGAACCCGCCACTGCCCGGTGGCAGCAGGATGTTGAGCAGGTTGCCCGCGCCCCGGTCGCGGCGCAGGCCGGAGTTCGGGAACAGCCCGGCCTGGTGCGTGCTGTAGTAGGCCACGCGCGGGTCGGCGATGAAAATGTCCTGGGTGCCGTTGCCGTGGTGCACGTCGAAATCCACCACCGCAATGCGCTCCAGCCCATGCCGGTCGCGCGCGTGGGCGGCGGCAATAGCGATGTTGTTGAACAGACAGAAGCCCATCGCGGTGGTGGCGGTGGCATGGTGGCCGGGCGGGCGCACCGCGCAGAAGGCCAGCGGGTCGTCCCCCAGCATCACCGCGTCCACCGCGGCCACACCGGCACCGGCGGCGTGCACGGCGGCCGCCGCCGAGCCGGGCGAGGTCATGGTATCCATGTCGATCAGCCGCAGCGGCTGGGTCTGTGGTTGCAGCACCAGATCGATCAGCTCGCTGCCGTGCACCCGCGCCAGATCACCGCGCTTGGCCGCGGGCGCTTCGCGCCAATCCAGCCGACCCGGGAAGGCCGCGTGCAGCGCGTCCAACACGACCTGCAGGCGTTGCGGAGACTCGGGATGGCCGGGGCCGGGATCGTGCTGCAGACAGGCGGGGTGGGTAAAGACCAGCATGCGGCTCCGTTTCCGTTAACCGTGGCGGCGGCTGTGCTGCCAGAGGACCTCGCCCTGGCCGTCGACGCGGGCCAGCACCCGGGCCAGCACGAACAGCAGGTCCGAAAGGCGGTTGAGATACTGCAGTGCTTCGGCGCGTACCGGTTCAAGGCGAGCCAGGGTGACCGTCTCGCGCTCGGCGCGGCGCACGATGGTGCGGGCCAGATGGCAGCGGGCGGCGGCTTCGCCTCCGGCCGGAAGGATGAATTCCTGCAGTGCCGGCAGGCTGGCGTTGTAATGGTCCAGTTGCTGTTCCAGCGTGGTCACGTCGGGCGGCTGGATCGCGGCGTGGCCGGGGATGCAGAGTTCCCCGCCCAGGTCGAACAGCTGGTGCTGGATGCGTGTCAGAAGTGCGCGGATGTCGTCCGGCAAGCGCACGGCCAGCAGCACGCCCAGCGCCGAATTGGCCTCATCCACGGTGCCGAACGCATGCACGCGTGCATCATCCTTGGCGACGCGGCTGCCATCACCCAGCCCGGTGCTGCCGTCGTCGCCGGTTCGGGTATAGATGCGTGAGAGCCGGTTGCCCACGAAAGGTGCCGCCTCAGCGCAGAACGTCGCGGCGGGCCTGCAGCACCTTGCCGACCTGTTCGGTGGCCAGCTGCAGCGCGGCGGCCAGGCCGACATAGGTGGCGGTTGTGCGCAGGTAGGGCAGGAACCACTGGGCATAGTTCTGGGCCCAGCCGGACAGGGTGGGGTCGGCCACCACGTCGCTGGTCCAGTAGAACCCGCCCTGCGCGAACAGGTGGCATACCGCAACCGCCACCAGCAACAGCGCGACACCCTTGCCCAGCACGGCCCAGTTGGCGCTGCGGTAGCCCTGGCGCAGCAGCGCGCCGCCGGCCCACATCGCAAAGTAAGCTGGAATCAGCAGCGCGGTGCCCGGGGACACGCAGTAGTGCTGCCAGTAGCCGATGCCGCTGGCACGGATCACCAGCACGTCAATCATCAGCGCCAGCACCATCAGCAACGGGAAGGCCCAGCGCGTCCACGCGCGCAGGTGGAAGCCGGCGATGAAGAACACCGCCCAGGAGGCATCCGGGATTGCCGCGAAGTGATTCACACGGGTGGCGATCATCAGCAGGGCCAGCACCGCAAGAATGAACGCGCGGGGGGCAATGGAAGGCGGGGACGCGGGCAGGGTGCTCATGGCATTCATTCTAGCGCCTGCCGCGCGCTGCGGGCTGGCTCTATCATGGTGGGCATGAGTGAACATCATGATGTAGTGATCATCGGCGGCGGCCTGGTCGGGGCCAGCCTGGCCATTGCCCTGGACCGCGCCGGGCGCAGGGTGGGGCTGGTCGAGGCCACACCGGCCGGCAGCCTGCCGCCGGTGTTCGACCAGCGCAATCTCAGTTTTGCCGCCGCCACCGTCAACGCGCTGACCACGCTGGGGGTGATGCCGCTGCTGGGCAGCGCGGTGGGGCCGATCACCCGCATCCATGTCAGCCGCGCCGGCGATTTCGGCCGGGTGCAGATGAATGCCGCCGACTACCAGCGGCCGTGGTTCGGCCAGGTGGTGGTGGCGCGCGATTTCGGCCAAGCGCTGGAGACCCGCCTCGGCCAACTGCAGCACCTGACCCGCTACCGGCCGGCGCGCTTCGTGCGCCTGGGCGAGGTGGTGGACGGCCATCGCGCGGTGGTGGTGGCCGACGACAGTGGCGAACGCACGCTGTGGGCACGGCTGGTGGTCGGGGCCGATGGCACCCGCAGCGGTGTGCGCGAGGGGCTGGGCATCGGCGTGGACGAGCACGATTTCGGCCAGACCCTGTTTGTGGCAAGGCTGCGCGCGGCGCGTGCGCCCGACGGCACCGCCTACGAGCGCTTCACCGACACCGGCCCGACCGCGCTGCTGCCGCGCGGCGACCGGCATTTCGGCGTGGTGCACGGGGTGGCGCGCGACCAGGCCGAGGCGGTGATGGCCCTGGACGAGGCCGCCTGGCTGCAGCGCCTGCAGAACGCCATTGGCTGGCGCGCCGGGCGGTTGCTGGAGAGTGGGCCGCGCAGCGCCTACCCGTTGATCCAGGTGCTGGCGCGCGCGCTGGTTGGCGAACGCACGGTGCTGCTGGGCAATGCCGCGCAGACCATCCATCCGCTGGGCGCACAGGGCTTCAACCTGGGCCTGCGCGATGCATTGACCCTGGCCGAACTGCTGCCCGCGGTCAACGACCCGGGCAGCGATGCCCTGCTGCAGCAGTATGTGGCACGCCGTGAGGAGGACCGCCGCCAGACCATCGCCTTCTCGGGCGGGCTGGCGCGGGTGACCAGCAACCCGGCCCCGCTGCTGCGCCCGCTGCGCAGCCTGGGTCTGCTGGCCGCGCAGGCCAGTGACGTGCAGTCGATGCTGGTGGGCGGGGCCATGGGCTTCCGTGGCGATGTGCCGGCGTTGTGCCGGGGGGCGACCCCATGAGCCGGCGCATGCGCGATGTGATCGTGGTCGGCGGTGGCGTGGTGGGGGCGGCCTGCGCGCTGGCGCTGGCCGACGCCGGTCTGGACGTCACCCTGGTCGAAGGCCGTGAGCCGGCCCACTGGCAGGCCGCGCAGCCGGATCTGCGGGTGTATGCCTTCGCGCCCGACAACGCCCAGTTGCTGCAAACGCTGGGGGTGTGGCCGGCGGTGCTGTCCGCGCGTGCCTGCGCCTATCGGCGCATGCGGGTGTGGGATGCCGCCGGCGGCGATGAACTGTGCTTCGACGCCGACCGTCTGGGTCGTGAGCAGCTGGGCTGGATCGTCGAGAACGACCTGCTGGTTGACCGTCTGTGGGCGGCACTGCCGGCCGCCGATGTGCAGCTGTGCTGTCCAGCCCGGGTGGAAGCCCTGGAACAGGATGAGGACGGGGTGCGCCTGCGCCTGGACGATGGCCGTCGGCTCGAGGCGCGGCTGGCGGTGGCGGCTGATGGGGCGGAATCCACCCTGCGCCAGCTGGCCGGGTTGCAGGTCAGCCGCGAGGACTATGGCCAACGCGGCGTGGTCGCCTACATCGACAGCGAACACGACAACGAAGCCACCGCCTGGCAGCGCTTCCTGACCACCGGGCCGCTGGCGGTGCTGCCGGCCGGGGCGCGACGCAGCTCCATCGTCTGGACCCTGCCGGATGCAGAAGCCGAGCGCGTGCTGGCGCTGGATGACGCCGCGTTCGGGCAGGAATTGACCCGTGCGTTTGGCGCGCGTCTGGGGGCGATGACGCTGGCCAGCCGTCGCGCCGCGTTCCCGCTGCGGCGGCAGCTCGCTACCGCCTATGTGGCCGGCCGTGTGCTGGCACTCGGCGATGCTGCCCACGTGGTGCATCCGCTGGCCGGGCAGGGCGTGAACCTGGGCCTGCGTGACGTGGCCGCCCTGCGTGAACGGGTGCTGCAGGCCCAGCAGCGCCGCCAGGACTGGTCCAGCCCGGAGCGGCTGCAGCGCTGGGCGCGGGAGCGCCGCAGCGACAACACCGTGTCGGCGTATGGGTTTGATGCGATCAACAAGGTGTTCTCGAATGACGAGATGCACCTGACCCTGGCACGGGGCCGCGCGCTGGGTTGCGTGGGCAAGTGGCCACCTCTGGTGTCGGCGTTCTGGAAGCGGGCCGCCGGGCTCTGACATCGCGCCTGACGGTAATGATCGAAATCCGGTAGAGCCGGCCGCTGGCCGGCTTCACGCTATGCAGGACGCCCCGACGCACGGTGCGCGCACCGGAGACTACTTGTCGTGACCATTGGCAGCTTGCTGAACCAGATCTTCCGCCCCCAGACCTACGCCGAGCAGCGCATTGCCGCTGATCCGAAAGCCGTCATCGACGCTGGCCAGCGCCTGGTCAGTCTGATCAGCCTGCACAACGGCAGCGGTTACCAGATCGGTTTCAATCGCGAGGTGGCTTGCAAAGCGGCCAGATCGATCAACGCCACCTCCTCCGGATCGAACAACGTCGACCACGCTCGGCAAGTGCTGCAGAACGTTCGCATCATCAAGCAGGATCTGGCCCGGCAGGTACACGAAGCCCGCAAGGACACCTCCGGCCAGGCCTCCTGGTACGCCGATCGCCTGAACACGTTGCGCGAGCTGCACCAGCACGCGCGCAACGTTCAGCATCTGAAGTTCGACAGGCACCGATGATCGAATTGTGAAAGCGCGGTCCTGTCGGCGGGCGGACACTCCGCGATGGTTCCTTTTCTGCCTCGCCCGCAATGACTGCCATTACTCAAGTTGGACCGAAAACGACACCCTCTGTCGCCGTTGACCTGCCCCGGCAGGAGGCCGGCGGGGTCGTTCCGTTACAGGTCGCAAACGGCCCTGGCGCTCCGGAAGTGTCGCAGCCAGTCAAGCGACGAAAGAGCCAGCAGCAGCTGTTTCTGGACAGGGACTTCGATCGCTTCATGAAAGGCGTGGAGAGGAGCATGGCGGATCAACAGTTGCAGCTCCAGAACATCTCCTGCGCCGGCGACCGCGTGAGGTGACGGCATGACGCGCATGGCGCGTCACCACGCCGTGCATGAAACACCTCCAGGCCCGTAGCGACCCGCCACGCGTGTCGTTGCGGTGCATGAAGTGCCGTGATGTCGCAATCGGCCCGAAATGATCGATTTCGACAAGTGGCTCACCATCAGGTGCCGCACACTGACGCAAACCACTCGCGCAGGTGCAAGATGGCCCTACCCGGTATCTCCCATGTACTGAACGTGCTTCGCCCGCAGGACGTCCAGAACGAGCAGAAGACGGCTACCGACGCCGAGGCCTGTTGCCCGGTCGAAGTCGTATCCGGGTTGCGCGGGATGCTGCAGGAGATCAGGAACGGCCAGCCCGCAGGTGTGGGCTTCAGTGGCGGCAACGGGGCAGCGGCGTACGCGGATCTCAATGCCCTCGTCGAACGTGCCCCGGACGGCAAAAGCGTTCCCCTCTCAGCCGAGGGTTTCGCCTCCATGCTGCTGCATGTATCCCAGCTGGAAGCGGACCTGCTTCGACAGCTCAAAAACGCCCGGTCCGAGCTGGCGCGGCAAGCACTGCAGCGGGCTATCGACGCAGCGGAAAACGTGAAACATCTTTCCCGGTAGTGACGCGCCATGCGCGTCAATGCGGTGGTCTGGCATGGTCGAAGCCACGCAGGGCGTGGCTCTACGTTGCGACTGGTCAGGGCACCAGCCAACCCTGCAGCTGGCTGCGATCCAACCGTCCCCGCCGCGTGGTATCCAGTGACGTGAACTCATCGGCCAGCGCCGGATTGGCCTGCGCCTCTTCCCGGCTGATGAACCCGTCGCCATCCACATCCAGCGCTTCAAACCGGAACCGATACTGCCCGACCACGCTGTCCGGCTGCACCGAGCGCACGGTCACGGTCGATTCCCCCGCGATTGGCGGCAGGGTCACTGCATGGGTGACCGCGCCGCTGGACAACGACTGCGTACGCACCCCTGCGGGCACTTCCCGCAGTGGCGCAGTAGTCGCCGGCACCTGCCCCAAGGCAACGCCGACCCACCCGGCGTAGAGACACGCCATGCGTGTCATCGCGCCAATGACACCCCGCAAACCCCTCACCACGCCAGCACCGTGATCTCTTCCCGATCGTGATACAACTGCTTGGCGCGCACATTCAACGGTCGCCCGGCCTGCTGCTGGAACAACTCCAGGCACAGCCGCGTCTCATCCCAGCGCTTCTTCATCGGCAGCTTCAGATTGAAGATCGCGTGCCGGCACCAGCCCTCGCGGAACCAGGTCGCCATGCGTTCGGCCACGCGTCGCGGCTGTTCGACCATGTCGCAGACCATCCAGTCCAGTGGTGCTTCGGGCTGCCAGTGGAAGCCATCCGCGCGCAGATGCTCGACCAGGCCGGTCTGCAGCACGTGCTCGCGCAGCGGGCCGTTGTCCACGCTGATCACGTGCATGTGCTGACGGGTGAGCACCCAGGTCCAGCCGCCCGGCGCCGCACCGAGGTCGGCGGCGCGCATGCCGGGCTTGACCAGCTGTTCGCGTTCTTCCGGGCGCATCAGGGTGAGCAGCGCTTCGTCCAGCTTCAGCGCCGAGCGCGACGGCGCTTCCGGCAGCAGCTTCAGTCGCGGAATGCCCAGCGCCCACGGTGCGCTGTCGCGGGTGTCGGCCACGCATACGTAGGCATGACGGCCATCGACAAAGACCACGTGCAGGCGCGGCAGGCCGGTGTTGGCCTTGTCGGTCAGCAGCCCGGCCTTGCGCAGCGCCGGGCGCAGTGCATTGCCGAAGGCGCGGGCCAGACCGGCCAGCGGCTTGCCGGCGTCGGAATCGGGATGTTCGACCCACATGTCGCCGAACCGGGCCTGGCCTTCCAGCGCGGCCAGAATCGGGGTGATGCGGTCGGCCGGGTCCAGCTCGCGCAGCTCAGCCAGCATGACCAGCTTCTGGCGGGCAAAGATCAGCGAACGCCAGGGCAGGGCCTGCGACAGTTTGGCCCCTTCGTCGGTGGCGAACAGCACGTAGCCGTCGTTGCGCTGCGTGCGCGCATAACCGGGAATACCGGCGTACGCAGCGCGCTCGCTCAGCTCACCGGCCAGTTCCGGCTCGAAGCCCTGGCGGCATAGACACAGCAGGCCGCTCACAGGCCCACGCCTGCGACAGCGCGGTCAGTAATGCGCGCCATTGGTTTCCCCATAGGTGCGCAGTACCGCGCGGGCGGCATCGCGGTTCAGACCCTGTACCACGTCGATGCCGCGCTTGTTGAGCTCGCCTACCCAGTCGGCCGGCAGCGGACCTTCGTCGAACGGGGTCAGTTCTTCCACGTCCTGCGCGCTGGCCCCGATCAGCAGCCGGTCGATGCCGGCCCAGATGGTGGCCCCGAAGCACTGGCAGCACGGCTGCGACGAGGTGGCCAGGGTGATGGGCGTGAGCACATCGTTCAGACGCGGCGTCTGCAGGCGCTGCTGGGCCAGCATGTAGGCCATGTTTTCGGCATGTGCCAACGAGGTGTTGTGCGGCACCACGCGGTTCACACCGGCGGCGATCACGGAGTCGTTCGGGCCGAACACCACCGCGCCGAACGGACCGCCGCTTGCGTGTTCAACATTCAGGCGCGACAGTTCGATGGCCAGGGCGACCTTGGCCTCATCACCGGGGTAGGTACGGGCCAGGTCGATCTGGTCGTGAATCCAGGCGGGCAGGGTCAGGTGGACTTGTGCGTACAGCATGGCAGTTCTCTCAGGCCGACCAGGTGTCGCGCAGGGTCACGCTGCGGTTGAACACGGGGGCGGCGGCAGTGTGGTCACGGCGGTCGGCGACGAAGTAACCGGTGCGCTCGAACTGGAACGACTGTTCCGGCGCGGCCTCGGCAGCCGCCGGTTCGACGTAGCCGGTGACGGTGCGGCGTGATTCTGGATTGAGGTAGTCGCGATAGGTCTTGCCTTCGGATTCGTCGTCCGGGTTCGGCACCGAGAACAGGCGGTCGTACAGACGGATTTCGGCCGGCACGCCGTGTGTGGCGCTGACCCAGTGAATGGTGCCCTTGACCTTGCGGTTGGCACCTTCCATGCCGGGGCGCGATTCCGGGTCCAGCCAGCCGCGCAGTTCGGTGATGGTGCCGTCGGCGTCCTTGATCACCTCGTCGCAGCGGATGATGCCGGCTCCACGCAGGCGCACTTCGCCGCCCGGCACCAGGCGCTTCCAGCCCTTGGGCGGAACTTCGGCGAAATCTTCACGGTCGATCCACACTTCGCGGGCGAACGGCACCGAACGGCTGCCGAAGGCTTCGTCCTTGGGGTGGTTGCTGAAGGTCAACTGTTCTTCAAAGCCTTCCGGCAGGTTGGTCAGCACCAGCTTGACCGGGTCGATCACCGCCATGCGGCGCGCAGCAGCGCTGTCCAGGTCTTCGCGCAACGCGCCTTCAAGCACGCTGAAGTCGATCAGCGAGTTCTGCTTGCTGATGCCGACGCGTTCGGCGAACAGGCGCATGGCGGCCGGGGTGTAGCCACGGCGACGCAGGCCCTGCAGCGTCGGCATGCGCGGGTCGTCCCAGCCGTCCACCAGCTGTTCGGTGACCAGCGCCATCAACTTGCGCTTGCTCATCACGGTGTAGTTGATGTTCAGTCGCGAGAATTCGATCTGGCGCGGCTTGGCGGCTTCACGCGGCAGGCCGCGGTCGACCAGCGGCTGGGTCAGCTCGGGGCTGTGGGCGAAATCAACGTTGTCCACGCACCAGTCGTACAGCGGGCGGTGGTCTTCGAATTCCAGCGTGCACAGCGAATGGGTGATGCCTTCGATGGAGTCGCCCAGCGCGTGGGCGAAGTCATACATCGGGTAGATCGGCCAGGCGTTGCCGGTGTTCTGGTGTTCCACATGCTTGATGCGGTAGATGGCCGGGTCGCGCAGGTTGATGTTGCCGCTGGCCATGTCGATCTTCGCGCGCACGGTACGGGCACCGTCGGCGAATTCGCCGGCGCGCATGCGCGCGAACAGGTCGAGGTTTTCTTCCACGCTGCGGTCGCGCCACGGCGAGGGGCGGCCGGGTTCGGTCAGGGTGCCGCGGTAGGCGCGCACTTCCTCGGCCGACAGGTCGCAGACATAGGCCTTGCCATCGCGGATCAGCTTCTGCGCGGCCAGGTAGTAGGCGTCGAAGTAATCCGAGGCATGGCGCAGTTCGTTCCACTCAAAGCCCAGCCAGCGCACGTCGTCCTGGATGGCGGCGACGTACTCGGGGTCTTCCTTGGCCGGGTTGGTGTCGTCGAAGCGCAGGTTGCATACGCCGCTGAATTCGCCGGCGATGCCGAAATTCAGGCAGATCGATTTGGCGTGGCCGATGTGCAGGTAGCCGTTGGGCTCCGGCGGGAAGCGGGTCTTGATCGCCTGGTGCTTGCCGCTGGCCAGGTCCTCACGCACGATCTGGCGGATGAAATCGCGCTTTTCGTGGGTTTCCGGAAGGGCGTCGGTGGGGGCGGCAGTAGGCTCGGACATGGTGCGCTGGGCAGTAGACAGAAAGAATGACAGTCTATCGTGTCCGGCTGTGCCGGGCACGATGGACGGGTAGGTACCCACCGTTGGTCGGTACGTGCTTTCCCGGCCCGCGTTCACATCCCCGGCGTATGCTGGGCTGAACCCGTCTTTGAGGCCCGCCCATGCACGTCATCTACAAGGCCGACAACCTGTTCGACGCCCATCTGGTCAAGCACGCGCTGGAAGATGCCGGCATTCCGGCCTTCGTGTTCGGTGAACAGCTGCTGGGCGGGATGGGCGAACTGCCGCTGTTCGGGGTGCTGCGGGTCTGTGTGCCGGACCTGGCGGCCCCGGAGGCAGCACAGATCGTTGCAGGCCTCGACTTGGCCGGCCCGGCAGACGACCCCATATGGGATGGAGACGAAAGCGTCGGCCTGTTGCCGGCCTAGGAGAACGCCATGTTGGGAGTGTCCAAGCTGCTGGGAATCGGCGCGTTCAAGCAGCGCCTGCCGCGTCCGGAAGAGGCCCTGCCGGGCCGCGAACACCCGCTGCCGCTGCACAACCAGCACTTCGTGAACAGCCATCCGCTGAAGGACAGCTTCGCCGGCAAGGAGCGGATCCGCTTTGCCATGGGCTGCTTCTGGGGCGCGGAACGCAAGTTCTGGACGCTGCCGGGGGTGTACAGCACGTCGGTCGGCTACGCCGGCGGGGTGACCCCGAACCCGACCTACGAAGAGGTCTGCTCCGGCCTGACCGGGCACACCGAGATCGTGGAGGTGGTGTTTGACCCGTCGGTGGTGAGCCTGACCGAGCTGCTGCAGGTGTTCTGGGAGAACCATGATCCCACCCAGGGCATGCGCCAGGGCAACGACACCGGCACCCAGTACCGCTCGGCGATCCACGCGACCACCCAGGCGCAGTTCGAGGCCGCCCTGGCCAGCCGTGATGCCTATCAGCAGCGGTTGAGCAATGCCGGTTACGGCCCGATCACCACGGAAATCGAGTTCCCGGCCCCGGAGTACTACTACGCCGAGGACTACCACCAGCAGTACCTGGCCAAGAACCCGAACGGCTACTGCGGCATCGGCGGCACCGGCGTCAGCTGCCCGATCGGGGTGGGCGCTTGATTCCGCGTTGATTGGGATTGCATGGACCCCGTAGAGCCACGCCCTGCGTGGCTGCTGTTGGATTCGTGCGAACAGCCGGTCGTCATCGACTTCCGTGTTCGGGCATGCCGGGGTGGGTTTGCGGGACCGTAGAAAACATTCATGTTTTCTACGGTCCCGCAAACCCACCCCGGCACGCCCCAGACAGCGTGTCGGTGGCCATCGCAAATCAAAAGCACGCGGGCCCGGTAGCGTCGGTCGATAGACGACGGCCGTGATTTGTCCAGCATCCGGTAACGCATGACCCCAAATCGAAATGGGCCGTTGCCATCCGCATAACGATGAATTATCGGGGGAGGCCGGCGAGTAGCCCCTGGAGCGACCGTCAAAAACATGGATGTTTTTGACGAGCCCCCATGGGTGAAGGCGCACGGCTTGCGAGGCACTGCCTCGCGTGCGACTGAGCGCCCAACCGCTGGCGGTTGGGCCGGGGCCCGGAGGGCGGTTCACGGCGTGTCGCGGAACGGGGCTGCTCGTCGGCCTCCCCGCAAGGAACAATCGAAACGCCGCTATTCGCAGAAAACTTACAACCGCTCGCGAATCGTCTGACGCAGCGCTTCCAGATCCTTCGCGAACGCTTCGATACCCGTCGCCAGCTTCTCGGTGGCCATCGGATCGGCGGCCAGGTCGGCCGCAAAGCGCTCGGCATCAATCGGGGTCACGGCAGCACCATCGGCCGCAGACGGCGACAGCTTGCGCGGCAGATCGCCGTGGTCGGCGTCCAGCTTTTCCAGCAGATCGGGCGAAATGGTCAGGCGGTCGCAGCCAGCCAGCGCTTCGATCTGCGCGGTCGAGCGGAACGAGGCGCCCATCACCACTGTCGGCGAACCGCGACGCTTGAACTCGGCATATACCCCGCGCACGAACACCACGCCCGGGTCCTCGTCGATGCTGGCCGGGCTCTGGCCGTTGGCCACGTACCAGTCCAGGATGCGACCCACGAACGGCGAGATCAGGAACGCACCGGCTTCGCTGCAGGCCAGGGCCTGGGTCGGGTTGAAGATCAGGGTCAGGTTGCAGTCGACACCCTCAGCCTGCAGCTGGCGTGCGGCTTCCACGCCTTCCCAGGTGGCGGCGATCTTGATCAGCACCTTGCTGCGCGGCACGCCGGCCGCTTCATACATGGCAATGAACTGACGGGCCTTGGCCACCGTGGCGTCCACGTTGTGCGCCAGGTCGGCATCGACTTCGGTGGAAACACGGCCGGGAACCAGCGTGCTCAGCAGCGTGCCCACGCCTACCGTCAGGCGGTCAGCCACGGCATGCACGATGGTTTCGCGCTCGCCGCCCTGCTCGCGGCCCCAGGCCAGTTCGCGTTCAATCAGCTCCGCATACACCGGCAGGTCCAGCGCCTTCTTCACCAGGGTCGGGTTCGTCGTGCAGTCGACCGGCTTCAGGCGCTTGATGGCCTCGTAGTCGCCGGTATCGGCAACCACCACGGACAGGTCACGCAGCTGGGCAAGTTTGGAAGGCGTTGCGGTGCTCATGGAAACTCCTGGTTCGAAGACGTGGATCATGGCGATGGGGGGTGGCGCGATACGCGACCGACGCTCCCCGCCGCGCTCTCAGTTCGGGGTTGCATTGTGGACTGCGGTCACCCGCAGGCGCAGCTTGCGCCCACCCGGTGCATCCCAGTCCATGGACTGGCCCACGGCCAGGCCCAGCAAGGCGGTGCCGACCGGTGCAAGGATCGAGACCTTGCCTTCGTCGACGTTGGCTTCGCGGGGATAGACCAGCGTCAGCACGTGCTTGTCGCCGTGCAGCTCATCTTCGCATTCCACGCGCGAATGCATCATGACGATGCCCGGCGGCATCTGGTCCGGCACCACAACGGTCGCGCGGTTGAGTTCCTGGGCCAGCGCCAGGCCGGCGGGTGACTGGCCGACAGCGGGCGACTCGAGCATGGCGTCGAGGCGGTCCATGTCATGGCTCGACACAGTGATGGATGGCGGCAGGCCGCTGGAATTGGACATGTGACGCTCCTGGGTGAAGTAAAGGACACAAGCAAAAGGCGGTGCCAGCTGGCACCGCCCGGTTCTATTGTGCGATGTAACGGGATTGGAAGCGACCGGGGGACAGGGCCGCCCGATAAAGCGGGTTCAGTTGGCGGGAAGTGCCGCTTCGGCCGCGACCTGCGGGCGGTCGCTGTCCTCCAGCGACAGCAGTTCCGCCGGCAGCTGCTTGAACTGCCGGGCCAGCTGGGTGAGGAAGTCGGTCATCGCCGAGCTGCGTCGCCAGACCATGCCGACGCGCCGGGTCGGGCTTCCCGGCCCACGGAAGTCGAGCAGGTGGATACTGTCCGAACGTGGCACCGGCGGCTTGATCGCCAGGGTCGGCAGCAGGGTGATGCCTACATCTGCAGCGACCATCTGGCGCAGGGTCTCCAGGCTGGTCGCGCGGAACTCGGACTTCTCGTTGGCCCCGAACATGCGGCACACCGCCAACGCCTGGTCACGCAGGCAGTGGCCGTCTTCAAGCAGCAGCAGTCGCTGGGTGGACAGCTCGCGCGCATCCAGATGCTCCTGCCCGGCCAGCGGGTGCTTGCTGGAGACGGCCAGCAGGAAAGGCTCCTCGAACAGGAATTCCGCGTGCAGGGCATCGTCGTCCACCGGCAGCGCCAGCAGTGCCGCGTCCAGGCGGCCGTCGCGCAGACGGTTCAGCAGCTCGTCGCTCTTTTCCTCGACCAGCAGCAGCTCCAGGTGCGGATAGCGCTTGCGGATGCCGGGAATGACATGCGGCAGCAGGTACGGGCCCAGGGTGGGGAAGATGCCCAGCCGGATGCTGCCTGCTTCCGGGTCGCGGGCGCGGCGGGCGGCTTCCTTCAGTTCTTCGATTTCCGCCACGATGATCCGGGCGCGCACTGCAGCCTCGGTGCCGGCGTGGGTCAGCATCACCTTGCGCGAGCCACGTTCCACCAGCGGCACGCCGAGTTCGTCCTCCAGCTTGCGCAGCTGGGTCGACAGCGTGGGCTGGCTGACGTGACAGACAGCGGCGGCCTTGCCGTAGTGCTTGTGATCGGCCAGGGCCACCAGATACTTCAGATCACGCAGGTTCATTTTCTTGTAACTCCAGACAATGACCGGGCGAGGGCGTGGAGTACCCAGTAATGGAAAAAGGTTCCCGGCGCACCGGGAACCTGTCGTTTCAGGCAGCTTCGGCGACAGCGCCGCTGCTCTTGGGAACCGACGTACGGATCAGATGATCGAACGCGCTCAGTGCCGCCGTGGAGCCGGCCCCCATCGCGATGATGATCTGCTTATAGGGTACGGTAGTGCAATCACCCGCGGCGAATACGCCGGGCACATTGGTCTGGCCGCGGTCGTCGATGAGGATCTCGCCGCGCGGTGAAAGCGCCACGCTGTCCTTGAGCCATTCGGTGTTCGGCAGCAAGCCGATCTGCACGAAGATGCCTTCCAGCTCGACCCGGTGCGCGTCGCCTCCAACCCGGTCCTGGTAGACCAGGCCAGTCACCTTCTGCCCGTCGCCCAGCACTTCCTGGGTGAGCGCGCTGGTGATGATGGTGACATTGCCAAGGCTGCGCAGCTTTTTCTGCAGCACCTCGTCGGCGCGCAGCTTGTCATCGAATTCGAGCAGGGTGACATGCGCGACGATGCCGGCCAGGTCGATGGCCGCTTCAACGCCGGAGTTGCCGCCGCCGATCACCGCCACGCGCTTGCCCTTGAACAGCGGGCCGTCGCAGTGCGGGCAGTAGGCCACGCCTTTGTTGCGGTACTGATCTTCGCCGGGCACGTTCATCTGCCGCCAGCGTGCGCCGGTGGACAGGATCACAGAGCGCGATTTCAGCGAGGCCCCGTTTTCGAGCTTGATCTCGACCAGACCGTCATCGCCCGCCGGCACCAGCGCGGTGGCGCGCTGCAGGTTCATGATGTCCACCTCGTACTCGCGCACGTGCTGTTCCAGCGCGGTGGCCAGCTTCGGGCCTTCGGTTTCCTTGACCGAAATGAAGTTCTCGATCGCCATGGTGTCCAGCACCTGGCCACCGAAACGCTCGGCGGCCACACCGGTGCGGATGCCCTTGCGCGCGGCATAGATCGCCGCGGCTGCGCCGGCCGGACCGCCGCCCACCACCAGTACGTCGAACGGGGCCTTGGTCGCGATTTTCTCGGCATCACGCTTGGCTGCGCCGGTGTCGAGCTTGGCCACGATCTGCTCCAGGGTCATGCGGCCCTGGTCGAACACTTCACCATTGAGGTAGATGGTGGGCACCGACATGATCTGGCGCGCTTCCACTTCGGCCGGGAACAGGCCGCCATCAATCGCCACGTGCTGGATGCGCGGGTTCAGCACTGCGGCCAGGTTCAGCGCCTGGACCACGTCCGGGCAGTTCTGGCACGACAGCGAGAAGTAGGTTTCAAAGCGGTAGTCGCCGTCCAGGTTGCGGACCTGCTCGATCAGCTCGGCGGTGGCCTTGGACGGATGCCCGCCGACCTGCAGCAGCGCCAGCACCAGCGAGGTGAACTCGTGGCCCATGGGCAGGCCGGCAAAGGCCAGGTGGATGTCCTGGCCCGGGCTGCCGAGCGCGAACGACGGGGTCCGCTCGCCACTGTCGCGACGCACTTCCAGGCTGATCTGCGAGGACAGCGTGGTCAGCGTTTCGAGCAGCTCGAGCATTTCCTGCGACTTGGCACTGTCATCCGCGTGCGCCGTGATCTGGATCGGGCGGGTGACGCGTTCCAGGTAGGTCTTCAGCTGGGACTGGAGGTTGGCATCCAACATCGAAAAACTCCTTGATTCAGGCAAGCGGACGGCGTTGACGCGCCCCACGGGTGCATCAGCGCGACATGGGGGTGAACCGAAGGGGGCGCGGTGGGCACCCACTTGGGTTCACCCCCATTCCCGTCGAAACGGGAATGGGGATGCGGAGCGGCTTAGATCTTGCCGACCAGGTCCAGCGACGGGGTCAGGGTCTTTTCGCCTTCCTTCCACTTGGCCGGGCACACCTGGTTCGGGTTGGCGGCGGTGAACTGGGCAGCCTTCAGCTTGCGCAGGGTTTCGGAGACGTCACGGGCGATCTCGTTGGAATGGATTTCCAGGGTCTTGATCACGCCTTCCGGGTTGATGATGAAGGTGCCGCGCAGGGCCAGGCCTTCTTCTTCAATGTGCACGCCGAAGGCGCGGGTCAACTTGTGGGTCGGGTCGCCCACCAGCGGGAACTGGGCCTTGCCGACGGCCGGCGAGGTTTCGTGCCACACCTTGTGCGAGAAGTGGGTGTCGGTGGTGACGATGTAGACCTCGGCACCGGCCTTCTTGAACTCGGCGTAGTGGTCAGCGGCGTCTTCGATTTCGGTCGGGCAGTTGAAGGTGAAGGCAGCCGGCATGAAGATCAGCACGGACCACTGGCCCTTCAGGCTGGCGTCGGAAACCTTGATGAATTCGCCGTTCTGGTAGGCATTGGCTTCGAACGACTGGATCTGGGTGTTGATGAGCGACATCGATGTTCCTCTTGGATGAAGGGCGGGGTGAAGCGATGGGTAAAGACTACCGGTCCCTGGTCGATTAGTGAAATCAATTGATTCATCACTTTTCGATAGACGCCATCTATCGTAGATGGTTCAGGTGCCTTCGCGGTCAGTTGTTAAGATGGGGTTGGATATCTTTCAATTCAATGACTTGAGTCTCAAATGCGGCGATGACCTTGATAGATGCCGTAAATGGACGGGCATGGGCGACTGAACAATGCTGCAACCTGACCTACACTGCGCGCCCTAGAGTTCCGGGCCTGCCATGACTGTCGCGCCACACCGTGAGATCCGCCAGCTGCTGGCCGATGCCGCCGGGCAGCTGCCGGGCGTGGAAGGCCGCCACGAGGTCGAGCTGTTGCTGCTGCACGTGCTGGGCCGGGAACGCAGCTGGTTGTTCGCACATGCCACCGATGCGGTGGAGCCGGCGACCGAGGCGGCGTTCACGCAGTTGCTGCAGCGCCGGATCCAGGGTGAGCCGGTGGCCTATCTGTTGGGGCGGCGGGGATTCTGGACACTGGACCTGGCGGTCAGCCCGGCCACGCTGATTCCCCGGCCGGAAACCGAGCGGCTGGTTGAGCTGGCGCTGGAGCGCCTGCCGGCGGACCGTCCCCTGCAGGTAGCCGACCTGGGCACCGGCAGCGGGGCCATCGCACTGGCGCTGGCCAGTGAACGCCCGCTGGCGCAGGTGCTGGCCACGGACATGAGCGCGGAGGCGCTGGCGGTGGCCGCCGAGAATGCGCGCCGTCACGAGCTGGTCAACGTGCGCTTCCGCGAGGGGTCGTGGCACGCGGCACTGGGCCAGGAGCGCTTCGACCTGATCGCCACCAACCCGCCCTACATCGCCGCGGACGACCCGCATCTGGCGCAGGGCGACCTGCGCTTTGAACCGGCCACGGCACTGGCCTCGGGTGCGGACGGTCTGGATGACATCCGGGTGATCGTGGCCGGTGCACCGTTGCATCTGCTCGCCGGCGGCTGGCTGCTGATCGAGCATGGATGGGATCAGGGGCCGGCGATCCGCGCGCTGCTGGAGCAGGCGGGTTTCGTGGCGGTCAGCACGGCGCTGGACCTGGAACACCGCGACCGGGTCAGTCTGGGACGTCTGCCGTAGCGGGTCTGATGCAAACGGCGCGGGGCTAGAATGGCGGCCAGTGTTTCATTCTTCTGGAGCTTCGCCCATGCGTACGCTGTACCCCGCGATCACCCCCTATGACGTTGGCAGCCTGAAGGTCGACGACCGTCACACGCTTTATTTCGAGCAGTGCGGCAACCCGGACGGCAAGCCGGTGGTGATGCTGCACGGGGGGCCGGGCGGTGGCTGCAGCGAGAAGATGCGCCAGTTCCATGACCCGGCCAGGTACCGGATCATTCTGTTCGACCAGCGCGGTGCGGGCCGTTCAACGCCGCATGCGGACCTGGTCGACAACACCACGTGGGACCTGGTGGCCGACATCGAGAAACTGCGCGAGCACCTGAAGGTGGAGCGCTGGCAGGTGTTCGGCGGCAGCTGGGGTTCGACCCTGGCCCTGGCCTATGCGCAGACCCACCCGCAGCGGGTGACCGAGCTGGTGCTGCGCGGCATTTTCATGCTGCGTCGCTGGGAACTGGAATGGTTCTACCAGGAAGGTGCCAACCGTCTGTTCCCGGACGCGTGGGAACACTACCTTGCCCCGATTCCGGCGGTGGAGCGTCACGACCTGATTTCGGCCTTCCACCGCCGCCTGACCAGCGAGGACGAAGCCACGCGCCTGGCAGCGGCCAAGGCGTGGAGCGTGTGGGAAGGTGCCACCAGCTTCCTGCACGTCGACCCGGACTTCGTGAACAGCCACGAAGACCCGCACTTCGCATTGGCGTTCGCGCGCATCGAGAACCACTACTTCGTCAACGGCGGCTTCTTCGAAGTGGAAGACCAGCTGCTGCGCGACGCGCACCGCATTGCCGACATTCCGGGCGTGATCGTGCACGGCCGCTACGACGTGGTCTGCCCGCTGCAGAACGCCTGGGAACTGCACAAGGCCTGGCCGAAATCCACGCTGGAGATCTCGCCGGCCTCGGGCCATTCGGCATTCGAAGCAGAAAACATCGACGCGCTGGTTCGAGCCACCGACCGATTCGCCTGAGGCGAATCGGTCCACGCATTCCACCTTATCCCCCCGCCTGTCGGCGCGCCCCCTTGAACATCAAGGGGGCTCTGCTCCAGATGCTCTATCGGGGTGGCGAAATCAGCGTAAGCAGATCTGGACTGGTAGCGTCGGTCGTCAGACGACGGCCGTGAAATCCGCAACATCCGGCAACGCATGACCCCGGATCGAGATCGCCGTTGATCTGGCATTTCCCATGGGCACCGGTCAACTATCTGGGGCGTGCCGGGGTGGGTTTGCGGGACCGTCAAAAACATGGATGTTTTTGACGAGCCTCCATGGACGGATTCACGGCGTGTCCCGCAAACCCACCCCGGTGCGCCCGAGCTCGGATTCACGTGACCACCGGCTGTTCGCCTGAATCCAACAGCAGCCGGGCAAGCCCGGCTCTACGTAGCGCGTGCCATCGCCAGCAACTTCGGCTCCAGCGCCTTGAACACCCGCGCCAATCGATCCGCCCACGCGATCTGCCCGGCGGCATCGGCAATCAGGTCCTGGCGGATCTCCAGTTCCACGTGCACCAGCCCGCGGCCCTCGCCGTGTACCGGTACCGCGTAATCGCTGGTGCTGCTGACCGAATACGGTTCGTTGTCGCCCACCACCAGGTCGCCCTCGTCGCGCAGCGCCTGCAGCAGGGCGTGCGCGAAACGCGTGTCGCGGTGGTACAGCACACCGGCGTGCCACGGGCGCTCGAATCCGTTCATCGACGGAGTGAAACTGTGCATCATCACCAGCAGGGTAGGGCGCGCCTGTTGCTGGCGCGCCTGCAGCTCGGCCTCGATGCGCGCGTGATAGGGCGCGTGGATCGCATCGATGCGCTGCTGGCGCTGCGTATCGCTTAATGCTGCATTGCCCGGAATGCGGGTGTGGTCGCTGACGTCGGGAATCAGCGTCGGCGATGCCAGCGGTCGGTTGCAGTCGATCAGCAGGCGCGAATAGGTCTGCTCGATCGCCCACGCATCCAGTCGCTCGGCCAGCGCGCGGGTGGTGCCGGCAATGCCGATGTCCCAGCCGATATGGCGGTCCAGTTCGGCCTGCGGCAGGCCCAGATTCGCCAGCAATGCCGGAATTGCCTGCCCGGCATGGTCGGCCAGCAGCAGGTACGGCGCACGGCCGTGCGGGCGATGCACTGTGTATACCGCCGGATCGCCGTCACCGAGCAGGGCAGTGGCGTGCAGGCTTCCGGTATCAGCCACGCGGCGTGCCATCCAGATGGTGTTCGATCATCCACAGCCCCGCCCACAGTTTGGCATCGAGCTGGTAGCCCTGGTTCATTTTCTCCACCAGCCAAGCGGCCGCACGGGCGCGCGGAATCGCGTGCACGGTGATGTCTTCGCTTTCATCGCCGCCGCCTTCGCCGACCTGGCGCAGGCCAGTTGCGCGGACGAAGGCAATCCGTTCGCTGCTGGCACCCGACGAGGTCGGGCCGATCATCAGGACTTCGGCATGATCGGCCGTCCAGCCGGTTTCTTCCTCAAGTTCGCGCACGGCCGAGTCTTCAATCGATTCGCCGGCCTCGATGTCGCCGACCAGCCCGGCCGGCATCTCGATGGTGAGTGCCTGCAGCGGCACCCGGAACTGCTCCACGAACAGCACCTCGTCATCCGGGGTCACCGCGATGATGATGGCCGCCAGTCCACCGGCATGGGTGCGCTCGCTGTACTCCCAGCTGCCGCGCACCACCATGCGCTGATACTTGCCTTCATAGACGACTTTCGGGGGCTGCGTGTTGTGGCTCATGCGAACTCATTGGCAACGGAAGAAGTATCGGAAAGACCGCCGGCGGTGAACAGGCGGCGTCGGGTGAGCGGGCCAAAGCGCAGCGCATCACACAGGCCCTGCAACATCTGCGGGTCGGCGCTGGCGCGGCCAAAGCCGGCTCCGTCCAGCGGCGCGTCCAGGGCGATGGTGGTCAGCTGCCGCCACAGCAGCGCGTGTTCGCGTTGCTCGCGCAGGCGCACTGCCATCTGTGCCGCGCCGCGCAGGCGCAGGAACGGCACCTCGTCCAGACGCTCATACAGGGTGTCCAGGCTGCCGAAGTGGGCCAGCAGCACCGCCGCGGATTTCGCGCCCACACCGGTGACGCCGGGAATGTTGTCCACCGCGTCGCCGCACAGTGCCAGATAGTCGGCAATCTGATGCGCCTGCACACCATGGCGGGCCTTCACCCCGGCCATGCCCCAGCGCTGGTTGCGCGCGTAATCCCACTGCTCGTCGTGCTCATGCAGCAGCTGCGACAGGTCCTTGTCGGCGGAAATGATCACCCCGCGCATGCCGCCGGGGCGGCTGGCGTGCAGGGCGCTGCCGATCAGGTCGTCGGCTTCGTACTCGTGGTGGGCCAGCACGGTCAGGCCCAGCGCCATGCACAACGCCTTGCAGTGCGCGAACTGGCGGCGCAGCTCCTCCGGGGCGGGGTCGCGATTGGCCTTGTAGGCCGCATACAACCGGTGCCGGAAGCAGCTGTCCAGGGCTTCGTCGAAGGCCACCACAATGTGCTGCGGACGCTCGCGCTCAAGCAGGTCCAGCAGGAAGCGGGCGAAGCCGTGCACCGCATTGGTTGGCCAGCCCTGCTGGTCCTGGAATTCATCGGGCATCGAATGCCAGGCACGGAACACGTACAGGCTGGCATCGACCAGATACAGCGGCGGGCGCAGGGCCAGCCCGGGCGGAGCCTCGATCATCTCAGCCCACCCAGTCCTGCAGCAGCGCAGCCGGATCGGGACGCTCGCGCTCGGGCACCTCGGCCTTCGGGGTGCCGATATGAATGAAGCCAGCGATGCGCTCGTGCTCGGTTAGGCCCAGGTGGGTGTGCACGACCGGGTCGAACGCCATCCAGGCAGTCAGCCACTGCGCCCCGAAGCCCATCGCCTGGGCGGCCTGCAGCAGCGCGAAGCAGACGCAGCCGGCGGTCATCAGCTGCTCCTGTTCCGGCACCTTGGGGCTGGGGGCAGGGCAGGCGATGACGGTGATGATCAGGGGGGCGTGCGAAAACCGCAGGCGATCTTTCTCGACCTGGGCATCGGACGCGTTCAGGTCCCGGGCGCGGCTGCGCTCGGCCAGGAACGCGCCCAGAGTGTGACGCGCATCACCTTGGATGCTCAGGAAGCGGAACGGCACTTTCTTGCCATGGTCAGGCACGCGCACCGCTGAAGCGAGCATCCGCAGCAGGGTCTGGCGGTCGGGACCGGGCACAGTCAGCTGCAGGGCGGGAACCGAGCGACGGGCGTCCAGGGCTTGCAGCGCAGGGGATTCGGACATGGGACTCAACAGAATTTCACCGGAAGGCAATTATAGTCGGGGCGCTTTGTGACGTCGGTTTTGGGCAACTGTGTGCCATTTGCGACGAAACGTGATGCACATCACTTAATGAAACCCATCCCTTCACACTCCTGTACTCGCTTCCGGTGGGCACTGGCCTTACGATACAAGGCCTGCCGGTACCCGGTTGTGAGGTTAGAAGTGAGGACTGTTTCACTGTCCGCGACCGGTGCGCCGATCTACCGTCCGCGTGCGGGTGCCTGGGGGGCACCGGCATCCGATGTATCCATGCTGCATTTCGACCTTGGGAAGGTGGGGAGCCTTTTCGCATGATCGCCACGCCCAACGTCATGGCGCAGGCAGGCCGCGACCCGGCCTTGCTGAAGCTCGCGCGCGAAGCTGCCCTGCCGGGGCTGGCGGAGTCGTTTGCGAACGTGTTAGCCCGCTTTGACGACGTGCTGTTTGACCGCGCCAGCAATGCCGGCGCGTCGCAGCTGCTGTTCCTGGATGGCATGCGCGAGCTGCGCCGCCGCCGCGAGGAGATCGCGGCCGGGTTCCGTGCCCACCTGTCGCTGGCCTGGGACGGGCTGGAACGCGGGCAGCCCCTGTCGGCCGAGGCCGTTCTGGCCGGCCCCGTCGAGGGCGGCCTGAGCCTGGTGCCCGAACACGTGCTGGAATCCCGCCTGGCGGTGCGCAACTTCGCCGTGGTCCTGCTGCGCGACTGGAAGCCCGTGCTGGCCCGGCTGGACCGCCGCCTGGGCTGGATTGCGGGCGGGCTGGAGCTGAACGCCGATACCAATCCGATCAGCCCCGAACATATTGGTGTTGCCATCCACGAGGCGTTTGCCGACTGCGAACTGGCCCCCGAAGTGCGTCTGGTGCTGATCAAGCTGTGCGAGCGCGACCTGCACGGGCCGATCGGCAAGCGCTATGAAAAGCTGGATGAACAACTGGCCGCCGCCGGCGTCATGCCGCAGATGGCGGCACCGCGCAAGCCGGCACCGCGCCCGCCGACGCCCCGCAACGAACTGGATGAGCTGGTCGACGCGCTGGACCCGGAAGCGCAGGTGCGTGGCGACGACGGCTCTGCCCCTGCGTGGGCGCGTCGCTTCGCCGACCGCTGGGCAGCCAGCCGTGGCCGCATGCAGTCGGCCCAGGCCGCCTACCAGGAAGCGGGCGAAGCCGAGGCCATGAACAGCAACCAGGGCATGCTGCTGGAAGCCCTGCACGAACTGTTGCAGCAGACCCGCCATGTGCGCGAGGACGCCACCTCGGCGGCCAGCGTTGCGGTGGGCCAGCAGCGTCCGTTGAGCCAGCGCGAAATGATGTCGGTGCTGTCGCTGCTGCAGGCCACGCCGAGTGCGACCCTGCGCGCCGCGATCGGCGAAGACGGCGAATCGCTGGCCCAGCGGCTGAAGAGTGAAGTGCTGTCCGGCGCGACCCAGCTGGGCGTGGACCCGGCCCAGGCGCGCCTGGACCCGCAGGACGAAGACGCGATCGACCTGGTCGGCATGCTGTTCGACGTGATGCTGGACGAACGCGACCTGGAAGGCCGTTCGCGCGAGCTGATTGGCCGGCTGGTGGTGCCGTTCGTGAAGGTGGCCATGCTTGACCGCCGCATGTTCGTGCAGAAGACCCACCCGGCGCGCAAGCTGCTCAACTCGCTGGCCGAGGCCTGCGAGGGCAACACGGGTGAAAGCCAGGCCGAGCGCGTGCTGATGGGCAAGGTCGAAGAGATCATCGAGCGGCTGGTGGCCGAGTTCAATGAGAACCTGGCGATCTTCCTCACCCTGGAAGAAGAGTTCCGCGACTTCCTGACCCAGCACCGCCGCCGCATTGAAATCGCCGAGCGCCGCGCCGCGGAGACCCAGCGCGGCCAGGAAAAGCTGGAAGTCGCGCGCACGCGCGCAGCCAGCGAACTGGAGTGGCGGGTTGAAGACCAGCACCTGCCGCAGGCGATCGACGAGTTCCTGCGCCAGCCCTGGCAGCATCACCTGACCCTGGCGGTACTGCGTGAGGGCGACGATGGCGCGGCGGTGAGCGAGGCGCTGGCCCTGGCCGATGGCCTGCTGGAGGAAGTGGCCGAAGCGCGCCGCCAGATTGTCGGCAAGCCGTGGCTGCAGGCCTGGGAGCCTGTGCTGCGCAAGGTCTTTGCCAGCGTCGGCGTGCATGCCGATGCGGCCACCACGGCGATCGATGCACTGCACGACACGCTGCAGGCGATTGCCGAATCGCGCCCGGAACTGGAACGCGCGCTGCCGGAACTGCCGCAGGTGGTTCTGCCGGCTCCGCCGGCGGCGGATGCGGGCGGGGTGGAACTGGAAGGCAAGGTCGACGTGACCGACTTCGACAACGCCGACGCCGACCGCTTCCGTGGCATGGAGATTGGCAGCTGGCTGGACTTCGTCGACAAGGACGGCAAGGTGCAGGCGGGCAAGCTGTCGTGGGTAAGCCCGATCTCATCGCGCCTGCTGTTCGTGAACCGCCGCGGCGTCCGCTTCTGCGTGGCCTCGCCGGAAGAACTGGCGGTCATGGTCCGCCTCGGCCGCCTGCGCCCGCACGTCGACGACGGTGCCTTCGACAGCGCCATGCAGGGCGTCATCGACCGCCTCGACACCAAGGGTGCCACCGTCCACTGAGGTTCCGCAGAGCCGGGCTTGCCCGGCTGCTGTTGGATTCGTGCGAACAACCCTCGGTTCACGGCATCCCTGGCTTGGCGGGTCGGGATGGGCGTTCCGGGGGACGCTGCAAGTCCCCCTCCGGGGCCCGGCCCAGCCGCTGGCGGCTGGGCGTTCAGTCGCACGCGAGGCAGTGCCTCGCAAGCAGTGCGCCTTCACCCCTGTAAGCTCGATCGCCGCTTGCACGTGTGCGCCCGACCCATGCGGCTCACGCCCCCTCCAGCCCACCCCGACCCGCCCCGACAGACCATCGGTGGCCACGGGAAATCAAAACCAGCGCGGCTTGGTAGCGTCGGTCGACAGACGACGGCCCTCAAACCCACAGCATCCGGTAACGCATGACCTCGAAACAACGGATGCTACTGCCGTTGCCGTTGCCGTTGCCGTTGCCGTTCCATCCGCATTCCGATACTCCATCGGGGGAGGCCGACGGGTAGCCTCCGGAGGGACACTCCACTGCATGGGTTCGGCGCATGCGCCGAACGGGTTGGGCAGGAGGCCCAACCCCGGCCTTGCCGTATGCGCAGGACAGCGCATACGAGCAAGCCGTGGAGTAGGCTACATGGACGTACTTGCGCCGTGTCCCGGAGCGGGGCTGCCCGTCGGCCTCCCTGCACGGAGGAATGAAAGCGCTGCTGTTCGCGCTGCGCAAGGATCAACTAGCAGACCACAACGCGAGGACACGCATGGCTGTCGAGGTGCTGGGGGTGAAGGAACGCGCGCCGGGCGAACGCCGGGTGGCGCTGACGCCGGAAACGGCGCGCAAGCTGGCCGCACTCGGGGCCACGGTCTGGGTTGAACCAGGTGCCGGTGCTGGTGCGGGCTTCACCGACCAGGCCTATCTGGATGCCGGTGCACACCTGGCCGATGACACGCGTGCCAGCCAGGCCGACATCGTGCTGTGCGTGCAGGCTCCGGAAACAGTCTGGTTGAACCAGCTCAAGCTGGGCAGCACCCTGGTCGGCATGCTGCAGCCGCAGGCCGACAGCCTGCGCGCGGCCACCATGCAGTCGCGCGGGTTGCAGGTGTTTCCGCTGGAACGCCTGCCGCGTACCACCCGCGCGCAGTCCATGGACGTGCTCAGTTCGCAGGCGGGCATGGCCGGTTACAAGGCCACGTTGATTGCGGCGCAGCGCGCGCCGCGCTTCTTCCCGATGCTGACCACCGCTGCCGGCACCATCCGGCCGTCGCGCGTGCTGGTGGTCGGTGCCGGTGTGGCCGGTCTGCAGGCCGTGGCAACGGCGCGCCGGCTCGGGGCGCAGGTGGAAGGCTTCGATGTGCGCCCGGAAACCCGCGAGCAGATCGAATCGCTGGGCGGCAAGTTCCTCGACCTGGGCGTGAGCGCGGCGGGCGAGGGCGGTTATGCGCGCGCGCTGACTGATGAGGAGCGTGCCGAGCAGCAGCGCCGTCTCGGCGAGCACCTGCGGCTGGTGGACGTGGTGATCTGCACGGCGGCGGTGCCGGGGCGGCCCGCGCCGAAGATCATCACCCAGGCGATGGTGGAGGGCATGCGTCCGGGCAGCGTGGTGGTGGATCTGGCGGCGGAGACCGGTGGTAATTGCGAGGCGACGCGGCCAGGGGAAACGGTGGACGTGGGGGGCGTTGTCGTTGATGGGCCGCTGAACCTGGCCAGCCAGGGCGCGGTGCATGCCAGTGAGATGTATGCGCGCAACCTGTACAACTTCGTCGCGCTGTTCGTGAAGGACGGCGCGATTGCGTTTGATTGGGAAGATGAGCTGCTGGCGAAGACGCGCTGGGTGGCGGGCTGACGCGTCCTTCGTCTGGATGGCGTTGACGATAGGTCCGTAGAGCCACGCCCTGCGTGGCTGCGCGGTGCCAGGTTGGCCGAAGCCACGCAGGGCGTGGCTCTACGTGTGGCCAGGCATGGTTGTGGTGTTACGGTCGTTTGGCCGGGTCACCGGGCACGGCATTGGCCTTCAGCCACTCCTGACGCTGCTCCGGCGTCATCTTGCCCCAGCGCTCGCGCAATGCCTCGCGCTGCTCCGGCGTCATGCTGCGCATCTGTGCGAACAGCACCCGCGCCTGCTCGCGCTGGGCCGGGGTCATGTTCTCGAAGCGGTGGCGGCCACGCCGGGCCAGCTCGCGCTGCTCCGGGGTCATGCTCTGCCAGCGCTGGCCGTGCTGCAGCATGCGCTCGCGCTGCGGCGGCGGGGCGTCATTCCAGCGGTCGCGTACCGGGGCGATCAGCGCTTCGCGCTGCTGCGGGGTGAGTTTGTCCCAGTCCGGCAGCGGGGCGCTCTGCGCCGCGCAGGTCGCGCTGAAGGCCAACAGCACCATGGCAAGGGTTGTCTGCAGTTTCATGGTCACTCCATCGCCAGGTCGGTGGCACCCAGCCACACGTACATGTCCGGATTCTCATCCAGCAGCCCGCCACTGTCATCCATCGCACTGGCCATGACCGGTGCCGGCGGCGCGCCTGGCGGTTGTGCGGTAAAGCTGTAGCCCAGGCCCAGCGCGACCACCGCCGTGCAGGCGGTCGCCAGCCACCAGCCATGCGCGCGGCCCGGCCGGGCCGGCGCATGCCGGGCGGCACGCAGCCGGGCCAGGGTGGCCGGCGACAGCTGCTGCAGCGACTGCGCGTGCAGCTGCTGCAGGCGGGCATCATCGGGGAGAGGCGGGTGTGGACGGCTCACAGTTCGATCTCCAATTGGTCCTGCAGCGCCTGCCGGGCGCGCGAAAGATGGGTTTTGACCGCGCCTTCGCTGCAGCCCATGGCGGCGGCGGTAGTCGCCCCGTCCAACTGCTGCAATACGCGCAGGGTGAAGGCTTCACGCTGGCGCGCCGGCAGCGCGCGCAGGGCCTGCACCAGCTGCGCGTACTGCTCGCGCTGCTCATGCGCCTGGGCCGGTCCGGGCCCGTGGTCGGCCCAGTCGATGTCGTGGTCCGCGGCGGCCTCGTCACTGCTGCGCCAGAAGCGCAGGCGGAAGCTGCGGCGGCGCTGCAGGTCGACCACACGGCGGCGCAGGATGCTCCAGAACAGCGGCGACCATTCCGCCGCCGGCTTCTCGCGGTAGGCCAGCATGCGCAGCATGCTGTCCTGCACCGCATCCAGGGCATCGTCGCGCTGGCGCAGGCCGGCTTCGGCAAAGCGGAACGCGCGCGGGCCGATGCCGGCCAGGAAGGCATCCAGCGACACCGGCAGCGCGGCGTCGGTCTCGGTAGTCACAGGCGGCAGGGACGGACTCACCAGCACAGGGTAGCGCTCGCGTGGAGGATACGGTGACAACGCACCAGCGGCACGTTGGTTGACCGGTGCGCCGATCCGTTAAGCCCATGGTTATGATGAGGGGGCGGAACAAACGACTGGGAGAGACACGGCAATGAGCGACGGGTTCGTGGCGTTGTATATCTTCATGCTGGCCGCCATCGCCGGCCATGTGATCATTTCGCGGGTGCCGGTGATCCTGCATACCCCGTTGATGTCCGGTTCCAACTTCATCCACGGCATCGTGCTGATCGGCGCGATGGTGGTGCTGGGGCACGCACAGACACCGCTGGAAAAGATGATCGGCTTCATTGCGGTGGTGCTGGGGGCCGGCAACGCGGCCGGTGGCTACGTCGTCACCGAACGCATGCTCGACATGTTCAAGCCCAGCGCCAGGCGTGCGGATACGGAGAAGACCCCGTGAGCCTGAGCACCGCGCAGTTGCTGCACTGGGGTGTGCAGACCAGCTACCTGGTCGCCGCGACGCTGTTCCTGCTGGGCCTGCAGCGCATGGCCTCGCCGCTCACCGCGCGCAGCGGCATCCGCTGGGCCGGGGCCGGCATGCTGATCGCCACCGTGGCCACGTTCTTCCTGCCGGAACTGCACAACGTGCCGTTGATCCTGGCGGCGGTAGCCATCGGTACCGGTGTGGCGTGGTGGTCGGCCAAGCGGGTGGCGATCACCGACATGCCGCAGATGGTGGCGCTGTACAACGGCATGGGCGGCGGTTCGGCCGCGGCGATCGGTGCGGTGGAACTGCTGCGCTTCTCGTTCCTGGCCAACCGCGATACCACCCACTGGAGCGCGCAGGCGATCGCCGACCTGGCCGCACGCCAGCCGTCGTCCACGGTGCTGGCGCTGGCGGTGATCGGCTCGGCCATCGGTGCGGTGTCGCTGTCTGGCTCGATCATTGCCTGGGCCAAGCTGGATGGCCGACTGGACCGGCGCGTCACCTTCCCGGGCCAGCAGGCCTTCAATCTGGCCGTGGCGGCGGCGATGGTGGGTCTGGGTGTCTGGGCTGCAGTCAGCCTGAGCCCGGTGGCGATCATCGCCTTCTTCGTGGTCGCGCTGGCGCTGGGCGTACTGATGACCCTGCCGATCGGCGGGGCGGACATGCCGGTGGTGATCTCGCTGTACAACGCCTTCACCGGGCTGGCGGTGGCGTTTGAGGGCTATGTGCTGGGCAACGAGGCCCTGATCATCGCCGGCATGATGGTCGGCGCGGCCGGCATCCTGCTGACCCGGTTGATGGCCAAGGCGATGAACCGCCCGATCAGCGGCGTGCTGTTCTCCAACTTCGGCGGCGGCGGGACCGGGCAGGAAATCACCGGCGCGCAGAAGCCGATTGAAGCCAGCGATGTGGCGGCGATGCTGGCGTTCGCCGAGCGGGTGGTGATCGTGCCGGGCTACGGCCTGGCCGTGGCCCAGGCCCAGCACAAGATCTGGGAACTGGCGCA
Organism: Stenotrophomonas sp.; assembly: GCA_039592995.1. GTDB lineage: Bacteria > Pseudomonadota > Gammaproteobacteria > Xanthomonadales > Xanthomonadaceae > Stenotrophomonas. The sequence goes on along the minus strand of JBCNQC010000019.1, from coordinate 21,947 downwards.
GCGGCTGATCGAGCGCGGGGTGAAGGTGAAGTTCGCCATCCACCCGGTCGCCGGGCGCATGCCCGGGCACATGAACGTGCTGCTGGCCGAGGCGGGCGTGCCGTACGACCTGATCGCCGACATGGACGACATCAATCCCGAGTTCCCGACCACCGACGTGGCGCTGGTGATCGGAGCCAACGACGTGGTCAACCCGGTCGCGCGTACCGATCCATCGAGCCCGATCTACGGCATGCCGATCCTGGACGTGGTCAACGCGCGCAACGTGGTGGTGATCAAGCGCGGCAAGGGCACCGGCTTTGCCGGCATCGAGAATGCGCTGTTCTACGCCGACAACGCGCGGATGCTGTACGGCGACGGGGCGAGTGCGGCGAGTGCGCTGGTGAGTGAGTTGAAAGCCCTTGATGGCGGGCACTGAGCGATATGGCGAGGTCACGACCAACGGTCGTGACCTACCGGGTGATCGGGGCGGGCGGGGTCACGACCGACGGGTGGTCGGGGGTGGTAGGTCACGACCGTTGGTCGTGACGAATGCATCACCGCGCGACAAACCAGCCCACCACCAGCGCCACGCCCAGCCACACCATCTCGGCCGCGCCGTTGGCCAGCTGGGCCAGGGTCCAGGCCATATGTGGCCCCATGCGCAACGCTGAATCCCACGGGGCCAGCCCCAGCGAAGCTCCGACATAGGACGAGGCGATCGCCCAATTGGCAATCACAGCCACCAGCAGCGTTCCCACCAGGGTCAGTCCCACCCGCAGCGCCGGACGCCGCAGCGCCCCCAGGCGCAGCATGAAAGCGATCTCAACCGCGGCGAAAATGGCCATCCAGCCGGCCTGGCGGCTGCTGGCCAGGGCCACGAACCACCACATCATCACCGCAGCACCCAGTGCGATCAGCAACATCAGCGGCCAGAGCCAGTTCACGGAGCGGGCAGAAACGGATGTGGTCGGCATGCAATCTTCCTGTGAATGGCTACAGGATACCGGCTTGCGTCGTGACCGGCGCGGGGGCACCCGCTGGGCTAAAATGGTCACCTTGAGCGGCCCCGTCCGCAGCCCCATATCGAACGCATGTATTCCCGTAGCAGCGAACCTGTCCACTTCGAACGCGACTGCGAGGCCGTAATGGTCCCGCAGGGCGAAACGGTCACCTTGCCAGCTGGCAGCTATGGGTACATCACCCAGGCGCTGGGGGGCAGCTATACCGTGTTTGTCGAAGGCAATCTGTTCCGCATCGCCGGCAAGGACGGTGACGCGATCGGCAAGGAGGCTCCGGCCCCGCTGGAACTGCCGGCCGACGCCTCCGACGAAGAGGTGGAAAAGCTTGTCTGGCAGCAGCTGCGCACCTGCTTCGACCCGGAGATCCCGTTCAACATCGTCGATCTGGGCCTGGTCTATGAAGTGGACCTCAAGCACCTGGACGATGGCCAGCGTGAGGTCGACGTCAAAATGACCCTGACCGCGCCCGGCTGTGGCATGGGCGACATTCTCGTAGATGACGTGCGCAGCAAGCTGGAAATGATTCCGACCATCGCCGAGGCGGACGTCGAGCTGGTGTTCGACCCGCCGTGGGGCAAACATATGATGTCCGAGGCCGCCCGCCTCGAAACCGGCATGCTGTAACCGCCGCCCGCACCTCCGTAGAGCCGGGCTTGCCCGGCTGCCGTCCCCGTAGAGCCGGGCTTGCCCGGCTGCCGTCCCCGTAGAGCCGGGCTTGCCCGGCTACCGCTCCCGTAGAGCCGGGCTTGCCCGGCTAGAACCCAGAACAGGAACTTCCCGGTGTCCCAGTCCAATCCCAGCTTCGCCGTCACCCGTTCGGACCACCCGCGCAGCGCCGAGCAGCGCGCCCAGATCCTGGAAAAGCCGGGCTTCGGGCTGCATTTCACCGACCATATGGTGGAAGTCCGCTGGGACAAGGACACCGGCTGGCACAACGCCAACGTACGTGCCTATGGCCCGCTGCAGCTGGATCCGGCGGCGGCGGTGCTGCACTACGGCCAGGAGATCTTCGAGGGCATCAAGGCCTACCGTCACGCCGACGGTTCGATCTGGACCTTCCGCCCGGACGCCAACGGCCGTCGTCTGCAGCGTTCGGCGCAGCGCCTGGCGCTGCCGGAACTGCCGGTGGACATCTTCGTGGAATCGCTGAAGCAGCTGATCGCGGTGGACGCGGACTGGGTGCCGTCGGCCGATGAGTCGAGCCTGTACTTCCGTCCGTTCATGATCGGCGACGAAGCCTTCCTGGGCGTGCGCGGTGCGCACAAGGCGGGCTACTACGTGATCGCCAGCCCGGCCGGTCCTTACTTCGCCAAGGGCGTGGCCCCGGTGTCGATCTGGCTGTCGACCGAATACGCGCGTGCCGCCAAGGGTGGCACCGGTGCGGCCAAGTGCGGCGGCAACTACGCGGCGTCGCTGCTGCCGCAGCAGAAGGCGCAGGCGCAGGGCTGTTCGCAGGTGCTGTTCCTCGACCCGGTGGAAGGCAAGTACCTGGAAGAGCTGGGCGGCATGAACGTGTTCCTGGTCTACAAGGACGGCACCCTGGTGACCCCGGCGCTGTCGGGCAGCATCCTGGAAGGCATCACCCGCGAGAGCATCCTGCAGCTGGCCCGCGACCGTGGCATGAAGGTCGAGGAGCGCAAGGTGACCATCGACGAGTGGAAGGACGGGGTGGCGTCGGGTGAAATCGCCGAAGTCTTCGCCTGCGGCACCGCAGCGGTGGTGACCCCGATCGGCCAGCTGAAGGGCGAGGGCTTCTCGGTGGGCGACATCAACGCCCCGGCCGGCGAAGTGACCCTGTCGCTGCGCAAGGAACTGACCGACATCCAGTACGGCCGCCTGCCGGACCGCCACAACTGGCTGGTCCGCTTGGACGCCTAAGCCGCGCTCCCGTTGCACCTCGCAAAAAGCCCGCCTGCAATCAGGCGGGCTTTTTGCATTTCAGGGTTGCGGACACCGCGCGTCGCCGAGCGCTGCCCGGCTGCTGTTGGTTTTGGGCGAGCAGCCGGTGTTCACGGCGTCCCTGGGTTGGCGGCTCGGGATGGGCGTTCCGGGGGACGCTGCAAGTCCCCCTCCGGGGCCCGGCCCAGCCGCTGGAGGCTGGGCGTTCAGTCGCACGCGAGGCAGTGCCTCGCAAGCAGTGCGCCTTCACCCATGTAAGCTCGATCGCCGCTTGCACGTGTGCGCAATCATGCGGCTCACGCCCCCTCCAGCCCATCCCGACCCGCCCCGACAGGCCATCGGTGGCCACGGGAAATCAAAACCAGCGGGGCTTGGCAGCGTCGGTCGACAGACGACGGCCCTCAAACCCCCAACATCCGGTAACGCATGACCCTGAAGCGAAATGGGCTCCGGCGTTTGCCGTTCAAACCGCATTGCGACCCACCATCGGGGGCGGGCCAACGGGTGACCCCTGGAGGGACCGTCGAAAACATGGATGTTTTCGCCGAGCCCCCATGGACGGGTTTACGGCGTGTCCCGGAACGGGGTTGCCCGTTGGCCCGCCCCGCACGGATGAACCGAAGCGCCGCTCTTAACGCAATCAATCCGTATACATCGATCCAAAGCACCCTAACCCTTTGACGCGCAAGCAATGTCCCGGATCTGGCGTGCAAGACAGTGACGCAGGACACGATTTGCCCTACTGGGGACTCGAATCCGGTACGGAAGTTCCTTCACATTCACAAACCCTTGACCCCTGATGTCTCAATTCGGAAATTTCACAAGACTGAAATCGCGCTGAAGCGTTGTTCGGGGTCAGGGAAACCCTCTAGCGTCCGGGGTCGGGCGGTGTTGCAGGGGGACCGCCAACTTCCGCCGCATCGACGGCATCCTTCAGTCTCAAAGGGAAATCCGATGTCTCATGATTCGCAGCAACGTGTGCGTCAGCGCGCATTGGTGGTATTAGGTGGTTCGGTCCTGTCGACCCTGCTGCTGGCCGCGCCGGCCTTCGCCGGTGACGTGCAGCTGAGCGGTCTGTCCTCTGCGCCCACTCATCAGCGTTTCATCGTCAAGTACCGGGACGGAGCCACCGATGTGGCCAATCCGACCGCCCTGGCCAGCTCGCTGAAGGCCGCTGCCTCGGCCGTTCCCGCCGCGCAGGGCCGCGCGCTGGGGCTGCAGAAGCTGCGTACCCTGGCCATTGGCCCGACCGTGGTGAAGGCGGACCGCCTGCTGGATGCCGCCGAATCCGAGCTGCTGATGCGCCGCCTGGCCGCCGACCCGAACGTGGAATACGTGGAGGTCGATCAGCTGATGCGTCACACCCTGACCCCGAACGATCCGCGCCTGTCCGAGCAGTGGGGCTTCGGCACCAGTGCAGCGTCGATCAACGTGCGCCCGGCCTGGGACAAGTCCACCGGCACCGGCGTGGTGGTGGCGGTGATCGACACCGGCATCACCAACCACCCGGATCTGAACGCCAACATCCTGCCTGGCTATGACTTCATCAGCGACGCCGCGATGGCGCGTGATGGCGGTGGCCGCGACAACAATCCGAGCGACGAAGGCGACTGGTATGCCGCCAACGAGTGCGGTGCCGGCTACCCGGCCTCCAGCTCCAGCTGGCACGGCACCCATGTGGCCGGCACGATTGCGGCGGTGACCAACAACGCCGTCGGCGTGGCCGGCACCGCTTACAACGCCAAGATCGTGCCGGTGCGCGTACTCGGCAAGTGCGGCGGCTACACCTCCGACATTGCCGACGCCATCGTGTGGGCCTCCGGTGGCACGGTCAGCGGCGTGCCGGCCAATGCCAACCCGGCCGAAGTGATCAACATGTCGCTCGGCGGCAGCGGCAGCTGCTCGACCACCTACCAGAACGCCATCAACGGCGCGGTGTCGCGCGGTACCACCGTGGTCGTGGCGGCCGGCAACAGCAACACCAACGTGTCCTCGGCGGTGCCGGCCAACTGCCCGAACGTGATCGCGGTGGCGGCCACCACCTCGGCCGGTGCGCGCGCCAGCTTCTCCAACTATGGTGCCGGCATCGACATCTCCGCGCCCGGTGCGAGCATCCTGTCCACCCTCAACTCCGGCACCACCGTGCCGGGAAGTGCGTCGTACGCTTCGTACAACGGCACCTCGATGGCGGCCCCGCACGTGGCCGGCGTGGTGGCGCTGATGCAGGCGGCGGCCACCACCGCGCTGACCCCGGCGCAGGTAGAGAGCATCCTCAAGAGCACCGCGCGGCCGCTGCCGGGTGCCTGCTCGGGCGGCTGCGGTGCCGGTATTGCCGATGCCGATGCGGCAGTGGTCGCCGCACAGAACGGCGGCGGCAACCCGAACCCGAACCCCGGTACCCTGCAGAACAACGTGCCGGTGACCGGCCTGTCGGCGTCCAGCGGTGCCTCACTGGCCTACACCGTGGCCGTGCCGAGTGGCTCGTCGCAGCTGAAGGTGACCATTGCCGGTGGCAGTGGCGATGCCGACCTGTACGTGCGTTCGGGCAGCGCCCCGACCGACACCGTCTACAACTGCCGTCCGTACCTGAGCGGCAACAATGAAACCTGCACGATCAATGCGCCGGCGGCCGGCACCTGGCATGTCCGGGTCAAGGCGTACAGCACCTTCTCGGGTGTGACCCTGAACGCGCAGTACTGATGTCTGATTCGGTCACCCTGCCAACGGCAGGGTGCTACCGATGCGGTAGGTGCCGACCGTTGGTCGGCACTCCTTTCAGGCCGACTCAAACCGGTTGGCGGCCACATTCTTGCGCACATGCTGCGGGTCCCATATCCGCCCGTTCATGGCGATGTAGACGCCGCTCGGCAGCGACTGCACCGCTCCGATCGCGCAGCCGATGTTGAACTCCGCGTCCGAGCCACGGAAGCGGGCCGGGCTGAGCGCACCGGTCATCACGATGGTCTTGTCGGCGATGCTGCGCAGCACCTGGCCGGTCTGCACCATCGAGTCGGTGCCGTGGGTCACCAGCACATGGCGGGTGGGCTGCGCGGCGATGGTGGCGCGGATCAGCTCGCGGTCTTCATCGGTGATGTGCAGGGAGTCCTTGCGCAGGATCGGAATCACGTTGAAACGGAAGGTCACGCCGAGTTCGCGCAGGATCATCCCGATCTGCGGATCGCCGATCTGGTAGTCCGACTTGTCGTCGAAGTAGATCTTGTCGATCGTGCCACCGGTGGTGATGATCAGTAGTTCTTCCATTGCAGGCATCCTGGGAGTGCAGTCAGATCCGCGCGGGAGATCGCGCAACGGTGCCCATGATACGTGGATGTGCACCGGTAGCGCCGGCCGTTGGCCGGCCCAGGCGGTCCGTGGGCCGGCCAACGGCCGGCGCTACCGTTTAAAACGTTTACGCAGACCCGGCGCGTTGGCCACGCCGATGATGGCCAGTGCCAGCAGCAGCTCGGCCCAGGCCCAGCCGGCCGTGTCGGGATGGCTCCAGGCGCTCATCACGCCGTGGCTGAACCAGAACAGCGCCAGCACCCCGGACCAGAACGGCGCGTTGCCGCGCCTGCACCACGTGCCCAGTGCCAGCAGCAGCGGCGGGGCGGTGAACACCAGCTGGGTGGCCAGCCAATGCTTGTCCTGCCAGAACCACGCCACATACACGCCGGCCAGGGCCAGCAACAGGCCGATCAACAGGGCGTCGCGGCCGCGCCCGTTCACGCCAGCCGCCGCGCGATGTCGGCGACGCGCCGGCCCAGCGCGCGGGCCAGGGTGGCTTCGTCCTCACTGGGGACCGGGTTGTCGTCAGCCCCGGCCACGTGGCTGGCCCCGTAGGGCGTGCCACCGGTGGTGGTGTGGCTCAACGCCGGTTCGGTGAACGGGATGCCCACTATCAGGCAGCCGTGGTGCAGCAACGGCACCTGCATCGAGAGCAGGGTCGATTCCTGGCCGCCGTGCAGCGACGCGGTCGAGGTAAACACGCCGGCCGGCTTGCCAGCCAGCGTGCCGTTCACCCATTCGGCCCCCAGCCCGTCGAGGAAGTGCTTCACCGGTGCGGCCATGTTGCCGAACCGGGTCGGGCTGCCCAGCAGCAGTCCGCTGCATTCGGCCAGATCTTCCACGCTGACGTAGGGGGCACCGTCTTCAGGCACCGGCGGGCGGGCGGTCTGGGTCACGGCAGCCACCGGCGGCACCGTACGCAGGCGGGCGCTCATGCCCGGCACCTCGCCGACGCCCCGGGCGATCTGGCGCGCAAGCCGCGCCACCGAACCGCCCCGGCTGTAGTACAGCACCAGAATCTCCGCCATCTTGTTTCCACATCAGCTTCGGACAGGCCGCAGTATGCGGCCCTTTGTGCCTGCCTGCACCGCGCATCGGGTACGCTTGCTGCCAATGGAACCTCTGGATACCGTCAATCTGTGGATGGAGCGCGTGCGCGACCGTGCGCGCACCGCCAGCTTCGGGCGCTTCCTGTGGCGTCGCTTCCTCGACGACCGCCTGTTCCAGGCGGCCGCTTCGCTGGCTTATACGACGGTGTTCGCGCTGGTGCCGCTGGCCATCGTGGTGTTCGGCGTGCTCTCGGCGTTCCCGATGTTCGACCGCTGGAGCGACACGCTCAGCGACTATGTGTTCTCCAACTTCGTGCCGAGCGCGGCGCGTGCCGCCGAGGGTTACCTGCGCCAGTTCTCGGCCAGCGCGGGGCAGCTCACAGCCGCTGGTTTCATCGCGCTGGTAGTGTCGCTGCTGATCACCCTGCACAGCGTGGAAGAGACCTTCAACCAGATCTGGCGGGTCAGTTCGGGGCGGCCGCGGCTGACCCGCTTCCTGGTGTACTGGACCGTGCTGACCCTGGGCGCGATGCTTGCAGCCGCGTCGCTGGCAGTATCGGCACGGGTGTTCGCACTGCCGTTGTTCGGCACCGATGAGGGCCGGCTGCTGGCCAACGCCTCGCTCACCCTGGCCCCGATCCTGATCGAGTTCATCTGCATCATGCTGGTGTATCGCGTGGTTCCGCACCACACGGTCAAATGGCGGCATGCGATTCCCGGCGCGATCCTGGCCGCGGTGATGCTGGAACTGGTGAAGTGGGGCATGGGGGCCTATCTGGGCAGCTTCCAGTCCTACCAGAAGTTGTATGGCACGGTCGCATTCGTGCCGATCCTGCTGCTGTGGATCTACCTGTGCTGGGTGTCGGTGCTGCTGGGTGCATCGCTGGCCTCGTCGATTGCCGCATTCCGCTACCAGCCGGCTGACCTGCGCCTGCCCACCGGCTACGAGATGTATGGCCTGCTGCGGCTGATCGGACGCTTCCAGCAGGCGCGCGTGGAAGGACACAGCCTGGACGACGACGAGATCCTGCGGCTGGAACCGATGCTGACCGATTCACTGCTGCAGACCATGCTGTGCGATCTGGAAGCGATCCGCGTGGTGCGTCGCGACGAGCGCGGTGAATGGCTGCTGGCGCGCGACCTGGACAAGCTCACCCTGGCCGACCTGTACGAAACCACGCAGATGCGCATTCCGGTCAAGGAAGCGTGGCTGCCATACCGCGACGACAGCCTGGGCTGCGCCTCGGTCAATGCACTCGACGCACTGCGCCTGCCGCTGCGCGAGCTGCTCAAACGTCGCGTCAGCGACATCTATGCCTCCCCCGGAGATTCCCCATGACCGTTCGTCCCCTGCTGCTGGCCCTGGGCCTGCTGACCCTGGCCGCGTGCAAGCCCGCCGCCGAGCCCGCCGCACCCGCGCCGACGCCGGCACCGGCGGCCCCCGCTGCACCGGCCCAACCGGCCCAACCGGCTGAGCCGGCTGCGTTAGATACCGAGCGCAAGACCGTGGAATCGCCGCGTCTGGTGCTGCCGGCGGTGGATGGCAGCACCTATGACCTGGCCGCGCATCGCGGCAAGTGGGTGGTGGTGAACTTCTGGGCGACCTGGTGTGCGCCGTGCCGCAAGGAAATGCCGGAGCTGTCGGCACTGCACGCCATGCGCGAGGAGATCGAGGTGGTTGGCTTGGCCTACGAGGACATCGAGGTGGATGACATGAAGGCGTTCCTGAAAGAACGTCCGGTCACCTATCCCATCGTGCTGGTCGATACCTACAACCCGCCAGAAGACTTCGCCATTCCACGCGGGCTGCCGATGACCTACCTGATCGCGCCGGACGGCAAGGTCGCCAAGGAGTTCCTGGGCCCGGTGACGGCGGCGGATATCGAGAAGGCCATCGCGTCGGGCGGTTGATCGCGGCGTACCACCGGTCCGGCATGCGCAAGGTAGGTGCCGACCGTTGGTCGGCACAGGGCATCAATCCCGGGTTGGGAATGCCTCGATCGGCTTGAGCACCCCGAAATGCTCTTCATGCAGCTTGCCCTTCAGCGGCGGAAGCTCGGGGATGGGTTCATCGACGTGGGTATCGGGCAACCGGTCCAGCAGATTGCGGATCAGCGTCAGCCGACCCCGCTTCTGGTCGTCGAAATCCACCAGCGTCCATGGAGCCGCGTCCCGGTGTGTCGCGCGCAGCATGGCTTCACGCGCTTCGGTGTACGCGGTGTACCTGCTGCGTGACTTCAGGTCCACCGGCGACAGCTTCCAGCCCTTGAGCGGGTCGACATGGCGCTCGGCGAAGCGCTTCTCCTGCTGTTCCTGATCCACGGTCAGCCAGTACTTGAACAACAGGATGCCGTCGTCCACCAGCAGCTGCTCGAATACCGGGGTCTGCGCCAGGAAGGCGCGGTACTGCGGTTCGGTGCAGTAGCCCATCACATGCTCGACGCCGGCGCGGTTGTACCAGCTGCGGTCCATCAGCACGATCTCACCGGCGGCGGGCAGGTGGGTGACATAGCGCTGGAAGTACCACTGCGTGCTCTCGCGCTCGGTCGGCCTGGGCAGGGCCACCACCCGGCACTGGCGCGGGTTGAGATGTTCGGCAATGGCCTGGATGGCACCGCCCTTGCCGGCGGTGTCACGTCCTTCGAACAGCACCAGCACGCGCTGCCCGCTGTGCTGGACCCAGCGCGCCATCCGCGCCAGTTCCAGCTGCATCGGTTCCAGCAGGGCCTCGTACTCCTTGCGCTTGAGCTTGCTCATATCCACATCCATCCGCGGTTGGAAGCTAGAGGGTACACGTAGCCCCGGTAGCGCCGGCCGTTGGCCGGCCCACGGGCCGCCTGGGCCGGCCAACGGCCGGCGCTACCGGTCAGATGCCGTGCCAGCCATGCTCACGTGCGAACGACTGCAGGAGTGCTGACAAATCGCTGGCAAACCCGGCCATGTCGAACACGCCACTCCGCTCACGCGCCAACGCCAGTTCCGCCCGCAGCGCCGCCAGCGCCGCCGGGTCATTGCCCAGCGCACTGGCGGTGGCAATGAAGGCCGCATCATCGTCGACGTTCATCCGTGCCAGGCCCAGATGATGGTTCAGGCTGCCAGCGACCCGCGACGCAAACGTCTCGCCCGGGCAGGTCAGCACCGGGCACCCGGCCCACAGTGCATCGGAGGCCGTGGTGTGCGCGTTGTAGGGATGCGTGTCCAGGAACAGGTCGGCCAGCGCATAGCGGGCCAGGTACTGCGGGTGGGGCAGCTTGGCCATGAACACCAGCCGCGCCGGATCCAGCCCCTCGGCCTGCGCCGCAGCGCGCAACCGCGCATCGGCCTGGCCGGGGCCGGACAACAGCCACAGCACGCTGCCCGGCACCGCCTGCAGCACCGCGAGCGCGCGCTGCACGCTGCGGGGGTTGAGCTTGTAGCTGTTGTTGAAGCAGCAGAACACCACGCCTTGCGCCGGCAGCCCACAGGCGGCGCGGGTCGGGGCCGGCTCCAGCACCCGGGTGTTGTCCGAGGGCTGGAACGCGCGCGGCAGGCGCAGCACGCGTTCGCTGTAATGCGGTTCCAGCGCGGGCGGCAGGGCAAACCCATCGCCGATCACCGCGTCCAGCCAGGGTGCGCCCGAGGTGCCGGGATAGGCCAGCCAGTTCACCTGCAGCGGCGCGGGGCGCAGCGCCAGCGCTTCCGGCGCACCGCCGCCGCCCCAGCCGCGCAGGTCCAGCAGGATATCGATGCCCTGCGCGCGGATCCGCGCGGCCGTTTCTTCATGGCGCAGGCCGGTCACGTCGTGCAGCGTGGTCGCCTGCTGCAGTCGCTGGCCGATGCGGCTGCCATCGTCGCGGTTGAGCGCGAACAGGTGCACCTGCAGGGCCGGGTCCAGGCGCAACTGCTCGAACAGCGCCACGGTCAGCAGGCCGGTGGGGTGAGCACCGAAGCCGTTGGACAGCGCCCCGACCCGCAGTAGGCCCTGCGCACGCACCCGCGCGGCGGCCAGCGGGCGAATGCCGGCCGCCACGGCGACGGCACGCGTACGCGCGCAGCGCAGCTGTTCGGCAGCGCTGGCGTCTTCGCTCAGGAAGGCAAACGGCTCGACCACGCCATTGCCTGCAGCCACTGCTTCGCGCACCTGCGTGGCCAGGCGGTCGATGTCCTGCCAGTCACACAGCCGGCGCTGCCAGGCCAGGCGCTGCGCCGCGATATAGGGTTCACCCGGCAGCAGCGCGTGCGCGCGGCGGTAGGCCGCGGCGGCACCTTCGGCGTCGTCGGCATCTTCCAGCGCGTGGCCGAGCCACAACGCAATGCCCGGGTGCTCAGGGGCCAGCGCCGAGGCCTGGCCGAGCAGGCGGGCGGCGTCGGCATGCGCCCCCGCCATCCATGCCACGCGCCCGAGCCGTGCCAGCGCTTCGGGGTGGTTCGGGCGCAGTTGCAGCGCACGCCGCGCGGCCTGTTCGCCGGCACGCAGGTCGCCGGCTTCCAGCTCCAGGTCGGCCAGCATGACCCAGGCCACGAAATCGCCCGGTTGGCGCGCAAGCGCCTGCTGCAACTGCTGACGCTGCTGCCAGGCCGACACCGGTCAGCCTTCGGACAGCCGGGCCAGTTCGTCGGCCTGGTGCTCGTGGCTGAGCCGGTTGACCAGGGCATCAAGGTCACCGGTCATGATGTTCGGCAGGTCATACAGGGTCAGCCCTTCCACGCGGTGGTCGGTGATCCGGCCCTGCGGGAAGCTGTAGGTGCGGATGCGCTGGCTGCGGTCGCCGCTGCCGACCTGCAGGCGACGACTCTCGGCCTGCGCGGCGGCCTGCTTGCTGCGCTCGCTGTCGAGCAGCTGGGCCTTCAGGCGCTTCATCGCCTTGTCGCGGTTGGCATGCTGGCTGCGCTCGGTCTGGCATTCCACCACCACGCCGGTCGGGACGTGGGTGATGCGGATCGCCGACTCGGTCTTGTTGACGTGCTGGCCGCCCGCGCCGGAAGAGCGGAACGTGTCCACCTTCAGGTCGGCCGGGTTGATCACCACGTCATCGACATCGTCGACTTCCGGAATGATCGCCACCGTGGCCGCCGACGTATGGATGCGGCCCTGCGACTCGGTCGCCGGCACGCGCTGCACCCGGTGCGTTCCCGATTCGAACTTCAGCTTGGAGAACGCGCCGCGCCCGACCACGCGCGCCACGATTTCCTTGTAGCCGCCATGTTCGCCCGGATTGTCCGATTCGATCTCGACCTTCCAGCCCTGGCGTTCGGCGAAGCGTGCGTACATGCGGAACAGGTCGCCGGCAAAGATCGCCGCTTCATCGCCGCCGGTACCCGCGCGCACTTCCAGGAACAGGTTGCTGTCGTCACGCGGGTCGCGGGGCACCAGCAGCAGCGCCAGCGCGCCGTCCAGTTCCTGCAGGCGCTGCTGGGCGGCGGCGATCTCCTCGTCGGCCAGTTCGCGCAGGTCCGGGTCGGCGCGCATGGCTTCGGCGGCGGCCAGGTCGGCGTGGGCGCGCGCTTCGTCGGCCAGTGCGGTGGCGACCGGTTCCAGCTGCGCGAACTCGCGCGAGAAGTTGCGGAAGCGCTCGTTGTCGTTGACCACCGCAGGGTCGGCCAGCAGCCGTTCAAGTTCCTCGCGGCGCTCGGCCAGGGCTTCCAGCTTACGGCGCAGGGTCGGCGTCATCGTTCCTCACAACAGGGTGTTGATACCCCGGCTTGGCCGGGAACAGGCGCTCGGCGGCGCGGGTCAGTTCAGTATCGCCGCTCAGCGCGGCAGCGCGCAGCGCGGCGGTGGGCGGGTGCAGCAGGCGGTTGGTCAGGCCGTGTGCCAGCAGCTCCAGCACTTCCTCGGGCGACTTGCCGTTGGCCAGCTGCTGCCGCGCCTTGTCCAGCATTTCAGTACGGGTGGCCTCGCCATAGGCGCGCAGCTGCCGCAACGGGGCCTGGTGGGCGCTGGCCTGCAGGGTCTCGACGAAGCGCGCGACCTGCAGTTCGATGATGGCTTCGGCTTCGGCGGCGGCTTCACGACGACTGCGGCGGTTGTCTTCCACCGCGCGCTCAAGGTCGTCCACGGTGTACAGGAAGGCATCCTGCAGTTCGCCTACGCCCGCTTCGATGTCGCGCGGCACGGCCAGGTCGAACAGCAGCATCGGTTTGTGCTTGCGGGTCTTCAGTGCGGCGGCAACCTGTGTGCGGGTGATCACCGGTTCACGCGCGGCGGTGGCCGAGAACACCACGTCGGCCTCGCCCAGATGACGTTCGAGTTCGGTCAGCGGCAGCGCCACGCCACCGTGGCGGCTGGCCAGTTCCTGGGCATGGGCCAGGGTCCGGTTGGCGATCAGCAGGCGACGCACGCGACCTTCACTGAGGTGGCGTGCGGCCAGCTCGATGGTCTCGCCTGCGCCGACCAGCAGCACGGTGGAGTCTTCCAGCCGCGCGAACGAGTTCTGCGCCAGGCGCACCGCGGTGGAGGCCACCGAGATCGGATTGGCCCCGACCCGGGTGTCGGTGCGGGCGCGCTTGGCCACCGAGAAGGTCTGCTGGAACAGCCGGTCCAGGCGCTGGCCGAGCAGGCCATTGTCGCGCGCGATGGCCCAGGCGTCTTTCACCTGGCCCAGGATCTGCGGCTCGCCCAGTACCATCGAGTCCAGCCCGGTGGCAACCCGGAACAGGTGGCGCACCGCATCGGCGTCCGCGTGCTGGTACAGATACCCCTGCAGCTGGCCGGCGTGGCTTTCCAGCCACTGCGCCAGGGCATCACCGGATTCGGCCACCGCGTACAGCTCGGTGCGGTTGCAGGTGGACAGCAGCACTGCTTCGGCCACCTGGGGGGTGTCGCGCAGCGAGGCCAGCGCCCGCGGCAGCGCGTCGCCGCCAAAGGAAGCGCGTTCGCGCAGTTCCACTGGCGCGGTCTGGTGGTTCAGTCCGAGCACCCACAGGGTCATTGTTCAGTTGCTTGCGATAAGCTGCTGGCCATTCAAGTCGTCATTTTAAGGCCATAAGCCCCCGATGCCCGCATTGATTCGCATCTCCAGCGTTCTGCTGCTGTCCCTGCTCGCCAGCGCGGCCTTCGCGGCCGACGTGGAGCCGGGCTCTGCCCGGCTGAACGCAGCGCCGGATTCCGCCCGGCAGGCCGAACCGGCCCCGCTGACCCCGGTCATGGCCGGCGAGTTCGCCCTGCAGGCCGGCAAGCTGCCCGAGGCCGCCCGCTGGTACTTGGAGGCGGCCGAGGCCGGACGTGACGATGCTGGTCTGGCTGAGCGGGCGACCCGCATCGCCATGCTGGCCAATGATGACGTCCGCGCCGCCAAGGCCCTGAAACTGTGGGAGGCGCGCGCGCCACGCTCTCTGGCCCAGCGCAGCGCCGCCGCCGCACTGGACCTGCGCACCGGCGAGCTCAAGGCCGCGCGTACCGAGTTGACCGCTTTGCTGGCCGCCCCCGATCCGCGTGGCTGGCGCTTCGCCTTGGCGGCGCTGGTGGGCGGTGGCCGTGACCCGGCCGTGTCGGCCAAGGTGCTGGGCGAACTGGTCGAGGCCAATGCCATTCCCAACCAGCTCGACGCCTGGCAGGAGTTTGGTCGGCTGGCCATGCGCATGGACCAGCCGGTGCTGGCGCGACGCATGATCGATGAAGTGGTACGGCGCTTTCCCGGCGAGCCGCGTGTCGCCCTGCTCAATGCCAGCCAGATGTTCCAGTCCGGTCGCCGCGATGAGGCGCTGGCGGCGTTGAAGGCAGTGGAACCCAAGGCGCGACAGGATCCCGAACTGCGCAACGCGGTGGCCATCGCCTATGACGCGATGGGTGATGCGCGTGCCGCCGAGCGGCTGCTCGCGGTGGGGCCACAGGACGTGCAGACCTGGGGCATGCGGGCCTCGCTGCTGGCCAAGGAAAAGGACGACGCGGCGCTGTCGGCGTTGTACGCCGAGCTGTCGCGCCAGGCCAACAAGCCGGATCCCGGCCAGCGTCTGTTGCTGGGCAAGATTGCCGAGTATCTCAAGCGTCCGGCCGAGGCGGTGGACTGGTATCACAGCGTGCCCGGTGGGGAAGAGCGGGCCGAAGCGCGCCTGCGCGCGGCCAACGCGCAGTATCTGGTCGGGCGCACCGACCTGGCGTTCGCGGAAGTGCATGCCATCCAGTCCGACGCCACCGTTGATGATGAAGCGCGCCGTGACGCCTATCTGCTGGAAGCCGAACTGCGCCAGCGCGGCAACGATCTGCCCGGCGAACTTGATGCGCTGGCGCGGGGCCTGGCGGCGTACCCGGACGAGAATGGCCTCCTCTACGCCCGTGCGCTGGCCTGGGAGCGCCGCGACGACGTGCCGCGCGCCGAAGCCGACCTGCGCAAGATCCTGGTTACCGAGCCGGAAAACGTGGCCGCACTCAATGCGCTGGGCTACACGTTGGCCGACCGCACCACCCGCTACCAGGAAGCCCTGGAGCTGATTGATCGCGCGCGCGTGGCCGAACCGGACAATGCGGCCATCATCGACAGCTACGGCTGGGTGCTGTATCGCCTGGGCCGCAATGAAGAGGCCCTGGTGCAGCTGCGCCGGGCCTGGACCCTGGCCAAGGATGCGGAAATCGCCGCCCACGTGGGCGAAGTGCTGTGGGTGCTGGGGCGCAAGGACGAAGCCCGGCACTTCTTCGACGAAGCACGCAAGCTGGATCCTGACAACCGCGCGCTGCAGCGCGTGATCGAGAAGTACGGCGTATGACGATGCATTATTTGAAAGCCGGGGCCGGCGCGGCACTGGCGTTATCGCTGTCGGCCTGCGTGTCGATGGGTCCGCGCAATGCCCCCGCCGCTTCAGCGGTGGTGGAGACCGTGTCGGCTGCCGCCCAGCAGGCTGAAAACGACCGGGTTGCCGCGCTGCGCGCGCAGCCGGACTGGAGCTTCCAGGGTCGGGTCGCGGTCAGCAAGGGCCGCAATGGCGGCAACGGTCGCATCGACTGGCGGCAGCAGGCGCGGCAGTACGTGATCCAGCTCAGTGCACCGGTGACCCGGCAGAGCTGGACCCTGACCGGCGACAGCCACCATGAGGGGGGGCGTCTGGAAGGCTTGGACGGCGGTCCCCGTGAAGGCGCGGATGCGCAGCAGCTGCTGCTGGAAGCGACCGGCTGGGACATTCCGGTCAATCAGCTGCCGGATTGGGTGCGTGGCCTGGTCGCCGATGATGCCGCTGCGGCCGAACAGGTCGAACGCGACGCCGAAGGCCGTCCGCGCCGGGTACGGCAGATGGGCTGGGACATCCAGTATCTGGACTGGTATCCGGCGCAGGGCGGCCAGCCCGTCCTGCCGCGCCGGATCGAAGCGGTCAACGGCGACGCCAAGGTGCGGGTGCTGGTCGACAGCTGGGCGCTGGCCCAGCCATGAACCGGCCGGACCTGAACGAAGCGGGCTGGTCCTGGTGGCCGGCCCCGGCCAAGCTGAACCTGTTCCTGCACATCGTTGGCCGTCGGGCAGATGGCTACCACCTGCTGCAGAGCGTGTTCCGCCTGCTGGACTGGGGCGACCGGATCGGCCTGCACCTGCGTGAAGACGGTCAGATCCGTCGGGAAGGGCTGTCGGTGGCCGGCGTGGCTGAAGCCGATGATCTGGCCGTGCGTGCGGCTATCCTGCTTCAAACGACGGCTAATATCGCCCAAGGTGTGGACATCGTTGTCGAGAAGTCCATTCCGGCCGGTGGCGGGTTCGGCGGCGGATCTTCCGACGCGGCCACCGTGCTGGTGGCGCTGAACCGCCTGTGGGGTGCCGGGCTGGATGAGGAGGCGCTGGCCGCGCTCGGTCTGCAGCTCGGGGCCGACGTGCCGGTGTTCGTGCGCGGCCGTAATGCCTGGGCCGAGGGCGTAGGGGAGCAGCTGACCCCGCTCGACCTGAACCCGGCCTGGTATGTCATCGCCGACCCCGGTGTGCACGTGCCGACCGTGGCACTTTTTGCCTGCCCGGATTTGACGCGGGACGCCCCAGTGGCGAAAATAGCGGACTTCGCTTCCGGGTCTTTGCTCGGGAATGCGTTCGAGCCGGTACTGCGCCGTCGCGAGCCTGCCGTGGAGGCAGTGCTTGCAACGTTGAGCAGGATTGGCCGGGCACGACTCACCGGGTCGGGAAGCGGTTGCTTCGTCGAGTTCGCCACGCGCGCTGCTGCAGAGCAGGGCCTGGCGCAGTTGCCGAAGGAACTGCGGGCATGGGTGGCTGCGGGCGTGGAGCGCTCGCCACTGCTTGATGTACTCGAGCGTTATTGATTTTGATGCAGGGGCGTCGCCAAGAGGCCCAAGGCACCAGGTTTTGATCCTGGCATTCGGAGGTTCGAATCCTCCCGCCCCTGCCACTCGCGGAGATCCGCTGCGGGTTCCTGCGCATGCTGCGCGGTCCCGGTTGGAGCTTCGCGGTGTTGTCACCGCAGACACTCTCGGGTGCCGGCGGCCGAGTTCTCCGCCATAGCTCCCGCCCGAGACCGTCATGATGCAAGAACACCCCAACCTGCTGGTTTTTTCCGGCAACGCCAACAAGCGCCTTGCGCAGAGCATCTGCAAGGAACTGGGGGTGCGTCCGGGCAAGGCGTTGGTGTCGCGCTTCTCCGACGGTGAAGTGCAGGTCGAAATCGAGGAAAACGTCCGCAAGCAGGACGTGTTCGTGATCCAGCCGACCTGTGCGCCCAGCGCCGAGAACCTGATGGAACTGCTGGTGCTGATCGATGCGCTCAAGCGCGCCTCGGTCAACAGCGTCACCGCGGTGGTGCCGTACTTCGGTTACTCGCGCCAGGATCGCCGCATGCGCTCCTCGCGCGTGCCGATCACCGCCAAGGTCGCCGCCAAGATGTTCAGCGCGGTGGGGGCTGACCGGGTGCTCACCGTTGACCTGCATGCGGACCAGATCCAGGGGTTCTTCGACATGCCGGTTGACAACGTGTACGCGTCGCCGCTGCTGCTCGCCGACATCTGGCGCGCCTACGGCACGGAAAACCTGATCGTGGTGTCCCCGGACGTGGGTGGTGTGGTGCGTGCGCGCGCTGTGGCCAAGCGCCTGGACGATGCCGACCTGGCGATCATCGACAAGCGCCGTCCGCGCGCCAACGTCTCCACCGTGATGAACATCATCGGTGACGTCGAAGGCAAGACCTGCGTGATGGTCGATGACATCGTCGACACCGCCGGCACCCTGTGTGCAGCTGCTGCAGCGCTGAAGGCGCGCGGCGCGCTCAAGGTGGCGGCCTACTGCACCCACGCCGTGCTCTCGGGCCCGGCGGTGGACAACCTGAACAACTCCCAGCTTGATGAGCTGGTGGTGACCGACACCATCCCGCTGCGTGACGAAGCGCGGGTGTGCAGCAAGATCCGCCAGCTCAGCGTGGCGGAGATGCTGGCCGAGACGATGCGCCGCATCGCCTTCGGTGAGTCGGTCAGCTCGCTGTACGTGGATTGATGTGAAGTTTTTCCCGCCCGCCGGCAACGGTGGGTGGAACCCCGGGCGCTTCTGGTCGCGGAAGTGCCTTTCAACCGCCAAGCCATTCCGGCAAGGCACCAACTGGTAGCAAGAAAATGTCGAAGACCCATGAAATCAAGGTCACCAAGCGTGAACTGCAGCGTAAGGGTGCGAGCCGCCGCCTGCGTCACGCCGGTGTGATTCCGGCCATCGTCTACGGCGGCAACGCCGAGCCGGTCGCCATCAGCCTGGACCACAACGCCATCTGGCTGGCCCAGCAGAACGAGTGGTTCTACTCGTCCATCCTGGACCTGAACCTGGACGGCCAGATCCAGAAGGTGCTGCTGCGTGACATGCAGCGCCACCCGTTCAAGCAGCTGATCATGCACCTGGACTTCCAGCGCGTGAACGAAAACGAGAAGCTGACCGCTTCCGTGCCGCTGCACTTCATCAACGAAGACACCTCGCCGGCTGGCAAGGCTGCCGACGTCGTGGTCACCCACGAACTGAAGGAAGTGACCGTGTCCTGCCTGCCGAAGGACCTGCCGGAGTCGATCGACGTCGACCTGGCTGCCCTGAACGCCGGTGACGTGGTGTACCTGTCCAACATCAAGCTGCCGAAGGGCGTGGAAATCCCGGCCCTGGCGCTGGGCAAGGACCACGACGACGCCATCGTCACCGCCAAGACCGGCAAGGTCGACGCGGCCGACGAAGAAGCTCCGGCTGCCGAGTAATACCAAGCGGTGCCCGCCTTCGGGCGGGCACCGTGCTGGAAGGGACGATGGCAGGATTGCGACTGATCGTCGGTCTGGGCAACCCCGGATCGGAACACGCCCGGACCCGGCACAATGCCGGGTTTCATTTCGTTGAAGCCCTGGCCGAAAAGGCCGGTGCACGCTGGAGCGTGGACAGCAAGCTGTTCGGCGAGACCGCCAAGGTCGAGATTGCCGGCCAGCCGGTGTGGCTGCTCAAGCCCGCCACTTTCATGAACCTCAGTGGTAAATCGGTCACCGCCGCGCAGCGGTTCTGGAAGATCGAGCCCGAAGACACCTTGTTGGCGCATGACGAACTGGACCTTGCCCCCGGTGTGGCGCGGCTGAAGTTCGACGGCGGCCACGGTGGCCAGAATGGCCTGCGCGATACCATGCGTCTGCTCGGCCATGGCAGGTTCCATCGGCTGCGCCTGGGCATCGGCCATCCCGGTCACAAGGACCGCGTGGTGGGCTGGGTGCTGGGACGCCCGTCCAAGGACGACGACGTGCTGATGGCGCGTGCCATCGACGATGCGATCGACGTGCTGCCGCTGGCAGTGCAGGGCGATTACAACGAGGCGATGAAGCGCCTGCACACCCCGAAATAATCACGGTGTACCGACCCATGGTCGGTACCCATCCCACCAGAGGTTGTCAAAGATGGGTATCAAATGCGGCATCGTCGGCCTGCCCAATGTCGGCAAGTCGACCCTGTTCAATGCGCTGACCAAGGCGGGCATCGCCGCGGCCAACTTCCCGTTCTGCACGATCGAGCCGAACGTCGGCATCGTGCCGGTGCCGGACCCGCGCCTGAACGAGCTGGCGGCGATCATCAACCCGCAGAAGGTGATTCCGACCGCGGTCGAGTTCGTCGACATCGCCGGCCTGGTCGCCGGTGCCGCCAGCGGTGAAGGCCTGGGCAACAAGTTCCTCGCCCACATCCGTGAAGTGGACGCGATCACCCACGTGGTGCGCTGCTTCGAACATGGCGACATCGTGCACGTGGCCGGCAAGGTCGACCCGATTGCCGACATTGAAACCATCGACATCGAACTGGCCCTGGCCGACCTGGATAGCGTCGAAAAGGCGCTGAACCGTGCCGAGCGCGCCGCCAAGGGCGGCGACAAGGAAGCGACCGCACGCAAGCCGGTGCTGGCCAAGCTGCAGGCCGCCCTGGCCGACGGCAAGGCCGCACGTTCGGTCGGGCTGGACGACGAGGAAAAGGCGCTGATCCGCGACCTGTTCCTGCTCACCATCAAGCCGGTGATGTACATCGCCAACGTGCTGGAAGACGGCTTCGACAACAACCCGCACCTGGAAGCCGTGCGTGCGCACGCCGCTGCCGAAGGTGCGATGGTGGTGCCGGTGTCGGCGGCCATCGAAGAAGAGCTCTCGCAGCTGGACGACGAAGACCGCGACACCTTCCTGACTGATCTCGGCCTGACCGAGCCGGGCTTGAACCGCGTCATCAACGCCGCCTACAGCCTGCTGGGCCTGCAGACCTACTTCACCGCCGGCGTCAAGGAAGTCCGCGCCTGGACCGTGCGCAAGGGTGCCACCGCACCGCAGGCTGCCGCCGTGATCCACACCGATTTCGAGAAGGGCTTCATCCGCGCCGAAACCATCGCGTATGCCGACTTCATCAAGTACAAGGGCGAAGCCGGTGCCAAGGAAGCCGGTCGCCTGCGTCTGGAAGGCAAGGAATACCGCGTGCAGGAAGGCGACATTCTGCACTTCCGCTTCAACGTCTGATCGCAGCCGCGATGGATGTCCACAGCGCCCCGCCTTCGAGCGGGGCGTTGTGCGTTTTGGATGTGGTGAAAAAATGATCGCGTGTTGAAACGGTTGCAGCGCAGCGTTCAACGCAGTTGTCCACAGCAAACTCCCACGGCTTTCCACGTGCGGTGTGGAAAACCTGCAGCACGGCTGGATAAAAAATCACCACGTGTTGAAAGCATTGTGGGGCGTGGCTTACATGCAGTTGTCCACAGCAAACTCCCATCGCTTTCCACGTGGGATGTGGAAAACGTGGGGCGTTCGGGTGTGGTCAAAAATTGACCAGGTGTTTGAAGCCGCTGCGGCGACGGGCTTTCGATGGGTTATCCACATCATTCTCCCGGAGCATTCCACATGGCATGTGGAGAAGTGGCGACACGCCATGCGCGTCGAGGATCGGTTTTGATTTTCGATGGCCACCGACCACCTGTCGATGGCGGGTCGGGATGGGCTGGAGGGGGCGTGAGCCGCATGGATGCGGCGACCGAGGCTCCATGGACGGATTCACGCCGTCCCCCGGAACGCCCGTCCCGAGCCGCCAAACCACGGATGCAGTGAACCGAGGGTTGTTCGCATGAATCCGGCAGCAGCCACGCAGGGCGTGGCTCTACGGGATCCAGGCGATCAGGTGCTCACATGGTCAGAGGGGCGAGCCACCGAACTTGTGGGTGTACTGCAGGTTGATCGTGCGGCCCACGGTGTCGAACCAGCTGACGTCGTAGTAGGGGTACGACGTGTACGTCGCATCCTTCGGCGGCATCTTGTTGAACACGTTGACCACCGACAGCGACAGGC
>JBCNQC010000018.1:0-58717 GCA_039592995.1 Stenotrophomonas sp. | reverse complement strand
GTTGTTGTACATCTGCTGCTCGAGCGCGCCAACGCGGTCGGCCAGGCTCTGCCGCTGGGCCTGCGCCGGTGCGGCAGCCACGAGGGCTGCCGCAACGACCAGCATCAGTTTGATGCCGATGCGCATGACTTACTGCGCGGTGTAGACGATTTCGACGCGACGGTTCTGCGACCAGCAGGACTCGTTCGACTCGGTGCAGACCGGACGCTCTTCACCGTAGGACACGTCGGTCAGCTGCGCAGCCGAACCACCGTTGGCCTGCAGAGCCGAGTTCACGGCGGCGCTACGACGCTCACCCAGGGCCTGGTTGTAAGCGCGCGAACCACGTTCGTCGGTGTGACCCTGCAGGGTGATGCGCGAGGACGGACGGTCACGCAGGTACTTGGCGTGGCAAGCCATGATGGCCTGGAATTCCGACTTCACTTCTTCCTTGTCCAGGTCGAAGTACACCACGCGCTGGCGCAGGCAGGCGTCGGTGTCCAGATCGCCCGGGCCGTACAGGCCGGAGGTCGACGGGCCGGTCGGCTGGGTGGTGGAGCCGGTGTCGACCGGGGCCGGAGCCTCTTCCTTCACCTTCTTGGAGCAACCGGCCAGGACGGCCACAGACAGCAGGGAGACAAGCAGAACGCGGGTGGACTTGTTCATAGAATACCTTTGAGGGCTAAAGCCGGATGAGGGGATGAATACGGGCGAATCTTAACACTCTGTTAGCGCTTTGTACGGTATGGCGACCAAGAAGGCTCACGAACATCGCCATCCGCCAGTACCAGCCGCTGGCGTACTCGCCCGTCAGCCGAAACTGCATACAAAACCCCACGTCCACCCTCGCGGGCGGCGTACAACACCATGCTCGCGTTGGGCGCGAAGCTCGGCGATTCGTCGAGCGACCCGACGGACAGGGTGCTCCAGCGCGGGGAGCCCAGACTGCTGTCCATCATGGCGATCTTGTAGGTGTTGCCGCTGCCCTGGGCCATGACGATCTTCTTGCCGTCATAGGACACGCCCGGGGTGGCGTTGTAGTTGCCCTGGAAGGTCACGCGCGAGGCGCTGCCGCCGCTGGAGGCCACCTGGTAGATCTGCGGGCGGCCGCCGCGGTCGGAGGTGAAATAGATGCTGCTGCCGTCGGCGCTCCAGGTCGGCTCGGTGTCGATGGCGAAGTGGTTGGTGAGCTGGGTCAGCTGCTTGCTGGCCAGGTCCATGACGTAGATTTCCGGGTTGCCGCTGCGCGACAGCGACAGCGCCAGGCGGCGGCCGTCCGGCGAGAACGACGGGGCGCTGTTGATGCCGCGGAAGCTGGTTACCAGTTCACGGGCACCGGTGGTGATGTTCTGGATGTAGATGGCCGAATTGCCGCGCTCGAAGCTGACATAGGCCAGACGGTTGCCATCCGGGCTCCACGACGGCGACAGCAGCGGCTCGGCCGAACGCACGATGGTCTGCGGGTTGTAGCCGTCCGAGTCAGCCACCATCAGCGCATAGCGCATGGCCGCGCCCTTGCCGCTGGCAGTCACGTAGGCGATTCGGGTCCAGAAGGCCCCGCGCACGCCGGTGATCTTTTCATAGATGGCGTCGGCCATCTGGTGGGCCACGTCGCGCATCGCGGTGCTGCGCGCGGTCATGGCCAGGCCGAGCAGGCGCTCGCCCTTGGGCACGTCGTACAGCTCGTACTCCACGCGGTACGCGCCGGCACCGGCGTCGAGCACGCGGCCAACCACGATGTAGTTCTGCTTCAGCGCGCGCCAGGTGGCGAAATTGATTTCGCCGCCACGGGTCGGCTTTTCCAGGATCTGCTCGACCGGCAGGTTGCGGAACTGGCCGGAACGCTCCAGGTCGGCGCGGACCACGGCGGCGACGTCGGTTTCCGGGGCGGCAGCCGACCCCTGGTAGGGCATCGGGACCACGGTGATCGGCGTGGCCGAGGCGTTGCCGCCGATGATGTCGATATCCAGACCGCGCTGTTGCGCGACGGCGGCGAAGGGCAGCAGTAGAGCCGCAAACACGGCAAACCAGCGAGGCATCTTCTTCATTGAGCGCTCAGTCAGAGAAAACCAATTACGAGGGATAACAGCAGTGCGGTGAACAGTTTCGCAATCATGAACCAACCGGGTGTGAAATCCGAGTGGTCAGCGGCGATTTGATCACGTGTTGTTAACGGAAATGCGCGTCCGCAGCACTGTGATCAGCGCGCCGGTGCCTGGAAGATCAAGGTCATCCGGCGATTGAACACCGCTTCGAAGCCCCGGTATGGCAGAGGCTGTGCGCGTAACACGGCGGCTTCGATGGAAGCCTTCCCCGCCTCGTCGAATTCGCACGCCGCTCTGGCAACGGCGCTGGCAATCGCCCCTCCCGGAAGTTGCGCGACATCAACCTCGCAGCGGGACCCGGGTTTCAGCGTCGCCGGGGCTATCCAGTTCGCCAGCACGCGCGAATGGATCGCCGCCACATACTCCGCTTCCAGGTCCGTAGAGGCCAGGGAAGGTGGAGTGAATCCGGCGATCAGGCCCGCCAGCATCCATTTGCCAATCGTCCTCATCGGATATCAACGATCCTGGGCGGTAAAGGTGAAATTGACGGTGCGGGTAAACACTGACTCGAACCCACGGTACGGCAGCGGCTGGGCATTGAGTACGGCCGCCTCGATCGAACGCTTGCCGGCCTCATCGAACGGACAGCTGGCGCTGACCTTGGCCTGGATCACAGTACCGCCCGGAATCTGGGTGATCGCAATCTGGCACTTCTGCCCCAGCGGTACCGAATCCGGCCGCTGCCACTGTGCCAGCACCTTCTGCTGGATCGCGGCGGCATACTTGGCCGACAGGTCGTCACTGGTACCGCCGCCACCCGCGGAGGGCTGCGCAGCACCGGCGGATCCGCTGGTGGAGGCCCCCGACGCCGCACGCGCAGCCGTCACCTGCCGCAGCTTCTGCTCGGCCAGCTTGGCTTCCTTCTCGGCCGCCTCGCGGCGGCTGCGGATTTCGGCAATCTTCTTCTGCCGCTCGGCTTCCGCCTTGGCTTCGTTGGCCTGCTGCGCCTGCTCGGCCAGCTTCTTCTGCTCGGCTTCCTGCTGCTTGGCCAGGCGGGCCTTCTGCTCGGCTTCCTTCTGGCGCTCGCGCTCGGTCAGGTCGATCTGTTCCTGGCGGCGCTTGGCTTCCTGCTCCTGCTTTTCCTTTTCCGCCGAAATCGCCATCGCGTTGACCGCGGCCTGGTCGACCTTGTCCGGCTGCGCGATGCGTTCCTGCGCCTGTTGCTGCTGCGGGCTCAGCGCATCCTGCGGACGCGGTTCCGGCAGCGGCTGCGGCGGCGGCACGGTGTCTTCTTCCACCGGGGTGGGCTGCTCCACCGGCTCGGGCAGGTCGGGCAGTTTCTCCGATGCGCGCAACGCCTGACGGGCCGCGGCGGCTTCCGACGCGGTCAGGGTCATGCTGGCTTCCAGCGCGGGATCGCCGACAGCGGCCTCGGTGTTGCGATCTGGCGAGAACATCCAGCCGGCAATCAGCACCAGCGCCAGCAGCACGTGCACGGCGATGGCCAGGACGACCGGCAACGCCCATTCGTCTTCCGGAGAACGCTGCGGCGGCAGAACGTTAGTTTGCATCGGTCGCCAGACCCACCTTCTCCACGCCGGCGCGCTTGATCACGTTCATCGCGTCCACGACCTTCTCATAGGCCACCGCCTTGTCGGCGGCCACGATCACGCGCAGGTTCTTGTCCTGCGATGCCAGTGCGCCCAGTTGCGCCTGCAGCTGGGTGGCGTCGATCGGCTCGGGTTGCTTGGCGTCCGGCAGCTTGAGGCTGAGCTGGCCATCCAGGCGCACCGAGACGACTACCGGGTCCTGTTTGCTTTCCAGCGCCTTGGCCTGCGAACTGGGCAGGTCGACTTCAAAGCTCAGGGTCAGCAGCGGCGCGGTGACCATGAAGATGATCAGCAGCACCAGCATGACGTCGATGTAGGGCACGACGTTGATTTCAGATTTGAGCTTGCGGCGCTTGCGGCGGCCGATGGCAGCGGTCATATCGGAGCTCCTGTCTGCCGCGCTCAGGCGTCGTTCGAGGTCTGGCGCTGCAGGATCGAGCTGAACTCATCGGCGAAGGTTTCAAACCGCACCGACAGGCGCTCGACCCGGGTGGTGAAGCGGTTGTAGGCCCACACCGCCGGAATCGCCACGAACAGGCCGATGGCGGTGGCGAACAGCGCTTCGGAGATGCCCGGGGCGACCGAGGCGATACCGGCCTGCTCGCCGCTGTTGATCATGTCGTGCATGGTCACCATGATGCCGAACACGGTACCCACCAGGCCGACGTACGGCGCGGTCGAACCGATGTTGGCCAGCAGTTCCAGGTTGCGCTCCAGCTGGTCCACTTCACGGGTGTAGGTGGTGCGCATGGCGCGCTGCGCCCCTTCCAGCTGTGCGCGGGCATCCAGCCGGCGGCCTTCGCGCAGACGGGTGAATTCACGGAAGCCGGACTCGAAAATGGCTTCCAGCCCGCCGACCTTGCGGTTGCGGTCGGTGGCGGCGGTGTACAGCTTGCCCAGATCGGCACCGGACCAGAAACGACCTTCGAATTCGTCCGCCTGGCGGTTGGCCGCACTGAACACACGCGCCTTGCGGAAGATGATGATCCAGCTGATGAACGAGCCGGCCAGCAGCAGCAGCACGATGAAGATCACCGGGTAGCTGGCCTTGGTCATCAGCTCGAAATAGTTGATGCCGCCGTGCGCGTTCTGCGCAACAGCCTGCGACGCAGCGCTGGTGACTTCCTGCGGCAGTGCCTCGACCACGGTGGCCTGCAGGGCCAGGAGCATTGCGATCATCCGGTGTTCCTCAGTATGCGGATTCTGGAAATTCGTAGGGTTTCAACGCGGCATGCAGAACATCGTCCATGCCGCGTGGTTTGAATGTGGAGGCGTCCAATGCCGCGATTTTCACCTGCGCGGTCAGCAGCGTTTCATCGCCGCGACACACCGCCTGGCTGAACACCATGCTGGCGCGCTTGCACTGCACCAGCCGGGCACTCACTTCCAGCGCATCGTCCAGCCGCGCCGGCTTAAGGAAATCCATGCTCATCGAACGCACGGCAAACACCAGCCCGTGCTCGATCCGGGTGCGCTCCTGGCCGAAGCCCAGTGCGCGCATCCATTCGGTCCGTGCCCGCTCCATGAAAGCCACGTAGCGGGCGTGGTAGACCACGCCACCTGCGTCGGTATCTTCCCAATAAATGCGTGTCGGCCAACTGAACCGGGGATCAACCACCATCGGGCACCTCGGCAAAGAGGTCGGCTGGGGGATTCTTCGGCTTCAGGCCCATGTGCCGGTAGGCCTTGTGGGTGGCCATGCGGCCGCGCGCGGTACGCACCAGGAAGCCCTGCTGGATCAGATAGGGTTCAACCACGTCTTCCAGTGTGCCCCGCTCTTCCGACAGCGCCGCGGCCATGGATTCCACGCCCACCGGGCCGCCATCGAAGTAATCGATCAGGGTTGTGAGCATGCGCCGGTCGAGGTCGTCGAAACCTTCCGGGTCAACCTTGAGCATCTGCATGGCGGCCTGCGCAACGGCTTGGTCGATATGCCCACCGGCCTTGACCTGGGCGTAGTCGCGTACGCGTCGCAGCAGCCGGTTGGCGATGCGCGGGGTGCCACGCGAGCGCCGCGCGATCTCCGCGGCCCCTTCCGGGGTGCAGTCGATGCCCAGAATGGTGGCCGAGCGGCGCACGATCCGGGTCAGCTCCTCCGGCGTATAGAACTCCAGCCGATGCACGATGCCGAAGCGGTCGCGCAGCGGCGCGGTCAGCAGGCCGGCGCGGGTGGTGGCCCCGATCAGGGTGAACGGCGGCAGGTCGATCTTGATCGAACGGGCGGCAGGGCCCTCTCCGATCATGATGTCGATCTGGAAGTCTTCCATGGCCGGGTACAGCACTTCCTCGACCACCGGCGACAGGCGGTGGATTTCGTCCACGAACAGCACATCGTGCGGCTGCAGGTTGGTCAGCAGCGCGGCCAGGTCACCGGCCTTCTCGATCACCGGGCCGGAGGTCACGCGCAGGGCCACCCCCAGCTCGTTGGCGATGACGTGGCTCAGGGTGGTCTTGCCCAGCCCGGGCGGGCCGAAGATCAGCACGTGGTCGAGCGCTTCGCTGCGTGCTTTGGCCGCTTCAATGTAAATCGACAGCTGCTCGCGCACGGGGGCCTGGCCGAGGTAATCGGCCATGCGCTTGGGGCGGATGCTGGCGTCGGTGCTGTCGTCCTCGCGGGTCGCGCCGGCACCGATGATGCGGTCGTCAGTCATCCCGCGATTATGCGGCAATCAGGGACGATTCGGGGTTTTGCGAGGGCCGGCCAACGGCCGGCGCTACCGATGCTGCCGGATTCCGGTAGCGCCGGCCGTTGGCCGGCCCACCGGATGCGTCAGATCTCGACCTGGGCGCCAAGCTCCACCAGCCGGTTCCCCGGAATCCGGAAGAACCCGGTGGCCGGGGCGGCATTGCGGTGCATCAGCGCGAACAGCTTGTCGCGCCAGATCGGCATGCCGCGGTTGGCGGTGGCCACGATGGTCTCGCGGCTGGCGAAGAAGGTGGTGTCCATCGGGTCGAAGTAGATGCCGCCGTGGTCGCACGAGCGCATCAGCGCCAGCGGCACGTCCGGGGTTTCCATGAAGCCGAAGCGGACGAACACCCGGTAGAACTCGTCGCCCACCGACTCGATCTTCAGCCGCTGCCCTTCCATGGCATACGGAATCGGCAGGGTCTCCACGTGCAGGAACACGTTGCGCTCGTGCAGAACCTTGTTGTGCTTGAGGTTATGCATCAGCGCATGCGGGGCCACGCTCGGGTCGGCGGTGAGGAACACCGCCGTGCCCGGCACCCGCACCGGCGGGGCCAGCATCAGCCCGGGCAGGAAGGTGTCCAGACGAATACCGTCCTTGCGGATCTCGTCGCGCAGCAGCTCGCGGCCGCGCCGCCAGGTGCGCATCATGGTGAACAGCACGATCCCCAGCACCACCGGGAACCACGCGCCCTGCAGCAGCTTGGCCCCGTTGGCGATGACAAAGCCCAGGTCGATGATGAAGAACACCACGCACAGCGGAATGATCCAGTAGCGCGTGCGCGGCCACAGCGCGCGCGCCACCAGCGCCAGCAGCAGGGTGTCGATCAGCATGGTGGCCGACACCGAGATGCCGTAGGCCACGGCCAGGTTGGACGAGCTGCGGAAGGCCAGCACCAGCCCGATCACCATCACCGCAATGCCCCAGTTGATGCCGGGAATGTAGATCTGGCCGATGGTGTCGTGCGAGGTGTGGGTGATGCGCATGCGCGGGATGTAGCCCAGCTGCATGGCCTGGCGCGAGACCGAGAACGCACCGGTGATCACCGACTGCGAGGCAATGACCGCCGCCATGGTGGCCAGGATGATCATCGGATACAGCGCCCAGTCCGGCACCGCCTCGAAGAACGGGTTCTTCACCGCCTCGGGGTGGTTCAGCACCAGCGCGCCCTGCCCCAGGTAGTTCAGCACCAGGCACGGCAGCACGAAGAAGTACCAGGCGTGGCGGATGGGTTTGGCCCCGAAGTGGCCCATGTCGGCGTACAGCGCCTCGCCACCGGTCACCGCCAGCACCACCGCGCCGAGGATGAAGATGCCGTGCCAGCTGTGGTCCATGAAGAAGCGCACCGCCCAGTACGGGTTGAAGGCCTTGAGCACTTCCGGCGCGTCGACGATGTTGTACAGGCCGATCGCCGCCAGCGAGATGAACCACACCGAGGTGATCGGCCCGAACGCCTTGCCGATTTTCTCGGTGCCGAAGCGCTGCGCGGCAAACACCATCAGCAGCACCACGACGGTGATCGGCACGATGAACGCATGCAGGCCCGGCGCGGCCACCTCCAGGCCTTCCACCGCACCCAGCACCGAAATGGCGGGGGTGATGACGCCATCGCCGAAGAACAGCGAGGCCCCGAAGATGCCGAGGATCCCGACCACATACGCCGAACGCGAGCCGTTGCGCATGGTGCGCTGGGTCAGGGCCATCAAGGCCATGATTCCGCCTTCGCCGTCGTTGTCGGCGCGCATGATGATGGTCACGTACTTCAGCGTCACCACCAGCATCAGCGCCCAGAACGCCAGCGACAGCACGCCGAGCACGGTGTCATGGTTGCCCACCAGCCCGTAGTGCTCGGAGAAGGCTTCCTTCAGGGTGTACAGCGGGCTGGTGCCGATGTCGCCGAACACCACGCCGATGGCACCGATCATCAGCGCCATGCCGCTGCCCGGCGGGGCATGCCCGTGGCCCGCGTGCGCGCTGTCGTGCTGGTGGGAAGTGCTGGACATGGGACTCCGGTCTGGCGTCTTTTCTGGAAAGGGAGAGCCGCGCCTCAGCGCAGCGCGGCCTGCAGGGCCTTGCGGATCACGGTGGCGACATCGTCGCCGTCGGCCTTGGCATCGCGCGCCATGCGTGCGGCTTCGGTGGGTTTGTACCCCAGCTGCTGCAGCGCCACGGTGGCTTCGGACACCGGGTCGGGCCCGATCGCACCAGACACCGGTGCTCCGCCCGCGCCGAAATTGGCCGCGCGGTCGCGCAGCTCCAGCACCATGCGCTCGGCGGTCTTCTTGCCGATGCCGGGGATGCGGGTCAATGCGGTGACATCGCCCGCCTGCACCATGCGCGCGAACTCATCCACGCTCACCGCCGACAGCACCGCCAGCGCGATCTTGGCCCCGATGCCGCTGACCTTCTGCACGTCGCGGAACAGCCGGCGTTCGCTCTCGCGCAGGAAGCCATACAGCGAAACGCTGTCTTCCTTCTGCGCGTAATGGGTGAACAGCACCACTTCCCGGCCGAGGTCGGGCAGGTCGTAGAAGGTGCTCATCGGCGCTTCCAGCTCATAGCCGACGCCGTTGACGTCCAGCAGCAGCCAAGGCGGAGCCTTGTAGGCCAGGATCCCGCGCAGACGACCAATCATGCAGTTGTCCTCATTTCCGGCTCCAGGCCTGGCGGGCATTGACCCCCAGGCGCTGCGCCGTCGCCCTTACGTGAGCATGGGTGATGGCCACCGCCAACGCGTCGGCCGCGTCGGCCTGCAGCTTGGTTTTCAGGTTGAGCATAAGCCCAACCATGTGTTGGACCTGTTGCTTTTCCGCCCCGCCCCGCCCGACCACGGCCAGCTTGATCTCGCTGGCGGCGTATTCGTGCACCGGCAGGTCACGCATGACCACGGCGGAAATCGCCGCGCCACGGGCCTGGCCGAGTTTGAGGGCAGAATCGGGGTTGCGGGCCATGAAGACCTTTTCGATGGCCACTTCGTGCGGGCGGTACTCGTCGACCAGTGCCGACAAGCCCTGCACCAGCAGTTTCATGCGCTGGGGAAAGTCGTCGGCCCCCAGCAGCACCAGCGGCAGGTGATGCACATGCACCACCTTGCCGGTGGGGTCGACATCAATGATGCCCACCCCGGTCCGCTGCGAACCGGGGTCGATGCCGAGGATCCGGACCATGGGGAACTACGCCGTCAGGCGTAGGCGTCCGCGCCGAGATCGGCGTTGGAGTACACGTCCTGGACGTCGTCCAGGTCTTCCAGCATGTCCAGCATCTTCTTGACCTGCAGGGCGGTATCGCCCTCGACCTTGATGTCGTTGTCCGCGCGGAAAGTCACTTCGGCATGGTCGGCGGCCAGACCGGCCGCCTCCATGGCGTCCTTCACTGACTGGAACTGATCCGGCGCGGTGACCACGTCGATCGAGCCGTCATCGGGATACACCACGATGTCATCGGCACCGGCCTCGATGGCCGCTTCGGTGATGGCTTCTTCGTTCGCACCGGGGGCGAAGCTGAGCACCCCCAACCGCTTGAACATGAAAGCCACCGAGCCGTCGGTGCCCATGTTGCCGCCGCACTTGCTGAACGCATGGCGGACATCGGCGACGGTGCGCACGCGGTTGTCGGTCAGGCAGTCCACGATCACCGCCACGCCGCCGGGGGCGTAGCCTTCGTAGCGCACTTCCTCGTACACCACGCCTTCCAGCTCGCCGGTGGCCTTCTTGATGGCGCGTTCGATCACGTCCTTGGACATGTTCGCGGCCAGGCCCTTGTCCATGGCCACGCGCAGGCGCGGGTTGTTGTTGGGGTCGCCTCCACCGCCGCGCGCGGCGACGCCGATCTCGCGGATGATCTTGGTGAAAATCTTGCCGCGCTTTGCGTCAGACGCATTTTTGCGGGCTTCGATGGAGGGGCCTCTACCCATGGGTGTTTCCGTGCATGAAGTCAGGAACAGGGCGCGGATTCTACCCGATCGGGCGCTGCGAACGTGTTAGCCGGCCTTGTTCAGGCCGCGTGGGCAGCCGGATCGTGGCGGAACCGGCCATCGCGCAGGAAGGCGGCGGTCTGCCGGGCGGCCTCCGGGGAAAACACCAGCCCGCTGTGGCTGGCGGCCACCACGCAGTGGTCGGCCAGACCCGGCAGGCGGGTTTCATCCAGCGCCACGGTACCGTCCGATGCCTCGCCAATCGCGCCCAGCAGGCTGCCCAGACCATGTGGCACCGAGCCGGCGATCAACCCCACCTGCGCCTGGCCCTCCCAGGCAGGCAGGCCGTCCAGCAGGAGTTCGCCGCTACGCCCCAGCGCCATCGCCCAGCCGTGATCGGCCAGCGAGCGGGCGGTACCTGATCCGCGCAGCGGCGAGCCCAGGCAGACCACGCGCGAGACCGGCAGGTCGGGCTGCTGGCGCAGGGCTTCCAGGGCGACCAGGCCGCCCAGGCTGTGCCCCACCAGCGATACCGGCTCACTGCCCTGCAGGCGTTTGAGCAGCTGCGGCACTGCCACCTCCGGCCCGCCGAACACGCTGGAATAGCCAAAGGTGTCCACGCGGAAGCCGCGCGCACGCAGCCGCCAGGCCAACGGGCCCACCCAGGCGCGGGCATTCCAGATGCCGTGCAGCAGCAACACAGAGGGAGTCATGGAATCAGGGTACGCGCCGCAGGATGAACTCCAGGTCGCGCTGCTGCCCGACCGGAAATTCGTAGGTGCCGACCTTGCTGAATCCGTAGCGGGCGTAGAAGCGCTGGGCGCCGAAGTTCTCCGACCACACCCCCAGCCACAGGGTGCGCGGACCGTCGCGCTCCAGCCAGGCCAGCGCGGTTTCCAGCAGGCGGCTGCCCCAGCCGCAGCTCTGCTCGTCCTTGATCAGGTACAGCCGCTTGAGCTCGCCGTCGCCGGGCTTCACATCATCATGCGGCAGGCCGCACGGGCCGGCGGCGGCGTGGCCCACGGCCACACCGTCCTTTTCCAGCAACCAGACCGCGTAGTCCGGATGCGAGAGGATCACCCGCTGGCGGTCTTCCGCGTAGGCTTCGGCCAGAAAATCCTGCAGATCCTGCGGCGGATAGAGGTGGCCAAAGGTTTCCACGAAGGTGCGCGCGGCCAGCACCGACAGGGTCGGTGCGTCTTCCGGGCCGGCGCGGCGGATGGTGTACACGGGGACGCTCAGACCAGGCCTCAGGCCCTGGCTCCGTCGGTGGCGGCGTCTTCTTCTTCGCCGTCCTCTTCGTCTTCGTCCTCGTACTCTTCCTCGTCTTCCTCTTCGTCCTCGTCCAGCTCGTCTTCTTCTTCGTCTTCGTAGTCTTCGACGCCGAAGTCCTCACCGTCCCAGCGGCCTTCGCCGTCGACCACGAAGGTGAGCGCCATCGCCGCCGGGTTGGTGCCCACGCGGACCAGCCAGCCGCCGAAGACGCGGGCGCGTTCGGTGACCAGGTTGGCGTCGGAACCGACGTTGCCCAGCTTTTCCCATTCCAGATTGAAGGATGCTTCGGTCATTGCTGAGTCTCCTGAGGGTGTTGGATGGTTCAGCCGGGCAAGCCCGGCTCTACGAAATGGTGTTCCCGGGTTGCCGTGCAGGCCGCCGTGGGAATGGTGTTCGCGGATCACGCCAGTGGGCAATCAGGCCTTGCGCGGGCGGACCTGGATGTGCACTTCGGCCAGCTGCTCGTCCGGGATCGGCGACGGGGCACCGGTCATCAGGCACTGCGCGCTGGTGGTCTTCGGGAACGGGATGACGTCGCGGATGGATTCGGTACCGGCCATCAGCGCGGCAATACGGTCGATGCCGAAGGCGATGCCACCGTGCGGCGGTGCGCCGTAGCGCAGCGCGTCCAGCAGGAAGCCGAACTTGGCTTCGGCTTCTTCCGCACCGATGCCCAGCAATTCGAACACGGCACTCTGCATGTCCGGACGGTGGATACGGATCGAACCGCCGCCGATCTCGTTGCCGTTGAGCACCATGTCGTAGCCGCGCGAGACGGCAGTTTTGGCATTGGCGCGCAGGTCGTCGATGTCATCCACCGCCGGCGCGGTGAAGGGGTGATGCAGGGCGACGTAGCGCTGGGCTTCGTCGTCGAACTCGAACATCGGGAAGTCGGTGACCCACAGCGGAGCCCAGCCGGCCGCAACCAGGTTGAAGTCCTTGCCGGCCTTGAGGCGCAGCGCGCCCATGAAGTCGGACACCTTGTTGTAGCCGCCGGCACCGAAGAACACGATGTCGCCATTGCCGGCACCGACGTGGGCGACCAGCGCAGCGAAGGCGTCTTCAGCGAAGAACTTGGCGATCGGCGAGCTGACTTCGCCATTTTCGGCGATCTTGATGTAGGCAAGGCCCTTGGCACCATACTTGGCGGCGTGGGCGGCGTACTCATCAATCTGCTTGCGCGACAGGCTGGCCCCGCCAGGGATGCGCAGCGCGGCCACGCGGCCGTCCGGATCGGCAGCCGCGGCGGTGAACACCGGGAACTCGCTGCCCTTGACCAGCTCCGCCACGTCCACCAGCTCCAGCGCGATGCGCAGGTCCGGCTTGTCCGAGCCGTAACGGCGCATGGCCTCGGCCCAGGTCATGCGCGGGAAGCTGGCGGCCAGCTCCACGTCCACCACTTCCTTGAAGATGGCGCGGATCATGTTTTCCACGAAGTCCTGCACGTCGCGCTCGCGCACGAAGGCGAATTCCATGTCCAGCTGGGTGAATTCCAGCTGGCGGTCGGCACGCAGGGCCTCGTCGCGGAAGCAGCGCGCGATCTGGTAGTAGCGGTCGAAGCCGGCCACCATCAGGATCTGCTTGAACAGCTGCGGGCTCTGCGGCAGCGCGTAGAACTCACCCGGGTGCATGCGTGCCGGCACCAGGAAGTCGCGCGCGCCTTCCGGGGTGGCCTTGGTCAGGATCGGGGTTTCAATGTCCTGGAAACCCTTCTCGTCCAGATGGCGGCGCAGCGCCTGCACCAGCTTGATGCGAGTGCGCTGCATGCGCTGCATTTCCGGGCGGCGCAGGTCCAGGTAGCGGTACTTCAGGCGGGTTTCCTCGCCCGGGTTTTCATGCGCGTGGAACGGCAGCGGCTCGGCCTTGTTCAGCACGGTGATACGGGTGGCGACGATCTCCACCTGGCCGCTGCGGATCTTGTCGTTTACGGCATGACGCTTGCGCACCACGCCTTCCACCTGCAGCACGTCTTCGTAGCCCAGGCTGGCCGCGACCTTGAATACGTCCGCGTTCTCCGGCTCCACGGTCACCTGCACGATGCCTTCATGATCGCGCAGATCGATGAAGCACACGCCGCCCAGATTGCGGGCAACGTCGGTCCAGCCGGCGAGGGTGACAGTCTGGCCAATCAGGGTCTCGTCGACCAGGCCGCAGAAGTGGGTACGCATGGGGGTAAAAGCTCCGCAGGAGATTGCCGGGCCTGTTGGCACCGGTCAGCCCGTTATTCTGCGGCCAGCGCCCCGGCCGGGGCAAATCCTGAACAGTGAACCGGCTTACACGCCCCCTTAATAGGGGCCGGACCATAGTCCGCGCACCACTGACCGCAAGGGGAAAGCGTCATGAAACGTTGTCTCGTGGTCTGTCTCACCGTCCTGCTGGCCTGCGCCGCTCCAGCCCTGCAGGCCCAGGTCAATACCCGCGCCTATGCGCCGGAGAACCTGCGAACCCTGTCCGTCAACGACCAGCAGCGGGTGATCTCCCAGGAATACGCCGAACAATCCGGCGGCCGCCGCATTCCGGACGACCAGATGCGCTTCTATCTGGACCAGGTGAACCGCTCCAACTGGGGCTTTTCACGCATCAAACAGGACATCGCCACCTCGCTGCGCGGCAACGGCGGCTGGAACGGCGGCGGTGGCGGCTGGCCCGGCACCAATCCCGGCCACACCAGCGTGGTCCGCTGTGAAAGCAACGACAACCGCCAGCGCAGCTGCCCCACCGGCTGGTCCAGCGCGCGGCTGTCACGCCAGCTGTCCAACACCCGCTGCATCGAGGGCCGCAACTGGGGCTCGCGCAATGGCTCGGTCTGGGTCAGCGGCGGCTGCCGTGCGGAATTCGTCCAGGGCCGCGGTGGCTGGGGCGGCAGTGGCGGCAGCAACTACAGCGTCACCTGCAGCAGCACCGGCAACCGCACCCAGACCTGCGCCTGGGACGGCCGCCAGGGCCGCCCGGTGCTGATCGAGCAGTTGTCCGGCAGCCCCTGCGTGCAGGGCCGCAGCTGGGGCTATCGCGGCAGCAGCATCTGGGTCAGCAACGGCTGCCGGGCGCGCTTCGGGGTCAGATGACCGGTAGGTGCCGCCCGTTGGTCGGCACGCCTCAACCGCCCCAGGGGGCCGGTGGCAATGCCACCGGCTTGCTGAGGTCGAACACCACCTGGAAACGGCGGCCGTCCGGACGGGTCAACTCGTAAACGAACCGCTGGTCCGGCTCGATCTCCATCGCCCAGGTATTGGTGGTGGAAACGGCCATGTTGGCCTTGCGGAACATCGCCACCGAATCGGCATCCACCGGGAACGCCTGGCGCTGCGCCGTACCCGGCGGCTTGCTGTCGCCGCCGTACATCGTCACCGCGTCCGGGCTGCCGTCTGCATGCCGGTGATCGTGCTTCAGGCGCAGCCCGTTGTCGGTGCGGATCAGCACCCACGTGCGTGAGTGGTCGTCCCCCACATGGAACGGAATGCGCAGCTCGTGCGCCGAATTTTCACAACCGCGCACATGCATGACCAGACGCTTTCCGTCGAATGGATCGGGCGCGTCCGTCTTCGGCTCATTCACCGCAACGCGGCCTTCAAAGGCCTCACCGCAATGCGCCGCCACGGCCGCCATGAACGCGTCGGCCGGTGCCTGCGATACATCGTGCGCGACGCTGTCACGCTGGCCATTGCACGCCGCCAGCAGCAGCGCGCTCGTCAACGGAAGAAGTTTGATGACATTCATGCCAACACCCTAGCCCGCAGCGCTGTACAGCGCAAATGCAACGTCACCGATGTCAGCGCGCTGCAACCAGAGCTTCATCCCTGCTGTGTTATGGTTCTTGTCGTGACCGGTTCGCCTTCCCCACGAAGGTCGCACGCGTGTTGCGGCTGACCGCCCTGCTCACAGGCGTAGCGTTGCTCCTTACGGGCAGCGGGCTTCTGGGCACCCTGCTGGCGGTGAGCGGAGCGCAGGCTGGCTTTGGTGCTGGCACGCTGGGGCTCGTGATGTCCGGCTATTTCGCCGGATTCTTCATGGGCACCTTTTTCGCTCCCTCGCTCATCGGCCGCATTGGCCATATCCGCGCGTTCGCCTTCTTCGCCGCCCTCGCCGCCATTGCGGTGCTGCTGCACCCGCTGTGGGTGAATGCGTGGGCATGGGGTGTGCTGCGCGTCATCACCGGCATCGCCCTGGTCGGCCTGTACACGGTGATCGAAAGCTGGCTCAACGCCGAGCCCGACCCGCAACAACGCGGCCGTGCGTTCTCACTGTACATGGTGGTGAACCTGTCGGCGCTGGCACTGGGCCAGATCCTGCTGATGCTCGGCAATGCCGCAGCGACGCCGATGTTCATGCTGATCGCGATGCTGGTCTGCGCGGCCGTGCTGCCGGTCACCGCCACCCGGCTGCGCCAGCCCGAAGTGCCCTCGGTACCCCGTCTGAAACTGAGCCGCCTGTATGCCATGGCCCCGGTGGCCAGCGTTGCCGCCGCACTCTCAGGGCTGGCCATGGGGGCGTTCTGGGGCCTGCTGCCGGTGTATGCCGGCCAGGTCGGACTGAACGAGGACGGCGTGGCCCGCTTCATGCTGACCGCCATCGCCGGCGGCGCGCTGCTGCAGTGGCCGCTGGGACGGATCAGCGATGGCCATGACCGTCGCACCGGACTGGTGGCGTTGAGCCTGGTCGCAGCCGGGCTGGCACTGGTGATGTCACTGCCGATGATCCAGCTGCAGACCCACCTGCTGTTCGGATTGATCTTCGTGTATGGCGGTCTGGCCTTCTCGCTGTATCCCTTCGCGGTGGCGCACATGCTCGACTACCTGCCGCGCGAGGACCTGCTCTCGGGCTGCTCCAGCCTGCTGCTGGTGCATGGCGTCGGTGCGGCGCTGGGCCCGGCCATCGCCGGCGTGGCCATGCAGCGGTTCGGGCCTGCCGCATTGCCGCTGTATTTCGCGGTGGCGCTGATGCTGCTGGCGTTGTTCGCCACCGCTCGCCTGCTCAGCTTCTCGCGCCTGCGCACGCACCCGGTGTTGTTCCGCCCGATGCTGCGCACCACCCCGGCGGCGCTGGAACTGATGCCGGAAACCGACGCCGAACCCGCGCCTGACACCTCTTCTTCTTTCAACTCCAATAAGGAAGTGCATTGACTGTATCCACACCCGCCTCCCCTACCCTCACCCGCAACACCCCGGCCGCTTCGGCCCCGCAACTGATACTGGCCACCGATCTGGATGGCACCTTTCTCGCCGGCGACGCCGCCGCGCGTCACCGCCTGTACCGGCTGGTCGACCAGCATCCCGATATCGCGCTGATCTTCATCACCGGCCGCGGCCTGGAAGCGGTGATGCCGCTGCTCTCCGATCCCGCCATTCCCCGCCCCGATTACGTAGTCTGCGACGTTGGCGCAACCGTGGTCGATGGCCGCACCCTGCAACCCCTGCAGCCGCTGCAGTCGATGATCGACGCACATTGGCCCGGCGAGCAGGTCGTGGCCGCCGCGATGCGCCCGTTCACCGCACTGCAGCGCCAGGACGTACCGCAGGAGCGGCGCTGTTCCTACTTCTGCGACCCGGCCACGCTGGCCCCGCTGCGCAGCCAGATCCTGGCCGCCGCACAGGCGCTGGGCTGCGATGTGCTGTATTCGGCTGATCGTTACCTGGACATCCTGCCGCCGGATACCGACAAGGGTCGTACCCTGGCCGCGCTGGCGCGCCTGCTGGACCTGCCGCGCGAGCGCATTCTGGTGGCCGGTGACACGCTCAACGATCTTTCGATGTACACATCCGGCTTCCGCGGCGTCTGCGTGGGCGAATCCGAGCCGGCGCTGACCGAAGCCACTGCGGCGCTGGACAACACCTACCACGCCACTGCGCCGGGCTGCGGCGGCATTCTTGAGGCGA
Source organism: Stenotrophomonas sp. (assembly GCA_039592995.1). Taxonomy (GTDB): domain Bacteria; phylum Pseudomonadota; class Gammaproteobacteria; order Xanthomonadales; family Xanthomonadaceae; genus Stenotrophomonas. Next base: position 41,335 of record JBCNQC010000018.1, on the reverse strand, counting down.
TCGAACATTTCGGATTGCTGGCCGCCGACGACGCGTTTCTGAAGCCGCCGGCCACCGCCCGCGCCGAAGGCTCGGATCTGGTGATGGTTTACCACCGCATGCCGTTCGACGAAGTCATGGAAGGTGACACCCTGGTGCAGCGCCCGCCGCGCTCGCCCAACGGCATCATTCCCTCGCTGCTGAGCTTCTTCGAGGGCGGCCAGAAGGGTTCCTGGGTAGCGTGGGGTATCGACGACCCCAAGCGCGGCCCGTTCCAGACCCACGTCACCGTCGATGCGGAGCGCTACCCCACGCTCACCGCAGCGCGCGTGCCACTGACCCGGCAGGAAGTGGATATCTTCTACAAGCGCTTTTCCAAGGAAGCGTTCTGGCCGATGCTGCACGTGTTCTGGGAACGCGCGCGGTTCCGTGAGGACGACTGGCAGGTATTCCTGAAGGTGAACCGGCGCTTTGCCGAGGCCACCGCGGCCGAGGCCGCGCACGGGGCCACCGTGTGGATCCACGATTACAACCTGTGGATGGTGCCGGCCACGCTGCGTGAGCTGCGCCCGGACCTGAAGATCGCGTTCTTCCATCACACCTACTTCCCCTCGGCCGACGTATTCAACGTGGTGCCCTGGCGACGCGAGATCATCGGCAGCCTGCTGAGCTGCGATTACATCGGCTTCCACATTCCGCGCCAGGTGGAGAACTTCGTCGATGTGGTACGCGGGGCGATGCCAGCCGAACGTCTGGCCTGGGAAAGCTGTGCACCGCGCTTCCTCACCTACGGCTGTGCGGTGGGTCTGGACACCATGACCACCCGCCTGCGCGTGGGTGACCGCGAAGTGGCGCTGGGCGCACACCCGGTGGGCACCGACCTGCGCCGCATCCACAACGTGCTGGCCAAACCCTCGGTACGCAATGACATCTTCAAGCTGCGCCGTGAGATCGGCGCGCGCAAGCTGGTGCTGTCGGTGGAACGGCTGGACTACACCAAGGGCACGCTGGCCAAGCTTGAGGCGTTCGAGCGTCTGCTGGAACAGCATCCTGATCGACAAGGCAAGGTGACCCTGCTGATGGTGTGCGTGCCGGCCGCGCGCGAAATGACCGTGTACCGCACGCTGCAGAACCAGATCGAGCAGGCGGTCGGACGCATCAACGGGCGCTTCTCGCGGCTGGATTGGACGCCGGTGCGGTTCTTTGCCCAGGCACTGCCTTTCGAGGAAGTGGTGGCGCACTACGCGGCCGCGCAGGTGATGTGGATCACCCCATTACGCGATGGGTTGAATCTGGTCGCCAAGGAGTTCGTGGCCACGCACGGCATCGAGGGCAGCAACGGCGTGCTGGTACTGAGTGAGTTCGCAGGTGCGGCCGCTGAGCTGAAAGGCGCGGTGCTGACCAATCCGCATGATCCGGCCGATCTGACTGCCGGGTTGTTGCAGGCGTTGTCGATGCCGGAGGAGGAGGCTGGCGGGCGCATGCGCCAGTTGTTTGGCAGCGTGGAATACTACGACGTGGACCGTTGGGGGCGGGAATTTCTGGACGCGGTGCGCGGGACGGACGCAACCTGACGGTTTGACAGCCGCAGAGCCACGCAGGGCGTGGCTTCGCGGTGTCAAACGGGGTCGCAGCCACGCAAGGCGTGGCTCTACGCGCCGATCAAACGTTCGGCGATGACGGCCGCCTGCCGCAGCACATCGTTGCGGCCGGCATCGTCCACCGTGGCACCCTGCAGGTAGGCGGTCAGCACCCACGGCGCACCACCCCCCAACGGCCACAGAATGGCAATGTCATTGGTGGTGTCCTCGCCGTTGCTGCCGGTCTTGTCACCGACCCGCCACGCCTTTGACAGCCCGGCACGCAGCCGCGCATCGCCGGTTTCGTTGTCAATCAGCCAGTCCGCCAGTTGCAGCCGTGAAGCGGGCTTCAACACATCCCCCAGCACGAAGCGCTGCAGGCTGGCGGCCATCGCTGCCGGGCTGGTGGTGTCGCGCGGGTCGCCGGGCGCGAACTCATTCATTTCCGGCTCCAGCCGGTCGTTGCGGGTCACCGCATCGCCATTGGCGCGCAGGAACGCGGTCACGCCGGCCGGTCCGCCCACGACACCCAGCAGCAGATTCGCCGCCGGATTGTCACTGGTCACCATGGTGGCGCGGCACAGGTCGCGCACGGTCAGGTCCTTGCCCACGTGGCGCTTGGTCACCGGGGCGTGCGACAGCATGTCCTGCGCGCGCACCAGCAGGCGGCGATCCAGTGACAGCGCGCCGCGGTCGGCGTGGTGCAGCACGGTGGCGGCCAGCACGAACTTGAAGGTGCTGCACATCGGGAAGCGCTCGCCCTGGCGATGGCCCAGCTGCTTGCCGGTGGCGGTATTGAGCAGGGTGACGCCGAGGCGACCGCCGCTGGCTTTTTCCAGGGCGGCGAAGTCGGCAGCCTGGGCTTTGGGACCTGCGGCCATCGGCGGTGCCTTGGCCAGGGCCTGGCTGGCAACCGTAGAGGCCAAGGCGGCGGCGGTGAACTGCAGGAACTGGCGGCGGGCGAGCATGCTGGGTCTCCTGGGCTGGGTCGGGTAGCCGGCCAGCGGCCGGCAACGCACTATCCCCAATCCGCCCCATGGCAACCAGCGCGAAAATTCGAGAGGAGCCATAACGTGAGCTGATACCTGGTAGCGCCGGCCGTTGGCCGGCCCAAGCGGTCCGTGGGCCGGCCAACGGCCGGCGCTACCGGTCGGCTACCATCTGCCATCAACCCGGCTCACGGCTCCCCATGCTCCGCCCTCAGCTCCCGCTCAATGCCTTGCGCGCCTTCGAAGCCGCTGCCCGCCACCAGAACTTCACCCGGGCGGCGCTGGAACTGTGCGTCAGCCAGGCCGCGCTCAGCCATCAGATCCGGGGGCTGGAAGAGCGGCTGGGCGTGGTGCTGTTCCACCGCCTGCCGCGTGGGGTGGCGCTGACCGACGAAGGGGCGCGGCTCTATCCGGTACTCAACGAGGCATTCGACCGCATCAGCAGCGGGCTCGGTGGCGTTGCCGGCGGGGGCTATCGCGAGGTGCTCAGCGTGGGCGTGGTCGGCACGTTCGCCACCGGCTGGCTGCTGCCGCGGCTGGCTGATTTCAACAACCGCCACCCGGACATCGAACTGCGCCTGCAGACCCACAACAACCGGATTGATCTGGCCGGCGAGGGGTTGGACCTGGCCATCCGTTTCGGCGACGGCGACTGGCAGGGGCAGGCGTGCACGGCGGTGCTGGATGCGCCGTTCGCGCCGGTTTGTGCGCCGGCGCTTGCGCGGCAGCTGCGCGATCCATGTGATCTGGTGCAGGTGTCGTTGCTGCGTTCGTACCGCGCCGACGAATGGCCGCGCTGGTTGCAGGCCGTCGGTACGACGGCGGTGGAGGCGCGCGGGCCGGTGTTTGATTCGTCGCTGACGCTGGCCGCGGCGGCAGCCGGCGGTGCCGGGGTCGCGCTGCTGCCATTGCGGATGTTCGAGCAGGATCTGGCGGAAGGACGGTTGGTGCAGCCGTTCGGGCAGACCGTGGAGCTGGGGCGGTACTGGTTGACGCGGTTGCGGTCGCGGGCGGAGAGCGAGGCGGCGCGCAGATTCCGCGAATGGCTGGAGTCGTAGAGCCACGCAGGGCGTGGCTTCGACTGGGTCTGGCACCTCGCAGCCACGCAGGGCGTGGCTCTACGGGTGGGTCTGGCACCTCGCAGCCACGCAGGGCGTGGCTCTACGGGTGGGTCTGGCATCGCGCAGCCACGCAGGGCGTGGCTCTACGGGTGGGTCTGGCATCGCGCAGCCACGCAGGGCGTGGCTCTACGGACGATCCGGCAGCGCGCAGCCGCGCCGGATCAGGCCATCAACTCCATCCACGCGGCTTCGGCCTTTTCCAACTGCTGCGCGGTGGCTTCGCGGTCGCGGCCCAGCACCGCCATGCGGGTGGCGTCGGCGTAGTTGGCCGGCTCCGCCAGCTGACGATCCAGTTCGGCCAGCTTGCCTTCCAGCTCGTTGACCTTGGCTTCAGCAGCCGCCAGCTTGACCGGGTTGCCGGCCTTGCGGGCCGGCATCGGCGGGGTCGGCGGCACCGGGTCCGGCGCGGCCGCGGCCATCTTCTGCTTGGTGCCCTGCGCGGCCGGGCGCGAACGCAGCCACGCCGCGTATTCGTCCAGATCACCGTCGAACGGTTCCACCACACCATCCGCCACACGCCAGAACGTGTCGCAGACCAGACCGATCAGATGGCGGTCATGCGAGACCATCACGATCGCACCCTCGAACGTGGACAGCGCTTCGGCCAGCGCCTCGCGCATTTCCAGATCCAGATGGTTGGTCGGTTCGTCCAGCAGCAGCACGTTGGGCTGCTGCCAGGCGATCATCGCCAGTGCCAGTCGCGCGCGCTCGCCGCCGGAGAAACCATCCACCGACTCAAACGCGCGGTCACCGGCGAAGTTCCACTTGCCGAGGAAGTCGCGGAACGACTGGTTGTTGCCATCCGGCGAGATCTCGCGGAAATGATCCATGGGCGACTGTCCTTCGTGCAGCGACTCCACGGTGTGCTGGGCGAAGTAGCCGATGCGCAGGTCCGGGTGCGCGGCGCGCTCGCCGGCCACCGGGGCCAGTTCGCCGACCAGGGTCTTCACCAGGGTGGTCTTACCGGCCCCGTTCGGGCCGAGCAGACCAATGCGCTGGCCGGCTTCCAGACCGAAGCCGACGTTGTGCAGGATCACCGCATCCTTGCCATATCCCGCCTCCACGTCATTCAGGCGGATCAGCGAGAACGGCAGCTTGGTCGGGGGCGCGAATTCAATGCGGAACTCGCGCTCCATGCGCACCGCCTCGGTGCCGGTCAGCTTGGCCAGGCGCTTCATCCGGCTCTGCGCCTGGGTGGCCTTGCTGGCCAGCGCCTTGAAGCGGTCGATGAAGCTCTGCAGGTGGGCGCGTTCGGCCTGTTCCTTCTCGTGCGCGATCTGCTGCTGGCGCAGCTGCTCGGCGCGCTGGCGCTCGAAGTCGGTGTAGCCACCGGTGTACAGCTTGGCGCTGCCGCCATGCAGATGCAGGGTGTGGGTGGCCACGTTGTCGAGGAACTCGCGGTCATGCGAGATCAGCAGAAGGGTGCCCGGGTACTTCAGCAGCCACTGTTCCAGCCAGAACACCGCATCCAGATCCAGGTGATTGGTCGGTTCGTCAAGCAGCAGCAGGTCGCTGGGCATCATCAGCGCGCGTGCCAGGTTCAGACGCGCCCGCCAGCCGCCGGAGAACTCGCCGACCGCGCGGGTGTGGGTGTCGGACGGGAAGCCGAGGCCGTGCAGCAGCTTGCCGGCACGCGCTTCGGCGTCGTACGCGCCCACTTCGGCCATCTTCTGGTGCGCGTTGGCCACCGCTTCCCAGTCTTCGCGCGCGGTCGCCTCGGCTTCCTCGCGCAGCACGGCGGCCACTTCGGTGTCGCCTTCCAGCACGAATGACAGCGCGGGGTCCGGCAGCGCCGGGGTTTCCTGGGCCACGCTGGCAATGCGGATCTTGCCGGGCAGGTCGACGTCGCCCTTGTCGGCTTCCAGCTCGCCCTGCACGGCCGCGAACAGGCTGGACTTGCCAGCCCCGTTGCGGCCGACCACGCCCACGCGGTAGCCCGCATGCAGGGTCAGGTCGACGTTGGACAACAGCAGCCGCTCGCCGCGGCGCAAGGCGAAGTTACGAAGGGAGATCATCAAGGGGGTCCATATAACGGAATGGAATGTGCTGGTAAGCACCTTTCCTGCGACGCAATTCTAGCGTTAACGAATACTTGACGCGCCCCGGTCTGCGCGCGGCGGTGTCGTTCTCTCCCACGGAACCGTCCGCGCCCGCACCGGGAACCTGTTCAGCTACGTTAATGGCCCGTATTCAATGAACCGCAAGACCACGCTCGCCGCCGCCGTTGCCGTCGTGCTCGGCGCTTCCGCCCTCTCCGCCAGCGCCCAGACCGCGCCGGCCGCCTCCCCCAGCACCCTGGACACCGTGATCGTCACCGGCACCCGCGTCGCCGACCGTACGGTGGCCGAGTCGCAGTCGCCGATCGACATCATCACCCCCGAGGCCCTGCAGGCCACCGGCACCACCGAACTGGCCACCGCGCTGGCGCGCGCCCTGCCCTCGCTGAACTTCCCGCGCCCGGCCCTGACCGACGGCACCAGCGGCATCCGCCCGGCGCAGCTGCGCGGGTTGTCCCCGGACCAGGTGCTGGTGCTGGTGAACGGCAAGCGCCGCCATACCTCGGCGCAGATCAACGTCAACGGCAGCATCGGCCGCGGCTCGTCGGCGGTGGACATCAATGCGATTCCGATTGCCGCCATCGAGCGGGTCGAAGTGCTGCGTGACGGCGCGTCGGCGCAGTACGGCTCGGATGCGATTGCCGGGGTGATCAACATTGTGCTGAAGGGCTCGGACAGCGGTGGCAGCCTGGCGCTGGACGCCGGCCAGTACTCGGCCGGCGACGGCAACCGCTACCAGCTGTCCGGCGACGCCGGGGTTGGCTTTGCCGACGGCCGCGGCAAGTTGCATGTGGCCGGGCAGATCCTGCAGCAGGACGAGAGCAACCGCGCCGGGCCGTACCAGGGCACCTCGCCGAACACGGGCAACTTCCCGGACATCGGCCAGACCACCTTCGTGGTCGGCGACCCGCAGGTGGACGCCACGGCGGCGTCGGCCAATGCCAGCTTCCAGTTCAGCGACAGCGTGTCGGCGTATGCCACCGCGATGGCGAGCAACCGCGACATCACCTCGTTCGCGTTCTACCGCTCCCGCAACAACAGCGGGCAAGGCGCGCTGCTGGCGCAGACCTACCCGGACGGCTTCGTGCCGCAGATCAACCAGTACTCCAAGGACCGCTCACTGGTCGCCGGGGTCAAGGGCAGCACCGAGAGCGGCTGGACCTGGGATGTGAGCTACAACCATGGTGAGAACACCATCGATTTCCACACGCGCAACTCGATCAACTACAGCCTGGGCGTCAACAGCCCGCGCTCCTTCCGTGCGGGTGAGCTCAAGTACGCTCAGGACATCGGCAACGTGGACATCACCAAGTCCCTGGACTGGGGCCTGGCCTACCCGGTGACGTTGTCGTTCGGCGGTGAATACCGTCGCGAGACCTGGGAACAGGGCGCGGGCGAGCCGAACTCGTACACCGGCAGCGGTGCGCAGGGCTTCGGGGGCTTCACGCCGCTCAACGCGGTGGATGCGGATCGCCACAACTACGCGGTGTATGCAGGGCTGGAAGCGGACTTCACCGACAGGTTCTCGGCCGGTGCCACGGGACGTTACGAGGACTACTCGGACTTCGGCGACAAGTTCTCGGGCAAGCTGTCGGCGCGCTATGCGTTCACCGACAAGGTGGCGCTACGCGCGACGGCGTCGAGCGGATTCCGTGCGCCGTCGCTGGCGCAGCAGAGCTACCAGGCGGTGACCAGCACGATCGTCAACGGGGCCTTCGTGGAACGCGGCACCTTCCCGACCACCAGCGCGGCGGCACAAGCGCTGGGGGCGAGCCCGCTGAAGGCGGAGAGCTCGACCTCGTACAGCCTGGGCCTGGTGCTGCAGCCGGTGGACCGCCTTTACCTGACGGTGGATGCGTACCAGATCGACATCGACGACCGCATCATCCTGTCGACCAACATCACCACCAACGCGGCGACCAACAGCCTGCTGGCGGGTCTGGGGCTGCCGGGAGTGACGGCGTTCTCGTACTTCACCAATGGCGTGGACACGCGCACGCGCGGTGTGGACGCAGTGGCGAGTTACACGGTGCCGTTCAGCGCGAGCTCGCTGGAGCTGACGGCGGCGTACAGCTACAACGAAACGGAGGTGAAGAAGTACATCGCTTCGCCGGCGGTGTTCGGCGCGCTGGGGCTGACCCAGTCGCTGATCGGACGTGACGAGGTGGGCCGCATCGAGGACAGCTACCCGCGCGACAAGACGATTCTGAGCGGCACGTGGCGTTCGGACCACTGGGACCTGAGCCTGGCGGCGACGCGCTATGGCGAGTTCACGGTACGCAACTCAGCGACACCGACGCGCGACCAGACGTACGGCGACTCATGGGTGCTGGATGCATCGGTGAGCTACAAGCCGAGCGCGAACTGGGCGTTGACCCTGGGTGCGGACAACATTCTGGACGAGTACCCGGACCGCACGGTGGACCTGCAGAACTCCACCTGGGGCATGCTGCCGTACAGCAACTACTCGCCGTATGGCTTCAACGGTGCCTACGTATACGGACGCATCACTTACAAGTGGTGATGCGCCGACGCACGTCGGCATCGCCTGGTCGCATGCAATCGGCTCCCCTGATTGCGTGCGATCGCCATGCCTGACTACACACGATCGGCCTGACTGACTGCACTCAATCGGCATGCCTGATTGCGCGCGACCGTCCCGCCCCCGCATGCGATCGGCATGCCTGATTGCGCGCGATCCGTAGAGCCGGGCTTGCCCGGCTGCTGTTGGCTTCTGGCGAACAGACGGCGCGCACGGGATCCTTGGCCTGGCGGCTCGGGATGGGCGTTCCGGGGGACGCTGCAAGTACGTCCATGTAAGCTCAATCGCCGCTTGCACGTGTGCGCAATCCTGCGCACACGGCAAGACCGGGGTTGGGCGTCCTGCCCAACCCGTCGGGCGCATGCGCCCGACCCATGCGGCTGATGCCCCCTCCAGCCCACCCCGACCCGCCACGACAATTGGTCGTTGGCCACCGAAAATCAACATCCATGCATCGCCTGTCGGTGCACTGATCATGTCGTCACGCTTCGAAACATCGACCTCCGGTTGATTCCGACATCGCGCTTTGAAACCCAACTCGCGCGCAGCGGACCTCTCGCCTGCCACATGCGCCAATCGCGTCACACAATTTACTGGCGCGCCAAAAATTCGCCACGATCCTTTCGCAATTGCCTGTTTTTTCCATCACGGCATTCCAGCAGAGTGGCCCCGGGAGCGTAGAAACTCCGGGAAGTAATTAACATGTTGTCCTGCGCTGGAACTGCTCATGTCCTGCGTCGGGAGGGTGGCTAATACAACACCCCCTCTGGGGGGAATACGCCCGCCGTCATTGTTTCCTTGTTTTCAAGCCGCGGCTTCTAACCTCCCGACCCCTCGCCGTCCTGGCAGGGGTCAACGCGTTCTGGAGGTATTCCATGCAGAAGCCGAAATGGGTCCGCACGAAAGTGGAAGTGACCTGCGCCGCCACTTCAAATCGGTGGTGACACAAGGGCAGTACTCGCCGTCCGAGGCCATCCGCATGTTCATGCGGCGCGTCGTCAGGATTTCCCACGCGACCGAACCGCTGGCAGTGAGCAAAGCCATCAAAAAGGCCGCCGACGACGTAGCCAATGAACTACGTAGCGACGCGCCATGCGCGTCCCCATGACCCCCACCCTGCGCAACCGCCACTGGAGGCCGCCATTACCGACGGCCAGATGCAGACGACCCGGAGACGTCACCACGTGTCGCGCCTGACCTCGCCTGATCCGCATCCCGCCATGATCCGCGCATGCATCACGGAGTTGCCCCATGACGTTTCATTTCAACGCATATCGCTCCACTGCCTGCGCCTTCGCAACCGCGATGGTAATTGCAGTGGCCGGCTGCACAGGAGATCAGGTGAAACCCAGCTATTCCAGATCCAGTCTTGAGCCGATCACTGCACACCAGGTGTCGGAGTACACGCTGCAGATACAGTTCGAGGAGCCCGCCGAAAGCATGTTCTACGCGGGAGGTATCAGCTACATCGTGCAAGGCGACACGATGAAGATCGTCCTTGATCGCTGCCGCATCAGTACAACGTGCGACACCATGCTTCGCCGCCATATCGAGCCCGGCCCTCCCCGGCGCGCACTCCAGAACATCCCGCTCCTCGCTCCTCGCGTCATGATGATCTTCGCGGACGGGGAAGATCAGATCTTTCCATAGGGGATTCCGATGACCAATCCGACGAATCCCCACGTTCCGGTGGAAGCTCCGCAACAGCCGTCCAGCGCGCGGCCACTGAGCGGCATCTCGCAGCGGCTGCACCAGCAGGCGATCGACGGCGTCCATCGGCTGGACGCGAGTCTGGGCCGGGAACCGGATGCGGCGAGCGAGCGGATGGCGGCCAGCCTCGCGCATCTGGCGCGGGCCACCGGCTTCAGCCAGATCGACCACGTTCTGCTGGGTCGACCCACCGATGTGACACCGGAATCGCAGAACGTATTCATCGTGCAGGGGATGCTGGGGGAGGCGTCGCACCGTCGGGCTTACATGAGCGTACCGGGTGCCTTGCGTGAGCCGGTAGAAGACTCGCTGCAGAAGCTGCAGGACCTGGATGCGACGTTGGCGGCGGAGCAGGAGGCGCGCGAGATGGGAATCGAAGTGGTTCGGCGGCGGGTGTGAGTGGGCGGTGTGGAGCAGCTACGGCTTTTGATCTTCTGCGGCCGCCTACCCACTGTCGATGGCGGGTCGGGGTGGGCTGGAGGGGGCGTGAGCCGCATGGGTCGGGCGCATGCGCCCGACGGGTTGGGCAGGACGCCCAGAACCAACAGCAGCCGGGCAAGCCCGGCTCTACGTAGGAATTCGACACAGGTGGGCAAAACGATGCCAAGCCACGCCACGGTGCAATGCAAACGGTCCGAATTTGCCGGATGGGGCCGCATCGGTGAAAATCGGGGTATCCCCTCTTTCTGCGAGTCCCGATGCACCATGATGCCGACCTGATCAACATCGTTGCCGTTGGCCTGGGGCTCGCCTTTATCTTCGGCGCGCTGGCCAACAAGCTGCGGTTGTCTCCACTGGTTGGTTATCTGGTTGCGGGCATCTGTGTTGGGCCTTTCACCCCGGGCTTTGTCGCCGACCAGGCGCTGGCCAACCAGCTCGCCGAGCTGGGCGTGATGCTGCTGATGTTCGGGGTCGGCCTGCACTTCTCGCTGAAAGACCTGATGGCAGTGAAAGCCATCGCCATTCCCGGTGCCATCGGCCAGATCCTCGTCGCCACCCTGCTCGGCTGGGGCCTGTCCTGGTTGATGGGCTGGGAAACCCTGCACGGCATCGTGTTCGGCTTCTCGCTGGCCACCGCCAGTACCGTGGTGCTGCTGCGCGCGATGGAAGAACGCCGCCTGCTGGAAACCCAGCGCGGCAAGATCGCGGTCGGCTGGCTGATCGTCGAAGACCTGGCCTGTGTGCTGGCGCTGGTGATGATGCCGGTCCTGGCCGGCGTGTTCGGCCCGGATGCCGCCAACCAGACCCACACCGTCGGCAGCGTGCTGGCCAGCATCGGCTGGACCTTCGTGCAGCTGGGCATGTTCGTCGCCGTGATGCTGGTGGTCGGTCGCCGGGTCATTCCGTGGATACTGGAGCGTATTGCCGGAACCGGCTCGCGCGAGCTGTTCACCCTGTCGGTGCTGGCCATCGCGCTGGGCGTCGCATTCGGTTCGGCGATGCTGTTCGGCGTCTCCTTCGCCCTGGGCGCGTTCTTCGCCGGCATGCTGCTCAACGAATCCGAACTCAGTCACAAAGCCGCCAACGACTCGCTGCCGCTGCGTGACGCCTTCGCGGTGCTGTTCTTCGTCTCGGTCGGCATGCTGTTCAATCCCGCCATCCTGATCGAACACCCGTGGCAGGTGCTGGCCACCGCCGCCATCATCATGTTCGGCAAGTCCGCCGCCGCATTCTTCATCGTGCGCGCGTTCGGCCATCCCAATGGCACCGCACTGACCATCTCGGCCAGTCTGGCGCAGATCGGCGAGTTCGCCTTCATCATCGCCGGCCTCGGCGTCAGCCTGCAGATTCTGCCGCCCACCGGGCAGGCCCTGGTGCTGGCCGGCGCGCTGATCTCGATCATGCTCAACCCGGTGGTGTTCGGCCTGCTGGACCGCTGGCTGGCCAAGCACCAGGAAAGCATGCCGCAGGCGGTGGAAACCGAACTGCCGCCCGGCCCGTCGCTGGACCTGCACGACCACGCCATCGTGATCGGCTATGGTCGGGTCGGCAGCGCGCTGGCCCAGGTGCTGCGCGAACGCGGTGTGCCGGTGCTGGTCATTGACGACAACAAGGAACACGTCGCCGAGGCACACGCCGCCGGCCTGCCCGGCATCCGCGGCAGTGCCGCTTCCGACAAGGTACTGGCCGAAGCCCACCCGGAACGCGCCAAGATCGCCGTACTGGCGATTCCCCAGCCGCTGGAAGCCGGTGAAACCCTGGCCAAGCTGCGTGCGCTCAACCCGGGGCTGACCTTGCTGGCGCGCGCGCACAGCGACGCCGAAGTGAAGCATCTGCTGGAGCACGGGGCCGATGGCACGGTGATGGCCGAGCGCGAACTGGCCTATTCGCTGGCGGAGATGGTCATGGCGACGCCGCCCTACCGCACGCTGGGCAAGCACCTGCCGGTGGTGTGACGGCGCGCGCACTGCCGCACATCTGCAAGCACTCCGATGGGAAACTGCAGGACCTGACGGCATGCTGCCGCTCCACTTTCACCAAGGAGTCCAGCAATGCCACAGGAAATTGGTCATGCACGGTATGTGCAGCATCGCCATGAACACTACCTTGCCCGCCGCGCCAGCGCGGCGCAGGTCCCGCATGCTGGCGCAGGAAACCCTGTGCCACTGCGCATCCGCAACGGGCGTGACTGCCTTGTTGCCGCACTGTTCATGAGCTCCACATTGCCGCACCTGGGCATGCCTGGTGCTGGGCAACACGTTCCAACCCCGCGCCAGAACGCACGCGATGCAAACGCCGCGCGCGGAGTTGCGCCGATCCCCGCCCGTCCGGCGCATGTCCACCAGCCCCCTGCCCGCGGGGTCTTTGGCGTGCACGCCGCCTCCGAGGCCGGGTATAGCCGGCTTGCGACAAGCCAGACGGCACGCACCCTGCACGCGATTGGCAACACGGTCATTGGCGGTTGCGCAACGCGGCCTGCGGAGTGCCGGAAGGCCGTGTGGGCGGGATTTGTGGGCGCGGCAGGCACCCTGGTGGCCGGCGGACTCGGCTATCTGGCCGGGCTACAACAGTCACCCGACTGTGCGCCCACCAACGCGCGTCCCGCACATGCGCCCGCCCAGGGAGAAGCGCTGCTGCAACTGCTGCCGGACGAGGAACGCCAGCAGGTGTGGGAGATCATCCGCGCGTGCAAAGGCGACCCCACCTGCACCGTGCCTGAAATCCATGCCGTGCTTGAACGCCTGCCGGCTTCGCTGCAGCGGGAATTGCAGCAGGAACTCCAGCGGCACCTGCAGCCACCGGCTGCACCGGAAGCGGGAGGCTGGCCGCCCGGTGCCTGGGCCGCCCTGCTGCCGATGGACTGGATGGATCACCTGGCCGAACTGCTGGGCACGCAGATCACCGCCGAAGAAGCGGCGTTCGAGCTGGACGTCAAAGCCATCGCCGACGCCACTGTCGCTTCGCAGGAGGCCCCGGGCAGCATCCTGCAGCGACGCGAGGCAGCGAACAACGCACGCCTGGATGTGATTGCGGACCGTTTCGAACGCGACGGGCGCAATGTGGAAGTGCGTCCGTTCAATTTCACCTCGCGCACCCTGTACAGCCAGGATTACCAGGTGACCGGGCGCAACCTGCTGGTCACCCTCAGCGGCCCGCCTTCGGCGACCGCCGATGCGCCGGTGCGCACGCTGATGCTGCTTGCACACGGCGACGTGGCCGGGGCCGAGATTGGTTCCACCGGCAGCCTGGACAATGCTGAAGGCGTCGCGGCGCTGATGGCGGTGGCACGCCGGTTCCCGGCAGGCAGCCTGCCGCCGGGCACCCGCTTGCAGATCATGATCACCGACAAGGAAGAGACCGGCCTGCATGGTGCCAAGGCCTTTGTGGAGGAATGCCAGGGCGCAGAGGACTGCCCGGATGCGGCAGTGAACGTGGACATGCTGGAAGGCGACGGCCTGGTGCTGTCGGGTTCGGATACGCATGTGTGGTTCCGCGACGGCGACTCGCGTCCACGCGGCGCGGATGCCAGCCCGGTCAGCGAGGCCGAGCAGGCGCTGCGGCAGATGCTGGTGAGCGCAGCGGCAGACGTCGGCGTGCAGGTGCACGACAGCCGGCACTGGGCGCTGCCGTCTGACCACATTGCCTTCCAGCGTGCGCGCATTCCCGCACTGGGCTTCAGCCTTACCGATGCGGACGATGTGGTGCGCGACCGCATCCAGCAGCACGCGCGCGACGCCTACATGCGAATCGAGGAACAGATTGACTGGGCCCAGTACGACGCCTTCGTCGAAGGCACCCTGAACGGCACCGACGCGCAGGCGCTGCAACAGCAGATCGATGCAGCTGACAGTGCCATCGAGGCCTACCAGGCATTGCCCATTTCCAACCGCGAACGCCGGGTGCATACCGCCGCCGACCAGTTCGACCAGGTAAATGCACGCCGCTCGATCGAAGGCGTGGAGATTCTGCATCGGGCCGTCGTCGCCTGGTTGAATGCGACACCTGCAGCGAAGACCCCACCGCGCGAGTAGGTCGGCTGCGACATCACGGCGGTCGGCAGTCCCCGGCTGATCGCCGCGATGCATGCGCGAAAAGATTGCCCTTGCGCACGGGCGGGTGCAATTTCGGCAGATTCTGATATTGCGTACGTCATCGTCACGGCACCGTCGGCCCGTCCACTTCCATCGCCAGTGAGGATGTCCCGATGCAGCTTTCCCATATCAATGCCGCGCGCCGCAGCCAGGCGGCTTTCCAGAACCAGTTGAAGGGCGTGCAACCGCAGCAGGGCCACGGCCGCCTGGACAGGTTCGGCCCGTCACCTGCAACGCGCGGCAGTGGCAGTCAACAGCAGCTCCGCACGCTTCTGCAGTTCCTGGCTGTCACTCAAGCCGTGGGTGCTGGCCTGCCGCGACTCGCGCCTGCGGCGCGGCCTGTGGCTGGCACCATCGGCATGTCGAGCGGCGTTGCCGCTCAGATGACGGACGGCATGCGCGAACCGCTCATGCCCGGCCAGACAACGCTCACGGGCACGCTGCACGCGCTGGGCAACGGCGTGCTCACCACCTGCCTGGTGCAGCCCCGGCGGTGCCCTGAGGCGCTGGCGGGTGCCGCAGTGGGGGCCGCGGCGGTCGGTATCACCGCTGTGGGCTCCGGACTCACCGGCTTCGCGCTGGGGCGCGCCACCGCTCCCGCCTGCGACGCGCCGCCGCTGGTCGACAACCTGCCATTCGATGAAAGCGCCGGGGCCATCCTGCAGCAGTTGCCGTTTCCGCAGCAGGAAGACGTGCTTCAGGTCGTGCGCCGCTGCCAGGGCGACCGCGACTGTGCGCTGCCTCCCCTGCGCGCGATACTGGCGCAGCTGCCGCCGGACACGCAGCGCGCGTTGGCGCATCTGCTTGGCGACAGCCAGCCCAGGCTGGCCGACGCCAGTGGCAGTGGCGGCTGGCCGCCCGGTGCTGCCGCGCAGGCACTGCCCGTGGACTGGATCGACCATGCCGCCGCCCTGTTGGCCGGGCTGCATGATGCGGAGGCTGCCGAGCTGCAGCGCGCTGTGGATGCGATCAGTCAGGCCACGCTGGACGCACAGCGCACTTTCGATAACGGCCGCAGCCACCGGCGCTTCGATCCCGCGTACGAGCGCAGCGTGAACCAGGCGCGCATGGACGAAATCCGCACCCGTTTCAAGCAGGACGGCCTGGGCCTGGAAGAACACAACTTCACCTTGAACGCGGTCAGCGACATGGGCGAGCGCGGCCTGCAGCATGGACGCAATCTGTTCCTGGAACTTGTGGGCGAAGGACCGGTGCGACGCACCCTGCTGCTGATGGCGCACGGCGATACCGGCGGCGCTTCGCTGCGGTCCAGCGGCGCGTGGTCGAACGGCTCAGGCGTGGCCGCGCTGCAGGTCATTGCGCGGCGGTTCGCCGAGCAGGGCGTGCCGGCAGGCACCCGCGTGCAGTTGCTGATCAGCGACCTGGGCCGTGAGGGCTGGGTGGGAGCCAAGGCCTTTGTCCAACGCTGCCAGGCCGACGGCAGCTGCCCGGACCTGACGGTCAACCTGGACCGGCTGGGCTGGGGTGACGCACTGGCCATCAGCGGCACCGACCGCCACACGCTGGTCAACGAAGCGCTGGAGCATCCGGGTCAGCGCGATCCGCGTCCGGTGGCCGCGCTGGAAGCGCGCTTTGTCGAACACCTGCGCGCGGCCGCCGCAGCGCACCGTCTGCCGGTGGCCGATGTTCCCGCCTGGAGCCTGGTGTCGGACCAGATTCCGCTCCAGCGCGAGGGGCTGCCGGCGGTCGGCCTGACCCAGAGCAGGGCCGCGGAAATGGACCACGATGCCCGCTTCCTGCAGGCACGCGAGCGCATGAACGCGGCGGCAGAGGCCGTCGCGTGGGAACACTACGACGCCTATACCGGAGGACGATTGGACCCTGCCCTGCGTCTTGTCGTAGGCGAGCAGGTCTCGCGGTGGCGTGAAGCACGCGCCGAGTTCGCCGCGGTGGGTATGCCGCGGGTACAGCGTGTTGCCGACACCGCGCAGGACCAACCCGGCCAGGTGAACGCGCGCGCAGCCCTGCGCGTTGCGGACGCCACGCACGAAGCGGCACTGGCGTGGTTGCGCGAGGCGGGAGCCTGACGTGCGCATCGACGCTGTCACCCAGTGCCGCCGCAGCCAGGGCGATTTCCACCGGCACCTTGGCGGCAAGCAGCCCTGGCAGGGCCGCGCCGGGGTGCGGGGCTTCGGTCACCGACGCCCACTGCTGAGCGTCCGCAACGGCGCACAGCTGTTCACCCTTGCGGTGCTGGCAAGCAGCCTCGTACCCGCCGTCGAGGCCCGCGCCGGCCACTATGCTGCCGTCCCGCCGCACCCCGCAGCCACGCAGGCGGCAACGGCTGCGGCGGGCGGCTGCATCGCGCGACCGGGCGACTGCACCCGTCTGTTCACAGGTGCGGCATTGATTGCGGCCGGCAGTTATGCGGCCGGCGTGTTGACCGGCAGGAAGCTTGCCCCACCCGACGGCTGCGACAAGGTCGATGCACCGGACCTGCCGCCGGACGCGGCGGCGTTGAGCGCAGCCGCGCAAGGCAGCGAGGCCGCACAGCAACGCCGCAATGACACCCGCCCGGATGCACTGCCCGAGGTGCGCTTCCACCCCGGCGACCTCGACCCGGCGCAGGATCCCTGCGATTCGCTGTACGCCTACGTCAACACGCGCTGGGCCAACGCCACCGCCCTGCCCGTCAACCAGACGCGCTGGTATGTCCCCGGTGTTCTGCAGGCGCGCTCCCTCGCGCAGCAGCTGCGCATGATGGAACCGCTGACCGCGCTGGAAGCCCCCAGCGATGCCCAGCGGGTGGTGGCCGACCTGTGGGCGAGCGGCATGGACGCCGCCCAGATCCGCCGCGATGCACTGCGTCCGCTGCGCGCGGAACTGGCCACCATCGACGCCCTCGACAGTCGCGCGGCCGTGGCCGCGCACCTGCGCTGGCTGACTGCCGAAGGGCGCAACCCGGTGTTCAGCATCGCCGTGGAGCCGGATATCGGCAACCGCACCACCCAGATCGCCTACATCCTCCAGGGCGGCCTGGGGCTGCCGTCGGAGGCCCACTATGAGGAGATACAGGGCGACCCCCTGCACCATGACTACCGCGACCACATCGCGCGGCTGCTGCAGCTGTCCGGCGTGCCGGAGGGCCAGGCACAGCGTGACGCCCATTCGGTGTTCGCGCTGGAGCAGCGGCTGGCTGCTGCCAGCACGCCCTGGCACCAGCTGCACGCGGACATCACCGCGGTCTACAACCCGCTCAGCGCCGCGCAGGCCGACGCGTTGACGCCGCATTTCAGCTGGAGCGCCCTGTTCGAATCACTGGGCGCGGCACCACCAGATCGGTTCTCGCTGGCCACGCCCGACTTCCACCTTGCCGTAGATGCGGCGCTGGTGGATGTCGCACCTTCCGTGTGGCGCGCGTATCTGCGGTTCCATTGTCTGGATATGGCCAGCCCGTATCTGGATGATCGGTTCGCGCAGGCCGGGCACCGCTTCGAGCAGCGCCTGCTGAACCTGTCTGGTCCCTTGCCGCCGCGGTGGAAACGGGTTCTGGCCGCCATCAACAACTACGCCGGTCCTGCGCTGGGGGAGGTATACGCCCAGGAACATTTTCCTGCTTCGTCACGGGTCAGGATCGAGCGGATGGTCGCGCAGATGCGCTCCACCCTGAAGCGCCGGCTGGGCACCGTGCCGTGGCTGGACGAGGCCACCCGGGTCACTGCGCAGGCGCGCGCCGACCAGCTCAATCCACGCATCGGCCACCCTGATCGCTGGCCGGACTGGTCCGCGCTGGATACACATCGCTGCGGCTATCTGCCCAACCTGCAGCGGGCCCGCGCCCACCAGCAACGCGCCAAGGTCGCCGGTATCGGACAGCCCGTCGATCCGCAGCGCTGGCGGGCAAATGCCCATGACGTGCGTGCCTACTTCGATGTACTGAACAACGACATGGCCTTTTCTGCCGCCCTGCTGCAGCCGCCGCACTTCGACCCTCAGGCTGACGATGCCCTCAACTATGGCGCAGTGGGTGCCATCATCGGCCACGAGATGGCACATGCGTTCTCCACCGAAACCAGCCAGTTCGCCCTGGACGGCGGGCTGCGGCAATGGTGGACGGACGCCGACCGCCAGCGTTACCACGCATTGGCCGCGCAGTTGGCCGCACAGTTCGACCTGCAGCAGATCGACGGCCTGCCGGTCAACGGGACGCAGACCGCCAATGAGAACATGGCCGACCTGGGCGGACTGACGCTGGCACTGGATGCGTTGTACCAGGAAGCGGCCGGACAGCCGGACCCGATGATCGACGGGCTCAGCCGCGAGCAGCGCTTCTTCATCAGCTGGGCGGTGGTGAACCGCCGCCTGTACACACCGCTGCGGCTGCAGCACGAACTGGCGACCGACCTGCACAGCTTCGGACCGCCGCGCGCGGACGTGGTGCCGTCCAACATGCCGGCCTATGCGGAAGCGTTCCGGTGCGCGCCCGGCACGCCGATGGCCCGCGGCACCAACGAAACGGTCGCCTATCTGTAGAGCGGGGCTTGCCCCGCTGCCGTTCCTGTAGAGCGGGGCAAGCCCCGCTCTACGTATCGATCGCAATCAGCCCTTGGCAAACACCAGCCTGCCATCGGCCGCATCCACCCGGATCACGTCGCCCGTAGCGAAGTCACCGGACAGAATACGCTGCGCCAACGGATTCTCCAGCTGCGCCTGGATGGCGCGCTTGAGCGGGCGCGCGCCATAGATCGGATCGAAGCCCACGTTGCCCAGCAACGAGAACGCCTCGTCGCTGACCTCGATGCGCAGGCCACGCTCGGCCAACCGGCGTTCCAATCCCTGCATCTGGATCCGCGCGATCTGCTTGATCTGCGCCTTGTCCAGCGGATGGAACACCACGATATCGTCCAGACGGTTGATGAACTCCGGACGGAAGTGCGCCTGCACCACGCCCATCACCGCGGCCTTCATCTGCGTATAGGCCTCCGGGCTGTCGTCGCTGCTCATGTCCTGGATCTGGTGCGAGCCCAGGTTGGAGGTCATCACGATGACGGTGTTGCGGAAGTCCACGGTGCGGCCCTGGCCATCGGTCAGGCGGCCATCGTCAAGCACCTGCAGCAGGATGTTGAACACATCGGTGTGCGCCTTCTCCACCTCGTCCAGAAGGATCAGCGAATACGGGCGACGGCGCACCGCCTCGGTCAGGTAGCCGCCTTCCTCGTAGCCCACGTAGCCCGGGGGCGCACCGATCAACCGCGCCACGCTGTGCTTTTCCATGAACTCGCTCATGTCGATGCGGATCATGGCGTCGCTGCTGTCGAACAGGAATTCGGCCAGCGACTTGCACAGTTCGGTCTTGCCCACGCCGGTGGGGCCCAGGAACAGGAACGAACCGCTGGGCCGGTTCGGGTCGGACAACCCCGCGCGCGAGCGCCGCACCGCGTCGGAGACGACCTTGATCGCCTCTTCCTGACCCACCACGCGTTCGTGCAGCACATCTTCCATGCGCAGCAGTTTTTCGCGCTCGCCTTCCAGCATGCGGTTGACCGGAATACCGGTCCAGCGCGACACCACTTCGGCAATCTCCTCAGCGGTGACCCGGTCCTGCACCAGCTTGAATTCGGTGGCCTCGGCTTCCTGCGCGGCGGCCAGCTGCTTTTCCAGCTGCGGCAACTGACCGTACTGGAGCTCGCTCATGCGGCCGAAGTCCTGGCGGCGCTGGGCCGATTCCAGCTCCAGCTTCACCTGTTCGATCTGCTCCTTGATCTTGGTCGTGCCCTGCAACGCAGCCTTCTCCGATTTCCAGATTTCGTCCAGGTCGGAGAACTCGCGCTCCAGCGCGTCGATGTCGGTTTCCAGATCGGCCAGGCGCTGGCGCGAGGCGTCGTCTTTTTCCTTCTTCAGCATTTCACGCTGGATCTTCAGCTGGATCAGGCGGCGCTCCATGCGGTCCAGTTCTTCCGGCTTGGAGTCGATCTCCATGCGGATGCGCGATGCGGCCTCATCCATCAGATCGATGGCCTTGTCCGGCAGCTGGCGGTCGGCAATGTAGCGGTGCGACAGCGTGGCGGCCGCGACGATCGCCGGGTCGGTGATCTCAACGCCATGGTGCACGGCGTACTTTTCCTTCAGCCCGCGCAGGATGGCAATGGTGTCTTCCACGCTGGGTTCGCCCACGAACACCTTCTGGAACCGGCGTTCCAGCGCGGCGTCCTTTTCGATGTACTTGCGGTACTCATCCAGCGTGGTCGCACCCACGCAATGCAGCTCGCCACGGGCCAGTGCCGGCTTGAGCATGTTGCCGGCGTCCATTGCGCCGTCCGCCTTGCCTGCACCGACCATGGTATGCAGTTCGTCGATGAACAGGATGATCTGCCCTTCGCTTTTGGCCAGATCGTTGAGCACGCCCTTCAGGCGCTCTTCGAACTCGCCGCGGAACTTGGCACCGGCAATCAGCGCGCCCATGTCCAGCGACAGCACGCGCTTGCCGCGCAGGCCTTCGGGCACTTCGTCGTTGATGATGCGCTGGGCCAGGCCTTCCACGATGGCGGTCTTGCCCACGCCGGGTTCGCCGATCAGTACCGGATTGTTCTTGGTCCGGCGCTGCAGTACCTGGATGGTGCGGCGGATCTCCTCGTCGCGGCCGATCACCGGGTCCAGCTTGCCGCTCTCGGCGCGGGCAGTCAGGTCGATGGTGTACTTCTCCAGCGCCTGGCGCTGGTCTTCGGCGTTTTCCGACTGCACGCTTTCACCCCCCCGGATCTTGTCGATGGCGGCGTCGACGCGGCCCTTGTCGGCCCCGGCGGCGCGCAGCGCCATGCCCAGGGTGCCGCTGTCTTCCAGCGCGGCCAGCACGAACCATTCGCTGGCAATGAAGGCATCGCCGTGCTGCTGGGCCAGCTTGTCGGTGGCATTCAGCAGGCGATTGAGGTCGTTGCCCATCGACAGGTTGCCGGCCTGACCGGTCACCTTGGGCAGCGCGTCCAGCGCCTCGGTCAGGCGCTCGCGCAGCACCGGCACGTTGACGCCGGCCTGTGACAGCAGCGGTCGCGTGCTGCCGCCCTGCTGGTCCAGCAGCGCAGTGAACACGTGCACCGGTTCAAGGATGGAGTGGTCGCGGCCCACGGCCAGCGACTGCGCGTCGGCCAGCGCCTGCTGGAAACGCGAGGTGAGCTTGTCCATTCGCATGGGGGATCCTCTTCAAGGTAGTGGCCAGCGTCGCCGGCCCGTATCAGATGTACCGGATATGCGGTTGGCGGGAAGTGATTCAAGCGGTAGTGATCGCATACCGGCTGCCCTTTGCGACCGTATTCACATTTCCCCCTTCCAGGACCACCTTGCGTTGACGTGGACACCGTGCTCACAGGCGCTTTCGACGGTGCCCCTGAAGCTGTACCCCCCATTCTGGAGCATACGCATGCACTACGAGCTGTACTACTGGACCGGCATCCAGGGGCGTGGCGAATTCATCCGGCTGGCGCTGGAGGACGCCGGTGCCGCCTATACCGACATGGCGCGGGTGCATGGGGACGAGGCGATCACCCCGTTTCTCGAAGGCACGCATGAAGGTCTGCAGCCGTTCGCGCCGCCGTTCCTGGTCACCGGCCGGCAGGTGATCGCGCAGGTTGCGGCGATCCTGCATTACCTGGGGCCAGAACTGAACCTGGTTCCCGAGGCGGCATCACGTCGCATCCAGGCACTTCAGCTGCAGATGACCATTGTCGACTTCGTGGCGGAGATCCACGACACCCATCATCCGATTGCCAGCTCGAAGTACTACGAAGACCAGAAGGACGCGGCCAAGGCGCGTGCAGCGTCGATGCGCAGCGAGCGGATGCCGAAGTTCCTGGGCTGGTTCGAGCAGGTGCTGGAAGCCAACGGCGGCCTGCATCCCCTGCGCGAGCATTCGTATGTGGATCTGTCGCTGTTCCAGCTGGTCAGTGGGCTGACCTACATGTTCCCGCGCCGCATGCAGGCGCTGCGCGGCGATCTGCCGTTGCTGCATGCGCTGCACGACCGGGTGCAGCGGCGGCCGAACGTGGCCGCCTATCTGGCCTCGGAGCGGCGTCTGGCGTTCAACACCAACGGCATTTTCCGGTATTACCCGGAGTTGGATGGGGACGCGTGATTTCGATCACGACCGTTGGTCGTGATCGCTCTTCTGCAGCGACAGCAACGCCAACAGCGCTGCCAGCGCCACATACGCCCCGGCGAACTGCCAGCTGATCAGCTTCGGCAGGCCTTCCAGCGTCCACGGCAGGTAAATGCCGCCGCGCGGGTCCACCGAGTGGATCAGCCCGAACAGGGTCAGCGCGGCGGCCACCAGCAGAATGCCCGACGCGCGCAGCAGCCTGCCGTCAATCATCGCCACCACGGCGGCAATCCACAGCATCGAGGTGATGATGAAGCCATTGCCCAGGGTGAAGATCACCGCCAGTTCCGGCAGCCCGTGCCCGTCCAGCGTGGTGGTCATCGCCGCCAGCTGTTCCGGTGCGATCCAACCCGGGGCCTTGATCGCCAGCAGATACGCCACCGAAGGCAGGAAGCCCAGCACCATCGCGCCGGCATGCTCGCGTGGGGTGGCCTGGAAGGCCTGGGTGGTGATGTCGATCGCCACGTACACGATGATCGGGGCCAGCACTGCCAGCGGCAGCCACTGCACCAGTCCGGAGATCACCCCGAGCATGCCGCCAATGCCGACAAACAGGCCGGTGAGCAGGGTATAACCACTGCGCGCGCCCATGTGCTTGTACGCCGGCTGGCCGATGTACGGCGTGGTCTGCGCCACCCCGCCACACAGCCCGGCCACCAGCGTGGCAACCGCTTCCACCAGCAGGATGTCGCGGGTGCGGTAGTCATCGCCTGCAGCGCGCGCGCTTTCAGAGACATTGATGCCGCCCACCACCATCAGCAGCCCGAACGGCAGCAGCAGCGGCAGGTAGGTCATGGCGGTGGGCAGACCCTCGATGAAGCCCAGCGTCGGCCAGGGCAGCACCACCTGCGGCGGGGTCCACTCCGGCACCTTGAAGCCCGGTGCGCCCAGGCCTGCCAGCCCCAGCCCGTAATACAGCACGGTGCCGAACACGAACGCCACCAGCACACCCGGTGCGCGGATCGGCAGCTTGCGCTTGGCCACCAGCACATACAGCAGCAGGCCCAGGGTGACGAAGCCCACCACCGGCGAGCGCAGGGTTTCCAGCAGCGGCAGGAAACCCATCAGCACAATGGCGATGCCGGCGATGGAACCCAGCAGCGAGGCACGTGGCAACGCGCGGGTCACCGCCTCACCGAAGAACGACAGAATGATCTTCAGCACGCCCATGATCACCAGCGAGGCCATGCCCAGCTGCCAGGTGGCGATCGCCGCGTCATGCGGGGCCAGCCCCTGCGCCTTGAATGCCAGGAACGCCGGGCCCAGCACCAGCAGTGCCATGCCGATGCTGGTGGGCGCGTCCAGTCCCAGCGGCATCGCGGTCACATCGTCGCGCCCCGTGCGTGCAGCCAGACGGCGCGCCATCCAGGTGTACAGCACGTTGCCGACCAGCACGCCGAAGGCCGTGCCCGGGAACATGCGCCCGAACACCACGTCGGCCGGAAACTGGAAGATGCCCACCAGCGCCATGGCAATGAAGCCCAGGATCGACAGGTTATCGACCACCAGGCCGAAGAAGCCGTTTAAATCGCCAGCAACGAACCAGCGTGGACGTGCGGAGACGGAGGGGGATGCGGACATGCGGGGGAATACGGGGTGGGGGTACCCGATGGTAGGGCTTCGTTGCCGTCAACAACAGATATGCACGTGGAACAGCGGGTAGCGCCTGCCGTTGGCCGGCCCATGGACCGCCTGGGCCGGCCAACGGCCGGCGCTACCAAGCCCCAGACCCCGCAGATCAGGGTTTATTGAGGAAATTATTCGCCAGCAGATCGCGCACATCGCGCACCCGCCCGCTCAGCAGCGCCTTGGCCGCATACAGGGCGGTGCCGGCCACCTGCCTGGCCTCCACCTGCGGCGGCATCACCAGTTCGGTGGGGCTGGTGTGCACGTCCAGCAGCGCCGGACCCGGGTGGGCCAGCACGTCCTGCACCGCCTGCTCCAGGTCTTCGCTGCGGGTCACGGTGCGGCCATAGAAGCCGATCACCTCGGCCAGCCGGCCGAAGTCGGGGTTCTTCAGGTCGGTGTAGTTGTCCAGCAGCCCTTCCACCTTCTGCTCCAGCTCGACGAAGTTCAGCGAGCTGTTGTTGTAGACCACCACCTTGATCGGCAGATCCTCCTGTATGGCAGTGAGCAGGTCGCCCAGCAGCATGGCAATGCCGCCGTCACCCGACAACGAGATCACCTGGCGACCCGGAAATGCCTTCTGCAGACCCAGCGCCTGCGGCATGGCATTGGCCATCGTGCCGTGCAGCAGGCTGGTCAGGGTGCGGCGGCGGCCGTTGGCCCGGATATGGCGCAGGATCCACACCATCGGCGAGCCACCATCTGCGGTAAACAGCGCGTCATCGCTGGCATGGCGGTCGATCAGCGCGGTCAGGTGCTGGGGGTGGATCAGCGTGCCCTCCCCCGGCTGCTCTTCTTCGGCACGGGTTGCCAGCGCCTTGTCACGCCGCTCGATGCACTCGTCCAGGAAACTGCGGTCCTCGCGTGGCGGCAGCAACGGCAACAGGGCTTCCAGCGTGGGGCCGATGTCGCCCACCACGCCCAGCTGCACCGGATGGCGGCGGCCCAGGTGGCTGCCGTCCCGATCTACCTGGATCAGCGTGGCCTTGTCCGGGTAATACTGACCCCAGGCAAAATCCGCACCCAGCAGCAACAGGGTGTCGCAGGCCATCAGCGTATGGAATCCCGATTCGATGCCGAAAATTCCGGTCATGCCCATGTTGTAGGGGTTGTCGTACTCCACGAAATCCTTGGCGCGCGAGGTATGCGCGATGGGAGCCTTCAGCCGCTCGCCCAGCGCCACCAGCGCGTCATGCGCATGCTCGCAGCCTGCACCGGCATAGATGCCGATCCGCGTGCCTGTGCCGATCATCGCGGCAATCCGCTGCAGTTCGTCGTCGCTGGGACGCAGCACTGGCTGGGTAACGTGCACGCCGAATGGCGCGTCATGTTTCACTTCCGCCTCGCTGATATCGGCCGGCAGGATCACCACGGCCACACCGCGGCGGCTGATCGCCGCCTGGCAGGCCAGCGCCACCACGCGGCGCGCCTGTTCCGGGCTGTACACCTGCTCGCAGAACACGCTGCAACTGGCGTACACGGCCTTGAAGTCCACCTCCTGGGGGAACTCCATGCCCAGCTCGGTGGTGACCACCTGGCTGGCAATCAGCACCAGCGGTGCACGGTTGCGGTTGCTTTCAAAGATGCCGTTGATGAAGTGCAGGCCACCGGGGCCGCAGGAGCCCGCGCAGGCGGTCAGCTGCCCACTGATCAGTGAATCGGCTCCGGCCGCAAACGCGGCCACCTCTTCGTGGCGCACGTGCACCCAGTCGATGTCACTGCGATGGATGGCATCGGTGACGTGATTGAGGGTGTCGCCGACGATCCCGTAACAGTGGCGCACACCGGCCGCCTGCAGGGTTTCAACGACAATTTCGGCAACGCGCTTGCTCATGACAGGACATCCACAGTTCCGGGGGAAGCTGCAGCCTAGTCCTGCGCAGGTGACACCGGCGTGCGAAAACACGCCCGTTCATACCTATGTATATATCAACGGTAGGTGTGCACCGTTGGTGCACCCAACTTAGAAGGAAACCTCCACGGCCTGCTGCGCCCACAGCACGCTCTGGTGTCCGGTGGCCTGCTTCCACGCCAGCCGGATCGCCTCGATGTCGGCGCGACGCTGCGGGGAGTTCTCATGCAGCACCACCAGCACCTTGGTGCGCAGGCGGTTGGGCTCCTTGGCACCACGGAACAGCCACTGGCCGTAGGCATCGAACACTGTAAGCCCATCGGGGAAACGCGGCGTGACCTGCTTGTCGAGGAAGTCGCGCCACTGCGCTTCAGTGATTGCATCGGTCTGCTTGCGCTCGGACGCCCCGCTCTCTTCGCCCACGCCGAAATACAGCTCGCTGCGCACCCAGCCGGCAGCGGCGTCCGGACGTGCGGCGTCACCCTGCAGGGTGGCGGTGACGGCGGTGGGTTCTGCCGGCCGGGTAGTCGGGCCCGATGCGGTTGCGCAGCCGGTGGCGGTGAGGATGAGGGCGAGCAGCAGGGTGTGCAGTTTCATGGGTTTTCCGGAGCAGGGGGCTGTTGCAGCGTACGACGGACACGCATGGCGTGTCCTTACGCGGAGGAATGAGTGATGACGGATGGTTATGACGCGCAGTCCGCGTCACCTTGCGGTGCAGCATCACGCGGGGATAATATATCGCTTCATCCGGATGGATGTAAATGCAACTATCCGGATCCCCCTGCCCCCCCGTCGTTCTGCTGGAGTCCGCATGTCCCGCCTGTCCGCGTCACGCCTTGGCCTTGCCATTGCCCTGGTCCTTTCCGCTCCCCTGCTGGCCCAGGACCTCCACGCGCAGGACGCGCCGGCTTCGGCCACCACCCTGGACACGGTGATTGTCACCGGCACCCGCGCCATCGACCGCACCGTGCTGGAGTCCACCTCGCCGGTGGACGTGCTCACCGCCGAGGACATCCGCAAGGCTGGCGTGGTCAACGGCGAACTCGGCAGTGCCCTGCAGACGCTGCTGCCGTCGTTCAACTTCCCGCGCCAGTCCAACTCCGGTGGTGCCGACCATGTGCGCGCGGCGCAGCTGCGCGGCCTGTCGCCCGACCAGGTGCTGGTACTGGTGAACGGCAAACGCCGCCATACCAGCGCGCTGGTCAACACCGACAGCAAGATCGGCAAGGGCACCACTCCGGTGGACTTCAACTCGATTCCGGTCAGCGCGATCTCGCGCATTGAAGTGCTGCGCGACGGTGCCGGCGCGCTGTATGGTTCTGACGCGGTGGCCGGGGTGATCAACGTGATCCTCGACAACGCGCCGGAAGGCGGCGCAATTGAAGCCAGCTTCGGTGCGCATCACACCGACCTCGAACCGATCGACCGCACCCTCACCGACGGCCAGACCAGCTTCTTCAGCGCCAAAGTGGGCACCGGCCTCGGCGACAACGGCGGCTTCCTGCGCGTGGGCCTGGAACTGAAGAACCGCGAAGGCACGAACCGCGCCGGCTTCGACCAGATTCCGCCGTGGGACCAGAGCGACACCAACCTGGCCCTGCAGGGGCAACGCAATTACGTGCTGGGCGATGGCAAAACCAAGGATCTCAACGCCTGGATCAACAGCGAACTGCCGTTCGGCGAAACCTCGAAGTTCTACTTCTTCAGCACCTTCAACCAGCGCGACAGTGAAGGCGCGAACTACTTCCGCTACCCCGACAGCGATGCCAACTGGCCCGAGGTCTACCCGAACGGCTACCGCCCGATTTCCGAAGGCGAGAACCGCGACGTGCAGGCCGTGGCCGGTGCGAAGGGCCAGTGGGGTGAGTGGAACTATGACGCCAGCCTGGACTACGGCTTCAATACCTTCACTTACCGCCTGCGTGATTCGCTCAATGCCTCGCTGGGCCCGACCAGCCCGACCCGCTTCAAGACCGGCGACTATCGCAATGAACTGACCGTGGGCAATTTCGACCTGGGCCGGGTGTTCACCCAGGGCAACAACAGCCACAGCCTGGGCCTGGGCGCGGAAGCGCGCCGCGACCACTACCAGACCCGCCCCGGCGACCCGGCCAGCTACGCGGCGGGCCCGTACACCGACCGTCCGACCGGCTCGCAGGCCGGCGGTGGCTTGACCCCGCAGGACGCCACCTCGCTGTCGCGCGATGTCGCCAGCGCCTATGCCAGCCTCTCAAGCACGTTCGGCGACCACTTCAGCAGTGACCTGGCCGCACGCTATGAGCACAGCGACGACTACGGCGGCGAGCTGACCGGCAAGCTGGGCCTGCGCTATGAGTTCACCCCGGCGTTTGCGCTGCGCGGTGCCATCTCCAACAACTTCCGCGCGCCGTCACTGGCGCAGATCGGCTATGAATCCACCTCCACCGGTTACAACGCCGCTGGCCAGCTGGTGCAGGGCCGCGTGTTGTCGGTGAACAACCCCATTGCCCGTGGCCTGGGGGCCAGCGACCTGAAGCCTGAGAAGTCGATCAACACCAGCCTGGGCTTCACCAGCCGCATCGGTGACCACTTCGATGTGTCGCTGGACTTCTACCAGATCGACATTGATGACCGTATTGCCATTTCCGAAAGCATTACCGGCGACGCATTGACCGACTACGTGCAGCAGCAGTTCGGCGTGGCCGGGCTGCAGAGCGCCAGCTTCTTCGTCAATGCCGCCGACACCCGTACCCGTGGAGCCGAACTGGTGAGCAACTGGCGGCAGTCACTGGGCGGCGGCGAGCTGGTGCTGACCGGTACCTACGCCTACAACAAGACCACGTTGAAGAACGTGTTGGCCACCCCTGCCAACCTGCTCGCACTCGACCCGGATTACGTGCTGTTCGGCGTGGAGGAAACCAACACGCTGACCGATGCCACCCCGCGCACGCGCGGCTCGCTGGCGGCGGCATGGACCAATGACCGCTGGGCGCTGAACAGCCGCCTGACCCGCTACGGGAGCGCCACGCGGGTGTTCAACTTCGGTGATGGCTTCACTCCACGCCAGACCTATGGGGCCGAGTGGCAGCTGGATGCGGAAGTGGAGTTCAGGATCACCCCGCAGTGGAGCGTTGCGCTGGGTGGGCAGAACCTGACCGACAATTACTCGGATCTTTCCAACGAGGACATCTACTACTACGGCAACCTGCCGTATGACGTGTTGTCGCCGATTGGAAGCAATGGTGCGTATTACTACGGGCGCGTGCGGTATACGTTCTGATCATTGGTGCAGCCGGGCAAGCCCGGCTCTACCAGGCGCGTGCGGTATACGTTCTGAACCCCGATGATCCGGTAGCGCCCGACCGTTGGTCGGGCGGCGGCGCAACACACCGTGAACCGCGGCAACCGGACGCCGCACGGATGTGGCTGTCATTACCCGGCAATCACATTTGCGGTGGCATGTTGGCCGCCATGGCCAACGACTTCCCCCAACGTCCGCCGCCGCCACTGCTGGACGATGCCTGTGCGCTGTTCCTGGACGTGGACGGCACCCTGATTGAATTTGCCGCCGACCCCGAAGCGGTGCGTCTGCTGCCCGAGGTGCGCGAGGCGATCGGACGCATCAGTGACCGGCTGGAAGGCGCGGTCGCGCTGATCAGCGGCCGACCGCTGGAGCAGCTGGATACGCTGTTTGCTCCGTTGCGGCTGCCTGCCGCCGGCCTGCACGGCCACGAACTGCGCACCCATCCCACGCTGGATCCGCCCGCACCTGATGCGGCCGATGACAGCAACACCAGCACCTGGCTGCACGCCGTACACCAGCAGGCGATGCGCTTCGCACATGGCCATCCCGGCGTACTGGTTGAAGACAAGGGCCGCAGCCTGGCCCTGCACTGGCGCGGTGCGCCCCACGCGGGTCCGGAGGTGCAGCAGTTCGCTGAACGCCACATCCGCGGGCACAGCGGTTACCGGCTGCAGCCCGGCGACCACGTGGTCGAGTTTGTGCCCGTTGGCAGCGACAAGGGCCGCGCCATCCGCCAGCTGATGCAGCACGCCCCGTTCCGCGGACGCGTGCCGGTATTCCTGGGCGACGACCTCACCGACGAATATGGCTTCGATGCCGCCAACACCCTGCACGGCTGGAGCGTGCTGGTGGGTGCGCGCGAACCCAGCGCCGCGGTGTTCGCCCTGCCGCAGATCCGCCATGTGCATGGCTGGCTGCGCGAGAACGCTTACTGAAACCGGAAATTCCCCGCATGAGTGAACCCAATCTTGACCTGGGCGTGGTCGGCAACGGCAGTTTCGGTGCGCTGATCGACCGCCAGGGCCGTGTGGTCTGGAGCTGCCTGCCGACCTTCGACGGCGACCCGACCTTCTGCGCGCTGTTGCAGCCCAACACCCAGCAAGGTGGCGACTTCGCCATCGAGCTGGAAGACATGACCGGCAGCGAGCAGCAGTACCTGACCAATACCGCCATTCTGCGCACCGTGCTGTATGACCGGCACGGTGGCGCGCTGGAGATCATCGACTTCGCCCCGCGCTGGCGAAACAACGACCGTTTCTACCGACCGGTCAGCCTGATCCGCCAGGTACGCCCGCTCAAGGGCAGCCCGCGCATCACCGTGCGGGCGCGCCCGCTGGCCAACTGGGGTGCGAATGTGCCCGACGCCACCTGGGGCAGCAACCATATCCGCTGGGTGCTGCCCGACCATGTGCTGCGCCTCACCACCGACGTGCCGCTGCGCTTCGTCCGCGACCAGCTGCCGTTCGTACTGAATCATCCGGTGCATCTGGTGCTGGGCGTGGATGAAACCCTGACCCGGTCGATCAGCGGGTATGTGCAGGAAGCCTTCCAGCGAACCCGCGATTACTGGCGCGAATGGGTGCGTTACCTGTCCATTCCACTGGAATGGCAGGATGCGGTGATCCGCAGCGCGATTACCCTGAAGCTGTGCCAGTACGAAGACAGCGGCGCGATCATCGCCGCCATGACCACCTCCATTCCCGAAGCGCCGGGCAGCATCCGCAATTGGGACTACCGCTACTGCTGGCTGCGTGACGCCGCGTTCGTGGTGCGCGCGCTCAACCGCCTGGGCGCGACCCGCACCATGGAGCAGTTCCTGGGCTACATCTTCAACCTGGCCACCGCCGACGGCAGCCTGCAGCCGCTGTACGGCATCGGCTTCGAAGCCAAGCTCGACGAACATGAAGTGGCCACGCTGGACGGCTACCGTGGCATGGGCCCGGTGCGCCGCGGCAACCTGGCCTGGGTGCAGCGCCAGCACGATGTGTATGGCAGCGTGGTGCTGGCCTCGACCCAGCTGTTCTTCGACCAGCGCCTGCAGGACCCGGGTGACACCCACACCTTCGCACGGCTGGAACCGCTGGGTGAACAGGCGTTCGCGCTGCACGACGTGCCCGATGCCGGGCTGTGGGAGTTCCGCGGCCGCACCGAGGTGCACACCTACACCAGCGCGATGTGCTGGGCCGCCTGTGATCGCCTGTGCAAGATCGCGGTGCGGCTGAAGCTGGACGAACGCGCAACCTATTGGCGCGACCGTGCCAACACCATCCACGCGCGCATCCTGCGCGAGGCCTGGAACGAGGAGCTCGGCCATTTCACTGATACCTTCGGCGGACACCGGCTGGATGCATCATTGCTGCTGCTGGCCGACATCGGCTTCATTGATGCCGACGACGCCCGGTTCGTCGCCACTGTCGACGCGATTGGCCGCGACCTGAAGCATGGCAACGCGCTGTACCGCTATGTGGCCCCGGATGATTTCGGCGAGCCGGAAACCAGCTTCACCATCTGCACTTTCTGGTATATCGACGCGCTGGCCGCGATTGGCCGCCTCGATGAAGCGCGTGAGATGTTCGAGATGCTGCTGGAGCGCCGCAATCATCTGGGCCTGCTGTCCGAAGACCTCGCCTTCGACAACGGCGAGGCCTGGGGCAATTTCCCGCAGACCTATTCGCACGTGGGTCTGATCACCGCGGCAATGCGGCTGTCGCGCAGCTGGCAGGAGGCGTCATGAGCCGTCTGGTGGTGGTCTCCAACCGGGTGGCGGTGCCCGGGCAATCCATTTCCGGTGGGCTGGCGGTAGGCCTGCAGGCCGCGCTGAAGGAGCGTGGCGGGCTGTGGTTCGGCTGGAGCGGAAAATCGGTCAAGGAAGCCAGCGGTGCCCTGCATGAGCAGACCGAAGGTGACATCCGATACGTCACCCTCGACCTCAACAGGCGCGACGTGGACGGTTACTACAACGGCTTCGCCAACCGCACGCTGTGGCCGTTGCTGCACTTCCGCCTGGACCTGGTGGACTACGACCGCGCCACCCGCGAGACCTACCGCCGGGTCAACGCGCTGTTTGCCGAGAAGCTGGCCCCGCTGCTGCGCGAAGACGACGTGGTGTGGATCCACGATTACCACCTGATTCCACTGGGTGCGCTGCTGCGCGAGCGCGGCATTGGCTGCCGGATCGGCTTCTTCCTGCACGTGCCGATGCCCTCGGCCGACCTGCTGCAGGCCATGCCTGACCACCTGCGCCTGTTTTCCAGTCTGTACGCGTACGATCTGGTCGGCTTCCAGACCCAGCGCGACGCCGACCGCTTCCAGTCTTATGTCCGCCTGTTCGGCGGCGGCCAGGTGGTGGACGGCGGCCTGCTGCAGGCTCCGGGTGGACGGCAGTTCCGCGCGGCGGCCTTCCCGATCGGCATCGATACCGCGCAGATCGAACGGCTGGCCAGGGCCGGAGCCAACAAGCCGGCGGTGCGCGACCTGCGCAACAGCCTGCGCGACCGCCAGCTGGCCATCGGCGTGGACCGGCTGGACTATTCCAAGGGCCTGCCCGAGCGTTTCCTGGGCTTCGAGCGCTACCTGCAGCGGCACCCGGACCAGCGTGGCAGCCTGACCTACCTGCAGATCGCCCCCGTCTCGCGGGGTGATGTCACCGAGTACCGGCAGCTCCGCAGCCAGCTGGAACAGACCGCTGGCCACATCAACGGGGGCTATGCCGAACCGGACTGGACCCCGCTGCGCTATGTGAACCAGAACTTCGCCCATGCCACCTTGACCGGCTTCTATCGCGCCGCCGCCGTCGGGCTGGTCACGCCGCTTCGCGACGGCATGAACCTGGTCGCCAAGGAGTACGTGGCTTCGCAGGACCCGGACAACCCCGGCGTGCTGGTGCTGTCACTGCTGGCCGGTGCCGCCGACGAGCTCAAACAGGCGCTGCTGGTGAACCCGCACGACCTGGACGGCGTCGCCGATGCCATCGCCACGGCCGCGACCATGCCACTGCACAAGCGCAGGGAGCGCTGGAACGCAATGATGGAACACCTGCGCGCCAACGACATCAACCAGTGGCGACAGCGCTATCTGGAACAGCTCGAATTTGGCTGATTGCGACAGAATCGGGCGCGCAGGCGATGTCGCTTTCAACCCGAAATAAACATTTGAACTGCACCATTCGTCATTTGTAAGGGGTTCCACTCCTATGTCGCTTTTGACCCACCCGAAGTGCCGCAACCCGCGCGGTTCCGACGTCGAGCCGCCATAGCCTGCCTAAATGGCTGCCATCGGCTGCCAATTCGCAACCTTTTTCGCGACAAACTTTCATTTCGCGTTGACGAACGGTTCCCACATTGACGTCGCAGAGCCCCTGCATGCCGCACGGGGCGATGCAACCGGGAACCTGATTGATGTCATTGCTCGACCCTTTCATTGAAGACACCGCCCTGCACATGGGACTGGGCCATCGTGCACGCCGCCTGGTGGAAGTGCTGGTCGACTACATCCGCAACCTGCCGGGAGGTGTGGAGGGACTGCGCCAGCGCTTCGAACAGGCTGGACTGGGCCACGAGTTCCCTGCCGGTGCGCCACCGCACCGTCTGCTGGCCAGTCAGTTCGAACGCATCGTGGGGCGCGCCCAGCTGGTGGAGATGGCCCGGCTGGCCGCGTTTCCCACCGGCATGTTCGCGGTGGTGGCGGCCGACCTGCTGCCGGGCCTGATCGACGTGCTGGAGCGCGAAGCCACGCAGGCGGACGCCGCGCCCGCTCCCGCCCAGGCACCACGCGCGGTGGCAACACCGCCGCGCTCGCTACGTGGAGGAGCCTTACGTGGCGCACTGTGGGTGGTGGTGGCCGGGGTGCTGCTGTGCCTGACCGGCTGGATCCATCAGAAAACACGCGCCCCGGCCGGCACCCTGGCCCAGGCGGCTGCCGTGGCCGCCGCAGAACGGCACCAGATGCCGCGCCTGACCCTGGTGGTCAAGGAGACCGGCGTGGACGTGCGCGGCCGCCTGCCGAGCGAGGCGGACCGCCGGCGGGTCTGGACCGCGCTGCTGGCGCAGTATGGCCAGGCCAGGGTCGGCGGGGACATCCAGCGCGACCCGCAAACCCAGTCACCGCGCTGGCTGGATCGGCTGGTTGCGGTGCTGCCGTCACTGGATCACCCGGGGCTGGCGCTGTCGTTCAGTGGCGATGCCGTGAACGCCGACCTGGGCCGCCTGCCTGAGGCGGAGCGGGTTGCGGTCTCCGATGTGCTGCGGCGCTCGTTCGGGCACCTGCCGGTAACCGGCCTGTGGGACCGCGGCCGGGTGGCGCTGGCGCAGTTGCCCGAGGCGCATGACGCGCCCCAGCTGGCCAAGGCGCTCAACAAGGGGATCGTGCGTTTCGAGCACAAGTCACCGGTACTGCGTGCCGACAGCATGGACACGCTGCGCGCCAGTGCCCTGGCGATCCGCGCGGCCGGGCCACAGCTGCGGCTGGAGGTGGGCAGCCACACCGACAGCCTGGGCGCGTCGGACGCGAACCTGCGGCTGAGCCAGCAGCGCGCGGAAGCGGTGGTCGCCGAGCTGCGCGCCTTGGGCGTGCCGTCCAGCGTGGTGGTGCCGCGCGGCTACGGGGAAGACCATCCGGTGGCCGACAACCGCATGGAAGCCGGGCGCGAACGCAACCGGCGCATTGTGTACACCGTATTGCAGTGACGGGGGCTATGGGGACACGCCACGCGTGTCCTCGCGGTGCCAGCTCCGACCGTAGAGCCACGCCCTGCGTGGCTGCGCGGTGCCGAACAAGGTTGCAGCCACGCAGGGCGTGGCTCTACGGCCGGTTCAGGGGGCCATCCAGATCAGGGTGGCCATCCGCCCGGTACGTCGATCACGCCGGTGCGAATAGAACCGCCGCGGGTCTGCGATGCTGCAGTACTGTCCCCCGCTGATCGCCTCAGCCTCCAGCCCCACTGCCTGCAGCCGCCGGCGGGCCAGCGCGTACAGGTCCACCTTCCAGTGCCCCGGGCGGGTGGAACCGAAGGCGGCAGCGGCCCCTGCGTCGCCGTCCACGAACGCGCGGTACACGTCTTCGCCCACTTCGTAATGCGCCGGCCCAGCGGCCGGCCCCAGCCAGGCCAGCAACTGCGAGGCAGGCGTGCGCATGGCGTCCACCGTGGCCTCCAGCATGCCGTCCGCCAGCCCGCGCCAACCGGCATGGGACGCGCCGACCTCACTGCCATCGCGCGCGGCGAACGCCACCGGCAGGCAGTCTGCCGTCAGGATCGCCAGCACCACGCCTGGTACCGAGGTCACCGCCGCATCGGCGGTGGGCTCCAGGTCCACGCCCGGCGCGGTGGGCGGGGCATCGAATCGCAGCACCCCGGTGCCATGCACCTGGCGCAGCCAGTGCGGGCGCGAAGGCAACGCCAGGCCGGGCACCAGCAGGTCGCGGTTGCGCTGCACCTGCTCCGCGTCGTCGCCGTCGGCGGCGTAGCGGTTGCCCATGTTGAACTGATCAAACGGCGGCAGCGAACCCCCTGCGCCGTAGCGCAGCGTAGTGACGGCCTGCACCCCCGGGGGTGCAGGCCAGTCGGCCGGCAGTACCGGAACCGTGGGCTGCATCAGCGCCGTCCGCGTTCCAGTTCGGCGTGGTGACGGGTGTCGTCGCGCAGCGCATCCAGCAGCGCCACCATGTCGTCCGGCAAGGGTGCGCTGTTGCGCACCGGCTCACCAGTGATCGGGTGGGCAAATT
Source organism: Stenotrophomonas sp. (assembly GCA_039592995.1). Classification (GTDB taxonomy): domain Bacteria; phylum Pseudomonadota; class Gammaproteobacteria; order Xanthomonadales; family Xanthomonadaceae; genus Stenotrophomonas. The sequence goes on along the minus strand of JBCNQC010000018.1, from coordinate 5,234 downwards.
CCAGGGTTTCCGCATGCAGCGCCTGGCGCTTGAAGCCGCGCAGCTGGGCCACCAGCTCGTCGCTGGCCCCCTTCGGCAGCTTCAGCGCGCCGCCGTACAGCGGGTCACCCACGATCGGGTGCTTCAGGTGCGCCATGTGCACGCGGATCTGGTGGGTGCGGCCGGTTTCCAGGCGGCACTCCAGCGCGGTGTGCGCACGGAAGCGCTCGCGCAGGCGGTAATGGGTGACCGCGTCCTTGCCGTCCTCACGCACCGCCATGCGGATGCGGTCGCGCGGATGGCGCTCAATCGGCGCATCGGCGGTGCCGCCGGACACCAGCGCGCCCACCACCACCGCCACGTACTGGCGGTGCACGTCGCGCGCGGCCAGCTGCTCGATCAGCGCGGTCTGCGCCTGCAGGGTGCGCGCCACCACCATGACCCCGCTGGTGTCCTTGTCCAGGCGGTGCACGATGCCCGCGCGCGGCAGCACGGCCAGGCCCGGGTCGCGGAACAGCAGCGCATTGACCAGGGTGCCCGACGGATTGCCCGCCCCCGGGTGAACCACCAGCCCCACCGGCTTGTTGATCACGAAGACGTGCTCGTCCTCGTACAGGATGTCCAGCGGAATGTCTTCCGGCTCGGCGTGGGTCTGGGTATCCAGCACCACGGTCAGGCTGGCCACCTCGCCGCCACGCACCGGGTCGCGGCCGCGCGCCGGCTCACCGTTCAGCAGGACGTCGCCGGATTTGATCCACTCGCTCAGCCTGGAGCGCGAGAACTCGGGGAACAATTCAGCCAGCACAGCGTCAAAGCGACGTCCGGCGGCGCTGTCGGGGACGATCGCCTGACGGGGCGATTCGGATTCAGTTTCGAGGTTTTCAGACATGGCTACACGCTTCAAAAGGACAAATTCGAGGTCCAGCCGACCACTTTCAGTCGCTGGACAGGCTCTAGAGGGTGTCATGAACACTGAATCCGGTACGAACGGCCCTGCGGCGCGCCGATACCGCGTTGGCCGCCTTGCCCAGGCGACCTGCCTGCGCTGCGGCGTCCGCCTTGTCTCGGCCCGCCGCAAGGCCCTTCGCACTCGGCTCAGCATTCATGACACCCTCTAGGCTATCATCGACCCTTCGTATTCCAGCCGCGTCCCGCCCCGACCTCATGATCCGACGCTCGTCCCTGCTGTCCGCGCCCGTCCGTACCGCCGCCCTGCTGGTGGTCCTGGCCCTCGTTTCCACCGGCTGCCACCGTGGTGCCAAGGGCGACAACCCGGATGAAGGCACGCCCGTCGAAACCCTGTACGACAAGAGCCACGGCCTGATGCAGAAGGGCAACTGGAGCGGGGCTGAAACCTCCTTCCGCCGCCTGGTCGCCCAGTACCCGTACGGCCCGTACACCGAGCAGGCGATGATCGAAACCGCCTACGCCCAGTACAAGGCCGGCAAGCACGAAGACGCGGTGTCCAGCATCGACCGCTTCATCCGTACCTACCCGACCCACCGCAACATCGCGTACATGTACTACCTGCGCGGGCTGTCCAACAGCAACCGCAATACGGTCTTCCTGCGCCGCGTATGGTCGCTGGACCCGAGCCGCCGCGACCTGTCCACCCCGCGCCAGGCCTACGCCGACTTCAACATCGTGGTCGAGCGCTACCCGAACAGCCGTTACGCCGCCGACGCCCGCAGCCGCATGCTGGTGCTGCGCGACGTATTTGCCCAGCACGAGCTGGACAACGCCCTGTACTACCTGCGCCGCGAGGCCTACGTGTCCGCTGCCGGCCGCGCCAACTACCTGCTGGAAACCTACCCGCAGAGCGCGTTCCAGTACGACGCCGTGGCGGCACTGGGCGAAGCCTACACGCACCTGGGCAACAAGACCCTGGCCGACGACGCCCGCCGCGTGCTGGAGCTGAACCAGCCCAACCACCCGTGGCTGCAGGGCGACTGGCCGAAGTACCCGTGGATGATCCGCAAGCTCAACCCGTTCGCCGGCGAGAAGTCCGCCAGCACCGGCCAGCGCAACGCGCAGATGGAACGGAAGTAAGCAGAAAGGCCCCTCACGGGGCCTTTTGTTTGCCGACGTGCGGGACTGCCGATTGGAATGCCCGCTCGATGGTGTGGCTTTGAGACTTCTTGCCGCTGGTTGGGGACAGCGGCGTCTTCGTCGATGATCACTCGTTACCGGGCGTTGAACGGTTCACGGCGGTCGACTTCCGTCCGACCCTACCCCTCCCCCGTTCCCCCGTAGTGACGCGCCATGCGCGTCAAGCGCGCCCGACCGCACGTAGAGCCACGCCCTGCGTGGCTGCGCCATCCAGCCCCTTTCTACAGCCTCGCGTCATACGTGGCTTACACTTCCGCCGCACGGGCGGGAGAATGTTGAAAGCGCAATCGGCGCGCGCAGGGTATTCAATCATCCCCCCTCACGCGTGCCCACACGATGACATTGATTCTCTCCTCCATACCGCCCGCGAAGACGCACACCATTTCTACGGCAGCGAAACTGCCGCCCGCAGGACCGTCACCGGGTAGACTGGATATCGGCCTGATTGAGAACCGCCTGTTTGGTGGGATGGCCACCCCGCCGCGCCATGCCGTGGCCACCCCGACCCGCGACATTGGCAGCACCATTTCGCAGTTCAGATCAGCTACCTCGCCCGTCGCCACCTTGCGTCCGAGCGTCGCTCATCACGCCGAGCCCGCGAAGCGGGTCCAGTTTGTGGAACATCCGGCGGTGGAGACCGTCGATGGTTCACCCTTCGCAGCGGCGGCACGCATGCACGTGGATGCGAAGGCGTTGAACAAGTTGAGCGCCTCCCAATGCCTCATGGAACATGGCGACTCACTGCCCGCCCACATCATCAAGAAACAGTTGCTGATGTGTCTTAACTTGAACTGCGATGAAGCACTCGTCTCCAAAGGCTCGGAAGCGCTGCTGAGCAAGGCGTTCTTGAGGGCGGACAAGCTGCCGGGCAAAGCGGCCTGCGAGCCGGGGGACTATCCCTACGATGTGTTGGAGGCATTCCTCACCGTTGTTGAACAAAAGCGGCCAGCTCTCCTTAGCGCTGACTGACGGACACCGTAGAGCCACGCCCTGCGTGGCTGCCTGGTGGCCGAGCACACGTTGGACACGCATGGCGTGTCCCTACGCGGACACGGCCCAGTAGTGACGCGCCATGCGCGTCATGCGCCATCCCAGACCGTCACGTCATCCCGCGCCATGCGCATCATCCCAATCGGCTCAGCCCTTGTACCCGTTGCTGATCGGATAGCGCCGCTCGCGCCCGAAGGCACGCCGCGACACCTTCGGGCCCGGCGCGGCCTGATGGCGCTTCCACTCGCTGGTGCGTACCAGACGCAGCACGCGGTCCACCACGTCCGGCGAATACCCGGCGGCGACGATCTCCTCGCGTGACTGCTCCTGGTCCACATAGCGGTACAGAATGCCGTCCAGCACGTCGTAGGCCGGCAGCGAATCCTGGTCGGTCTGGTTCGCGCGCAGCTCGGCCGAGGGCGGACGGCTGATCACCGCCGGCGGAATCACCGGCGCACCGCCCACCGTGTTGCGCCACTTGGACAGACCGAACACCTCGGTCTTGTACAGGTCCTTCAGCGGTGCGTAACCGCCGCACATGTCGCCGTAGATGGTGGCGTAGCCCACCGCGTACTCGCTCTTGTTGCCGGTAGTCAGCAGCAGCCCGCCGAACTTGTTCGACAGCGCCATCAGAATCACCCCGCGCGCGCGCGACTGCAGGTTTTCCTCGGTGACATCCACCGGCTGGCCTTCGAACATCGGCGCCAGCGCGTTCATCAGACCCTCGAACACCGGCTCGATCGACACCGCTTCCAGCTTCACGCCCAGCGCGCGGCACTGCTCTGCCGCCAGATCATTGGACATGCCCGCGGTGTAACGCGACGGCAGGCGCACTGCGGTGACGTTCTCCGCGCCCAGCGCGTCCACCGCCATCGCCAGCACCAGCGCGGAGTCGATGCCGCCGCTCAGCCCCAGCCAGACCTTCTTGAAGCCGTTCTTGCGGCAGTAATCCTGGATGCCGCGGGTGACCGCGCGCCAGGCCAGGGCATCCATGCTTTCGTCGCCGTCGTCCATCCACTCGCGCGGCAGGAAGCTGCGGGTTTCGGCGTCGTAATCCACCACCAGCCACTGGTCGGTGAACGCAGCCGCCGCCGGGTGCACGGTACCGTCGCCATTGGCGACCACGGAGGCACCGTCGAACACCAGCGCATCCTGGCCGCCGACCATGTTGACGTACGCCAGCGCCGCCCCGCTTTCGCGGGTGCGCTCGGCCAGCAGTGCATCACGCTGCGCATGCTTGCCGCGTTCGTACGGCGAGGCGTTGGGCACCACCACCAGCTGCGCGCCTTCGCGCACGGTGTCGGCCAGCGGCTCGGGGAACCACAGGTCTTCGCAGACCAGCACGCCCACCGGCACGCCCTTCAGCTCAAACACACAGCTGCCGCCGTCCGGGTCGACGTCGAAGTAACGGCGCTCGTCGAACACGGCGTAGTTGGGCAGCTCGCGCTTGCGGTAGGTGTGCAGCACCTTGCCGTGCTGCAGCACGCTGGCGGCGTTGTAGACCACGGTGCCGGCGCTCTGCGGCCAGCCGACCACGGCGGTGATGCCCTGCACGCTGGCGGCGATGCGCTTGAGCGCCTGTTCGCAGTCGTACAGGAAGCCCGGGCGCAGCAGCAGGTCTTCCGGCGGGTAGCCGCTGATGGCCAGTTCCGGGAACACCACCAGTTCGGCCCCGAACTCGTCGCGCGCCTCGGCGATCATGGCGATGATGTTGTCGGTGTTCTGGGCGACGGCCCCGACCGGGAAATCAAACTGCGCCATCGCGATGCGGATCGAGGTCATGAGGCCGTGCCATTTGGGTGCAATGGCCTATTGTAGCGCTGGCTGTTGATGGCACGTGGTTCCGTGCACCGCCTGGGCCGGCCAACGGCCGGCGCTACCAATGCTCATGCACTCCGGTAGCGCCGGCCGTTGGCCGGCCCAGGCGGTGCGTGATACCCCGAACGCAAAACGGCCGCCCGAAGGCGGCCGTCCGTGCATCACATTGGCAGGTCGATTACTTGACCAGCTTGGCGATGGCAGCGCCCAAGTCGCCCGGCGAACGCACGGTGACGACGCCAGCAGCTTCCATGGCGGCAAACTTGCCTTCCGCGGTGCCCTTGCCGCCCGAGGCGATCGCACCGGCGTGGCCCATGCGCTTGCCGGCCGGAGCCGAG
>JBCNQC010000017.1:0-60042 GCA_039592995.1 Stenotrophomonas sp. | reverse complement strand
ACGGGTATACTCGTCGGCCCGCTGCAAGGCGGGGACAACACCAGCATCATCGGGGCGTAGCGCAGCCTGGTAGCGCATCTGCCTGGGGGGCAGAGGGTCGTCGGTTCAAATCCGGCCGTCCCGACCACTGTTGGTGAAGATCAAGGGCTTGAACCTCACGGTTCGAGCCCTTTTTCGTTGTCTGACAGTGGAGCGGGTAGTGAGGCAGGTGCCAAGACGCAACTGCTCAGCCGTCAGCCTTCGCGTGTGGCTTCATGCGGAAGCTGATTCCCATGCGGTTGATGGCGTTCATAGTGGCGATGACGAGGGTAAGGTCCACAAGATCTTTCTCTCCGAACACCGCAGAGGCAGCCGCATACGCCTCATCAGACGCGTGCGTCTGGCTTACGTGGGTCACTTCCTCCGCCCACGCCATTGCTGCCTGCTCTGTTTCCGAAAAGAGATAGCTGGCTTCGTGCCACACCGGGATCAGGACAAGGGTGTCCACTGACATTCCGGTCTTCAACAGGTCCCTGGTGTGGATATCGATGCAGTGGGCACATCCGTTCAATTGGGAAACCCGGAGGAACACCAGGTGGACGAGCCGCTCAGGTAGTTGGGTGGCCGTCGTTGCAAAGTGGTGCAGTTGTGTGATCGCCTTTGCGCCTTCGGGGGAGGCAGCGAACCAGTTGGAGCGATTCATGTGTCATCGGATCCTGTATGAAGGGGATGATGACCGCGTCCATCACGGGCCATCACAGCATCAGACGGACCAGCAACTGTCTCTGTGACAACGGGCTTCGCTACTCGCGCACCATCCGCATCCACCGGTACACGCCATAGACCACCGCAGCCACTGCGGGCAGCACGCTGAGCCAGATTGGCAACCCCAGCGCGAGCACCATTACTGCACCGCAGATCAGGGCCAGCAGGCCCAGTCCCAGCATCTGCAGATCCAGCACGGCTACCTTCGCGGCGTCTTCGCCGAGCGAGCGTTCCGGTCGCCCACGATTCGCCCGCAGCCGGCGTGCCACCCAGACGTTGGTGACGAAGTCCACTATTCCTTCGATCAGCTCGCCGATGAGTCCCGACATGGTCCAACCTTGGCCCAATTCATGAACAGAGTCATCTTCAGAGACGGCGGTCGTCCGATCAAGTGGGCTGTGACCCTGATGCCCCGTTCACAGCCACCGCTCTAGATTCGGCCCATCCAAGGGGATCGAGCACGTGCTCCAGCCGGAACAGGACACTCCAACCTGGCGCATCTACGAGACGCTGCTGCAGGCGACGCCCGATCTGTCGTACGTGTTCGATCTGCAGCACCGGTTCATTTACGCCAACAAGGCCCTGCTGACCATGTGGGGCATGAGCTGGGACGAGGCGATCGGCAAAACCTGCCTGGAGATCGGCTATGAGCCGTGGCATGCGGCCATGCATGACCGCGAGATCGAACAGGTGATCGCCACCCGGCAGCCGATCCGCGGCGATGTGCCGTTCCCGCATGCCACGCTCGGCGTGCGCATCTACGACTACATCTTTACCCCCGTGATCGGGCCCGATGGGCAGGTCGAGGCCATTGCCGGCAGCACCCGCGACGTCACCGAGCGCAAGCGCCATGAGCAGCACCAGCAGCTGCTGATCAACGAGCTCAATCACCGGGTCAAGAACACCTTGGCGACCGTGCAGTCGATCGCGCGGCAGACCCTGCGCAGCGCGGCCGGGCTGGAGGATGCGAACGTGAAGATCGAGGAGCGCCTGGTCGCCCTGGCCAGTGCGCACGACATTCTGACCCGCGAAAACTGGCACAGCGCCGATATCCGCGACCTGGCGCAGTCCACGGTGGATGCCTACGGTGCCCCCGGTCAGTTCCAGCTGGAAGGCGACAGCTGCCGGCTGGATCCGCGCCGTGCGCTGGCCCTGGCGATGGCGCTGCATGAGCTGGGTACCAACGCGGCCAAATACGGCGCGCTGTCCTCCCGCGAGGGGCGGGTGTGCCTGCACTGGTCCAGTACCGATCTGGACGGCGATCCACGCATTGAAGTGGTGTGGCAGGAGTACGGCGGCCCCGCCGTGCATGAGCCGGCGCAGCGCGGCTTCGGCTCGCGCCTGCTGGAACGGGGACTCAAACACGACCTCGGCGGTGGGGTCGAACTGGCATTTGCACCGGACGGCGTTCGTTGCCACCTGTGGATGCCGCAGCCGAACCTGGAGGAGGGTCAGCTGATATGAGCAGGAACGTGCTGGTGGTGGAAGACGAATCGATGATCGCCATGCTGATCGAAGACCGTCTGGTCGATTCAGGCCACACGGTGTTTGTCGCACCCAGTGTGCAGAAGGCGATGGAGGTGCTGCGCGATCATGTCATCGACATGGCGCTACTGGACGTCAATCTGGCCGGCACGCCCTCAACGCCGGTGGCCTACGAACTGGAGGCGCGGGATATCCCCTTCATGATCGCCACCGGATACGGGGCGCAGGGCGTTGACGCGGCGTTTCGTGATCGCGGCTGTCTGCAGAAACCCTTCCGGATGAGCGATCTGGACCGGGCGATCCAGCAGCTCGAAAGCCAGGTACCAGATCGGATCGATCAGGTCAGCGCCCGCACCACTTCCTCGATCAGGATGATGTAGCAGGCCAGGAAATAAACCTTCAGCAGGGCGGGGTGCTGCTTGGCAACGAAAGCGCGCATGGCAGTCTTGCTGTTGTGTGGGACGTCATCATTGTGACCATGGGGTGAAACCGAGGCAACGGTCACACATTCAGTGAAATGATGACGCATTTCACCCAAAGTCAATGGAATTCAAACACTTAATTCCCACGCGCGGAGAGGGTGGGCCTACCGTTCGTCGGAAAATTCGTACATGACTTTCTTCACATGCCGATGGCGAGCATCTCACCGGGGCAGCACAGCCAGCTGGCTACGGTAAGGGTCACTTCTTACTCCCGCAGAGGGAAAGGTTTCAGCATGATCAAGTGGGCCATCATCTTCGCCATCATCGGCCTGATTGCCGGTGCACTGGGCTTCGGCGGCATTGCCGGCGGTGCCATCGGCATCGCCAAGTTCCTGTTCTGGGCCGGGATCATCATTGCCGTGGTGCTGTTCCTGCTCGGCATGACGGTGGCGAAGAAGGTCACCTGATATCCGTGGATCGGTAGCGCCGGCCGTTGGCCGGCCTCATGGCCGCTTGGGCCGGCCAACGGCCGGCGCTACCGGACGTCCAATTTCCCATTGCGTTGATTTCACGCGGGGCGCGTCAGCGCCAGCAACCCTTCCAACAACCGCTCGGCCCGCGGTCCGCCATCATCGTCCAGCGGATACGCCAGCGACTGCAGCCAGAACCCATGTGCGACGCGGCGCGCGGCAGTCAGGCGGTGATCGCGCCGTTCTTCAGGAAAGCGCTGCAGCTTTTCCAGAATCCATACCTTCAGCGCCTGCGCGATCTGCGGATCGGGTCGGCCGCCTGGCGCGCCCGGGCCGGGCAGGCGCGGGGCCAGACAGGCGCGGAAGATCGCCGTGACATAGGCGCGCGAAAAGCGGCCATGCGGATCCGGGTCCAGCGCCATCAGCACTTCAACGGCATGATCGAAATCGACCAGGGCCGTCTCCAGCGCCGGGTCGTTCGCCGCTTCGGCAATGCGCAACAACGGGAAGGGGCGGGGCATGGGGGTCTCCTCAGGTGACGGGCTCAATGCATCGCGGGCAGTTGTGCGGGGCGCTGGCCGGGCTGTGCCAGCAGACCGTGCAGCAGCATCAGCACGCGTTCGCCCTGGCCATTGCAGGCCAGTTCGAAGGTGGTTTTGCCCCCTCGAACCGGCAGCCGGGTATACACAATCCATTGCAGTACGCGCTGGCGGTCCGGCTCTATCTGCAGCGCCAGTTCCGCCACGCGGCGTACGATTCCCCGGCGCATGCTCAGAACCCGTAGCTCAGTGCGATCAGGGCACTGTCCATGTGCTTGCCTTCGGTCATCGGGCTGTCGGTGATCGCGTCGGACAAACGGGTGCGCCGCAGCGAACCCGTGGCCACCCAGTGCGCGCCCAGCGGCATGATCGCGGTCAGGTCGATATACGGCGAAACACCGCTGCCGGCCTTGTACGTGGCCAGGCCGCTGCGCGCGGATTCGCGTGCGCTTACGCCGAAGTAATAGTCGTTGAGGTCGGCGCTGGCATAGCCGGCCCCGATCCCCGGAATCAAGGTCACCTTGCCGGTCGGGATCGGATAGGCGTACTTGGCATCGGCCGCGAAACCACCGCCGTGGCCACTTACCTCGGCCTGCACATTGGCCTGCACGATGCCCCACGGCGCGGTGTGCCGCACGGCCACACCGGCCATCGCCGACAGGCTGCGGTTTGACAGCTGGCGCAGCTGCACGTCGTCGGTGTCCTTGTGCTTGAAGCGCATCATGTAGGGCGAGGCCAGCAGCGAAACCTCGGTGCTTTCGCTGTTGAACAGCTTCCAGCCCAGGCTGCCGCCACGCAGGTGGAAGGACTTGCCTTCGTAGTTCACCACCGGAATCGGCAGTACGTCGGTGTCATAACCGGCATACGGCGACTTCTGTGCCGCCACCGCCAGCCCGACGCTGCTGCGCGGCTTGGCACCGGGGGCGACCTGCGCCTGGGCGGTCGTGCTGGCCAGCAGGGCGGCGACAGCCGCGCTCAGGACGGGGAAAACCAGGGGTCGAACGCGCATACACCTGCCACTTTGAGAATGCCAAGCGGCCATCGTGCCGGCCGGACATTGTGGGAACGTTGCGCCGCCGGCCGCGCTACCATGCGCGCCGGAACCCTCTGTACGCTCAGCCCCATGCGCATCCTGCTGCTTGAAGACGACCCCGAACTGGCCAGCGCCATCCAGGCCAGCCTGGGCCGGCACGGCATGGTGGTGGATCTGGTGACCTCCATGGCCCACGCCGCCGAGGCGCTCAAGGCCAATGTGCACCAGATTCTGCTGCTGGACCGGCAGCTGCCCGACGGCGACGGAGCCAACTTCGTCCGGGTGGCGCGCAGTCATGTCCCCAACCTGCCGGTGATCATGTTGACCGCGCGGGATTCGGTGGCCGATCGCGTAGTCGGGCTCGACGTCGGCGCGGATGACTACCTCACCAAGCCATTTGCGGTGGAAGAGTTGCTGGCGCGCATCCGCGCCATCTCGCGGCGACCCTCGCAGATCGCGCTGCCCACGCTGACCCTGGGCCGGCTGCAGTTTGATTTCGTCGCGCGCGAGGCGACGGTGGCGGGCACGCTGCTGGCGCTGCCACGCCGCCAGTTGCTGGTGCTGGAAGCACTGGCGTTGCGGCAGGGACGCACGGTGGCGCGCGAAGCGTTGCAGGAAGCCGTGTACGGTTTTGACGACGCCATTCAATCCAACGCGCTCGACGCGCATGTGTCCAAGCTGCGCAAAGCGCTGGCCGAAGCCGATGCGCGGGTGGAAATCCACGTGATGCGTGGCATCGGGTATCTGCTCAAGGACGTGCCATGAAGTTCCTCAAACCCGGCTCGCTGAGTTTCAGCCTGGCCTGGAAGATCTGCCTGATCCAGGTGGCGATGGTGATCATCGCGCTGACTGGCATTGCGCTGGTCTATGGCGATCGCAGCACCGCCTACATCGACTGGAAGACCAGCGAGCAGGTGGCCGACGCCATCGTGCTCGGCAACAACGGCTTGCAGGTGGACTGGACCGCCATCGACGAGGCCGCTCCGGACCGTCCGGCCACGTTCTGGTTCGCCGCTGCCGATGAGCAGGGGCATTACCTGGAACACGGCACGGTTCCGGCGGTGTACCGGCCACTGGTGCAGCAGCTGGCCCACGTGGAGCCGACCGATGTGCGCACCCGCAGCCGTGGCATGGACCTGGCGATGCGCGTGTGGGTGTCCGACCGCGACGAAGGCCGCGTGCACGTGATGATGGGCGGCCTGCCGCAACGTGGCTTCTGGCGGCAGTTGCTGGTGATCATCGGTTACCTCGGCGGCTGGATCACCTTGCCGCTGATGGCCATCACCCTGGTGGTGGCTCCGTGGGCGATCCACCGCTCGCTGCGCGGTGTGAACCGGGTCGCCGCGCAGGCGGCGGCCATCGAGATCAGCGAACGCGGGCGTGGATTGGATACGCATGCGGTGCCGCGTGAGATCGTGCCGCTGGTGGATGCCTTCAACGCTGCCGTGCGCCGCATTGGTGAAAGCTACGACGCGCAGGACCGCTTCCTGGTCGGTGCCGCGCACGAGCTGCGCATGCCCATCGCCATTCTGGCCACGCGCATCGGCGACCTGCCGCCGGGCACGGTACGCGCACGCCTGCAGCGTGATCTCGGCCGGTTGAGCAACATCGCAGAACAGCTGCTCGATCTGCAGCGGCTGGATCACCACCGCAGCCAGCAGCAGCGCATCGATCTGGCCGCGCTGACCCGCGAGGTGGCCGCCGACGTCGCGCCGCTGGTGGTGGATGCCGGCTACGAATTCGAAGTGGACGCGCCGGAAGCGCCCGTGTGGGTGCGCGGCGATCCCGATGCGCTGCATCGCGTGATCAGCGGCCTGCTGCAGAACGCCATCGCGCATGGCGGTGGGCACGGCCTGGTGGCGGTGGCGCTGCAACCGGGCGGGGTGCTGTCGGTCAGTGACGAAGGCGATGGCGTGCCCGAGCAGGCACGGCAATCGATCTTCGAACCGTTCCATCGTCTACGTCCCAGTGGCAGCGGCAGTGGCCTGGGGCTGTATCTGGCGCGGGAAATCATGCTGCGTCACGCCGGCAGCATCGCGGCGGAAGAGGCCGCAGGGGGCGGCGCGCGCTTTGTGGTGACGCTGCCGGTGGAGCGCTGACACGCGCGATTCACCCTCTCATCACTGTGTGTGCGTTGTGATAATCCGGCACTGCCTTCGTTCCTTCCCCCCGAGGACCGCTGATGCGCCGGTATGGATTGCTGCCGTGGTTGCTGCTGCCTTCGGCGGCGTTCGCACAGGATGATGCATGGCGCGTCAGCGTCGTTCCGTACGTGTGGGGAGCCAGCCTGGAAGGAGACGCGCAGGTGGCACCGCTGCCACCGGTCTCCGTGCACCAATCCTTCAGTGACACCCTTGAACATCTGGACATGGCCGCAATGGCCGTCATCGACCTGCGTCGGGGGCGTTGGGGCCTGCTCTCCGATGTGACCTGGGTCGACACCAGCGAAACCGCACAGGTTCCCCGTGTGGGCCTGGACGCTGAGCTGCAGACCCGCATCGTGACCGGCTCGCTGATGGGCCAGTACCGCTTCATTGACGACCCGGTGTTCCGGATGGACGCCATCGCCGGCGCACGCTACTGGAAGCTGCGTGGCGAAGTCGACGTTCCCGCGCTGGGTCGCGACGCATCCGTTTCGCGCGATTGGGTGGACCCCGTGCTGGGTGTGCGCATGGCCTGGGTATTCACTGAGCGCCAGGGCATCACCGTGTGGGCGCTGGGCAGCGCCGGCGACGAGGTCAGCTGGGACCTGATGGCCAGTTACGGCCTGCGCATGACCGAACACAGCTGGCTGCGATTGGGCTATCGCTCGCTGTCATTGCGCGAGATCAGCCCCGGCGTGGATCTGGACCTCACCCTGGCCGGTCCGGGCCTGGGTGTGGAGTGGCGGTACTGAGTTTCCCCCCAAAGGAGGTTGTGCGATGCGTTCGATGTGGTCGTTGCGGCCGGCGTTGCTGGCGTTCTCGTTGACTCTGCTGGCCGGTCAGGCCGAGGCCTGCACGCGTGTGGTGTATCTGGGGGCGAATGATGATGTGATCACCGCCCGCTCGATGGATTGGAAAGAGGACGTCGCCACCAATCTGTGGGTCTTCCCGCGCGGCATGCAGCGTGACGGCCAGGCCGGGCGCAATTCGATCGAGTGGACTGCGAAGTACGGCAGCGTGATTGCCAGTGGCTACGACATTTCCACCACTGACGGCCTCAACGAAAAGGGCCTTTCGGCCAACGTGCTGTGGCTGGTGGAATCGGAGTATCCGCAACGCGGCAATGGCAAGCCCGGGCTGGCCATCTCGCTGTGGGCGCAGTACGTGCTGGACAACTTTGCCACGGTGGATGAGGCAGTGAAGGCGTTGGAGCGTGAGCCCTATACGCTGGTGACGGACAAGCTGCCGGGAACGGATCGAACCGCCACGCTGCACCTGTCGATGTCCGATGCCAGCGGTGACAGCGCCATTGTCGAGTACATCGGCGGCAAGCAGGTCATCCATCACGGACGGCAATACCAGGTGATGACCAACTCGCCGAAGTTCGACCATCAACTGGCGCTCAATACCTACTGGCAACAGATCGGCGGCACGGTGATGCTGCCCGGCACCAACCGGGCGTCGGACCGTTTCGCGCGGGCCAGGTTCTACATCAACGCCATTCCGAAGAGTGAGGACCCGGTCGAGGCGCTGGCCAGCGTGTTCAGTGTGATCCGCAATGCGTCGGTGCCGTTCGGCATCACCACGCCGGAGGAGCCGAACATTTCCTCCACGCGCTGGCGGACCGTGGCCGACCACAAGCGCAGGCTGTATTTCTTTGAAAGCGCGCTGACCCCGAGTACGTTCTGGGTGGATCTGAACAAGGTGGATTTCAGCCAGGAGACCGGCAAGGTGCTGAAGCTGGATCTGGGCAAGGACCAGCGCAATGTGTTTGCCGGTGATGCGTTGGCGCAGTTCACGCCGTCCAAGCCGTTTGCGTTCCTGGGCACCGGAGATTAACGGGTGGCCTGGCACCACGTTGACACGCAGGGCGCGGCTCTACGGCGTGTCTGACAGCAAAGTCAGATAAATCTGATAGCCCGGGGGCCGTGACAGACGTACTGTCCAACTCATTCACTTGGAGATGCGCCGATGTTGATCACCGTGCAGCACCACGACCACCGCTGGCAGGTATTACCACCCGGCAGCGAAGACGCCGTGACCTTCGCCGACGGTGCGGTCGCCTTCGACTTCGCCGATACCCTGGCCCGCGAACACCATGCGGAAACCGGTCGCAGCAGCCGCGTCCGGGTCGCCGTTGAAAACGCTTTCGTCGACGCCGTGCACTACGGCTGAGCCGGGCAGGGCGGTCAGCGCCACGTCGGGTAGTTGAATCGACCCTGAAATAGGGCCATCCGGCCTATAGGCGAACGCCAGCGTTTCGCAGATGCTGTGCCCATTCATCCAACCGGCACGAGGAGCATCGCATGACGCACGGAAAGCAGAACTGGCTGTGGGGTTTGCTGCCGGTGGCGGTACTGGCGCTGGCGGGCAACGCACAGGCGCAGCGCTATGACGACGGCTACTACAACGATGGCCCGGTGCGCTGTGAGTCCAACAAGAACCGCACCGCGCAGTGCCCGTTCGAAGGCCGCGCGCGCCTGGTGCGCCAGCTCTCCGGCTCGCCCTGCATCGAAGGTGATACCTGGGGTCAGAGTCGTGGCGGCATCTGGGTCACCCGTGGCTGCCGTGCTGAATTCGTCTCCGAACGCGGGCGTCCCTCACATGGTGGTGGGCATGGCTGGGGTGGCAATGGCGGATACGGCGGTGGACGCGGCGAAATCATCGGCTGCGATTCCAACGACAGCCGCATGCGCCGCTGCAACGTCAGCATCCGCCGTGATGCACGCATGATCCGCCAGCGTTCCAACACGGCGTGCATTGAAGGGCAGACCTGGGGCTGGGACCGCGATGGCGTGTGGGTCAACCGCGGTTGCCGCGCCGATTTCGAGGTCCGTTGACGGCATCTGCGTCCGGGTTTCCCATGGACACGCCACGCGTGCCATCGCGGTGCCTGAGCGTAATCGTAGAGCCACGCCGTGCGTGGCTTCGACCAAGCCGGCTATCGCGAAGCCACGCAGGGTGTGGCTCTACGGACGCTTCAGGTCCGCGAAGCCACGCAGGGCGTGGCTCTACGCCACTTCGGTACGCTCGCCCAGCTTCGGCCAGCGCTTCAACACCGCGGCGCGAATTCCCGCGGCATCAATGCCAGCTTCCGCCAGCAGGTCCTCACGGCTGGCGTGATGCTGGAAGCTGTCCGGCAGGCCCAGGTGCAGGAAGGGGCGCAGCACGTCTTCGGCATTCAACAGTTCGGCCACACCCGAACCGGCACCACCGGCCACCACGTTGTCTTCCACGGTGACAAAGCCTTCGTGGGTGCCGGCCAGCTGCAGCAGCAGGGCACGGTCCAGCGGCTTGATGAAACGCATGTTGACCACGGTCAGGCCCAGCTCGCGGCCCACCGCTTCCGCAGCCGGCACCGTGCTGCCAAACGCCAGCAACGCGATCCTGCTGCCCTGCACGCGAACATCGGCCTTGCCGATCTCCAGCGTGGACAGATCCGTGCCCGCAGCCACGCCGGTACCGCTGCCGCGCGGGTAACGCACGGCGGCCGGGCCTTCGTAACGCAGGCCGGTGGTCAGCATCTGCCGGCATTCGGCCTCGTCGGCCGGGGCCATCACCACCATGTGCGGCACGCAGCGCAGGAAGCTCAAATCAAGGTTGCCGGCATGCGTGGCCCCATCCGGGCCGACCACGCCGGCGCGGTCAATGGCGAACAGCACGTCCAGCTTCTGGATCGCCACGTCGTGCACCAGCTGGTCATACGCGCGCTGCAGGAAGGTGGAGTAGATCGCCACCACCGGCTTGGCCCCCTGGGTGGCCATGCCGGCCGCCAGGGTCACCGCATGCTGTTCGGCGATGGCGACGTCATGGTAGCGCTCCGGGAATTCCTTGCTGAAGCGCACCAGGCCTGAGCCTTCGCGCATTGCCGGGGTAATGCCCAGCAGGCGCGGCTCAGCGGCGGCGGCGTCGCACAGCCAGTCGCTGAACACATCGGTGTAGGTCGGCTTCTTCACCCCGCCCTTGGCCACCAGGCCTTTGTCCGGATCAAACGGACCCACGGCGTGGTAGCCGATCTGGTCGCCCTCGGCGCGTTCGTAGCCCTTGCCCTTGGTGGTCATCACGTGCAGCAGCTTCAGGCCCTTCAGGCCCTTCAGCGTTTTCAGCGTGGACACCAGCGCGGGCAGGTCGTGGCCGTCAATCGGCCCCGTGTAGTGGAAGCCCATTTCCTCGAAGAACGTGGACGGCACGAACATGCCCTTCCAGTGTTCTTCCCAGCGCTTGACGAAGCGCGCCGGCGGCGACTTCTTCTTGTCACCCAGAATCCGCTTGCCACCTTCGCGCAGCGCATTGAGCGTGCGGCTGCCGGTGGCGCGGCCCAGAATCTTGGTCAGTCCACCCACCGCTTCGGAGATGGACATGTTGTTGTCGTTGAGGATCACCAGCAGGTTGGGCTCCTGGTCCATGCCGCCGGCATGGTTCAGGGCTTCATAGGCCATGCCGGCGGTCATCGCGCCGTCACCGATCACCGCCACCACGCGGCGGTCATCGCCCTCGCGCTGGCGCGCGATCGCCATGCCCAGCGCGGCCGAGATCGAGGTCGACGAATGGCCCACGCCGAAGGTGTCGAACACGCTTTCCTCGCGCTTCGGGAACGGAGCCACGCCGTCCTTCTGCTTGACCGTGTGGATCTCGTCGCGGCGGCCGGTGAGGATCTTGTGCGGGTAGGTCTGGTGACCCACGTCCCACACCAGCTGGTCGGTCGGGGTCTGGTACAGGTAGTGCAGGGCGACGGTGAGTTCGATCACGCCCAGGCCGGCCCCGAAGTGTCCGCCGCTCTTGCCCACCGATTCGATCAGGTAGGCACGCAGCTCGTCCGCGATGGCGGGCAGTTCGGACTCTTCAAACCGACGCAGGTCATCCGGATTCTGGATGCGCGACAGGCGGGGATAGCGGGCGGAATCGATCATGTTTTCTGCGCTTTTTCTCAAGCGCCTATTTTCGCCCCCAAACCGGGGTGGAGCAAGCAAACCGCGCCGGCGGTGAGCAATCGGTGAGGATGCCTGCGACAACCTGACGCAGGTCAGGCCGACAGTTTCGAGCGTTTGGGCAGCTGCGCCTTCAGGAACGCCATCTGGTCGGCCAGGATGTTGCGGTTGGACAGGATCATGTGTTCGATCCAGCTGGGCCGGTAGGGCACCGCCAGCAGCGGCATGCTGGCCTGCTGCGGGGTGCGGTCGCTCTTGCGCGAGTTGCAGTGGAAGCAGGCGCTGACCACGTTTTCCCACACATCGCGCCCGCCCTTGGAAATGGGCATCACATGGTCGCGGGTCAGCTGCGGCCGGTTGAACTGCTGGCCGCAGTACAGGCACAGGTGGGCGTCACGCGCGAACAGTGCCTGGTTGGTCAGGTTCGGGGTGGGGTCCAGCGCCCGCGAACGGGCATGGCCGCGGGCGGCGATGATCGGGTGCAGGTCCATGCCACTGCGCAGTCCGGTGGTGCGGCAGGTGCCGCCATGGATGTGCAGGCAGGGGTCGCCCAGGGTCCAGGCCACGGCTTCACGGGCATACAGGCAGGCGGCGTCCTGCCAGGTGATCCAGTCCAGCACCCGGCCGTGGGCGTCCAGCGACAACAGGCGCACGGTGCCAGGGCGGTACAGAGCAGGCGACGGCGAAGCTTCGGCGACCGGCGCGGAATACGCTCCGGTATCGATCAGACCTAAGCTTTTAGTGTCTGTCTCCATCGGGAAAACAGCTTATACCGGAACGGTGACAGTTTGTGTAGAGGCGCCGCCTCTACGCAAACTGTCACCGTTCCGGTCCGCTCCCTGTGGGAGACCGGTAGCGCCGGCCGTTGGCCGGCCCATGCATGCCCATCAACGTTCATGAGGGCCGGCCAACGGCCGGCGCTACCGTCGAACGTGGCGAAATAGCTTTACGCCCCGAAACGCGCGTCTTCCATCGCCATCAGCGGCTCGGCACCGGCCTGGATGGCGGCGGCGTGACTCAGTGTGCGTGGCAGCATGCGGCTGAAGTAGAACCGCGCGGTTTCCCGCTTGGCCTGCTTGAACGCCTCGCTCTGCGCCGAAGCATCCGCAGCCGCCACGCTGCGCGCCCACCAGTAGGCCAGCACCACGTAGCCGGAATAGAACAGGTAGTCGTAGCTGGCCGCGCCCAGTTCTTCCGGGTTGGCCGCCGCGCGCTGCAGGGTGGCCATGGTCAGCTGGCCCCATTCCTGTGCCTTGGCGCGCAGCGGGGCAATGAACTCGGCCAGCGCCTCGTTGCCTTCATTGGCTTTGGCGAACGCCTCGATCTCGGCCAGCATCAGCTTCAGGCCTGCGCCCTGGCTGGCGGCGGTCTTGCGGCCGATCAGGTCCAGTGCCTGGATGCCGGTCGTGCCTTCATACAACGTGGTGATGCGGGCATCGCGTGCCAGCTGCTCCATGCCGTGCTCGCGGATGTAGCCGTGGCCGCCGAAGCACTGCAGGGCGTTGTAGGTGTTTTCGATGCCCCATTCGGTCTGGCAGGCCTTGGAGATCGGGGTGAGGAAGCTCACCAGCGTTTCCGCGCGCTCGCGCTCGCCCGCGTCTTCAGCGTGGTGGGCCACGTCGATCAGGGTCGCTGCGTGCAGCGCCAGCAGGCGGCTGCCTTCCACCAGCGATTTGATCGACAGCAGCATGCGGCGCACATCCGGGTGCACCAGGATCGGATCAGCCGGCTTGTCCGGGTTCTTCGGGCCGCTCAGCGAACGCGACTGCAGACGTTCGCGCGCGTACTTCAGCGCGTTCTGATACGCGCGCTCGGACAGGCCGATGCCCTGCAGGCCCACACCCAGGCGCGCGGTGTTCATCATCGTAAACATCGCCTGCAGGCCCTTATGCGGCTGGCCCACCAGGTAGCCCTCGGCACCGTCGAAGTTCATCACGCAGGTCACCGACCCCTTGATGCCCATCTTGTGCTCGATCGACCCACAATGCAGCGCGTTGCGCTCGCCCACGTTGCCACTGCGGTCCACCTTGAACTTCGGGGTGACGAACAGCGAAATGCCCTTGGCCCCGGCCGGTGCGTCCGGCAGCTTGGCCAGCACCAGGTGCACGATGTTGTCGGTGAGGTCGTGCTCGCCGGCGGTGATGAAGATCTTGGTGCCGGTGATCGCGTAGCTGCCATCGGCGTTCGGTTCGGCCTTGGTCTTCAGCAGCCCCAGGTCGGTGCCGCAGTGCGGTTCGGTCAGGCACATGGTGCCGGTCCAGCGGCCCTCGATCAGCGGCTTCAGGAAGGCGTCCTGCTGCCACGCCTCGCCGTGCTGCTTCAGCGCTTCAATCGCGCCGTGCGAGAGCAGCGGGAAGTTGCCCCAAGCCAGGTTGGCGGCGTTGATCATTTCGTTCAGCGGCACGCCCAGGGTGTGCGGCAGGCCCTGGCCGCCGAGCTCCGGGGCAGCGGTCAGGCCGGTCCAGCCACCTTCGACGAACTGGTCGTAGGCCTGCTTGAAGCCCGGCGGGGTGGTGACTTCGCCGCTGGCCTGGTCCAGCACGCAGCCGATTTCATCGCCCACGCTGTTCAGCGGTGCCAGCACGCCGGCGCTGAAGCGCCCGGCTTCTTCCAGTACCGCGTCGACCACATCGGTGGTGGCATCGGCAAAACCCAGTCGCGCGAACAGCGACTCGGCCTTGAGCACGTCGTGCAGGGCGAAACGGATATCGGAAAGCGGGGCGGTGTAGCTGCTCATCGTTGGGTCTCGATCACATGCTGGAAAGGGTGGTGCGGCGAGGGCCGTGGGGGTCAGCGCAGCACGCCCGGCAGGCCCGGGGCCTGGTTGAGGGTGCTGCGGCCGGTGATATCGAAGCTGCGTTGTTTCTTTTCTTCCGGCGTGGCCGCCACCGTGCCCTTGAGGCTGTAGCTCAGGGTGCGGTTGCCAGCCAGCGCGTCGGCGACCACGATGCGCGCGGCCGAGCTGGGCTTCAGTTGCACGTTGATCACATCGGCCGATACCCCGCCGATCGAGATGCCCGGGCTGGCGGCAAGCGTGCCGGCCTCCTGGTCCCCAACCTGCATCTGCAGGTTCACGCTGTCGAAGGTCATCGGCATCGAGCTGAAGTTCTGCAGGCGCAGCGCCACGGTCCAGCTGCCATCGGCCTGTACGGTCAGCTGCTGCACGCTGGCGGCGGGCGGCGACACGCGCTTGACGGTCTTGTTGCAGGCGGTCAGTGCCACGGCGGTGGCGGCCAGCAGGGCCAGGGTCAGCAGGGGGCGAAGGCGGTGGAACATGGGCGCGAATCCTCGTGCAGGGTGAAGAGCATACTACGGCGTATGGTGGTTGTGGGGGGTGTACGACACCCGGCCCATCCTAGGGCGGCCCCATGACGTTCACCATCCCCGTAGAGCCGGGCTTGCCCGGCTGCTCCTACTCCACCGGTGCCATCACCTTCAGCGGCCCCAGGTCATACCCCATCGCCTCGGCCTTGCCCTTCAACTCTGCAAACAGCCGCGCATCCATCGACGGCGACCGCGACAGAATCCACAGGTACTTATGCCCCGGATCCCCGACCACCACCCACTGGTAGTCCGGATCCAGCGCGATCACCCAGTAATCCGCCCACACAAACGGCACCCACGACAGCCAGTCCGGCGCGAAACGCACCTGCAGTTGCCCGGGTTCCCCGTCCACCGGCCGCGCCACGCCTTCGGCGGCAATCCGGCCCTCGGCGGTGCGGCAGGCGTTGTACACACTGATCCGCCCGTCCCCGCGCAGCGCATATGTAGCGGTGATGTCACCCAGGCACTTTTTCTGGAACGACACCGGCAGGTGCGCGATCTCATGCCACTGCCCGGCATAGCGGCCCATATCCAGCGCCGGCACTGAGCGCACCGGTTCAACGGCACTGGCGGCAAATGCCGTCAACAGAAGGCTGAAGGAAAGCAGGGCAGGGCGAAGGCGCATACAGGTCTCCCGGCAGGAGGCCAGAGCTTAGGGGGCAGGGTGGGACAGGATGTAAAAGTTTTGTAGAGCGGGGCTTGCCCCGCTGCTTTTCCCACACCGGGCCAATTCCGCCAACACGTGTCGCGATCCCCAATCGTGATGCCCGCTGCTTCTACCTACCATCTCTGCCAGGGAGCGGCGATCGGTTCGCTGCAGGAGGCCGAAATGAATCTGCATTACCGGTTGGGTTGGCCGTTTGGCCATTTCCTCGCACGCTGTGGTTTCCCCACAACCATCCGCCTGGACATCACGCACAACGAAGAAACCAACGTGTACGTAGGCACCAGTACCGATCTGCCCGGGCTGTTGGTTGAAGCGGCTACCTACGAGGACGCCGCGCGTGAGGCAACGATGCGGGTTCCCGGCATGCTGAAAGCGGTGGGGGTCTGTCGGCGTGACGCGCCCACTGACTTTGAGTGCAGCCTGTGAGTCACTACGAACAATAAACGGCACGTAGGCCCGGTAGCGTGGGTCGACAGACGACGGCCGTGAAATGCGCAACATCCGGTAACGCATGACCCCAAATCGACACCGCCGTTGATCAGCGCCAACAGCAGCCGGGCAAGCCCGGCTCTACGAAGTCATCGTTCGGTCCTAGAATGCCTCATGGACATTCAAGACAGATATCGCGGCGCACTTCTCGGCCTGGCCTGCGGCGACGCCGTTGGTACCACGGTGGAGTTCAGCCCACGCGGCAGCTTCACCCCGCTAACCGACATGGTCGGCGGCGGCCCGTTCGGACTCAAAGCCGGGCAGTGGACCGACGACACCTCGATGGCGATGTGTCTGGCGGAGAGTCTGGTTCGGTGTGGTGGCTTCGACGCGCGCGACCAGATGAACCGCTATGCCAACTGGTACCAGCATGGATACTGGAGTTCGACCGGCACGTGCTTCGACATCGGCAACGCGACGCGCGGGGCCCTGCACAACTTCCTGACCACCGGCCAGCCTCTCGCCGGCAATGACGACCCCGGCAGCGCCGGCAATGGTTCGATCATGCGATTGGCTCCGATCGTGCTGCGCTACCTGGATGCTCCCGACCTGTTGGAGATGGCGGTGCTCAGCTCGCGCACCACCCATGCCGCCGCCGAGTGCCTGGATGCCTGTCGTCTGTTCGCCACTGTGCTGGCACGCGCGCTGCACGGGCAGAGCAAGGATGACGTGCTGAATCTGGGAACGATCGACGTGAGCAGCGAAGGTCTTCGTGACATTGCCGAAGGCGGTTACCTAAGCAAGTCCCGCGATCAGATCCACGGCACCGGCTACGTCGTGCAGAGTCTTGAAGCCGCGTTGTGGTGTTTCGCTACCACCGACACGTTTGCCGATGCGGTACTCGCCGCTGCCAACCTCGGTGATGATGCCGATACCACGGCGGCTGTAGTGGGGCAGGTGGCAGGTGCGTTCTACGGTGCTTCCGGAGTGCCCGCGCACTGGCTCGAACGCGTGCATCAACGTGCGGACATCGAACAGCTGGCCGATGCGCTGCACGCGGCGACAGGTGAATCCCCGTAGAGCCGGGCTTGCCCGGCTGCTCTTGGCTCTCTCGATGAAAAGCAGCCGGGCAAGCCCGGCTCTACGAAATCTTCCGCACCAGATCGAGCGCGAACTCATCTGAAAAAGAAAAAGGGCTCGCATTTCTGCGAGCCCTTCAAAATTATGGTGGCCGAGGACGGAATCGAACCGCCGACACGGGGATTTTCAATCCCCTGCTCTACCAACTGAGCTACTCGGCCACTTCATCGCTGCGTTGCCGCTGGCGAGGAGGCGAACTATACGGAGGTCTGCGGATTTGGGCAAGCATTTCGCAAAAAAAATTTCACATTGATGGCTGGGCACGGTGCGAACGCGGGTAAGTGCTTGATCGTTCGTTGTGAATGGCGCGGACGGCTCTCTTCGATCCGAGGACATGCCTTCCCGGGCGTTGAACCGTTATCGGCGGTCGACTGTCGTGCGACCCTACCGGGCCTCGATCCGAATGAACGGAAATCCATCCAACGCGGCGTGCTTGGTCAATGCGACGCGTGGTCACGCGCATCGTCCGGCATCGCCGCCAGCAGGAAGATGCCCACCGTCATCGCAATCGCCGCCAGCAGCAACGAGGCCTGGTAGGAACCGCTGCTGCGCGCCAGGGTGCCGGCAATCGCCGGGGCCAGGATCTGCGCCACGCCGTAGCTCAGGGTGAGCGTTGCCATCGATTTGGCCGGGTTCTGCGGGTAATGCCGGCCGATCACGGTGAGGGTGAGGCTGACGATGCCGGCGAAGGTCAGCCCGAACAGCAGGGCGCTGCCCAGCCCGGCCCACAGCCCGTCGTCCAGCAGCGGCAGCACGAACGACGCCGCCTGCAGGGCGAAGGCCAGCATCAGCGCACGGATCAGGCCCATCGCTGCCGCCACCCGATCCCAGGCGAAGGTCGACGGCACCGCCGCCAGTCCGACCAGAATCCACACCGCGCTGCCGTGCCCGCGGAAGGCCGGGGTCTGCTCCAGAATCGCCACGATGAAGGTGGCACTGACCACGAATCCGATACCTGCGCAGAAGTACGCGGCAATCAGCAGTTGCCTCCAGCGCCGGCTGGGTGGGGCAGGGGCGGTGGCGGCCTGGGAGGACGAGGCGGGTGCCGGCGCAGGCATCCACGCCCACGCCGGAATCAGGAACAGCGCGCCCACCGCACCCAGCCAGCCCCATTGCGCACTGGACGTGGCATGCCCGGCCAGCAGCCCGGTTGCCACGCCCGACACCACGATGCCCAGCCCCAGTCCGGCGAAGTGCAGCCCCAGCCGTGGGCGGTGCCGGTGCGCCAGCAGCCAGTTCAGCACCAGCCCCGAGGCCAGCAGCAGGCCGGCGGTGCTGGACAGCCCGGCCACCAGGCGCAGCGCGCTCCACACTGCGGGCGTCGTGGTCACTGCCATCAGCGCGGTGCTGGTCACCGCCAACAACAGGCCGACCCGGTAGAAGCGGAACTTCAGCTGCATGTCGCCCACCCGCGCCACCAGCAGGGTGCCCAGCAGGTAGCCCACGTAATTGAAGGTGGCCAGCCAGCCGCCCATGGCCGGGCTCAGCCCGGCATCCACCCGCATCAACGGCAGCAGTGGCGTGTAGGCAAAGCGGGCAATGCCCACGCTGAGCACCAGCGCGCTGATGCCGGCGCAGATCACCTGCCAGGGGCGCAGGGTGGGGGAAGCGGGCATGGTCGGTTCCATTTAAGGGTCCGGCCATGCTCGGGCAGGTCGGGGCGGCTGTCTTTCGATAGAATGACCCATCATGTCGATCAATCGCCACGCCGCCGACCATTCCCCCACCTGGCGCGAAGTACCTGTCCCTGCGCAGGGGGCGCTGCAGTGGCCGGTGGTGGCGCGCAGCCAGGAACTGGCAGCCGGAGAACGCTTTCCGCCACATGTGCATGCCTGGAACCAGCTGGTGTTCGCGACCGAAGGCGTGCTGCAGGTTACGGTCGCGCACGCCCGCCACGTGATTTCGCCGCAGCAGGCGCTGTGGGTGCCCACCGGCACCGTGCACCACACCGGTGCTCTCGGGCCGGCGGCCTTTCGCAATCTGTATATCGGTGACGATGCGGCGCCTGGCATGCCGACGGAATGCGTGGTGCTGGAGGTGTCGGCACTGCTACGCGAGCTGATCGTGGAGCTGGGCCAGGTACAGCCGGAACACGATGTCGCCTATTACCTGCAGTTGTGCACGCTGGTGATCGCGCAGCTGCGCCGCCAGCCGCAGCACACCCGGCATCTGCCGTGGCCGCAGGACGCACGCCTGCAGCGCTGGTGCCAGGTGCTGTACGACCAGCCGGCGGATGCGCGTGGCGTGGACGACTGGGCGCGGCAGCTGGGGGCCTCGGCGCGCACGCTGGCGCGCCAGTTTGAGCGCGAGACCGGGATGAACCTGCGTGCGTGGCGGACGCGGCTGCGGCTGCTGCGGGCGATCGAGTGGCTGGCGCAGGGGCGCTCGCCGACGGTGGTTGCGCACGAGCTGGGGTACGCGTCGGCGTCGGCGTTCAATTACATGTTCCGGGTCGAGACCGGCATGAGCCCGTTGCAGTGGCGCAAAGCAAGAGCGTAGAGCCACGCCCTGCGTGGCTTCGACCTTGTTTGGGCACCGCGCAGCCACGCAGGGCGTGGCTCTACGTTGGGTCCACCGGGTTGCGCCGAGCCACAATCAACGGATCCTCCACGACCTTCGGAAACGCAGGCAGATCCGCCGCCTCCACCCCGAACGTGGCCGCCAGCACCCCCGGCGCAAACGCCGACGCCGCCAGCCGATAACCCACATCGCCCGGCGTGGGCTGATCAAAGAACACCAGGAAATGAATGTCCTCCCCCAGCGCCTCGATCTGGTGCGGGTACGCGCGCGGGATGAAATACACATCGCCGGGTTGCAGCAGATAGGTATCCACAGAACCATCCGGATCCAGAATGCTCATCCGCGCATGCCCGCGATGCACATAGCCCAGTTCGGCGGTGTCCGGGTGCCAGTGCGGCTCGCGCATGCCGTCGTCGGCAATCCGCAGCGAATACATGGACAGATTGCGCAGCGCCGGCCAGAACTGGGTGCGCGATACCCGCGCCTGGCCATAGGTGAAATCAACCGGCGGCGATTGCGCTTCAATATCAAAACGATGCGGGTCGGCGCGGTCGGCACCGTCCGGCACCACGGCTGGCCCCGCGCGCTGCACCAGATACGGTGACGTGGTGTCGCGCGTGAGTTGGGCGAACGCGTCGGAGGCCAGATCGTAGGTGTTGCCCAGCACCGCGTTCGACATCGCCCCGAACGCCGCATGCAGCGAGAAGTCCTGCGGCCGTTCATGGCTGAACACGATGATCAGTTCCGCCTCGCCATCGCCCACGTTCTCGATGGCATGCAAGGCACCGCTGTTGATGTGGAACATCTGCCCGGCAGTCACCCGCATCGTGCTGATGGCATCGGCGTTGTCCACAATCGTGATCAACACGCTGCCGGCCAGTACGTAGCCCAGTTCATTGGCATTGGCGTGCCAGTGCGGCTCGCGGATGCTGCCGGGTGCCAGCAGCAGGCGTTTGATCGACAACCGTTCCAGCAGGGGCAGTTCATCAGCGGTGAGCCGGCGGATGGTACCCAGTGCATCGTCATGTACCGGCGTTGCGCTCCATAACGAGCGTACATGGCGCGAGGCGGCATTCATCACGCCACCACGCCCAGGGCGTCGATCAGGCTTTCCACGTCGCGCGGACCGTCATAGCGGCGGCCGTTGATGAACAGCGAAGGGGTGCCGTTCACGCCGCTGCGGACCCCGCCCATGAAGTCGCGCTCGATGCGCGGGTCGAAGTTGCCCTCCGCGGCCGCCTGCAGCAGGGTGTGGTCCACCCGCAGCTGGGCGGCGTAACGCACCAGATCATC
Source organism: Stenotrophomonas sp. (assembly GCA_039592995.1). GTDB lineage: Bacteria > Pseudomonadota > Gammaproteobacteria > Xanthomonadales > Xanthomonadaceae > Stenotrophomonas. The sequence goes on along the minus strand of JBCNQC010000017.1, from coordinate 38,904 downwards.
GGGTTCCAGCGCCTGCTGGTTCTGGTAGAGCAGGTCGTGCGCTTCCCAGAAGCGGCCGGCGATGGCTGCGGCTTCGGCGAAGCGTGCGGCGGGCAGGGCGTTGGGGTGGATTTCGCTGATCGGGAAGTTGCGGAACACGAAGCGCATGCGCGAACCGAGCATGCGCTGTACTTCCTTGATCACCGGGTAGGCTTCGCCGCAGTACGGGCATTCATAGTCGCCGTACTCCACCAGGGTGATGGCCGCATCTTCCGGGCCCTGGATGTGGTCGAAGCTGCTGACGGGAACGAGCAGGCGGCTCATGAGAGGGCTCCAGTAGTTTCAAGGGCGGGCGTAGAGCGCGCATCAGATCGCAACGCCTCCAACGCCTCCAGAATTCCATCCGCCCCGGGATTGATCCCCAGCGGCGACACATAGCTCCAACGCACAATGCCCTTCGCATCAATCACGAACAACGCGCGCTCGCACACGCCGTCCTGCTCGCGATACACGCCATAGCGGCGCGCCACTTCGCCTTTCGGCTGGAAATCGGCCAGCAGCGGAAAATGCAGATGCCGCGTCTCGGCAAATGCCGCGTGACACCACACCCCATCCACCGAAATGCCGACCAGCTGCGCGCCGTAGCGACGGAACTCGGGCAGCAGCTGGTTGTACAGCGCCAGCTGGTCGCCACACACCGGGCTCCAGTCGGCAGGGTAGAACGACAGGATCACCGGGTGGCCGCGCAGTTCCATCAGACTCAGGCGCTGGTCGGCGGTGGCCGGCAGCGAGAACGCGGGCGCTGCACTGCCGGGCGGAACGGGAAGACGGGTGGCACTCATGGCACAGCTCCGTGGGGGAGGAGGTGAGGAATCAGCGGCGGCTGCGGGTGGTTTCAAACAGGAACCAGCTGCGACGCTCGGCTTCGTCGATCCAGTTCTCGATCAAACTGGCGGTGGCCACGTCGTTGTACTCGCTGCACACGCCATGCGTGCCGCGCAGGAAGCCAGTCAGGCGGCGGTTGTCGTCGGCCAGTTCGGCCAGCATGTCCTCGGCGGTCACGTAGTCCGCATCGTTGTCCAGCAGGCGCTGGATGCGGTGGATCTGGCCGATTGAACGCAGCGTGGTGCCACCGACCTTGCGGGCACGCTCGGCAATGGCGTCGGTGGTGGCGAAGATCTGCTCGCCCTGTTCATCCAGCATCAGGTGGTAGTCGCGGAAATGCGGGCCAGACAGATGCCAGTGGAAGTTCTTGGTCTTCAGGTACAGCGCGAACACGTCGGCCAGCAGCACGGTCAGCGCGGCCGCGATGTCCTTGGTGGCCTTGGCCCCCAGGTCGGTGGGCGTATTCAGCGCGGCGCGCTGGCGGGCAAGCGGCGAATCGGGGGTGTTGGCGAGGCTGTTCATGGGTAGGCTCCGGAAAAGCGGGGGAAGGAGCGCTGGCAGGCAGCGCCGACATCGCCAGACTAGTCAGCCGCGGCCCCGCGCAACATTGCGCCATCGTTTCTCCGCCTCATACCAAAGTGTGTATCGGCCCCGCCCGGTGCAGCGGAGAATCACCCGATGGAGGGATCAGTCCGCCGCGCCCGCGAGGGATACTGCCCTGCGACTGCCGCACGGGTGGCGGTTGGCCCGCCCGGAGGCAAGGACCGTGTTCCCCACATCCCCCGCAATTGCCGTTGTCCTTGGCAAACCGCGCCGCACCGCGTTCCGCGTGGCGGCGGCGCTGCTCACCCTGGGCATTTTCCTGATCGACGTGCTCACCACCCTGGAAGGGGCGGTGGCCGTGCTGTACGTGGTGAGCGTGCTGCTGGTGGCACGCACCGGCCGGCGTGGCGACATCCTGACCACGGCGCTGGCCGGCATCGTGCTGACCGTGCTGGCCTACGTTGATTCGCATGGGTTGAACCACGTCGGCGCACAGACCTTCCGTGCCGTGGTCAGCCTGGCCGCCATCGGCATCACCGCCATCCTCGCGCTGCAACACCAGAATGCGATGCAGCGCCTGAGCGCGCAGGCGCGCTTGCTCGATCTGTCGCACGACATGATCTTCGTGCGTGACCGTTTTGGCGTGATCACCTTCTGGAACCGCACCGCCGAGCAGGTGTACGGCTGGTCGTCGGAGCAGGCCGTTGGCTGCGTGGCCGACACGTTGCTGTCCACCCGCTACCCGCAGGCGCGCGAGGCGGTGGAATCGACCCTGCTGTCGCTGGGCAGCTGGGAAGGCACGCTGGAACAACGCACCCGTGAAGGTGAGTGGCGGGTGCTGGACAGCCGCTGGGTGGTGCAGCGCGATGGCCGTGGACGGATTACCGGCGTGCTTGAAACCCATACCGATGTCACCGAGCGCCGGCGCGCCCAGGACGCCGCCATGCGCGCGCAGTCGCAGCTGGCGCATGCCATGCGCGTGGCCACACTGGGCGAACTCACCGCCACGCTGGCGCACGAAGTGAACCAGCCGTTGATGGCCGTGGTGACCAACGGCGAAGCCGGCCTGCGCTGGCTGCACCGCGCACAGCCCGATCTGCAGGAAGTGGATGCGGCCATCACCCGCAGCGTGGCCGAAGCGCGCCGCGCCAGCGAGATCGTCAAGCGCGTGCGGGCGTTCCTGGCCAAGAGCAGCACGGTGCGCGAAGCCCTGGCGGTGCCGGCGCTGATCCACGAGTCGGTGCGCCTGGTCCAACACGATCTGAACCGTGACGCGGTGCAGCTGCGCGTGGAGGTGGGTTCCGGCCTGCCTTCAGTGCAGGGTGATGCCATACAGCTGCAGCAGGTACTGGTGAACCTGATGATCAATGCCAGCCAGGCCATGGCCGGGCAGCCACACGCGCGCGAGCTGCACGTGGACGCGCAGCGTGGCGAGCAGGGCGCGGTGGTCATCAGCATCCGCGATAACGGCCCGGGCATCGACGCAGCGCACCTGGAGACGCTGTTCAAGCCGTTCTTCACCACCAAGCCGCACGGCATGGGCATGGGCCTGGCGATCTGCCGGTCCACCGCCGAAGCGCACGGCGGCCAGCTTTCGGTGCACAGTGCACCGGGACAGGGGGCCACCTTCCGGCTGGTGCTGGGCCTTGCAGGAGACGCCGCATGAACAACCCCGCGCTCGCGGTCGTGGTGGACGACGATCCGTCCGTGCGTGACGCCCTGGACAGCCTGCTGCGCTCCATCGGCCTGCAGACCCAGGTACTGAGCTCACCGGCCGAACTGCTGCAGGCGGCGCTTCCGGATCTGCCCGGGTGCATCGTGCTGGACGTGCGCCTGCCGGGCATCAGCGGCCTGGACCTGCAGGACCAGCTGGCGGCACAGGGCATCCACCTGCCCATCGTGTTCATGACCGGGCACGGCGACATTCCGATGACCGTGCGGGCGATGAAGGCGGGGGCGGTGGACTTTCTGTCCAAGCCGTTCCGCGACCAGGACATGCTGGATGCGGTCAGCGCGGCGATCGAGCGTGATCGGCAGCGCCGGCAGGAGAGTGCGGCGCGGGACAGCCTGGACAGCCGCTATGCCACGCTGACCCCGCGCGAGCGTGAGGTCATGGCGCACGTGGTCGCCGGGCTGATGAACAAGCAGGTGGCCGGGGTGCTGAACCTGAGCGAGATCACGGTGAAGATCCATCGGGGCAATGTGATGCGCAAGATGGGCGTGCGTTCGCTGGCCGACCTGGTGCGCCATGCCGAGGCCCTGGGCGTGCACGTCACGGGGCGCTGAACCGCCCGGCTACAAACCTGTGTATGGTTCCGCTGCCCGCCGCCCTGGGGCATAAAGGCAGCGTCGGCCCAGGCCGGCCCGTGGCCCCAGGATGTAGCAGATGAACCCGATGTACCGTGTTGCAATCGTTGACGATGACGACGGCGTGCGCCAGTCGCTGTCCAGCCTGCTGCGCTCGCTGGGCTATGAGGCGCGTACCTTCGCCTCGGCCAGCGCGTTTCTGGCGGCCTTGCAGGATCCCCCCGACTGCCTGCTGACCGACATCCAGATGCCGCAGATGAATGGCGATCTCCTGCAGCAGGAGCTGCTGGCGCGTGGCTGCACGTTCCCGATGATCTTCATGAGTGCGTTTCCCACCGATGCGATCCGCGAGCGGGTCATGGCGCGTGGGGCGGTGGCATTCCTGGCCAAGCCGGTGGATGCGGACACGCTTGCCCGCTACCTGGCCCAGGCATTGGAATGAGCGCCATGTCATACACAGGTATGAAGGTGTTTTAACCCTGCATTGCTTACTGTGGTCCGGTAATTCCCAACCCCCTTTCCGGAGACTGTTCCATGAGCACCATCACCACTTCCGACGGCGTTGAAATCTTCTACAAGGACTGGGGCCCGAAGGACGCCCAGCCGATCGTGTTCCATCATGGCTGGCCGCTGTCCAGCGACGACTGGGACAACCAGATGCTGTTCTTCCTGGGCAAGGGCTACCGTGTGATCGCGCATGACCGCCGTGGTCATGGTCGTTCGTCGCAGGGCAGCGAAGGCCACGACATGGACCATTACGTAGCGGACGCCACGGCGGTGTTCGATCACCTGGACCTGAAGAACGCGGTGCATATCGGCCACTCCACCGGTGGCGGCCAGGTGGCACGTTACGCGGCGCGCGCTGCGGCGGGCCGTGTGGCGAAGGCGGTGCTGATCAGTGCGGTGCCGCCGATCATGGTGAAGTCGGACAAGAACCCGGGCGGCCTGCCGATCGAGGTGTTCGACGGCTTCCGTTCGGCGCTGGCGGCTAACCGCGCGCAGTTCTACATCGACGTGGCGGCTGGCCCGTTCTACGGCTTCAACCGTGCGGGCGCGAAGGTGTCGCAGGGCGTGATCGACAACTGGTGGCGCCAGGGCATGACCGGCAGCGCGCAGGCGCACTACGAGGGCATCAAGGCGTTCTCGGAGACCGACTTCACTGAAGACCTGAAGGCGATCAACGTGCCGACCCTGCTGCTGCACGGCGACGACGATCAGATCGTGCCGATTGCCGACGCCAGCGAGCTGAGCATCAAGCTGCTCAAGCACGGCACGCTGAAGGTGTTCAAGGGCTACCCGCACGGCATGTGCACCACGCACGCCGACGACATCAACGCCGAACTGCTGAAGTTCATCCAGAGCTGATGCGCCCGTAACACGTGTTCGCATGGGATCCGTAGAGCCGGGCTTGCCCGGCTGCTGTTGGATTCATGCGAACAACCCGCCGTTCACGGGTTCCCTGATTGGGCGGCTCGGGATGGGTTTGGGGGACACGCCGTAAACCCGTCCATGGGGGCTCGTCAAAAACATCCATGTTTTTGACGGTCCCGCAAACCCACCCCGACCCACCTTCGACAGGTGATCGGTGGCCAACGAAAATCAAAATCCGCGCGCGGCTCCGGTGGGATCGGTCGAAAGACGATCGCCGTGTAACAACCCACGTTCTTTAACGCATGAACTTCGGATCGAAACGCGCTCTCCGCGTGATCCCGTGACGCACTCGCCCCTGTTTTTCGATGACCACCCGCGCAGGTGGCATCGACATCCGACGAAAATCAAAATTTCTCTCAGCAGCACCCGGGCAATCCCGACACCCCTTGCTGTCGCGCAACCCAACAGCCCCCAAACCTCCCACAACCACAACGCGCCAATTGCGTCGAACGAGTTGCTGGAGCGTCAAAAATCCGCCACGATTCTTTCGCAATTGCCTGTTTTTTTAGCAGTGCGCGTGCTGCAGGATGGCCCCCGGAGCGTAGAAACTCCTCACAAGTTCAGAAGGTGTCCTGCGTCGGAGCTGTTCGTGTCCAACGTCGGGAGGGTGGCTAATACAACACCCCCGCAAGGGGGGAATACGCCCGCCGGTGTTTTTCTGAGCTTGTGACGGTTTCTAACCTCCCGACCCCTTGCCATTCCGGCGGGGGTCGCATCTCACAGGAGGTTTGCCATGCAGTCGCAGAGGTCGCACATTCCCGAAGAGACGTTCGAAGCCCCCGCACCGCGCTGTGCCATATGCGGTGGCACCCCGCCCACACCACCGCCGCCGCCGGGCAATGACGACGACATCGGCGGCGTCGAATACATGATGATGCGCGGCCGCTGGCTGCGTTACATGGGGCTGGGCAAGGGTACGTGGTTCAGAGTTGAGTTCGACGGCGAACGGATCATTGCCACGCCGGTGTTTCCCCCGGGCTTCCGCATGCTGCACATCCCCACGGAGGTGCTGCGCGAGGTGCACTACACGCAGGTGCGCGAGTATCGCCACCACCCACGGCCTCGCCGTCAGCGGAGGACACGCCGATGAGGAAGCCGGTCTGGGTACGCACCAAGGTGGAAGACGATCTGCGCTGCCGTTTCAAGGGCGCGGTGAGGCAGGAGTACTACGCGCCGGCCGAGGCCATCCGCATGTTCATGGAGCGCGTGGTGGAGTTGAGTGAGAACCGGAACACGGTGGACCTCACCCTGTGGAGCAATGTCATCAGCGACGCATCGAATGACGTGGCCGCCGAGATCTGCATCGGCCAGGAAGAACCGCCCTATGGCGAGGAAGACGAAGTGCAGCGTGCGCGCAGAGAAGGCTGGGCCAGCCCCGGCTTCGGCCGCGACTGACCCGCATGGTTGCGACATGCGCGTTCAAGGCGTGCTTCGACGGGATGGCGGTGACACGCATGGCGTGTCACTACGGGACTGGCATTGCCGGAATGGCGATGAAACGCATGACGCGTCATTGGGGGACCGACATTGCCGAAATGGCCGGCGCTCGCGATGTACCTGCTTCGGTAGGGTCGCTCGACAGACGACCGCCGATAACGGTGATAAATGCGGTTGGGCATGACCCTGAACGTAGAAGCGCATCACCGTCCAAAGGTCATCAATTACAGCACCAGGAGTTGTTATCGGCGGTCGTCCATCCACCGCCCCAACCACATCCCAATCTCCCGGTGACCGCCATGACCCCAACACCACCGCTCCACCCCGGCACCATCCTGCTGGAAGACTTCATGCAACCCAATCGCCTCACCCGGCGCGCACTCGCTGACGCACTGCATGTCTCCAACACCCGCATCGTCAGCATCACCCGAGGTACCGCTGCCATCACCATCGACACCGCCATCCGCCTCGGCCACTACTTCAACACCTCGCCATGGTTCTGGATGAACCTGCAGGTGCGCTTCGATCTGGAAACGGCGGAACAGCAAACACCCGCCCCGACCGAACGTATCGTCCCGCTGCCGCAGTTCATGGACCCGGCAGTGCCGTCCGATCTAGAGGTAAAGGAGTGGGGTGCATGGTGACAACCTATCTCCGCCGTCTGCTACCCGGTTACCCGAGGGCACCAGCCCTGCCGCACAAGCGAAGCACACTCCCACCCATTCCCCGCAGCCTGCGAGCACAGTTAAAGGACTACCCCGACCACATTCAACGCCTGCAGCTGGCCCTGCACGGCGTCAGCGTGGCCCGCACAACGCGCCGGCCACGCATCGAAATGGCGGTGTGGGCCATCGACGACCGCCTGTCCCGCTTCCTGGCTGAGGCGCAGCACGAGCTGGATGCTGCCCGCTGCAGCGGTGACCCGGAGCGGCTGGCGCGGGCCGAGGAGGCGGAGTCGGTGATGTTCAAGGTGAACCGGAAGAATGCGTGGATGGGCGATGAGGTGTTTGCGGCATGGTTCAGGGCGGAGGTTGGGCCGCGGGTGTCCTGAGCCAGTCGGCATGCCTTAGAATCACCTCGGGCATGGCGGGCGTGGGCTCATGGAATCTGTGCACGCCCGAAGCGACGAATCTCGATTTTGGCCGTTGCCAGGGAGCCAAGTGGTATGACCGAGAAGGGTGAAGCTCGGAAGGGTGAGTACTTTGTTCTTATGCCAGACACCCGCCGAGGCGGCCGTGGACACGGAGTTGTGTTTTCAAACGTAGATCGGTTGCTTGAACCTCCTCGCCGCATTCTTCGCCCGGCCGAGGGCGGATTTCCTTTGCTCACAGAGAAGCCGCAGTTGAGGCTCGAGCCGGGCGCTGGGGATCCGCCTGAGGACCTCGAAGGCGGAATGAGCGGCTATTGGCTGGTGTCCGAGCGCCTCAAGGATGCCTTTGAAGGCGTTGATCCGGATGGCTTCGAGTTCGTCGAATGCGAGTACACCTTGCAGGATGGATCCGTTGGTCCGCGCTACTTTCTGTGCGATATCACTCGAAAGATTGATGCCCTTGATGAGGGGGCGTCGAAGCTGAACATCAAGCGAAGTGATGAGTATCCGGGAGGCAAGTACTACAGCCTTGGCGGTGGTGTCAGCTTGGCATTCAGGCCAGAGGCCGTTGGTGATGCGCACGTGTTTCGTACGCCATACTCGGGAAACGTGGTGTTCTGTGACGCGAAGCTTAGGGGCGCAGTGATTGCCGCTGGTATGGGGCAAGGATCGGCGACAAGTGGCGTGTGGATTGAAGACGCTTCGGACTACTGACAGGCTGAAGACACTGGACATTAGTGTTCCAAAGGAGCAACCCAGCATGGATCTGAAGAATGCGCCCGCAGCCGGGCAGCACTTCATACTTCGACCCGATGCCCGTCGAAGCGGTGCCGGACACGGCGTCGTCTTTGAGAATCGCAAGGAGCTTCTGACTCCGCCGCGCCGGATTCTGAGGCCCGATGCTGGCGGCTTCCCAGTCCTTGCTCAATCTCCTCGACTGGCCCACAGCCCGAAGCAAGGAGCGCTTCCCCAAGACCTGGAAGGCGGATTTAGCGGGTACTGGCTCGTCTCGGAAAGGCTACGCAATGTCATGATGGCGGTGGATGCCAGCGCATTCGAGTTCGTGGAAGCTGACTATCGCCTGGCTGACGGAACGGTTGGCGAGCGGCGTTTCCTGTGCGACGTCGTCCGGGAACTGGATGCGCTCGATGAGGAGTCGTCAACGCTCGAGATTGAACGCAGCGATGAGTTCGTTGGGGGGAAATATTACAACCTGCTTGGAAACATCCAACTCTCCTTCAAGAGAGCAGTGGTTGGCCATGCTCACGTATTCAGGCTTCCTTTCAGTGGCATGGCGTTTTGTGATGCAACTTTCAAGCACGCAGTGGAGAGTGCCGGCATCATTAATCGTGCTGAGTCGAACGGACTGTGGTTCGAAGATGTTGTGAATTTCTAACTGGCACCAACGGGACTGAGGTATTGCATTCATGGTGGAACTCAGGTTGCAGGGCGGTCAGCCGGGTGAGTACTACCTGCTCAAGCCGGATATCACTCGGGGCGGAAAGGGCTTAGGGGTTGAGTTCGTCAACGAGGACCGTCTTCGAACTCCTCCCAGGCTGATCTTGAGACCGGAGGGTGGAGGGTTTCCCCCGCTGCGCGGGACGCCGATCCTTCAGTACGTGCCGAAGCTGGGCCACGCCCCAGAGGATATGGAGGATGGCATGAGCGGCTACTGGCTCGTGTCTGACCGCCTCAAACAGGTTTTCCAGTCCGTGGATCCCAACGGATTTGAGTTCGTTGAGTGCGATTACAGGTTGCCTGACGGAAGTGAGGGGCCGCGTTACCACCTTTGTGACGTAGTTCGAACTTTGGATGCGCTCGACGAAGGCGGGTCCAGATTGACCGTTGAGCATAGTGATGAGTTTCCCGATGGGAAGTTCTATAACTTGCTTGGTGGCGCGAGCCTCAAGTTCCGTAAGGATGTGGTGGGTGACTCCCATGTATTCATCCTCGCCTTCTCTGGGGAACGCGTGATCTGTGATCGTGTGCTCCACGATGCGGTCGTGGGTGCAGGCATATCCAGTGCTCGGCGATCAAATGGAGTTTGGTTCACGGATGCCGCCGACATCTGAGATTTCTGGTGTGAGGCCGGCGATGGCTCGGATCGCTTGGCCTGGTCTTACCTGCTCAAACTCAGATTTTTCCGATTGCCTTCTGAGTTGTCGGATGAAACGCTGAGCCGTGGTTGAACTCGGTATTGATGCCGCTATCATTGCCTACAGCGCAGATGTTTCCTACGCAAACGGAGTCGACGAGTTCGAAGTATGTCACCACGCATCCCGCATCCAGAAGAGTTCTTCTTGCTTGAGCCAGACAGCACCCGGGGTGGTAGGGGGCACGGCGTGGTATTTGAGAACGTTCAGAAGCTGAGGACGCCGCCCAGGCTGATTCTGCGTCCCCGCGATGGAGGATTTCCGAAGTTGTCGGAAATCCCTCTTCTCGTGTACTCGGAGAAGAAAGGTGATCCGCCGCAAGACCTGGAGGGCGGGATGAGCGGCTACTGGCTGGTTTCCGAGCGATTGAAGAATGTGTTCGAAAGGGTTGACCCGGAGGGGTTCGAGTTTGCCGCTTGCGATTATCGCTTGGAAGTTGGTTCTGCTGGGCCTCGTTACTTCCTGTGCGACGTGGTTAGGGTTCTAGACGCCGTTGACGAAGGGTCGTCAAAGCTCACGGTTGAAGTGAGTGAAGAGTTCCCTGCTGGAAGGTTCTATGACTTGTCTGGTGGGTCGAGCTTGGTATTCCTGAATGAAGTTGTCGGCGAAGCGCATGTCTTCAGGACGCCGTACTCGGGGGATCTCGTGATTTGCGATCGAGTTCTGCGCGATGCGATTGTGAAGGCGGGTATATACGGAGGATTGCGATCAAATGGGCTGTGGTTCACGGATGCTGCGGACATATGAGATGGGGGCAGTGACCTCATGATGCAGAGCGACACTCAACAGCATGCGTTCTACCTGTTGCTGCCCGATTCAACACGTGGCGGAGAAGGGCACGGTGTAATTTTTAAGAATCTCAATGAACTTCGGGCTGGTCCGCGCTTGGTACTTAGACCAAGGAATGGTGGATTCCCCGCGCTTTCTGCCAAGCCGAAGTTGGTCTACGAGCCAGAGAGGGGAGTCACTCCTCAAGATCTTGAAGGGGGCATGAGCGGGTACTGGTTGGTATCTGAGCGACTCAAGAGCGTCATGATCGGTACAGATCCAGACGCTTTCGAGTTCGTAGAATGCGATTTCTACCTTGCCGATGGTACCGAAGGACCTCGCTACCACTTGTGCGACGTGGTGCGCACGGTTGATGCCGTGGACGAGAGTGCGTCGAAGCTCAATGTGCTGATTGGGGATGAGTACCCCGCTGGAAAGCACTACCGGCTCACGGGCGGTGCGAGTCTGGCTTTCAATAATGATGTTGTTGGTGACGCACTGGTATTCCGGACTCCATTTTCCGGCGACTTGGTGTTCTGTTCCCGGCGTTTCAGAGATGCGGTATGGGCGGCGGGTATCGGAAGCCCCAAGGAGTCTCGGGGTCTGTGGTTCACGGCTGTTGATGATCTCTGATGGTTTCAGATGCCGGGTTCGGACGTCTGAGGTTGCTCGGTGTCGCTGAGCGGCGACTCGGAGACTCTGGCGCATGAAGGCGGCTGCCGGTGCCATTCGGACTTTTCCGATAGCCCTCTGAGCGATTGGGTGGCAGTCTATGGCTTGTTTTAACTTGGCAGAGGTGCCGCTATCCTTACCGTTGGATAGATGTTCCTTTCGTAATCGGATTTGGGGTGTAGCACTCATGTCAGAGGCCTTCTCGAAGTCAATGCCCGCACCGGGTGAATTTTTCAAGTTGCGTCCTGATGCTAGGCGTCGAGGCCCAGGTCATGGTGTCCTTTTTGAGAATGAGGAGGACCTGGTTTCGCCTCCGCGTCTCTCTTTGCGCCCGAAAGGCGGTGGGTTCCCCTCGCTCAGGAGTACGCCAAGACTTGTCCATGTTCCTGGAAGCGGGCCGCTCCCCGAGGATCTGGAAGGCGGCTTCAGTGGGTACTGGCTGGTTTCTGAACGACTCAAGCATGTGATGCAGAGCGTTGACCCGGATGCGTTTCAGTTTGCTGAAACGGACTACCGTTTGGCGGATGGAACGATAGGGCCCGCAATGTATTTGTGTGATGTTGTTAGAACCGTCGATGCGCTAGATGAAACGGCATCTGAAGTGCTCATCGAGGTCAGCGATGACTTTGAGGCTGGCAAATACTACGACCTGGCTGGAGGTGCGAGATTGGCATTCAGGAAGGACGTACTTGGGTCGGCTCATGTTTTCAAGCTTCCGTTTAACGGTGTGGTGTTTTGCGACCGGGCGTTCAAGGACGCCGTAGAGGCGGCAGGGATATCTGGCCCTGACTCTTCTGGCGGGCTTTGGTTCTCTGACGCGGTGAGTAGTTGACCTGTCATACGGTTTCAGGGAAGAGGGATTCTAATGTCTGGATACAAGACGCTATTTCAGGATCACCATGCGATAGAACAGCAGACGCTCAAGAATAGCGAGCTGCTGTATCGGCTGGAGAAGAGCGGAAGGTTTGACATCCATGCTCCGGAGAACCGGATTTTTCTACCCGCCAGTCCTGACTTCGCCAGTAAGCTCGGCGTAACACCACATAGTGGCGGCCCGTTGGCGGCATATCAGGAAGGTGTCCTCGACCGACTTGATAGGATTGAGGTAAGTCGTGATTGGCAGGCGGCAATGGAGGGTGATGCGGCTGCGACGGATAGAGTGATTAAGCGCGTTGAGCAGCTTCGCGACACTCTCAAGGCCGGGTTGATCAATGGTGACCTGAACACGAATACGCCCGTTGGCCAAACCCCATTTGAAACCACGCAGCGGGTAAACGCATTCTTCAAAAATAGTCCAAGTTACTTTCATCAGTATCAGGCGGATATCGAAAGTTGGAAGAACTACTCCAAGATTGATCATGGGTGGGTTGCAATTGTTGGTTCTGAGAGTCGAGTGGTAGCCACGCTCGATCAGCATGCTGCGGTTGGCATTCCTTTTTCCAAAGGGGGTAATCTCGTCCTTCAGAAGCATGGTCTTTCATTGGCAATCTCTAATGCTCAGGAAATTCATCGCCTGACCATTTCCGAGTCAGGGATCCAGAGCGTAGAACGTACCCTCGGCGAAGAAGCCGGCTACCGGCTCCGCGTGCCCCGCAGCCAGCAAGGCTTCGCCACCATGGACATGCTACTCGGCGAAGCCTCCGTCAGCCGGCTTGCGCGCGTCGGTGGCCTGGCCGGCACAGGTGCCGACGCCATCATCACCGCTCGACGCGCCGGCGAACTGCTGGGAGAGGGCAATGCGGCAGCGGCGCAGTCGGAGTTCAATCATGCCGTCGCCCGCAACGGCGGCGGCTGGCTGGGTGGTGCAGGCATGGCCGCACTGGTCGGCACCTCCGGCTTTGCGCCGGTCACGCTGGTGGCGTTGGATGCGTTGTTCGTGGCCAAGTCCTTCGAGCATGGCGCGGATCTGCTGGACAACCGCGCCGTGTTTCATCAGAAGGACAAGGCCGGTGTGGCGTGGGAGTTCAACGGCCGCAACTGGGTGCGCGACGGGGAGCTGGAGCGGCGCACGGATGGCATCGGCGATCCGGTCGAGCAGAAGATCGGAGCCAGCTATGAAAAGGCTTGCGAGCTCAATGCTAAAGCCAGCGCCAAGGCGGTGGAGCTGGCGCTGGGCAAGGTGCCTGCGCCGCAGAACCCGTTCAGCCTGCCCGCCAAGGCCGGCGACCAGCATGGCCTGGACAATCCCAACTGGCACCGCGAGCCCAACAGCGAGCAATGGGTGCGGGTGGTCAAGACCGGTGTCACCGGAGTCAATGACAGAGCCGTCTACACGTCTGAGGTCGCCTCGCCGGAGCGCGCTCGGGAACTGAACCAGGAAGCGCTGGGCCGGATTGAAAGCAACATCGCCAATGGTCGGGAGGCGGTGGCGGCCGCCTACATCCAGGACCATGCGGCGCTACGGTCGGGTAGGTTTGTGCCGCAGTATCCGGAAGCGGTGCTGATGGCACGCGCCCAGCCGGATGCCGTTCGCGGTTCGGACAACAACCTGTATTACCGCGATGCTTCCGGTGTGTGGTCGCATGAGGGCGCGCTGGCGGCCGGCAATCTGGCGCTGGAACTGGAGTTGACCCGTTCCCTGCGCCAGCCGGTGATGGAGCAGGACCAGCAGATGTTGGCGCAGCTGCAGGCGCTGCCGCCGCCGACGGCCGCACAGGAGAACCAGAACGAGATTCTGCATCGCTACCAGTCCTACGACGTGCGCGTGCCGCAGGAGTGGTTGCCGGCCATTGAGCTGGCGACAACCCGCACGCTGCAGGCCCATGGCATCTCCGGGCCCACCGTGGGTGAGCCGCAGCGCAGCGAACTGGGGCTGCTGGATTTCCGCGCCGGGATGATTCATTACCAGACCGGCGCGGATGGCATTGCGCGTCAGGTTGCGGTGACCACCCCAGCGGACCTGCAGAAGGCGTATCAGGATCTGCAGGGCGCGCAGCAGGAGCGGCCGATCCAGAATGCGCCGGAGTTGAGCATTAAGGCGTTGACGCCGCAGCAGGCGGAAGCGCATGAGCAGGCCCTGCGCGAAGCCAACCGGCAGGGGCTGTCGATTGAGCAGGCGGGGCAGGTGGCGATGCTGGCGGCTGTGCAGGTGAATGTTCGGGAGGTTGGGGCGCATACGGATGCGATCCAGGTGTCGGAGGCGTTCAGCCACGCAGGGTGTGGCGCTACGGCCCATCCTGAGCCGAGCCTGCCTGCACCAACCCTTCCTGTCGTAGAGCCACGCCCTGCGTGGCTGAACAACCCCGACCCGCGCGACAACGCACAAGATCAACTCCAGCAACGCGAAAGCGACGACGCCCGCGCAGAAGAAGCTCACGCGCAGCAGGAAGCCGCCGCCGTACAGCACGCGCCAAGCGAGCGTGAGCCAGTTGCCGGCCGTCAAGTCGAGCCGAGTGCACCTGCGCCCTCTGAGATCCCAGATCCATCAGGCAGGGGCGAGCCAAGCCCAGAGTCGGCTCCGGCCCCAAACCTCCATCCCAGCGAGGCCGCCACCCCGCAGGCCGCCGCACCGGTGAGCGCACTCCCGGAGGCGCGGACCCCCGACGCCGTGCCGCCTGCCATCGTGCCAGACGCAACTGACAGTGTGAGCAACGACGATCACCCCATGCTGCTCGCATCCCAGTTGCCGATCTTCGAAGCCGCAGAGCACCAGATCCAGCCCACAGCGCAGCCGATGCACGGCGCGGACGAGGTGCAGGCAGCACCTGCTGCGCCTGCTCCCGTCGCCGCAGAACCGGCAGAGACCACAGCACCGGCAGAACCTGCAGCGCCAGCTCGCCTGGAACCCAGCGACCCGCAGCACCCTGCGCACCCCCTGTATCGGCAGGTCCGCGAACAAGTGGAAAAGCTGGATGAAAGCTTGGGCCGTGGCTACGACGACACCAGCGAACGCCTGACCGAGAGCCTGATGGTGCTGGCGAAGGAACGCGGTCTGGAGCGCGTGGACCACGTGGTGCTGAGCAACCCCGTAGGTGACAAGGGGGCGGGATACTACGTATTCGTGGTCCAGGGCGAATTGGACAACCCCGCCCACCGCCGCGCAGCGATGCCTACCGCGGAGGCGGTGCGGACGCCGCACGAGGAAACCTTGGAGCGACTGGATCTGTTGTTGGAGCGCGACGCGCAGCAGGAGCAGCAGGCCACCCTGCAGCGCCAGCAGGACATGGAGCGGATCAATGAAGAGCACGTCAGAACGATGGTCATGGGTGATGGCGGGGGCGGTGGCGGCGGATGATGCAAATGTCGAGACAACCTAGGGGAAACAGATGAGAACAGCAAAGTTCGGGTCACTGATAGCGGTTTTCATGATGGCCGGGTGCTCCACCGTGCCAGTGTCGGAAGGTGAGGCAAGGGCAGTTCCCGCCGATCGCATCTATGCGCCCGAGTACCTGCAGCAGACGTCGGAGAGAACCGCTTCAATATATGTAACCCGGGATAAGGGATTCTCCGGTTCGGGCTGCTCACACGACATGTCATTGAACAACCACAAGATCATGGCATTGCGCCAAGGCGAGGCGGCTACGCTCTACGTTCCGCCCGGTGCGTACTTCCTGAAGCTAGAGACGGGCGGGGGTCTCTGTCCAAACATTTCCACCTCCCAGAATCTGACGTTGCAGGAGGGGGAGCGACAGGTCTATCGGATCCTGTTGCCGTCTGATTCAAGCTTGAGATTGACGCGTGAGCAATAGGTCGATGTTCATCCGGATCTGACGCGGCAGGCGCTACGTTGCCGTCTACCCCCAACGTAGTGCTTCAGGCCATGACCACCGAGAAACAACCCGGCAAGCAGGAAGGCATCAAGGAATCCCAGCAGGACCACAAGCAGGACGATGTGGCCAAGAGCCGCCCCGCCCAGACGGATCAGCAGATTCACGATGTCAACACCAAGCGTCCGCCCAGCAAACCCTCCCGGTAGAGTCGTCGACAGACGACTGCCGATAACGGTGATCGGCGCAGCGAACGCATTTTCTTCACCGCAAGGGACGCGCTGTCCCGCCATCAGCCCTCCATGCCACAATCCCCTCAACAATACTGTTGAGGGGCAGTCCGTTGATCAAACCCATTCTTGTCGCGCTTCTAGCCGTCACAGCGGCCCTGTCCACCAACGCGTACGCGCAGCCACCTGCGCCCACCAGCCGCGCCGAGGCGACCAGAATCGTCGCAGACATCCGCAAGGTGGTTGCCGACAACGGAATCGAACGTCTGGAAGCCGTCCGCATCGGCGGCATTGACCAATGGGTCTCTATCCGCGGCAACGACCCCCGCAACCCGGTACTGCTGATGCTGCACGGCGGCCCGGGCTGGGTGGCGATGCCGACCAGCTGGTACTTCCAGCGCGGTTGGGAGGAGTACTTCACGGTGGTCCAGTGGGATCAGCGCGGCGCGGGTAAGACCTACGCAGCGAATGACCCGGCGGTCGTGGCCCCGACCATGACCCGCGAACGGATGATCACCGACACTGAGGAGATGGTGGCCTGGCTGCGCAAAGAGTTCGGCAAGGACAAGATTTTTGTCGTCGGACAGTCCTGGGGCAGCTATCTGGGTCTGGAACTGGCGCAGCGTCGCCCTGAATGGCTTCATGCATACGTAGGCATCGGCCAGATCTCCAACGCGCCGGAAAGCGAGCGTCGCGGCTATGCCTGGACCCTGCGGCAGGCCAAGGCCGCAGGCAACGCCGAAGCGGTGGCCGAACTGGAGGCGCTGGCTCCGTATGCGCAGGGCAGTGAACCCGTGCCGCTGGAGAAGCTGTTCAAGCAGCGCAAGTGGCTCAACGAGTACGGCGGCATGGTGCACAACCGGACCGGGGGAAGTGCCGAGGCTGCCGCCATCCGGTTGTCGCCGGAGTACACGGACCAGGATCTGGCGCAGGTGTGGAAGGGCAATGACTTCTCCATGCAGCACCTGTTGAGCGAGGTGCTGACGTTGGACATGAGTCGTGTGAAGCAGTTGAAGACGCCATTGTTCCTGTTCCTTGGCCGCCACGACTACAACGTGTCATCCGAGCTGGCAGCCGAATGGTTTACACAGGTGCAGGCACCGGCCAAGCAGCTGGTGTGGTTCGAGCAGTCCGCGCATGAGGTGATGATTGAAGAGCCCGGCAAGACGCTGCTCACGCTGGTGCAGCAGGTGAGGCCGATTGCCGAGCGGGCAGGGGATGTGCCGTAACACGCGTCGCTAGCGCTGGTTGGGTAGCGTCGGTCGATAGACGACGGCCGATATCAATGATCCGTGCTTTAACGTCGCGCACGTGGACGGATTCGCGGCTTTCTCGATCACGCCGATGCGTTCGTCGCGCCGATCACCGTTATCGGCCGTCGTCTATCGACCGACGCTACCAAGGCGGGCATCCGCGTGCACCCACGTGCATCGGCGTGTATCCGTGGCATCCGCGTGCATCCGCGTGCACCCACGTGCATCGGCGTGCATCCGGGGCATCCGCGTGCACCCACGTGCATCCACGTGCAGCAGTGCACGTCCGCGCGCATCGCAGATTTCAGGCACCGGCAGCGCCCCACGACGGAGGTGTTCCGGACGCCGGCGTCGACCCTGCCCCAAAAGCAGAACGCCACCCGAAGGTGGCGTTCTGTTGTAGAGCCGGGCTTGCCCGGCTGCTTTGAATAGTGGTGGAGCCAAGGAGGATCGAACTCCTGACCTCGTCATTGCGAACGACGCGCTCTCCCAGCTGAGCTATGGCCCCACGAAGTACTGCTTCGCAGGCACCGCCTTGCGATGACTGAAGTGTAGCGCCGTGAAGGCCCGCCTGCCAAGCGCGTCAGGCTGACGCAGGGCGTGCATGGCCGAAGAATGTGAAACCGTTTCCATAAATTTATTGATGGAGCACCGAAGGCGGCAGGTCGGGTGTGATCTTTAGTGATTTTCGAACTTTTCTGAACAACCGAGTTGGTTTGTGAAAGCGGAGATCGATCTAAATTCAATGAAATCAATCAGATAGCACTTGTGTCTATACGTTAATTTCTGGCGAAAAATACGTAAAGCGGACCGAAGTGGTGCCGATAAGAAGTGTGACGCATCTCTCACCTCCACTTTTTCGAGTCCCGACGATGACGACCCGTGCCGCCACCGTTTTCTCAACCTCCATCGGCGCGCGCCTTGCGCTGCTGATGGGCGTGATCACCACCGTGGCCTTTGTAATCCTGGCCGTGCTGATCTATCGCCAGGCTGCCACCAGCTACCAGGCCCGCGTGGAAGCAGGTCTGCAGTCCTCCACCGACCTGATGCGCGATTCGGTCGAGCTGTACGACCGCAGCCTCAGCGAAAGCTCCGAGCGCATGGCCGGCACCTTCCGCGCGATGCTGCCTGCAGGCGACATCACCATTGACGCGACCAAGCCGGTCACCGTCGGCGAACGCGCCACCCCCCGCTTGTTGATGGGCACGGACACCCTCAACCTGCAGGAAGGCGTGGTGGACCGCTTCGCTGAAGCCACCGGCGGCGTGGCCACGGTGTTCGTGCGTGACGGCGACGACTTCGTGCGCGTCACCACCTCGCTGCGCAACGCCGAAGGCAATCGCGCCATGGGTACGGTGCTGGACCATGCCAGCCCGGCCTACCCGAAGATGATCGCCGGCGAGGCCTACACAGGCCCGGCGCGTCTGTTCGGCGTCGACTACATGACCCATTACATGCCGTTGAAGGATGCCGCCGGTAAAGTGACCGCGATCGCCTTCATCGGGCAGAACTACACCGACGGCCTGGCCGCCCTGAAGACCCGCCTGCGTGACTCCAAGCTGGGCAAGGAAGGTCACTTCCTGGCCGTGAACACCCGCCCAGGCAATGACTTCGGCACCTTGATGGCAGCCAGCAACGGCGAAGGCGAGAAGCTGTCGGCGCTGGTGGATGAAGCCGACAAGCCGCAGCTGGAAGCGCTGCTGGCCGGCACCATCACCGAAGCCACCCTGCACCTGCGTCCCAGCAAGGACGCCCCGGCCCAGGCTTACTTCGTTACCGCGCAGACCTACGGCCCGTGGCAGTGGACCGTACTGGGCCTGGAGCCGACTTCCGTTCTGGCCGCCGTGCTCAACAAGCTGATGCTGCAGACCGCGCTGGTGTCCGGCCTGGGCCTGCTGGCGGTGATCGTGGCGCTGGTGCTGGTGGTGCGTCGCATGCTGACCGTGCCGCTGGCCGCGGCAGGGCAGGTGGCGCGCGACGTCGCCGCCGGCCGCCTGGACCGCACCATCACGGTGAAGAGCCAGGACGAAGTCGGTCAGCTGATGACCGCGCTGCGCCAGATGCAGGACAAGCTGCGCGAAATCATCGCCGCACAGAATGAAATGAGCGCGCTACATGCCGAAGGCACCATCAGCCATCGCATCGATGCCAGCGCGTTCCAGGGCGAATTCCGCACCATGGTGGAGGGCACCAACGATCTGGTGGAGGCCCACATCGCGGTGAAGATGCGCGTGGTCGCGCTGATCGCGCAGTACGCCGAAGGCGACCTGTCGCAGAAGATGGAGCCGCTGCCGGGTGAGAAGGCCCGCATCACCGAAGCGGTGAACGGCGTGCGCGGCCGCCTGCAGGACATCAATGGCGAGATCAAGCGCCTGGTTGATGCCGCTGCCGCCGGCGACTTCAGCGTGCGCGGCGACGTCGATGCGTACCGCCACGATTTCAAGGAAATGGTGCAGGGCCTGAACACCCTGATGATCACCGCCGACCGCAACCTGGCCGCGCTGTCGGGCCTGCTGCGGGCGCTGGCCGAGGGCGACCTGCGCGGCCGTATCGAAGGCCAGTTCCAGGGCGTGTTCGCCACCATGCGTGACGACGCCAATGCCACCGTCGCGCAGCTGACCCGCATTGTCGGCGGCATCCAGCAGGCGGCGGTGTCGGTGGCCACGGCCTCGGCCGAGATCGCAGCCGGCAACGACGACCTGTCGCGCCGCACCGAACAGCAGGCCGCCAGCCTGGAAGAATCGGCGGCGTCGCTGGAAGAACTGACCAGCGCGGTGAAGCAGAACGCCGACCATGCCCGTCGTGCGGATCGTCTGGCCGCTGAGGCCTCCGACGTGGCCGCCCAGGGCGGTGCTGCGGTGGCGCAGGTGGTGCAGACCATGGCCGGCATCGAGGCGTCCTCGCACCGCATTGCCGACATCACCGCGGTGATCGACGGCATTGCCTTCCAGACCAACATCCTGGCCCTGAACGCAGCGGTGGAAGCTGCGCGTGCCGGCGAAGAAGGGCGTGGCTTTGCGGTGGTGGCCTCGGAAGTGCGCGCGCTGGCGCAGCGTTCGGCCAGCGCGGCCAAGGAAATCAAGGGCCTGATCGAGGCCTCGGTGGCCCAGGTGGCCGACGGCAATGAACTGGCCAGCCAGGCGGGGCAGACCCTGCAGCGCGTGGTGGCCTCGGTAAGCGAGCTGGGTGGGCTGATCGAAGAGATCGCCAACGCCAGCCAGGAACAGGCGGCAGGGATCGAGCAGGTCAACCAGAGCATCGTGCAGATGGATGGTGTGACCCAGCAGAACGCTGCCCTCGTCGAGGAGGCTTCGGCCGCTGCGCGTGCTCTCAACGCGCAGTCGTCCGAGCTGCAGCAATCGGTCGGGCAATTCCGCCTGGCCGACGCGCAGCCCGCGCGCAAGGAGCGCGTCGCGGCCTGATCGGGTGCGGTGGCGTCTGTGGTTGGGGAGCTGCAGACGCCACCGCCAGATCTAAGGTCGCCAAAACCGGTAGGTGATCACCGTTGGTGATCACCCTCAGCGAACGAACAGAATCCGCCATTCCGCAACGGGTGGCGAGCGGGCATAATCCGCGCCATTGATTCCGGCCGTCAGCCAGCAGATCAGGGTAGAGGACGGAAGGCCGTCCCCCGCAACGCCCTGAAACCAGACTGCAATATCCATTTTCCATGATGCCGCAACGTGCAGCCGGGCAAGCCCGGCTCTACGCCGTTCACTGACCGAGACCTTCATGTCTGCCCATCGCGACACCTCCCGTATTGCCTCTTTCCGCATGACCCGTTCGCCGCGCCCGCACGCGCTGGCGCTGGCCTGCACCACGCTGCTGGGCCTGGGCGGTACCGCTCTGGCGCAGGACGCCACCCCCACATCGCTGGATGCGATCACCGTGACCGCCGACCACCGCGAACGCAACCTGCAGGAAGTGCCGGTGTCCGTGGGCGTGGTGCAGGGCGAGAAGATCCGCGACTTCACCGCCGGCGGCGACGACACCCTGCTGGCACTGTCCGGCCGCGTGCCCAGCTTCTATGCGGAGACCACCACCGGCCGCATCTTCCCGCGCTTCTATATCCGTGGCCTGGGCAACATCGACTTCTACCTGGGTGCCTCGCAGCCGGTGTCGATCATCCAGGACGACGTGGTGCTGGAACACGTAGTGCTGAAGTCCAACCCGGTCTACGACGTGGACCAGATTGAAGTGTTGCGCGGCCCGCAGGGCACGCTGTTCGGCCGCAACACCACCGCCGGCATCGTCAAGTTCGACAGCATCAAGCCCAGCCAGGACTACAGCGGTCGCGTGCAGGCCAGCTACGGCAGCCATGGCAGCGTGGCGGTGGACGGCGGCTTCGGCGGCCCGATCAACGACATCGCTTCGTTCCGTGTGTCGGCGCTGTACCAGCACCGCGATGACTACGTGGACAACACCTACGCCGGCCCCAGCGCCGATGGCACGGTGAGCCCGCGCAGGAACACCATGGGCGGCTTCGACGACCGCAACGTGCGCGCCCAGCTGCTGCTGCAGCCCAGCGACAACTTCTCGCTGCTGGCCTCGGCCCACGCCCGCGACTACGAAGGCACCTCGACCCTGTTCCTGCGCGGTGCACTGACCCGCGGTTCGAACAAGACCGACGCGCCGCGTGATTCGGTGGCCTACGACGAAGCCGACAACAACCCGCAGGCGTACAAGACCTACGGCGGGTCGGTGAAGGCCGTGTACGACTTCGGCAACATCTCGCTGACCTCGATCACCGCCTACGAAACCACCTCCGGCTACAGCCGTGGCGACACCGATGGCGGCGCGGCCGCTGATTTCCCGGTCAATGGCGTGCCGAACGGCTTCGGCCAGTCGATGGGCCAGATCCGTGACCTCGACCAGTGGACCCAGGAAATCCGCCTGGCCAACGCCGACAGCAACCGCCTGAAGTGGCAGGTCGGCGCGTTCTACTTCGACGGCCGCGACACCACCGACTTCTACCAGCGCGCCTGGTTCCTGCAGGGCACCGCCCGCAACCCGAACAACTGGGTGCGCCTGCGCAACACCAACACCTCGTGGGCCGGCTTTGGCCAGGTCAGCTACGACGTCACCGACAAGTTCACCCTGACCGCCGGCCTGCGCCAGACCCGCGACGAGAAGCGCACCCGTCTGCTGAAGACCGCCGACACCGCCGCCGGCGTGGTTACCTACCGCGGCCGCACCGACGTGAAAATGGCCGACACCACCCCCAGCTGGGACGTGAGTGCGATGTACGCGTTCAACCCGCAGGTGAGCGTGTACGCCAAGGTCGCCCGTGGCTTCCGTGGCCCGACCATCCAGGGCCGCTCGGCCGTGTTCAATGCCGACTTCACCACCGCTGATTCGGAAACCATCCTGTCCTGGGAAGCCGGCGTGAAGAGCAGCCTGTGGGACAACCGCCTGCGTCTGAATGCCGCCGCGTTCACCTACACGGTCAATGACATCCAGCTCAACGGCAATGATTCCAACGGCAATGGCGTGCTGTTCAACGCGGACAAGGCCAAGGCCTACGGCGTGGAAGCGGACATGGAACTGCGCCCGATTCCGAACCTGAGTCTGAGTGCCGGTTTCAGCTGGCTGCACAGCGAAATCCAGGACGACCGCGTGTATGCCCAGGTGTGTGCGCTGAACGGTGCGGTGGTGTGCGATGTGTACGACCCGACCATCAAGGTGGGGGCCAACACCTTCGCGCAGATCAACGGCAACCCGCTGCCGAATGCGCCGAAGTACAACCTGAATTTCGCCGCGCGCTACGACATTCCGGTGAACGATGCCGACGTGTTCTTCGTGTCCACCGACTGGAACAAGCAGGGCTATACCAGCTTCGTGCTGTATGACTCGGCCGAATTCAATTCCAAGGGCAGCTTTGAGGGTGGGTTGAAGCTGGGTTATTCGGGCAACTACGGTGCCTGGGAAGTGGCGGCGTTTGCGCGCAACATCACCAACGAGAAGAACCTGAAGGGTGTGATCGAGAACTACATGGCGGCGGTTTATAACGAACCGCGCACTGTGGGTGTTTCGTTGAATCTGAACTGGTAAATCAATGAATGAAAAATACCCCGCCGCTGGCGGGGTATTTTGTTCAGACGTAGAGCCACGCCCTGCGTGGCTTCGTGGTGCCGAACCCGTTCGCAGCCACGCAGGGCGTGGCTCTACGGATCGTCTGACGTTGCGCAGCCACGCAGGGCGTGGCTCTACGCGTGATTACACCGGCAACGCCGCCTGCAGGCGCGATTCCAGTTCCGTTTGGCGCCAGCCGGCCAGGGCGGCCGGCCACTGCCGGCTTTCCAGATAGCTTTCCAGATGCTTGCGCGAAGCCAGGACGCCATCGGGCAGCCCCAGTTCCGCCGTGCGCGCACTCACCGCGTCCTGCAGCTTCTTCAACGCCTGCTTGTTCCCATCATTGGCCGGCAACGCCAGCGGAGCCTGCGCTTCATCGTCCAACGGCGTCACCAGCGCCTGCCACACGGCACCGGCCAGCTTGCGCGGAGCCTTCGGGAAGGCGTCCATGACCTTGCCCAGCGCGTCCTGGTCAACCGGTGGGGTACGTGCCAGCTGCGCGGCCAGTTCGTTGTCCAGGATCCAGCTGCGCGGACGGTCGCTGCTGCGCGCCTGCACGTCGCGCCAGCGCAGCAGGCGCAACAGGCGCAGCTGTGATGCGGCATCCATGAACTGCGCCGAGCGCATCGCCACATGCGGCCAGCGCTCCTCATCGTGCTCCACGCTGGCCAGCAGGCGCTCGGCATCGTCGTCCAGCCATTGGCGGCGGCCCTGTTCCTGCAGCTTGGCCTCGATCGCGTCATGCAGGGCGAACAGATATTCCACGTCGTCGGCGGCGTACTGCAGCTGCGCCTCGGACAGTGGCCGGCGCATCCAGTCCGAGCGGGTCTCGCCCTTGGCCAGGGTGACGCCGGTGATCGCGGTGACCAGCTTCTGGTAGCCCATGCCGCCGCCGATGCCGGCCAGTGCCGCGCCGATCTGGGTGTCGAACAGCGGGCGCGGCAGCACGCCGCAGGCCACTTTGAAGGTCACCAGGTCTTCGCTGGCGCTGTGCATGATCTTCAGGATCGAGGGGTCGGCCAGCCACTGGGCCAGCGCCTCGTTCATGCCGGGAATCAGCGGGTCGATCAGCAGCACCTCGTCGCCAACGGCCATCTGCACCAGGGCCAGCTGCGGCCAATAGGTGCGTTCACGGATGAATTCGGTGTCCAGGCCGATGCGGGTGGGGCGCTGGCGGAAGCGTTCGTCCAGTTCCGCGGGGGTTTTGATCCAATAGGCCACGTAGGGTTCCATGCTGCGGGAATGCTCAGGCGGGGAGGATAACGCGCCTGCACCGGCCCGCGCGCCGTTATGATGAACACATGCTGCGAACCCCCGGTCCCCTGACGCTGCTGTTGGCCACGGTGCTGTTCACCGCCACGGCCTGCTCCCCCGACGAAGCCCCGCCTGCGGCGGCGCGCCCGGCCGAGCCCGACGCGCCGGCCAAGGCACCGACGTCGGCGCAGGTCACCATTGGCGGGCAGGACGAGGCCGAAACGGTACAGCGCTGGCAGCCGCCGGCGGTGCAGATCGACGACGCCGGCGTGGCCCAGGCCCGCCGCGACGCGGCCAAGGCGTTCGAGAGCGGCCGGCTGTACGAGGACGCCACTGCGGCGCTGCCGATCTGGCTGGCGCTGCTGGAGCGCGACCCGAAGGACCGCCAGGCGCAGGCCGGGATCAAGCGGGCCAAGGAGCAACTGCTGGATGAGATCGCCGCGTTGCTGGTTCGACCGCTGCGCCAGCGCGAGGCGGTGGCCAAAGCCGGCGAGATGAGCCTGGTGCTGCTCACCTTGGACCCGGAAGACCCGCGCGTGCGCACCCTGCAGTCGCGGGTGGAGCTGGCGCAGCGGGTGATTGCCTACAACCGTGCCGGTGAAGAGGACCTGCGCAACGACCGCATTGGCGAGGACGGCGACGGGGCGCTGCCTAACTTCCGCGAAGCGCTGGCGCTGGACCCGGGCAACGAACGTGCCCGGCAGGGGCTGGCGGCGTCGGAAAGCGCCTTGATCCGCCGCGCCGAAACCGCCGCACGGGCCGCCGACTTCACCGGGGCTGGGGTCTGGCTGGCTGAAGCCGCCAAAGTGCGTGACTCGGCCCTGACCATCAATGACGCCTTCGAACGGGTCGAGCGGATCCGTGCGGACACGCTGGCGCGGCTGCGCGATGAAGGTCTGCGCGACCTCACCAGCGCGCAGGGGCTGAAGCCGGCGCGGCAGAAGCTGGAAGACGCGCTGCGCATCGCCATGCCGGGCGACCCGGTGGTGGCCCAGTTGCGCGAGCGCATCGAGCTGGTCACCCATTACGGCAGCTTCCGCCCGGGCCAGGTGTTCAGCGATGCCTTGCGTGATGGTGGCCGCGGCCCGCAGATGATCGTGGTGCCCCACGGCGGCTTCCAGATGGGGGCCGCAGAAGGCGAGATCGGGGCCAGCGACGCGGAGAAGCCCGCGCACTACGTGCGCTTCGACCGTGGCTTCGCGATGGCCATGACCGAGATCACTGTCGCCGACTTCCGCCGCTACGTGCAGGCCAGCAAGGCGCGCCCGCGCGCCACGCGCCGGGGGCATTCCACGGTGTACGACGAGCGCAGCGGCAACTTCATGCTGCGCAGCGGGGTGGACTGGCAGTCGGGCTACGACGGCAGCCTGGCCATGGCCAATGCGCCGGTCATGCACGTCAGCGTGCGCGACGCCGAGCACTACGCCATGTGGCTGTCCGAACAGACCGGCCGCTATTACCGGCTGCCCAGCGAAGCCGAATTCGAGTATGCCCTGCGCGCCGGCACCAGCGGGCGCTACCCCTGGGGCGATGAGGGCACGCCGCCAAAGGGCTCGGGCAATTTCACCGGTGGTGACGACGTCTCGCCGTCCGGACGACGCTGGTTCAACGCTTTCGTCGGTTTTGGCGATGGCTGGTGGGGGCCCGCACCGGTCGCCACGTTCGAGCCCAATGCGTTTGGCCTACACGACATGGCCGGCAACCTCAGCGAATGGGTGGCCGACTGCTGGCACGCCAGCTACCGGCGTGCCCCGGCCGACGGTGCGGCCTGGTTCAACCCCGGCTGCCGGCAGCGGGTGATCCGTGGCGGCAACTGGGCCAATGCCCCCGAACAGACCCGTGCGGCATGGCGGCAGTCGCAGGATTCGGACACCACCAACGCGCGGATTGGCTTCCGCCTGGTGCGTGGTATCTGACTTCACACCGCACAGGGGTAGGATGGCCCCAGCGCCGGCCAGGGTGAGCCGGCTCCTTCAGGAATCACGACCATGCGCAGCGATCCGTTTGGGGGGCAGTCGCAGCAACGCGGCCGGCGACCGGGCCTGTTCGGCAACATCCGCTGGTGGGTGCTGCTGGCGTTTGCCGGCTACGCCGCGTACTACTGGTTTTCCAACCGCAGCGTCGACCCGTATACCGGAGAAAGCGTGCTGATCGACAGTTCGCTCGACGCCAGCCAGGAAAAGGCGCTGGGCCTGCAGGCCTACCAGGAGATCCTGGCGCAGGAGCGCCCGCTGGACCCGAATGCGCGGATTTCGCAGGACGTGCGCGCGATTGCCGAACAGCTGATCAGCAAGGTGGATGTGGTGGAAACCGCGCTTGCCGAAGAGCATGGCCTGAAGCCGGCGCATTTTTCGCGTGATTTCGAGTGGGAAGTGAACGTCATCCAGTCCGACCAGGCCAATGCGTTCTGTCTGCCCGGCGGAAAGATGGCGGTGTACACCGGTCTGGTGCCGGTGGCGCGCACCCGCGATGCGATGGCGGTGGTGATGGGGCATGAAATCGCGCACGCGCTGCTGCGGCATGGTGCGCAACGCATGGCGCAGCAGAAGATGACCCAGATCGGCCAGATGGCCGGTGCCGCCAGCGGCATGGATGCGTCGCAGCAGCAGATGGTGATGTCCGCGCTGGGCTATGGGTATCTGTTGCCGTATGCACGCAGCCACGAAACCCAGGCCGATGAGGTGGGGCTGATGCTGGCCGCGGCGGCCTGTTTCGATCCGCGCGAGGCGGTGCCGTTGTGGGAGCGTATGGGCCAGGCCAGTGGTGGCCAGTCCCCGCCGGAGTTTTCGTCCACGCATCCCAATCCCGGCACGCGTATCCAGAATCTGCAGGCGTTGATGCCGAAGGCGATGGAGTATCGGGCGCGGTTCTGTGAGACCGCAGGCGGAGGGTAAGCGGGCGGTGAAACGTTCCGTTGAACACGCATGGCGTGTCCCTACGCCCGTCATCGCCCGACCCCATCATCGCCCGACCAACCCCGTCATCGATCGACCAACCCCGTCATCGATCGACCAACGCAGCGTAGTGACACGCCATGCGTGTCAAAGCCATGCCGAACGAAGGCGCGGTCACGCCATGCGTGTCATTCGCGATCCTTGACCACCACTGAAATCACGCCGTCCTTCACCCGCGCGGTCAACGCATCCCCCGGCGCGACATCCAGCGGCGAGCGCACCAGCCGGCCATCATCCGCACGGGTCAGAATCGAATAGCCACGGCTCACCGTTGCCAGCGGACTCACCGCTTCCATCGAACGCGCCAGTCCACGCAACCGCAACTGATCACGCTGCAACTGCCGCGCCATTGCCGCGTCCACCCGCGGCTGCAACCGGGCCAGCCGCTCGCGCAATGCCTCCAGCCGCCGCTGCGGCGCATTGTTGCGCAGCACGATGTCCGCATGCCGCAGCCGCGTACGTCGGCGCTCCAGCTGCTGCTGCCACACCGCAGCCAGGCGCCGCGCCAGGTCCTGCTGCCGACGCTGCAGCAGCTGCAGCCGGTTCTGTGGGCTCTGCGCATTCAAGCGCAACAAGGCGCGATCGGCGCGCTGCGTGGCCTGGCTCATCGCGTGGCGTTGCAGCTGCACCATCCGCGCCGCATCGCGGCGCAACCGCAGCAGCAGGTCGCGCTGGTCGGGCACCAGCAGTTCGGCCGCGACCGAAGGGGTGGGCGCTCGCAGGTCGGCGGCGAAGTCGGACAGGCTGAAGTCGGTCTCGTGGCCGACCGCCGACACCACCGGTGTCTGGCTGGCCGCAATTGCCCGCGCCAGCTGTTCATCATTGAAGGCCCACAGGTCTTCCAGCGAACCGCCGCCACGGGTAAGCAGAATCACGTCATAGCGCGCGCTGGCATCAGCGGCGCGCAGCAGCGCGGTGATCTGCGCCGCCGCACTTTCGCCCTGCACCAGGCTGGGCAGCAGGTCCACTTCCAGCAGCGGGAAGCGGCGGCCGAGCACGCTCAGCACGTCGCGCACCGCCGCGCCGGTTGGCGAGGTGATCACGGCCAGGCGCTGCACGTGGGCGGGCAGGGGGCGCTTGCGTTCCGGCGCGAACAGGCCTTCTGCTTCCAGCCTGGCCTTGAGCTGTTCATACGCGCGGCGCAGCGCGCCTTCGCCGGCTTCTTCCATGTGGTCGAGCACCATCTGGTACTCGCCGCGTGCGTCGTACAGGGTCAGCCGGCCACGCGCCAGCACGCGCATGCCTTCGCGCGGCACGAACTTCAGCCATTGGCTCTTGGGCTTGAACAGCGCTGCGCGGATCTGCGCGCGTGCGTCCTTCAGGGTGAAGTACATGTGCCCGGAGGCCGGGCGGGTCACGTTGCCCAGCTCGGCTTCCACCCAC
The DNA here is from genome assembly GCA_039592995.1 of Stenotrophomonas sp. Lineage (GTDB taxonomy): Bacteria > Pseudomonadota > Gammaproteobacteria > Xanthomonadales > Xanthomonadaceae > Stenotrophomonas. Next base: position 9,787 of record JBCNQC010000017.1, on the reverse strand, counting down.
ACCGAAGGAAAGCTGCCTTCCAGCAGGTCACGGGCAAGCGCGTTGAGCTGGCTGGGGGTGAGGATCTGTGCAGTACGTTCCATGCCGGTCATGTTCGCACGTTGTGCCGGTGCAGTGCCCACTGCACGTGCTCACGCACCACGTCGGACGGGTGATCCACGCGTGATTGCAATGCAGCCAGCGTGTCGGCGGTGCCCGGCGCATTGCCCAGCGCCACCGCGATGTTGCGCAGCCAGCGTTCGTGGCCGCTGCGACGGATCGGGCTGCCTTCCGTGCGGCGCAGGAACTCGTCTTCTTCCCAGGCGAACAATTGCCCCAGTGACGCGGTGTCGAGCTGGTTGCGCGCGCGGAAGTCGGCTTCGTCGGTGCGTTTGGCGAACTTGTTCCAGGGGCAGATCAGCTGGCAGTCGTCGCAGCCGTAGATGCGATTGCCCATCAACGGACGCAGCTCCTCGGGAATGGAGCCGTCGTGCTCGATGGTCAGGTAGGAAATGCAGCGCCGCGCATCCAGCCGCTGCGGCGCGATGATCGCCTGGGTCGGGCAGATGTCGATGCAGCGCGTGCAGCTGCCGCAGTGCGCACTGGCCGGCGCATCCACCGGCAGCGGCAGGTCGATGTAGATCTCGCCAATGAAGAACCACGAGCCGCCCTGCTTGTCGATCAGGCAGGTGTGCTTGCCGATCCAGCCCAGCCCGGCATTGCGCGCCAGTGCCCGTTCCAGCACCGGGGCCGAATCGACGAACACGCGGTAGCCGAACGCGCCGATCTCGGCGGCCAGCGCGTCGGCCAGCTTCTGCAGCCGGTTGCGCATCAGCTTGTGGTAATCACGGCCCAGCGCGTAGCGCGCCACATAGGCGCGCTCGCCATCATTCAAAGCGGCCCAGGCATTGGTGTCGTCCTTGTGGCTGTAGTCCATGCCTACCGAAATGACCCGCACCGTGCCCGGCAGCAGCTCGGCCGGGCGCGCGCGCAGGGTGCCATGGCGCGCCATCCAGTCCATGGTGCCGTACAGGCCCTTGCCCAGCCAGTCGGCCAGATGAGCTTCGTCCTCGCCCAGCTCGATGCCGGCAATGCCGCAGCGCTGGAAGCCGTGCTCGCGCGCCAGCGCCCGCACGCGCTCGGCGGCACGGGCCAGGTGGACGGGGGCGGGCAGGGGCACGGCAGACATGCTGACAAGTATAGAATCCCGGCATGTCCGAGCTTGCTGAACTGTTCGATGTGGCCGCCGCGCGCCAGCTGGATGCCCAGGCCAGCGCCACGCTTGGCGACGCCGGTGCGTCGCTGATGGAGCAGGCCGGCACCGCCGCCTGGCAGTGCCTGCTGCAGCGCTGGCCGCAGGCGCAGCGCGTGTGCGTGGTGGTGGGTTCCGGTAACAACGGCGGCGACGGCCTGGTACTGGCGCGGCTGGCGCTGCAGGCCGGGCGCAGCGTTCAGGTGCTGCGACTGGCCCAGGAGGGCACACCGAGCGCGCTGTCGCAGCGCATGCGTGCGCAGTACGCGGCTGTGGGTGGCAGCCTCGAGGCGTTCGAAGACGTGCTGCCGTGCGCCGATGTGATCGTGGACGCGCTGTTTGGCATCGGCCTGAACCGCGCACCCGCGGACGAAGCCGAACGGGTCATCTCGGCGATGAATCACGCCACGGCACCGGTGCTGGCATTGGATGTACCCAGCGGCGTGGATGCGCAGACCGGCCAGGTGCCGGGCGCGGCGGTGCATGCCGCCTGCACGTTGCAGTTCATCGTGGCGCACCAGGGCCTGTACACCGGCAATGCGCTGGAATACACCGGCGAACGCCAACTCGCGGGACTGACACTTCCCGCAGCCGAAGCCCGCATCGCGCCCAGCGCCGATCTCTGGCACGCGAACCGATTGCCGGCGCTGCTGCGGCCGCGCCGTGCCAATACCCACAAGGGCGAATCCGGCCATGTGCTGTGCGTGGGCGGCAATCTGGGCAGTGGCGGGGCAGTGATGCTGGCCGCCGAAGCCGCGCTGCGTACCGGGGCTGGCCTGGTCAGCGTGGCCACCCAGGCACCACACGTGGGTCCGTTGCTGACCCGCCTGCCGGAAGCCATGGCGCACGCCGTTCAGGACAGCGCCGAGCTGCAGCGCCTGCTGCCGCGCGCCAGGGTGATCGCGATCGGCCCCGGCCTGGGCCAGGACGACTGGGCGCGCGAATGCTGGCGGCTGGCGCGCGTCAGTGGCCTGCCGCTGGTGGTTGATGCCGATGCGCTGAACCTGCTGGCTGCTGCTCCGCTGCCGATGCCCGATGCGGTGTTGACCCCGCATCCCGGCGAGGCCGCGCGTCTGCTGGGGGTGACCACCGCGCAGGTGCAGGCGGACCGTTTCATTGCTGCGCAGCAGCTGGCCGAGCGCTTTGACGCCGTGGTGGTGCTGAAAGGGGCGGGTACCGTGGTGGCCGCGCCGCATGCCCGGCCGAGGGTGATCGCTGCAGGCAACCCGGGCATGGCGGTGGGTGGCATGGGCGACCTGCTCACCGGCATCATTGCGGCCCTGCGTGCACAGGGGCTGGGGGCGTTCGACGCCGCCAGCGCCGGCGCGCTGCTGCACGGCCTGGCTGGTGATGACGCCGCCGCCGACGGCCAGCGTGGCCTGCTTCCTACTGATCTGCTGGTGCCACTGCGCCGCCGGCTCAACCCTGAACTGTGAGCGTGATGACCGACTTTTTCCTGGCCACTGCCGACGACACCGATCGGTTGGGCGCACAACTGGCAGCGACCCGGCCGCCGCAGGCGGTGATGCAGCTGCGCGGCGACCTCGGCGCGGGCAAGTCGACCCTGGCCCGCGCGCTGCTGCGCGCGCTGGGCGTGCAGGGTGCCATCCGCAGCCCCACCTACACGCTGGTGGAGCGCTATCCGCTGGCCGACGGCAGCGAAGCCTGGCACCTGGACCTGTACCGCATCGGCCAAGCCGACGAGCTGGAGTTCCTGGGCCTGGACGAGGGCAGTGCGTCTTTGTGGCTGGTGGAGTGGCCCGAGCGCGGTGCCGGGGCGCTGCCGCCGACCGACTTGGTGGTGGCCCTGGAGATCGACGGCAACGGACGCCGCGCCAGTCTCACCAGCGTGAGCGACGCCGGTGCTGAATGGGTTCAGCGGCTGCGTGAAGGAGGCGACTTGCGCCCTCTTTCTGTCGGCTGACAGGAGGAAATACCCCCAGGTTACGGATTATTAAGGAAAAAGGAGTTGCTTTTCATTCAGCGCGGTGATTGAATCCCCATCCATGCCAATGGGGAAACCGCTCACCGCCATCGTTGCAGCCGTCGGACTCTGTCTGGCGAGCGCGGCTGCGTGGGCCGGTGAAGTCCGCCAGGTGGCCCTGCAGACCGGTGCCACCGGCACCCGCGCCGAGATCGCGTTGGCCGGCAGTGGCGGTTACAAGACCCTTTCGTTGTCCGGCCCGAACCGTCTGGTGGTGGATTTCCCGGATTCCAGTGCCATCCGCAACCTGAAGCTGCCCACGCCCACCGGCGTGGTCACCGCCGTGCGCACCGGTCAGCCGGTGCCGGGAACGTTCCGGGTGGTGTTCGATCTGGCCGAGTCGGTGGCCCCGTTCAAACCGCAGATGCTCAAGCAGGGCGATGAGTCCCGGCTGGTGATCGAGTGGCCGGGCGATGCGCCGTCCAGCGTGGCGGCTGCACCGGCGGCCAAGCCGCCGGTCACCGCTGCAGCGCGTTCATCCGTTGCGGCAACGCCAGTCGCGACTGCACAGACTGCCGGTCCGACGCCGGCCGAAGCCGCGCAGGCACGTGACGAAGCTGCACGCGCCACGGCACTGCTCACGGCCAACGCACGCCAGCAGGCCAGCGCCAGTGCGGCGGCTCCGGTGCCGGCTCCGGCCGCACCGACAGCAACCGGTACGGTGGCGTCGGCCAGCACCGCCAATGCAGCCAGCAATGCGATGTCGCCGGCCGCCATTCTGGCCGGCCAGCCGACCGCCGCAGTGGCACCGGCTCCGGCACCCACAGCGGTGGTCCCGGTGCAGGCTCCGCGCCCGGTGATGCCCAGCGACGCCTCGCGGATCAAGATGCAGGCGGGCATGCGCCCGCTGGTGGTGGCGATCGACCCGGGCCATGGCGGCCAGGATCCGGGCGCGGTCGGCCCAACCGGCAAGCGCGAAAAAGACATCACCCTGGCGGTGGCGCGGGAACTGGCGCGGCAGGTCAATGCCACGCCGGGCCTGAAGGCCTACCTCACCCGCGACAGCGACGTGTTCATTCCGCTGCCGATGCGCGCGCAGAAGGCGCGTTCGGCGAAGGCCGACATCTTCATTTCGATCCATGCCGATGCGGCCGAAAACCGCGCGGCCAAGGGTTCCTCGGTGTACGTGCTGTCGACCAAGGGCGCGTCGTCGCAACGTGCGCGCTGGCTGGCCGACAAGGAAAACGCGGCCGACCTGGTCGGTGGCGTGCGTCTGCAGCAGACCGAAGGCACCCTGGCCAACGTGCTGCTCGATCTGGCCCAGAGCGGCTACATGAAAGCCTCCGAAGACGCGGCCGGCCATGTGCTGGGCGGCCTCAAGCGCATCGGCAAGAACCACAAGCCGAACATCGAGCGTGCCAACTTCGCGGTGCTGCGCACCTCGGACATGCCGGCGATGCTGGTGGAAACGGCCTTCATCTCCAACCCGGACGAAGAGCGCCGTCTGATGGACCCGGCCTACCAGCGCCAGATTGCCGGTGCGGTATTGGATGGCGTGCACACTTTCTTCAGCCGCCAGCCCCCGCCGGGCACCCTGTACGCCGCCCGTGCCCAGACCGAAATAGACGCCGCCAGCACCGTCGCCGGCGGCAGCAAGTAAAGCCCTCTGCCGGGCATCATCCTCGCTGCAATTGCATGCACCACGTAGAGCCGGGCTTGCCCGGCTGCCGTTGCATTTGTGCGAACAGCCGGTGCCCACGGTGTCTCTGGTTTGGCGGCTCGGGATGGGCGTTCCGGGGGACGCTGCAAGTACGTCCATGTAAGCTCAGTCGCCGCATCCATGCGGCTCATGCCCCCTCCAGCCCACCCCGTGCCGCCATCGACAGTGCGTCGGTGGCCACCGAAAATCAAAAGCACGTGGCCCGGTAGCGTCGGTCGACAGACGACGACCGTGAAATCCCCAACATCCGGTAACGCATGACCCCAGAACAACGCAGGTTCTTGCCTTTGCCTTTCGATCCGCATCACGACCAACCATCAAGGCGGGGGCCAGGTACCCTCCGGAGGGACACTCCACGGCATGGGTTCGGCGCATGCGCCGAACGGGTTGGGCAGGAGGCCCAACCCCGGCCTTGCCGTATGCGCAGGACAGCGCATACGAGCAAGCCGTGGAGTAGCCTACATGGACGTACTTGCGGCGTGTCCCGGAGCGAGGGTGCCTGGCCCCCGCCCAGCACGGATGAACGAAAACGCCGCTCTTAGCGAGATGCATCCAGAAAAGTCGGACGCCCATTTCGCTATCATCACACCATGAGCATCCGTCAGTTACCCGAAATCCTCATCAACCAGATCGCCGCCGGCGAGGTCGTGGAGCGGCCTGCGTCCGTGGTCAAGGAGCTGGTGGAGAACGCGCTGGATGCCGGGGCTACCCGTGTGGATATCGACCTGGAAGAAGGCGGTGTGCGCCTGATCCGCATCCGCGACGACGGCGGTGGCATCGCACCCGAGGAACTGCCGCTGGCGGTTTCACGACATGCCACCAGCAAGATCGCCAGCCTCGACGACCTGGAAGCGGTGGCTACGCTCGGGTTCCGTGGTGAAGCGCTGCCGTCCATTGCCTCGGTCAGCCGCTTTACCCTGGCGTCGCGCCGCGCCCACGACGAACATGGCTCCGCTTTGCAGATTGAAGGTGGCAAGGTCGGTCAGGTGACCCCGCGCGCGCATGCGCCCGGCACCACCGTCGAAGTGCGCGAACTGTTCTACAACGTGCCGGCACGACGCAAATTCCTGCGTGCCGAACGCACCGAACTGGGCCACATCGAAGAATGGCTGCGCTCGCTCGCTCTGGCCCGCCCCGATGTCGAGCTGCGCGTGTCACACAACGGCAAGCCTTCGCGACGCTACAAGCCGGGCGACCTGTATTCCGATGCCCGCCTGGGGGAAACTCTCGGTGACGATTTCGCCGGACAGGCCCTGCGCGTCGATCACACCGGCGCAGGCCTGCGCCTGCACGGCTGGATTGCCCAGCCGCACTACTCGCGTGCCAGCACCGACCAGCAGTATTTCTACGTCAACGGCCGCGCCGTGCGCGACCGCAGCGTGGCCCACGCGGTGAAAATGGCCTATGGCGACGTGCTGTTCCACGGTCGCCAGCCGGCCTATGTGCTGTTCCTGGAACTGGACCCGACCCGCGTCGATGTCAACGTACACCCGGCCAAGCATGAGGTGCGCTTCCGCGATTCGAGGCTGATCCACGATTTTGTCTACCGCACCCTGAAGGAAGCGCTGGCCGAGACCCGCGCCGGGATGACCGCGACAGCAACTGCCGGCGAAACCCATGCCGAATCCGGCGCGCCGGCGTACGCCAATGCTGCAGCCGGCACCGGCTATGCGCTGGCGGGTGGCGCTGGCGCTGGCGGCGGCATGGGCGGCTGGCGACCGCAGCAGTCGCCGCTGGGCCTGCGCGTGGCCGATGCCCCGTCCGCCTACGCGGCCCTGTATGCACGCCCCGAAGGCAACGACAACCCCGCGCTGCCGCCGATGCCCAGCGAGAACGGCCTGCCGGTCACCTCCGCCGACAGCGGTGTGCCGCCACTGGGCTACGCGATCGCCCAGCTGCATGGTATCTACATCCTGGCCGAGAACGCCGAAGGGCTGATCGTGGTGGACATGCATGCCGCGCACGAACGCATTGGCTATGAACGGCTGAAAACCGCGCACGACGGTATCGGCCTGCACGCGCAGCCGCTGCTGGTGCCGATCACCCTGGCGGTGGGCGAGCGCGATGCCGATACGGCCGAACGTGAAGCGGAAACGCTGACGGCATTGGGTTTTGAGATCACACGCTCCGGTCCGGGCTCGCTGCATGTGCGCAGCATTCCTGCATTGCTGGCCAACGCCGAGCCCGAAGGCCTGCTGCGTGATGTGTTGACCGACCTGCGCGAACATGGCCAGAGCCGGCGCATCGCCAGTGCGCGCGACGAGCTGCTGTCGACCATGGCCTGTCACGGTGCGGTGCGTGCCAACCGACGCCTTACCGTGCCGGAAATGAATGCATTGCTGCGCGACATGGAAATCACCGAGCGGTCTGGCCAGTGCAATCACGGCCGACCGACCTGGGCGCGTTTTTCGCTGGCGGAGATCGACCGCTGGTTCCTGCGTGGACGTTGAAGGGGAAAGCCACTTGAAGGGGAAGAGATTGATGGGGAAGCGTCATTGGCGGCGCAGCATGGCGGTGGCCGCGTTGGCGCTGGGCCTGGCCGCTTGTGGCGACAAGGACACCGCACCGGTGGTCGCACCGGTCGACCCGGTGTTCGCTGCCGAACAGCAGCAATGGCGCCAGCAGCGCTACACCGAGTTGAACGCGCCCGACGGCTGGACCAGCCTGGTGGGCCTGCACTGGCTGGAGCACAAGGCGCATTACATCGGCAGTGGCCCCGGAAGCGGCATTCGTCTGGCCGTGGGGCCGGACAAGCTGGGCATGGTGGCGCGCGACGGCAACAACGTGACCTTTACCCCCGAGCGCGGCGTGCCGATGAGCGTGGAGGGTGAGCCGGTGACCGGCCGCATCCGCTTCTTCAGCGACCGCGACGCGACGCCGACGAAGATCGCCTTCGATGACGGTCGTGGCCAGCTCAGTCTGATTCACCGTGGCCAGCGTTTCGCGCTGCGGGTCAAGCACGCCGACGCGGCAAGCCGCACCGGCTTCACTGGCCTGACCTACTGGGACGGCGGTCCGGCGTGGAAGGTCACCGCGCGTTTCATTCCGCATCCCGCCGGCAAGCGCCTGCCTATCGTCGATATCACTGGCCTCACCACCGAGATGGCCAATGCCGGCGCGCTGGAATTCGAGAAGGACGGCACGTCGTATCGACTGGAGGCACTGGGTGAACCCGGCCGCGAGTTGTTTGTGATTTTCGGCGACCGCACCAGCGGCCATGGCAGCTATCCGGCCGGCCGCTACCTTGACCTGGCCGCACCCGATGCGAGCGGCCAGGTGCTGATTGATTTCAACCACGCCTACAACCCGCCGTGCGCGTTCACTCCGTTCGCGACCTGCCCGCTGACGCCGGCGGAAAACCGCCTCGACCTGCGCGTGGAAGCCGGTGAGAAGGTGTATCACCCCCCACAAGGAGGAACCTGATGTTGTTCAAGCGTCTACTGTCTTCGCTGCTGCTGGGCGCATGCCTGCTGACCGGGTCGGCCGTTGCCGCGCCCGCAGCCAAAGCCGGTTCGACCGCGCCGGTGCCACTGCTGTGGAAGGTCACCGGCCCCGGTGACAGCCGGGTGTACCTGCTGGGCTCGTTCCATATGCTGCGTGCGGATGACTATCCCCTGGCGGCTGATGTCGACCAGGCATTCGCCGCGTCCAATCGGCTGATGTTCGAACTGTCGCCGGCCGACATGCAGTCGCCCGACCTGGTCGGCAAAATGATGCAGGCGGCGATGCGTACCGACGGCAGCGAACTGCGCCGTGATCTGGATGCGCCCACCTGGACCAAGTTGCAGGCCTATGCGGCCGCCAACAACATGCCGTTGGCCCAGTTGCAGGGAATGAAGCCGTGGTTCGTCGGGCTCACCATCACCCTCAGCCAGCTGGCGCGCATGGGCCTGGACCCGGAGCTGGGGCTGGACCGCCACTTCATGAAGCGCGCGGCCGATGCCGGCAAGCCGACCAGTGGTCTGGAGAGCATCGACACGCAGATCGCAGTGTTCGCGCAGATGTCAAACAAGGAACAGCAGCAGATGGTGGCCGAGGCGCTGGACCAGGCCGAGCAGGCCGATGCGCTGAGCCGCACGCTGCACGATGCCTGGCGGCGCGGCGACGAGAAAATGCTGTGGAATGAAATGGCGGTGGACATGCGCAGCCAGTACCCGCAGCTGTACAAGCGCATCAACACCGACCGCAACGAGGCCTGGGTGCCCAAGCTGCAGCAGCAGCTGCAGGCCGGGCAGGGCGGCACTTTGGTGGTGGTCGGCGCGCTGCACCTGCTGGGCGAGGACGGCGTCGTGGAGAAGCTGCGCGCCAAGGGCTTCAAGGTCGAGCGGGTGTGCACCGGCTGCGCCAAGCCCAAACGCTGATTGCCGCGTTCGGCCGCCTGGCGACACCGGTAGTGCCGGCCGTTGGCCGGCAACCGGCACCTTCGGTACCGGTTGCCCACGCATTCCTCCTTAACCCCGCGCCGTTGGCGCGCCCCCTTCAACAAGAAGGGGGCTCACCACCAGACGCATTCCGGTAGTGCCGGCCGTTGGCCGGCAACCGGCACCTTCGGTACCGGTTGCCCGCGCATTCCACCTTAACCCCGCGCCGTTGGCGCGCCCCCTTCAACAAGAAGGGGGCTCACCAGCAGACGCATTCCGGTAGTGCCGGCCGTTGGCCAGCAACCGGCACCTTCGGTACCGGTTGCCCACGCATTCCACCTTAACCCCGCGCCGTTGGCGCGCCCCCTTCAACAAGAAGGGGGCTCACCACCAGACGCATTCCGGTAGAGCCGGCCGTTGGCCGGCAACCGGCACCTTCGGTACCGGTTGCCCACGCATTCCACCTTAACCCCGCGCCGTTGGCGCGCCCCCTTCAACAAGAAGGGGGCTCACCACCAGACGCATTCCGGTAGAGCCGGCCGTTGGCCGGC
>JBCNQC010000016.1:0-66725 GCA_039592995.1 Stenotrophomonas sp. | reverse complement strand
TGGGCCTGATCCTCACAACGCTGATTCTGACTGCACCCCCAATGGCCGCGATGTTCTTCCAGGGCACCCTGGGTGGCTTCATGGCATATTCGCAGATAGGTGGCTCGGCTGCGGCGGGTCCGCAGGGGCAGCCGCCGGGGGCTGTGCCGCAGCCGAGCCCGAATGTGAACAATCAAGACATCGACCGTGCAGTTATCCCTCAGAACGTGGGGCGCGGAATGGCTGAAGGTGGTGGTGGCTCGGGAGGAGGCGTCTCACAGGGGCCTAAGTTTGGTAATGCCCCCTCTTAAGAGTGAGATATGCAGAAGTCTATGAACGGAACTTGGTGGAGAGAAGATGCTATGCGAGTAACATTTCTGGGACTGATGCTTCTTCTTTTGCCAACTATTGCCCTTGCCGAAGGGCGGTGCCCGCCAGGCCAATACCCGGTAGGTGACCAGAATGCTGGCGGTTGCGCGCCCATACCGGGTGCGCAGCAAACAGCGCCCCAAAGTCCGTCCGGGAGATGGGAGACTCGATGGGGTGCCGTGGCTGAAGACTCTGCTCCCGTAGCCGCCGGCGGCACCCTCGCAACTGGCGCTGCTGTGTCCCAGAAGTCAAAGCGGGCAGCTAGTGCGCTAGCAATGTCCAAGTGCGAGGAGATGGGAGGGAAGAAATGCGAGGTGCTTCTCACTTACCACAATCAATGCGTCGCCATGGTTGATCCTGTAGGAGAGAGAATGCCTGGCGCAATTAGCACAACCAGTACTGCGGAGTCTGCAGAGTTGGCTGCAAAACGGGCGCTTGATCGATGCCAGGCCGTAGAGGGCCAGTTGTGTAAGGTCTTCTATTCTGCATGCAGCATGTCGGAGTTTCGTAGATTCTAGTTGAAATGGTAGGCCGGGCTATTTATGAGAATACGCCCGTTGGGGATTATCGATTTTGAGTTGATCAAGCATCAGAACGCGGATTGCGCGCCTGATCTCCACCGTGGGTCACCGGCAAGTTTGATCCGCCGGAATAGCAGATTGACGTAACGCTGGGCTGGATGCAGGTGGCGCTTTCCAGCGTCGATGCAATCAAGGTGATGGACGACCCCAGCCTGAGTGATGAAAAGACCCAGGCCCAGTTCTTCATTGGCCTGGGGACCGGCGGCCCGGCGGTAGTGGCCGGCTCCATGCTGCTGCTGTACAAGATCGCGATGGCGCTGTTCATCGGGCTGGGCCCGTTGTTCATCCTGTGCCTGCTGTTCGACCAGACCAAGGACATGTTCAAGCGCTGGCTGTTCTACGGGATCGGCACCATGCTCTCGATGGCGGTGCTGGCGGCCATGGTCTCGATTGCACTGGACATGGTGATCCGTGTGTCCGTGTCGTTCTGGGCAAGAGCGGCGTTCAACGAGTGGATTCTGCAAGACGGCGCAGCCGATGGCTTCACCAGCCAGGCGATGCAGCAGGGCGGCATGGGCTTGATCCTCACCACGCTGATTCTGACTCTGCCCCCCCAATGGCCGCGATGTTCTTCCAGGGCACCCTGGGTGGCTTCATGGCATATTCGCAGATAGGTGGCTCGGCCGCGGCGGGTCCGCAGGGTCAGCCGCCGGGGTCTGTGCAGCAGCAGAATGTGAACACCGACAACCAGCGGGTCCAGCAAGCGGCTCAGCCTCAGAATCCAGGCAGAAATGTCGTTGACGATCCTGCGAGCATGGCGCCTGGCCTGGGTGTCTACGGAAGTGCTGCTGAGAAGAGATGACTAAAGGACCTCTGAAAGGTCCATAGCACCGGAGTTTGTGATGAGACTGCGCCTTTTTATGTTGATGCTTGTGCTCCTTCCCCTCGATGCATTAGCGGAAGGCGGCTGCCCACCCGGGCAGTATCCAATAGGTGGTCAGGGTGTGGTGGGCTGCGCGCCGATTCCAGGCGCTGGTTCATCAGGCTCCGGGGCTACAAAGGAGCCGAGTGGTCGGTGGGAAACGCGTTGGGGGGCGGTTGCTGACGATACCAAGCCCGTCGCAAATGGCGAAAAGATTGCTACTGGGGTTGCTTCATCTCAAGAGTCAAAGCGTGCGGCTGAATCCTTGGCTCTGTCGAGATGTAAAGAAGGCGGGGGGCGTACCTGTAAGGTCAAGTTGAGTTATCACAATCAGTGTGTTGCCTTGGCGGATCCCGTCGGAGAACAAATGCCTGGAGCGATAACGACTGCCAACACAGCAGCTGATGCAAATCAGGCCAAAGCAGCCGCTCTCGCTGCATGTGAGAGTGTCAGGGGGCAGCGGTGTGAAGTGTATTACTCAGCATGCAGCATGTCGGAGTTCAAGCGATTCTAGTGAGTAGTGTCGATGCCTTGCCCTAGCTTGCAGCGCGCAAGGTGGCTTGTTCTGGACTAACGGTGATTCGAAGGGTGACGCTGGAGCCGATGCGGTCAAGCAATGCACTGCGGCCGGAGGTACCGGCTGCCAGAGTCCAGCCAAGGAGGCCTTCTGCTCGGGGTGGAAGTATGCCTACAGCGGGCGCGAGCGCTTCATCTACCGAGTTGGCCGTGAGTCGAAGGGTCAGGTGGCCCCGCCCAGACTGACCTGGTTCCCGGGCGGCAAGGAATACATCGCCAAGCCACTGGAGCAGCGCGGTACGTCGACGGCGATGTCGCGCGTGAAGATCAAGAATGAAGATGGCTCCAGCCGCGACTGGTCCGGTGAGGAGCTGGATGAGCATGCGGCCGGCATGAACCGCATCGCCAAGCCCTGGATTGCCATTGCCACCAGTGGCGGATCAGATGCCTTTGCCATGCACTCCGGCCCAAGTGAGAAGGACGCCAAGGACACGGCGGTGAAGAAGTGCGGCAAGGCCGACTGCACCATCCTGGTGGCAGCCCCGCACGGGGAGTGCGTTGCTGCCATTCGTGTACCCCAAGGGGATGGGCGATTCGCTTCCTTTGCCGCCCACGCCGCGAGCAAGGCTGCGGCTGAGGAGGAGGCGCTTACGATGTGCATCGGCTCCGGTGCCCGGGCTTGCACTGTCGTTTTGAACGAGTGCTTCAAGTAGGCCTGCGGGCGTCCCACGTCTGTTGGGCACCCTTGAGCGCGTAGGAATTGTCCTATGGTGCTGCTTGGAGCGGGGCGGCATCATATGCCGGTAGCGGCGGTGCGTCGCGCTCAAACACCAAGGGATGCGGGGCAAATCATGCCGAAGCTGGATAGTTGGCTCATGGGAGCGCTGGGCCTGACGCTGCTGGTGCTCATGCCGGGCTGCGGGGGAGAGTCCGTCAGCCCCGGAGCCAGATGGCGAGAGCAGGTGAAAGAGAACACTTCGCCAACTCAGGGAATCGACTTCACCTGGACAGTTCGCGATGCGCCGGGCCCGTTCGAAAAAGTTGTCGCTCGTGCGCAGTACGACGTGATCAACTCAGGCGAGTGCGGCTATGTGCAGCCTGCTACTGGCACTCCTATTGGGATGATCACTTCAAGAGACGTGCCCCTGGAAAAGGTGTCAGACGTGGAGCTGAAGGGGCGGGTGTTCGAGGACCTGCTTCTGGACGGCAACTACTACGGCCGTGCACAGTGCAGATGGGGTCTGACTGGCCTTCATGTGATCTTTCTTGCGACCGGGGCAGAGGGTGAAACGGAGTTCCAGATATTCATGGATCGTGCCGATCTCGCTGCTGGCGAAACGCAGCGTCTATTTTATCCCGGGAAGGACTATCCGAGAACGGAGGGCCACGCAGGTTATCCGGCGTTCGGCGTATTAGACGTCAATGAGTATACGCCGAAGTACCGTGAGGGTGCCTTTAGTGCGTCTGTTGTATCTCAAGGAGGTGTCAAGTGAGCTCAAGATCAATGGAATTGGCCTATCTTTCGGACAATGCCTATCTCAATCCAAATGAGAGAATTCAGGATCCGAATGACAGAGAGGTAACTGTTTCATTCGGGCAGCGGTATCGGGTGATCGAGCATGTTGATAACCAGGCTACAGGTTATCAAGGCACCGTTTATCAGAGGCTCGACACAGGGCAAGTGATCGTCGCACATCGTGGAACCGAGGCGAACAGGAGCGATGTTGTCACCGATCTTGCGATGGTGGCGGCACGGACAAATCTCCAAGCTCCCGAGGCGATCGCGCTCACTGCTCGAGCGATTGAGCACGCTAAATCAGATGGCTATCGGCGGGGTGTGCCATCTGATGTCATCGTGACCGGTCACTCGCTAGGCGGCGCATTGGCCCAGGTCACCGCACATCACTTCGACCTGAAAGGCGAGACCTTCAACGCTTACGGTGCTGCCAGCCTGTCACGCCGCATCCCGGAGGGTGGCAGCTCAGTCATCAATCACGTCATGGCCAACGATCCGGTCAGTGCGGCGTCGCCCCACTATGGTGAGGTGCGGGTGTACGCCAAGCAAAGTGAGATCGATATACTCAGGAAAAATGGCTATCGTGAGGGGTTCTCGCTGGGAGACTTTTCTGCTGTTCCGGTGCAGCGGGTAGGGAGAACCGCCGGTATGTCGTTGGATTCACACAAGCTGGGTAACTTCCTTGGCCCAGATTCGGTTCTTGAATACACAAGCCATCGCGATCTGGCTGACTCAAGCCGCGAGCTGATCCAGAATTACCGTGATGAAGTCAAGCTTTTCCGCCAGATCGTTCCATTGAGTGTGACGAGCGGCATAGGACTCGCCAAGCACCTGATCGACGAGTTTCGCGATCCGCTTCCACCCGGCGAGCCCGCTCGCCGCGAAGAGAAGGCTCGCGAGCAACCCGCTGTCGAGCCTCCATCCGTTCCGCTCAAGCCACTGAATGGTCCGGGCCACGTCGGCTATCCATTGTTCATTGGTGCGCTGCAGGGCGTGCACGAGCAGGATCAGTTGGCAGGGCGAACCCCGGATGTGCGGAGCGAACAGTTGGCCGGCGCATTGGCGTGCCGTATGCATGAGTTGGGCGGGAAACGCATCGATCACGTGGTGCTCAGCAACGATGCCTCTACGGCGTTCGCCATCCAGGGCGCATTGTCTGATCCGGCGCAGTTGCGTGCGTCCGTTCCCACTGTTGAGGCGATGAATACTCCGCTTGAACGTAGCGGGCAGCAGATCGAGAGTCAGGCAGCTGCCCAGTTGGCGCAGCAGGATCAGACGCAGGAGCAGATTCGCAATATTGGGCGGGGTATGAGCTGAAGCGTGGCCACCAACATGGCCATGTTCGGTACCAGCATCCAGGACTTCCTGACCAACGACGTCAAGGGCGTGATCACCACCGTGGTGACCGGCAAGGACGATCCGCCGGAAACCGGAGTACCCCGTGGGCGCTTTTCGAGCATCGATCGAGTCCGTCAGCGCCCGTCAATGAAGCTTCCTTTGCTACCCTTGTAGCACTCGGCACACATCGTGCCGCTGCTGGCCGTCACTGGTTCTCCCACCGGCTTCGCACACCCCACTGGAACTGTTTGTCGAATGGAACACGACCTCCCGCGCAGCCTGCCGCTGCGCATCCTGGCCACCGGCCAGTACACCCCTTCCGTGCGTATTGAGTCGGAAGACTTCGACCGCCGCTGGAGCAAGCCCGCAGGCTGGACCCGTCGGCATGTCGGCATCGATTACCGACACTTTGCAAGTGCTGACGAGCCGGCATCGCTGATGGCCGCCATGGCCGCGCAGGATGCCCTGCAGCGTGCCGGCCTGCGTGCCGATCAGGTGGATGTGGTCATCAGCGTGGGGGGCGTCATGGAGCAGGCCATTCCGTGCACGGCATCGCTGGTGCACGAGCGGCTCGGGCTGGCCGGCACCGGCATTCCCGCCTTCGACGTCAATGCCACCTGTCTGGGCTTCCTGGTGGCGCTGGATCTGGTGGCCGGTGCCATGGTCGCGCGGCGCTATCGCCGGGCCCTGATCGTGGCCGGCGAAGTGGCGTCCGCCGGGCTCAATTGGAACGATACCGACACGGCCGCGTTGTTCGGCGATGGCGGGGCGGCGGTCATCGTGGAAGCCGCAGGCGCGGACGACCGCGCCGGCCTGCTGGCCTCGCACATGGAAACCTACAGCGAGGGCACCCGGTTCTGCCAGGTGCGTTCGGGCGGCACCCGGGTGCGGCTGGCCGATGGCGCGGAGACCTACGCAGCCGCCTCGCAGTTCGAGATGTCCGGGCGGTCCACCTATCGGCTGGCGGCGCAGAAGCTGCCGGGCTTCATGCAGACGCTGTTCTCGCGTGCTGGCGTCGGCGTGGACGATCTGAAGCTGCTGGTTCCGCATCAGGCCAGTGCCAAGGCGCTGGATCATCTGCAGCGCGCACTGCGACTGCCGCAGGAGATGCTGGTGCGCATTCTGCAGACCCACGGCAACCAGATGGCGGCGTCGATTCCGCTGGCCCTGCATCACGCCATTGAGCGCGGCGATCTGCGTCGTGGCGATCTGTTTGCCATGGTTGGCTCCGGTGCCGGGCTGTCGTTCGCCGGTGCGGTGCTGAGGTACTGAACATGGCGCGCATTCTGGTTACCGGTGCGTCCGGCTTCATCGGTCACAAGGTTGCCGGGCAGCTTGCGGCTGCCGGGCATGCGGTCATCGCCACGGGGCGTGACCATGGCCGGCTGCCGCCGGCGGGTGCCCATCTGCGTGCGATCACGGCGGATCTGGCAGACGATGCGCTGGATGCGCTGCTGGAGGGCTGTGAGGTGGTGGTCCACAGCGCTGCGCTGTCATCGCCCTGGGGGCGGGCCGAGGAGTTCCAGCGAGCCAACGTGCTGGCAACCCAGCGCCTGCTCGAGCACGCTCTTCGGCACAAGGTGCGCCGTTTCATTCATATCGGCTCGCCCAGCATCTACTTCCGCTTTCGTGACCAGTACGGGGTGGGCGAAGCATTCGATCCGCCGGCGCGGTGGATCACCGACTACGCCAGAACCAAATGGGAATCGGAGTGCGAGGTGCGCGCCGCGTGCGCCCGTGGGCTGCCAGCGCTGATCCTGCGCCCGCGCGCGGTATATGGCGAGGGCGACCGCGCGATCCTGCCGCGCCTGCTGGCGGTCGCGGCGCGCGGCTGGTTCCCGATGATCGGCGGTGGGCGTGCCCTCGTCGACGTGACCCACATCGACAACCTCGTGGGCCTGATCGAACACTGCGTCGATGCCGACGTGCCCGCCGACGGCCGCGCCTACAACGTCAGCAATGGTGCGCCGGTGCAGGTCCGTCACCTTCTGGACACGCTGTTCAACGCGCTGGAGCTGGACGTCAAACGCGTGCCGGTACCGCGCGTTCCGGCGCTGCTGCTCGCAGGGGTGGCCGAGCGCGTTGCGTTGCTGCGACCCGGCCGGCCAGAGCCCCGGTTGAGCCGCTACGGGGTGGGCGTGCTGGGCTATGCGCAGACCCTGGACATCGGGGCGGCACGGCGCGAGCTGGGCTACGATCCGAATCCAGACCTGGAGGCCAGCCTGGCCCGCTATGCGCAGTGGTGGAGGACGCATGGTTGCGCTTGAGTGGCGGCTGTACGAAGCCGGGCACTGTACCCATCCCGAGCGGGCCACCCGCAAGGGCGCGCCGGCGCGCAGCTGTGAGTTTCCGGCGCTTGTTGCGCTGCTGCGCCATCCCACGCAGGGCTGGGTGCTGTTCGATACGGGCTATTCCGAGCATTTCCTGCAGGCCACGTCGGCCTTCCCGGAGAAGCTGTACAAGCTGGTGACGCCGGTGCACCTGGACCCACGGCAGTCGCTGGCCGCGCAGCTGCGTCGCGATGGCATTGCACCGGACGACATCGCCTGGGTGGTCGTGTCGCACCTGCATGGCGACCACATTGGCGGGCTCGCGGACTTCCCGCACGCGCGCGTGGCCTGTTCCAGGGCGGCCTGGGACGATATCCGTGCCCGTTCCCGCATTGGCGCGCTCCGGCTGGGACTGCTGCCGGGCCTGTTGCAGAGTTGGCAGGCGACGCCACCCCTGTGGTTTGAGTCGCAGCCGGCGCATCCCTTGCCAGCACCGTTTACACACTTCGATGCCGCTTTTGATCTGTTCGGCGATGGCAGCCTGCGGCTGGTGCCGTTGCCGGGTCATGCGGCCGGTCACTTCGGCGCGTTGTTCGAAGACGGGCAAGGCCCGGTGTTTCTGGTTGCCGATGCCAGCTGGTCGTCGCAGGCGATCCGCGACAACACGCCGCCACCGGCCATGGTGACGGCGTGGCTGGGCAGCACCCGCATCTACCGTGACACCCTGGCCCGGCTGCATGCGCTGCAGCAGGCTGCCCCCGAGGTACGCATCGTGCCATCGCATTGCCTGGAGTGGCGTCCACCACGGGAGGCGACATGTTGATCCCACGCGTCCTGATTCTGGGGGCACGTGCGCCTGTGGCGCTGGACCACGCGCGTCGCTTCGACCGGCTGGGCTGGCAGGTGCACGTGGCCGACAGCATTCCGTGCCGCCTGACTGGCTGGTCCAGCGCCGTTGAACAGACACACTCGCTGCCGCCACCGCGCTACGCGCCCGACGCCTTCGTGACCGAGCTGAATCGCATCGTCGCCCGCGAACGCATCGACCTGCTGCTGCCCACCTGCGAGGAGGCCCTGCATCTGGCGCGGCACCGACCCGCGCTGCCGCGCTCGCTGCATGTAGCAGTGGATGGCTTTGGCACGCTGGCGGCGCTGCACAGCAAATGGGAGTTCCTGACCATCGCCCGGCAGCACGGCATGCCGGTGCCCGAGAGCGGCCGGGTGTCCACCGTGGAGGAGGCGCGGGAATGGGCGCAGGGCAGGGCGGTGGTGCTGAAACCGGAGTTCTCGCGTTTCGGCGTGCATGTCCGCTTGTACCCGCAGGGCATTCCGGCCGATGCGCCGGCGCTGCCCGCGTTGGGGCCGTGGGTGGTGCAGGCGTTTGTTGCCGGTGATGAGCTGTGCAGCTACGCCATCGCTCACCGTGGCCGCTTGCTGGCGCATGCCATCTACCGCCCACGCTATCGCCTGCACCGCAGTTCCAGCTACTACTTCGAGCCGGTGCAGCGGCCGGCGATCCGCGATGCGATCGCCGCGCTGGTGCGCGGCACGCATTACAGCGGGCAGATCTCTTTCGACTGGATCGAGACCGCCGAGGGCGGGGCGCTGGCGCTGGAATGCAATCCGCGCGCGACCAGCGGGCTGCATCTGTTCCCGTTCGACTGTGACCTGCCGGCAGCGTTGCTGGGGGAGGGTGACCTGCAGGAGCCGATTGCGCCGCGCGCACGGATGATCGGCGCGCTGATGGCCAGCGCAGGCCTGAAGCAGGCCGTCCAGCAGCGTCAGTTCGGGCAATGGCGACGGGACTTCGGGAGTGCTGTGGACGTCATCAGCACCGCCGGTGACCGTCTGCCGCCGCTGGCCAGCCTGCTCGACCTGGGTTCGTATGCACGCATGGCGCGGAAGCAGCACTGCAGCCTGCGCGAGGCGGCCACCCGCGACATCGAGTGGGATGGCGAGCCGATGGCAGCGGTCACCCGATGAGCGCCGTATGCACCGACGGTGAGAACGACTTCGCCAGCGCGGCGCGTGCTTTTGCGGCAGTGCATGCCGACCGCGCGACCGACACCCTGATCACCAACGTGCGGGCGCACACCGCCGCGATATCCACCGGGGCAGGTCCGCTGCCGGTCAGCGTGCACGACGGGTTGGCAGGCGATGCCTGGGTCTGCTCGCCCACCAGTACCTACGCCGACTATGCGGCGGAAGAAGCCGCGCGCTATCTTCCACCCTGGGCTGCGCCGCTGTCCCGAACAGGCATCGCCGCCATCGGAGTGCCGCTGCGGAGCGCTGGCCTGGATCGCGCCGTGTGCGTCAACAACTGGCTGCTGTCGACCAATCTGTATCCGTCACTTGCGCAGGTGAACCCGGTCGCGGTGGTGGCGGAGGCGACGGAGCGCTGGCCGCAGCACGCGGTGTGGTTCCGTTCGCTCAACGCCGACGACAACGCCGACTGGATCGCCGCGTTGCGCGCGGCCGGCTGCGTTCTGGTCGCCAGCCGGCAGGTGTATCTGTACGACGCGTTCGAGACGCTGCATCGCCGTCATCAGAACCTGCGCTGGGATATTGCGTTGCTGCACAAAACGCCGCTGCGCCACTGTGCCGATGCGGACATCGTCGAGGCCGATTACGCGCGCATCGCCGAACTGTACGCGCTGCTGTATATCGGCAAGCATTCGCGCTTCAACCCGGTCTACACCGCCGAGTTCCTGCGCCTGTGGCATCGCGCCGGGCTGCTGCAGTTCGAGGGCTTCCGCGACGAGGACAATCGTCTGGCGTGCATCGTCGGGCTGTTCCGGTTGGGGCGCACCGCCACCGCCCCCATCGTCGGTTACGACACCGCCCAGCCACAGAAGCGGGGTCTGTACCGGCTCGCCACCGCGTGTGCGTATCGCGCCTGCCAGAACCAGGGCTGGCGTTTGAACTTCAGTGCCGGTGCCGCGGGTTTCAAGCGGCTGCGCGGCGGGGTGCCTTCCATCGAATACAGTGCCGTCTACGCCCGTCATCTGCCGCGCCGAACGCGCGCGATGATCTCGGCGCTGTCGGCCACAACCTGCCGGCTCGGTGTACCGCTGCTGCGTGGATTTCAACTATGAGTACCTGGAACCCCTTGCTTTACACCCAGTGGTATGCGGTTGCGCGCTCCGACGCGGTCGGCACGCGGCCGTTGGGCATCACGGTGCTGGACACGCACATCGCCCTGGCTCGAAGCCAGGACGGCGACGGTACCCTGATCGCTCTGGAGGATCGTTGCCCCCACCGTCACGCACCACTGTCGGCGGGCTGCGTCAAGGGCAGGCACCTGGCCTGTCCCTACCATGGGTGGGCGTTCGATGCCCAAGGCGCACTGCGCGGGGTGCCCGGGCTGCCGTCTGAGCACACCCCGCCGGGCGTGCGGGTACGGGCATTTGCCACCTGCGAACTCGATGGCTTCGTGTGGCTGCGCCCGGGACCGGCAGGGGCTGACCAGCCCAATGCGATGGTGCGCGCCACCGACCCCGACACCCGCCGTTTCATCTGGCAGACCCGCTGGGCGGCCAACGTGGTGGACGCCATGGAGAACTTCCTGGACCCGCTGCACACCCACTTCATTCACGCCGGGCTGGTGCGCAGTGACGGCGCACGCGCAAGGGCCACGGCCCAGCTCATTCCCACCGCCGAAGGCTTCACTGTGGACTACCAGGGCCTGCCGGCCCAGTCAGGTCTGCTGTACCGCCTATTCGAGTCGGAGCGCACCGGCGAGCGCGCGCACTTCGCCGCGCCGGGCAGCACCCGCATTGAGTACACCTACGCCAACGGCAGCCGGGTGCTGATCGACCTGCACTTCACCCCCCGCACTGCGCATGAGACGGATGTGTTCGTCACCCTGCATGTAGAGGGTCGCTGGGCCCCGGCGTGGGCGGTGCGGCTGTTCGTGTGGCCGTTCCTGAAGCGGGTGAACGACCAGGACGCCGCCATGTTGCGCCTGCAGTCCGACAACAAGGCCCGTTTCGGTACGAGGCAGGGGGCGTCCACGTCACTGGATCTGGTGCGTGGCACCCTGGAACATTTCTGGTCGCAGGGTGTGTTGCCGTCAGAGCCGGAACCCCGTGCCGTGGAGATGCTGCTGTAGCAGCATCTCCACGTCGTGCATTACTTCTTCTTCATGCACTCATTGAAGACGACGGGGCAGGTCGCCGCGCCCGCGCTGATGCACTGGGTCATCGCGATTTCCTCCGCCTCGGCCTGGGTGGCACCTTGGCCGCCGAAGCTGTCCACGCGCCCGTCGGGCTTGTGCAGGCGGATGGCTGTCAGGCACTGACCGTAGGGCACCGCGGCCAGCACCTTGCAGTCACCGCCGCCACACTTGCTGATCGCCGTGTCCTTGGCATCGGTTTCGTTCAGACCCCAGTGGATGGCGTAGGCCTTGGGGCCGCTGCCTGCGGCAATGGCGGTCCACGGCTCGGCCATGCGCATGACGCCTTGCGCGCGTCGGTCCAGGTTTTCCTTTGCCCACGGAACAGAGCTGTCGTATTCCTTTTTAAGATCGACCTTGGCCGTTGAGGTGCCGCGACGTTCCAAGGGCTTGGCGATGTAGTCTTTTGCGCCCGGGAAATACTCGAACTTCGGTGAGGCAATGTCGCCTTTGGCGGTGCGCTCCAGGCGATGGGAGAAGCGCTCGAGACCGCTGTAGGCATACTTCCAGCCGGTGCACATGGCCTGCTCGTTCGGGCTGCTGCAGTTGCTGCCGCCAGCAGCCTTACAGGCGGCGGTCGCTGCCTCCTTGGCCTTCTCGCGGGTTTCGCCCTGATCCCAGTACATCCCGCCCTGTCCGCTATAGGCCGGCGCGACGCAGCTGTTTGCGAACGAGAGGATCGGCGAGCAGACGCCCTTGCACCCATCCATGGCGTCCATCAACGGGATGGTCTTGTCCTCGCCGTTAAGCTTCACGTTCCAGGAGCCGTCCTCGGTGCTGACCACGACCACGCCCCACCAGTCGCGGGTGGCGTCCTTGCGGACCTTGGCGCGCTGCGCCGCCTCGATGTTGGCGCGGATCTGGTCGCGCGCCGCGTCTTCCGCCGTGTAGACATACACTGCGGCGGCTTGGCTCTGCTGCCAGCCGATGTAGTTCATCTGCGCCCGGAAATCGCGCTGCATCTGCGCCTGGCTCCCGTGCGCCAATGCTGGCACCAGGGCCAGCAGCGCACCCGCAAGTCCGATACGGACGACCTTAGAAGCAGTAGTCACTTTGCGACTCGCACTTTGCGCCGCCGGCGGCCTTGCACTGCTCCAGCGACTTCTGGGCCAGCTCGCCCGGCTTGGTCTTGCCGGTTTCTTCCACGTTGACGAACAGGGCACGGATGTTCGGCTTGGCCTTCTTGTCCACTGCCAGGCCCATGCAGTGGTTGCGCACCGGGAAGGTGATCAGCTCCACGCAGTCCTTGTACTTGGCCTTGCATTCCTGCAGCGAGCGGACTTTTGCCTCGGCAGCACTCGCCCCCATGTTCTGGCTGACCTGCTGGTCGGTGTCGCTGACCGCCATGCTCATGTAGATTTCCATGCCCTCGGGCATCTGCGAGCTCATGGTGCCCGGCGGCGGCAGCCCCGGCGGGGTCTGGGCGAAGGCGGTGCCGGTGGCCAGAATGGCCAGCAGCGTCCAGCGCGCCCGGTGCGGGCGAGGTGCGGTGTGCTTCATGTGTTGTCCCCGTTGAATGACCGGGCCCGGTGCGACCGGTGCCTCTGGTTGCGTACGATAGCGGGGAATGGGTTGTCGGCGTATAGGGGTTTTCCTACAGCGGCTGAGCGGGTGTGGTGACCTGCGTTTCGCAGGGCGGGCTGGATGCGTCGTTGTGCTCGGCCTCCCTGCATGGATGCGCACAGACATATTGTCCTCTCGGCACCTCGTCGAAGTGTCTCGGATCCCTTGCAGCATCAGCGTTTGTGAGCACGGGGCGGTTAACGTAGGTCATTTCTGATGCCAGAAAACGCGATGGTGATCTTCACTGGCCCCGCGTGCTGGTGCATTGTCCGCGCCACCACACTACAGGGGCACGACATGCACCAGCCACCCAAGGGACTTTCTGGAACGAATGCGAATTGCATCCTGAGCAAAGTCCGGAACATCCCGCGCACCCAACTGCGCGGATTGCTGATCGCGGCAGGCGTCCTTGTGAGTGCCCCGTCTGCGCAGGCCCAGATGGTGGTTTCCGATCCGCCAGGACTGGTGCAGCAGATGCTCCAGTACTTCATGGATGGTAAGGAGTACGTTGAGGAGGCAAAGCGGTGGGACGAGCAGGCGAGCCAGATCAAGGATATGAAGTCGATTTTCAACGCGCTCGAGTTCGAGATGGGACTGCCTGAGGGCATGCGCATGGAGGCCGTGGCCGACAACTACCTTGTCGAAAAGGTATGTGGTAAGGGCAGTGGTGCTTCACTCCTGCAGCAGGGTTTCGCAGCGTTGAACATCGGAAAAAGTGCTGACGCGAAGAGGGAACAGCGAAGCATCTGTGTGAGCATCCAGATGGCGAAGAACCGCAGGTACAACGATTCGCTGGAGTTCCTGGAAAAGACCATCCGGCAGGCCAAGGACGCGGAGCGTCTGAACCTGAAGTCCAGAAACTCGGACAAGAATTCCTCCGGTAGCGTTCAGGCCACACAGAGTGACTCAGCAAGGCTGGCCAACCAGTTGCAGGTGCTGGCCCAGGAGTGGTCGACAAGAATGCAGGCCTACGACGCCTATATTGCGGCCATGCAGACGCGCCAGAACGTCATTGCCAGAGCTGCGTTCAAGGGCGATTCCCATGCGCGCGCTGTAACCGACGTGGTGAAGACCATCGCACTCAAGAAGGCACTGGACCAGTGGGCACAGGAATGAGCGTGTGGCGCGCGGGGGACGAACCCACCATCGGCGATTTTGCCTTCTTCAGTTTGATTCTTGAGGCGCTAGAGAAAAAGGTTTCGAATTTTGGTGGTGAAGTGCTCGGCAGGTTCATGGATTGGGTCGGCTTCATGGGCGTAGTGCTCTTGACCCTTTGGGTAGTGATGCAGGGGTATCGCATCATGACCGGCCGCAGCCGCGATTCAGTCATGCTGACGGTGAGCGATGTGGCATGGAAGGCATTGATCGTCAGCATGGCGTCGACCATGTCGTTGTTCGGGAAAAGCCTGGTGGTGCTTCTGACCACGAATGTGCAGGGGGTCATTTCCACGCTGGTTACCGGCCAGCACGACCTGCCGGCGAAGCAGGTGGATGCCGTGTTGTGGCAGATGCAGGTGGCGCTTGCCAGCATGGACGCCATTTCCGTGATCAACGATCCAGCGTTGGAGGGCGAGAAGGCGCAGGCCAAGTTCCTGATCGGCCTTGGAACAGGCGGACCGGCAATCACGGCCGGTGCCATGCTGCTGCTTTACCAGATTGCGATGTCACTCTTCATCGGGTTGGGGCCGTTGTTCATTCTTTGCCTGCTGTTCGATCAGACGAAAGCGTTGTTCCAGAAGTGGCTGTTGTACGGAATGGGCACCATGTTCTCAATGGCGGTGCTTTCCGTCATGGTCGGATACGCCTTGGGCATCGTGATTGCGGTATCAAAGGCGTTCTGGGTCGATACCTTGGTAACCGGGCTGCTGCTGGGTGGGGACGGAGGAACCAGCTACAGCAGCCAAGCCATGCAGCAAGGCGGGCTGGGGCTGATTCTGACGGTGCTCATTGTCAGTGCTCCGCCGATGGCCGCCATGTTCTTCCAAGGCACCTTGGGCAGCTTCATTGCACATTCCCAGGTGGGCGGGCCGCCGCCCGGTGCGCAGACTGCGTCAAGTGCGTCTGCTCCCGGATTGATGAACGCCTCTCCGCAGGTGAGTGAGCAGGTGCCTACCCCGCAACTTTTGCTTCCTGGAGCGATCCAGCCCACTGCATTGCCCGGCCCGGCACATGGGCCAGGGCGGCTGGGGATTGCGAACCAGCGGGACACATGAGAATCCTTCCTTCGCGTTGCTGCGGTGCAGCGATGGGGCGTGCGGTTCGTCCCGAATGTCATGCGCTTGGCGGTTAACAGGATTTTACGGTCTAAGATGTGATCTTCTTCAAAGTTTCTTCACTTGGTCGCGACGCGGATTTCACGATTGGTGTAGGGTGTCCGCGTCGGGATCCCGGCGGTCGACGGATGGGACATTCAAAGGGGGCTTTGAATGCGGTTGTCGCCTTTGGCATCCGTCAATCCGTGTCGATAGTTTCGCAGTGATCCACCTCACTCAACTCCAGCTTCAAGGACGAATACATGCGTAAAGCATCGCTTCACTCCCGGCACGTGCGCGCCTGCCGTTCCACCTCGCTGCTGCTGATGCTGCCGTTCGCGCTGGCCACGGCGCATGCGCAGGACGCGGCGGATGCACCTGCTCCAGCGCCGGCAGCGGAAGCGGCGGCACCTGCGCCTGCAGCTGCATCTGTTGCTGCACCCGCTGCAGAAGATGCGGCCGCCGCGGTCGAAGCACCGGCGGTGCCGGCTGCAGAACCGGCTTCGGCGGAGGTCGCAGCCGCCGTCGCACCGCCGGCACCACGCCCGCTGGTCGTGCCGGTGCTGGCCAACCAGGACAACGCCATCGAGCGCCAGCTCGGCGCACGTTGCCCGAACGATCTGGCGGCGCGCCTGGCCAATCAGGACAACCTGCTGGTCGGGGCCTGCCAGGGCGTCATGCCGGCCCATCTGGCCAATGCATTAAAGGCCATTCCCGAGCAGCAACTGCTGCTGCCGCGCGCGGCGCGCGAGCGTCAGCTGAGCCAGAAGGCATGGTTCAAGGCGGTGCCGGGTTATGGCGTGCGGCCGGACTTCATTGCCGTGCAGAACGGTCTGTGGGTGCGCTCGTTCGAAGGCACCGACGCATCGACCACGGTGTATCTGGTCTCCGGTCCGTTCACCTGCGTGGATGGCCGTTACCCGGATGAGAACGCGGGCAAAACCGTGCGCCTGTCCACCGGCAGCTGCCGCGAGGCACTGGTCGAGCAACGGGTGTACCAGGTCACGGCGGGGGCCGCACCGCAGGACATCACCGCGCAGGTGATGCCGGCGCAGCCGCTGTTGTCCGATGCTGACAAGAAGCGCTACGGCGTGGAAGGTGCCGGCGTGCAGCTGGACCCGGGCAAGCTGCAGTATGGTCCGGCGCTGCGCTGGTATGCCGATGTGTCCACCGAAGGCAAGGCCGAGCCGCGCACCTACGGTGAGTGGGGCCGCCTGCACCTGGGCTTCCTGGTGTGGACCGGCGAGCGTTTTGAGCCGCGCGATACCGTGCCGCGTGGGCTGTGGGCCTGTGATCCGGTTGCGCCGGGTGATGCGGCATGCAGTGGGTATGCCGACGCCGGGCGCGATCCGTTTGTGGTCAACAGCACGGCCGTGGCCGGGCAGAGCGCTGCGCCGTAAAGCGTTGGTCTTGAGGAATCAATCGGCCGCGATCAATGCGAATCGCGGCCGCATCAGGCCCTCATGCTCCACCTGGGCGCAGAACATGTCGTAAGGGCGCACCCAATCGCCGCTGTCCTTGTCCAGCGGCCGATACAGCACCAGCGGTTGCAGCGTTTCACTGTGGCGTACCACACCGAGCACGCGGTAGTTGCCGCCCTTGAAGTGGCGATAGTGCCCGGTGGGCAGGGTAGGGAGTGGGGCGAGGTCTGTCATGTGGACGCATTTTACGCATCGGCGAGCGGCCCCGCACGGCATGCCAGGACCAGCTGCGTCACTGCCTCGGCGCGCATGGGCCGGGCCAGGTGGAAGCCCTGCGCTTCATCGCAGCCCCAGGCCCGCAGCAGCTCCAGCTCGGCTTCATGCTCCACGCCCTCGGCCACCGTGCGGTAGCCCAGCTGCTCGGCCAGCCGGATGATGGCATCCACCTTCAATCGTGCGGTGCGCGAATCGGCCAGCCCGGTGATCAGGCTGCGGTCGATCTTGATGTGGCTGATCGGCACCTCGGCCAGATAGCCGAAGTTGCTGTAGCCACTGCCGAAGTCATCGATGGCGACCCGCACGCCGGCCGCCGCCATTGCGCGCAGCTGGGGCAGAGCGGCGGGGTGGCTGTGCAGCCATTGGCCTTCGGTGATCTCCACTTCAATCAATGAGGCCGGCAAGCCATACATCTGCAGGCGCTCGGCCATACGCTGCCATAAGTGCTCGTCGTCGAAGTCGCGCGGTGACAGGTTCAGCGAAACAGCAAAGCCGGGCAGCAGCGACTGCCAACGGGCCGCCTGCTGCACGGCCTGTTCCACCACCCAGCGGCTCAGCGTGGGCATCAGCGCAGTGCATTCCAGCACTGGAATGAACTCGGCGGGACTCACCGGTCCAAGGGAAGGATGGGTCCAGCGCAACAGCGCCTCGGCGGATACCGGCAAGCCTGCAGACAGGTCAAATCGCGGTTGATAAACCAGGGTGAACTGGTCTTGGCTGAGGCCACGCCCGGCATCGGAAGCCAGCCGGTAGCGCCGCCGCAGGTACTCGTCGCGGTCCTTGGAGTACCAGCACACGCAGGCATCGGTCTGCAGCGCGTGGTGCATGGCGACCAGGCATTTGCGCAGCAGGTCGGCGGTCTGGTCCGGCTCGGGCCGGAAGGCGCAGACGCCGGCATGGAACTGCGGCGACATCGGAATGCTGCCCACCATCAGCGGCCGGCGCATGCGCTCGCGCAGCCGGTCCAGCAGTCCCTCCACCTGCTCGTGGCTGTGATCGCGCAGCACGAAGCCGAAGCGGGTCGCGGCCACGTGGTAGACCTGTGCTATCTCGCCAATCATGTCCTGCACCCGCAGCGAGGCCTGCCGCAGCAGCGACTCCACCGGCTTCAGGCCCAGCACCTGGCCGGCGTCGGTGGTGCTTTGCAGATCGAAGACGTCCAACAGCACACCGGTGTAGTGATGGCCACCATCCTGCCGGCCCAGCACGCCCAGGTCGGACTGGAACTGCTGGCGGTTGGGGAGTCCGCTGACCGCATCGCGACGGCCCACGGACATCCGTAGTTCCATCTGGTTCACCACCAGCCGTGCCAGCGTCTGCAACTGGCGGATCTCCTCTTCGTCCAGCACCCGTGGCTGGCGATCGATCAGGCACAAGGCTCCCAGTGCGATACCACTGCGAGTGACCAGCGGCGCACCGGCATAGAAGCGCAGATGCTCGGGGCCGGTCACCGCCGGATTGTCCGCGAAGCGCGGATCCTGGCTGAGGTCTTCCACCTGCAGCACGGCGTGCGACTCGATCGCGCAGGCGCAGATGGACCATTGGCGTTCCACCCGGACCACCGAATCCAGCCCCACCCGTGAGATCGAGTGCTGCGCCTCGCTGTCGACAATCGAGATCAGCGCGATCGGTACGTCAAAGGTAAATGCCGCCAGTTCGGTGATCGGGTCCAATGCGCGGCCCAGTGCGGGGTCCAGCACATTGAGCGCTTCGATCAGCGCGATCCGCTCCAGTTCCTGACTTCGGTCGAGCATTCCGTGTGCCCTGTCATACGGAAGACAGGTTCACTATCGCGACTGTGCTGCAAGCCGGCGTGAAGTGTCGCAGCGCGACATGAAGCGTTCACGACGAAGATGATCAGGGCGTGGTGGCCGGGCTCTTCAGCAGCTTGATCAACTGATTGAGGCGGTACGGCTTGGGCAGGAACTCCACATGCTCGGGCAGCGGCTCTTCCAGCTGCGAGCGGGCATACCCGGAAGAAAGAATCATGCGGGCATTGGGCAGCGCACGTGCCACATGCTCGCTCAGCTGCACGCCGGTCATGCCGTTGGGCATGCTGATGTCGCTGAACACCACGTCGAAATCGCCGTGCTCTTCGATCATCTGCACCGCGGCGGGGCCGTCCACCGCCGTGTGGATCTCGATGCCGAAGTCCTGCAGGGCCTGTCCCATCAACTCACGCAGGTCCTGCTGGTCTTCGACCATCAACACGCGAAGGGGTTCAGACATGCTCGGCTTCCTCTAAGACAGATGATGACCCACGCGTTCACTTGCGCCCGGTGCGGGCGTCGGCACGTGCAGCGGATCAATACGCAACTGTACGCGATTCACGGCCGTCGGCGGTAGGCCAAAAGACACTACCCAAACTGGGACACGAGCGCGCTGGATGTATCACAAGCAGCGCGTTGCGGTGATTTGTGAAAGAAATGTCAAGAAAAGTGCCTGAAGTGCCCACTTTTGACGCATAACACCCCTTTAACGCGTTCAGGTAACATCAGAAACCTTTTGCATCTGGACACCCCATGAATTCTGCGCCCACCGCACGCGACCGCTGGATCTGGCTGGCATCGGCAGGCCTGATGGCCCTGACCATGGGTCTGGAGTTCGTGGTGCCGCTGGGCTATGCGGTGTGGCTGACATACTTCATGGCAGTCGGCGTGACTCTGTTCCAGCGTCGGGTCGAAGTGCCGTTCCTGGTGGCGGTGGGTTCCACCATCCTGCTGATGATCGGCTACCACATCGCTCCAGCCAGCACGAATTCGGCGTTCTCGTTCGTCAACCGCACCATCGGCGGCATCTGCTTCCTGTTGATGGCATTGACGGTGATGAAGGCGATCCAGTCGCGGCGCATCGCCGCCGACGCGCTGTGGCTGCAGGAAGGTGAGAACGCGGTCACGGTCAGTCTGCGCGGCGATCCGGACCCGCGCGTGCTGGCCGACGAAGCGCTGCGCACCCTCTGCGCACGTCTGAACGCCGAAGTCGGCGCGCTGTACCGCCTGCAGGGCGAACGCCTGTTGCTGGTGGGTGGCGCGGCGCTGCCGGCGCGCCTGCCGGAATCGCTGCCATCGGCGGCCGGCCAGTGGGGCGAAGTGCTGCGCCTGGGCGAGCCGCGCCGGTTTGACCAGGGCGACAGCGTACTGGAGATCGAAACGCCGATGGGCTTGACCCCGGTGCACCAGCGCCTGCTGGGTCCGATCACCGCCGATGGCAAGGTGATCGGGATGATCGAGCTGGGGCGGGTCGGGGCCTCGCCGGCGCGTGCGCTGGAGCTGGAACTGCTCATCCAGGTGGCCGAGCCCATCGGCGTGGCCCTGCGCGCAGCATTGCTGCGCGAGCAACTGGTGGAACTGCTGGAAGAAACCCAGCGCCAGAGCGAAGAGCTGCAGACCCAGCAGGAAGAACTGCGGGTGGCCAACGAGGAACTGGAAGAACAGAGCCGCAGCCTGCTGCACTCGCAGGCCAATCTGGAACAGCAGCAGGTGGAGCTGGAACAGACCAATGTGCAGCTGGAAGAGCGCACCCACGAACTGGAATCGCGCCAGCAGGCACTGCTGCTGGCGCAGGCGCAGCTGGTCCAGAACAGCAATGAACTGGAGGCCAGCTCGCGCTACAAGTCCGAGTTCCTGGCCAACATGTCGCACGAGTTGCGCACGCCGCTGAACAGTGCGCTGATCCTGGCCAAGCTGCTGGCCGACAACAAGGATGCCAACCTGTCCGAAGAACAGGTCAAGTACGCCCAGGCGATTCATTCCTCCAACAACGACTTGCTGGCGTTGATCAACGACATTCTGGATCTGTCGCGGATCGAGGCCGGCCACGTGGAGCTGACCGACGAGAACGTGGCGGTATCCAGCGTGCTGCAGCGTCTGAAGGACACCTTCCAGCCGCTGGCCGAGCAGAAGGGCCTGGGCCTGGTGCTGCAGGCCGACGCCGACGCGCCTGCGCAGCTGGTGACCGACAGCCAGCGCCTGCAGCAGATTCTGAAGAACCTGCTGGCCAATGCGGTGAAGTTCACCGAGCACGGCAGCGTCACCCTCAGCGTGCGTGGCACCGCCTCGGGGCGCATCCAGTTCACCGTGACCGACACCGGTATCGGTATCCCGCAGGCACAGACCGAAGTCATCTTCGAAGCCTTCCGCCAGGCCGATGGCAGCACCCGCCGCCGTTATGGCGGCACCGGGCTGGGGTTGTCGATCTCGCGAGATCTGGCGGCGCGCATGGGCGGCAGCATCAGCGTGGTCAGCGAGCCCGGGCGGGGCAGCAGCTTCACCCTGGAGCTGCCGCTGATCGCAAACAACGGCGAGACCCTGGGCGAGGCACATGCCGCGCCGGATGTGCGCCAGCCCGTGGCAGCGCCCCAGCCGGCCAAGGCCCCAGTCGCAGCGCCGTTGGCAGCAGCCAGCGAAACCCCGCGTGTGATCGACGACCGGGGTCGCCGCAGCCGCGCCGGGCGCATGATTCTGGCGGTGGAAGATGATGCCGCGTTTGCCAGCGCGCTGGTGCAGATGGCGCACGAGCTCGACTTCGACTGCGTGGTCGCCCAGACCGCCGAAGAAGCGCTGACCCTGGCCACCGAACTGCGCCCGAACGGCATCCTGCTCGACATCGGTCTGCCGGACGTGTCGGGCTTGAGCGTGCTGGAACGGCTCAAGCGCGACCCGGCCACGCGGCACATTCCGGTGCACGTGGTCAGTGGCCTGGAACGCTCGCAGGTGGCGCTGGAGCTGGGCGCGATCGGCTATGTGATCAAGCCGGCCACGCGTGAACGCCTGGTTGAGGCGATCCAGCAGCTGGAAGCCACCAACCAACGCGACGTGCGCCGCCTGCTGATCGTCGAGGACGACAGCGAACTGCGCTCCAACCTGAAGCTGCTGCTGGGCCGCGACCAGCTGGAGATCGTCGGCGTGGGCACCATTGCCGAGGCGATGGCGGCGCTGGCCGGGTCCACCTTCGACTGCATGGTGACCGATCTGGCCTTGCCCGACGGCACCGGTTACGACCTGCTGGAGCACATGGCGGCCAACGAAGCGCTGTCGTTCCCTCCGGTGATCGTCTACACCGGTCGCGCGCTGACCCGCGATGAGGAACAGCGCCTGCGCCGCTACTCCAAGAGCATCATCATCAAGGGCGCGCGCTCGCCCGAGCGCCTGCTGGATGAGGTGACCCTGTTCCTGCACAGCGTCGAGGCTTCACTGCCGACCGACCAGCAGCGCCTGCTGCGCGAGGCGCGCCGCCGTGATGCGGTGCTGGACGGACGTACCGTGCTGCTGGCCGAAGATGACGTGCGCAACATCTTTGCCCTGTCCAGCGTGCTGGAGCCGCTGGGGGTGAAGCTGGAGATCGCCCGCAATGGCCGCGAAGCGCTGGAAAAGCTCAGCCCGGAAGTGGACCTGGTGCTGATGGACATCATGATGCCGGAAATGGACGGGCTGACCGCCATGCGCGAGATCCGCAGCGAGGCGCGCTGGCGCGACCTGCCGATCATCGCGCTGACCGCCAAGGCCATGCCCGATGACCGCGAGCACTGCCTGCAGGCCGGTGCCAATGACTACATCTCCAAGCCGATCGACGTGGACAAGCTGGTCTCGTTGTGCCGCGTATGGTGCTCGCGTCGATGAACGAGGCCGAGCTGTTCGATCTGGAACTGAAGCTGCTGCTGGAGGCGGTGTACCAGCGCTATCACTATGATTTCCGTGACTACGCGCTGGCCTCGCTGCGTAGGCGCATGCGCCATGCCATGGCCCGCTTCGACTGCGAAAACCTGGGCGCGCTGCAGCACCGCTTGCTGAGCGAACCCGATACCTTCGCCCAGGCGATGCAGTTCTTCACCGTGCAGGTCTCGGAGATGTTCCGCGATCCGGCCTATTTCAAGGTCCTGCGCGAACATGCCATACCGGTGCTTCGCACCTATCCGTCGATCAAGATCTGGATCGCCGGCTGCAGCACCGGTGAAGAGGTCTGGTCACTGGCGATCCTGCTGCACGAAGAGGGGCTGCTGGACCGCACCATCATCTACGCCACCGATATCAATCCCGAGGCGCTGCACGCCGCGGAGGCCGGTGCATTCGGGCTCGACCGCCTGGCCCAGTTCAGCCGCAACTACCTGGCTGCCGGTGGTACCGGATCGCTGTCGGACTACTACAGCAGTGGCTACGGCAGCGTGGTGTTCGACCGTGTGCTCAAGCGCAACATCGTGTTCGCCGACCACAGCCTGGCCACCGACACGGTGTTCTCCGAAGTGCACCTGGTGTCGTGCCGCAACGTGCTGATCTACTTCCAGCGCGCACTGCAGGACCGGGCCATCGGCCTGTTCCATGAGGCGCTGGTGCACAAAGGGTTCCTGGGGCTGGGCAGCAAGGAATCGCTGCAGTTCGGCGAGCATGCCGATGAATTTGAAGCCTGCGCGCGCGAGCAGCGTCTGTACCGGAAGGTGGCATGAGCCTGTCTGCCGACCCGCGCGTGGACTTCAAGCTGCTGGTGGTGGGAGCCTCGGCGGGCGGGGTGAGCGCGCTGCAGACCCTGCTGGCCGCCCTGCCGGACGACCTGCCGCTGCCGGTGCTGGTGGTGCTGCACCTGCCGCGCGACCGGCCCAGCCGCATCGTTGACCTGCTGGACATGCGCTGCCCGCTGCCGGTGCGCGAGGCCGACGACAAGCAGCCGCTTCTGCCGGGCACGGTCACCTTCGCGCCGCCGGACTATCATCTGCTGGTCGAGGATGCCGCAACGCTGGCGCTTTCGGTGGACGCCCCGGTGCTGTACTCGCGCCCGGCCATCGACCCGCTGTTCGAAAGCGCGGCCGAGGTGTTCGGTGCGGGCGTGCTGGCGATCCTGCTCACCGGGGCCAGCAACGACGGCAGCGCCGGCGTGGCGGCGGTGCGCCAGGCCGGCGGCCATGCGTGGATTCAATGTCCGGACGATGCGTTTTCGCCGATCATGCCAGCAGCCGCGCTGGCCCATGCCGGAGCCGACGCGGTGCTGCCGCTTTCTTCCATCTGTACACGTATCAAGGGTCTTGCCCGATGAATCTGATCGAGCCCACTGCGTTGAATGCGCCGACCGAGTGCGTGAACCTGCTGATTGTCGATGACATTCCGCAGAACCTGGTGGCGATGGAGGCGCTGCTGCGACGCGAGGGCCTGAACATCCTCTGCGCCGCCTCGGGCGCGCAGGCGCTGGAGCTGCTGCTGGAGCATGACGTGGCGCTGGCGCTGCTGGACGTGCACATGCCCGAGATCGACGGTTTCTCGCTGGCCGAGCTGATGCGCGGCTCGACCCGCAGCCGCGACGTGCCGATCATCTTCCTCACCGCATCGCCGAATGACCCGGTGCGTGCGTTCAAGGGCTATGAGAGTGGTGCGGTGGATTTCCTGCACAAGCCGATCGAGCCGCAGGTGATCATGAGCAAGGTCAATGTGTTCATCGAGCTGTACCAGCAGAAGCAGCTGCTGAAAGCGCGCAACCAGGCGCTGGAGCACGCGCTCAAGCTCAATGAAACCATGATGGCGGTGTTGACCCACGACCTGCGCACACCGCTGTCGGCCATTCTGCTCTGTGCCGACAAGCTCTCGCTGGACCTGCCGGAAGATCCGCCAGTGCAGCAGACCCTGAAGCACCTGGAAAACAGCGCCGAGCGGATGGGGCGCATGGTCGAGCAGCTGCTCGATTTCTCACGCATCCGCAGTGGCGGGCTGCGCATCCACCACAGCGACTGTGACGTGGCTGAAGTGGCCGGCGCGGTGGTGGCGGAGCTGTCGCGGGCGCATCCGCAGGCGCGCATTGATCTACACATCGAGGGCGACACCTGCCTGCACGGCGATCCGGACCGGCTGGCGCAGCTGCTGTCCAACCTGGTTGGCAACGCCGTCCTGCACGGTGGGGGTTCGCCGGTGCAGGTGCAGGTGCGCGGCAACCCGGGCGAATCGCTGCTGCTGCAGGTGCGCAACCAGGGTCAGATTCCCGAAGCCCTGCTGCCGCGCCTGTTCGAGCCGTTCAAGGCCAGTTTCCACGAAAGCCGTGGGCTGGGGTTGGGCCTGTTCATCGCACACGAGTTCGCCCGCGCGCACGGCGGTGCGCTGGTCGCGCGCAATCTGGACGGCGAAGTGTTGTTCGAGACCCGGTTACAGCGTCGCATGCGCGGCTGAGCCGGCGCTGAGGGCAGGGCGGCCGGCTGCGTTAGACTACACGCCAGTTCCCCACCGGCCCCGCCACGGACCATTGCCCGCATGCCGAGCAGCAGCCGCAAGCCCGCCCCCCTGATCGATGCCCAGGTTCATGTGGAGGGTTTCGCGCAGGTGCGTGAAGCGCGCCGCTCGGAGCTGGTGGAAGATTACGTGGAGCTGATTGCGGACCTGATTGCCGACGGCCGCGAGGCCCGCCAGGTCGATATCGCCACCCGCCTCGGCGTCGCCCAGCCCACGGTGGCCAAGGCGCTCAAGCGGCTGGTGAAAGAAGGCTGGGCGATCCAGCGCCCGTATCGCGGGGTGTTCCTGACCCCGGCCGGCGAGCAGCTGGCGGTGGAGGTGCGCGCCCGCCACCAGACCGTGGAGCGCTTCCTGCTGGCGCTGGGCGTGGATGCTGATTCCGCCCGGCGCGACGCCGAGGGCATCGAGCACCACGTCAGCGAAGCCACCCTGGCCGCCTTCGAGGCGTTCCTGCACAAGGCCAACGGCCATGGTTGAGCGCCTGCCACCGCCGCCGCCGCTGGGCGTGCCGGTGCACGACCAGGACGAATACTGGATGCAGCACGCGCTGGCACTGGCCGCGCGGGCCGAGCAGGAGTTCAACGAGATTCCGGTGGGTGCGGTGCTGGTCGGCAGTGAGGGGCAGCTGCTGGGCGAGGGCTGGAACCTGAACATCGCCGAACATGATCCGAGTGCGCATGCCGAGATCGTCGCCATGCGCCAGGCGGGCAGGGCGCTGGGCAATCACCGGCTGCTCGGCAGCACTCTCTACGTCACCCTGGAACCCTGCGCGATGTGCGCGATGGCGGTCGTGCACGCGCGCGTGGCGCGGCTGGTGTACGCGGCTACAGATCCGAAAACCGGTGCCTGTGGCAGCGTGTTCAACCTGCTGGAAGACCCGCGCCACAACCACCGCGTCGAGCTGCATGGCGGGGTGCTGGCGAAGGAAGCCAGCACCCGGCTGACCAACTATTTCCGTGCCAAGCGCGGTAAGCCGCCGCTGCTGCCGACGCTTGGCTGATGGGGGCTGCGGTCCGCTGCGGTATCATGCTGCTTTCGTACAAGGTTTGAACACATGGCCGACAACGGCGCGGAAGGCGAACGACTGATCTGGATCGACCTGGAAATGACCGGTCTGGATACCGACAACGACTCGATCATCGAGATCGCCACGGTGGTGACCGACGCGCAGTTGAACGTGCTGGCCGAGGGTCCGGAATTCGCCATTCACCACCCGGTGGAGCGGCTGGAAGCCATGGACGAATGGAACCGCAACCAGCACCGTCGTTCCGGGCTGTGGCAGCGCGTGGTCGCAAGCCAGGTCACCCTGGGCCAGGCCGAAGCCGCGACGGTGAACTTCCTGGCGCAGTGGATCCGCGCCGGTGCCTCGCCGATGTGCGGCAATTCGATCTGCCAGGACCGCCGCTTCCTGCACCGTGAAATGCCGCGCCTGGAGAAGTATTTCCACTACCGCAACCTGGACGTCTCCACGGTGAAGGAACTGGCCAGGCGCTGGGCTCCGACCGTGGCCGCCGGGGTGGGCAAGACCGCCAGCCATACCGCGCTGAGCGACGTGCACGATTCGATTGCCGAGCTGCGCCATTACCGGCAGTTCATGGGCGCGTTGTCGGGCCTGCCGGCGTGAAACTGCCGGGGTGTTTCCGGTAGCGCCGGCCGTTGGCCGGCCATCGGTATCGCTTGGGCCGGCCAACGGCCGGCGCTACCGGGAAACGGATCGTTCAACAATGCGGCGCTATGATCCGCCCATGAACGAACTGATCCGTCCGTTACCCCCGCCGCTGCAGTCCCACATTCTGCCCACCTCGCAGGACTACGCTGACCTGCGCCGGGCGGTGGCGCTGCTGGAATCGCCCACGCTGACCGCCAAGATGGCAAACCTGATCGGTTCGCCCCTCGAATTCGCGGT
Source organism: Stenotrophomonas sp. (assembly GCA_039592995.1). Lineage (GTDB taxonomy): Bacteria > Pseudomonadota > Gammaproteobacteria > Xanthomonadales > Xanthomonadaceae > Stenotrophomonas. The sequence goes on along the minus strand of JBCNQC010000016.1, from coordinate 39,501 downwards.
CAACAAGCTGCCGAAGTCGGTCTCCAGACGGATTCACGGTGCGGTCGAGACGGCCCTGTTCAAGTCGGCCCAGGCGGCGTTGTGGAGCATGGACAACACGCCGGGCAAGGCCGCGTCCACGCGCTGGCACAAGGCGGCCGCCGCAGCCACCGGCGCAGTTGGCGGGGCGTTTGGCTTCACCGCGCTGTTCGTCGAGCTGCCGCTGTCCACCACCATCATGATGCGCGCGGTGGCCGACGTGGCCCGCAGCGAAGGCTTCGACATGAGCGACATGGCCACCCGCCATGCCTGCCTGGAGGTCTTCGCACTGGGCGGTAATTCGGGGCAGGACGACGCCAGCGAGACCGGCTACTACATCACCCGCGGCTTCACCGCCGAGGTGATGCGGCATTTGTCGGCCGAGCTGACCGGCGTGGCCGTGGGCGGTGGCGGGGTGATGATCGGGTTGACGCCCAAGGAAGCGGGCAAGTGGCTGGCCAAGATCGTGGAGAAGGTGGCCGCACGCTTTGGCGTGGTGGTCACCGAGAAGTTTGCCGCGCAGGCGGTGCCGATTGTCGGCGCGGTGGCTGGGGCGACGTTGAACACCATGTTTACCGATTACTACCAGGACATGGCGCGTGGGCACTTCATCGTGCGGCGATTGGAGCGCACGTATGGGTATGAGACGGTGCGCGCGGCGTATGCGGTGGTGGCGGGGCAGGGCGACCAGGCCTGACACGCTGTCGCGCGTGCTCAAACGGTGCGTGGGCCGGCCAACGGCGGCGCGACCGATACCTCGGCGCTGCGGTAGCGCCGAAGGGAATGGCAGGAGCCATTCCCAACGTCGCGAAGCGGCGGCCCAAAGGGTGCCAGCCAGGACGGCTGGCATAACGTTGGCCGGCCCTCGATATCAATGATCGCGAATCAACGCATCGGCACTCTGGAGGCTGCCATCCTTCCCGTGCAGATACAGATGCATGTCCTGCTGCGGATAGGGAATATTGATCCCGGCCTGATCAAACCCAAGCTTGATCTGCTCCAGCAAGGTCACCTTGGTTCCGAACCAGTCCGCGGATTTCACGAAGCAGCGGATGCCCAGGTTGATCGAGTGCGCACCCAGCTCGTACACCACCACGTCCGGGGCTGGCGTTTCCAGCACGCGCGGGTCGGCCTTCACCAGCGCCAGCGCGGTATCGCGCGCGAGCTGGATGTTGTCCTCATATCCGATGCCGATCACCAGTTCCACGCGCCGGGTCGGCTCGGCGGTCAGGTTGATGATCGGCGCAGCAGTAATCAGGTTGTTGGGAATGGTGGTGTGCTGGTTGTCCGCGCCGGTGATCACGGTCTGGAAAATGCGCACTTCGCGCACGCTGCCGGTCTGGCCTGCCACGGTGACCACATCGCCCACCCGGAACGGCCGCAGCGTCACCAGCATCACGCCCGACGCGATGTTGGACAGCGAATCCTTCAGCGCCAGGCCCACCGCCAGGCCGGCGGTACCCAGCACGGCCAGCAGCGGTGACACCGGTACGCCGAGGGTGGCAATGGCGATCACCACCACGATCACCAGCGCCGCCGCGTACACCACGTTGCGCAGGAAGCTGCCCAGCATCGGGTCCACGCCCACCCGCGCGGTAGCGCGCGGCATCACATTGGACAGACGCCGGGCCAGCCACAGGCCGATCAGCAGCACCACCAGCGCCGACAGCAGCGGCAGGCCATAGGTTTCCAGAATGTGCTGCCAGTTCCAGTTGCGGAAGAACGCGGGCGTGGTGATCGGTGCGGCAGTGGCGAGCATGGGGTCTCCGGGGTGGGGCTGGAAAAACAAAGCCCCGCATAGGGCGGGGCTTTGGATGCGATCAGTGTGAACCGAGCGCGATGAACATCATGTCAGCGCCGCGCTCAGCTGTTGGCCTTCAGCTTGGCCAGGCGCAGCCAGGTGTCGACCACGGTGTCCGGGTTCAGCGACACCGACTCGATGCCTTCCTGCATCAGCCATTCGGCCAGATCCGGGTGATCGGACGGGCCCTGGCCGCAGATGCCGACGTACTTGCCCTTGGCACGGGCGGCCTTGATCGCCATCGACAGCAGCTTCTTGACCGCCGGGTTACGTTCGTCGAACAGGTGCGCCACGATCGACGAGTCGCGGTCCAGGCCCAGGGTGAGCTGGGTCAGGTCGTTGGAGCCGATCGAGAAGCCGTCGAAGATATCCAGGAACTCCTCGGCCAGCAGTGCGTTGGACGGCACTTCACACATCATGATGATCTTGAGGCCGTTCTCGCCCTGCTTCAGACCGTTCTGGGCGAGGACTTCCACCACCTTGCGGCCTTCTTCCAGCGTGCGCACGAACGGAATCATGACCCACAGGTTGTCCAGGCCCATTTCGTTGCGCACGCGCAGCACGGCCTTGCATTCCAGCGCGAAGGCGGCGGCGAAGCTGGGGTCGACGTAGCGGCTGGCACCGCGGAAGCCGATCATCGGGTTTTCTTCGTGCGGCTCGTAGTTGTTGCCGCCGATCAGGTTGGCGTACTCGTTGGACTTGAAGTCCGACAGGCGCACGATCACCGGGTTCGGGGCCACCGAGGCAGTCAACGTGGCGATGCCTTCAGCCAGACGGTCCACGTAGAAGCCAACCGGGTCAGAGTAACCGGCGATCTTCTCGTCGATCTTATTCCTGGTGGCGGCATCCTGACGGTCGTATTCCAGCAGCGCGTTCGGATGGATGCCGATGTGGCTGGCGATGATCATTTCCAGGCGCGCCAGGCCGATGCCGGCGTTCGGCAGCTGGCCGAAGTCGAAGGCACGTTCCGGGTTGGCCACGTTCATCATGATCTTCAGCGGAGCCGGCGGCATGTTGCCCAGGTCCGTGGTGGTGCGGTCGAAGGCGAGGCTGCCTTCGTAGATGAAACCGGTATCGCCTTCGGCGCAGCTGACCGTGACCTGCTGGCCGTCTTCGATCACCTTGGTGGCATTGCCCGAGCCGACCACGGCCGGCACGCCCAGCTCACGCGCGATGATCGCGGCGTGGCAGGTGCGGCCACCGCGGTTGGTGACGATGGCCGAGGCGCGCTTCATCACCGGTTCCCAGTCCGGGTCGGTCATGTCGGCAATCAGCACGTCGCCCGGCTGCACGCGGTTCATGTCGTCCAGGGTCTTGACCACGCGGGCCACGCCCGAGCCGATCTTGGCACCCACGGCGCGGCCTTCGGCCAGGACCTTGCCGCCCTTTTCGGTCAGCGCGAAGCGCTCGATCTGGGTGGCGTGGCTGCGCGACTTCACCGTTTCCGGGCGCGCCTGCACGATGAACAGCTTGCCGCTGACCCCGTCCTTGGCCCACTCGATGTCCATCGGGCGGCCGTAGTGCTTTTCAATGACCAGCGACTGCTTGGCCAGTTCCTGCACGTCTTCGTCGCTGATCGAGAAGGTGCGGCGCAGTTCGGCCGGGGTGTCTTCGGTGCGCACGCGTTCGCCCGGCACGTCCGAATAGACCATGCGGATCGCCTTGCTGCCCAGCGAGCGGCGCAGGATCGCCGGCTTGCCGGCGGTCAGGGTGGGTTTGTAGACGTAGAACTCGTCCGGGTTGACCGCGCCCTGCACGACCATTTCGCCCAGGCCGAAGCTGGAGGTGACGAACACCACGTCGCGGAAGCCCGATTCGGTGTCCAGGGTGAACAGCACGCCCGACGAACCCACGCCCGAACGCACCATCAGCTGCACGCCAGCGGACAGGAACACGTCTTCGTGCTTGAAGCCGTGGTGCACGCGGTAGGCAATGGCGCGGTCGTTGTACAGCGAGGCGAACACTTCCTTGACCTTGTGCACGACGTCGTCGGCACCGGTGACATTGAGGAAGGTTTCCTGCTGGCCGGCAAACGACGCATCCGGCAGGTCTTCGGCGGTGGCCGAGGAGCGCACGGCCACGGCGACGTCGCCGCCGCCGTTCTCGGCGCTGAGCTTGGCGTAGGCGGTGCGGATGTCCTGGTCCAGCTGCGGTTGCAGCGGGGCGTCGATCACCCAGCCGCGGATTTCCTTGCCGGCAGCGGTGAGCGCAGTGACATCTTCCACGTCCAGCGTGGCCAGCTTGTCGAAAATGCGCTTGGAAAGATCGTTATGGGCGATGAAGTCCTTGAAGGCTTCAGCGGTGGTTGCGTAACCGCCGGGGACCGAAACCCCCAGACCGGCCAGATTGCCGATCATTTCGCCAAGCGACGAATTTTTGCCGCCCACGCGAGCCAGGTCGGCCAAGCGCAGTTCGTGCAACCACAGGATGTTCTCGTTCAAGCGCGATGCTCCGTTTGGCCATCGCCCGAGGCGGGCTGGATGGCCACGTCCGTAGGAAGAAGCCGATATGATGCCGGGCAGACCGCCGTCGGCACAAGCTTGTATCGACGGCCTTTTTAGGCTTCAGAGGGGTTCACAGGCACATGACGATGATCCGTCCGGTCTTCTACGTATCCGATGGAACCGGTATCACCGCTGAAACCATTGGGCATAGCCTGCTGACCCAGTTCTCCGGATTCAGCTTCATTACCGACCGCATGTCGTTCGTCGACGACCCCGAAAAAGCGCGGGAAGCCTGTGAAAGGATCCGCGCGGCGGGGGAGCGCTATCAGGTCCGGCCGATTGTGGTCAGTTCCTGCGTCGACAGCGGCCTGAGCATGATCCTGGCCGAAAGCGGGGGCCTGATGCTCGACGTTTTCGCCCCCTTCATCGAGCCGCTGGAGCGTGAGCTGGCGGTGAACCGGCATTCCCGGGTGGGCCAGGCGCACGGCATGGTGGACTTCGAGACCTATCACCGGCGCATCAACGCGATGAACTTCGCGCTCAGCCACGATGACGGCATTGCCATCAATTACGACGATGCCGACGTCATCCTGGTAGCGGTTTCACGGGCCGGAAAAACCCCGACCTGCATCTACCTGGCCCTGCATTTCGGGGTGCGCGCGGCGAACTACCCGCTGACCGACGAAGACCTGGAAAGCGACCGCCTGCCGCCCCGGCTGCGCCCCTACCGGCACAAGCTGTTCGGCCTGACCATCGACCCCGACCGGCTGCAGCAGATCCGCCAGGAGCGCCGGCCCAACTCGCGCTACGCCAACCTGGACACCTGCCGGCGGGAGGTTGCGGCCGCCGAGACCATGTTCCGGATGGAGCGCATTCCCACCCTGAGCACCACCCATACCTCGATCGAGGAGATTTCCAGCAAGGTGCTGGCGACCCTGGGATTGCAGCGCGAGCATTATTGATACGTGATTGATCCGTAGAGCCGGGCTTGCCCGGCTGCTCTTTGCGGTTAACCCTTTTGCCCGGTCCTATCCATCCCCACGTTTGATCTACCAACGTGTAGGATCGGATTCATGGCCCAGGCATCGCCCCGCATCGAACGCATCCCCCGACTCAGCCGTCTGAGCTGGCTGATGGGCCTGTACGCGGAGAACTACCGGCATCTGGTGCGGCTGTTCGCCCCGTCCGAGCTCGCCGCGGGCAGCTATGTGTCTTCGGTCGGCGACGGACTGGACGTGCGCCTGGACGTGATCGAGTGCCACCGCTACACCGTGGAATTACGTCTGACCTACGATTTCGCCGACCCGGTGACCGGCCAGCCGGACCCCTCGGCCTATGTGCGCCTGTATCGCGACGCCCGCCAGGCCGAGACCACGCATTGCTACGTGGGCCGGCGCTGGCAGGACGTGGTCGGGATGTATCCGCCACCCGCCGAGCTGATCAGCCACCGCATGCGCATGAACACCTTCCTGGGCAAATGGCTGGAGTACCTGGCCGAACGGGGCCATGGCGTCGCCACGCTGCGCCGCGACGGCGACGTGGTTCCGGCCCTCGCCGAAATCCCGCACGCCACCGCGTAAAGCCGGGCATGCCCGGCTGCTCCTTGTCGCATAAACCAACGCTTACCCCCCAAAGAACCCGTACACCATGCCTTACACCCCCATCGTGGCCACCCTCGGCTACGTGCTTTCGCCCGATGGCGGGCAAGTCCTGATGATCCACCGCAACGCCCGGCCCGGTGACCACCATCTGGGCAAGTACAACGGCCTCGGCGGCAAAGTCGAGCGCGACGAGGACGTAGCCGCCGGCATGCGCCGGGAAATCCTGGAAGAGGCCGGCATCGACTGCGGCCGCATGCGCCTGCGCGGCACGATCAGCTGGCCGGGATTCGGCAAGCACGGCGAGGACTGGTTCGGTTTCGTGTTCGTCATTGACGATTACACCGGCACCCCGCTGGCGGCCAACCCCGAGGGCACGCTGGAGTGGGTGGACGTGGACAAGCTGGACACCCTGCCGATGTGGGAGGGCGACCGCCAGTTCCTGCCGCTGGTGTTCGACGCCGACCCGCGCCCGTTCCACGGGGTGATGCCGTACCGGGACGGCAGCATGGAGTCGTGGTCGTACACGCGGTTGTAACGTCGGTCGTTCATTGCCCGGGCGCGTGGCGACGCGTTCGTCAATGGGGCACGTGGTTGCCGCTGCGGCGCGGCTTGCCCGGCTGATCGGCGCGCAGCCGGGCAACCACCGCTCTACTTATGCACAGGGGGTGTGGATGACCGGTGGGCAAGTTTGTGGATAAACGCCGACGATCCCCAGCCCCCCTCGCTGTCAAGATGGGTGGCGAAAAATTCGCCGCAGGTCGGCATCGCGTGAGCGCCGTGCGAAGGCACCGTACGGTGAAGGCTGCCACGGTCTGGGCTGCTCGCGGTACTCTTTCCGTACTACGGTTCCTCGAGCTTCCATGAAACGTCACTTCTCGATGCTGCGCGAGTTCCAGCTGGCCGACTGGTTCACCCTGGCCAACGCCTTCTGCGGCACCGGCGCGGTATTCGCCGCCATGCGCTACCTGCAGGACGGCGAGCGCAGCTATCTGCTGTGGGGTATGGCGCTTATCCCGCTGGCGTTCATCTTCGACGCACTCGACGGTCGCATTGCGCGCTGGCGCAAGTCCAGCTCGACCCTGGGACGCGAACTGGATTCGCTGTCCGACGTGATCTCGTTCGGCGTGGCACCGGCCGCGCTGGCCTACGCCTGTGGCATGCAGGGTGGCTGGGACTGGCTGGTGCTGAGCTACTTCGTATGCTGTGGTGTGAGCCGTCTGGCCCGCTACAACGTCACCGCCGAGGCCCTGGCCGGTGAGGGCGACAAGGTGCCGTACTTCGAGGGCACGCCCATCCCCACCAGCCTGGCGCTGGTGGTGGTGCTGGCCGTGGCGGCCAGCCTGGGGGCCATTGGCCCGGATCTGTGGCTGGGCGGTTGGCAGCTGGGCCCGTGGCAGCTGCACCCGCTGGTGCTGCTGTTCGCGCTGTCCGGTTCGCTGATGATCAGCAAGACCCTGCGAATTCCCAAGCCATGAGCAGCAGTGCCGGCGGCAACCAAGACGCAGGAGACTTCGAGGCGCTGGCGCGCCAGTACTTCAGCGCCTGGGGCGATGCGTTGCGCCAAGCGGCAGGTACGGCGGTTGCGGGAGGGGAACATGCCCCCGGCAGCTGGCAGCAGACAATTGAAGGTTGGGCCCAGCTGATGTCCGCCCCAGGCCACGCGCCCGGCAACCGGCAGGCCGAGGACGCCGTGCACCGCTTCCGCGAGCAGGCAGGTGGTTGGTACGGCACCATGCAGGCGGTGGCCGCGCAGTTTGCCGGCCAGGACGCCAGCAGCGCCGACATCGCCCAGGCGTGGAAGCAGGCCGTGGAGGGGCAGGGCGACGGCATGCTGAAGTGGATGCTGCAGGGCGCGCGCGGCCATACCCAGGCCGGTGGGCCGGATCTGCTGGGCCTGCTGGAGCGGCTGCAGAAAGATCTGGAACCGTGGCTGCAGAGCCCGGCGTTCGGGCCGGCGCGCGAACACCAGGCACGCTGGCAGGCGCTGATGCGCGCGCAGCAGGATTTCCAGGAACATGCCCGCGCCTATGTAGACCAGATCCGGCAGGCGCTGGACGATGCCTACGCCCTGTTCGAGCAGCGCCTGGCCGAGCACGAGCAGCCCGGCAACCAGCTGACCAGTGCCCGCGCGATGTTCGATCTGTGGATCGAAGCGGCCGAAGAGGCCTACGCCAAAGTGGCCTTGTCCGAGCCGTTCCAGCAGGTCTATGCGTCGCTGGGCAATGCGCAGATGCGCCTGCGCGGGGCGGCGCAACATGAAGTGGAGCGGCTCTGCGAAGCGCTGGGCCTGCCTACCCGCACCGAAATGGATGCCGCGCACCGGCGCATCACCGAACTTGAGCGGATGGTGCGCCGCATGGCGCAGGCGCAGGCCCCGGCACCGAAAGCCAAGCCGAAGCCGAAATCGGCACCCAGGTCCAAACCCAGAACGCCCGTAGAGCGACGCCCTGCGTCGCTTCGCGGTGCCGGCAGCACCACCTCCAGGAAGCCCAAACCATGAAGGGCCCGCTCGGTTTCAACGCAGAGGACCTGCTGCAGGAAACCCTGTCCATGCAGCGCAAGCTGATGGACGGCCTGAAGCTGCTGCCGTCGGTGGAAGACGTGGACTACGGTGCAACGGCGCGCGAAGAGGTCTGGCGCGACGGCAGGGTACGCCTGTATCGCTTCGTGGGTGAGGATGCGCCGGTGCATCGCACCCCGCTGCTGATCGTGTACGCGCTGGTCAACCGGCCGTACATGGTCGACCTGCAGGCCGACCGCTCGCTGGTGCAGCGGCTGCTGGCACTGGGCCATGACGTGTACGTGCTGGACTGGGGCTACCCGGACCGCTCCGAACGCTACCAGACCCTGGAAGACTATCTGCTGCGCTTCGTCGATGGTGCCGTTGATCACCTGCTGACGACCCACGGCGGCAACCCGATCAACATGCTCGGCATCTGCCAGGGCGGCGTGTTCGCGCTGTGCTACGCCGCGCTGCGCCAGCACAAGCTGGCCAACCTGATTACCATGGTCACCCCGGTGGATTTCCACACGCCCGACAACATGCTCTCGCACTGGGCGCGGCACGTGGACGTGGACCTGCTGGTGGACACGCTGGGCAACATCCCGGCCGACCTGATGAATGCCAGTTACCTGATGCTCAAGCCGTTCCGCCTCAATGTGCAGAAATACGTCGGGCTGCTGGACATCCTCGATGACAAAGCCGCGCTGGAAGATTTCCTGCGCATGGAAAAGTGGATATTCGATTCGCCCGATCTGGCCGGCGAAGCCTTCCGCGATTTCATCAAGCAGTTCTACCAGGGCAACGGGCTGATGCATGACGGCGTGCGTATCGGTCTTGAAACCGTGGACCTGGCGCAGGTGACCTTGCCGATATTGAACATCTACGCCCAGCAGGACCACCTGGTGCCGCCGGATGCCTCGCGCGCGCTGCGCGGCCGGGTCGGCAGCAAGGACTACAGCGAAAGCAGCTTCCGCGGTGGTCATATCGGTATCTATGTGTCCGGTCGCGCCCAGCGCGAAGTACCGACCACCATCACCGAATGGCTGCAGGCGCGAACAGCATGATGCCTCGCACGACCTTGATGATCCTGCTGCTCACCGCGGCGGCGACCACGCACGCGGCACCGGATGACACGGCGCGCCGTGAGATCGCCGGGCTGATCGGCAGCTTGGACGGCTCCACCTGCCGGTTCCAGCGCAACGGCAGCTGGCACGATGCGGCCGAAGCCCGCGCCCATCTGCAGCGCAAGTACGACTACCTGCTGAAGAAGAACCAGGTCGACACTGCCGAGCAGTTCATCGAACGCGCCGCCAGTCGCAGCAGCATGAGCGGCAAGCCGTACCGCATTGCCTGCCCGGGGCAGCCGGAGCAGACCGCCGCGGCATGGTTTGGCAGCAGGTTGGCAGCCCAGCGCCAACGCACGCCGTAGACACCCCTCGCGGTACGGTAGCCGGCAGCTTCCGCTGGAGGACGTTTCCATGAACACTGCCCCCCGAACGCTGTCACGCTCGCTCAACGATCGTATGATCGCCGGAGTGATGGGCGGCATCGCGCATCGTTTCGGCTGGAACGTGACCCTGCTGCGCGTGCTGTATGTGGTGGTGTCGATCGCTTCCGCCGCTTTCCCCGGCATTCTGGTCTACCTGATCCTATGGCTGCTCATCCCGAACGAAGCCGATTGAGCCTGTCGCGAGCGGCGCTGCGCCTGCTGCAGGGGCTGGGTGCGCTGTGGACGCTGCCCAATACTCTGGTCGGACTGCTCGGCGGCTTGGCCGGGATGTCCGCCGGTGCGCGGCCATACTGGAGCGGTCGCGACCTGGCCATCGTGTTTCGCCACTACCCGTGGGGCCCGGGCGGGGCTATCACCTTGGGCAACGTGATCCTGCACACCGGGCCCACACTGGATGTCCCGTGCCGCACCTATGCCCACCAGGCCGGCTGGTGCAGTGAACCGGTGGTGGGCCTGCACGATCACGAGCGTGCGCACGTGTACCAGTATCTGGTGCTGGGCCCCCTGTACATCCCGGTCTACCTGCTGTGTGGCGGGGTAAGCGCGCACAACCCGTTCGAGCGCGCGGCCGACATCCATGCCCTTACCGGAAAGGGCTGGTGGCCTGCGAAGTTATCTGGACGTTAATTCCGTGTAAGCAAAACGTCGGTATCGCGGCGTCATCTGCATGCAAACAAACGTTATTAGCCTGCACGCCGAATCTTCAGCATGAGTGGCGTAAGCTGCACGCTGTTGTAGACGTATCAGGAGAATCACATCACATGGCAATCGTTCTTTATGTCGGTGGTAGCAAGGATGGCGACAAGGGCGTGGTGCCCCTGGGTTTCAGCAAGTCCCAGGCCGACACCGCGCAGGGGCCGGAAATCTATACCGAGCGCTTCATGGAACTGCAGGGCATCGGCCGCGTGCGGGTGATGGCACTGGAGAGCATGCTCGACGACGCCGTGCGTCAGCGCACCGCGCAGCACTACCGTTGAAACAGGTGCCGGATCTCCGGCACCTGTCATCCATCTACCAGTTGGCCCTCAAGCCCAACTGGGCGGTGACCTCGCGGAATCCTTCCTCGCCGCGCTGGACACCCAGGTCGCCCCAGGCATTCCAGCGACCTGCGTAACGGATCTGCACCCCGGCGCGCACCTCGTAGCGGTTCTGTGGCAACGCGCCTTCCAGCGTTTCCTCATTGAACCGCAGCGCGTTTGCGTGAGCCCCATGCAGCCAGTGCAGCTCGGCAAACGGTTCGACCCGGTTGCCCTCACTGCTGAGGGGACGCCCTGATACGCGAACGCCCGCGCGGCTGCCAAACTCGCTGCTGTCTGGACGGGAAACCAGGGTGCCGTTGGCTTCACGATGTTTCTGCTGGCTGGTGTTGGCCCAGGTCATCTGCAACTGCGGCTCAAGCAGGATCGCGGTGCGTGTCCATTCAGCCACTTGCAGGCCGTAGCCCGCTTCCACCGACAGCTGCGTCTGGTGGCTGTCGTATCGTTCTTCAGGCAATCCGTCGCCGTGGACTCGATTGCGGAATCGCGCGTACTGGCCCCAACCGTCCAGCCACAGGCCTGCACCGGTGCCGGGCTTCTGCTCCCAGGTGGCATACATGCCGCTGGCCGTCCCTTCGACTCGACCGGTGGCCTGGTAGCCATCCAGGCGCGAAGTGACCTGGCTGTCGCTGCGCCCGGTGCCGGCCATGAGGCCGATCCGGGCGCTATCGTTGCTACCGAAGCGCAGCAGGTCCGAACCGGCCTGCAGCACGTGGGTGTTGGCGTTGACCCGCAGCTGCCGGCCAATCACGCTGTTCTCCACCTGCTGGGTCGCCACCCGCGCCCACGCCGCTCGTCCCTGCGCGCCCATGCGGTCCTGCAGTCGCAGGGTGAACATCTGCGAAGCCGCGCTCTGGTTGGCGAGGTAGGCACCGGGTTCCGGACGCAGCACCGGGTCCGGGTCGGGATCCGGGTCGGGATCCGGGTCTGGTCCCACCGGTGCGCACTCTGGCAGGGTGGGGTCGATGTCGCACGGGTCGGGAGGTGTCGTCAGGGTGGAACGCAGGTACCAGCGTGCACCGTCTGTTGCGTCGTTGTCTTCCCGGTGCAGGAAGTATTCGTGCAATCCTGCCACGACGCGGTCGCTGAGAATGAACTGGCCCTGTGCTGCGCCGTTGACCTCAATGAGATTGATTCCCTGCACGGTTTCGCCACCCGCGCCCCCGACGTTGTTGATGGTCACACGCGTGTTTCCGCTCGGCTGCGTGTTGATGACCAGCCGGTCGGTTGCCGAGTCGTCCCCGCCGAGCACCGTATTGAAAATCAGGAGGCCATCCTGGTTGATCAGGTAGTTGGTGGTTAATGTGTTGAACCGGGTGCCGTCACTCAACGCCACGGCGCCTTCGGGATAAACAAAGACGGCCTGTGCGTTGGAGTCACCCGTCAAGGTCCAGCGCGCCCCTGTTTGCATGCGGATGGTCGCTTGCGCGGCGTCGGACGCGCCCAGCCAGGTCGCGTTGTTGCGCAGCGTAAGACTGACAGAGGAACCTTCAGCGTGGATGATGTCACCTACCAGTCGGCTGTCATCGGCTCTGATCTGGACCAGGCCCTGGTTCAACAGGGAGCGAAGAAGCACCCGCCTGCCATCCTGCAGGCCGCCTACGATCTCAGAGCCGTTGACAATTTCCATACTTACGGGAACGTTGTGGGTCGAATTCCCGATAGCCCGGAATGCGTCTCTGCTTGCGTGCAGGGTCGAGTGATCGATCACCACATCGTTGTTGTCCCTATCGAAAAGCATTCCAACGCCAAATTCTCCGCTGATGTCGATGCGGGAATTGCGCACCAGCGCTTCGGCATTGTGGAAAACCAATCCGGCAAATACCTGTGAACCGGTAATGCTGGAATCAATGAACTCCAAGCGGCTGCGATATCCGTCCATGTGGTGGGTGCCGATGCCGAAAGTGCCAGCGAGGATGGTGGTGCCGGAAATACGTGTCAACGTCGTGTAGTTGTTCACGATGGTGGCGTAGCGGCTTTCCGGATTTTCGATGCGCGCACCGTTCACATCCAGCAAGGCGGCGGAAGTGCTTTCAATACGCAGCGTCTGCGCGCCAGGAGCCACGATAAGGGTGGCGCCCTCCAGCACGTCCCAGTCTTCGATGGGATCACCAGGAAGGACCGTGTGCGTTTCGCCTGGACCAACAACACCGGCAAGGGCGGGAAAGGCAAGGCAGGGAGTGATTACCAAGTATATCCATGCGGCCAGTTGCCGGAACTTCGGACGGGCGCAGGAAGCATCACAGAGCGAACTGCAGTTCATGGCAGACCTCACGCTTGACGGGGTGGGTGGGACAGCACCCGCCCGTACCGCCGCGTCGTCACCCGTAAGGGTCCCCGTCGACGCGCTGCGCTGGGTGCTGGCCGTACTCAACGCCCCTGCTTGTGAAATGCCGGTGAAAACCCGGTGCGACAGGTTCGGGCCGTGCTGTCAACGGGTTCCCCCCGCCGCCTTGCATTGCCACAATCGGGGTTTTCCGCACAGCGGCCACGGCCGGAAGCAATGCCAGACATCAAGCTCGCCCAGCAGATCGCCCAGACCATCGCCGATGAAATCGGTGCCCAGCCTGCCCAGGCCCGCGCGGCCATCGCATTGCTGGACGAAGGTGCCAGCGTCCCGTTCATCGCCCGCTACCGCAAGGAAGTGACCGGCGGCCTGGACGACACCCAGCTGCGCAACCTTGAAACGCGCCTGACCTACCTTCGCGAGCTGGAAGAGCGCCGCGCCGCGGTGCTCGCCAGCATCGACGAACAGGGCAAGCTCAGCGACGAGCTGCGTGCGGAGATCCTGGGGGCTGACACCAAGTCGCGCCTGGAAGACCTTTATCTGCCGTACAAGCCAAAGCGCCGTACCCGCGCGCAGATTGCCCGCGAAGCGGGGCTGGAGCCGTTGGCTGACGGGCTGCTGGCTGATCCCAGCCAGGACCCGCAGCTGTTCGCCGCCGGTTTTGTCGACGCCGAAAAGGGTGTGGCCGACAGCAAGGCCGCGCTTGAAGGCGCCCGCGCCATCCTGATGGAGCGCTGGGGCGAAGACGCCGCCCTGGTCGGAGAACTGCGTGGCTGGCTGGGCGAACACGGGGTCATCCGTGCGCGCGTAGCCGAAGGCAAGGAAGAGCAGGGCGCGAAGTACCGCGATTACTTCGAGCATGCCGAGCCGCTGGCGAAGATTCCCTCGCACCGCCTGCTGGCGCTGTTCCGCGCACGTCGCGAGGAAATCCTGTTCCTGGAGCTGGACCCGGGCAGCGATGCCGAAGCCGGGCACATATATGCCGAAGGCCGCGTGGCGTTCAACGCCGGCATCCGCGATGCCGGCCGGGCTGCCGATCGCTGGCTGCTGGACGCCTGCCGCCTGACCTGGCGCGCCAAGCTGCACATGCACCTGCTGCTGGACCTGTTCAACCAGGCCCGTGAAAAGGCCGAGGCCGAGGCGATTTCAGTGTTCGGCGACAACCTCAAGGACCTGCTGCTGGCCGCACCGGCAGGCCCCAAGACCGTGCTGGGGCTCGACCCGGGCATCCGCACCGGCTGCAAGATCGCCGTAGTGGACGCCACCGGCAAGCTGGTTGCCACCGAGACCATCTACCCGCATGAGCCCAAGCGCCAGTGGGAGCAGTCGCTGCAGACGATCAAACACCTGTGCGCCAAGCACAACGTCGAGCTGATCGCGATCGGCAACGGCACCGCCAGCCGCGAAACCGACAAGCTGGCCGGTGAGGCGATCAAGCTGCTGGGCGAAGCCAAGCTGCAGAAGATCGTGGTCAGCGAAGCCGGTGCCTCGGTGTATTCGGCCTCCGAGTTCGCCGCCAAGGAGTTCCCGGGCCTGGACGTGTCGCTGCGCGGTGCCGTGTCGATCGCGCGCCGCCTGCAGGACCCGCTGGCTGAACTGGTCAAGATCGAGCCCAAGGCCATCGGCGTGGGCCAGTACCAGCATGACGTCGACCAGTACCGTCTGGCGCGCGCGCTGGATGCGCGCGTGGAGGACTGCGTGAATGCGGTGGGCGTGTTCGTCAACACCGCCTCGGCCGCGCTGCTGTCGCGCGTGTCCGGCCTGTCCTCGACCGTGGCCGAGAACATCGTGCGTCACCGCGACGAGAACGGCCCGTTCAAGCGCCGCAAGGATCTGCTGAAAGTGCCGCGCCTCGGCGACAAGACCTTCGAGCAGTGCGCTGGCTTCCTACGCATCGCCGATGGCGACCAGCCGCTGGACGCGTCGTCGGTGCACCCGGAAGCGTACCCGGTGGTGGAGCGCATCGTCGCCGCCACCGCGCGCCCGATCAAGGCACTGATTGGTGATGGCAGCTTCCTGCGCGCGCTGAAGGCGGAGCAGTTCACCGATGAAACCTTCGGTGTGCCGACCGTGCGCGACATCCTGAAGGAACTGGAAAAGCCCGGCCGTGACCCGCGCCCGGAATTCAAGGCCGCGCGTTTTGCCGACGGCGTGGAAGAGATCAAGGACCTGCGCCCGGGCATGGTGCTGGAAGGCGTGGTCAGCAACGTCGCCGCGTTTGGTGCGTTCGTCGACATCGGCGTGCACCAGGACGGCCTGATCCACATCTCCGCGTTGTCCGACACCTACGTCAAAGACCCGCGCGACGTGGTCAAGGCCGGCGACATCGTCAAGGTGAAGGTGCTGGAAGTGGACGTGGCGCGCAAGCGCATCGCCTTGACCCGCCGCCTGGAGGACAGCCCCGCACCGGCCAATGCCGCGGGCGAGCGCGACGCACGACGGGCCGGTGGCGGTCGACGCGACGGCAGCGGCTCGCGTCCCGGCGGGCGTCCTCAGGGCGGCGGCCCGCGCCCGGGTACTTCAGCACCGCCGGCCAACAACGCGTTGGCTGACGCTTTTGCCCGCGCCAAGCGCGGCGGCTGAACCCGCGTTCCCCCCTGAACAGGCCGCCCTCGGGGTGGCCTGTTTCGTTTCCGGGGCCACATTGACAGAAGCTTGATCACGCTTTGCTTCCAATCGCTGTACGCTGCGGACTGGCGGAGGGGCCAGATGACAGAACAGCAGGCACGGCAGTGCAGTCCAATAGAGGGTGACGCGGCAGGTTTTGCCCGCGCGGTGGCGCGCGCGTGACGCCGCAGGCCACCCTGCTGGATGCCCAGGCCGCCCTGCAGGCGCTGGCCGAAGAGCGCCGTCGGCTTGAAATGATTATTGACGGCACCGGCATGGGCAGCTGGGAATGGAACTGCCGCACCGACCAGATGGAGGTCAACGAGCGCTGGGCGCAGATCATCGGTTACACCCGCGAGGAGCTGGCCCCGATCACGGCGGACACGTTCCTTCAGTTGGCGCATCCCGACGACGTGGCGCAGTCCAATGCCCTGTTGCGTGAGCACCTGGCGGGCCGCACCGCGCAGTACGAAAGCCTGTGCCGGATGCGACACAAGGACGGGCGCTGGATCTGGGTGCAGGACCGGGGCAGGGTGTATGAATGGGATGCGCAGGGGCGACCGCTGCGCATGGCCGGCGCGCATGCCGACGTGAGCGACCTGCAGAACGCCCGCCAGGACGCCGCCGATACCCGTCAGCGGTTGCAGGCCCTGGTGGACGCCTCCGATGAAGTCGCCGTGATCGCCACCGATGTGCACGGGGTGGTCACTCTGTTCAACAGCGGCGCGCAGAAACTGCTGGGGTACACGCCGGAAGAGGTGGTTGGTCAGCTTGATCCGGTCGTGTTCTACGACCCGCATGAAATGCAGGACTACCTCCGCGCCGAGACACATCCCGGCGGCCGCGTTCCCACCGTGTTCGAGGCGCTGACCGCGCGCGCGGCCACCGGTACCTGGTCGCACCAGTGGACCTTCGTGCGCAAGGACGGCGGGCATCGCCAGGTGCGTCTGTCGATCAGCCCACTCAACGGTGGCGATGGACAGCGCTTGGGTTATGTGGGAATGGCAGTGGATATCACCCCGCTGCTGGAGGTGCGCGAACAGGCCCACCTGGCGGCGGAGAAGTTTGCTGGTGCGTTCAATTCGGCCGCGCTTGGCATGGCGCTGGTGTCGCTGGAAGGGCGCTGGCTGGACGTCAATGACGCGCTTTGCGGCATTCTCGGGTACACCCGCGCGGAACTGCTGGAAATCGACTTCCAGACCCTGACCTATCCCGACGACCTGGATGCCGACCTGGCCATGGTGCAGGATCTGCTGGCCGGGCGACGCGACCACTACCACATGACCAAGCGCTACCTGGGCAAGGGTGGGCACCTGGTGTGGGGACGGCTGTCGGTGTCGCTGGTTCGCGCCCCGCACGGCGAACCGCTGCATTTCGTATCGCAGATCCAGGACATCACCGCCCAGCATCAGAGCGGCCAGCAGCTGCGCGAATCGGCCCAGCGCACCCGGGTCACCCTGGATGCCGTCGCCGACATGGTGCTAAGCCTCGACCTGCGCGGCCGCATCGAATATGCCAATTCGGCCGCCAGCCGCGCGCTGGCCGGGGAGGGGGCCTCGTCGTTCACCGGCAGCCAGATCCAGGACGTGGTGGAGCTGACCACCGAATATGCGCCGCGCTCGCCGTTGGAACTGGAGGTGCTGCTCGACCCGGAAAGCAACGCTGTGGATCTGCATTCGGATCTGCTGCTTTCGGTAGGAGCTCACCTGCTGCCGGTGGACCTCACCCGTGCCTGGTTGCGCGACGAGGACGGCGAAATCAACGGCGCGGTCTGGGTCATCCGTGACGTCACCCAGCAGCGGGCCCGCCAGCGAGAGGCCCGCCACCTGGCCGAGGTCGATCCGCTGACCGAACTCACCAACCGCCGCGGCTTCGAGGCCCACCTGCAGCAGGCCATCACCCGCGTCGCCCGGACCGGCCAGTCCGCCTCGCTGATGTTCATCGATCTGGACAACTTCAAGCCGATCAACGACAACCACGGGCACCTGGCCGGTGACGCCATGCTGTGGGCGGTCGCCAATGCCCTGCGCACCGGCGTGCGCGATTCCGACATCGTGGCACGGCTGGGCGGCGACGAATTCGCTGTCATTCTGGCGGGCTGTTCGCTGCGGCGCGCGCGCCGGATCGGCACCGATCTGCTGCATTCCCTGCAGTTGCTCACCATCCCCTGGGACATGACCCGGCTGAGCGTCGGTGCCAGCATCGGCATAGCGGCCATCCACGGCGGCACCAACGTGGATGCCGCCGTGGCTGCTGCGGACGCCCAGTGTTACCGGGCCAAGGCACTGGGGCGCAACAATGTGCAGGTGGAAGACCCGGTGCATGGGGGTCTGGATCCGGTCGATTCCCCTGATGAGGGTGGGCCTGAGTAAAAAATCCCGGGGGATTTACACATGAATGAACGGGATATATAAAACTGTGACCTGGCTTTGATATTGATTCTTCATTATCAGGCGAGTTTCTACTAAAGATAATCTCAAGGTAGTCGATACCCTTCTGCACCTGCTCCATCAGGGGCGGGCCGTAGTGACGTCGTTGTTTGCCCCCGGACGTCTGCGTTGTTTCGTAGCCCATCCGCCAACCGAACATCGAGGATCGCAAAAATGCTTATCTCTGGCATGCAGCTGCCGTTGACCGAACGCAGTGCCGTGGCGCTGCCGGCTTCTCCCTGGCGCGGACTGCGCGCCCTGTTCCGTGCCCATCGCGATGAGCGCCGGGATCGCGATGCGGCTGATGCCCGTCACCGCGAAGAACTGGAAGCCCAGGTGACGGCGTTGCACCGGGTCCAGGCGGTGATCGAATTTGCCCTGGACGGCACCATTCTCACCGCCAATGACAATTTCCTGCAGGCGCTGGGCTATACGCTGGCGGAAGTGCAGGGGCGTCACCATTCGATGTTCGTGGATCCGATGCAGGTGCAGAGTGCGGAGTACCGTGCCTTCTGGGAGCGCCTGGGCCGAGGTGAGTTCGACGCCGGCCAGTACCGGCGTTTCGGCAAGGGGACGCGTGAGATCTGGATACAGGCCTCCTACAACCCGGTATTCGACAGCAACGGTCATGCCTACAAGGTGGTGAAGTTCGCTACCGACATCACCGCGCAGAAAATGCAGGCGGCCGATTTCGCCGGCCAGCTGGCGGCCATCAACAAGTCACAGGCGGTGATCGAGTTCAGTCTGGACGGGCGCATTCTGGGGGCCAACGAGAACTTCCTGGCCACCACCGGCTACACCCTGGAAGAAGTGCGCGGGCGCCATCACAGCATGTTCGTCGAGCCGGCGTATCGCGAAAGCGCGGAATATCGTGCCTTCTGGGAAAAGCTGGGCCGCGGCGAGTACGATGCCGGTCAGTACCGCCGGCTGGGCAAGGGCGGGCGTGAGGTCTGGATCCAGGCCTCGTACAACCCGATCATGGACATGAACGGCCGCGCCTTCAAAGTTGTGAAGTACGCCACCGACGTGACGGCGCAGGTACGCGATGCCAATGCCCTGCAGGCGGCGGTGGCGCAGACCCGCGAGGTGGTCGCGGCCGCCCAGACCGGTGACCTGACCCACCAGATCGCAACCGACGACAAGACCGGCCCGATTGCCGAACTGTGCCACGGCATCAACGCGCTGATGGAAACCATGGCCGGCATCATCGGCCAGATCAAATTCGCCGCCGATACCATCGCACTGGGGGCCAGCGAGATCGCCCAAGGCAATGCCGACCTTTCCCAGCGCACCGAGCAGCAGGCGGCTTCGCTGGAAGAAACCGCTGTGTCGATGAAGGACCTGGCCGACACGGTGCGCAGCACTGCTGAAAACGCCCGCCAGGCCAGTCAGCTGGCCAGCGGGGCGGTCGATGTCGCGGCACAGGGTGGCAAGGTCGTGCACGAGGTGGTCAGCACCATGGCGCTGATCAACGAATCCTCGCGGCGCATTGTCGACATCATCGGTGTTATTGACGGTATCGCGTTCCAGACCAACATCCTGGCACTGAACGCGGCGGTCGAGGCCGCGCGCGCAGGCGAGCATGGTCGCGGCTTTGCCGTGGTGGCGTCGGAGATACGGTCACTGTCGCAGCGCTCGGCCACCGCCGCCAAGGAGATCAAGCAGCTGATCGGCGACTCGGTCGACAAGGTCGGCATCGGTACCGGCCAGGTGGAAGGGGCGGGCCGCACCATGGACGAGATCGTGGGCAACGTGAGGCGGGTCAGTGACCTGGTCCGCGAGATCAGCGACGCCGCGCGTCAGCAGAGCGACAGCCTGGGGCAGATGAACATCGTGGTCGACCAGATCGACCAGGGCACGCAGCAGAATGCCGCGCTGGTGGAAGAGGCCTCGGCGGCCGCACGCAGCATGGAAGAGCAGTCCACCGAACTGCTGCACACCGTCGCCGGGTTCAAGGTGGACGGCGGTGCGGTGCGCCTCGGCCGCCCGGCCTCGAACGCCGGTCAACCGGTGCTGCGACTCGTATAAGAGAAAAGGGCCAGATCGGGAATCTGGCCCTTTTCGTACGGCAGGTAATGCGAAAACACCCCTTGGACAATCCGTGCCCAACCCCCGTTCGGGCGGCACTGCAGACTCATGCCGGCTATACCGGTCTTTCTATTAAGTCCGCGGCCACACCGCGCGATGCGGATATTTCCCCCCGGATCGAAACAAATACGCCCAGCAACCTTTCGTTTGGACAGCCCCCACCGTCCATTCGTGATGTTGCGGGGCGTTCACATTCTTAGGGGCGAAGAAGTGCGTTCGCTACGTAAAGAACGCCAAAAAAGCGGGTATTTACCCCCTACCAATGGCGGTGCACAACCGGTGTCAAATCCGCGTAGAGTAGGCGGCCTTGTGAGGATTGGTGAGTTTTCCTGACCTCTCCGCGCGCAATTACAAACATTATCCACTCATTATAAATAATGCCTTCTTTGACCTTCCCGGACTTCGAGGCGTATTCCAACGCGGTCAACGGAATTGACGGAGAAATGCGGGTTACCGGTCGCAGCGATGCGGCCTGGGTTTTGAATACGCTGGAGGTTGCCGACATCAGCGTGCTGCACGGCATGGACGGTGCGACAGTGACCTATCGCGGCGCGCTGCACAGCGCCCGTTTCGGGGTTTATTTGTCCTTGCCGGGCAGCGATACCGAGTTGGAAGGCGAGCAGGTCGGCGACGACGGCTACATCTGGATGGCACCCCGTCAGGAAATGCAGGGATTCACCCGGGTGCCGGCGCGTTTCCTCGGGGTGGACCTGGCGGAGGCGCGGGTGCTGGGGCAGGCTGTGCGGATGGGGCTGGATACCCAGTCGTTGTACCGGACCACGCATGTGCGGTCCAATCCACAGGCGGTGGCCGAGGTGGTGGCGCTGACCCGGCGCGCCTTCGACGTGCATGCAGAGAACCCGGAGGCGTTTGCCGAACCGGCCGCCCAGCAGGCGTTTGCCGCACAGATCACCACCGCGGTGCTGCAGTGCCTGCCGCCGCCGGTGTGCCCGGCCTTGGCAGTCAGTCGGCGGGGCCGTCCACCGCTGCCGCGCAAGGAGATCGTGCGCCGGGGCATCGATCACATCCAGCGCAGCCTGCGCGGCGAGGTTCCGTACGCAGACTTGCCGTTCGCAGTGGGGGCTTCGCAGCGCTCCTTGAACCGCGCGTTCGGCGACGCGTTCGGAATGGCTCCGCGTCAGTTCTACGTCATGGAGCGGCTGCATGCCATCCGCAGCGCACTGCGCAGTGCCCGTCCAGGCGACACCGTGACCGGCATCTGCGCCAGATTCGGAGTCTGGGACCTGGGGCGCATGGCCGCGCTTTACTCGCGCCTGTTCAACATCCTTCCAGCACAGGAGCTGTCACGCGCGCTGGCGGCACAGGCGGGAGTGCCGGTGGGGCCGCGTCGGCGCTGAAGCGCTTCAAAGCAAAAGGCCAGATCTTTCGATCTGGCCTTTTCATTTCCATGGTGCCGAAGGTGGGACTCGAACCCACACGCTTTTAAGGGCGGCGGATTTTGAGTCCGCTGCGTCTACCGATTCCGCCACTTCGGCTGGCTGGCCGCGTAGTGTATACAACTCGCGCTGGTTTGGGCAGGTCTGAATGCTTCAGCGATGTGGAACGCCTTCATCCCGGGTCAACGCTATACTCATTGCGCTGAACCATACAGGGAGCCAGCGATGAGCGCGCTGCAGGATCTGCGGGTACTGGTGGTTGAAAACGACGAGATGAGCGCGACCCTGCTGCAGATGCAGCTGGTTCAGGGTGGCGCTGTCGTTGTTGGCTTGGCCGGGAGTGTGGCCGAGGCATTGCGCCTGGTGGAAGAGACGGTGCCGCAGGTGGTGCTGCTGGATTACAAGCTGGCCCGTAACGAGACCAGCGGACCGGTGGCCGAGGTATTGGTGGCGCGGGGCATTCCCTTTGTGCTGGCCACGGGTATGACCCGTGAACAGTTGCCGGACGCCTTCAGGGCGGGGGTAGTGTTGACCAAGCCGTACCTGACCGCGGAGCTGAATGCGGCGCTGGCGCGGGCGCTGCAGGGGCAGTCGGCCAACGCCTGATGGTCACCGCAACGTAAAGCCACGCCCTGCGTGGCTGTGAGGTTGGTCGAAGCCATGCAAGGCGTGGCTCTACGGGTATTCAATCATGCCCTGATCAGGCCGACTCGGCATACTCCAGATGGACCGGCTCGCGGTCATCCAGAATCCGGTACAGGCTGGCCAGGTCATTCGGATCTGGATTCAACCAGGCGTTCAGGTTCTCGGGCCGGATTGGCACGATGCAACGGTCATGCCCGGCGGCCGCCACTTCTGCAGGTGGTTCGTCGCTGATCGCGGCAAACGAAAGCAGCCGGCCCTCGGGGCCCTCCCATTCGGACCACAGGCACGCGATCAACAGGTCGCGCGGCGGTTGGGATCTGAACTCCAGCACCACATTCTCCGCCTTCTCGCCGGCGTGCAGTGATCGATGCTCCATGGCGTGCCTGGGCACGTGCTCATAGAACGACTGCACCACCACCACGCCATGGGTGTGGCCGAAGGCGTTTTTCCAGTAAGCCTCCAGACTGTCGCGGCGGGCGTTGTAGGTGCCCGGATACAAGGCATCGTTGCGCGCGGGCTTGCCGGCCAGGCGGCACTGGTAGCGCATCGGCTTGATCACCCGCTGTCCCTGTTCGGACACGATCACCGGCGCGTACACGCCCGGAAAGATGCGGCTGTCGCGCGGCAGCAGGCTGGTGCGGTGCAGATCCTCAAGCCGCGCGCGGGCACGCTCGATGCGATTGCCGGCAATGCGGGCTTCGTTGCGTGCCTTCTGGGTGGGCCGGTGGGCGAGGACGTCCTTGGCCGCCTGCAGGCGCGCGCCCTGTGTCCTCAGCTCCTCATCCAGCGTCTGCATCTCTTCGGCATGCCACTGCTGGATCTTCGCCACGATGTCCTGGCCGGCAGGCGTGCGTGCGCCAGCAAACCCGTCATCCATGGCCTTCGGAGTTTTGGGGCGTTGCTTGCCGGCGTCATGGGCGTATAGCTGGGCGAATTCATCCAGCGACATGACCGCGCCGTACTCGCGGACCAGCTTGGTGTAATCGGCGCGGATCTGGGCGGAATAGCACATGCGGATCAGGCTAACAAAAAACCCCGGCAGAGCCGGGGTTCGTTGTGTTATTGGCGTCCCCACGGGGATTCGAACCCCGGTCGCCACCGTGAAAGGGTGATGTCCTAGGCCTCTAGACGATGGGGACGCACGAAACTTTGACAATTTGGACACTCCACTTCCAATCGGCCTGATGATTGAAGTGGTGGAGCCAAGCGGGATCGAACCGCTGACCTCCTGCATGCCATGCAGGCGCTCTCCCAGCTGAGCTATGGCCCCACAGTGATGCTGCGAGCCGCCTATCATATCGGCATTTTCAGGAAATGCAAACATTCCCTACAAAAAACCCCGGCATTGCCGGGGTCTGTTGCGTTATTGGCGTCCCCACGGGGATTCGAACCCCGGTCGCCACCGTGAAAGGGTGATGTCCTAGGCCTCTAGACGATGGGGACGCACGAAACTTTGAATTTTCCTTCCCGCAGACGGCCTGTGTCTGAAGAAGTGGTGGAGCCAAGCGGGATCGAACCGCTGACCTCCTGCATGCCATGCAGGCGCTCTCCCAGCTGAGCTATGGCCCCACGAAACACCTGGCACGCCAGGTTTGCAGCAGTGATGAGTGGCGTCCCCACGGGGATTCGAACCCCGGTCGCCACCGTGAAAGGGTGATGTCCTAGGCCTCTAGACGATGGGGACGCATGTAACTCATCAAATTTTTTCAGCAACCTCGAACGGCCTAAGGTTCGAAGTGGTGGAGCCAAGCGGGATCGAACCGCTGACCTCCTGCATGCCATGCAGGCGCTCTCCCAGCTGAGCTATGGCCCCACGATGCTGGAGGCGGAATTCTACGCGTGAATGCCGCTTTCGCCAAGTCTTTTGTGTGACATCGCAGTGAAAAATTTCACGCACGATGGCGCTGCAAGACCGGCAACAAAAAACCCCGGCCAGGCCGAGGTTCGTTGTGTTATTGGCGTCCCCACGGGGATTCGAACCCCGGTCGCCACCGTGAAAGGGTGATGTCCTAGGCCTCTAGACGATGGGGACGCGCGAAACTTTGAATTTTGATCACAACCCTTCAATCGGCCTAATGATTGAAGTGGTGGAGCCAAGCGGGATCGAACCGCTGACCTCCTGCATGCCATGCAGGCGCTCTCCCAGCTGAGCTATGGCCCCACGTCGTGAGGAGCGAAACTATAGCGATGGCGATTTCGCTTGGCAAGCGAAATTTGCACGCATTGCTTCATGTTCCGCATGAACTTCCATCACGACCCTGTCTGTGCGCCGGGCAGGCGCTGGAAGCGCAGCCGCAGAGCGTTGCTGATCACCGACACCGAACTCAGGCTCATCGCCAGCGCGGCCAGCATCGGCGACAGCGAAATGCCCAGCGGGTACAGCACGCCGGCGGCCACCGGAATGCCCAGTCCGTTGTAAAGGAAGGCAAATCCGAGGTTCTGGCGCATGTTGCGTACGCTGGCCTCTGATAGCTGGCGTGCGCGCAGGATGCCGCGCAGGTCGCCCTTCACCAGTGTCACCTGTGCGCTGGACATGGCCACGTCGGTGCCGTTGCCCATCGCAATGCCCACGTTCGCGCTGGCCAGGGCCGGTGCGTCATTGATGCCGTCGCCGGCCATTGCCACCGTGCGCCCCTGCGCCTGCAGCGTGCGGATCAGTTCCGCCTTGTCGGCCGGGCGCATTTCGCCGTTCACCTCGTCCAGGCCCAGTGCCGAGGCGACCGCCTTCGCGGTGGTCGTGCCATCGCCGGTGGCCATCACGATGTGCAGGCCGGCGTCGCGCAGCTGTGCGATGGCCTCGGCGGTGGACGCCTTGATCGGATCGGCCACCGCGAGCAGGCCGGCCAACGCTCCGTCCACGGCAAGAAACATCACGCTCGCTCCGCTGCCGCGCAGCTGCTGCGCGTCGGTGTCCAGCGCGGTCAGCGAAATGCCGTGTTCGTGCATCAATGTCGTGTTGCCGACCAGCAGGTGCCGGCCGTCGATGCGACCCTGCACGCCCATGCCGGTCAGCGAATCGAAGTCGTCCGCGCTGGCCAGCGCGATCGAACGGGTGCGGGCTTCGGCGACGATGGCAGCAGCCAGTGGATGCTCGCTGCCCTGGTCAAGGCTGGCGGCCCAGCGCAGCACGTCGGTGTCGTTGAACGCGGCGGTTGCCTGAACCGTGCGGAACGCCGGCCGGCCCTCGGTAAGCGTGCCGGTCTTGTCCACCACCAAGGTGTCCACCTTGCGTAATGCCTCGATCGCTTCGGCATCGCGGAACAGCACGCCGTGATGGGCGGCGCGGCCGGTGGCGACCATGATCGTCATCGGTGTGGCCAGGCCCAGCGCACAGGGGCAGGCGATGATCAGCACGGCCACCGCGCTCAGCACCGCGTGGGTCCACGACGGCTCGGGGCCGAACAGACCCCAGCCGAACAGGGTCAACGCCGCCACGGCAAGCACCGCCAGCACGAACCACCAGGCGACCCTGTCGGCCATGCGCTGCATCGGCGCGCGCGAGCGCTGCGCCTGCGCCACCAGTTGGACGATCTGCGCCAGCATGCTGTCATCGCCCACGCGTTCGGCCCGGATCACCAGACTGCCGGTGCTGTTGAGGGTTGCTCCAATCACCGTATCGCCAGGGGCCTTGCTGAGCGGTACCGGTTCGCCTGTCAGCATCGATTCATCCACGCTGGAGCGGCCTTCCAGCACCGTGCCGTCCACCGGCACTTTCTCGCCTGGACGTACGCGCAGCCGATCGCCGGCCTGCACGTTCGCCAGTTCAACGTCTTCTTCGTGGCCATCGTCGCGCAGCACGCGCGCGGTCTTCGGGGCCAGGCCCAGCAGCCCTTTGATTGCCGCCGAGGTCTGCGCGCGGGCGCGCAGTTCCATCAGCTGGCCAAGCAGGGTGAGCGAAATGATGACGGCGGCTGCCTCGAAGTACACCCCGACGTGGCCGTGCTGCTGGAACGAGGGCGGAAACAGGCCAGGTGCAATCGTCGCCACCACGCTGTAGCCATAGGCCGCGATCACGCCGGTGCCGATCAGGGTCCACATGTTCGGGCTGCGGTTGGCGATCGACTGCGCCCAGCGCTGCAGGAATGGCCAGCCCGCCCACAACACCACCGGGGTGGCCAGGGCGAACTCGACCCACACCCTCGCCGTGGGCGGGAACCCATGCAGCAGAGGGGTCATGGCCAGCATGGCCAGCGCCATCACCGCCACGCTCAGCGGCAGGCTCCACCAGAAGCGACGGCGGAAGTCGGTCAGCTCCGGATTCGCGGCGTCATCCAGGCTGGGCATCATCGGCTCCAGCGCCATGCCGCAGATCGGGCAGGTGCCGGGGCCCTCCTGCACGATCTGCGGGTCCATCGGGCAGGTGTACAGCGTGCCCGGCGGGGGCGGGCGCTTCGGCACGGCCGGGGCGGGGTGGCCCTTGTGACCGCAGCAGCTGCCATGGGCGCTCATGCGCGCGGCTCCGTGAGTGCCGCCAGGATCGGGCAGGCGTGGTTGTCGCCGTGCCCGGGGCAGGCATCCACCAGCTGCTTCAACGCGCCATGCATGCGCTGCAGTTCGGCAATGCGCTGCGCGATGTCGTCCAGCCGGTGCACGGCGGTTTCGCGGACCCTGGCCATGTCGTGGTGACGCTGGTCGCTCAATGCCAACAGTTCGCCGATCTCCTCCAGGGTGAAACCCAGCGCCTTGGCGCGGCGGATGAAGCGCAGCCGGGTGAGGTCGTTGTCGGAAAAGACCCGGTATCCGCCCGCGCTGCGCTGTGCGGTGGGCAGCAGGTGCTGGCGCTCGTAGTAGCGCACGGTGTCGATGGGCACGCCGGCCTGGCGTGCAAGTTGTCCGATGTTCATGGCGGTCCTGGAGGAGGCGTGCGGACAGTCTGCACCCTGGAGTCTGGTCAAGAGTCAAGGGTTGGCTGAAGGGCGGGAATGTCGTGTCCGGACCAGATTTGCAACAAGTTTCATAGCTGGCACCGAGGGTGGTCCGTACGCTCCGTTCAATCGCCGCAAATCCTTGTTTCCACAGGGTTTGCCCTCGCCAAAACAGCCCGCCAGCGCAGCCGTTCCAGGAGCGTGACCCATGGATGCATCGCCCCCTTCCTCCTCGTCCCCCTCGAAGTCCTCGCCCCTCCTGATGGAAGTCGGGGTCCTGGAATACCCCGGCAGTCTCCGTCAGGCCGCCCCGGTCCTCTCGGAACTGGCACAGCGCTGCAACCGGACGGCCGCGGCGGGCCGCCGCCCGGGGGCGCGCATGCTGGTCACGCGCTGGACCCTGTCCACACGGGGTACCGGCATGCAGCGGGTGGCCGGCGCGGAACTGTTCGGCGACGCGGTGCCGTCGGTAATCGTGGTGCCGGGGAACGAGCCGACCTGGCCGTTGGCGCGCCCGGATGAACGCATGCTCAGCTGGCTGCGCGACAGCCATGATGCGGGCAGCATGCTGGCGGGCTGCGAGGAAGGGGGCTTGATGCTGGCGATGGCCGGGCTGTTGACCGGGCGCTCGGTCAGTCTGCCGGCACTCACCCGTTGTCCCCCGCTGGCACAGATGGTGCCCAGCTGGCTGCCCAGCGAGCGTGCACTGGTCGATGAAGGCGACCTGATGACTTCCTCCGGCAACGATGCCTGGAAGTTCCTCAGCCTGCGCCTGCTGGCGCGTATTTACGGCCAGAGCGTGATGAGCGCGGCCATCCAGCAGCTGCAGCTGACCATTCCCAAGGCCGTGCAGGAAGATCTGGAACGCTTCAGCCCGAATTTCGCGCATGGCGACCGCGGCATACTCAAAGCCCAGCGCTGGCTGCACAGCATCGCCGCGCGGGGCGTTTCCCTGCAGGACATCTGCGAGGCCTCCGGGCTGGAGCCGCGCACGCTGCAGCGTCGCTTCCTCAAGGCCACCGGCATGCGCCCCATCGCTTACTGCCAGCGGTTGCGCATCGCCAAGGCCCAGCTGCTGCTGCAGGCCGGCGGTGCCGTCGATGAGGTGTCGTGGACGGTCGGTTACTCCGACCAGAGCGCGTTCCGCCGTCTGTTCCTGCGCATTGTGGGGGTCACCCCGGCGCGGTATCGCCGGCAGATCTTCTCGGCACGGCGCGAGCGCGCGCGCCCGACCAGTGGCAGTGGCAAAACGCAGAGTGAACCGATGCGCTCGGTTGCCTGAGTGGTGGGCAGGCCTGGCGGTTGCGACTACCCTGTACGCAGAGCCAAGGCGTTCAATCCCAGGAGTTGCCATGCTGTTGAAACAACCGTCCGTGCGGGCGTCCATGTTGGCCGCCGCGCTGACCCTGCTGCCCATTGCCAGCCACGCACAGTCGGCGTCCAGCCCGGCAGCCCCCGCCGCCAAGGCGCGCCCGGCGGTATTGCAGGGCATTGAGAAGCAGGGCTTCAAGGTGCTGGGCGAGTTCGATGCACCCGCCGGCCTGCGGGGTTTTGCCGGCGTCGTCAGCGAGCAGCAGCCGGCCACGGCCTACGTCACCGCCGATGGGTCGCATGTGCTGTTCGGCACCTTGTTCAACGAAAAGGGCGAGGACGTGGGCGCGGCCGCACTGGACCGGCTGGTGGCCAAGCCGATGTCCGACACCATCTGGCGCAAGCTGGATGCCAGCAGCTGGGTGCGCGACGGCCGCGCCGACGCGCCCAGGGTGATCTACACCTTCAGCGACGCCAACTGCCCGTACTGCCATCACTTCTGGCAGGCCGCGCGGCCGTGGGTAGACAGCGGCAAGGTGCAGCTGCGCCACGTGATGGTCGGTGTGATCCGTGAGGACAGCCCGGCCAAGGCCGCGGCGATTCTGGGCGCGCCCAACCCCAGCGCGGTGTTTCTGGAAAACGAACACAGTTTCAGCAAGGGTGGCATCAAGCCGGCCGCCAGCATCAGCCCGGCGTTGGCCAACAAGCTTGATGCCAACCAGCGCCTGATGCTGGAGCTCGGCTTCCAGGGCACGCCCGGCATTCTGTTCCGCGACGCGCAGGGTGTGGTGCAGCGCGTGAGTGGCATGCCGCAGGGCGAGGACATGGAAAAGGTGATGGGGCCGCGCTGATTGCCGCGCGCCGCGTTTCATCGTCACTTCACGAAGCGCTCACCAGTGCCTTGATACTCAAGGCGCTGGTCTGCCGCCGGCGAACGGCAGATCACCCGGGATGAGGAGGGAATCCCACGCGGGTGCCTGAGGGCGAGTGCGCTGCGTGCGCGGTCACGTAGTGTGTTGCGCATCACAATCCTGCGTTGCAGTACCGGGTTGCCGGTCTGACCTCGGGGCGCGAATGCGTTCACGTGGACCGGCAGTGTTGACTGCAGTTCACGGAGGATGCGATGCGCCTGTCTGTGTGGGTTGTGACGTGCGTGCTTTGTGCGGCCGCGATGCCGACACAGGCACAGGATTCGGCGCAGGCATTGCGCCAGGACATCCAGACCCTGCGTCGAACGCTGGAAAGCATGGAGCAGCGGCTGCAGGCGCTGGAGCAGGCGGAGGGCACGGCAACGCAGCCTGCGACGCTCCCGGCAACATCGCCCGCGTCTTCCAGCACCCTGGCCAGCGCCACGCAGGTGCCGGGAACCGGCCAGGCCATTCTGCCGCCGCGTGATTCAGTGGGTGATCCCTCCAGCGCCGCTTCCCGTCCAGGAAGCGCAGCCGGTCCCACCGACCCTGAGCTGAAAGGCTTCTTCTCCATCCCCAACACCGACACGATGATCCGCATCGGCGGCTACGCCAAGCTGGATGCGATTGTCGACGCGCGTGCCAGTGGCGACGAGGACCAGTTCATCACCTCGACCATTCCGGTGGGCAGTGAACACCGCGACATGCGCAACTTCAACCTGCATGCCAAGCAGACCCGTTTCAGTTTTGAGGCGAGGCGGCCGACAACGCGCGGCAACCTGCGCTTCTATCTGGAGAACGACTTCTTCGGCAGCAGCGACAGTTATGAGTTCCGCCTGCGCCATGCCTACGGGCAGTTGGGCAACACTTATGCGGGTTATGGCTATTCCAGCTTCATGGACGCCGACAGCCTGCCCGACACCCTGGATTTCGCCGGGCCAGGCGGTGCAGGCTATCTGCTGGTCGCGGGCATCCACCACAGCTTTGCGATGGGCAAGGGCAACACGCTGACCGTTGCGGCGGAAGATCCGGACAGCGAACTGGCTGGCACCACCGACGACACCCGTGCGGAGAGCCGCATGCCTGATCTGACCGTGACCGCACGCATGGAGCGCGATTGGGGCCATCTGCAACTGGGTGCGGTGGGGCGCAGCATCGGCTACGACGGCATCGACCGTGATGAGCGAAAGCTCGGTGGCGGCGTGCAGTTGAGTGGCTCGGCCGGTGTCGGTGAGCAGGACCTGCTGTTGTTCGGTGTGCTCGGTGGCAAGGGACTGAGCCGCTATACCGCCGATCTCTCCGGATCCGGCCTGGATGCTGCGATCGCGCTGGATGGCCGGCTGCGCATGCTGTCGCTGGCCGGTGGCTTCGTCGGCTATACCCATTACTGGTCACCGATGTGGCGTTCAAATCTGGTGCTGGGCCAGCTCACTCTCGGTCGTGACGACGCGCTCGCCGCCGATGCGTTCCGGCAGAGTCGCTACGGGGTGCTGAACCTGATCTGGAGTCCGGCCCCGTCCTGGACCATGGGCATGGAGCTGCTGTACGGGCAGCTGGAACAACAGGACGGCCAACGCGCCGACACTATGCGGCTGCAGGGCAGCCTTCAATACAACTTCATCAAGTAGCGGCCGAGGAGAAGCGTCATGGCGCAGGGCAAGAAGATCGGAGTGGTCGGAGCCACCTTCCTGGTGGCCGGCAACATGATGGGGTCGGGGGTGTTTCTGCTGCCGTCCAGCCTGGCCAAGATCGGCACCGCGTCGATCTGGGGCTGGTTGATCACCACGGCGGGCGCGCTGCTGCTGGCCTTCGTATTTGCCAAGCTGGGCAAGCTGGCCCCCAAGGCCGGTGGTCCGTACGCCTATGCGCGGGACTGGTTCGGGCCGTACATGGGTTTCCAGACCAAC
Source organism: Stenotrophomonas sp. (assembly GCA_039592995.1). Classification (GTDB taxonomy): domain Bacteria; phylum Pseudomonadota; class Gammaproteobacteria; order Xanthomonadales; family Xanthomonadaceae; genus Stenotrophomonas. The sequence continues at coordinate 8,143 of JBCNQC010000016.1, read as the reverse complement.
ACCATCTACTGGTTCGCCAACTGGATCGGCAATGTCGCCATTCCAATCGCGGCGGTGGGCTACTTCAGCTACTTCTTCCCGATTCTTTCCCAACCCATCCCACGCTGCATCGCGGTGCTGGCGCTGGTCTGGGTGCTCAGCTTCGCCAACGTGATCGGCCCGGCCTTCGTCAGCCGCGTGCAGACGGTGACCACCAGCTTCGCGCTGGTGCCGATTCTCGGCATCGCCATCTTCGGCTGGTTCTTCTTTGATCCGGCCATTTTCAAGGGCGCGTACAACGTGTCCGGCGAATCCAACTTCGGTGCCATCTCCAGCGCCGCTGCACTGACCCTGTGGGCGTTCATTGGCGTGGAGTCGGCCTCGGTCACCGCCGGTGTGGTGGAGAACCCGGAAAAGAACGTCGCGCGCGCGACACTGGCGGGCGTATTCCTGGCCGCCATCGCCTACATCGCCAGTTCGTCGGTGATCATGGGCATGGTGCCGAATGGGGAGTTGCAGACCTCCGATGCACCGTTCGCGCTGGCCGCCGCCAACGCGGTAGGCGGGTGGGGTGGGGCACTGGTCAGCCTGTGCGCCTTCGTCGGTGCGGCGGGTTCGCTCGGCGGCTGGATCCTGCTGACCGCGCAGAGTGCCAAGGCCGCCTCGGATGACGGCCTGTTCCCCAGCATCTTCAGCAAGACCAACAAGGACGATGTGCCGGTGAAGGGCGTGCTGATCGTGGCGGTGCTGATGACCATTGCCGTGCTGGTCACCTCCACCTCGGAAACCGCGTCGGCCCAGTTCGATGTGATCACGTCGGCAGCGGTGGTGTTGACCCTGCTGCCTTACATCTACTCCTGCGTAGCCTGCTACTTCGTGGTGGAGCGTTCGCACACGCTGGTGCATATCGGCGCGTTCTGGTTCCTGACCAGCATCACGGTCGTGTACTGCCTGTGGGCGATCTTCGGTTCGTCCGGCAGCATCGTGCAGTACGCGTTCCTGTTCGTGCTGTTCATCACCGTGTTCTACCCGTTCTTCAGCGAGGAGCGTCGCCGCCTGCGCGGCCAGTTGCCGCCGCTGGATGCTTCGAAGGCTTCGTGAGTCTGCCCCCAGGAGAAATGCTGTGTACTTCAAATCTTTGGACTACCCGGTCATCGTCATCGATGCCGACTACGAGTCGCCGCGCATTGGTGGCATTCTGATCCGCGCGCTGGTGGAAGAGCTGCGCAGGAACGAGCAGCGGGTGCTGTGCGGCCTGACCCTGGCCGATGCGCAGGCCGGGGCGCGCACCTACGTGGCCGCTTCGGCGGTGCTGATCTCGATTGACGGCACCGAAGACGAGCCCACCGAGTTCCAGCGCCTGCTCGCGTTCCTGCGTGAGCAGAGCGCGCGCCGGAGCGGGCTGCCGGTGTTCCTGTACGGAGAACGCCGCACCATCGAGAAGGTGCCGAGCAAGCTGCTCAAATACGTACACGGCTACATCTTCCTGTTCGAGGACACCAAGAGCTTCATTGCCCGCCAGGTGATGCGCGCGGCGGAAGACTACATGCACACCCTGCTGCCGCCGTTCTTCAAGGCGCTGATCCATCACGCGGCCGAGTCCAACTACTCCTGGCATACGCCGGGGCATGCCGGTGGCGTGGCCTTCACCAAGTCACCCGTGGGGCGCGCGTTCCACCAGTTCTATGGCGAGAACACCCTGCGCAGCGATCTTTCCATCTCGGTGCCCGAGCTGGGCTCGCTGCTCGATCACAGCGGCCCGATCAAGGAGGCCGAGAACGAGGCCGCACGCAACTTTGGCGCGGACCACACTTTCTTCGTCACCAACGGCACCTCCACCGCCAACAAGATCGTCTGGCACGGCACCGTGGGGCGGGGTGACGTGGTGTTCGTCGACCGCAACTGTCACAAGTCGCTGCTGCATGCGCTGATCATGACCGGCGGCGTGCCGGTGTACTTCACCCCCAGCCGCAACGCGCACGGCATCATCGGGCCGATCAGCCTGGATCAGTTCACCCCTGAGGCACTTCTGCAGGCGATTGCCGCCAATCCCCTGGCCAGCCAGGCGTTCCAGGCCGGCTCCAAACCGCGCATTGCGGTGGTCACCAACTCCACCTACGACGGGCTGTGCTACAACGCCGAGAAGATTGCCGACGAGATCGGCAGCGCGGTGGACTTCCTGCACTTCGATGAGGCGTGGTATGCCTATGCAGCCTTCCATCCGTTCTACGAGAACCATTACGGCATGGCCAAGGGCAAGGCGCGCGAGCAGGATGCGATCATCTTCACCACCCATTCCACGCACAAACTGCTGGCGGCGTTCTCGCAGGCGTCGATGATCCACGTGCGCAATGCCGCCACCCGTGAACTGGATGCCGAGCGCTTCAACGAAGCGTTCATGATGCACACCACCACCAGCCCGCATTACGGGGTGATTGCTGCCTGCGACGTGGCCTCGAAGATGATGGAAGGGGCGGCCGGGGAATCACTGGTGCAGGAAATGCACGATGAGGCCATTGCCTTCCGCCGTGCCATGCTGCATGTGCGCGATGATCTGGGGCGCGATGACTGGTGGTTCAGTGTCTGGCAGCCGGACAAGCTGGAGCGATCGCTCGCCAAGGGCGATGCGCCGGCCCCGCTGGTGGCCAAGCGCGAGGAATGGTATCTGCAGCCGGATGCGTACTGGCACGGCTTTGACGGGTTGGTGGAAGACTACGTGCTGATCGACCCAATCAAGGTCACGTTGTTGACCCCGGGGCTGTCGATCAGTGGCGAGGTGGCCGAGCATGGCATCCCCGCCGCCGTGCTCAGCAAGTTCCTGTGGACGCGTGGCATCACCGTGGAGAAGACCAATCTGTACTCGGTGCTGTTCCTGTTCTCGATGGGCATCACCAAGGGCAAGTGGAGCACCCTGGTGACTGAGCTGATGGCGTTCAAGGAGCTGTATGACCACAATGCGCCGCTGAGCCGGGCGCTGCCGGATCTGGCTGCCGACTATGGGGCCATCTACGACGGCTGGGGGCTGCGCGACCTCTGCCAGGCCCTGCATGACTTCAACCGCGAGTTCGCGGTCGCCAAGGTCATGCGCGAGATGTACGTGGACCTGCCCACGCCGGTGATGACCCCGGCAAAGGCCTACGATCATCTGGTGCGCGGCGAGATCGAGCGGGTCGACATCGAGGCGCTGAGCGGGCGCATTGCCGGCACCATGCTGGTGCCATATCCACCGGGCATTCCCACCATCATGCCGGGTGAGCGGTTCGGGTCGTCCGACGAGCCCATCATCCAGTCGCTGCGCATTGCCCGCGAGCAGAACGCGCGCTTCCCGGGTTTCGAGTCGGACGTGCACGGGCTTATCATCGACCGTAGCGGCGACGCGCCGAGCTACAAGGTGGAGGTGCTGAAGGTCTGAGCGCACGCACAGGACCTTTGGCGGGCGATGGATACAGCACGCGAGCAGCGGGTTCTGAAGTTTTCAATCGGGGTCACAGTGGCGGTCAGCGCCACCGGCTTCGTCGGCGGCCTGCTGGTGGGGTCGCAGGCGATTCTGTTCGATGGTGTCTACAGTCTTGTCGACGTGGCGCTGACCCTGGTGGCGCTGGCCGTGCTGCGGCTGGTGGCGCGGGAAGAGAGCCCGCGCTTCCAGTATGGCTACTGGCACCTGGAGCCGATGGTGGAGGCGCTGGGCGGGGCGATTCTGGCCTTGGCCTGTATCTATGCGCTGGCCAACTCCGTTATTGGTCTGACCACCGGCGGGCATACCGTGAAGGCCGGGCCCGCGTTGGCGTGGGCCTCGTTGCTGTGTGTGAGCAATCTGGCCATGGCCGCGATTGTTCGGGTATATGCCCAGCGGCTGCAGTCCGGACTGCTATGGCTGGATGTGCGCGCTTGGCTGCTGAGCGGCCTGATGAGCCTGGCCGTGGTACTGGCATTCGCGATTGCGCTGCTGCTGCGCGATGGCGAGCATGCACACTGGATTCCTTACCTGGACCCGCTGGTGCTGGCCGCGATCAGCGTCGCGGTGCTGCCGGTGCCGTTGCGTGGTGCATGGCGGGCGATGCGCGAAGTGCTGCAGGTCGCGCCGGATACGCTGGATGCGCGGGTGCAGGCCGTGATGACCGCGTTCGTGGCTGAGCATGGCTATCTGGACTTCACCAGCCATGTGGCCAAGATGGGGCGGATGCGGTTTGTGGAGATCCATATCCTGACCCACCCGGATACGGTGATTGGCAGCATCGGCAATGTGGATGCCTTGCGGGACGAGATTGCCGAGCGGCTGGATGCGCGGGGGAGTGATTTCTGGCTGACGATTGATTTCACTGCTGATCCCGCGTGGACGTGAGGGGCGTAGTAGCGGAACTGGATCAACTGGAAGGGAAAGGGATTGGTAGGGTCGCACGACAGTCGACCGCCGATAACGGTGATCGGCGCGGCGAAGGCCAAGTACGTGATCGGAGGTAGCTTGCAAATTAGACGTATATATCTAAAAATGGGACCGGTTGCCCCAAATTAGGGATATACGTCTAATGCAAACACTTTCCGAACTGGGGCTGGCAGTCGCACGCCGCCGAAAAAGCATGCGCAGGACGCAGGCAGAAGTGGCCGCTCAGGCGGGTGTTTCGTCCGACACGCTGTCTCGTTTCGAGCTTGGCAGAGTGTCCGAGTTCGGGGCGCGAAAGTTGCTCGCCGTGCTCTCGACCCTGGGAATGGAACTTGAGTTCAAGGAAGAAGGGTCTTCCGGCAATCTGGATGAGCTGCGGACAGAGCATAGGACCCCGCGGCGATGAAACTGTCCGTCTACGTGCATGGGCGCGAGGTCGCCTCGCTGGAGGATCTGGACAACTTCTCAAGCCGTCTCAGCTACGTGCAGGACGTCCCCGAGGATGATTTCGTCTCGTTGACCATGCCCGTTCGGCGGGAGCCGTGGGACTGGGATGACCAGCTTCACCCGGTTTTCCAGATGAACCTGCCCGAAGGTTACCTGCTGCAGGTACTACAGGAGCAGTTCGGTCCCCACATCGGTGGCAGCCCTACAAACCTCCTGGCGGTGGTGGGCAGGAACATGATTGGACGCATCCAGGTCGCACCGCCCGGAGCAGCGTTGGATGAACCCGCCAAGCCGGTTGATGTCGAGTCTTTGCTGCAAGGGGATAATTCCGCAGAAGCGTTCGCACTACTGGTCCGCGAGCACGCCGCCAGTGGTGTTTCTGGCGTAGTGCCCAAATTCCTGGACACAGAAGCGCTGAGCAGTCTCGGAAAGCACAAGAAGGGAACGTTGTTCACCCACCGGCACATCATCAAGGGCTCGTCCCCGCATCTGCCGTTTGTATCGCTCAATGAACATCTGTCCATGCAGGTGGCCGCCAAGGTACTGCCTACCGCGACGACGCAGATATCGCGCGATGGTCAGGCGTTGGTAGTGGATCGATTCGATGTGGATGCCGAGGGCCAGCCCAAGTGGGGCATGGAGGACTTCTGTGCACTACTTGGCTTGCGGCCTGCAAACAAATACGAAACGACCTGGGAGCGCATTGCCAGAGCTGTACGTGATCATGTTCCCACAGCAGGCCGACCCACAGCACTCCGGCACCTTGCGACAATAGTTCTTCTGACGTACGCGCTGCGCAATGCCGATTGCCACGCCAAGAATGTTGCGCTTCGCTACACCAGTCGGCGCGATGTTGAGGTCACTCCGGTGTACGACATGCTCACCACGGCAGCATACGCACAGTACGCCAACAATCCGCCTGGGATCAGTCTGGCTGGACGCAGGACGTGGGACCCGGGCAGAACGCTGCAAACCTCGATCGCCTCGGTATTTGGTGTCGCCCCACGCGAACAGGCGGCCATTGTCGAGCAGATTGGCCAAGCCATCGCAGAGGTCGCGCCGGCTGTGCGGGAAGCAATCGACCAGCATCCTGGATTCGCCGAGATTGGCAAGCGGATGTTGTTGGCTTGGCAGGAAGGAGTACGGATGCTGCGCAATCGGCGCACGTACAACCTCGGCGAGATCAACCTGGGAGACGCCTTCCAAGGACTGTCCGACCCTGAGCCTGTGTCTGTCCAGAAAACGGTTGTGGGTCGTTCTGACCTGGCAGATATGGATCCGATGGGCTGAGCGCGCCGCCGACGATGGCGGAGTTGCAGAGCTGGGTAGGGTCGCACGACAGTCGACCGCCGATAACGGTGATCGGCGCGGCGAAGGCCGTGTCCATAATGGGAACGCGCATTACCGTTCGATGGTCATGTCGATATCGAACCTTGATCGGTTCCGTGCAGTCGACCAGCGGTCGACTCTACCGAAGCGGCATCTCAGGTTGCCCCGTGCCGCCCCGCAATTCGTGGTCATTCGCGCCACGGGTCAAGTCAAGTCCCGTCATCTCCGCATGGCGCACCGCGTCATAAAAACTGTGACCGGGTTTACCAGAACGGCATCAGATTTCGATCATTCCGGTCCATTCGCGCCACCCGTGTGGCGTAAACCGACAGCGCTCAATTACCCTGTCGCTTATGCCATTTCACTTCGCGTGATGTATCGCGCACGGTGGGGTCAAGGAGCTTGATAACTCCGCGCAATAACAGAAGTAGTTGGACGTTCAACGTCGGGAGGGTGGCGCAATACAACACCCCCGGGGAAAGCGTCACGCCGTTCTTTCTGTTATTCGCACGGTTATCAACCTCCCGACTCCCTCGCCACTCCGGCGAGGGAGAACTCACCAGGAGTTGATACATGAGCAGTTCCAACGACGGCAGCAACAACAACAGCAACGACGACAAGCGCGGCACCTTCTACTGGTTCAAGCCGGACAGCCTGCGCGTCAAGGCGCTCAACGACCCCAGCGGCAAGAAGAACCTGGGCAGCAAGACCATCCCGATGATAAAGCTGCGCGGCATGTGGCTGACCCGTGTTGGGTTTGAGGTGGGGACCGAGTTCGACATTGAGTTTGGTAAGGATTGCCTGATTCTGCGACCGGTTGCCGTCGACTGACGGCCACGGCGGATGGCGCGCGGAACCGGTGCCGCGTGCCATTCGTTCGATTGTCATGCCGATATCGAACGTTGGCAGGGTGCGTGCAGTCGACCGGGGGTCGACTCTACCCGGTCATATGCGTACCATATACGTTTCATATACACCGGAGCCCCGATGGGCATCGTCAACATCGACGACCAGCTGCACGACAACCTGCGCCGCGCCAGCGCCGTTTCCGGCCGTTCCATCAACGCCCAGGCGGGCTTCTGGATCAAGGTTGGCATGCTCTGCGAGATGAATCCCGGCCTGAGCTACCAGGAGATTGTCTGTCGCGAACTGCGCGCCGCCGGGGTCGACCCTGGCGCGCTGAGGGTGGCCGAGGCATGATCAAGACCCCCGAAGAACGCCGCCTGATGGCCGAATCCGGCCGACTGCTGGCGCGCGTGTTTGAAGCGCTGGACAAACTGCAGCTGGAAGGCATGTCCACCCTGCAGGTCAACGACTGGGTGGAGCGTTTCATCGTCGACGAACTGCAGGCCCGCCCGGCCAGCAAGGGCCAGTACGGGTTCGAGTACGTCCTCAACGCCTCCATCGACACGGTGGTCTGCCACGGCGTGCCCTCGGCCGACGATATCCTTCGCGCCGGCAGTATCGTCAATCTGGATATCACCCTGGAGAAGAACGGCTTCATCGCCGATTCCAGCAAAACCTACCTGATAGGCGAGGTGGACTACGCCGCCAAGGGTTTGGTGCGGGTTACGCGTGAGGCGATGTGGAAAGGCATCGAGGCGGTGCGCCCCGGCGCAACGCTGGGTGATATCGGCTTTGCCATCCAGCAGCACGCCAAGGCGCACGGTTACAGCGTGGTCAAGGAGTTCTGCGGCCACGGCATTGGTCGGGAAATGCATGAAGAGCCGCAGGTGCTGCATTACGGCAAGCGCGGTGCCGGGCTGGAGCTGGAAGAGGGCATGACCTTCACCATCGAGCCGATGATCAACCAGGGCCGCGCGGCCATCGATCAGAGCGAGGATGGCTGGACCGTGACCACGCGCGACGGAAAGCTCTCTGCACAGTTCGAGCACACGGTGCTAGTGACCGCTGATGGCGTGCAGGTACTGACGCTGCGCGAAGGTGAGCGCACCCCGTAGAGCCGGGCTTGCCCGGCTGCACTGCGTGGATCCCCGACACTGCGCG
>JBCNQC010000015.1:0-67273 GCA_039592995.1 Stenotrophomonas sp. | reverse complement strand
ACGTCTACTAGTAGTGCCGGGCTTGCCCGGCAAACCGACATCCCGGCAGCGGGGCAAGCCCCGCTCTACAAGTGCCGGGCTTGCCCGGCAAACCGACATCCCGGCAGCGGGGCAAGCCCCGCTCTACGCCTGCATGCGGATCGCCAACAGCTCCCCGCCCCCACTCAACGCATAACGCCGACGCTCCCCCGCTGCCAACCACGCTGTGTCACCCGCCGCCATCGGCGGCAACCCCGGCTCGCCTTCAAACTCCGCCTGCCCGGCCAGCAGATGCACCGCCCACGCCGTCCCCGGCTCGGTGAAAAAGAACATGCTGCCCACCAGCGGTCGATGCAGCAGCTCCGCACGCAGCGCATCGCGCTTCCACATCAGGTTGAAATCGTGGGTCACCCCATCGATCAACTCGCCGGTAATGGCCTCCTCACCGGCAAATCGCAAGCGATCATGCGGCGGCAACAAGGTATGCACACGCCCATCGGCAAACCGCAGCCGCACTCCCTCCCCGCGCAGCAGCACCAGTTCGCGCTCTACTCCCGGGAACGCGGAAAACGCCGCGTCCTGTTCGATCTCGGCAATCGACAGTCGCAGCTGCCAGTCGTCGCTGTCGGGCACGCGCAGGATCTCCCGGGTCCAGCCCAGGCCGTTGCGCCAGCGCTCGCGGCGGTATTCAAAGGACGGAATGACGCGGGTGCTCGCGCCCAGCACGGAAGATTCGCTCATGCGGCCATTGTGCCGCAGCACCCACTCAACCGGGGCGACCGCCGCAATCAGGAGCCAGCAGACGCGAATGCTCCAGCCACTCCTTGTCCGGGTAGTAGGCAAACACGAACGCACCGCCCCGCAGGCTGTTGATCAACGGTTTGGCCACGGTCAGACGCACGGCCGGGCAGCCCAGGCTGCGGCCGAGCCGGCCCTGCAGCTGCGCGACCGAGGGATTCACATAAGGCGCGCCATGCATGACGATCGCGCGGTCGCGCGCGTTGTCATTGAAGCCCGGTTCCAGCCCGTCCAGGCGCAGTGAGTAACCGTTGCCGCCCATGTAGGTTTCGCGGGCGGTGAAGCCGCCGAGGCTGGACATGAAACTGCCGTCGCGGTTGGAGAAACGCTCGGTGCGGTTGCTGCCGCTGTTGCGCCCATGCGCCACCCACTCCTGGTACAGCAGCTTCTGCTGGGTGACATCAAATACCCACAGGCGCTGTTCGGTGGAGGGGCGTGAGTAGTCGATCACCGCCAGTCGGGTGGGATCGACCGCGGAATTGGGCTGGCGCAGGGCGCACTGCAGCGCCGAGGTCGCCAACTGCAGCACCTTGCGATCGGCCGCAGGGGCGGCCCGGGCAAGCGCCTCAGCCAGTAGAGCCGGGCTCTGCCCGGCTTTCTGTCCGGCGTTCGGCGCGTCTTGGGCCGGCCAACGGCCGGCGCTACCGGATTCGGCGGCAGCCGGACCAGCAAGTGCCAGTCCAGACAATAACAACGGCGTCAGCAGGCGCAAAGACATCCCTACAAGGTGGGCGCGCCCGCGTCCGATTCCAACACCGGCTGCAGGTTCTGTTCATCCGCCACCGGGCGCACCGCCGGCAGGCTGGTCACCAGCAGCGTGGTGCCGGGCACCAGCGCCTTGTACAACTGCTCGGCGAACGCTGGCGGCAGCGCCATCGGCAGGCTGGGCGTAGCCAGCAGGTCCGGGCTGGCGTTGCCGGCGCTTTGACCCAGCAACGGATAGGCGGTCCAGCGATGCAGTTTCTGGGTGGCATCCAGCGGGCTGGGCGTTTCCGCGAAGCCCTGCTGCATCACGAACAGCGTGGTGCCCTCGAACGCAGGCAACGCCTTGGCCTGTAGCCGCGATTCGCCAATCAGCACGCCGTCGCGCAGCACATACAGGCGCTGGTCGTGCAGGCTGACCAGAATGCCGACCTGCCCGCTCGGCGCGGCCGCGTCATTCCAATAGTGGTCAGGCGCGTCGGTGGTTTCCGGCAACGGCTTGCCGATGCTGTTCACCGGTGCCAGCACCGCCGGGTACGCCAGGCTCATCGGCGCGCTCTTGGCGTCGGCCACCACCACGGTGTCGCCGCGCTTGGTTTCACCGAACAGCTTCTGCGCGAACGCCTGCGGCAGCCGCACGCAGCCATGCGACGCCGGATGACCGGGCAGGTTGCCGCCATGCAGGGCGATGCCGTCCCAGGTCAGCCGCTGCATGTAGGGCATCGGCGCGCTGTTGTAGAGGTTGGACTTGTGGTCCTTGTCCTTCTGCAGAATGGTGAACACCCCGGTCGGGGTTTCGTGCCCGGGTTTGCCCGAGCTGATGGTGCTCAGGCCGATGGCGATGCCATTGCGGTACACGTAGGCGCGCTGCTCATCAAGGCTGACCACCAGCACGATCGGGCCGGACGGGGAGATTTCCGGATGCCAGAGGAACTCACCGGGCTTGAGATCGGTGGGACCGCGCGGAGCATCCGGCGCAGAAGGTGCATCCGCCCAGGCCGGCACCGCCGCAGAGGCGAACAATCCCACGGATACGTTGAGGAATCTACGGCGTGCAAGCATGTGTTCGATCCTTGAGGGCTGCCGCCAAGCTAGCACGAGGGTCCCCCGCATGCATCCGAAGCCACGCCGGGCAAGCGCCCGGCGAACAGCGCAATCGTCCTGCGCACGTAGCAGTTCTGCAGGTACCACGCCCTGCGTGGTACCCGCGCACAGCGCGGCACAAGCGTCCGAAGACGCAATCGCGCGGCTGGCGTACCACCACCGACGTTTAGCCCGACCGACGTTTAGCCCGACCGAAGTTGAACCAAACAAAATTGCCCGGCCACACATCCTGTGTAGGCCGGGCAATCAGGTACATCCGTGTCGGCTTCCCGCCTTCCCCCTGTGCATCCTGCCCAGAATGGGTGCCGGCCATGCTCCCTGCACTCGGCCGTATATCCGCCAATAACCCTTCCCGGGTCTGGAACCACCTTCCCGGTGGAACCGCGCCAATCCCTGCCGCAGCGTCCGTGCGGGCCTCATCCCTGCGGCTGTCGGGGCGATTGCGGCGTCCTGCCGCAGCCACCGTTGACGGGCCTCCTGCCTGTCGCGACCAAATCCCCTTGTGATCCCCTACGTCAGCGCCTTGGCACGGGTGCCGGCACGTCCTGCCTGGACGGTGCCGCTGTGGGTGCCTGCCTGGTGCCCACCGTCATCCGCTGTCGGTTCCGTTCGACTGTTGCTGTCCCTATCCCCTTCACCCGGGTCAGATCCTCGACCCGCAGGAAGGGTCCGTGTTGGCGCCGGTATGTGACGATCGCCTGGGCCTTTACCGGCCCCACGTTCGTCAGTCCCTGTTCCAGCGCCATCGCATCGGCGGTATTGATGTTGATCCGTTCTGCCGTCCAGGCAGCCCCGCTCAACAACAGCCCCAGCACGAGTGCGTTACACGACTTCCAAAGCCCCACCGTGTAGCTCCCTGTGGCCCGGCACCGGCAACGACCGGCTTATCCCGTCGGTGCTGCGAGTGTGCCCCGCCACATGCAGGCATCCTATCGTCCACATCGCCTTCACACAGCCGGCCAAATACCCGATGTGGTGTAGGAAAATTCCTACACGGGCGGCAGGCGTAGAATGTCGGGACTAGACCCAAGCATTCGGAGCTTCAGATGGACAGCGCCAAACTCGGCCAATACGTCAGTGACAAGTGGGACAACGAGATCGTCCCCCAATTGGTCGAATACATCCGCATTCCCAACAAATCGCCGATGTTCGACGCCAATTGGGTGGCCAATGGCTACATGGAACAGGCGGTGACCCTGATGGAGAACTGGGCCAAGGCCCAGAAGCTGCCGGGGCTGCAGGTGGAAGTGGTGCGTCTGGAAGGCCGTACCCCGCTGATCCTGCTGGAAATTCCGGCCACCGGTCCGGAAACCGGCGATGACACCATTCTGCTGTACGGCCATCTGGACAAGCAGCCGGAAATGACCGGCTGGGACGACGACCTCGGCCCGTGGGTACCGGTGCTGCGTGGCGACAAGCTGTACGGTCGCGGCGGCGCGGATGACGGCTATGCCATCTTCGGTTCGCTGGCCGCCGTGCTGGCGCTGCAGGAACAGGGGCTGCCGCACGCACGCTGCGTGGTGCTGATCGAAGCCTGCGAGGAATCGGGCAGCTACGACCTGCCGGCGTACGTGGACCACCTGGCCGACCGCATCGGCAAGCCGTCGCTGGTGGTGTGCCTGGACTCGGGCTGCGCCAACTATGACCAGCTGTGGTGCACCACCTCGCTGCGCGGCCTGACCGGCGGCAACTTCTCGGTGAAGGTGCTCAACGAAGGCGTGCACTCCGGTGATGCCTCCGGCGTGGTGCCCTCCAGCTTCCGTCTGCTGCGCCAGCTGCTGTCGCGCATTGAAGACGAAAACACCGGGCGCATCCTGATCGACGGCATGCACGTGGAGATCCCGGCTGAGCGCCTGGACCAGGCCAAGCGTGCGGCTGAAGTGGTGGATACCGCCATCTTCGACAAGTTCCCGCTGGTGGACGGCCTCAAGCCGATGGCCGACGACCTGTCCGAGCTGGTGCTCAACCGCACCTGGCGTCCGGCGCTGTCGGTGACCGGTGTGGACGGCATGCCGCCGCTGGCTTCGGCCGGCAACGTGCTGCGCCCGCATACCGCGGTGAAGCTGTCGCTGCGCCTGCCGCCGACCGCTGACGGCAAGGCCTGTGGCGAACTGCTCAAGCAGGCCCTGCTGCGTGACCCGCCGAATGGTGCGGAAGTGAAGCTGGACCTGGAAAAGGCCTCCTCCGGCTGGAACGCGCCGGCGATGGCCCCGTGGCTGACCCAGGCCATCGATGACGCCAGCCAGACCTTCTTCGGCAAGCCGGCCATGTACATGGGCGAAGGCGGCTCGATTCCGTTCATGGGCATGCTGGGCGAGAAGTTCCCCGGCGCGCAGTTCATGATCACCGGCGTGCTCGGCCCGCATTCCAACGCACACGGCCCGAACGAGTTCCTGCACATTCCGATGGGCAAGCGGGTCACCGCCTGCGTGTCGAAGGTGATCAGCGAGCATCACGCGGCCAGCCTGCGCGGCGAAACCAGCGGTTCGCCGGTGGCGGCTGACAGCGGTACCCGTCATGGCGGGCATGGTTGCTGCTGAGCGTTGAAGGACAGCCGGGCAAGCCCGGCTCTACGGGCACTATGGACAGCCGGGCAGGCCCGGCTCTACGGGCACTACGGACAGCCGGGCAAGCCCGGCTCTACGGGCACTATGGACAGCCGGGCAAGCCCGGCTCTACGGGCACTACGGACAGCCGGGCAAGCCCGGCTCTACGGGAGCGCACGCGGATGGACGCGGCCTTTTGATAGGCTGCGTCCATCTTCCGCAGGAAATCCCACGATGGACGGTCTGTTCGGCAGCACCAGCTGGCTTTACATCATTCTGGTCGGTTTCTTCGTCGGCCTGTTCGGACGCTTCTTCATGCCCGGCAACAACCGCATGGGGTGCCTGCTGACCATCGTGCTGGGCATCGTCGGTGCACTGGTCGCCGGCTGGTTCGGTCAGTACATGGGCTGGTACGCGCCAGGCGAACCGGCCGGCTTCATTGGTGCCACGCTCGGTGCCATTGCAGTGTTGGCGATACTGCGCCTCTTCAGCGGCGGCAAGCGCTGACCCTTTCATTACGCACTCTTCCATGAACGATCCCGCTTCCGACCCGCAGCGCACCGCGCTGCGGCTGCACTGGGCCCGCACCGCGCTGGCCGATGACACCACCCAGCTTGACCGCGCCTCGGTCGATGCCGGCTTCCGCAGCTACTGGCGTGCCACCAGCGCGCGCGGCAGCCATATCGTCATGGACTCCCCGCCCGGGCTGGAAGACGTACGCCCGTGGCTGCGCATGCACGACCTGCTGGAACCACACGGCGTGCGCGTGCCGCAGGTACTCGCCCGCGACGAAGCGCAGGGCTTCCTGCTGCTGGAAGATCTCGGCGGCCCCACCCTCGCCGGCGCGATCACCGACGAAAACGCGGATGCGTGGTTCGACGCGGCCTTCGAGCAACTGATCCGTCTACAAGCCATTCCGGTACCGGACGACTTCGGTGTGTTCGGCGAAGCCCTGCTGCAGCGTGATGCCGGACTGTTCGACGAATGGTTCCTGCAGCGCCATCTCGGCCTGCAGCTCGACTGCGGCGAAGTCGAGGCCCTGCAGCTGGCCCAGCGCCGGCTGATGGACAACGCCCTGCAGCAACCCCAGGTGCTCACGCACCGCGACTTCATGCCGCGCAACCTGATGCCCGTGGAAGACGGACCGGCCGTCCTCGACTTCCAGGACCTGGTACGCGGCCCCATCGCCTACGACCCGGTCAGTCTGTTCAAGGACGCCTTCCTGAGCTGGCCACTGGAGCGGGTGGAAGTCTGGCTCGCCCGTTACCACGCCAAGGCGCTGGCCGCCGGCTTACCCGTGCGCCCCTGGCCGCAGTTCCTGCGCGACGCCGACTGGATGGGCATCCAGCGGCATCTGAAAATCCTCGGCATCTTCGTGCGCCTGCGTGATCGCGATGGCAAGGGTCACTACTTCGCCGACGCCCCGCGCTTCATCCAGTACCTGGACGAAGTGCTGCCACGCCACCCCGAACTGGCCGGCCTGCAGCAGCTGCTGCAGGAGCGCATCAAGCCCGCCATGGCCGAACGCGCATGAAGGCCATCATCTTCTCCGCCGGCAAAGGTGAGCGCATGCGTCCGCTTACGCTGCATACGCCCAAGCCGCTGCTGGTGGCCGGTGGCAGGCCCCTGATCGTGTGGCACCTGGAACGCCTCGCGGCCGCTGGTATCGATGACGTGGTCATCAACACCTCGTGGCTGGGCAATCAGTTCGAACCCGCGCTCGGCGATGGCAGCCGCTGGGGATTGAAGCTGCATTACATCGACGAAGGCCCGGTACCGCTGGAAACCGGTGGTGGCATTCTCAATGCCTTGCCGGTGCTCGATGATCAGCCGTTCCTCGTCGTCAACGGCGACGTCTGGACTGATGTGGATTTCGCTGCGCTGCCGAAGCAGCCGCATGGTGATGCGCATCTGGTCCTGGTCGACAATCCCGTGCAGCACCCGCATGGTGATTTCATCCTGCACGCCGATGGACAGGTGAGCAATGACGGGGATGCGGCGCGGCTGACCTATGCCGGGGTCGGCATCTATCGACCGGCGATCATTGACGGTTGGCGCGAAGTGATCGGGGATACCGAGGGAGCCGCCGCGATGCCACCGCAGTTTGGGCTGGCACCGTTGATGCGGCATGCGATGTCGCGTGGGCGCGTAAGTGGACAGCACCATCGCGGCAAGTGGACCGATGTCGGCACGCCGGAGCGGTTGGCAGCATTGGATGCCGAATTGGCGTAGAGCCACGCCCTGCGTGGCTTCGACCATGCCCAGTCTGCGCGAAGCCACGCAGGGCGTGGCTCTACGGGGTGGTCAAAGCCGCGCCGCGCCGTCCTCGACGACCTGGCGCAGAAAAGGCACGGTGATGCGGCGTTGCGCCGCCATGGATTCGCGGTCCAGCCAGTCCAGCAGGCTGACCAGGCTGCCCAGCTCGCGACCCGTGCGGGTCAGCAGCCATTCGATCGATGCCTCGTCGATGCTCAGTCCGCGTCGCACCGCGCGCTCGCGCAGCACCGCCGCGCGGCCCTCGTCATCCAGCGGCTGCAATACCACCCGCACGCACTGCTGCAGGCGCGAACGCAGGTCCGGCAACACCAGCCCCAGCTGGTCCGGCGCGTGCTGCGCCGTGTACATCAGCGTGATGCCCGTCGTGCGCGCCCGGTTGTGGAAATCGAACAGCGCGACCTCGTCCTCGCGGTTGCCCACGATCGCGTCCAGCCCATCCAGCGTGACCAGGTCGCGCCCCTCCAACGACTCCAGCGCCGCCCGCACCCGCCCCGCCACCGCCTTCAACGGCAGATAGGTCGGCTGCCGCCCCGCCTGCTGCGCCAGCGAACACATTGCCAGCGCCTGATGCGTCTTGCCGGTGCCGGCAGCCCCTTCCAGGTACACCCAGTCGCGCGCCGCCCCCACCGCAATCGCGCGCAGCTGCGCCAGCGCGCCATCCGGCGCGCCGATGAAGGTTTCCAGGCGCTCGTCCTGCGGATAGCGCAGGGCAAGCGGCAGCTGCGGCACCATGCTCACTTCAGGTCGGGGTCCTTCGGTACCACGATCGTGTCCGCGCGGCGGTCGATGTAGGAATCCAGCGCGATCGCCGTCTCGCCCACGTACAGCTCGCTCTCGCGGTAGCGCTGGTGCGCGTAGCGCAGCAGCACGTTGCTCACCGCCGCCACCGGCAGCGCCAGCAGCATGCCCAGGAAGCCGAACAACTGGCCGCCCGCCATCACCGCGAAGATCACCGCCACCGGATGCAGGCCGATCTTGTCGCCCACGATGCGCGGCGTCAGCACGTAGCTTTCCAGCAGCTGGCCCACTGTGAACACCACACCCACCAGGAGCAGCAGCTTCAGGTCGAAGCCCTGCGCCTGCACCAGCGCCGCCCCCACCGCCATCACGACGCCGGTGGTCGCACCCAGGTACGGAATGAAGCTGATCAGACCCGCCACCAGGCCGATCAGCAGGCCCAGCTTCAGGCCCACCAGCGACAGGCCCGCCGCGTAGATCACGCCCAGCGCGATCATCACCAGGAACTGGCCACGGATGAACGCGCCCAGCACCTCATTGGATTCACGCGCCAGCTTGCTGATGGTGCCGATATGATTGCGCGGAATGGTCGACGCCACCCGCTCCACCAGCTTGTCCCAGTCCCGCAGGAAGTAGAACGCCAGGATCGGCAGCAGCAGGATGTTGACCACCCAGGTCACCATCGCAAAGCCCGAGCGCGACACGTAACCGAAGAAGGTCTTGGCAAAGCCCCCGGCCTGCTGCCAGTGGCTGCGCACCCAGTCGATCAGGCGGTCCGGATCCATCCATTGCATGACCTGGAGGCCGGACTTCTGTTCAAACCACGGAATGCCGGTCTGCATCAGCCAGGCCTGCGCCTGCGGGATGGCAGCAATGAGCGTGGCGATCTGGCGTTCGATCATCGGCACCAGAATCAGCAGCAGCGCGGTGATCACCAGCACCATCGCCACGAACACCAGCACCACGCCGGTGTTGCGCGAGCGGCCGGTGGCCTCGATCCGGTCGACCAGCGGGTCGCCCAGCCAGGCCAGCGCCAGCGCCAGCACGAACGGAGTCAGGATCGGTGCAAGCAGCGAGATCACCCAGCCAATGGCCAGGGCCAGCAATACATATTTGACGCGTCGCAGGAACTGGGCGATCTCGGCTTCCGGTGTCAGGATCATCGCAGGCGGTACTCGTTGCTGGCGGGGGGCGGCGGCAGGGTGCCGGCGTCGTTTTCATCAATTGGTAGCGGCAGCGGGGCCAGCGGCACGATCACGCCGTTCTCGCCCAGCATGCGGTTCAACCCGGACAGACCGGTCGTCATCTCCAGCGCCAGTTCCAGGCGGTTGCCCGAAGCACGCAGCGGGGTGATGTTGCGCACCACCGGGTTCTCCCGCAGCCCGGCCGCCAACCGCATGTAGTCCTCGGCGTTGTCCAGGCCAGTCACCGCGATGGTGTAGGTCCCGGCCGCTCCGCTGGCGGCACCGGCCTTGGCGTAGCGCTTCACCAGTGCGTCGGCCGCGCCGTCGGCACCGCCGGCCATCGCGCGACGGGCATCGGAATCCTTGGTGGTCCACTTGTTCAGCTCACGGCCGCCATCGACAAACACCCAGTCGGCCACCCAGCCACCCGCCTTGTCGCGGTACAGCTTGCCGACCAGTTGCATCGGCGGTGCGTAACGGGCCGAGGCGCGCGCCACCGAGGCGGTGTCCTGGCGCCAGATCGCGCCCACCAGGGCCTGTTCAGCTGCGCTGCCGGTGGGCAGACCCAGCTTGTAGCCGCGCTCGACGGCGCGGTTCAGCAGCGGGCGGGCCGCGTTGGCCTGCTGCACGGTCACCAGGCGCGGGCCGGAACCATCGTCGATGGCCAGCCAGATCACCGGCTTGGGCCGGGGCTGCGGCCACAGGGGCAGGCCCAGCGCGGAGATCAGCCCATCCACGTCGTCCTGGCGGAACCGGGCCACCAGCATGGTGCGGTAGCTGGGGGCACCGCTGGCCGAAGTGCTCTGGTCCTGGCGGTAGTCGTAGCTTTCCACGTAATCCCTGGCCCCGCGCAGCGCCTGCACCACGCCGGGGCGGGTCATCACGCTGCGGTCGCCGGAGAGCTTGGCCAGCACATTGCCCAGCGCGCGCGCCAAGGCCCCGGTCCGGTCGGCATCAGACTGGCTGTTGACCGGTACTTCGGCCTCGTAGGCCCCCGTGGCACTGGCCACGTCGCCTTCGGTGCGCATGCCGCTCTGGGCCATCGTGGCCACCGGCAGGCACAGCGCGAGGAACATCGTAAGAATGAGGCTGCGGCGCATCAGGTCTTCCATTGAGCGTATCCGGGGGGAATTGTTGCCCGAATAGGGCCTGCGCGCCAACGTGGCCTGTTAAAATCCCGCTTTCACTCCAGCGCAGCCCGACGCCCGTGACCCATACTCCGTCTTCCCCCGCCCCCCTCACCTACCGCGACGCCGGTGTCGACATCGACGCAGGCAATGAACTGGTCGAGCGGATCAAGCCCTTGGTGAAGCGCAGTTTCCGCCCCGAAGTGATGGGCGGCCTGGGCGGTTTCGGCGCGCTGTTCGACCTGTCCAACAAGTACCGCGAACCGGTGCTGGTGTCCGGCACCGACGGCGTCGGCACCAAGCTGAAGCTGGCCCACCAGCTGAACCGCCACGATACGATCGGCATCGACCTGGTCGCCATGTGCGTCAACGACGTGCTGGTGCAGGGCGCGGAACCGCTGTTCTTCCTGGACTACTTCGCCACCGGCAAGCTGGACATCGACACCGCCGCTGCGGTGGTTGGCGGCATCGCCAACGGCTGCACCGAGGCCGGCTGCGCCCTGATCGGCGGTGAAACCGCTGAAATGCCCGACATGTATGCCCCGGGCGAGTACGACCTGGCCGGCTTCACCGTGGCCGCTGTGGAAAAGAGCGAACTGAAGGACGGGGCCAGCGTGACCGCCGGCGACGTGCTGATCGGCATCGCCTCCTCCGGCCCGCACTCCAATGGCTATTCGCTGGTGCGCCGCATCTACGACCGCGCCGGCCGCCCAGCCGACCTGGAACTGGAAGGCGGGGTCAAGCTGGTCGACGCGCTGATGGCTCCCACCCGGCTGTACGTGAAGCCGATCCTCGCCCTGCTGAAGTCGCACGGCGAGGCCATCCACGGCATGGCCCACATCACCGGTGGCGGCCTGACCGAAAACATCATCCGCGTGGTGCCCGAAGGCCTCGGTCTGGACATCCAGGCCACGTCCTGGACCCTGCCGCCGGTGTTCCAGTGGCTGCAGAAGGAAGGCGCGGTGGCCGACAGCGAAATGTGGCGCACCTTCAATTGCGGCATCGGCTTCGTGCTGATCGTGCCCGCCGACCAGGCCGACGCCGTGTCCGCTGCCGTCACGGCGCAGGGCCTGGACCACTGGACCATCGGCCAGGTGGTTCAGGCCACCGGTGCCGAACGCGTGCACATCGGCTGAGGCACCAAGGAGTTCCGCATGGATGCATCGATTCCGCCCCTACCTTCCGGTGCCACTGCGGCACCGGCTGTTCCGCGCTGGCTGACGCGGGTGAACTTCGGTGCGGCACTTTTGTGCCTCCTGTGGACCGTGCCCACAGGGTTTATTGTCAGCGACATGTTTGCCGGCATCCCGGTTGAGATTCGCCCACCGTCCGCGCTTGCGTACGTGTTCATCGCCATGCCCGCATTCGCCGGGATAGCGCTGATCGTCGCGGGCACCTGCCTCGCCCGGCGACGCGGCTACCTGCTGTGCATGCTGGCGAGTGCTGCCACGTTCCTGGCGGGCCCCGTGCTGATAGTGGGCCTGCTCAACATCATTCAACTGACGCGGCCGCCGGTGAAAGCCGCGTTTGGACGGAGCCGCTCATGAGCCATCAGCCCCCGGCCCTTCCAAGCCTGAGCCTGGAAGACGCCAACCACCTGCGGTTGCTGTCGATCTTCCATTACGTGGTCGGCGGCCTTATCGCGCTGTTCTCACTGTTTCCGCTGATCCACGTGGCCATCGGCATCGGTGTGATCACCGGTGCGATGCCCATGAACGATGCCAGTGGCAACCCGGCCGAAGATGGGCGCATGGTCGGCTGGGTGTTCGTGGCCCTCGGCGGGTTGTTCATTCTGGGCGGGCTGACCCTGGCAGGTTTCACCGTGTATGCGGGACGCTGCCTGTCCGCACGTCGTCGCCATACCTTGTGCCTGGTGGTGGCCGCATTCCTGTGCATGTTCATGCCCTTCGGCACCGTGCTGGGGGTGTTTACCCTGGTGGTGCTGCTGCGCCCGTCGGTGAAGGCCGCATTCGACGCACCCGCTTCCCTTTCCTCCTGAGATAGCGATGTCCACCACGCCTCCCCCGCTCAATGCCCCGCGCGGCCCGGTGACGCCGCCGGGCGTCTGGAGTTCCATCCAGATCAACTCGCACCTGCACACGCTGAAGATCCTGTTCTACGTGACAGGCGGGATCCAACTGGCGATATCGGTCGTGCTGCTGCTGGCAGCGATTGGAGGCTACACCGGCGAAATGAAGAGCAGCAACCCTGCAGCACAACCGGTTCTGCTGGCGATTGTCTTCGTCACCGCCGCAGTGTTTTACGGGGCATTGTTCGCGCTCAGTTTTTCAACGGCCAGGAACCTGACCCTGCGCCATGGGTACAGACTGTGCCTTGCAGGTGCTGGCGCGACCTGTTTCGTTGGCGCGCTCGGCATTGCGCTCTGCGTGTACGCTCTGATCGTGCTGCTCAAGCCAGAAGTCAAAACCGCCTTTGCAGCGCCGGGGAGTACCGTCGTCGCATGACCGCCCGTATTGCCGTGCTGGCCTCCGGGCGGGGCAGCAATCTGCAGGCGATTGTCGATGCCATCGCCGCCGGCACGCTGGATGCCGAAGTGGTCGCCGTGCTGTCCGACAAGCCCGACGCCTCGGCGTTGTTGAAAGTGGCACCGGAGCAGCGCTGGGCGCAATCGCCCAAGGCGTTCACAGACCGCGCCGCGTTCGACGCCGCGCTGGGGGATGCGCTGACGGGCTTTGCGCCGGACTGGATCGTCTGCGCCGGCTACATGCGCATTCTGGGCGAAGCCTTCGTGCAGCGGTTTGCCGGCCGCCTGATCAACATCCACCCTTCGCTGCTGCCGAAGTACAAGGGCCTGCATACCCATGCCCGTGCGCTGGAAGCCGGCGATGCCGAGGCCGGGGCCAGCGTGCACTTCGTGGTGCCGGAGCTGGACGCCGGCACGGTGCTGGCCCAGGCGCGTGTGCCCGTTCAAGCCGGCGACACCCCGGAAGCACTGGCCCAGCGCGTGCTGGCAGTGGAACACCCGCTGCTGATCGCCAGCCTGCGCTGGCTGGTGGGCGGTCGCGTGGCTGAACGCCACGGTCAGCTCCAGGTGGACGGCCACCCCCTGTTCAGTCCGCTGCGCCTAGATTGCGCCGGAGAACTGAACGCCTAGTCACGGCGCACACGCGCTGCTGACCTGGACACTGGCATCCTCCCCCCTCCTTCGTTTGTGCGCCCGCATGAGAACGTCCTCTTCCAAGGTGCTGTTCAAACCCGTGCTGATGCTCGGTGCACTGCTGTGCACGGTGGCGGTCGCCGCCGCGCAGGAGCCACCGGTCACGCCTGCGCCGCCGGCTGAACCCGCACCGCCGATGCTGCCCGCATTGGCCTGGGAGCCCCCCCCGCTGGAACCGTTCACTGCTACTTACCAGGCCTTGTACAAGGGCAAGGAAGCCGGTGATGCCACGATGCGCGTGACCCACACCGGTGGCGACCAGTGGCGGGTCGACATGCAGGTGGTGGGCCGTCGCGGCTTTGCCAGCGTGCTGGGCCTGAACCTCGAACAAAGCACCGTGTTCGAGAAGCAGGGCGAGGTTTACGTACCGCTCAGCCAAGCCACCGTGCGCAAAGGCCTGTTCCTGGGCAAGAAGGTCACCGGCACCTACAACTGGCAGGCGGGTACCGCGCAGTGGGTGGGTGACCTGAAAAAGGAACGCACCCAGCCGATTCCGCTGCAACCGGGCGACCAGAGCGCGCTGCTGATCAACCTGGCGATCATGCGCGACGCCCGCCCGGGTGCGCAGATGCACTACCGCTACGTCGATGTCGGCCGCGTGCGCCAGCACGATTACCAGGCAGCGCCGGAGACCGAGAACGTCCAGGTCGGCGAGCTGTCCTACAACGCACTGCGGGTGTATCGCACCAACGGCGGCAACGACGAAACCATTCTCTGGGTCGCCAACGGGGTTCCCACCCCGGTGCGCATCCTGCAACGCGAAGACGGCGAAGATCGTGTTGATCTGCGCCTGATCGAATATCAAGGAGTGTGAGCATGAGCCTTCTCAATCGTCCCCTGACCTGGATTGCCGCAGGTGCACTGGCCTTGACCAGCCTGCCGGCCATGGCGCTGCAGCCGTTTACCGCGGAGTACCAGGCCAACTACATGGGCGTGCAGGCTCCGGGCAAGATGACCCTGAGCAGGGTCGACGGCAACAAATGGCAGTACAGCCTCAACGTCAGCAACCAGCTGGCCACGCTGAGCCAGAACACGGTCTTTGACGAGACCGGAGGCAAGCTGCGTCCGCTGACCAGCAACGACCGTTCGATGCTGCTGGTGAAGAAGCGCAACGTGGATGCCACCTACGACTGGACCAGGAAGCAGGCGACCTGGAAGGGCGACATCAAGCCAGATCGTGCTGGCCCGGTGGCGCTGAAGGCCGGCGACATGGATGCGCTTCTGATCAACCTGGCCATCGCCCGCGACTTCGCCGATGGCAAGCCGCTGACCTACCGCATGGTCGACGAGGGTCGCATCAAGTCGCTGACCTACAAGACCGTGGGCAAGGAACAGGTTACCGTCGCCGGCAAGACCTACGACGCCACCAAGGTGTCGCGGGTGGATGGCAACAAGGAACAGATTGCGTGGGTGGTGAAGGAGCTGCCGGTGCCGGTGCGCCTGCTGCAGCGTGAGGGTGGCAAGGACGCGCTGGACCTGACCATCCGCAGCTTCAAATGATGCATCGCGTGCCGACCAACGGTCGGCACCTACCGTTATCGACGTTGATCACGATGAGCCGGTAGGTATCGACCGTTGGTCGATACGCCCGCGCAAAAGAAAACGCCCGCATCGCGGGCGTTTTCTTTATTCCGGCTTGGCCTCGCCAAACACCGTGCGGCAATCCACCCGGATCTGTTCCCCACTGCTGCGCCAGTAAAACGCCTTGCAGTGCCGATTGCCCTCGTCGGTCACCTTCACGCCTACCGCGTAGAACGACTGCAGCACTTCCGTACGACTGACCGTGCCGTCGCCATTCCAGTCCATGTCCTGCTGTTCCAGGCCCTGGGTGATGGCGATGCCCGCGTACCAGGCGTAGCCCAGCCAGCCCAGCACCACCAGCACCAGGATCAGCAGCGCCTTGCGGCGGCGGGTGAACTGGCCGCGCAGGATCATGCGGTACGCCGGATGGTGGCACCCAGCGCCGAGAGCTTCTCTTCGATGTTCTCGTAGCCGCGGTCGAGGTGGTAGATGCGGTCAATGGTGGTGTCACCCTTGGCCATCAGACCGGCCAGGATCAGCGACGCCGACGCGCGCAGATCGGTCGCCATCACCGGCGCGCCGCTGAGCTGGTCCGAGCCACGCACGATGGCGGTGTGGCCTTCCACCTGGATGTCCGCACCCAGGCGCAGCAGCTCGTTGACGTGCATGAAGCGGTTTTCGAAGATCGTTTCATTGATCACGCCGACGCCATCAGCCACACAGTTGAGCGCCATGAACTGCGCCTGCATGTCGGTCGGGAACGCCGGGTACGGCGCGGTGGTCAGGTTCACAGCGCGCGGGCGCTTGCCCTGCATGTCCAGGGTGATGCTGTCTTCGGTGGTCTCGATGGTCGCGCCCGCTTCCACCAGCTTGGCCAGCACGGCGTCCATGGTGTTCGGGCGTGCACGATTGACCGTGACCTTGCCACCGGTCATCGCCGCCGCCACCAGGAAGGTGCCGGTTTCGATGCGGTCGGGCAGCACTTCATGGCGACCGCCGTTCAGGCGCTCCACGCCTTCGATCACCAGGCGGGTGGTGCCCAGCCCTTCGATCTTCGCGCCCAGCGCGATCAGGCAGTGCGCCAGGTCGGTCACTTCCGGTTCCATCGCGCAGTTGTCCAGCACCGTGGTGCCTTCGGCCAGCACCGCCGCCATCAGCACGTTTTCAGTACCGGTCACGCTGACCATGTCGAAGGTGAAATGGCCGCCCTTCAGGCGCTTGGCATGTGCCTTGATGAAGCCGTTCTCGACCACGATCTCCGCACCCAGCGCCTGCAGGCCCTTGATGTGCTGGTCCACCGGGCGCGAGCCGATCGCGCAGCCACCGGGCAGCGACACCTCTGCCGCACCATGCCGCGCCAGCAGCGGGCCCAGTACCAGGATCGAGGCGCGCATGGTTTTGACCAGCTCATACGGCGCTACGTGCTGGTTGACCGAACGCGGGTCCACCACGATCGCGCTGCCGCGCGACAGCGTGCCCTGGTCGATGGTGACCTTGGCCCCCAGTTCGCCCAACAGCTTTACCGTGGTGACCACGTCGTGCAGGTGCGGCACGTTGGTGATCTCCACCGGCGCATCGGCCAGCAGGGTGGCGCAGAGGATGGGGAGGACGGCGTTCTTGGCGCCGGAAATGTTCACTTCACCGTGCAGCGGCGCGCCGCCGGTCACTACGATCTTGGCCATGGGACCTACAGAAATTCAGGGAAATGGAATCGGGTAGTGCCGGCCGCTGGCCGGCAAGCAGGGAACAACCAGCGTCAGCCAGCCTCAGCCGGCGTCACCGTCTTCAGCGCCAGCGCATGGATCGCCCCGCCCATCAGATCACCCAGCGTGGCATAGACCATGCGATGGCGGGCCAGCGGCAGCTTGCCGGCGAAGGCCTCACAGACCACGGTGGCCTCGAAATGCACGCCATCGTCACCCTGCACATCGGCGCGGGAGCCAGGCAGGCCGGTTTCGATCAGATTGCGGATGGTCTCGGCGTCCAACGGGCTTTCCTAATAAAATGTGCGCTCATTCTACTCTTCCGCGTGGCACCCGCATGGCTGTATCGCCCCTGCCCCCTCACTCCACCGATCCCGCGGCCCTGGTCGCCAGCGGCCGCCGGGTGTTCGAGATCGAGCGCGACGCCCTGGCTGCCGTGGCCGACCGCCTGGGCGATGCCTTCAGCCAGGCCTGCCAGCTGGTGCTGGGCAGCCGGGGCCGCGTGGTCGCCACCGGCATGGGCAAATCCGGCCATGTGGCCCGCAAGATCGCCGCCACCCTCGCCTCCACCGGCACCCCGGCCTTCTACGTGCACCCCGGCGAAGCCGGCCACGGTGATCTTGGCATGATCACCGAGGACGACGTGGTGCTGGCCCTGTCCTACTCGGGCGAGTCCGACGAAGTGCTGATGCTGTTGCCGGTGCTCAAGCGCCAGGGCAACCGCCTGATCGCGATGACCGGCCGGCCCGGCTCCAACCTGGCCCAGGCCGCCGACGTCCACCTGGATGTGAGCGTGCCGGCCGAGGCCTGCCCGCTGGCACTGGCCCCGACCTCAAGCACCACCGCCTCGCTGGCCATGGGAGACGCCCTGGCCGTGGCCCTGCTGGATGCGCGCGGCTTCACCGCCGACGACTTCGCCCGCTCCCACCCGGCCGGCAGCCTGGGCCGCCGCCTGCTGCTGCACATCACCGATGTCATGCACAGCGGCGACGAACTGCCCTGCGTGGGCGAGGACGCCAGCCTGAGCCAGGCGCTGGTGGAAATGAGCCGCAAGCGACTGGGCATGACCGCCGTGGTCGATGCCGACCAGCGCCTGGTCGGCCTGTTCACCGACGGCGACCTGCGCCGCGCCCTGGACAGCGACCTGGACGTGCGCAGCGCGCGCATTGTCGACGTCATGACCCGCCACCCCCGTACCATCGGGGCCGATCAGCTGGCCGTGGAAGCAGCCCGGTTGATGGAAACCCACCAGATCAACGGCCTGATCGTGCTCGACCCGGAAGGCAAGGCCCTGGGCGCGCTCAACATTCATGACCTGTTGCGGGCGCGGGTGGTTTAAACCACAGTGACCCTCCTCCATTCAGCTGACCTGTTGCCCTGATGCCCTACTCCCCGCTGCCCGGTTTCCCGTCCCACCTGCATGCCGTCGCCGGTCGCATCCGGCTGGCCTGCTTTGACGTGGACGGTACGCTCACCGATGGTCGGCTCTACTACGACCGGGAAGGCAACGAGAGCAAGGCGTACTACGTGCAGGACGGACTGGGCCTGAAACTGCTGCAGCAGCACGGTATCCACCCCGTGCTCATCACCGCGCGCAACAGCCTGTCCGCGCTCAAGCGCGGGGCCGACCTGGGCATCGACACCCAGATCGCCGTGGGCGACAAACTGGCCAGCGTGCGCCTGCTGTGCGAACAGCACGGCATCGGCCTGGACCAGGTCGCCTTCATGGGGGACGACCTGCCCGACCTGGCCCCACTGTGCGCCGTCGGTTTGGCCGTGGCCCCGGCCAATGCCCACCCGTGGATCGCCGAACGCGTGCACTGGCAGACCCGCGCCGATGGCGGCCGCGGC
Source organism: Stenotrophomonas sp. (assembly GCA_039592995.1). Classification (GTDB taxonomy): domain Bacteria; phylum Pseudomonadota; class Gammaproteobacteria; order Xanthomonadales; family Xanthomonadaceae; genus Stenotrophomonas. The sequence continues at coordinate 48,565 of JBCNQC010000015.1, read as the reverse complement.
GCAGCGCGTGAGCTGTGCGACGTGCTGCTGGCGGCACAGGGCCACGTGGACGCGGTGCTGGCGAGGTTTGGCGCATGAACTGGCGAACCGCCATCGGAGGCCTGCTGCTGGCTGCCGCCGTGCTGAGTGGCTGGTCGCTGCTGCGTGACCGCAACAAGCCCGCACCGGAAGCCGGCGACGACGCCAGCAAGGATTACGTGCTGCACGACTTCCAGATCATCGCGCTGGACGAACAGGGCAAGGAATCCACCACCCTGCGCGCGCCCCTGCTGGAACGCAGCCGTGCCGACGAAACCATGGTCATCGCCACGCCGCTGTTCCTGCTGCCAGATCGCGACGGCAACCATTGGGAACTGCGCAGCGACAAGGGCTGGGTCAGCGCCAAGGGCGACCAGTTGAAGCTGACCGGCAACGTCAGCGGCGACAGTCCCAAGGTGCCCAGTGTGCCGCCGACCACCTTCCGGACCGACCATCTGGACGTGTTCCCGAATGAAAACAAAGCCAGCACCGACGCACTGGTCACCCTGACCCGACCGGGCATGACCCAGTCTGGTGTTGGGTTTGAACTCAATTCCAGCGACAAGACCTACCACTTCCTGAGTCAGGTCAAGAGCCGTTACACGCCCCGTCAGTGATGCGCCCCGACAATCCACGGACGGCTACGGCCGCTTCCACGAATCTGGCAGGAAAGCCCCCCGTCATGAAGATCCTCTACGCCACTGCAATCGCCCTCAGCCTGCTGCTTCCCGGCTACGCCGCGCAGGCGCGAACCGATGACCGCAACAAGGAAATGAACATCGAGTCCGGGGCACAGTCCGGCTCCTTCCTTGGCGACGGCGTGATCACGCTGTCCAACAACGTGATCATCACCCAGGGCACGCTGGAGATCCGCGCCGCCCAGGCCGACATCCACATGAAGGATGGCGAGGCGGTACGTGCAGTGTTCTCCGGCAAGCAGGCCACGATGAAGCAGCAGCTCGATGACGGTAGCTGGATGAATGCCCGCGCCGACAAGATCGACTACGACATCAAGGGCGAGATCATCGTGCTGACCGGAAATTACCGGGTGGAAAGCGCGCAGGGCATCAACAGCGGCCAGAAGATGACCTACAACACCCGCACCGGCGAAATGAACAGTGGCGGCGACGGCGGCCGCGTGCGCACCGTGATTCCGCCCAAGAACAAGGGGGCCGCACCGGCGGCCACGCCGGCCCCCACCAAGACCACCGTGCCCACTGCCGGGAGCAAGAAGTAATGCTGGTCGCCAAAGGTCTGCGCAAAAAATACAAGCAGCGCGAAGTCGTCAAGGAATTCGGGCTGACCCTCGATGCCGGTGAAGTGGTCGGCCTGCTCGGCCCCAACGGTGCCGGCAAGACCACCTGCTTCTACATGATCGTCGGGTTGGTCGAGGCCGACGCCGGCAGCATCGTGCTGGACGGCAAGGACATCACCGCCGACCCCATGTACACCCGCGCCAAGCAGGGCGTGGGCTACCTGCCGCAGGAACCGTCGGTGTTCCGCAAGCTGACCGTGGCCGACAACATCCGCCTGGTGCTGGAGCTGCGCGAGGACCTGGATGCCGCCGGCCGCGAGAAGGAGCTGAATTCGCTGCTGGATGAGCTGCAGATCGGCCATGTGTCCGAACAGCTCGGGGCCAGCCTGTCCGGCGGCGAGCGCCGCCGCTGTGAAATCGCCCGCGCGCTGGCCGCGCAGCCACGGCTGATCCTGCTCGACGAGCCGTTCGCCGGCGTCGATCCGATCTCGGTCGGCGAGATCCAGCGCATCGTCACCCACCTCAAGCAGCGCGGCATCGGCGTGCTGATCACCGACCACAATGTCCGTGAAACCTTGGGAATCTGCGACCGCGCGTATATCCTCAACGAAGGCAGCGTACTGGCGCAGGGTGCACCAGACGCGATCCTGGACAACGCCGACGTCCGTCGCGTCTACCTTGGAGACACCTTCAAGCTCTGACCGGCCGGCCGCTGCGGCACCCTCCCCCCGTTGGGCACAGGCATGAAGGCACGGCTGCAGACATCGCTGGGACAGCAACTGGTCATGACGCCGCAGCTGCGTCAGGCCATCAAGCTGCTGCAGATGTCCACCACCGAGCTGGAGCTGGAAATCGCCGAGGCGGTGGAGACCAACCCGCTGCTGGAATGGGCCGAGAATGAGCAGCCCGGCCTTGACGCTGCGCCCGGCGCTGACGAACGGCCGAATGAAAGCAGCGAGGGCCCGGACCAACCGGGCGAGCGCAGCGCCGCCAGCGAAGATGACTGGGCACCGGGGGAAACCGACTGGAGCAGTAGCGGCGGCAGCGGCTCGTTCGATGACGACGACAACGGCAGCGCCGCCGAGCGCGTCGCCGAAACCGAAACCCTGGCCGACCACCTGTTGTGGCAGCTGCATCTGTCGCACCTGTCCGCGCGTGACCGCAGCATCGGCGCGGCGCTGATCGACGCCCTGGAAGAGGACGGCTACCTGCGCGAGCCGCTGTCGACCATTGCCGAAACCCTGCTGCCGGCCATTCACGCCGACGAAGCAGAGATTCTGACGGTGCTGCACCAGATCCAGCGTTTCGACCCGATCGGGGTGGGCGCGCGCAGCCTGGGCGAATGCCTGCGGTTGCAGTTGGACGTGCTGGACCGGCAGACCCCCGGCCTGGCCCTGGCCCGGCGCATCGCCGACGGCCCGCTGGAGCGCCTGCCGCGTAGCGGCGTGGATGGCCTGGCCCATGAACTGAAAGTCCCGGCCGCCGAAGTGGACATCGCCGTCCAGCTGCTTCGCTCGCTGGACCCGCGCCCCGGCACCCAGATCGGCGAACTGGCCCACGACAGCTACGTGGTGCCGGACTGTGTGGTCTGGCGTCAGGGCGGTGTATGGCGTGCGGCCCTCGCCGGGCATGCCGGCCCCCGGGTGGTGATCCACCGCGGCTATGAACAGATGATCCGCCGCTGCGGCGAAAGCGACGCCGGCTACCTGCGCGCCCACCTGCAGGAGGCGCGCTGGCTGCTGAAGGGCCTGGAGGCCCGCGGCGAGACCCTGCTGCGGGTGATGCGGTGCCTGCTGCAGCAACAGTCGGCCTTTCTGGAGTTCGGCGAGCAGGCCCTGCGCCCGCTCACCCTGCGCGAGGTGGCCGGCGAGCTGGGCCTGCACGAATCGACCATCTCCCGGGCCATCGCCCGCAAGTACGTACGGACCCCGCGCGGCACCCTGCCGCTGCGCAGCTTCTTCGCATCCGGGATCGATACCGACAGCGGCGGCGAGGCCTCCAGCACCGCCATCCAGGCCATGATCCGCCGCCTGATCGATGACGAGAACCCGCGCAAGCCGCTTTCTGACGCCAAGCTGGCTGACCTGCTCAAAACCTCGGGAATACCGGTGGCGCGGCGCACCGTGGCGAAGTATCGTGAGGCCATGAACATTTCCGCCTCGCACGAAAGAGTACGTATCGCCTGACGCTCCACGCGCCCGGCGGGAAGGTTCATTGGCAAATCCGAATAAAAAGGAGACACCCGATGCGCATCGAAACGTTTGGCAAAGACGTCGAAGTCACCCCCGCCCTGCAGTCCTATGTCGAGGAAAAGCTGGCGAGAATCACCAAGCACTTCGACCGCGAGAGTTGCAACGCACGGGTCACACTGAAGCTGCAGAAGCCCGACCATCACGTCGATGCCAGCGTGAACATCCCCGGCCAGACCCTGCATGCCGAAGCCAACGGCCAGACCATGTATGCAGCGATCGACGTGCTCGCCGACAAGCTCGACCGCCTGGTGATCAAGCACAAGGAAAAGAAACAGCAGCACGCCCCCTTGCCGGTGAGCGACAATGGCGGCTGACGCCACCATGTTCTCCCCAACATGCCCCTGACTGACCTACTGGCGGCCGTGCGCACCCAGGTGCTGCCGGCCGCCGACCGCGACAGCGTGCTGCAGGCTGCGGCCCGCCTGCTGGCCTGCCGCGAAGCCAATGCCGAGCTGATCTACCAGAACCTCTACCAGCGCGAACAGCTGGGCAGTACCGCCATCGGCCATGGCATCGCCATTCCGCATGGCCGTGCGCCGTTGCTGGAACGCCCCCGCGGGGCCCTGCTGCGACTGGAAACGCCCGTGGATTTCGGCAGCGACGAGCCGGTGGACCTGGTCTTCGCCATCGCCGTGCCGGCCCACTACACCCATCAACACCTGATGCTGCTGTCCGAGCTGGCCGAGCTGTTCTCCGAGCCCTCGGTCCGCCAGGCCCTGCGCGACGCGCACGACGGCCAGGCCCTGCGTCAGGTTCTTGAGTTATCCCCTCCGGCGAGCGCCGCATGAATACCAGCATCACCGCACGTGAGCTGTTTGAACAACAGCGCGACCGCCTTGCCCTGCGCTGGGTGGCTGGCCAGGCCGGCGAGCGCCGCGAACTGGAAGCGGGCAACACGGTCTCGCGGCGTCCGTCGCTGGCCGGTTACCTGAACGCCATCTACCCCAACAAAGTGCAGATCCTGGGCACCGAAGAGCTGTCCTGGCTGGACTCGCTGGACTCGCGCCAGCGGTGGGAGACCATCGAGCGGATCATGCAGTCGCACCCGCTGGCGCTGGTGATCACCCGCAACCAGCCCTGCCCGGAAGACCTGCGCGCGGCCGCCGACGAATCGCACACCCCGCTGTGGATCTCGCCCAAGCGCGGCCATGAACTGCTCAATCACCTGTCCTATCACCTGGCCCGCACCCTGGCCCCGCGGGTGATCCTGCACGGCGTATTCATGGAGATCTACTCCATTGGCGTGCTGATCACCGGTGAAGCCGGCTCGGGCAAGAGCGAGCTGGCCCTGGAACTGCTGAGCCGCGGACACCGGCTGGTGGCCGATGACGCCCCGGAGTTCACCCAGATCGCCCCGGACGTGCTGGACGGCACCTGCCCGGAGCTGCTGCAGGACCTGCTGGAGGTGCGTGGGCTGGGCGTCCTCAATGTGCGCGAGATGTTCGGTGACACGGCGGTAAAGAAGAACAAGTACCTTCGGCTCATCGTGCACCTGACCAAGCCCATGACCGAACCTACTCCCCACGGCTACGAGCGCCTGACCGGCGATTCCGGCACCCGCCACGTGCTGGACCTGGACGTGCCGCTGATCACCCTGCCGGTGATGCCCGGCCGCAACCTGTCGGTGCTGACCGAGGCGGCCACCCGGCTGCACATTCTGCGTACCAAGGGTATTGATCCCGCGGCGATGTTCATCGCCCGGCACAGCAACCTTCTGGAACGACGCACGCCATGAGCACCGCCGCCCCCGCTCCTGCCGCCACCCTGATCATCGTCAGCGGGCTGTCCGGCTCCGGCAAATCCGTGGCGCTGAAGACGTTCGAAGATCTCGATTACTACTGCTCGGACAACCTGCCGATCCTGCTGCTGCCCGATTTTGTGCGCAGCCTGATGGGCAGCCACGACGGCTCAGCTCCCCGGCGCATGGCGGTGGGCATCGACGTACGCGGCCAGACCGACCTGAGCCAGCTTTCACATTGGCGCGAAGACGCCCTGGCCGCCGGCCTGGACGCCCAGCTGCTGTTCTTTGACGCCACCGACGAAACCCTGCTGAAGCGTTATGCCGACACCCGCCGCCGCCACCCGCTGAGCCAGCTCGGGCTGTCGCTGCCTGAAGCGATTGCCCGCGAGCGCGAACTGACCGCCCCGCTGCGCCGCGCCGCCGACGCCGTCATCGACACCACCGGGCTGAACGTGCACCAGCTGCGTCGCCGGGTGGTTACCGACTTCGCGCTCAACCACGGCAACAAGCTGTCGCTGCTGTTCGAATCGTTCGCCTACAAGCGCGGCGTGCCGGCCGAAGCCGACTTCGTGTTCGATGCCCGGGTGCTGCCCAACCCGCACTGGGACCCGGAGCTGCGCCCGATGTCCGGCCGCGAGGCCCCGGTCCGCGACTATCTGGACACCCAGGCCGACGTGCAGCGCTACACCGCCCAGCTGACCGACTTCCTGGACACCTGGTTGCCCCGGCTGGGCAACGACACCCGCAGTTATGTGACCGTCGCCTTCGGCTGTACCGGCGGCAAGCACCGCTCCGTCTACCTGGCTGAACGCATGGCGCGACATGCACGCGAACAGGGCTGGCCGGAAGTGGCCACGTTCCATCGTGAACTGGATTAGACAATCCCGCATTGCCCCCTAGTCCCAATTCATCTTGACCTGTTAACGTTCGGTAATGACCTGTGGCATTCTCCTTGTAACGCATCCTGGTGTTGGCGCTTCCCTGCTGGAAGTGGCGACCCGGCTGTTGCGGCACCTCCCGCTGAAAACGGAAGCATTTGAAGTACCGTTCGACGCAGACATGGACGCCCTGCTCCCGCTCGCTTCGGCCGCTTTGCGCCGGGTCGACAGTGGCGAGGGTGTGCTGATCCTGACCGACCTGTATGGCGCCAGCCCGAGCAATCTGGCAGCGCAGCTGGCCCGCCTGGGCACACCGGCTCGCCGGGTCTCAGCGCTGAGCCTGCCGATGTTGTTGCGAGTGATGAATTATCCGGAACAGGGACTGGATCAACTGCCCGCCACTGCGGCGGCGGGCACTCGCAATGGAGCGATTGTCGACGATGCTTGAACGTGAACTCACCGTATCCAACCGCCTGGGACTGCATGCCCGCGCGACCGCCAAGCTGGTACAGGAGCTGGCCCCGTTCCGCTGCAATGTGACCATGATTGCACGTGGCCGCGAGATCAACGCCAAGAGCATCATGGGCGTGATGCTGCTGGCTGCCGGCCAGGGCACCCCGGTCACCGTGCGCATCGACGGCGAAGACGAAGCCGCCGCGATGGACGCCGTGGTGTCCCTGTTCGAGCGGCGCTTCGACGAGGACAACTGAGCATGCCCGGGCAGCCGTCGCGGACCGCTTCCGGCGCGCTGCTGCTGACCGGTCATGGGGCCGCCCGCGGCCATGCCCTCGGTCGTGCCCGGGTGCGCCTGCCGCACGTGCTGGAGGTGGCCGAGCAACGCATCCCGGCCGACCGCGTTGACGCCGAGCTGGTCCGCCTGCATGAAGCCGTGGATGCGGCCCGGGTGGAAATGCACGAGCTGCGCCAGCGCCTGAAAGGGGCGCTGGACAAGGAAATGGGGGAGATCCTCGACCTGCACGCCCTGCTGCTGGACGACCCCGAGCTGCTGTACGGGCTGGACGAGCTGATCCGCAGCGGTCCGTACAGCGCCGGCTACGCCCTGCGCGTGCAGCGCGACCGTCTGGCCAAGGTCTTCGATGGCATGGACGATGCGTATCTGAAGAGCCGCATGGACGACCTGGACCATGTGATCGGGCGCATCCATGCCTTCCTGCACCAGCGCCCGCCGGACGTGAAAGGCCTGGCCGGGGAGATCCTGGTCTGCGACAACATCGCCCCCTCCGAGCTGGCCCAACTGCAGGCGCACGGCGTGGTCGGCATTGTCAGCGTGGGCGGCAGTGCGCTGTCCCACAGTGCCATCCTGGCGCGCAGCCTGCACCTGCCGCTGATCGTCAACACCCCGGGCGCGCTGCAGAAGATCAACGATGGCGACGTGCTGATCATCGACGGCAGCAGCGGCAGCGTCACCGTCAATCCACTGGCTGACGATCTGCGCGATTACCGCGCGCGACTGCGCGAGCAGGCCCGCGAGCAGCGCGAACTGGGCCGGCTGCGGGCCAAGCCCAGCCGCACCCTGGACAAGGTCGACATCGCCCTGCTGGCCAACGCCGAATCACTGGAAGACGTAACCGAGGCGCATGCGCTGGGCGCACACGGGCTGGGGCTGTACCGCACCGAATTCCTGTTCCTGCAGCGCGACGAACTGCCGGACGAGCAGGAACAGTTCGAAACCTACCGCGACGCCGCGCTGGGCATGAACGGTCGCCCGGTCACCATCCGCACCCTCGACCTGGGCGCGGACAAGGCCGACCGCACCGGCCTGACCCTGAGCAACGAGGACAACCCGGCGCTCGGCCTGCGTGGCGTGCGCCTGTCACTGGCCCGGCCCAAAGTGGCCGATACCCAGCTGCGCGCGATCCTGCGTGCGTCGGCCTACGGCAAGCTGCGCATCCTGCTGCCGATGGTCAGCACCCGCGAGGAAGTGCTGGCGGTGCGCCGGCGCTTGCAGAAACAGGCCCAGCTGCTGCGCGCCGAAGGGCATGAAGTGGCCGAACACATTCCGTTCGGCGCGATGATCGAAGTGCCTGCGGCGGCGATCGCGCTGGAGAGCTTCATCGACCTGGTCGACTTCCTGTCGGTGGGCACCAACGACCTGGTGCAGTACCTGCTGGCCGCCGACCGCAACAATGAGGCGGTGGGTGAGCTTTACTCCCCGCTGCATCCGGCGGTGCTGCGGCTGATCGCGCAGATCCTGCGCGTCGGGCACGAGCACGACACGCCGGTCGCGGTGTGCGGTGAAATCGCCGGCGATCCGCGCATGACCCGGTTGCTGCTGGCGCTGGGCTTGAAGGAATTCAGCCTGCACCCTGGCACCCTGCTGGAAGTGCGCCGGGTGATCCGCGACAGCGACTGGGCGCAGCTGCAGGCGGCCGCGCCGAAGCTGCTGGCCACGCGTGACCGGCGTGGCATCGAGCGTTGGATTGAAAACCACGCGTGACGCATCGCTTTGGTAGCGCCGGCCGTTGGCCGGCCCAGGCGATGCATGGGTCGGCCAACGGCCGGCGCTACCGGTCAACGTGTCCTTCCGGATTGTCATCCTTCCAAGCGATAATGACGCGGTGACCACCCTTGTTGCCGCATCCTGTACGGGATAGCGGCCTTTTCTTTTTCCGCGGGAGCTGCGCATGGCCGAAGCCGTACGCCACGACAAGACGGCACGCCAGCTGCGGCTGTTGTCCGATGCACTGGACAGCGGGCGGCTTGGGCCTGTGCGCCGGCTGGTCAATACCCTGGCACCGGCCGAGATCGGCAACCTGCTGGAATCGCTGCCGCCGGGCAAGCGCGAAGTGGTGTGGGGGCTGGTCGACCCGGAAGACGACGGCGAGGTGCTGGTCCACGTCGGCGAGGAAGTGCGCGAAAGCCTGCTGGCCGACATGGACCCGGACGAAATCATCGCTGCGGTCGAAGACCTGGACATCGATGACCTGGCCGACCTGGTCGAGGATCTGCCGGACACCGTCATCGACGAAGTGCTCAAGTCGATGGACCGGGAGAACCGCGAGCGCCTGGAACAGGTGCTGTCCTACCCCGAGGACACGGCCGGCCGCCTGATGAACCCGGACGTGGTGACCGTGCGCGCCGACGTCAACGTGGACGTGGTGCTGCGCTACCTGCGCCTGCGCGGTGAACTGCCCGACCACACCGACCACCTGTTCGTGGTCAGCCGCCGCCACCAGTACCTGGGCCGCCTGTCGCTGGCCGCGCTGGTCACCCACGAGGACAACACGCCGATCAACCGGCTGATCGACGACGAGCAGCCGGCCATCGACGTGGGCGAAAGCGCCGAGGAAGTGGCCCGGCAGTTCTCCGACCATGACTGGGTGTCCGCCCCGGTGGTGGACGACAACAACATCCTGCTCGGCCGCATCACCATCGATGACGTGGTGGACATCATCCGCGCACAGGCCGAGCACCAGGCGCTGGGCGCGGCCGGTCTGGACGAGGAAGAAGATCTGTTCTCGCCGATCAAGCGCGCCGTGCGCGGCCGCGTTGTCTGGCTGGGCATCAACCTGTGCACCGCGTTCCTGGCTGCCAGCGTGATCGGCCAGTTCGAGCTGACCCTGCAGAAGGTGGTGGCGCTGGCCGTGCTGATGCCGATCGTGGCCGGCGTCGGCGGCAATGCCGCGGTGCAGGTGCTGACCCTGATGGTGCGCGGCATCGCGCTGGGCCAGGTCGGCCAGAGCAACGCGCGCATCCTGCTGTGGAAGGAAATGCGGGTGGCGCTGATCAACGGCACCCTGATAGGCACCGTGGTCGGGCTGATCGCCTTCGTCTGGTTCCAGAGCATTCTGCTTTCAGTCGTGATCACGCTCGCGCTGATCATCAATTTCTGTGCGGCGGCGCTGGCCGGCGTGCTGCTGCCACTGCTGCTCAAGCGCATGAACGTCGACCCCGCGGTGGCGGGCACCGTGGTGGTGACCGCAGTGACCGACGTGATGGGCTTCTTCAGTTTCCTCGGCCTGGCCACCCTCATCCTGCTGCACTGACCCCGGAACCCGCATGGCCGTTACCCTGGACAACTACTTCACCCCCGGCTGGCGCGAGCAGGTGCATACCTGTGCGGCCTGCGAGTGGCAGGGCAGCGCGCGGCAGATGACGATGGAACTGCACGAGGACGAGGCCGAGTTCGACTGCCCCGAGTGCGAGAACCCGACCCTGCTGGTGGTGCACCCCACCCTGGCGCAGGTGCAGGCCGCCGCTGCCGAGGGACACCCCGAAGCCGTCGAGCAGCTGGAGATCCTGGCGTCCGCGCCACGCCCGGACTGATGCGCTGCAAGATGCTCTGCTGTGCCCGACGGACTAGACTGAAAACGATTTCATTCGAGGATGGGGCATGGCACGACGTTCGTTGGGCTGGCTGCTGTGCGCAGTGGCGCTGCTGATGCTGGCGGGTTGCGCGCCGACGCAAGGCGAAGCCACCGGTAGGTTTGAAGCCCGAACGGTAACGCTGGATGGGCGCAGCGTGCACTACCAGGTGTTCATTCCGCGCGGCGCGCGTGCGCAGGCCGGAAAGTTGCCGGTGGTGCTGTTCCTGCATGGCTCGGGCGAACGCGGCAGCAACAACCGGGCCCAGACCGAGGCCGGTATCGGCCCCTATCTGCGCCGTCATGCCGACAGCTTCCCCGCACTGGTGGTGCTACCGCAGGTGCCGGATGACGAAGAGTGGTCAGGCGACAACAACCGTGCAGCGATTGCCGCGCTGGACGCAGTGGTCGCCGAGTTCGGTGCTGATCCGGCACGGCAGTACCTGACCGGCATGTCGATGGGTGGCTATGGCAGCTGGAACATCGCATTGGATGACCCGCAGCGCTTTGCCGCGATCGTGCCGGTATGCGGCGCGGTGCTGGTGCCGCGCGCGGTGCGCCCGACCCTGTTCGTGGAAGCTGTCGCACACGAGGCCGATCCCTATGCGGTGATGGCGCAGCGGCTGAAGGACACCCCGATCTGGATGTTCCATGGCGCACTGGATGATGTGGTCAAGCCGGATGATGATCGCCTTTTGAAAGCAGCGTTCGATGCGGTGGGCGCGAAGGAAGTGCGCTACACCGAGTATCCGCAAGGCAACCACAATGCGTGGGACGCCACCTATGCCGATGCGCAGATGTGGGCTTGGCTGTTCGCGCAGCGGCGGGATTGACCGCGCATGTTTCGGCACCGTCTGGGCCGGCCAACGGCCGGCGCTACCGAATGACTGCCGCAAATGCCGGGTAACGGGTAGCGCCGGCCGTTGGCCGGCCCTCGGAATATTTCCTACCCGCTACGCCTTCAGACGACGACAGGCTCAAACGGAACTGACTGACGGCACAAGCGCTGCACTGCCTGCAACATCGGCGCATGAGCAGCAATCGCCTTCGCCTCGGCCGCCGCAACCTGCTCGGGCAGGTCTACGTACTGACCACGCGTTGCACACATAGCGCGCGGTGGTTTGAATCACCCGACGCGGTGGAGATCGTGGTGGCGCAGTTCCGACGATCGGACAAAAGCCACTGTACGAGAACGCTGGCCTGGGTGGTCATGCCTGACCACATTCATTGGATGTTTGAGTTGCGCGAACGCACGCTTGCGTATGTGGCCCGGCGATTCAAATCATCCAGCGCACTTGCACTCAATCGATTTCTTGGGCGTCAGGGCAAGGTGTGGCAACCGGGTTATCACGATCATTGCTTGCGGGATGATGCGGCATTGATTCGCCATGCCCGATACATCATGGGTAATCCGGTGCGTGCAGGATTGTCGGAGCGGGTCGGGGAGTATCCGCATGCGTGGTGCCGATGGCCGCTCGCACCCTGAGGTTTCCGATTGAACCGAAGACCGCCTGGGCCGGCCAACGGCCGGCGCTACCGAAATTCCACACCATCATGGTAGGGCCGGCCAACGGCCGGCCCAGGCAATCCAGTTCCCCACGGTAGCGCCGGCCGTTGGCCGGCCCACCATGAGCATACCGAGCCCCCATCAACCCAGCAGCGTCTCCAGCACCGCCATGCGCACGGCGACGCCGTTGGCGACCTGGCGCAGCACCCACGACTGCGGGCCGTCGGCGACTTCGTCGGTGACTTCGACGCCGCGGTTGATCGGGCCCGGGTGCAGCACGGCGGCATCCTGGCCAGCGCGCTTCAGGCGCTCGGCAGTCAGGCCGTACTCGGCGTGGTACTGCTCGATCGAGGGCACCAGGCCCTCTTCCATGCGCTCGCGCTGCAGGCGCAGCATCATCAGCGCATCCACGCCTTCCAGCATGGCGTCGAAGTCCTGGCCGACGATGCAGCCCTTCAAGGTCTCGTCGTCCGGCAGCAGCGACTGCGGGCCGCACACTCGGATCTCACCCGCACCCAGCGTACGCAGGGCGTGCAGGTCGGTGCGGGCCACGCGCGAGTGCTTCACATCGCCGACAATCAACACCTTCATTTTCGAGAAATCCGCGCCCTTGGCCTGGCGCAGGGTCAGCATGTCGAGCAGGCCCTGGGTGGGGTGCGAACTGCGACCGTCGCCGGCGTTGATCAGCGCGGTGCCCTCGCCTGCCGCTTGCGACAGCGCGGCCACGGCACCGTCATCGGGGTGGCGGACGATGAAGCCGCGCACGCCCATCGCTTCCAGATTCTTCAAGGTGTCGCAGGCGGTTTCGCCCTTGCGCGTGGACGAGGTGGACGCGTCGAAGTTCAGCACGTCCGCACCCAGCCGCTGCGCGGCCAGCTGGAACGAGCTGCGGGTACGGGTGGAGGGCTCGAAGAACAGCGTGCACACCGCCGAACCGGCCAGCACCTGGCGCTTGTTGCCGACCCGACCCACCGCGGCATCGCGGATCTGGCCGGCACGGTCCAACAGCTGCAACAGGGTTTCGCGGGGCAGACCCTCCAGGGTCAGCAGGTGGCGCAGGCGTCCATCGGAATCGAGTTGCGTGGCGGTCATGGCGGGATCTGAGGGGTCAGGAAACGGGAGTGGCGTCATCCGGCGCGGACAGCCAGCGCTCGATGATGACGGCGGCGGCAACCGCGTCCAGGGTCGCCGCGTCACGACGACGCTTGCGCCCCTCGGCACGCTCTACCGCAAAGCGGCGCGCGGCTTCGACCGAGCTGGAACGCTCGTCGACCAGCACCACCGGCAGTTTGAAACGTTCCCGCAGCTGGCGGGCAAAGCCCTGCGCACGCTTGCGGTTGGGCTGGTCCTGGCCGTCCAGGGTGAGCGGGTCGCCCACCACCAGGCCATCGGGCCGCCATTCTTTGATCAGGCGCTCCACCGCGCCCCAGTCCGGACCATTGCCATGCACGTCGACCACGGCGATGGCGCGGGCGTGGGTACCGAACGAACTGCCGATGGCGACACCGATGCGGCGCGCGCCGACGTCAAAGCCCAGCACCGTACCGTCACGGCGGATGCTGGCCGGCTCAGACATGGCCGCTGTACCCGGTGTGGTGGAACAGGTCCACGCCCAGGCGCGCCGCCGCACCCTGCCAGCGCTCGTCCAGCGGCGTGCTGAACAGCAGATCGGCATCGGCCGGTACCGCCAGCCAGCTGTTTTCAGCCAACTCGTTTTCCAGCTGACCCGAGCTCCAGCCAGCGCAGCCCAGCGTGACCAGCGCGTTGCGCGGGCCCTCGCCACGGGCCATGGCTTCCAGAATGTCGCGCGAGGTGGTCAGGAACAGGCCTTCGCCGACAGCCAGGCAGGCATCCCACTCACGCGGGTCATCGTGGATGACGAAACCACGTTCCGGGTGCACGGGCCCGCCATTGAGCACCGGCTGGTCGCGCAATGCCGCGTTGTCGGTGCTGATTTCCATCTGTGCCAGCACCTCACCCAGGGTGTACTCGGACGGCTGGTTGACCAGCACGCCCATGGCCCCGGCTTCGTCATGCTGGCAGATCAGTGCCACGCTGCGCGCAAACGTGGGGTCGGTCAGCGACGGCAGCGCTACCAGCAGGTGATCGGCAAGGGACGTGGGCAGCTGTGACATGGCCCCATTCTAACCGCAGGGCTCCAGACAGGGGCGTGAGCGGTGGGCTACGATGCACGCTGACCTGCACGGATGCACTTCATGAACGAGACCTCGCTTCCCGCCCTCCCGCTGTCTTCGCGCAGCACCATCGTGCTGATCGCGCTGTTGCAGGGGTTGGCGCTGTATGCCGTGCAGCAGGCCGGCGAAGGCTGGCCGTTCCAGGACATCGCCAGCCGCTACCGCTGGTACACCTGGGTGCTGACCATTCCCACCGCCGTTGCGCTGACGCTGGTGGAGCTGCGCGATCGCCGGCTGTGGCTGCACGCGGGAATAGGCTCGGCGGTGGTGCTGGCGCTGGCCAGTTGGATCGGCTGGAACCTGGGCGGCGGTGCCACTGGATTGAACGATGGCCCGCTGCACTGGCCGTTCTCGATCAGCATGGCCATCGCCGTGTTCGTGACCCTGCCGTGGTGGCAGTTCCGCCTGCAGCACGGGCACTGGCGTGCCACCTACGATGCCCTGTTTGAACGTGCCTGGCAGAACGGACTGACCCTGGCGCTGGCACTGGCGTTTACCGGCCTGACCTGGATGCTGCTGTGGTTGTGGGCGGCGTTGTTCCAGCTGGTGGATATCAACTTCTTCCGCGACCTGTTCCGCGAAGATGCTTTCATCGCACTGGCCACCGGCTGCCTGTTCGGCTTCGGTGTGTTGATCGGTCGCACCCAGCACCGCGCCATCCAGGTGACCCGGCAGGTGCTGTTCGCGATCTGCCGGGGTCTGCTGCCGCTGCTGTCGTTCATTGCCGTGCTGTTCGTGCTGAGCCTGCCATTTGCCGGGCTGGAGGCGCTGTGGAAGACCCGTTCGGCCACCTGGCTGCTGATGATCGTCTCACTGCTGCTGGTGGTGTTCACCAATGCGGTGTACCAGCACGACAGCGAGCGCGCGGCGTATCCGATGTGGCTGCGCCGGCTGGTGGATGCCAGCCTGCTGGTACTGCCGGTGTATGCGGGGCTGGCGCTGTATGCGATGGGGCTGCGCATTGCCCAGTACGGCTGGACGCTGGAACGCTTCTGGGGTGCGCTGGTGGTACTGAGCGTGTGTGGCTATGCGGTGGGCTACGCGCTTGCGGTGCTGCGTCGTCGCGGCCGCTGGCTGCAGCCGATTGAACGGGTGAACCGGTGGATGTGCTGGGTGGTGCTCGGCGTGGCGCTGCTGGCCAACTCGCCGCTGCTGGATGGGGTGCGGATCAGCATTGCCAGTCAGGTGGCGAGGCTGAAGGAAGACCCGACTGAGATCAACGCGCGGGATGCCTTGGCCCTGCGCTTCGAGCTGGGTCGGCGTGGCGTGGATGCGCTGCGCGAGCTGCAGCAGGACCCGGTGCTGGGCAAGGACGCACGTGCAGTCAGCGTGATCAAGGATGCCTTGGCACGCGAGACGCGCTGGAGCGACGGTGCCCTGCTGGATGACGGCCTGCGTGATCTGGCTGCGCTGCAGCGGCATGTGGCGTTGGTGAAGGGTGCCCCCGCCCCGGATGCGGACTGGTGGGCGGCCGTGCTCGACCGATCACTGGCTGACAGCCAGTGCCTGGACGTGGACGAACGTTGCGTGGCACTGCGCCGCGACCTGGACGGTGACGGTGTCGATGAGATGCTGCTGTGTCGCCTGGAACATCAGGTTGGGCCGTTCTGTCAGCTGCATGCACGCGCGGACGGGAAGTGGCAGGATGCGGGTACTCTCACGTTCTACGGGCATGCGAACCGGGCGGCGGCGGACACGGCCAACGCGGCACTGCTGGCGGGCGAGCTGAACCTGCAGCGCCCGCGCTGGCCGCAGGTTTCCCTGGCCGGCAGCATTCCACAAAGCGTGGATGAACCAGAGCGCAAAAAGGAAACCCGATGAGCGGCTACTGCACGATTGCCCCGGGCCATCCGGTCCACGGCCACTACCACGACCATGAGTACGGCTTTCCGCAGCGCGACGAGCGCGAGCTGTTCGAGCGGTTGATCCTGGAAATCAACCAGGCCGGACTGAGCTGGGAAACCATCCTGAAGAAGCGCGAAGGCTTCCGGAAGGCGTACAGCCAGTTCGACGTGGACGCCGTGGCGGCGTATGGGGAACGTGATGTCGAGCGGTTGTTGAATGACGCCGGCATCATCCGCAACCGGCTGAAGGTGCATGCCGCCATTCACAACGCGCAGGTGATCCAGCAGTTGCGGGCCAGCCATGGCAGTTTCGCGCAGTGGCTGGATGCGCATCACCCGCGCAGCAAGGCCGACTGGGTAAAGCTGTTCAAGAAGACATTCCGGTTCACCGGTGGCGAGATCACCGGTGAATTTCTGATGAGCCTGGGCTATCTGCCCGGGGCGCATGCCAGGACGTGCCCGGTGTACAAGCGGTTGGAGAAGATTGCCCCACCGTGGATGAGCGCCGGATAGACCCTGAGGGCCGGCCAACGGCCGGCGCTACCGGTTCGTCAAACGCCCATGTACCGGCCGGGGCGATGGTTGAACATCAACACCAGGCTGAGCACCACCGCACCAATGGCCGAGTACATCACCTGCATCGGCGACAGCACGAAGAATGCCGCGCACATCAGCAGCGTGTCGAACGACATCTGCACCTTGCCGGCGCTCCAGCCACGGGTGCGCTGCAGGTACACCGCCAGGATGCCGATGCCGCCCAGGCTGGCACGGTGGCGGATGAAGAACAGGATGCCCAGACCCGATAACGCCCCGCCCACCACCGCCGAATACAGCGGAGCCATGTGCGAGAAGTCGGCGAAGCGCGGCAGCACGTCGGTCAACGCGCCACAGGCGGTGACCGCGGCAAAGGTCTTCAGGGTGAACTCCCAGCCCATGCGCCGCACCGCCACCCAGTAGAACGGCAGGTTCACCAGCACGAACACCAGGCCGAAGTTCCAGCCGGCCGCATAGTGCAGCAGGAAGGCCAGCCCGGCCATCCCGCCGATCATCAGCCCGCCCTTTGCGAAGATCGCCAGGCCCAGCGAGGCCACCAGCGTGGCCAGCACCATGCCCTGCACGTCCTCCGCCGTGGAATGGCGCAGTGCTTTTTCGTCGGCAACGGTACCGGCGCTGTCGGGCGGCGGGGTCAACGGCCCGGCAGTGACCAGGTGGCCGTCAGCGTCTTCGCACGGCGCGGGGCCATGGGATTGGAGGGACATGGGTGGGGGTACCGCTCGTGGGGAGACGTATTAGACACGATCGGCGTTACAGTTGCAGGTGAAATTGATTCACCAGGCAATGAAATTCCGCCTGTGCCGGGCAGCGACGCGCCCAGCATTCAGTTTCAGGGGTCCATCAAGGACGGTGCCCCCACGGGCTGTGCACGCCTCTCAGGCTCTCCTTCCGGTATCTGGCTGAACGCCCAGCCCAGTCCGGCCATCAGCGCCAGGGCCAGCACGCCCAGTTCAATCGTCTGGTAAGCCGTACCGAAGGCAGACGCACCGCCCATCGGGCGTCGGGTGCGACGCCACACCTGCCAGCTACCCAGCACCACGTAGCCCAGCAGGACCGCAAACAGCGCCAGCTTGGCCCAGGTTTCCCCATACAGGGAACCCACCGTGCGCTCCGCAGCGAACGCCAAGGCAACCGCGCCCATGCGGATGAGGAAAAAGTAGGCCAGCCCGGTCGGGGCCCCGACGGCTTCGCTGACGCTGGAAGCGCCATGGGGGTCACGCGCGGCGGCCAGTTCCTGCAGCCGCTGCAGCTCCACGCCGCGCGCCTGCAGTTCCTCGGCCAGCAGGGCTTCGGCCCAGTCCATGCGCTCCTGGCCCTGCCACAGCGCCAGCAAAGCGTCGGTGTCCATGCCCGCGTAGCGGGTTTTCAGTGCGGCTTCCTGCGTCATTCACGGCCCTCCTGGCGTGGCAGATACAACACGGGCGCGGCGGGATGACACCGCACGCGCCCGGAAACGACCAACGATGTTGGTCTCAACGGACTTCGGAAATCTCCACGCCGTCCAGGCCCTGCGACAGGGTGCGGGCGTCGCCGCCCTGAGACAGCTTGATGCGCAGGCGGACCTCGTTCTGCGAATCGGCGTAGCGCAGCGCGTCTTCGTAGCTGATTTCGCCGGCCTGGTACAGCTCGAACAGGCTTTGGTCGAAGGTCTTCATGCCCAGCTGGACCGATTCCTTCATCACTTCCTTCAGCTTGTGGATCTCGCCGTCGCGGATGTAGTCCTGCACCAGCGGCGTGCCGAGCAGGATTTCCATGGCCACGCGACGCGACTTGCCATCTGGCGACGGAATCAGCTGCTGCGCGACCACACCCTTCAGGTTCAGCGAAAGGTCCATCAGCAGCTGCCCGCGGCGGTCTTCCGGGAAGAAGTTGATGATGCGGTCCATCGCCTGGTTGGCGTTGTTGGCGTGCAGGGTACACAGCACCAGGTGGCCGGTTTCGGCGAACGCGATGGCGTGGTCCATGCCCTCGCGGGTACGCACTTCGCCGATCATGATCACGTCCGGGGCCTGGCGCAGGGTGTTCTTCAGCGCCGCTTCCCAGCTGTCGGTGTCGATGCCGACTTCGCGCTGGGTGATGATGCAGCCTTCGTGCTTGTGCACGAATTCGATCGGGTCTTCGATGGTGATGATGTGCCCGGTCGAATTGAGGTTGCGGTAGCCGATCATCGCCGCCAGCGAGGTCGACTTACCGGTTCCCGTGGCACCCACGAACAGGATGATGCCGCGCTTGGTCATCGCCAGCGTCTTGATGATCGGCGGCAGGCTCAGTTCTTCCACGGTGGGAATGCGCGTCTCGATGCGACGCAGCACCATGCCAACCTGGTTGCGCTGGTAGAAACAGCTGACGCGGAAGCGCCCGACGCCGGACAGACCGATGGCGAAGTTGCACTCGTGGGTCTTCTCGAACTCCTCGCGCTGCGCGGGCGTCATCACGTTCAGCACCAGGTCGCGGCTCTGCTGCGGCGTGAGCGGCGTCTGGGTGATCGGCGAGATCTTGCCGTTCACCTTGATCGCCGGCGGCATGCCGGCGGTGATGAACAGATCCGACGCCTTCTGATGCGCCATCAGTTTGAGGAACGAGGTGAAGTCGATGGTGGTGCCAGTGGTGTTCATCGCTATGTGCCCCGGTTATTCGAAGATGCGCTTGTCTTTGGCGTATTCCTTGGCCTGGTTGCGCGTGATCAGGCTGCGCTTGACCAGGTCCTGCAGGTGCTGGTCGAGCGTCATCATGCCCATCTGCTGGCCAGTCTGGATCGCCGAGTACATCTGCGCGACCTTGTCCTCACGGATCAGGTTGCGGATGGCCGGGGTGCCCACCATGATTTCCCACGCCGCCGTACGCCCGCCGCCGACTTTCTTCAGCAGCGCCTGCGAGATCACCGCGCGCAGGGATTCGGACAGCATCGAGCGCACCATCGGCTTTTCGCCGGCCGGGAACACGTCGATGATTCGGTCGATGGTCTTGGCCGCCGAGCTGGTGTGCAGGGTGCCGAACACCAGGTGGCCGGTTTCCGCCGCGGTCAGCGCCAGGCGGATGGTTTCCAGGTCGCGAAGTTCGCCGACCAGGATGATGTCCGGATCTTCACGCAGTGCCGAACGCAGCGCTTCATTGAAGCCGTGCGTGTCACGGTGCACTTCGCGCTGGTTGATCAGGCACTTCTGCGAGGTGTGCACGAATTCGATCGGGTCCTCGACGGTGAGGATGTGACCGTATTCGTTCTTGTTGATGTGGTCGATCATCGCTGCCAGCGTGGTCGACTTGCCCGAACCGGTCGGGCCGGTCACCAGGATCAGGCCCTGCGGCTGGTCGATCAGCTCGCGGAAGATCGGCGGCGTGTTCAGGTCTTCCAGGGTCAACACTTCCGAGGGAATGGTACGGAACACCGCACCCGCACCCCGGTTCTGGTTGAACGCGTTGACGCGGAAACGCGCCAGGCTGGGAATCTCGAACGAGAAGTCGACTTCGAGGAATTCCTCGTAGTCGCGACGCTGCTTGTCCGACATGATGTCGTACACCAGCGCATGGACCTGCTTGTGGTCCAGGGCCGGAATGTTGATGCGGCGGACGTCACCGTCCACACGGATCATCGGCGGCAGGCCTGCAGACAGGTGCAGGTCCGACGCCTTGTTCTTCACGGAAAACGCCAACAGTTCGGCGATATCCATACGCTGCTACTCCCCATAGACTGCTGCGACTGGAAGGATCTTTCCCCGGTCGGCAGTATAGCCTTCCTGAACTACCGGAAAGCCATCGTGTCCGCCCTGCCCCTCTCGACCCTTCTGCTGAACCTGCACAACGCGGCATCGGCCGCCGGGCGGCCAGATCCCTTGCTGCTGGCGGTTTCCAAGACCCAGCCGGCCTCTGCGGTGGCGGCCCTGGCCGCGCAGGGACAGCGCGCGTTCGGCGAAAACTACGTGCAGGAGGCCGTGGGCAAGATTGAGCAACTGGTCACACTCGGGCTGGAATGGCACCTGATCGGCAATCTGCAGTCGAACAAGGCCGAACTGGCCGCGCGCCACTTCGACTGGGTACAGAGCGTGGACCGGGCCAAGCTGGTGGCGGCGCTGGCCGCGCACCGGGCGGCTGATCGCGACGCGCTGAACGTGCTGATCCAGGTCAACATCGACGACGAAGGCAGCAAGCACGGCTGCACGCCGGAGCAGGTGCCGCAACTGGCGGCGCTGATCGCCGAACAGCCGCGCCTGCGCCTGCGTGGGCTGATGGCCATTCCTGCGCCCTGGCCGGAGGTGGAGCGCCGGGTGCAGGCGTTTGAACGCATGCGCGGGTTGTTTGATGCCTTGGCCGTGCAGTTCCCGCAGGTTGATACCCTGTCCATGGGTATGAGTGCTGATTACGCGGAGGCCATTGCCCACGGGGCGACGATGGTGCGGGTGGGTTCTGCCCTGTTTGGTGCGCGGCATTGATTGTTGAAACGCAGCCGGGCAAGCCCGGCTCTACATTGGACGACCTCATGAATACCCATTCCATTACCTTCATTGGCGGCGGCAACATGGCCCGCAGCCTGATCGCCGGGCTGGTCCGCCAGGGCACCGCGCCGGCACACATCCATGTCGCCGAACCGGTGGCCGAACTGCGCGATGCACTGAGCGCCGACTTCGGGGTGAAGACCTACGCCAGCGCTGCTGAGGCGGCCGCCCAGGGCGGTGTGTGGGTGCTGGCGGTCAAACCGCAGGTGATGTCGCAGGTGTGCGGCGACCTGGCCGACCTCGCCGCCCGGCATTCGCCGCTGGTGGTCTCCATTGCCGCCGGCATCACCAGCGCCCAGTTGCAGCGCTGGCTGGGCGAGCATGGCGCGGTGGTACGCGCGATGCCGAACACGCCCGCCCTGCTGGGTGCCGGCGTCACCGGCCTGTTTGCCACACCGGAGGTCAGCGCAGCGCAGCGTACGCAGGCCGACCAGGTGCTGGGCAGCGCCGGTCGCACGGTGTGGATTGACGAGGAAGCGAAGATGGATGCGGTGACTGCCGTATCCGGGAGTGGTCCGGCCTATGTGTTCCTGCTGGCGGAGGCGATGGAAGCGGCGGCCCAGGCCCAGGGCCTGTCGGCGGACGCCGCGCACACGCTGGTGGTGCAGACCCTGCTGGGGGCCAGCCGCATGCTGGACGAGTCCGGTGAAGTGCCTGCCGAGCTGCGTCGTCGGGTGACCTCGCCGAACGGCACCACCCAGGCGGCGATCGAGTCGTTCCAGGGGGACGGGTTTGAAGCGATCGTGGCGCGGGCGATTGACGCGGCCACGGCGCGTGGCAAGGCGTTGTCCGAAAAGGCGTCGTGATACTGGCCTGATCCCATACGTAGAGCCACGCCCTGCGTGGCTGCGCCATGTTCAACCCGGTCGAAGCCACGCAGGGCGTGGCTCTACGACGGCCGCCAGCAGAAACTCCACAAAACTGCTCAACTTCGGCCGCGGCCGCCGGTCCGGCAGATACACCAGATGCAGCGGGCGCGCCTCGGGCAGGAAATCCGCCAACACCGGCACCAGCCGCCCCGCCACCACGTCTTCCGCCAACAACACCGCCGGCTGCAGAATCAGCCCCGCACCTGCCAGGGCCGCCCGGCGCAGGCCATCGCCGTCGTTACACAGCAACCGCGAGTGCTCCGACCAGTCCTGCTCGGGGTGACCGCGCAGCCGCCAGCCGTGCCCGCCCCGCCATGCCAGATGGGTCAGGCAGTCGTGGCTGTCCAGGTCCGACGGGTGCTGCGGCGTGCCCCTGCGCTTCAGATAGGCGGGCGACGCGCAGATCTGCATCGCATAGGGCGGCAACGGCCGCGCCACCCATTCGGCCGAGCCCAGCGCGCCCATCCGCACTACCGCGTCGAACTGCTCCTCGATCAGATCCACGCGACGGTTGCTGAGGTCCAGCTCGACGCTCACCTTCGGATGCGCGGCCAGATAACGCGCCACCAGCGGGGCCAGCACGCAGCTGCCCCAGGTGACCGGCGCGCTGATCCGCAGCACGCCCTGTGGCTGCCGCTGCAGCCCTTCCACGCTGGCTTCGGCCTGCTGCACCTGCTCCAGCACCGCGCGGCAGCCGGCCAGATAGTTGCGGCCGGCGTCGGTCAGGCTCTGCCGTCGCGTGTTCCGCTGCAGCAGCCGCGCGCCCACATGGCTTTCCAACTGCTGCAGGTACTTGCCCACCATCACCGCCGATACTTCCAGCTGCTCGGCGGCCGCACTGAGGCTTCCCCGGTCGACCACGGCCACGAAGGCCTGCATGCCGCGTAACAGGTCCATTGCGAACCCCCAGTTAGGAATGTGCGAATCATACGCCGCTTAACTAACCCGCTTCGGCGGCGCAGACTGCAGGCAGTCCCTCAACGGAGCAGCGCAGATGAAGATTCTTGTGGTCGGTGCCAGCGGCACCCTGGGCCAGGCCGTCGCCAGCACGCTGGGCGTGCACCACGAACTGATCCGCGCCGGTCGCCACAGCGGCGACGTGCAGGTGGACCTGACCGACGATGCCAGCGTGCAGGCCCTGTTCGCGCAGACAGGGCCGCTGGACGCGGTGGTGGCCACGACCGGTAGGCTGCACTTCGGGCCGCTCGCCGACATGACCCCGGCCCAGTTCAACCTGGGTCTGCAGGACAAACTGCTGGGGCAGGTGCGGCTGGCCCTGGCGGCGCAGCACCATCTGCGTAACAGCGGTTCGATCACGCTCACCAGTGGCATCGTCAGCGCGCAGCCGATCCGCGATGGGGTGAATGCCACGGCGGTGAATGCAGCATTGGAGGGATTCGTGCGTGCAGCCGCGTTCGACCTGCTGCCGCGTGGGCTGCGCATCAATGTGGTCAGCCCGAACGTGCTGGTGGAGTCGATGGACGACTATGGCGCGTATTTCCCGGGGTATGAGCCGGTGAGTGCGCAGCGCGCGGCGTTGGCGTACCAGCGCAGTGTGGAAGGTGTGCAGAGTGGGCAGGTGATCACCGTATGGTGATCCCTCACCCCCAGCGCTGTGCACCCTCACCCTGCTCGCCCAGCGCATCACCCGGATTGGCCAACCGACATTTCTTCAACGAAAGACACCCGCAGCCAATACAGTCAGTCAACTGATCCCGCAGCAACCGCAACTGTTCAATGCGCTGATCCAGCTCATCCTTCCACAACGCCGACATCCGCGCCCATTCGGCCTTGGTCGGCGTTTTGTTCTCCGGCAACGCCGCGAACGCATTGGCCACCGCCTCCAGTGGCAGCCCCACCCGCTGCGCCACCCGGATCACCGCCAGCCGGCGCAGCACCTCGCGGCTGTAGCGACGCTGGTTGCCCGCGGTACGCAGGCTGTGAATCAGGCCCTTGCGTTCGTAGAAGTGCAACGCCGACACTGCCACCCCGCTGCGGCGCGCCACCTCACCCACACTCAGTTCCTGCGCGATCACGCCTTGACCTCAACCATGGTTAAGGTGTGATCCTGCGTGACATCGGCGTACATCGCAAGCGCCGCTGCCCCTGATTTTCTGGATTGCCATGTCGTCTGAGCCCTTGTCCGCTGTGACCGCCCCTGCCGGGGACTCCATTCTTTCGCCGCGCTACCGCGCCACCACGCTGGGCATGGTGGCACTGGTCTCGCTGCATGCGTTCGAGGCGCTTGCCGTCGCTGCGGCCATGCCGACCGTGGCCAATGCCCTGGACGGCCTGCGCCTGTATGCCCTCGCCTTTGGCGGCACGCTGGCCACCAGCGTGATCGGCATGACCCTGGCCGGGCGCTGGAACGACCAGCAGGGGCCTGCGCGTCCGCTATGGCTGGGCCTGGCCTGCTTCATTGCCGGCCTGCTGGTGGCGGGGCTGGCCCAGCACATGCCGGTGCTGGTGCTGGGCCGGCTGCTGCAGGGGCTGGGTGCGGGTGCCATTTCGGTGTCGCTGTATGTGCTGGTCGGGCGCTGCTACCCCGAAGCGCTGCGCCCACGGGTGTTTGCGGCGTTCTCGGCCGGCTGGGTGGTGCCTTCGCTGGTTGGCCCGGCGATCAGTGGCCTGATCGTGCAGCACCTGGGCTGGCGTTGGGTATTTCTGGGTGTGCCGCTGCTGGCGTTACCGGCCGCATGGTTGCTGCGCCCGGCTTTGGCACAGGTGCAGACACGCACGCAGGCAGCCGAGCCGGTCAACGCGGTCGTGCGTTGGTCGGCCGGTGCCGCGCTGGCCGCGCTGCTGCTGTACGTAGGTGGACAGCAGACCGGACTGGCCGCCGCAGGGTTGATGCTGCCGGCGACCCTGGCGTTGCTGCTGTGCAGCTGGAAGCTGCTGCCAGCCGGCACCCTGCAGCTGCGCCGTGGCCTGCCCAGCGTGATCGCGCTGCGCGGTATCGCCGCCTCGGCCTTCTTCGGCTGCGAAGCCTTCCTGCCACTGCTGCTGCAGCGCGAACGTGGATTGAGCCCGCTGCTGGCCGGCGTAGCACTCAGCCTGGGCGCGCTCGGCTGGTTCAGCGGCAGCTGGTTCCAGGGCCACCAGGGCCAGGGCTGGTCACGGCGGCAGCTGCTGCATGCCGGCGCTTTGTTGATGTGCGCCGGGATCATCGCCACCGCTTTGGCGCTGCAACCGGGGATTCCGCTGTGGTTGGCACTGGGTGGCTGGACGCTGACGGGCCTGGGGATGGGATTGATCTACCCCAGCCTTTCGGTACTGACTTTGTCTTTGTCGCCGCCGGCGCAGCAAGGTGCGAACAGCTCGGCGCTGCAGTTGAGCGAAGCGCTGGCGGTGGCGACGACGCTGGCTGTTTCCGGGTCGGTGTTTGCGATGATGCTCAGTGTCGATGTGGTGCTGGGGTATCTGCTGATCTTCGGGGTGATGCTGGGGTTGGCCGCGCTGAGCGTGGTGGTCGCGCGGCGGGTATGGCGTTGAGAGCGGTGATGGTCCGCGCAGACACGCATGGCGTGTCCCTACAGGTCGCCCGACCCACCAAAACCGGCCGCCCCCCAACCCAAGCGACCAAGGCTCGTAGTGACACGCCATGCGTGTCAAAGCCATGATCCTGCACCCGTAGACCGCCATGCGTGTCAAAGCCATGACCCTGCGCACGTAAACACGCCATCCGTGTCGACGCAGCGCAGGTCAATGCCCCATCTCCTCCAGGTCCTCGCGCAGGATGCGGCGGATTTCCAGCACCGCCTGCGGGGTTTCCTGCACGCTGTGCCCGGAGATGATCACCTTCTCCGACAACGCGCCGGGAAGGTGTGCGCTCCAGTAAGGCACCAGTCCGTCATCCGATTGTTCCAGCGGCACCTCGGGCTTGCGCTGGGCGATGATCGAGTGGTACTTCAGCCCCGGGCGAATCGGCAGCGCACTCGAGGCCTTGACGAACGGATCGTCGGCCTTGAGGTTGTCGATGCTGTTGGGAATGACCAGCTTCTTCGGCTGCGCTGACTGAGCTTCGGCCTGCTGCAACGTCTGGAACACGTCTTCGAACTTGCCCAGCAGGGTAATCGGCAAACGCACCAGCCGCCCGATCAGCCGCCCGAACCGGTTGCCGGCGATATCGGTGCCCTTGTGCGGGGCGGCGATGAAGATCGCGCGCTCCACATTGGGTTCGGCATCGAAGTGCAGCAGCGGACCGAGTTTGGTCTGTACGCGCTTCAACCGCTCACCCTTCAGGTTGTAGTTGGCCAGCAGGTCGTTCCACAGCACCTCACCCGAGTCGCTCAACAACAGCCGCGCCAGCACGCCGCCCATGCTGTGGCCGATGAACACCATGTCCCTGGATGCCCGCGACGTGCCGCTCGGGTCGAAATGCCGCAGTGTGTTGTTGAACGCCTCGTCGATCTCGTAGCGGTTCAATGCGATCGGCGCGTTGGTCGGGTAGTACACCTGCCAGACCTGGAAGTGCTTGCGCAGCTCCGGGTCACCCAGGATCTCGTTGGCCACGTTGACCCAGGCCTCCGGGCTGCTGCCCAGCCCATGCAGCATGAAGATGATGCGCCGGTTCGGGTCCCAGGGCTGCATCAGGTACATGTGCGGTTCGGCGATGCCCTCGCTCATGCCAAACAGCGTGCGCAGCGACTGCGTGGCAAAGCCGCTCTGCGCCAGCCACATGCCATAGGCCGCGGTGAAGTTTCCGGCCAGCGGCACCTTCTCGCCGTGCAGCTCCACGCTTTCGGTGGACTCGGGCGAGTACACGTCGAACAGCACCTGGGTGGTGTCCAGCACCTCCTGCAGGCTGTTGCCCCTGAACTTCAGCAGCGCGGTGGCGTTGATGGCCGACATTTCGCTGTACTGCGGAATCTCGGCCTTATCCCCCGGCGGCGGTGCGATCAGCTTGGGCGGGTCCATCAGCACCACCAGCTCGGCCCCGAAGCCATCGCGCCGGTATGTGCTGCGCAGGCCGGCAAAGCTCAGCGACGAGGCCGGGGCCATGCTTGTGGGAATGCTGGTCAGTCGCAGCTGGTCGAAGTCGGAGGTCAGCGTCCAGCGCTCCCCTTCAACCGCCGCATTGTAATCCTCGCCTTCCAGCGCGCTTTCGCGGCTGCGCTTGAACACCACCGCGGCAGTCTGCTCGGCGGCGTAATTGTAGTAGTCACGTACCTGGGTCTGGCGATCCTCGAAGGCCCGCTGCGACGGCGTGCGTCCACTGAAGAACAGATACGCGTAGGCGTAACGTGCGGCCTCCAGCCAGGCATCCAACGCCGCTTCGGACATGGGATGCTTGTCGCGGTCCTTGGGCTTGGGACTCAGCGCCAGCGCGTTCTTGACCCACAGCTCGGACAGCGCGGACAGGCGCTGTTCCTCGGGAACGTCAACCGTACTTTTGAGTGTTTTCTCGCAGGCAATGATGTCCTTTTCGCACTGGTCCTCGTTCAACCCGATCACGCTCAGGGTTTCCCGCGAGGCGGCGCTGAAATCGCCGCTGGTCAGCACGTCGCCACGTTTGTTGGCCAGGTACTCAGTGGGCGCGACCTGCTTCATGGTGACCATGGCGCAGCCACTGGTCAGCAGCAGGGTCATGGCGGCAAGCAGCGGCCCGAGGCGACGGAAGGCGACGCTCATCGGCCAGTCTCCGGGTCAACGCCTGGCATGCCCACCCGGATCAACCGTGAGAATGCCGGGTCGTCGCCGGCCGCACGCGCACGGTCGGTGATGCGGCCACGCGCTTTCAAGGTGGCGAAGTCCACCCCAGGTGTGAGCACGCCCAGATCGCGCGCGTATTCGGCGAAATAGCCCGACACCAGCAGGCGGTAATCCAGCGGAAGACCGGGCGCGATCTGCTTGGCCAGCTCATACACGATGGTGGTGCAGTTGCTGGTCAGCGTGTTGTAGAACGCCGGCGTGGCATCCAGCTTGCGAGCCTCGCCCAGGTAGGACACGAACAGACCCTTGAGCTGCTCACGGGTCATGCCTTTCAGGCGATACAGATACACGTCCTCGCCGCGCACATTGCTGCGCACCTTGACGATGTCGGTTTCTTCCGCCGCCACCAGGGTCATCTCGAACTTGCGGAAGAACCCACCCAGCGCCGAGAAGCTTTCACCGCGTTCCTTGCGGATCTCCAGCGAGAACACCAGCTGCCGACCGTCCTCGAAACCGAAGCTGACCAGGGTGTGGGCAATCATTGGCCCCATCCAATAGGACAGGACAAGGTCGGCCGAGCGCAGCTGGTCCAGATCGTATTCGCGCCGTTCCCAGCGCGCGTCATGGTCGTCCTCGCTGCGCCAGGTGAAGTTGCGCACGTTGTCCAGCACCACGTGCTGGCCGTCGAACGACACCACTTTCAGGCGTTGGGCAACATCATCGGCCCATTCCCGGTCCTGGCGCGGGCTGAGCAGTAGCCACCACAGGCCGGTTGCGATCAGCACGACGGCAAACAATGCGCCCGGCCAGCGGCCGGCTCGCGCCCGTGCCACGGCCACGATGGTGATCAATGCGAACCCGCCCCAGACCAGCAGCGCCAAGCCCTGGACCCAATCCGGTCCCGCTAGCTGATACGCCAGCATACCTGCCACCCATAACGCCGCCACCAGCATGATCCCTGCCAGTCCCCATCGTCCTGCTGTCTTCACGCATCGATCCGTCAGTTGAATAGGCGCTAGTTAGCCATATCGGACGTGTACGTGACATGGGTGGAAGGTGCGGCGGGTCGGCCGGGAGTTATCTGCGACCGGCCCCGACCTTCTGCCAGGGGGCCATGCCCTTGCGGGCATTCAGGCGTGGGCGGCGCAGCGGCAGGCGGCGCGGCATCGGAATGCCGACACCCGGGGCCGCCGTATCGTCGGCACGCAGGTCCTCGGCGCGCTCACCGACCAGCAGGGCCGCCATCTCCTCAAGGCCGTTGCGCATGGTGCGGGCGGCGGTCTGCAGGACATTCATGGCGGCGTCTCCGGTGCGGTTCGGGGACGTCCTACCCTACGCAGGGCGGCGGGAAAACCCCGTGCAGGGGATGTGGCAGTTGGATGAAACGCGAACGTAGAGCCGGGCTTGCCCGGCTGGCGGGATGTCCGGTCGCCGCCAGCCGAGCCCGGCTCTACCGTGGTCATGCCGCCTTGAAGCCGGCAGCTGAGAATGATTTGCGTTACCCAACCGGCGTCCCGATAATTCCGGCCCTCACCCCTTGGAATGCCGCCATGACCGCCCTGCCGCGTCGCCGCGCCCTGCTGTTAGTGGTTCCCACCCTGCTGGCCAGCGCACTGGCGCAGGCCCAGGACGCCCGTACCCTGGACGAGGTGACCGTGGTGGCCAACCGGGCCAGCACCGCGACCAAGACCGACACCCCGCTGACCCAGACCCCGCAGGCAATCAGCGTGGTCAGCAGCGAGCTGTTCACCGACCGCGGCGCACGCAACCTGCAGGAAACCCTGCGCTACAGCGCCGGCGTGACCGCCGATGCCTATGGCCTGGACACCCGCAGCGACGGCAGCACCGTGCGCGGCCTGGATCCGGTGCAGTACGTGGACGGCCTGCGCCGCAGCTATGGCTTCAGCCCACTGGCCCGCACCGAGGTGTACGGGCTGGAACGCGTGGAAGTGCTGCGTGGCCCGTCTTCGGTGCTGTACGGGGCCGGTGCCACCGGCGGCATCATCAATGCCATGACCAAGCGTCCCACCTTCACCGACATCGGCGGTGAGGTCGGCGTGCAGCTGGGCAACTTCGACCGCAAGCAGTTCCAGGCCGACGTGGGTGGCAGCTTGAATGACGCCGGCACCGTGGCTGGCCGCGTGGTCGGACTGGTCCGCGACGCCGGCATGCAGACCGATGAGATCGACGATGACCGCATCTACATCGCCCCCTCGCTGAGCTGGCGTGGCGAAAGCAGCACCTTCACCCTGCTCACCAGCTACCAGCACGACAAGACCGCCTCCAGCCAGCAGTTCCTGCCGGTGGTGGCCACCTTGAACGCCGCACCGGGCATGCCTCGTCTGGACCCGGGCACCTTCCTGGGTGACAAGGACTTCGACAAGCTGGATTCGCGCGTGTACAGCGTGACCGCCCTGTTCGACCACCGCTTCAACGACACCGTGAGCCTGCGCTCGGCCGTGCGTTACCTGGACGGCAAGACCGAATTCCGCGAGCTGTACCCGGACACCTACACCAACCCGCTGGACCCGTTCATCGACGCCGACAAGCGCCTGGTGAACCGCAACGCCTACGGCGTGCGCCCGGACGTGCGCTCGCTGACCAGCGACAACGCCCTGCAGTTCGACTTCGCCACCGGTCCGTTGCAGCACCTGCTGCTGGCCGGCGTGGACTACAGCGATTACCGCGAGGAATCGCTGCAGCTGGATGCGACCCCGACCCCGATCGACATCTACAACCCGGTTTCCACTGGCATCGTCATCAACGGCTGGAATCGCCTGCCCGACCAGCGCACCACCCAGCTGGGCGTGTATGTGCAGGACCAGATCCGCTGGGCCGATCGCGTGTCACTGGTGCTGGGCGCACGCCGCGACCACGCCCGCAGCAAGACCGAGGGCCTGCCCAGCCAGACCGACAATGCCACCACGTTCCGCGCCGGCCTGATCGGCGAGATCGGTGCCGGCGTTTCGCCGTACATCAGCTACAGCGAATCGTTCCTGCCGGTGACCGGCCAAGACCTGTACGGCCGCGCATTCAAGCCGATGGAAGGCGACCAGTGGGAGGGCGGCATCAAGTGGCAGCCGGTGGAAACCGTGCTGGTCACCGCGTCGGCCTACCGCATTACCGAAACCAACCGCCAGACCAATGACCCGGACAACGTGCTCAACGTCATCCAGACCGGTGAGATCGAGTCCAAGGGCGTCGAGCTGGAAGGCCAGTTTGCTTTTGCCCAGGACATCACCCTGACCGCTGCGTATGCGCGCAACCGCGCCAAGGTGACCAAGAGCAATTTCGAGATGGAAGTGAACCAGCGCCTCAACGACACGCCGCAGGAACTGGCGTCGGTGTGGCTGGCCAAGGGCTTCCAGATTGACGACGTTTCGCGCCTGCGCGTGGGCCTGGGTGGGCGCTATGTGGGCAACAGCCAGTCGCTGGGCTTCGGGGGCTTCATTCGCACGCCCAGCTACACGCTGGTGGATGCATTGTTTGAGATCCAGGTGGTGGATTGGACGATGGCGTTGAACATCACCAACCTTTCGGACAAGAAGTATTTCGCGCCGTGCCGCAACTTCGGCGATTGCTTCACCGGTAATCCGCGCACGGTGACCGGTACCATCAGTTATCGGTTCTGATTGTTGCGGCGTGCAGCCGGGCAAGCCCGGCTCTACGTTCGGCCCCCGCCGTCGCGCGCGATCCACCCCGTAGAGCCGGGCTTGCCCGGCTGCCGTTCGCGATTCCCCCCGCAACACCGCAATCCCTCTCCAGCCGCCGCCAGAGACCACAATGCAACGCACCACCATCAAAGCCTGGTTCCTGATCCACAAATGGACCAGCCTGATCTGCACCGCCTTCCTGCTGCTGTTATGCCTTACCGGCCTGCCGCTGATCTTCGCCGAGGAAATCGACCACCTCAGCGAACCGCACGTCGAACACGCGCAGGACACCGCGCCGCATCGCAACCTCGATGACCAGGTCAACACCGCGCTCGCGCAGTACCCCGGCAACGTGCCGCTGTTCATCGGCTGGGACTGGGAAGGCCACACCGTGTACGTCAATACCGGGGAGCGCGTGGACACCCCGCCGCCGCAGATGAAAACCGCGCTGCTGCACGCCAGTAGCGGCGAAGTGGTGCCCGCACCGCAGTTCAACGAAGGCGCGATGTATTTCCTGCTGCGCCTGCATACCGATCTGTTCGTCGGCCTGCCCGGCCTGCTGTTCATGGGCGCGATGGGTCTGCTGTTCGCGGTGGCGATCATCTCCGGCCTGGTGCTGTACGGCCCGTTCATGCGCCGGCAGCGTTTCGGCACTCTGCGCACCGGGCGCAGCCGCCGCTTGGCCTGGCTGGACCTGCACAATGTGATCGGCGTGGTCACCCTGGGCTGGGCACTGGTGGTGGGCCTCACCGGGGCCATCAACACCATCGCAAAACCGCTCGAAACCGCATGGCAGAGCCAACAGCTGGGTGAGTTCGCGGCCCGCTACGCCGGCCAGCCACGCCCCACCACCCTGGCCTCGCTGGATGCCGCCGTCGCCACCGCGCGCGCCGCCGAGCCGGACATGCGCCCGGCCTTTGTCAGCTTCCCTGGCACCGGCTACAGCGGTGACCATCACTACGGCGTGTTCATGCAGGGCAACACCCCGCTGACCGAACGCATGTACCGCCCGGTGCTGATCGATGCCGTCACCGGCGAGCTGACCGCGCAGCCGCAGTTGCCGGTGTACATGACCGTGCTGCTGCTCAGCCAGCCGCTGCACTTCGGCAACTACGGCGGCCTGCCGCTGAAGATTCTGTGGGCGATTCTGGACCTGCTGACCATTCTGGTGCTGATCAGCGGCCTCTACCTGTGGTTCAAGCGTGGCAGCACCGAAGCGCGGGTGACCGAGATCGAACGCGCGGAGAAGACCGGAGGTGCCGCATGAGCCGGCCGACCCCGCCGACCGGCAGCCCGTTCACCGCCCCGGTCTGGATCGCGGTGATCAGCGTGGTGGGCCTGGTGAGCGCCCTGCTGGGCAACGGCGTCCATGACGTGGTGTCCTGGGGGGTCTTTGCCGGGCTGATCGGGCTGGTGGTTCGGGCCTGGGTGAAGCGGACGCGGTGAAATCTTCCCGTACGGGAAGATTTCGATTCTTCTTCCATCAGGGATCGGGATCACAGTGAGGCGCATGGCGCGTCTCTACGTAGGGACACGCCATCCGTGTCCGATCAGGCCAGCGTGACGATGCGCTCACCCTCGCGGTCAATCTCAAGAAGCGCATCGGAATGCGGGTCGATCTTCGATGCCTCCGAACCGGGGTCACAGCGGACCGTACACCCCAACCCGGCGGCAAGGAAACGCGCGAATGCGGGCGAGGATGGCCACGCCTGGCTGTGGTGCACCCATATCTCCAGCACGCCTTCGTTGGGAATCACCACCACCGTGACCGCGCCGGCGGCATAGATGCGAAAAACATCTGGATTCCCGTCCTCGCAGATCAGCGCACCTAGTTTCGAAGACAGCAGCGCGACCGCCCTGCTCTCTTCCACGCCCAGCACGTAGGCGGCCACGTCGGCCATCTCAGCGCACCGGCTCCACCACCACGGCCGTGCCATAACACAGTACTTCGGTCAGCCCGGTCATCACATCCGTAGCGTCGTACCGCATCCCGATGATGGCGTTCGCCCCAAGTTGACGCGCATGGCGGGCCATGTCCCGGTAGGTTTCCTCGCGAGCCTGTTCGCACAGCTCGGTATAGATGGTGATGTTGCCGCCGAAAATCGTCTGGATGCCGCCGAGGAAGTTGCCCACGATGGAGCGGGAGCGCACGGTGATGCCACGCACCACGCCCAGATTGCGGACAATGCGATAGCCGGGCAGCTCGAAGGCCGTGGTGACCATGGAATCGTTCAACTGCGGGGCGGCCGTGCTGGGAATGCCACTGTTGTAGGGGTCTGCCATGAGATTTCATCCTTGTTCGTCATTGGGAAACTGAGGTGCCTCCTGCCCCGCCGGCGAACACACGCCGGCAGGAGAAACCATTCTGCCACGGCCGTTACGCCGTGCCGTGGGCCGGATGCGCCAGGAATCCAGAGCCGCCTTCCACATAGATCTGGCGGCACTGCTGACACATCTTCACACGCGGGAGTGTCGACACGTCGACCGGCAAGGTGCGTCTACGATTGGGGTCGCGATGGACCGGGTCGCTGATGAAGCCCGTGCGGTGCCAATTGGTACGCCAAATGCCACCGCCGCGGCAGTTCATCCACGGTGTCCACATCGAGACGCTGATGCCACGGGGTTGCCCTCTCAACGCAAATGGCTCCTGGGCCACGAAGGTAAAGCCCATGCCGAGCTCGGCGGAAGCGCCGTTTTTCGAATCACGAGGTTGCGTCAGCGATGCCGGACGATAGATATCGAACGTAGGGAAGCGCAGCCCGTTACCCACGTCAGGATCCGGCCACCACCAGATGCGGACATCGGACCTCTCCAGTGCCTCCACAATGTCAGACCACTCTCCGATGCGCCCGCGTTCATTGGGGTACGGCACCACCAATCCACCTGAAACATCCGGAGCCGCCAGCAGACCTGCCCGAACGGCTACGGTTGCGTTGACCACGTTGTATTCGTCATGCCCGGAAGCCAATGCGCTCAGAATCGCCTGACCATCAGCATCGCCGCGCAGATGGGCCTCAAGAGAGTGGATCAGCAGACCGCTCGCACGCAGACGCTCGATGACCAATGAGGCAGTACCGATCGCCGCCCAATGGTCCATTCCCAGCATGGACCTGGCACGCGCTTCGATCGCACCGGGGCGGTACTGGGAGAACTCCGCCGAATCCGGCGCGCCAGAAGCCTTCTCGAGACGAGGTCGTTTCGACAGCATCACCTTGTAGCTGTGGAAGCCAAAGGCGGCTGCCAGCAGCTCAAGTACCTGCGATTCACGGATGCCCGGCACGCGCGCGAGCAGATCGGCGCGAACGAGGTCGGCGAGCGGACGGAGAAGGGGTTTGATATCGGGAGCCGGCGCATGGCTGCCCGAGTCCAATGCATGACGCATGGTGAACTCCAGAAACGACAGCACGGCATTCAAAGGACCGGTAAGCGCGCCGCGCTGCTGATGAGTCACCAGATGCGAAGGAAGCTCTTTAAGTAGAGAACGAAAAGCCAGTCCGGCCTGATCGTCTATTTCAGCATCGCTGAAATAGCGATGCTTCGTCAAGAGGGCAAGCTTGCCCCTGCGCTGCGACGAGCAGGCTTATCGACGCTTCAACGGCGTAAGGCTCTGCACCTGCCCGTTGTTGCGCAGCATGCACATGAAGCGACCGTCCGGGTAATCCACTATCAGCTCCTGGTAGTCGCTGCCCACCGGCACCTGGGTGACCAAGGTGCCCTGTGCGCCCTTGCGGACGTTGCAGGAGCCCAGCGCGGTGTCGCCCGCCGGCACAAAGGCCGCGACCTTGGAGACATTGCGGAACGTGGCGCGGCAACCACCACTCACCCATACCGAATGCTTGGCCAGGCCCCAGTTCTGGCCCTCCACGCAGCGGGTCCGGCTGAGCTGGCGGGACATCTCCACAGCGCCGCGCGTATCCATGTCACAGGAGACCTGACGCTGATCGTTGGATTCGCAGGTGACCTCGTTGGGAAGTGACCCACTGTCGTCGCGGTCGTCATCACCGTGGTGCCTCCCGTGGTGGCCGGCCGACGCGGACGGGCCAGCGCTGCCCACCTGACAGATGCCATTCGCTCCGCCACGCCCGGTGTAGCTCACCTGTGGCGCGCCACCGTCACCGCTGCTGATGGACAGGGTGATGCCACTCTCCGCATCGCGGGCCTCGGCGTAGCGCTCATTGACCCGTTTCAGCGCCGCCTCGCGGCCCTGCACGTACACCGGACCACCCTCGTCGGCATGGACATCGATGCCGCCCGGGCAGGTCGCGTTGAAGAAGGGCACGGCTGCCAGCGCAGGCGCGGTGGCAGCGGATGACAGCAGGACGAACGTACAGGACAGCAGTAACGGGGATCGCATCGTGGAACCCTCACTGGACCCAGGCCGGGCGTGTGGGCCGAGTATGCCTGCTGGATCCTCCGCAGAGTGTGACGGCACAACGAATTACACGAACGGTGCCAGCGCCTCGACTACCGGCGTGTCTCCTTCGGTCAGCTCAATGATCACCCGGCCGACCGCTGGCGTTTCGATCAGCGCCACCAAGGTGGCGGCCACGTCGTCGCGCGGCACATTGCCGTAAGGGATGGCCAGTCCCGCGCGCACCTTGCCGGTTCCGGCTGTGTCCACCAGCGTGCCGGGGCGAAGGATCACCCAATCCAGCTCACTTTCGGCCAGATGTACGTCGGCCTGTTTCTTGACCGCCATGTAGTTCTCGAACGTATCGGAAACCTGACGACCGCGTCCCGCTTCGGGGAAGGCGGAGACCAGCAGAAAGCGACGCACGTTGGCGCGGCGGGCGGCGGCGGCGGCCAGTTCCAGGCCCCGCCCATCGATGGCATTGGTCATTTCCGGGCCGCCTTTACCGCCTGCGCCGGCGGTGAAGACCACCACATCGGAGCCTGCCATGAGCTCTGCCAGCGTTGCTTCGTCGAGTTCGAGCAGATTGCCCAGCACTGGGACAGCGCCGAGCTGTTGCAGCTCGGCGGCCTGATCCGGCGTGCGGTACAGAGACAGTGCGCGGTGGCCGCGGGCGTGGAGCTGCTGGGCGAGCCGGCGGCCGATCTTGCCTGCGCCGCCTACGATGAATGCCTGGGTCATGGGGGTTCCTCTTGTAACAGGCCCCTACCTTGCCCCATGTGGTGATGTGGTTGGGTGAACTTTTCTGCAGCAGACGCGCATGGCGCGTCGCTACGTGGAGGGCTTCCGTGTCGCGGCACCGAATGTGTAGGCCTCCAGTGGGAAATCCTCTCCTGGTCCATGCAGCACCGCGCCGCCCTTTTCCTTGACCCCAGAAAGAAGGTCAAGCACGAGCGAAGCAGCAAGGCACAGCGCCTGGAATGCGCTGCCACCGTGCGCGTCGTGCAACCGCGTGTATAGCGGTGCGAGCGCAACGGGGCACGCCCACTCTTCAGGATCGGTACCGACCTGATAGGGCGTTCCTATCTGAATCTCGACTTCGAAGGGCGCTTCCCCTGGGCGTTGAACCCAAAGCGTCTCGCTAGCCGTGATCTGATTCATGTTCCCTCCTTGGGTAAACGCGACAAGCCCGCGCTCTGTAGTGGGCGCTCGCAGCGCATGGTCGAACGACGCGGTCGCTCGCGCTGGTACTTGCTGAAATTCAATGGCATTGACTCAGATACTGGTGCTTTCACGCCTACCAGCTTGATCACAATTCCACCAACGCTGACGTCAATGCGAATTCTTGCCCCGGCTCGAAAGCCCAGTCGGGTCAGTCGCCGGCTACGGAGCATGATCAGAGGAACAGTGCCGTCGTCCGCATCAGGCGAAACGTCGCGTGAGGACAGCACGCTTCCCTCGTAGGTGAATCGGGCTCTGGCTTGATGCGCAGCTTGCGGTGTTGATGCGCGTTGCGGGTGGTGCGGATTCACCTTCGCCCCTCTTAAGTTCCTGCAGCCAAGTCGCAAAGATACACGGAGCGCATCGTCCCTCACCACACGATTGACGTTAGCGGCATGACCCGAAAGATTTCTACGAAATAAGCCTGTGCTCGGACAGTCATGCCGACTTCCCTGCCTCGGACTGCACCTCGCGGCCGACCGCTTCGAACTCGTCAAGAAGCATACTGCTCCGTGTTGAGGCCGTACGGCACCATTGGGCATGTCCCTGCATGAAGTAAACGGAGTGTAGCCGGTCGCCCCCCCCCCCGTTCACCCGTCCCTGCTTCCTCAACTGCTAAGCTGCAGGCGATGGACTCCGCGACCTGAAAGGACCTCAGATGAAGCAGCGTACATGCCCGCTTGCCTCCTTCCTGCTGACCGCACTGATTGCAGCATCGCCCGGTGCCCCAGCATCCGCCCGCGAAGTTGTAGCCGAAGACAGCGACGGCATCACCGTGGCCGTGATGCAAGGCAGTCGCAACACACTGGAGCGCGTAGGCAAAACCAAAGGACCCGCCCGGCTTGCGGCTCGTGCCGGGTACTACCGGGTTCGTGGCGACCTGCCGCAGTCGAACAAGTGGGCCGACGCCTGCATCGCAGACGCTGGTGTGAAGGCTGCACCTGCGCAGGGCGTGATGTATCTCTGTCGCAGCCTGCGCGCCGGCAATCAGCTACTGGCGGGCGATATCGCAGGATGGGCGAAGGAGATGCTGCTGGTGCGCGGCATCTTCCAGCAGCACATCGCTCCCACGCTTCCGCCAGGCGACGAAGTTGCAACGCTGAGCAGACTCAACTTCGAGGCGTTCCTGGCCGTTCCCGAATCGGGCGTGCTTGATGCGCCGGTCGCCGCCGGCACCCGCTTCCCGGTATCCGACCGCGCGGGGGTTCCAGTAATCACTGGAAAGATTGAAGGTGGCAACGACGGCAGGAAGCGCAACATCGAAACCGACTTCATCGTTGATACCGGTGCCTCGCGCTCGCACCTGAGTCGCAAAGCCGCTCTGGCAATGGGTCTCATCGTAACCGACGGCTTCGGCTATGACAGCACCAAGCCGGATCAACCGGTGAAGATCGGCCTTGCCTCACCCGTGGATGTCCGGTTGGGCGATGTTCTGCTGCGTAACGTGTCTTTCACCGTCACCGATGACATACCCGCAGTGATCCTTGGACTGGACCTCCTTCAGCGGCTGGGGCCCTTTGTTCTGAAAGAAGGGCAACTGGAAACGTTGAGCAGCGTTCCGCAAACGATCTGCCAGCAGACCGCCACGTTCACTTCTTCATTGTGGGGTACCCAGAATTCACTACGGGTGCCCATGCGCATCGGTAAGCGCGATGAGCTGGTCCTGATGGATACCGGCACCGACCTGCCATTGGAGATGTCGGGCGTGAGCCTGGCGACCTACCCCAAAGCGGCCCTGATCGAGAAGCAGCGCCTCACCATGCATGGTTACAACCGGGTGACGTATGCAGAGGCATCGGCCCCGGTCACGTTCAACGGCACTACTGCCAACCTGCCAACCCAGATCGTCAACCAGCCCGGCATGGTGTTCCCGATCTCCTGGAAACTGGGCTACGGCCTTCGCCAGCAGTTCGACTTCTATGTTGATGTGGCCGGCGGACGTGGCTGCCTGCACAGCAAGCGACCGGTGCCCGAAGAGGCCGCGCTGTTCAAGGCGATGGACGAAGAGATCGAACGTGAAGCCAACAAGGCAGCAGCCGCGGCCGCCGCCGCAGCGCAGTACTGAGTAGAGCCGGGCTCGCCCGGCTGCTCCTCGCGCGATCGCAACCCGCAATGGGCAACCGCCCCTACGATCGAAACCGAAGGATGTCCGCAGACGGCGGAACCTTCCGCCCTTTCATGGGACGAACCCGCGCAACTGATTTCGCATACTTGATGCGCGCAGCGTGCATGTCGTAATCAATCTGCATCTTGAACCAGAACAGATGTGTAGTTCTGAAGTACTTTCCAAGACGCATCGCAGTTTCAGCGGTTACGCCTTTACGCCCCGCGATGATGTCCGATACAAGTTCAGGCGAAACCCTGATATCGGTTGCCAACTCATCGACCGTGATGCCTAACGGGTCCATGTACTTCTCGACCAGATATTTTCCCGGATGCACCGGCAGCATTGACGTGACGTTGTTCATAACAGTTCACCGTTCACCGGCGATGCCTCCTCACTGAAAGCACCGAGTGTAGCGCTGGGGTATCCCCGCTCTCACTGGTTCTTTATGTGAACGGCACGTACCGCAACCAGCATCCCGTTGCTGTCAAAGGAAAACGTCGCCAAGACGGTTCGAGGATCCACATCGAACATCGCCTTACCCTTGTCGTATCTGACCAAAAGGGTGTCCGGGGCATCGTCATAGACCAACACGCCCTCCAGGCCC
Organism: Stenotrophomonas sp.; assembly: GCA_039592995.1. Classification (GTDB taxonomy): domain Bacteria; phylum Pseudomonadota; class Gammaproteobacteria; order Xanthomonadales; family Xanthomonadaceae; genus Stenotrophomonas. The sequence goes on along the minus strand of JBCNQC010000015.1, from coordinate 9,048 downwards.
TTGAACGCCTGCATCACTGCAGCCTTTCGGGTACCCACAGGGAAGTGCCCGGCCACCGTGTCACTCACGTTGATCTCGTCGAACCCTTGGGGCTTTCCTGACACGAGGATCTCATTCAGCATCCCCTGCGTCTTCTCTCGCACTTCGCGTTCCAGCTTTGCTTCTGGACTGAACATATCGGCGACCGCGCATCCTGCAAGAACGCAGGTACAGGCAGCAAGCAACATTGCACGAAAATAGACATCCATCCTCTGCATCACACACTCCCTGCGAAACCGACCACCTCGCCATCATCCATCTCAAAAGTCACCCGGCTGGCGCAGGTCGGCGCGCTTCGATCGTCCACCGTGAAAGACAGATGGAGCAGAGCGCCAGACGCCACGTTCTTATAGACCGTGATGCGGCGATCATCTCCCGACGCCGGCGTGTACAGCTGGAAGCCTTGCGCCAGCAGCGGCTGGGTAAGCGCATCAAAGCTCAGGCATGTCTCTGCCGGGGCCAGCGTCAAGGCGATTTGATGGCCCTCACGGGCCGGAACGGGCTTCCACACCGCCCACTCATAGGTACCTGCACCGATTCCCCCCTTCACTCCTCGGCGTCGAGCAGACGGATCGGGAGGAAGATCCATCGCCAGCACCTTCTGAACCTGATCGGCAGAGAAGTCAGCCTGGGATCTCAGTGCGTTCGCGAGATCATGCACCTGCTCCACTACACGATTCACCGTCAACTCCGGACCCTTCGCCAGCGCAGGATAGTCACCGTGGTCGGGCACAGCCGCTGAACCGACAGGGATTGCAGCATCTGAGAATGCCGCTGCCTGATCCTGCGCAACCCGCATCTCGGTCACCATCGCATCCTGCATGTTCCTCTCTTCATTGGAATGCGCCGGCCTGGCACAGGCAGACGGCGCGAGGATCAGTGCTGCCCAGATAACCCCGTAGATAGGGTGGCGTCCACTCCCAAGGCCTCTCATCGGCAAGAAAACTCCGCGACTGTTCAGATCGAGTTGCTGGCCCGAATCATTCATCACTTGGCTCCATCTCCAGCATGATGATCCGGCCGCAAGCCGGAGCCTCTTTGCGGTCGACGGTAACGGCTACATACAGCGTTAAACCCGAATCGACCGGCTTGTAGAACGTAATCCGGCGATCATCACCATACGTCGGCACATACATCTGGAAACCGTCAGCAAGCAGCGGCTTACTCAAAGCATCGAGGCTCAAGCACGCCTCAGCGGGACTGAGCACCAACTGCACCGAGTAGCCAGCAGCGGAAGGGGATCTCTTCCATACGGCCCATTCGTAAGTACTACTTCCAACCTTGCCCGAAACACCGCGCCTACGATCTTCAACATCGGAAGGCAACTCGATTCCCAGAACTCGCGCCACACTCTCTGGTTCGGCGTCTGCATACATACGCAGCGCTTTGGCAAGGCCATGAACCTGCCCGACGAGCTCGATCGATCTCAGCTCCGGCCCGGGCTTCAACGCCGGGAAGCCTTTCCACTCAGGAAGCATCTCTTCCCCAACGGGCACAAGTGAGTCTGAAATCGCGGCAGCCTTGTCCTGTTCACGCTGGGTCTCCGCGGACACTGCGTCCTGCACGACGCCATCCCTAGCCCATGGCTAGGCTTGCTACCCCAGGACACCAAGTGTAGAGCCGGGCTCGCCCGGCTGCCTTCCCCTACCCCATCCGCACAGCACCTCGACCCAACTCAACCTGATCCTGCCGCATCCTCTCCTGCAGATCAGCATCAGTCGCCAATGCCTGCAAGCTCTGCTCGGCAGGCCGCCTCACGGCCTCCTCCACATCCACGTGAGCCCGCAGCATGTGCTGCTCATTGCCCGGGTTCTTCCACACGGCGAAAATCTTTTCGCCATTGTTCCCACAGAGCACATCATGAATCTCCGGTAGCGGCGGCGTCTGACAACGCGCCTTCGCGGCCAGCGCTGCGGCCAGATTCTCCCTACCCACTTCGTCCGCATACATGCCGAATCCAGGCCCAAGCCTGTCCAGCCCATCCAACGCCTGCTTGAACAGCGGATCGGCACGAAGCTGGGCATCGCGCGCCCGGTCGGCACCACCTTCGTTGAGACTGATCGTGCGACCCGAGTTCCCAAACCTTAGGGGCTCTGCCTTCAGCGATTCATCAAGCTGCCGCCCAGACCCTGGGGCCCAATGGCCGTTGAAGTTATCCCTCCTCGGCTCTGGCAACCCGGCATCCCGCAGCAGGCTGTCTGCAAGCGTGTTTGAGTTCTGCAGCTGAGCGTCGTACGGATACTTTCTGTCCTTCTTCAGGGCGTCCTCTGCTATCTGCTTCCAGACGGGGGAAAGGTCAGGCCCCGTCGCGATCAGCTCGCGGTACTGGGCATCCCCCTTTGCGTTCGGGTGCAGTGGATGATCTGGATTGTTCGCGTCGTATGCCAGATTGGCCAGGACGCTGATCTTCCCATCCGGCATACCTGGTTCCGGATCGCCAGTCCACCCACTGATCGTGTAGTCCTCACCCTGCTTGTCCGTGTAGAGCAGGAACTTGTGGTGCACGTCTTTGCCCAACACCGATCCGATCCACCGGTAGCCGACTTCGATCTTCTCCTCCATGTAAGGCGCCCTCCATCACTGACGCCTCATGTGCAGGGCCTTCGAGGATCTAAGATTTCCTGAGGCGTCGAAAAGGAACTCCATCAGGACCGTACGGGCGTCAGGTTCCACCATCGGCTTACCGCGTATGTCCCGCACCACCAGCAGTGCCGGTGAGGAATCCACGATGCGGGATGAAGACGTCGTCTGGAACACCCGCTCCACCTCCGCCCGACCCATCCCCGCCGGGAACTGGGCAGTCACCCTGGCACTCACGTCAATCTGGTCGAAGCCGACCGGCGATCCCGACGTGTAGATGTCATCGAGCATTTGCTGCACTCCTTTGTTCATCGTTTGCTCCTGTGATCCTCTCGAACCAACGTTCTGTACCGCGCCGCATCCTGTGACCGCGGCCGACAAAGCGATGGGTGCAATCCACCACACCGCTCTAGACATGAGATCAATCCTTCGCATCACTCGCCCCATGGATTGGATGACTGCTCACCTTTCTGGTGACGATCAGCCGAGGTCGCAGTGTATGACGCTCTAAGACGTCGTCACCCGATTCGGAGGACGCGGCCGCTGCGCAGGACTGCGCTTGAATCCGCAAACGCAGCGGCCACAGAGGGCTCCGCTCATCACAGGCAAGCTGGAGGTAAGGAGAACGAGCTTGCTGTGAATCGTCGCAACCGGCCCGTTCGGCGTCGCAACGAACTGTAAGCTGCAACAGCCAAACCCTAGGACCCGCATTCGGATCATGCGCAACACTCGCGGCGTCGCCACTTCCCGTATTCGGTTCGATCTGACAGTCAGAGACACCAGCCGCAACTTCCATGCGCATCGCTGGAATCAAACCACATCCGCAGTTGTTGCCAATCGCATCAACTGAGGCCGCTGTCGCGAATGGCAACTTCTTCGCGACGAGTCTATGACGGGGACGCGAACGGGTGGGGTTCTACCCCGCTGACCGTGGCGCGCTTTGTAGGTTCATCGCTTGAAATGATCCAGAAGCACTACGGCCACCTGGTGCGGAACGCCGCTCGCGACAAGCTGGCGGCCCTGTCTTTCCTGTGAGCCTCGCGGCCACACAACAAAAAGCCCCCACCGAAAGGTGGGGGCCTTGTCATTCCATGACGGGGAAGCGCTGACTTCCGCCGATGATCTATAGGGTCAGGCTGCCAGGGGGCGGATACGCTTGATCTTGTCCGCCAGCTCGCGGCTAGCAGTCTCAAGGTCGTAGTTGGTCTGCAGGTTCAACCAAAGCTGCGCGGTAGTACGGAAGTACTGTCCTAGCCGCAGGGCCGTATCAGCGGTGATGCCACGGCGTCCGGCGATGATGTCCGAGATGCGGGCGGGCGTCACATCAATTGCTGCAGCGAGGGCGCGGGCGGACATGCCCAGCGGGGAAAGGAACTCCTCAGCCAGTATTTCACCGGGGTGGACCGGCGGGAGCGCGGTGGCGACATTCTTGTTCGCGGTGGCGTTCGTCATTTTTGATTTTTGCTACAGGTGTGGGCCTGTAGCGTCTCCTAAAAGGGGCCAGGTGTTCTCTGGCCGGAATGAGTGTGGGTCGTTAGACCCTCTCGGCAGCGCCGGGTTCCTCCCCAGCGCTGCCGCTTCTTTCAGTGGTAGTCGGTGACCTCTACATCGTAGGCATCGCCGTTTTCCCACCTAAAACAGATTCGATACTGGTCGTTGACCCGGATGCTGAACTGCCCTTTCCGGTCGCCCTTCAAGGCTTCCAACCTGTTGCCCGGTGGGGCCTTCAAGTCGTCCAGCTCGGCCGCAGCCTTGAGGTATTCCAGCTTCCGTTGAATCTGTCGTTCTACGTTGACCCAAGCTTTGACGCGTTCACCTTGGGCAATTTGTTGCGTTTCCTTGTTCTTGAACGTTTTGAGCATCGGCACCTCCTTTGTCAGCGCACGTGTATCGTATACCGATACACGGTACATTGCAACCCCTGTCATCCACTTCGTACGGCCATCGCCCCCGTGGGTCCGGCCATGAGAAGGGCTAACCTCCAACCATTTGCCCGAATCCATACGGTTCATTCGCAATTCGTATAGAGGGCTTTAATGAGCCGGGCGGATTCATTCTTCGGCGCAGAACTGGCCCGATCCTCGCCGCCTTCGCTGGCCGCGTCCGGCACCTGGGCGGGCACGATCACGCCGCCACCTCTCCGCTTGGCGACCGTCCCGCCGCCGGAGCGCCAGCGCATCGCGGCGTGAGGCAAGGGGCCAATCTGGGGTAGGTGGCATCGGCGGCCACGGTTGCAATGGATGGAAAGGGAAAGAAAACGGAATCTGCGCGTGTCCAATGACCCATGAGGCCCAACCGCATGACCAACGTCCCGCTCAGCCCTACCAAGGTTGTTCTTACCTTGGCTGAGGTTCAAACCATCCTTCGCATCAAGCAGACAACGCTGTATCGACGCATCGCACACGGAGAGATTGAGGCCCGCAAGCTTGGCGGCCGAACGGTAATTTACCGCACCGAACTCCAGCGGTACATCGACCAAGCGCCACCCCGATCAACAAGTGCGCCGAGGCGGGAGCCGAGAAAATGAGGTTTAAGCGATTCGCTACCCATCCCTCGGCACAGACTGACCTTGAGCGCGAGCGCCGCCGAATGACGGCACAGCCTCTACACCGAACCGGTCCTCGATTCAGACCCGACCCCCTGCGCCGTGTACAGACGCCGCAACGTATGAGCAAGTGAGAGCCACAGACCGTATGAACCAACACGACCCCATCGAAAGACCCCAGATCCTTGGTCTCTTGACCAAGCGAGCGTACTTCGCCGGCCTGGCTATGCAGGCCATGCTCAGTGATCCAGACGCCCCCCATGCTGAGCGCCTTGCGTTCTTTGCTGTTCGCGCCTCCGACGCGCTCATTGCCGAGCTAACAAGGACTGCGACGAATGGATGATCTGCAGTTCAGTCTCGTCAGCTACGCACGCAGTCAGAGCCAACCCGAACGCCATGTCGATTGCATAAGCGCAGCGCGCGAAGGTCAGCAAAACATGACCGAAGAGCTTGCCCGCCGTGCCCGAGCGGAAGCCGACCTCCGCGCTACCTCTGACATGCTTTCGACAATTGCTGCGCGCCGCGAGGCTCAGAAGGCTGAGAATGAAAGAATTCAGCAAGAAGGGATCAAGATCAAGCCGCTAGTGATGACGCTGGATCAGATGATCGAAAACTACGCATGGATTGCGGAGGGTGAAATGGTCGCCGACTTGGCAAACCCGCACACCGTCATGCGTTGGCCCGAGTTCCGTTCGCTGACTTGCTCGCTGCGCACCGTCGTTGGCGATCAACGCGACCAGAACCGAGCGCCGAAACCGATGCCGACGGCAGTACTTTGGCAGCAATCCAGCGAACGCCTAACCGTGACTGCGCGAACCTGGCGAGCAGGTGCAGCGAAGTTTTGCGACGATCCGGAGGGCCGTTCGGCGTTCAACGCCTGGCGCGCCATCCCTCGCACCGAAGCATCCGCAGATATATCGCCCTTCCTCATGAATATCGCGTACCTCTTCCCGGATGACGTTGAACGCAAGCGCTTCTTGGACTGGCTGGCGCACATCGAACAGAGGCCTGGCGAGCTGCCGCATTTTGGCTGGCTCCACGTGGCGGACAACACGGGAACGGGACGCAACTGGCTGGCAAGCCTACTGGCGAGAGTCTGGCGCGGACAAGTGGCACCCAACATCGACCTAGCGGCGTTGTTGGATAGTCAGTTCAACGATGAGCTGGGCGGGCGAGTCTTGGCTATTGTCGACGAGGTACAGGAGGCGGCAGGGGAACGCCGACACACCCACGTCAACCGGCTTAAATCGCTGGTCAATGCCGAGCGTCGCACCATCAACCCGAAGTTTGGCCGGAAGTATGACCAGTTTAATGCGTGTCGTTGGCTGGTCTTCTCCAATCACGTCAACGCCATCCCGATTGACGACAATGACCGCCGATGGTTCGTAGTTCATCAAAAGGCGACCCCGCGCAAGGCAGAAGACTACGTCACGCTGTATGCAATGCTTTCCGATTCTAGCTTTGTGAATGCTGTAGGGGTCTACTTGTCGAACCGCGACATTAGCGGCTTCAACCCTGGCGAACGCCCCGCCCTCAATGCCGCAAAGGCAGCGGTCATCGGAGCAGGAAAGAGCATCGTCCGCCAGCGGGTCGATGAAGTCATGGCGGACTGGCCTGCGGACGTCATCACAAACCGCGATTTGCTGCATATCCTCACGGACGGGAGCGAGGATCGCTTCACCGCTGCAATGCGCCGCGCCTTGGAAGAAGTGGGGGCGATAGCTATACCGAAAGCAGTCCGTATTGGCACTGAAATCTGCAGGCTGTGGGTCTTGCGCAACCACCCGAAGTGGCTCAGTGCCAGCTCAGGCGAACTTGGCGCTGCTGTGCGGAGCGCGCGGGATGGGCACATCGGTGAAACCAGTTCTAGTGAAGTACTGGCCGGCTTTACCACTGAAAGCAGCCGCTCGACATTCTGAAGAGCCTGCGCGGGACTGTCAGGAATTTTGTGTTCGGGCATAACATGTTGAAAAGGATCATGTATGCCACCCAAGAAGAAGACCGCCAAAGCCGCTCCCCGTCAGCTTCCCACTCTGCCTGCCGAGCTCGTTGAACAGCTTGCCAACGGAGCGACGACCGCTGGCGAGGTCCTGGACATCACTACAGCCTTGAAGAAGGCCTTGATTGAGCGGGCGCTGAAGGGCGAGCTGGGCCATCACCTGGGATACCCGCCCGGAAGCGAGCGGCCGGAATCGACCGGCAATCAGCGAAACGGAACGTCCAGCAAGACCGTCCTGACTGAGGATGGTCCCCTGCGACTGGACGTTCCGCGGGACCGGGATGGCAGCTTCCAGCCCATCCTGATTCCCAAGCACGAACGACGTTTTACCGGCTTTGACGACAAAATTGTGGCCATGTACGCGCGCGGGATGAGTGTTCGCGACATCCGTGCGTTCCTGTCTGAGCAGTATGGGACCGACGTGTCGGCCGATTTCATCAGTTCGGTGACCGACGAGGTTCTGGAAGAGATTTCGACGTGGCAGACGCGTCCGCTGGAGCCGATGTATCCGGTGGTGTTCTTTGATGCCCTGCGGGTCAAAGTTCGCGACGAGGGCGTAGTCCGCAACAAGGCGATCTATCAGGCATTAGGCGTTCTACCTGATGGAAGTCGCGACATCCTGGGCATCTGGATCGAGAACACAGAAGGGGCCAAGTTCTGGATGAAGGTCTTCAACGACCTCAAAACGCGCGGCGTGGAGGACGTACTGATAGCGGTGACCGATGGCCTTAAAGGCATGCCCGAGGCGCTGGCGGCGGTCTATCCAGCGACCACGCTTCAGACCTGCATCGTGCACCTCATCCGCAACAGCTTGGATTACGCCGGTTGGAAGGATCGAAGGGCCCTCGCAGCCGAGCTGAAGCCCATCTACCAGGCCATCAATGCACAGGCCGCTGAACAGGCCTTGGAAGCGCTGGAGGGCTCGCCGCTGGGCAAACGCTACCCCTCGGCAGCCCAGGCCTGGCGACGATCGTGGGACCGCGTCATACCCTTCTTCGCGTTTCCACCTGAGATCCGTCGCGTCATCTACACCACCAACGCCATCGAGAGCGTCAACGCGCAGCTGCGGAAGGTCATCAAAACCCGAGGGCATTTTCCAACTGACGAAGCCGCGATCAAGCTGATCTGGCTAGGACTGCGCAACATTACGGCCAACTGGGGAGGCACCAGTCACGGCTGGAAGAACGCGATGAACCAATTTGCCGTACTTTACGGGGACCGATTCATCCGGAGCCCGTACTAAGAAGCCGGGCTGTCACAGGACAGCCCACGTCGCCCAAACACAAAAATACGGACACTCTCAGGAACCAAGCCAACTGCAGTTGGGAAATTCTGAACAAGCAATCAAGTTCAGCCAATGAAAACAGTGGCTTGTGTGTAGTTAGAAGTAGTGATGCACTCATCAACTGTCATCCCCTTCATCCGCAAGCAATCATTCGCCTGCAGCAATTCGCTGCGCTCAGCGATTAGAGAATTTGATGGACATCGAGTCACGACTCAGGGAAGTAGGCGCTTTCGGCATCAAGAAGGGCGGCAACGAAGTACTGCCAGACGGCATGTTGGCAATTGACCCGAGCGACCTGGATAGCGTTCTCACAATTTTCGCGGTCATTCCTGACGACGTTCTCGCCAATGCGATAGCCGCGTGGTTGCGCAGCGATGAGTAACGGCCACGATCGCATGTCGAAAATCCAATATCCGTACCGCGATCCGTAAAACGCCAAAGGCCACCCGATTGGGTGGCCTAAGTCGTTGATATATTTGGTGGGCGGTACAGGGATCGAACCTGTGACCCTTGCCGTGTGAAGGCAATGCTCTACCGCTGAGCTAACCGCCCGGTGTGTTGCTGAGCCGCTCATTATAGGGCGGATTTCGAGGCCGTCAA
>JBCNQC010000014.1:0-68212 GCA_039592995.1 Stenotrophomonas sp. | reverse complement strand
CCGTGCCCGGACACACCCGAACGCATATCGCTTTTCACACGGCTGAACATCTTTTCAGTGGCGATGCGTTGTTCAGCCTGGGCTGTGGCCGGATGTTCGAAGGTACGCCGCCCCAGCTGCTGGCTTCACTGCAGCGGCTGGCGTCCCTGCCCGCGCACCTGCTGCTGTGCTGCGGGCACGAGTACACCGTGTCAAATGCCGTCTTCGCGCGGCATGTCGACCCCACCAACGCTGCGCTTGCGCGGCGCCATGAGGAGGCCCTGGCCATGCGCCGCGATGAACGCCCTACGCTGCCGGTTGCATTGGCCAGCGAGCTGGAATGCAATCCATTCCTGCGAACCCATACCCCGGCCATCCAGGCCGCGGTCAGCGCCCATCTGGGCCGTGAACTGACCGCTGAAGTGGATGTGCTGGCCGGCCTGCGCGGCTGGAAAGACGGATTCCGGACATGAGCCGGCGATTGCTGCCGCTCGCGCTGGGACTGGCCATGGCCATGGCCGGCAGCGCGGGCGCCCAGTCGTTGAACACCGGTCTGGCCCAGAACGTGGCCGGGATCACCCAGCTGCCGCTCGATGCGGCCGCCCTGCCCCCACCGTCGGTGCGCAACGGGCAGGACATCTTCGCCAGCTTCCGTGAAGGGCTGGCCGAGCCGACCTGCAATGCCGAGGCCACCAGTCCACGCTGGCAGAAACAATTCGCCCACGCGCCGTCGCGTCTGGCCAACCAGGACGACGACGCGCTGGTGCTGTTCGGTTACGTGGTGGAAGAGCTGCGTGCGGCCGATCTACCCACGGAATTTGCGCTGATTCCGTTCGTGGAGAGCGGCTATCGGCCGAACGCGCGTAATGGCGCGGGCCCGGCCGGGCTGTGGCAGTTCATCGCCACGACCGCCAAGAACCATCGCGTGCAGGTGAGCAACGGCTATGACGGGCGTTTGTCGGCCGTCGATTCCACCCAGGCGGCCGTGCGCTACCTGAAAACCCTGCATGGCATGTTTGCCGGCGACTGGCGCCTGGCCACCATGGCCTACAACGCCGGCGAGTACCGAGTGCTGCAATCGCTGCGCAAGGCCGGCATGAACGCACAGAACGCACGCCCGGCAGAACTGCCGGGTCTGTCGCCGATCACCTACGCCTATGTGGAAAAACTGCACGCACTGGCCTGCGTGCTGGAAAACGCGGAGACCACGCCTGCGGTGATGGCCTCGCTGGACCGCACCGTGCCGGTGCTGAAGGGGCATACCCTGCCTGCCGGCACCAGCGTGCAGCAATGGGCCACACAGCGGCAGCTGGACCCGGCACGCATCGCCCGCCTGAACCCGGCACTGGCAAACGGCAAGGGCCGCCCGAGCGGCGCAGCGACAGTGCTGGCACCGGCCACGCATGCGCCGGTGGATACCACGGTGGCAGTGGCACAGGTGGATGCGCCGGCGACCGACATCGCCAGCGCCCGGCCGAACACCCCGGCGGCCAAGCGCACGGTGGCCAGTGCGGCAGATCGTCCGCGCGCGCGCCGGCACACGGTGCGCAATGGCGAGTCAGCGTGGACGATTGCCAAGCGCTATGGGATGCCGTTGAAGGCGTTGTTGTCGCTGAACAATCTCACCGGCAGCAGTGTGTTGAAGCCGGGTGCGGTGTTGCGCGTGGAAGATTGATCGCAGAAGACGGAAATGAAGAAGGCCCGGCAATGCCGGGCCTTTTTGTTTTCCACACCAGCCGGGCAAGCCCGGCTCTACGAGGTGCATCTGGTGGAGAGCCCCTTTCTTGTCCAGGGGCGCGCCGACAGGCGCTGCGTTAAGGTGGAATGCGTGGGCAAACCGAAAAACGTTTGATCGACACCGAAGGTGTCGGTTAAAGGTTGCTCTCTTCGGTTTGAATCTTGAAACGCTTGCGGGCGGTCTTCACGAACTCCTGCGCGGACGACATGCCGTCCAGCTGTTCAAGCTGCTGCTTGAACTGCTGTTTCTGCTCGGCGGGCACTTCGTCCAGGTTGGCCGGGGTGACCTTGTTCACCGCGAAGACCAGGTAGCGGCCCTGCACATCGACCTTGCCGTAGGTCGGCTTGCCTTCGGCCGGCTGTGCGGCGGCGAAGATGGCACGGTTGATCTCCGGGGTCGGCACCGGCTGGGTGCGCGGCAGGCCCGGCAGCGGGCTGACCTGCAGCTTGTCTTCCGCCGCGACGGCCTGCAGGGTCTGGCCGGCTTTGAGCTTGGCCAGCACGGCATCAGCGGCCTTCTCCGACGCCTGACGGGTGCGGTCGGCACGAATGGCGGCGATGACCTGGTCGCGGGCCTTGTCCAGCGGCAGGGCCTGCTCCGGGCTGTGCTCGGTAACGCGGATCATCACGCTGTGGTTCGGCGCGATTTCAATCGGGTCGCTGACCGTGCCGTCCTGGGTCAGCACGTCGGAGAACGCCGCGCGCAGCACTGCCGGGTTGGCGGCGATGCCGCTGGCGGTTTCGCGGGTGAACGGGCCAACGGTCTGCACCGGCAACTTCAGGGTTTCAGCTGCGGCGGTCAGCGAGGACGGGTTCTTGTAGACCTCGTCGACCAGACGGCCGCTGAGCTGGCTGAACTTGCCGTCGTTGTCGGCCTTGAGCTGTTCGGCGGCCAGCTGGTCGCGCACCTCCTCGAACGGACGTGACTGACCGGGCTTGATCTCGCGCAGCTGCAACACGTGGTAACCGAAGTCGGATTTGACCGGGCCGGAGATCTCGCCGGCCTTCATGGCAAACAGCGCGTCTTCGAACGGCTTGACCATCACGCCGCGCTCCACCCAGCCCAGATCGCCACCGCCCTGCTTGGAACCGGTATCGTCGGAGTTGGCCTTGGCCAGTGCGGCGAAGTCCGCACCCGGGGCCTTGGCCTGGGCAGCAATGGCGGCGGCCTTCTGTTCCGCGGCCTTCATCGCGGCCGCGTCGTTGGCGTCGGCAGCAAACAGGATGTGCGAGGCCAGACGGGTTTCCTGCGTGCCAAAGCGCGCCTTCTCATCATCGTAGCGCTTGCGCAGCGTGGCTTCGTCAGCGGCGGTGGCCGCCGGCAGCGTGGCGGCGTTGATTTCCACGTATTCCAGGCTGACGGTTTCCGGTTGGCGGAAGTCCTTCGTGTGGCCGTCGTACCAGGCCTTGATCTGCGCGTCGGTCACCTCGGCGGTGTCGGCCGGCAGCTCCGGCAGCGCAGCCAGTTCCACGTCGCGGGTTTCGCCCAGCAGCTTCATCAGGCGATCGGCATCGGCGGCGGTGACAAAGCCGGCCCCCTGCAGCGCAGCCGGAATGATGGAGGTCTGCAGGCTTTCGCGGACCTGCGCCTCGAACTGCGCCGGCGTGCGCGGCGGGTTGCCGGCAGCCAGGGTCGCACGATACTGGGTGCCGTCGAACTTGCCTTCCTGGTTGAGGAAGGCCGGAATGGAGGCGATGGTTTCACGTACGGCAGCGTCGCTGATGACCAGGCCGGCCTGTTCGCCGGACAGGCGCATGACCTGTTCGTCGATCATCTGGTCCAGCACTTCCAGCTTGCTTTCGGTGCTTTCAAACTTGCGCGGGTCGAAGTCTTCACCCTGCTGCGTGCTGGCCTGCATGCGCGCCTGTTCGAAGCGGGTGCGGAAATCGTTGGAACTGATCTCGTGGTGTTCCCACAGCAGCGATACCGGCCACCAGCCCGGAGCCGAACGCCACCAGGTCGGCGGTGCGGACACCTTGGCCACGTTCTGTGCGCCAACGCCACCGAGGTAGCTGCTGTCGATCACGAACAGGAAGGGAATCATCAGCAGACCCAGGATCACGGTGACGATCCAGCCCGAGGTCTTGTCGCGGAGTTTCTGCAGCATGAGTGAAATCAAGGCCTGATTGGCGAGCCCGGCAGTGTAACCCGCTTCGCGTCACGCCCCAACTGCCCCGCCCCGCGGGCAAAAGAAAAGCCCCTGGCTTTCACCAGGGGCTTTCAAAAGTTGGCGGAGCGGACGGGACTCGAACCCGCGACCTCCGGCGTGACAGGCCAGCATTCTAACCAGCTGAACTACCGCTCCGCGCTGAAACTTTGCAGGCGCTCATCATATCCGAAGATGTGAAGAAAACCTACCCCGAATTAACACTTTTCGAGGATTTTTTTGAAACTGGCGGAGCGGACGGGACTCGAACCCGCGACCTCCGGCGTGACAGGCCAGCATTCTAACCAGCTGAACTACCGCTCCGCGTTTTACCTTTCTGTTTTCCCCGACAACGCGATGTCGTCGGAGAAAACAAGGCCCCCGATTGCTCGAGGGCCCTGATGAGTGGCGGAGCGGACGGGACTCGAACCCGCGACCTCCGGCGTGACAGGCCAGCATTCTAACCAGCTGAACTACCGCTCCACACTTTCAAAAACCATCTACTGGCAGTGCCTGGTGGGTGCTGAGGGTTTCGAACCCCCGACCCTCTCCGTGTAAAGGAGACGCTCTACCGCTGAGCTAAGCACCCCAGCAAGCCGCTTAGTTTACGGCATCCTTCAGGGCTTTGCCAGCCTTGAACGACGGATTCTTCGAAGCAGCGATCTTGATGGTGTCGCCGGTCTTCGGGTTGCGGCCGGTACGGGCAGCGCGGTCGCGCACCTGGAACGTACCGAAGCCCACCAGGGTCACGGCGTCGCCGCCCTTCAGTGCCTTGGTGACGGCAGCAACGACTGCATCGACGGCGCGGTTGGCTTCGGCCTTGGTCAGGTCGGCGTTTTCAGCCACGGCGTCGATCAATTCGGTCTTGTTCATTCTGTACAGCTCCTTTGGCGGGGATTTCCGCGTGTTAGACAGTGAAGCATCCGAACCCGTCGTGCTGCCCGGATGCCCGTGATTCGTTCGCCCCAGTCAGCAATGTGCTCACTTGCGAGTGGTGCTTTTATACCAGTGCCCCCTACCCCACGCAAGCTGAAAAGCCAATAACGACGCGGGTTTCAGAGGGTTCAGCAACGCGCGTCAGTGCTTGACGCGCGCGTTGGAAGCTGTCTTGCCGCGACTGCGGACAGCCACCGGCGGCTTGGTCTTCTTCGCCTTTTTCGGGGTCAGCGGGGTCTCCAGGGCGATGTCCAGCACCTCTTCGATCCACTTCACCGGCACGATCTCGAGGTCGCGGGTGACGTTGGCCGGAATGTCAGCCAGGTCCTTGCGGTTCTCCTCGGGGATGATGACGGTGCGGATGCCACCGCGCAGGGCCGCCAGCAGCTTCTCCTTGAGCCCGCCGATGGCGGTGACACGACCGCGCAGGGTGATCTCGCCGGTCATGGCGACATCGGCCCGGATCGGTACCTTGGTCAGCATCGACACCAGCGAGGTGACCATGGCGATGCCGGCACTGGGGCCATCCTTGGGGGTGGCACCATCGGGCACGTGCACGTGCACGTCGTGCTTCTGCAGGAACTCGGGATCGATGCCGAAGCCCACCGCGCGCGAACGCACCACCGACAATGCCGCCGAGGCCGATTCCTTCATCACGTTGCCGAGCTGACCGGTCAGGATCAGCGCGCCCTTGCCTGGCACCAGGGTGGATTCGATCTGCAGCAGGTCGCCGCCGACCTCGGTCCAGGCCAGGCCGGTGACCAGGCCGATTTCGTTCTGTTCTTCGGCACGGCCGAAGTCGAAGCGACGCACGCCCAGGTACTTGTCCAGGTTCTTGCTGTTAACCGTGACCAGTGCCTTGGCCTTGCGGGTACCCTTCTTCGCCTTAGCGGCTGGCTGCGGGCCGGCGAGCGCGATTTCCTTGACCACCTTGCGGCAGATCTTGGCGATTTCGCGCTCGAGGTTGCGCACGCCCGATTCGCGCGTGTAGTAACGCACCACGTCCTGGATGGCGTCGCCGGCGATCTCCAGTTCCTCCGGCTTCAGGCCGTTGGCCTTGAGCTGCTTGGGCACCAGGTAGCGCATGGCGATGTTGAGCTTTTCATCCTCGGTGTAACCCGGGATGCGGATCACTTCCATGCGGTCCAGCAACGGGCCGGGAATGTTGAGCGAGTTGGAGGTCGCCACGAACATCACTTCGGACAGGTCCAGGTCAACTTCCAGGTAGTGGTCGTTGAACGCGTTGTTCTGTTCGGGGTCGAGCACTTCCAGCAGTGCCGAGGACGGGTCGCCACGGAAGTCCATCGACATCTTGTCGATTTCATCAAGCACGAACAGCGCGTTCTTGCTGCCGACCTTGTTGAGGTTCTGCACGATGCGGCCCGGCATCGAGCCGACGTAGGTACGACGGTGGCCGCGGATTTCCGCTTCGTCGCGCACGCCGCCCAGCGACATGCGCACGAACTTGCGGTTGGTGGCCTTGGCGATGGACTGACCCAGCGAGGTCTTGCCCACGCCCGGCGGACCGACCAGGCACAGGATCGGGCCCTTCATCTGCTTCACCCGCGACTGCACCGCGAGGTATTCCAGGATGCGGTCCTTGACCTTGTCCAGACCGAAGTGGTCGGCATCCAGGGTGTCCTGGGCCACCTTGAGGTCCTTGCGGACCTTGGTGCGCTTCTTCCACGGCACACCCAGCAGCCAGTCCAGGTAGTTGCGCACGACGGCGGCTTCCGCCGACATCGGCGACATCTGCTTGAGCTTGGTCAGCTCGGCCTTGGCCTTGGTTTCGACCGGCTTGGGCATGCCGGCCTCGGCAATCTTGCGGGCCAGCTCATCCATCTCACCGGGCGCATCGTCGAGGTCGCCCAGTTCCTTCTGGATGGCCTTCATCTGCTCGTTGAGGTAGTACTCGCGCTGGCTCTTTTCCATCTGCGACTTCACGCGGCCGCGGATGCGCTTTTCCATCTGCTGCACGTCGATTTCGCCGTCGACCAGACCGACCAGCATTTCCAGCCGTTCGCTGGTCTGCAGGGTTTCCAGCAGGCGCTGCTTGTCGGCCAGGCGCACGCTGATGTGCGCGGCGATGGTGTCGGCCAGACGCGCCGGCTCATCAATGCCGGACAGGGTCTGCAGCAGTTCCGGCGGCAGCTTGCGGTTGGTTTTGACGTACTGCTCGAACAGCGACATCAGCGAACGCGCGATGGCCTCGACTTCGCGCGGTTCGCGCGCATCGTCGGATTCGATTTCCTGGCCCACGCCGTGCAGCGCGCCGTCGCGCTCGGTGACCTGGGTGACGTTGACGCGCGCCAGGCCTTCGACCAGCACCTTGATGGTGCCGTCGGGCAGCTTCAGCAGCTGCAGCACCTGGGCCAGCGTGCCGACCTGGTACAGGTCGGCGGCGGCCGGGTCGTCGGTTTCAGCCGACTTCTGCGCCAGCAGCAGGATGCGCTTGTCGGCGACCATGGCCTGCTCCAGGGCATGCATGGACTTGTCGCGACCGACGAACAGCGGAATGACCATGTGCGGAAACACCACCACGTCACGCAGCGGCAGAACCGGCAGGTCGAGAGTCTCACTTGGGGAACGGGCCATAGGGGCTCCAATGGAACAGTGGGGATGGCCTCCGGGCAGCCTCACCCGGATACAAAAAAGCCGATGGCCCCGTTATGGGGCCATCGGCATCAGGATGCAAGCTGCTCTGAAAAAAATCATTCAATTCAAACGGTTGAATGATTATTCAGCGCCGGCCGCCTTCTGTTCAGGGGCGGGCGGGGTCTGGTAGATCAGGTAGGGCTCGGACTTGTGTTCGATCACCGATTCATCCACCACCACCTTGCTGACGTTTTCGGCCGAAGGCAGGTCGTACATGGTGTCCAGCAGGACGGATTCGACGATGGTACGCAGGCCGCGGGCACCGGTTTTGCGCTTGAGCGCCTTGCGGGCAATGGCCGACAGGGCGTCCGGGCGGAACTCCAGCTCCACGTGCTCCATCTCGAACAGCTTCTTGAACTGCTTGGTGATGGCGTTCTTGGGCTCGGTCAGGATCCTGACCAGGGCTGCTTCGTCCAGCTCTTCCAGGGTGGCCACGACCGGCAGACGGCCGACGAACTCCGGAATGAGACCGAACTTGATCAGATCTTCCGGCTCGACCTCGGCCAGCACCTTGCCCACTTCCTGCTTGCGCTCGGAGCTCTTCACCTTGGCCCCGAAGCCGATGCCGCCGGCGTCGTTGGAACGGGCTTGGATCACCTTGTCCAGCCCGGCGAACGCGCCGCCGCAGATGAACAGGATGTTCTTGGTGTCGACCTGCAGGAATTCCTGCTGTGGATGCTTGCGACCGCCCTGTGGCGGCACGCTGGCCACGGTGCCTTCGATGAGCTTCAGCAGGGCCTGCTGGACGCCTTCGCCAGACACATCGCGGGTGATCGACGGGTTCTCGCTCTTGCGCGAGATTTTGTCGATTTCATCGATGTAGACGATGCCCTGCTGCGCTTTCTCGACGTCATAGTCGCACTTCTGCAGCAGCTTCTGGATGATGTTTTCCACGTCCTCGCCCACGTAACCGGCTTCGGTCAGCGTGGTGGCGTCGGCCATGGTGAACGGCACATTGAGCAGGCGGGCCAGGGTCTCGGCCAGCAGGGTCTTGCCCGAACCGGTCGGACCGACCAGCAGGATGTTCGACTTGGCCAGTTCGACGTCGTCGTTCTTCTGGCGGCTCTCGATGCGCTTGTAATGGTTGTACACCGCCACCGCCAGCGTGCGCTTGGCGCGATTCTGGCCGATGACGTACTGGTCGAGGACCTCGAGGATCTCGCGCGGCTTCGGCAGCGAACTGCGCGCCGACTGCGCCTTTTCCTCAAGTTCTTCGCGGATGATGTCGTTGCACAGCTCCACGCACTCATCGCAGATGAACACGCTCGGGCCCGCAATCAGCTTGCGCACCTCATGCTGGCTCTTTCCGCAGAAGGAGCAGTAGAGGATCTTGCCGGTGTCCGTGGAACGACCTTGGCGGTCTTCGCTCATGCTTCGCTTACCCAGTTACCCCACCCGCTGAACGGGGGTTCGATTCGAGAATAGCACAGGGCCGGGTGGACACCAGTCCAGCCCGACCCCGCGGAAACAGGCCGGTTGCCCGGCCTGGCACTACCATTACGCCGGGGTGATCGACTCTTCCGGGCGACGCTCCAGCACCTGGTCCACCAGGCCATAGGCCACGGCGTCGGCGGCGCTCTTGAAGTTGTCACGCTCGGTGTCGCGGGCGATGGTTTCCAGCGACTGGCCGGTGTGCTTGGCCAGCACTTCGTTCAGACGCGAACGCAGGGTCAGGATTTCACGGGCATGGATGTCGATGTCCGTGGCCTGGCCCTGGAAGCCGCCCAGCGGCTGATGGATCATCACGCGCGAGTTCGGCAGCGCATAACGCTTGCCCGCGGCACCCGACGCCAGCAGCAGCGCGCCCATCGAGGCGGCCTGGCCGACGCAGATGGTGCTCACGTCCGGCTTGATGTACTGCATGGTGTCGTAAATGGCCATACCGGCAGTGACCACGCCACCCGGCGAGTTGATGTAGATGCTGATGTCCTTTTCCGGATTGTCCGCTTCCAGGAACAGCAGCTGCGCCACCACCACGTTGGCCATGTGGTCGTCGATCGGGCCGACCAGGAAGATCAGACGCTCCTTCAACAGGCGCGAATAGATGTCATAGGCGCGCTCGCCGCGGCTGGTCTGTTCGACCACCATCGGCACCATGTTCAGGGCTTTGGTTACGTTGTCCATTACTGGGGCACCTATTGAGTAGGGGGAAAACACCCCGCGCCGGAGCGCGGGGTCGGTGACGCCGCCCGCTTACTGGCGGATGGCGTCCTGGAACGACAGGGCCTGCTCGGTGTGCTGGGCGCGCTCGGCGATCCAGTCGATCACCTGCTCTTCCATCACGCGGTTCTGCAGACCACTCATCAGCTGGGGGTCGTTGCGGTACATCTCAATGACCTGTTCCGGCTCTTCGTAGGTCGAAGCGATCAGGCGCATGGTTTCGTTCAGGCGCTTGGGGTCCAGGCGCAGGTCGTTCCTGCGGGCCACTTCACCGACCAGCAGGCCAACCAGCACGCGCTTGGCAGCGGCGTCCTTGAAGCCTTCGTGGGCATCTGCCGGGACGTCGCCCGGGTTGCGGCCGCTGCGGCGGATCTGCTCGACCTGCTGCGCCAGCATGGCACGGGCTTCGTTCTCGACCAGACGCGGCGGCATTTCCACCGAGGCGTAGGCGGCGATCAGCTGCTCGCCCACTTCGCGGCGCAGGCGGTTCATCAGCGCGCCCTTCAGCTCGCGCTCCAGGTTGGCACGGATGTCCTTGCGGAACTGCTCCAGGTCGCCGCCCTTCACGCCGAAGCTCTTGATGAAGTCGGTGTCCACTTCCGGCAGCACCGGCTCGGACACATCCACGGCCTTCACGGTGACCTGGACCTGCTTGCCGGCCAGGGCCGGAACGCGCCAGTCGGCCGGGAATTCGACGTCGAGGGTCTTTTCTTCACCCTTGGCCAGGCCAAACAGGCCCTTTTCGATCTGGTCGAACATCATGCCCTGGCCGATGACCACGCTGCCCTTTTCGGTGCCTTCGGCCGGCAGACGCTCATCGCCAGCCTGCGAGAAGGTTTCCAGCGCGACCAGGTCGCCGTCCTGCGCGCCACGGGTGACCGGGCTCCAGCTGCGACGCTGTTCGCGCAGGTTGGTGATCATCTGGTCGATGTCGGCATCGCTGATCTCGGCGGTGTGGCGCACGACGGTGAGCTTGCTGACGTCGACATCGCCGAAGTCCGGGATCAGTTCCACAGTGGCCACGAAGGAGAACTCGCCTTCCTCGCCCTTGTCGATGCGCGGGGCACCGGCGATGCGCAGGTCGTGCTCGCGCACGGCAGCATCGAAGGTTTCACGCAGCAGGCCGTCCAGCGCTTCGTTGCGCACCTGCGCGCCGAAGCGCTGCTCGATCACCTTGGCCGGCACCTTGCCCGGGCGGAAGCCCTTGATGCGCGCGGTGCGGGCGATTTCGCCCAGGCGGCCGCTGATGTGCGTCTGCAGGCGGTCTTCCGGCAGCGAGAAGGTCAGGCGGCGTTCCAGATTGCCGGTGGATTCGATCGAAGCTTGCATGTTGACTCCTGCCACCGGTGGCGCGGCCCCCGGCACTGATGTGAATGAAACGGGTTTTGAAGACGGGACCGTGGACGCACAATCCCGCCGCAGCCCTGTAGTTTGGCCGATATCGGGCAGCGCCGCCAGCACAGGGCCAGAAGCGTCAATCCGGCCGCCCGTTCAGGGTGGGCAGACCGTCTCCCGTCGTGCGGGACGTACCCTCGAACAGCCCGGCCCCAGCCGGGTCTGTGGTGCGAAAGGGGGGACTCGAACCCCCACGCCTTGCGGCACTGGAACCTTCCTCCAGTGCAGATTAACCTAAAGCGTTGATGCAGCTCAATTTTGGCCCATTCGGTGTGCCACAAGCGGCAGATCGCGCCTCCGCCTTCGCATTTCCATCGCTTGATCGCTGCAATTCCTTCGCCACATGAATACTCCCTCGGGTAGACTTCAGACTCCCGTGCCGGTGTGGCGGAATTGGTAGACGCAAACGGTTTAGGTCCGTTCGCCTTTGGCGTGCAGGTTCGAGTCCTGTCACCGGTACCACGGGAATGCCCAGCTAGCTGAAGCATCTTGCCAGGAGATGGCAATGCCCATCCGCCCCAAGCAATTCACGAAAGCTGCGCACAGCCTATTGCCCCATTTGCGTGGGCTACCTGGAAAACTGGTTGCCGTCGACGGGAGACCAGGAGTTGGCAAGACTTCGCTCGCCAGATTCCTAGCTTGGTACTTCAACGTCAGTCTCGTTGAGACGGATTTGTTTCTGAAACAGCCAACCCATACCAAAGGGGCACTCGGCCTGAACTACGATCTTGGGACAATTCGTCAGATCATTGATTGCCGGCTAGCAAAGCCGAGACCGGTCATTGTGGAAGGCGTATCGGTACTGCAAACCCTGCAGCAGCTCGGCAAAGCCCCAGACGTCCTAATTTACGTTAGTAATTCCTGCAACCACAGCGGAAGGCTCGATGCGATGCTGAAACGGTATGACGCGGCGTTTTCACCATCGCTGAGAGCGGATATCCACGTAACTCTCTCGCACTAGAGGGTTCGATTCGGGGATCAGCCAGCGATGAAAGATGGCCCGTGACACACCCGCTCTGATGGCGGATGCTGGCGCGGCTGTCCCTCGGGCATAGGCAGGCCGAACCTATCCTCACCTTCCTGAGCCAAGCGATCCCTCGCGTCGAAGACGTAGTTCCTGAGGTCGTCATCATCACAAATGACGGTGTGAACAGACGCTGCCAGAAAAAGGAACAGGTCCGCTCGCAAGAGGCTCAGCAGCGTCTCCTCCTCGCTCCAGCCTGAGGCCAAGTCCCTCCGTATTAGCTGGGGCGTTCCGCCATGGGTGTACTTGTGAAGCCAGCGAGCCAAGCCTCGCAGCTCCGAAGTCTTCTTAAGCGCTTCCTGAAGGTGCGCAATATCGGGAAAGATCGGCCGTAAAGCCTTTAGCACGTCAGCCCACTCAGGAATGTCGTATTCCGGCACTTCGTACGCAGGGTCGACCGTCAGGCGGTCAATGTCAGTGTCGCTTGCGCAGTACACGAGCCAGAAGGCAGTGGACGAGGCCTCCAAGAGAGGCCTCATGAGCGCACCGGAGGCCCCCAACTGCCCGCCCTGCGTCAACGTAACAATTGCACCGTGATGTTCTAGGGCGAGGTCTATTGCACAAGCCGCGAAGTCATGGCGCTTGCAGCATGGGGCGCACTTCGGCTGCCTCTGCCGAATGCCGGCAGATAGATCAGCGGACAAGTCGCATCTCGCTAGGATCGCATCAGTCATATCCGAATCCATGACCACTCCATGTGTGCCAGGAAGTGTGCCGGCAGGTGGCACACAAAGCTCAATTCTGTGTGCCTCAGTGTGCCCCTGTGCCAAATGTGCGCCGGAAAGATCAACGTAACCAATTGATTTAAAAGGAACCGAAGGGGAACCTAAATCCAGGGCGTCTACCAATTCCGCCACTTTCGCGCAGGGCGGGATTATAGGGGAAGTCACGCCATGTGCATCGCATGCCCCTTGTCGTAATCACCCCATGCGTAGAGCCACGCCCTGCGTGGCTGCATATGCCAGATCGCAGACAAGAAAAAAGCCGCCTGGTGGACCAGGCGGCTTCTGTCTTGGTGGGCTGTCAAGGATTCGAACCTTGGACCTATTGATTAAGAGTCAACTGCTCTACCAACTGAGCTAACAGCCCGAAAATCGGGAGGCGAATTATGGCGCATTGCGACAAAAGGTTGCAAGCGTTTTTTTGCTGGCGGGTTGTGTCGCGAAAAACCTCCTCCGTTCCGGGGTCCATGCAGTAAAGAACCCGGCGGCGATATCGGCGGTCGTCTGTCGATCGACCCTACCCGTCCACATCCCGCAGCGACGCATCATGCGCGTCGTGCCAACCATCCATTCGCGCCACGCAGCACCGCGTAGAGCCACGCCCTGCGTGGCTGCTGCACGCTTGCTCGCAGACAAGAAAAAAGCCGCCTGGCGAACCAGGCGGCTTCTGTCTTGGTGGGCTGTCAAGGATTCGAACCTTGGACCTATTGATTAAGAGTCAACTGCTCTACCAACTGAGCTAACAGCCCTGAAAACTCAGGCGATCATTGTAACGATTTCGCCTTTTTCTGCAACCCGGAAGCGCCTTCGGCGCACCTGGCCTTGAAACAGTGGGGTGGCTGAGGGGATTCGAACCCCCGACCACCGGAATCACAATCCGGTACTCTAACCAACTGAGCTACAGCCACCACTGAAACCTTTGGATCTTGTCGGTTTGTCGAAGCCACGCAGGGCGTGGCTCTACATTCCTTTCTGGTTGGTCGATGACACGCATGGCATGTCACTACCCACCTGCCCTGACGCATGCGCCAGATGGCGCGCCCGACAGGAATCGAACCTGTAACCGCCGGCTTAGAAGGCCGGTGCTCTATCCAGTTGAGCTACGGGCGCTCATGCCGGATTGTCGCATTCCAATCCCGTTTTGAGCAGATTGGTCGGGGTAGAGGGATTCGAACCCCCGACATCCTGCTCCCAAAGCAGGCGCGCTACCAGACTGCGCTATACCCCGGCGGTAAATCCCTCGAGGTTGCCCCCGAAAGAGTCGGCTATTTTGGGAACCGCAGAGGCATCTGTCAACGGTTTTCACACAAAATTTCACAAACATCGCTCCGCGAGCTGCCGCGGTAGCCGACAGGCAGCCCGCTCCACTATGCTCGCCCCAGCGGCCGGACGGCCTCCATCCACATCTTTCAAGGAGATTGGCAATGCGCAGCGGCAACCCCGCCCTTTCCGAATCGACGTTCCTGGACCTGTCCAGCGGGGCCGTCGTGGCCCGGCCGGACCAGGCCATGACCCTCAACGGCACCGTCAACAAGACCGGCATCCTGTTGCTGCTGACCGTACTGACCGCCGCCTTCGCCTGGAGCCAGACCGTCGGCATCGATGGGCAGATCAACCCCGCCGCCAAGCTGTACGCCATCGGCGGTGCCGTGGGTGGCCTGATCCTGGCCCTGGTAACGGTGTTCAAGAAGGAGTGGTCGCCAGTGACGGCTCCGGCCTATGCGCTGGTGGAAGGCTTCTTCCTGGGCGCGATCTCGGCGATCTTTGAAATGCGGTTCCCGGGCATCGTGTTCCAGGCCGTGCTGCTGACCTTCGGCACCCTGTTCGCCCTGCTGTTCGCCTACCGCAGCGGCATCATCAAGGCCACCGAGAACTTCAAGCTCGGCGTGGTGGCCGCCACCGGCGGCATCGCCCTGCTCTACCTGGCCTCGTTCGTGCTGGGCTTCTTCAACATCAATGTGCCGGTGATCCATGAAGCCAGCTGGCTGGGCATTGCCTTCAGCCTGTTCGTGGTGGTGGTGGCCGCGCTGAACCTGGTGCTGGACTTCGACTTCATCGAAAGCGGCGTCGAAGCCGGTGCCCCGAAGTACATGGAGTGGTACGGCGCGTTCGGCCTGATGGTGACGCTGGTGTGGCTGTACGTGGAGTTCCTGCGTTTGCTGTCGAAGATCCAGCAGCGTTGATCCAACATCCCGGGATGCCGGCCATCGGCCGGCGCTACCGGGACCCCCTGCGAACGAAAAAGGCACCCTCGCGGGTGCCTTTTTCATGCAAGCCGGGCAAGCCCGGCTCTACGTGATGTCGCTTACAGACGGCTGGCGATGGCCTGGGCGAAGCCCATGGTGTTGCCGGTGCCGCCCAGGTCGCCGGTCAGCGAGTCCTTGGCTTCCAGCGTGGCCACGATGGCCTTGCGCAGGCGCTCGGCGTTTTCCGGCTGGCCGATATGGTCCAGCATCTGCGCGGCAGCCAGCAGCAGCGCACAGGGGTTGGCCTTGCCCTGGCCGGCGATGTCCGGCGCGGTGCCGTGCACGGCTTCGAAGATCGCCGCGTCCTTGCCGATGTTGGCACCCGGGGCCAGACCCAGACCGCCGACGAGGCCGGCGCACAGATCGGAAATGATGTCGCCGAACAGGTTGGTGGTGACGATGATGTCGAACTGTTCCGGACGCATCACCAACTGCATGCAGCAGTTGTCGACGATCATTTCCTGGAACTCGATGTCCGGGTACTCGGCAGCCACTTCACGGGCGACGTTCAGGAACAGGCCAGAGGTCGACTTGATGATGTTGGCCTTGTGCACGGCCGTGACCTTCTTGCGGCCGGTGCTGCGGGCCAGCTCGAAGGCGTAGCGGACGATGCGGTCCGAACCCTTGCGGGTGATGCGGGTGCCTGAGAAGGCGGTTTCGCCGTCGGCCGAGACTTCCTGGCCTTCCGCCAGGTACGCACCTTCAGTGTTCTCACGCACGGTGATCAGGTTCACGCCGTCGCCGAAACGCGACTTGGTGTTCGGGAACGAGGTGGCCGGACGGACGTTGGCGTACAGGTCGAAATGACGACGCAGGCTGACGTTGATCGAGGTGAAGCCACCACCGACCGGCGTGGTCAGCGGGCTCTTCAGGGCGATCTTGTTGCGGGCGATCGACTCCAGGGTGGATGCCGGCATCAGGTCGCCGTGCTTTTCCAGGGCGACCAGCCCCGCGTCGGCTTCTTCGTATTCCAGCCCGGCGTTCAGCTTGTCGAGCACGAAGAGCGTGGCGTCCATGATTTCCGGGCCGATGCCGTCACCGCGGATGACCGTGATTTTCTGCGTCATTGATATCTATTCCGAACCAGGGGGAGCGCCGGGATCGGATGTCCGATACGTCAGCGCAAGGGAAGTTTCACCCGCAATTATGCCTTACCCGGCAGGGGGACCCAAGTTAGCCAAAGGTCCCACGCCGGGTAACGCATGATTGCCCGCGCATTCCACCTTGACCCCGCGCCGTTGGCGCGCCCCCTTCAACAAGAAGGGGGCTTTCCACCCGATGCATTGCGCACGGGCGTTCATTCATCAATGCGCGTGGGCGTCCGGGGCGGCAGCACCGCCTTCCAGCTGGTCCAGGAAGTCCACGGCGCGGCGCAGGTGCGGGATGACGATGGAACCGCCGACCACCAGGCCGACCGAGAAGGTCTCGAAGAACTCTTCACGGGTCACCCCCGCTTCCTTGCACTGGGCCACGTGGTAGCTGATGCAGTCGTCGCAGCGCAGCACCATCGACGCGACCAGGCCCAGCAGCTCCTTGGTCTTCACATCCAGCGCGCCGGCCTGGTAGGTCTGGGTGTCCAGCGCGAAGAAGCGCCGCACCACCTGGTTCGGCTCGCCGAGGATGCGCTCGTTCATGCGCTTGCGGAACTCGGTGAACTCGGCAATCCGGTCCTTGCTGCCCTCGTCCGCCGCGCTCATGCCTGCGCTCCGTTCAGCAGCGGCTCAAGTTTGCCGGCCTGGTGCAGCGCCATCATGTCGTCGAAGCCGCCGACGTGCACGTCGCCGACGAAGATCTGCGGCACGCTGGTGCGACGGGTCTTGGCCATCATCTTTTCGCGCTCGGCCGGGTCCAGGTCGATCCGGACCTCGGTCCAGGTCTCGCCCTTGCTCTTCAGGAAGTTCTTGGCGGCCACGCAGTACGGGCAGACGGCGGTCGAATAGATGGTGATGGGCGGCTTCCCGCCCGGGTTGGAAGCGACATCTTGGCTCACGGGAAACTCCACAGCGGAACGAGTGTCTGTATATGGTATCGCCCCGCTGGAATTTCGATGTCACCGCCGCAACACTGTGGATTAACGGCAGATTTCGACAGCGCCTGTCACCCTGCCTGCACGCCCCGCCCTGCCCGCCTGCTCCGGAGCCCCGCTTGCGCCTTCTGCTGCTCTCTGCCGCGTTGACCCTGGCCCTGGCCGTGCCGCTGGCACAGGCCCAGGACACACAGCTGCCGGACATCGGCTCGTCGGCGGGAGAACTGCTGACCCCGGCACGCCAGGCCGAGTACGGCGGGATGATGCTGCGCGAGCTGCGCAACTACGGAATGCTGCTGGAAGACCCGCTGGTGGACGAGTGGCTGCAGACCATGGGCACCCGGCTCGGCTCCAACAGCGCCCAGCCGCGCCAGTCCTATACCTTCTTCATGATGGGCGACCGCCAGATCAACGCGTTCGCCACCCTGGGCGGCTACATCGGAGTGAACGCCGGCCTGGTGCTCACTGCCGAGCGTGAGGACGAGGTGGCCGCGGTGCTTTCCCACGAAATCGCCCACGTCACCCAGCAGCACGTGCTGCGCGGGGTCGAACGCGCCCAGCGCGACCAGATTCCCATCCTGCTGGGCATGCTGGCGGCTGTGGTGGCCGCCCAGCAGGCCGGCGGCAACTCGTCGGGCGATGCCACCATGGCGGCGATCAGCTCCGGCATGGGCCTGATGCAGCAGCGCCAGATCAACTACACCCGCAGCAATGAATCCGAAGCCGACCGGCTGGGCATCCGTACCCTCGCCCGCAGCGGTTACGACGTCGACGCCATGGCCGGGTTCTTCGAACGCATGTCCGCCTCGATGCGCGGCAATGCCGGCGGCTACTCGGTGCCTGACTTCCTGCAGACCCACCCGGTCAACATCACCCGCATCAGCGAGGCCAAGGCCCGCGCCGAGCAGATGAAGAAGGACACGGTGCTGCTGACCACGCAGACCCCGACCGGCGTGCTCAAGGAACGGGTGGACCCGGCTGATCCGGCGCTGTCCGA
Organism: Stenotrophomonas sp.; assembly: GCA_039592995.1. Lineage (GTDB taxonomy): Bacteria > Pseudomonadota > Gammaproteobacteria > Xanthomonadales > Xanthomonadaceae > Stenotrophomonas. The sequence goes on along the minus strand of JBCNQC010000014.1, from coordinate 50,188 downwards.
CCCGCTGGTCCGGCGCACCAATCCGCTGCTGCCGTCAGGCATGCAGTTCTCGGTGAACACGCTCAGCCGCGGGGCCTCGGGCCAGTTCGACTGGGCCCGCGAGCGGCTGCGCGTACTCAGCGCCGACACCCCCGGCGCGCTGTCCACCGAGTATCAGAACCTGGAGCGATCGCAGAAGAATGGCCTGACCGATCCCCAGCAGTACGGACTGGCGCTGTCGCGGCTGCGCGCTGGCAGCGCGGCGCAGGCCCGCGATCAGCTGGCCGCACTCCTGCACACCCACCCGGACAACCTGTGGGTAGCGCTGGCGCTGGGCGAGGCCGAATCGCGCGCGGGACAGACCGCCCAGGCCAACGCCCGCTTCGATGCCCTGCTGCGCCAGCACCCGGGCAGTCGTCCGGTGGCGCTGACCTATGCCGACGTACTCAACCAGCAGGGCGGTCGCGAGGCCGGCCAGCGCGCGCAGGCCATGCTGCGACCGCTGCTGTCACAGAGCGGCAACGACCCGGTGTTCCAGCAGCGCTACGCGCGGGCCAGCGAGCTGGCCGGCGACAGCATCCGCGCCAGTGAGGCGTATGCCGAAGCGGCGTTCCTGAACGGCCGTCCGGAACAGGCGTTGATGCAGTTGCAGGCGCTGAAGAAGCAGCCGGAGCTCGACTACGTCGGGCGGGCGCGGGTGGATGCGCGGATCGAGAGCATTACGCCGACCGTGTTGGAGATGCGACGGCAGGGGATCAATGATCCGGAATTGGAGCGGCGGTGACCGGACCGCGCCAACGGCAGCCGGGCAAGCCCGGCTCTACGGTCCTGTGTGAAGATGACATGAAAGCGACACACCGATGAACGGACCCGTCAACGTGGTCACAAACCTGTCATGAAACCGTAGTCTACTGGGCAGCATCCCGGTCTGATAAGCATTACGGTGGGCACGTGCAGAAACGCATCCTGATCGTCGACGACGAACCCGCGATCCGCGAAATGGTCGCCTTCGCCCTGCGCAAGGGCGATTACGATCCCATCCACGCCGGTGACGCGCGCGAGGCGCAGACCGCCATCGCCGACCGCGTGCCGGACCTGATCCTGCTGGATTGGATGCTGCCGGGCACCAGCGGCCTGGACCTCGCCCGGCGCTGGCGCAAGGAGGCTCTCACCCGTGAGGTGCCGATCATCATGCTGACCGCGCGCGGTGAGGAAAACGACCGCGTGGGCGGGCTCGAGGCCGGCGTGGACGACTATGTGGTCAAGCCGTTCTCGGCGCGTGAACTGCTGGCCCGCATCCGTGCGGTGATGCGCCGCGCCCGCGAGGATGACGAAGACGGCAGCGTGGCCGTGGGCAGCATCCGCATCGACGGTGCCGCACACCGGGTGTTTGCCGGCGACCAGCCGATTCCGATCGGCCCGACCGAGTACCGCCTGCTGCACTTCTTCATGACCCACCCGGAACGCGTCTACACCCGCGCCCAGCTGCTCGACCACGTGTGGGGCGGAAGCGTGTATGTGGAAGAACGCACCATCGACGTGCACATCCGTCGACTGCGCAAGACGCTGGAACCGTTTGGTGCGGAGAACATGGTGCAGACTGTGCGCGGTGCCGGCTACCGGTTCTCTACCGCGACCTGATCACAATGCCACGTCACATCCGTTCCGCCTGGCTGAAGACCCTTGCCACCCTGGCCGTTCTGCTGCTGGCCGCCGTGCTGGTCGGGTTTGCCACCGGGCACGTGTGGATGTGCATCGCGCTGGTCTCCATCGGCGCGCTCATCTGGCACTACTGGCGGCTGCGCGCCGTACTGGGCCGGCTGACAGCCCGCCAGCGCTGGGAAACCGCCAGCGGCACCGGGGTGTGGAACGAACTCGACCGGGTGCTGTACCGCAACCAGGTCGAAATGCGCACCCGCAAGCGCCGCCTGCTGGACATGCTGCGCAGTTACCGCGCGGCCGCCGCCGCGCTGCCCGATGCGGTGGTGGTGGTGGACCGCAACAGCCAGCGCGTGCAGTGGTTCAATGAAGCGGCCACTTCCCTGCTGGGGCTGCATCATCCCGGCGACCTGGGCGAGCCACTGGTGGAACGGCTGCAGCCGATGCCGCTGGCGCACTGGCTGGCTGGCGGCCGCAACGCCGAACCGATCCTGGACGTGCCCTCGCCGGTGGACCCGGCGATCCGCCTGAACCTGCGCCTGATCCCCTACTCCGCCGACCACTGGCTGCTGATCGCGCGCGACGTGAGCAAGCTGTTGCGTCTGGAACAGGTACGCCGCGACTTCGTCGCCAACGTGTCGCATGAACTGCGCACGCCGCTGACCGTGGTGCACGGCTACCTGGACATGATGGACCCGGAGGATTTCCCGGGCACCGGGCCGATGCTGGAAGAGATGCGCAAGCAATCCCAGCGCATGGCCCAGCTGGTGGAAGACCTGCTGACGTTGTCGCGGCTGGAGTCGCAGGAACATACCGAAGAAGAGACCGTGGCGATGGCCCCGATGCTGGCCACCCTGCGTCGCGAGGCCGAAGCACACAGCCAGGGCCGCCACCAGATCAGCGTGACCGATACCGCCGGCGTGGACCTGCTGGGCTCGACCAAGGAGCTGCACAGCGCGTTCTCCAACCTGGTCACCAATGCGGTGCGTTACACCCCGGCGGAGGGCCGCATCGAGGTTATGCTGGCGCGCGAAGGCCAGGGCGTGGTGCTGTCGGTGCGCGACACCGGCTACGGCATTCCCGCCAGTCATCTGCCGCGGCTGACCGAGCGTTTCTACCGCGTGTCCAGCAGCCGTTCGCGCGAAAGCGGCGGCACCGGGCTGGGCCTGTCCATCGTCAAACACATTCTGGGCCTGCACCATGCACGCCTGGACATCCAGAGCGAAGTCGGCAAGGGCAGCACGTTCTCGTGCCACTTTGACGCCGACCACGTGCGCACGCGCACCGAAGCCGCTCTTCCTACTGCCGAAGACTTCTCCGCATGAGCACCCTTGTTCCCATCGCACTGCCGACGGACACCGACGCACTGCGCGAGCCGTCGCTGTACATCAACCGCGAGCTGTCGCAGCTGGACTTCAACTTCCGCGTGCTGGCCCAGGCCATGGACCCGCAGGTGCCGGTGCTGGAGCGGCTGCGCTTCATGTGCATTTCCTGCACCAACCTGGACGAATTTTTCGAGATCCGCGCCGCCGCCGTACGTCATGCGCAGGAGTTCGGCCTGCCGCCGGCACCGGACGGCATGACCCCGCAGGCGATTCTGGGGGCGATCCACGACCGCGCCGCCGAACTGGTGGACCAGCAGTACCGCTGCTGGAATGAAACCCTGCGCCCTGCCCTGCACGACGCCGGTATCGACGTGCTCGGCCGGCACACCTGGAACCACCGCCAGAAGCGCTGGCTGCGGGCGTACTTCCGCAACGAGATCATGCCGGTGCTGTCGCCGCTGGGCCTGGATCCGTCGCACCCGTTCCCGAAGATCCTCAACAAATCGCTGAACATCGTGGTGGTGCTCAAGGGCACGGATGCGTTCGGTCGCGCCGGTCACCTGGCCATCGTGCGTGCGCCGCGCTCGCTGCCACGGATCATCCAGCTGCCCGATTCGCTGGGCAACGGCGCGCAGACCTATGTGTTTCTGTCGTCTGTGTTGTCTACCTTCGTGGACGAACTGTTCCCGGGCATGGAGGTCCAGGGGGCCTACCAGTTCCGCGTCACCCGCAATTCCGAGCTGGTGGTCGACGAGGAAGAGGTCGAGAACCTGGCACTGGCGCTGCGCGATGAACTGGTGGACCGCGGCTATCGGCCGGCGGTGCGGCTGGAGATCGCGCATGACTGCCCTCGTGAGATCGTGCGCACGCTGCTGCAGAACTTCGGCCTGACCGAGAATGCGGTGTACCGCATTGACGGCCCGGTCAACCTCAACCGCGTGATCCAGCTGTATGACCTGCTGGCGCGCCCGGACCTGAAGTACCCGCCGATGAGTCCGCGCACCCTGCGCGACAGCGACGGCATCTTCGAGACGGTCGCGCGCAGGGACGTGCTGCTGCACCATCCGTTCGATGCGTTCACCGCGGTGCTGGACCTGATCAAGCAGGCCGCCGTGGATCCCAATGTGCTGGCGATCAAGCAGACCCTCTACCGTACCGGCAAGGACTCCCAGATTGTCGATGCCCTGATCCAGGCCGCGCGCAACGGCAAGGACGTCACCGTGGTGGTCGAACTGCGTGCGCGCTTCGATGAAGAGGCGAACCTGGGCCTGGCCGACCGCCTGCAGGAAGCCGGCGTGCAGGTGGTGTATGGCGTGGTGGGCTTCAAGACCCATGCCAAGATGCTGCTGATCGTGCGCCGCGAAGGCCGAAAGCTGCGCCGCTATGTGCATCTGGGCACCGGCAATTACCACAGTGGCACGGCGCGGGCCTACACCGACCTGAGCCTGATCACCACCGATGCCGACATCGGCAACGACGTGCACCTGCTGTTCCAGCAGCTGTCCGGGCTGGCCCCCAAGACCCGGCTGAAGCGCCTGCTGCAATCGCCGTTCACCCTCCATAACGGGCTGCTGCAGAAGATCGAGCGCGAGATGCGCTTGGCCGCAAGCGGTCGCCCGGGGCGGATCATCGCCAAGATGAACGCCTTGAACGAGCCACAAGTGGTGCGTGCGCTGTACGCAGCGTCGCAGGCCGGCGTGCAGATCGACCTGATCGTGCGCGGGGCCTGCACACTGCGTCCGGGCGTGCCGGGGGTATCGGAAAACATCCGGGTGCGCTCGATCGTGGGCCGCTTCCTGGAACACAGCCGGGTGTACTGGTTCGGCAATGACGGGGCTTCGGAACTGTACTGCGCCAGCGCCGACTGGCTGGAGCGCAACCTGCTGCGCCGGGTCGAAACCTGCTTCCCGATCCTGGACCCGGAGCAGGCCCGCCGCGTTTACCGCGAGGTGCTGCAGAACTACCTCGACGACAATCTCAACGCATGGGAGCTGCATGCCGACGGTGAGTACCGCAAGTGCGTGCCCGGCCACGACGAGCCGCCGCATTCGGCGCAGATGGCGTTGTTGCAAGGTTTGTAGATCGAAGATCTGCAAACCGGGTAGCGCCGGCCGTTGGCCGGCCCAGACGGTGCTGAGGGCCGGCCAACGGCCGGCGCTACCGATCACATTGCGACCGATAGTCGCAACGCCCCCATGTGAAGACCGCGCGGTGACGAGCGGCACCCTGCTTCGGCTACCATTCCGCCATGCCGCATACCTCCACGACCCCGCCCGCCCTGCAGGATGGCGACCTGCTCGCCGCCATCGACCTGGGCTCCAACAGTTTCCACATGGTCATCGCGCGCTACACGCTCGGGCAGCTGCGGGTGGTGGACCGGCTGCGCGAAACCGTGCGCATGGCCGACGGCCTGGATGGCAAGGGTGGCCTGTCCGCTGAAGCCCGCCAGCGCGCGTTGGAGTGCCTGGCGCGTTTCGGGCAGCGCCTGCGTGGCATTCCCGCCACCCGGGTGCGCGCCCTGGCGACCAACACGGTCCGTCAGCTGCGTTCGCCGCAGGCCTTCCTGATGCCGGCTGAAACCGCGTTGGGCTACGCCATTGAAGTGGTCAGCGGTCGCGAAGAGGCCCGCCTGATCTACCTGGGCGTGGCCCATGCGCAGCCACCCAAGCCCGACCAGCGTCGGCTGGTGATCGACATTGGCGGTGGCTCCACCGAGTTCATCATCGGCCAGGGCATGCAGACGCTGGAACGCGAAAGCCTGCAGGCCGGCTGCATTGCCAGCACGCGGCGCTTCTTCCCCGGTGGCAAGCTGAGCAAGCGGCGCTGGAAGGACGCGCTGAACGAAATCGGGGCCGAGTTCCAGCAGTTCGCCACCAAGTACCGTGCGCTGGGCTGGCAGGAAGCGCTGGGCTCCTCCGGCACGCACAAGGCGATCAGCGAAATCTGCGCCAGCATGAAGCTGAGCAAGGGCGCGATCACCGCCGAGGCCCTGCCGCAGCTGCGCGACGAACTGCTGAAAGCAAAGAAGATCGAGGACATCAACCTGCCGGGGTTGTCCGCCGAGCGGCGGCCGATCATCGCTGGCGGCATCCTGGTGCTGGAAGCGGCGTTCCAGGCCTTGGGCCTGCAGAAGCTGCTGGTCAGCAAAGCGGCGATGCGCGAGGGCATTCTGTACGACATCCTGGGCCGTGCCAGCGAAAACGACCTGCGTGACGAATCGGTCGACGCGCTGACCCTGCGTTATGGCATCGACACCGCCCAGGCCGCACGGGTGGAAAGCACCGCGCTGGACCTGCTTGCGCAGGTCGAGGACACCTGGAAGCTGGATGCGGACGACGCGCGCATGCTGGGCTGGGCCGCCCGCCTGCACGAACTGGGGCTGATGATCGCCCACAGTGGCTATCACGTGCACGGCAGCTACGTGCTGGAGAACTCGGACATTGCCGGCTTCTCGCGCCAGGAGCAGCAGCTGCTGGCGGCGATGGTGCGCAGCCACCGCCGCAACGTGTCCAAAGCCGCCTTCGATGCCCTGCCCGAGCGCCTGCTGCAGCCTGCCCGACGCATGACCGCTCTGTTGCGCCTGGCGGTGCTGCTCAACCGCGCACATGAAGACACGCCGTTGCCCGCGCTGGAGCTGACCGCCGACGACAACCGCCTGGCGCTGATCCTGCCGCAGTCGTTCATCGACGCGCGCCCGCTGCTGCGGGCCGACCTGCTCGGGGAAGCCGACGGCATGGCCGGGCTGGGCATCCAGTTCCGCCCCTTCGTAGCGTAGAGCCACGCCCGCGCCCCATGACCGGTGTGCGCCAGTTCAACAAGCGCATCGCCACGCGCCCAGGCCTTTCCGCGCAATCGTGAAACAGACCACGCCATTCGGCGGCCGCGTTCTCGCGCGCGCAGTTTTCATTGTGCAGCGCACCAATCCGACATGTTCCGATACATCTGGACATCCGGCGCGATTCACGTGAACATCACAAAACGCTGATTCAACAGAAGATTTCTCTCGTTTGTTACTTTTCGATGAAAAAAAAGTGAACAAACGCTTTACACCGCGTTAAGAACCGGACAAATATCGAGACACCAGCCTCACTTGGCGGCTGGTTTTTCGGGGAGGCGGGGTACTTGGGACCCCCGCCACCTCTTTTGATCCAGATTCAAACGAGAGAGAGAGCCTTCATGAATTCACGTACCAACGTACTGGGGCAGGCGATCCGCTATGCCCTGGTGGCGGGGACCGCCGGCCTGATGGCCGCCCCGGCCCTGGCACAGGACACGCCGAACACCACCAATCTGGATCGCATCGAGATCACCGGTTCGCGCATCCGCCAGGTCGACGTTGAAACCGCACAGCCGGTTTTCGCGATCAGCCGCAACGACATCGAAAAGCAGGGCTTCAGCTCGGTGGCTGACATCCTGCAGAACGTCACCGCCATGGGCAGCCCGACCATCAGCCGCGCCAACGCGCTGACCGCGGGTGAAAATGCCGGTGGTACCTACATCGACATGCGCAACCTGGGCACCCAGCGCACGCTGGTGCTGGTCAACGGCAAGCGCCTGGGCATCAGCACCTCCGGCTACCAGGACGTGTCCACCCTGCCGGTGTCGGCAGTGGAGCGCATTGAAGTGCTGAAGGACGGCGCATCGGCCATTTACGGCTCGGACGCGATGGCCGGCGTGGTCAACATCATCACCCGCAGCAACGTCACCGGCACCACCGTCAACGCCTACCACGGCCAGTACAGCCAGGGCGACGGCGAACGCTCGCGCTTCGACGTGGTGACCGGCTGGAGCAACGACCGCATCTCGCTGACGCTGTCGGCCGAGCACGCCGAAGAAAAGGGCGTGTGGGCGCGTGACCGCTGGTTCAGTCAGTACGGCATGACCGACCGTCACCCGAACGATGCGACCAACTGGACCACCCTGAGCCAGTACGGCCAGATCACCGGCCTGCGCGGCCCGGGCTGCACCGCTACCCCGCCGGCAGGCTGCGGCTACTCGCTCAACCGTGGCACCGACCCGACCCTTCCGGGCAACTACCACCTGACCGATACCACCCCGTTCACGGGCGACGTCAGCAACGCCAATGACCAGATGCACGTGATGTATCCGGTCAAGCGCGACTCGGTGTACTTCGATGGCCGCTTCGCGATCACCGAGAACATCAACTTCCGCACCGAACTGGGTTACAACCAGCGCGAATCGAGCCGCCAGATCGCCGGCTACCCGCTGCAGTCGAGCACCCCCGGCGTCGGTTCGATGTCGATCGACAGCTACTTCAACCCGTTCGGTCGCCAGCACGGCTATGCCACGCCGACCGCGGTGGCCTGGAACCGTCGTACCTGGGAAATCCCGCGCGTCACCACCAGCGAACTGAAGACCTACCGTGCGGTGGCGTCGTTCGACGGTTCGTTCGACATCGGCGAGCGCTACTTCGATTGGGAAGTGGGCTACCAGTACAACCGCAACGAGCTGGAGTCGGTGGCGACCGGCAACCTGCACAAGGCGCGCGTCGCCGCAGGCGTGGGCCCGTCGTTCTACAACGCCGCCACCGGCCAGGTGCAGTGCGGTACCGCTGCCGCGCCGATCTCGGCCGATGTGTGCAAGCCGTGGAATCCGCTGATCCCGTACGGCACCACCGCGGCCAATGGCCTGTACGGCAATGAAGAACTGCAGGCGTGGCTGTTCCCGGAAGAAGTGACCAAGGGCCAGACCACCTCGAAGAACTTCTTCGCCAACATCGCCGGCAGCATCATGACCCTGCCGGCGGGCGACCTGGGCTTCGCCTTCGGCGTGGAAAACCGCAAGGAAGAAGGCAAGTACCTGCCGGACGCGCTGGCCCAGACCGGTGCCACCACCAACCTGGCCGCTGGTCCAACCGGTGGCGACTACACGGTCAATGAAGCCTATCTGGAAGTGAACGTGCCGGTGCTGGCCGACCTGCCGGGTGCGAAGGAACTGTCCTTCAACGGCGCGACCCGTTTCTCGGATTACGACACCTTCGGCAACACGCTCAACAGCAAGTTCGGTTTCAAGTGGAAGCCGATCGAATCGCTGATGGTGCGCGGTACCTGGGCAGAAGGCTTCCGCGCCCCGACCATCAACGACCTGTTCGGTGGCGGCTCTGAAACCTTCGCGCAGTTCAGCGATCCGTGCGACGTGCGCTTCGGTTCGTCCGGTTCCAGCGCGGCCGTCCGCGCACGTTGCGCGCAGGACATCGCCAACGCCGATACCTTCCGTCAGCTGCGCCAGGGCAACCAGCCGGTCAACAACGCCACCGACGCCACGCCGGTGCCGTTCGTCCAGGGTTCCAACCCCCTGCTGACCCCGGAAACCTCGACCAGCAAGACCCTGGGCCTGGTCTGGAGCCCGAGCTTCATCCAGGGCTTCAACGCCTCGCTGGACTGGTGGAAGATCCGCATCGACAACACCATCATTGCCGATACGCCGACCCTGATCCTGCGCGATTGCTACGAGCAGGGCATTGCATCGCGCTGCACGCGCTTTGACCGTGACCCGGTCACCGGCATCGTGACCAACCTGCAGTTCGGCAACCGCAATGCCGGCTTCATGGAAACGGAAGGCTATGACCTGGACGTCAGCTACCGTCTGGAAACCGGCTTCGGCAAGTTCACGGTCAACTCGGCCACGACCTACGTGTCCAGCGCCACCTACCGCACCACCAACGACAGCTCCAGCGTTCCGATCGTGACCAACGGTATCGGCAGCGCCTTCCGCGTGCGTTCGAACCTGGTGCTGGGTTACGACCTGGGCAACTTCGGTGCCAGCTGGACCGCGCGCTACTACTCGGGCGTGAAGGAACAGTGCACCAACCCGACGCAGTACCCGGCTGAATGCTCGGATCCGGGCCAGTACGCGCCGTGGTACGCCGGCATGCGCAACTACAACGAGCGTGGTTCGGTGACCTTCCACGACGTGCAGTTCCGTTACAGCCTGCCGTGGGATGCCACGGTGTCGGTCGGTGCCAACAACGTGTTCGAGAAGTACGGCCCGGTGATGTACAGCAAGCCGAACTCGGCCTTCTCGTACTACGGCGGCTACGACATCGGTCGCTTCGTGTACATGAAGTACCAGCAGCGCTTCTGATCCATCGCGCTGTAGCTGCATGACAACCACGGCCCTTCGGGGCCGTGGTTTTTTTTGCCTGCTCGATTGCGGTTGCGATTGCACGACTTACGGGTTGCCGGGCGTTTCCCGGCTGCTGCTGGCTCTGTGCGAACAGCCAGTGGCCATCGGTTCTCTGTGTTGGCGGATCGGGACGGGCGTTCCGGGGGACGCTGCAAGTACGTCCCTGTAAGCTCAGTCGCCGCATCCATGCGGCTCATGCCCCCTCCAGCCCATCCCGAACCGCCACGACTGTGGGTCGGTGGCCATCGAAAATCAAAATCAATGGCGGTCCCGATCCATTTTCATGCGTCACCGGATGTTGGAAATTTCACAGCGATCGTCTGTCGACCGATCCCACCGGGGGCTACGTGCTTTTGATCTTCGATGGCCACCGGCCAACTGTCTGGGGCGTGCCGGGGTGGGTTTGCGGGACCGTCAAAAACATGGATGTTTTTGACGAGCCTCCATGGATGGATTCACGGCGTGTCCCGCAAACCCACCCCGGCACGCCCAAACACGGGAACCGATGACCAAAGGCTGTTCGCCAAGAACCAACAGCAGCCGGGCAACGCCCGGCGGTCCGGGAAGTCATCGGCCGGTAACACCCGCGTCATGTCGGCTACATCGCCATCCCCGAGCATGCGCGGAAACTGGAGGCCCGCCATGCGCTATGCCATCGTCACCGAAACCTATCCCCCTGAGGTCAACGGTGTGGCGTTGACCGTGCAGGGCCTGGAAATGGGCCTGCGCGAGGCCGGACACCAGGTCGATCTGGTGCGACCGCGCCAGGGCGATGAAGCCGATGGCGGCGATGCCCTGCTGGTCTCCGGGGCCGGCCTGCCGCGTTATCCGGGCCTGCGCTTCGGTCTGCCCGCCCCCAAGCGGCTGACCCGGCAGTGGCAGCAGCATCGGCCCGATGCCATCTATATCGCCACCGAAGGCCCGCTGGGCTGGTCGGCACTGCGGACCGCGCGGCGGCTGGGCATTCCGGTCGCCACCGGCTTCCATACCCGCTTCGATGAGTACCTGCCCGACTACGGCGTGGCCTGGCTGCAGGCCGCCGCCATGCGCTGGATGCGCCGCTTCCACAACCAGGCCGATGCCACCCTGGTGCCGACCCGGGAGCTGCAGCAGTTCCTGACCGGCCAGGGTTTCGACCGCGTGCGCCTGCTTGCGCGCGCGGTGGACAGCACCCAGTTCGACCCGCAGCGGCGCGATCCGGCGCTGCGTGAGGAATGGGGCATCGACGGCAACGGTTTTGCGGCCATCTACGTCGGGCGCATCGCGCCGGAGAAGAACCTGGGTCTGGCAGTGAAAGCCTTCCGCAAGCTGCAGCAGGTGCGACCCAAAGCACGCTTCGTGTTCGTTGGCGACGGTCCTTCACGCGAAAAGCTGGCGCACGACAACCCGGATTTCATTTTCTGCGGCGTGCAGCGCGGCGAAGCCCTGGCGCGTCACTTCGCCAGTGGCGACCTGTTCCTGTTTGCCAGCCGCAGTGAAACCTTCGGCAACGTCACCCTGGAAGCCATGGCCAGCGGTGTCGCCACCGTGGCCTTCGACTACGGGGCAGCGCGCGAGTACCTGCGCACCGATGAGAGCGGCGTGGCGGTGAACGATGACGAACAGTTCCAGGCCGCGGCGGTGCGCCTGGCCGAACAGGACAACGAACGAGAACGCCTGGGCCGCAATGCCGCGCTGGCGATGAAGCGGCTGCATCCACAGCAGGTCGTGGCGGAGTTCGACGCCCTGCTGACCGAACTCGCCCACGCCCGGAGGCCCCATGCCGATCATGCCGCTTGATGCGCTGCGCGGGCGCGAAACCCGCTGGTGCCGTCGCGCCAATCACTATTGTCGCCGCCGTCACGTGCGACGTCTGTTCGCCACCGTCAGCCGCCTCGGCGATGGGGTGTTCTGGTATGCGCTGATGGGGATGCTGGTGGTGGTGGACGGCTTCGATGGCCTGCGTGCGTCGACCCACATGGCCGCAACCGGGGTGATGGCGCTGCTGCTTTACAAGGGGCTGAAGCGCTGGACCCGGCGGCCGCGGCCGTTCGCGGCCGATCTGCGCATTCGTGCCTGGGTGGCCCCGCTGGACGAGTTCAGCTTCCCGTCCGGGCACACGCTGCATGCGGTGTCGTTCACGACTGTCGCGCTGGCCTACTACCCGTGGCTGGCACCGCTGCTGGTGCCGTTCACGCTGGCAGTCGGGCTGTCACGGGTGGTGCTGGGGCTGCACTACCCCAGCGATGTGCTGGCCGCCACGGCGATTGCCACGGCCCTGGCCGGTGCCAGCCTGCAATGGCTGCCGATTGGGCTGTAGAGCCACGCCCTGCGTGGCTGCGGGCAATCAAACCTGGTCGAAGCCACGCAGGGCGTGGCTCTACGCAAGCAGGACCAGCGGTACAATGCACGGATGACCACGCTGTTCATTTCCGACCTGCACCTGGACCCCAGCCGTCCAGCCGTTACCGACCTGTTCCTGGCGTTCCTGCGCGACGAAGCCACGCAGGCCGAGGCACTGTACATCCTCGGCGATCTGTTCGAAGCCTGGATCGGCGATGACACCCCCTCGCCCGCCGCCGATGCCGTCGCCGATGCCCTCAAGGCGGTGGCCGACGCCGGCGTGCCGGTGTACTTCATCCGCGGCAACCGGGATTTTCTGGTGGGCGAGGACTATGCCCGCCGTGCGGGCTTCCGCATCCTGCCCGACCCCACGGTGATCGACCTGTACGGCCGCCCTGTGCTGCTGGGGCATGGCGACCTGCTGTGCACAGACGACGTGGCCTACCAGCAGTTCCGCGCGCAGACCCGCGACCCGGTGTTCCAGGCGCAGTTCCTGGCACAGCCGCTGGCCGCACGCATTGCCTTCGCACAGAAGGCACGCGATGCCAGCCAGGCACGCCAGTCGGACATGAAGCAGGGCGACCGCGCTACGTTTGAGACGGTGACCGATGTGGCACCGGACGAAGTGGTCGCCACCTTTGTCCAGCATGGCGTGGACACGATGATCCACGGCCACACGCACCGTCCGGCCATCCACGCCGTGGAAGCCGGTGGACGCGCCTGCACGCGTATCGTGCTGGGCGACTGGTACGAACAGGGTTCGGTGCTTCGGGTCACGCCGCAGGGCTGGACGCTGGATTCTCTGGCGTGAAGTGAAGTGCCCACCAGCGGTGGGCACCTGCCGGTGTTCTCGTGCCCACCAGCGGTGGGCACCTGCCCGTTACCGGAACGCGGCGATGGTCGCCTTGGTGTTGACCAGCACGCGCTGGTTGTCCGCGCTGGCCGCAATGCCCATCGGTACGCCGTTGTAGCTGATGTTCGGGTTGGACCAGAAGTTCAAGCGCGGGCAGCCGCTGGTGCAGTCATACGCCATGATCGTGCGCCAACGCGAGCCGCTGGCCGGCTGGTACCGATAGCCGTGACCGTACGCATACGGGCTGGTGCTGGGATCGGTGGCGATGTCATGCCGCGCGCTCTGCAGATGGCCGATTTCATGCGCGAACGAGTAATACCCGGTCGCGCAGTCCCAGTACACCGCCGCAAACGCAGTGGACGCACTGGAACCAATGCCTGATGCCAGTCCGCAGTAACTGCTGTTGTTGATCAGCAGCACGGCCACGTCGGCGGCGGTACTGTTGCGGGTGGTGTGGATGGCGTCCATGTAACCGTCACTGGTGGAGCGGAAGCGCGCCAGGTCAGTGTTGAAGTTGCCCGACTCGGTGTAGCTGACGGCCTGGTAGTTGGCCAACTGCAGAGTGATTCCCACGTTGCTGTTGACGTAGCCCTGGTTGGACTCGGCCACGGCCAGCTGCACAAGTGACTGCATGTTGCCACCGTAAGCACTGACCGCCGCATTGGTGGCGGCAACCAGAACGCGGATGGTCGCGGGCGTGCCGGACGAGGCGGCCGCCGCGGTCACTTTCTCGTCCACCGCCATGTCGATCTTCGGCAAGGCGTTGTAGTCGGCGGCGGGATGATCGGCCGGCATGCGCGACTCATCCACCTGCACCAGCATGTGCCGGCCATCGCTGACCGGACGCAGGCGATACAGCTGACCGTCCTTGCGGATCGAACCGGTCACGGTGTGGCCGTCGCTGACCAGGATCACCGAATTGCCCGGGTCATTGGTGCTGGCACGGGTCAGTTTGTCCGACGCCGACCGCAGCTGGCCGTACCAGATGCTGCCGCCATCGGGCAGGCTTTCGACGCGTTGCTGAAGCGCTTTCACCTGCGTGCCCAGCAGCGCGAACTCCAGTTGCCGCTGCGCGGGCACCACGGCTGTGGCATCCACCCGGACCTCTTCCACCGCTGCGGTGGACGGGGCCGACAACAACGCCTGCACGGCCGGCTGGCTGGTGGCGCTGGCGCGGCTGAGCACCGTCACCGGTTCGAACAACGGGGCAGCGGAGGCAGTTCCCACGCCCACCAGGCACAGCGCTAACACACCTGCGGTCTTTCTCATCGAACTGGACATTGTGTCGTTCTCCGTGAGTGAACAGTCATGGTTGTTGGTGCGCTGCCGCCCCTGTCAGCAGCCACGTCATATGGCTTCAATCATTGGTGTGAAAACAAGAGGTCTGCCCGGTCAATGTCTGGAACTGTGATCGGCAGCCACGACGGTTCAGCTATGTCGCGTAAGTACCGCTTTCGCGTTAACGTGGCGCTGCATCGACCGGGAACCGACGCCATGGCAGGGCAACCTGATTCGACCGACCTCGTTTCGCTCCAGATCGGCCTGTTCTTCGACGGCACCCGCAACAATGCCGACAACCTGCAGCATGCCTCGCGTCCTGCCGGCAGCACCACGCCGGCTCCGCGTCCGCCGGCTCCGGCGGTGCTCGCCGATGATGCCTCGCCGTACCAGAGCCGCCTGACCAGCAGCTACAGCAACGGGCTGACCAACATCGCGCGGCTGCACGCGCTGTACCCGGACCACCGTACCGCCTCCCCTGCCCTGCCCGGCGTGCTGTCGCTGGCGATCTACGTCGAAGGGGCCGGCACCCGCACCGGTGAAGACGACGACCTGATGGGCCTGGCATTCGGCATTGGCCGCAGCGGGGTGATCGCCAAGGTCCGGCGTGCGCTGGACGAGCGCTTACCCGAGGCGTTGCGGGCACTCGCGCAGGCACGGCCCGGCCGGGTGCTGGGTGAGGTGCGGCTGGACCTGTTCGGATTCTCGCGCGGGGCCGCGTCGGCCCGCGACGCAGTGAACCGGCTCAATCGCGCCGATGGCGTGAACTGGCTGCGCGAACAGCTGCGCCGCACCGGCTGGCAGCTGCAGGGTGACAGCGTGGTGCGGCCACGTCCGGTGCGCTTCGTTGGCTTGTTCGACACCGTGGTGGCGATCGATTCCCGCCAATCCGACCAGCAGCCGCAGGTCGCGCTGAAAGCCGGTTGCGCCGACAGCGTGGTGCAGCTCAGTGCGCGCGACGAACATCGCCATCATTTCGCCTTGACCACGGTGGCACCGACCTTCGAGGAAATCGCCCTGCCCGGCGCGCACGCCAACATCGGCGGCGGTTACGATCAGCGCCTGGAGGGCCCCAAGCTGCTGACCCGGCCACAGGGTCAGCGCATCCGCCAGCATGACGTGCCCGACACCACGGCACCGCCGCTTTCTCTGCTGCGCAGCACCCAGGTATACGTCCGCGCGCAGGCAGCGTGCCGGCGCTGGCAGCAGGCGCTGGGATTGGATGACAACGCGGTATGGGTGGATGTCTGGCATCGCTGGCAGCAGATGCGGGCGGCCGGCAGCGACAGCGTGCTGCCGCAATGGGTGTTGTTCGCGCATGCGGCGGTGGTGTTGAAGCGCGAGATTGACTGGCGCTACCAGTTGGTCGCGTTGCGGCTGTTGCATGCACGCGCGGTGGCCGCCGGTGTGGTGTGGCAGCAGTCGCCGGATGCGATTCCGGGGCTGGCGTTACCGGCCGAACTGCAGGACATCGCCGCGCGATTATTGGCCGGCCAGGCGCTGGATGCGGCGCAGGAGCTGCGATTACGCCAGCGCTATCTGATGCAGTCGGCGCACTGGAACTTCGATGCGCTGGGCGATACCGCGTTGTTATATGCGGCCGATGAAGGGGTGCGGGAGTTGCCGTACCGACCTGGCCCTGGGTTGTTCTACATCAACCGGCCAACGCAAGACGGAAAGCGCGTGGTGTTGGCCAACGCGTAGAGCCACGCCCCGCGTGGCTGGGCGGATCAGGCACCGCGAAGCAACGCAGGGCGTGGCTCTACGCAATCGAGCGAACAAGGATCGTCATGCCCCACCGCTGGCTTGCTCTACCAGGTCGGCCATTTCCTCCTCATCAAACCCGGCCAGCAGACGCGCTTCCAGATTGAACGGCCCGTTGAGATACCCGCCCGCGTATTCCTTCAACAGCGCGATGAAACGCGCACGCGGCTCCACGCCTTCGCGGACGCAATACCACCGATACCAGCGCGAACCCGCCGCCACATGCGCCACTTCCTCGCGCAGGATCACTTCCAGCACATCGGCGGTGGCGTGGTCGTTGGCGGAACGCAGCTTGGTGATCATGCCCGGGGTGACGTCCAGTCCGCGCGCTTCCAGCACCCGCGGCACCAGCGCCATGCGCGACAGACCATCGTGCGCGGTGCGCTCGCACATTTCCCACAGCCCGTTGTGCGCGGGGAAATCCCCATAGCTGTGGCCGTGCGCTTGCAGCCGCTCCTGCAGCAGCAGAAAGTGACGCGACTCGTCGTCGGCGACGCTCACCCAGTCGGCATGGAATGACGAGGGCAACCCACGGAAGCGATACACCGCGTCCCAGGCCAGGTCGATGGCATTCAGTTCGATGTGGGCGATGGCATGAATGAACGCAGCCCGCCCCTCCGGGCTGCCCAGCCCCCGCCGCGGCAGCTCGCGCGGGTGCACCAGGTGCAGCTGCGGCGGGCGACCGGGCATGCGGATCGCCTCCGGCGGCGGCGCATCGGCGGCGGCCTTGAGCCGCCCGGCCCGGAACTGCCGGGCGTAGTGCTGCGTGAGCGCGACCTTGCGTAGTGGATCGGCTTCGGCCATGCACTGCTGCGCGGCGCGCAGCAGGTCACAGGCCGCAGCATCGGGCGGCAGCGGCAGGCTCACCGCCACGCCTCAGGCGCGGCGCTTGTGCTTGGCGTCGTCCGAACGCAGCTGCTGGATGCGCTCGAAATAGCCCGGCTCGATCCCGGTCGGATACACACCGGTGAAGCACGAGGAGTCGAAGTTCTTCAGCTCCTGGTTGCCTTCGCTCACCGCCGCTTCCATGTCTTCGATGTCCTGGTAGATCAGCCAGTCGCAGCCGAGATGCGCTTCGATCTGCTCCACGGTGCGGTTGTGCGCCACCAGTTCTTCAGCCGCCGGCATGTCGATGCCGTAGATGTTCGGGTAACGCACCGGCGGTGCGGCACTGGCCAGGTAGACCTTGCGCGCGCCGGCGTCACGCGCCATCTGCACGATCTGCTGGCTGGTGGTGCCGCGCACGATCGAATCGTCGACCAGCAGCACCACGCGGTTGCGGAACTCCAGATGGATCGGGTTGAGCTTGCGGCGCACCGACTTCACCCGTTCTCCCTGCCCCGGCATGATGAAGGTACGGCCGATGTAGCGGTTCTTGATGAAGCCTTCGCGGTACTTCACCCCGAGCACGTTGGAGATTTCCAGCGCGGCATCGCGCGAGGTATCCGGGATCGGGATGATGGTGTCGATGTCGTGGTCCGGACGCAGGCGCAGGATCTTCTCGCCCAGCTTGATGCCCATGCGCATGCGCGCCTTGTGCACCGAGACGTTGTCGATCATCGAGTCCGGGCGCGCGAAGTACACGTACTCGAAGATGCACGGGGTGTGCTCGACCGGCTCGGCGCAGACCTCGGAGAACAGCTCGCCACGCGCGGTGATCACCAGCGCCTCACCGGGGCGCACGTCGCGCACGCGCTGGAAGCCCAGCACGTCCAGCGCGGCCGATTCGGAGGCCACGATGTATTCGTCACCTTCTGCGTGGCTGCGCTTGCCCAGCACCAGCGGGCGGATCCCATGCGGGTCGCGGAAGGCGACCAGGCCCAGCCCCAGCACCACGCTGACCACGGCGTAGCCGCCCTTGCAGCGGCGGTGCACACCGGCCACGGCGCGGATGGCCGCTTCCGGGCTCAGCTGGCGCTGCGCGTCCAGTTCATAGGCGAACACATTCAGCAGCACTTCGCTGTCCGAATCGGTGTTGATGTTGCGGCGGTCCTGCTCGAACACCTGCTGGCGCAGGGCTTCGGTATTGATCAGGTTGCCGTTGTGGGCCAGCGCGATGCCGTACGGCGAGTTCACGTAGAACGGCTGCGCTTCATCCATGCCTTCCGAGCCAGCCGTCGGGTAGCGCACATGGGCGATGCCGACGCGGCCTTCCAGGGTGGACATGGTTTTGGCGTCGAACACGTCGCGGACCAGACCGTTCTTCTTCTGCACGCGCAGGCGGGTGCCGTCGGCGGTGGCGATGCCCGCCGCGTCCTGCCCGCGGTGCTGAAGGACAGTCAAGCCGTCATACAACTGCCCGGCGACGTTCTGGTTGCCGACAATACCGACGATGCCACACATGGTGCGAATCTCCGCTGGGCCGAGCCCATTACTGTGAAGGTGGCCGTGCCTGGCCGGGGGAACCGTTCCGGGCTGGAACGGGCTCGTCCGGGCGCACCAGCGCCGGGTCGAGATTCTGGGGGGAACCTGGCTTTTGCGCCCACACGTCGGCGGGGTCCACCGCCTGCTGCGGGGTCTCATCCAGCGGTCGCGGCCATCCGCGTCCACCCAGCAACTGGCCAAGCACGCCATTATCGCCTGTCTGGGCCGGCTTGCCCAACCCTGCCGCCGGCAGTTGGGCCAGATTCACTTCCGGCAGCGCCGCCGGCAGCTGCTGCATGTCCTGCAGGTCAGGCAGCTGCGGCAATTCGGGCATGCGCGGCATCTTGGCCTGCATCCAGCCCACGCCCGGGTCGAGCATGGCGCGCAGGTTGGAGTCGCGCCAGGACGGTTCCCGGGTCAACGGGGTATACGAACCCAGCAGCAGCAGGGCGCAGCCGATCAGGGCCCCACGCGCCAGGCCGAGGCCGCCGCCGAGCATGCGGTCGGCGCTGTTCATGCTGGTCGAGCGCACCGCCTGGCGGATGACCAGGCCAATGCCCCACACCGACACCATCACCAGCAGGAACACGGTGAGG
Organism: Stenotrophomonas sp.; assembly: GCA_039592995.1. Classification (GTDB taxonomy): domain Bacteria; phylum Pseudomonadota; class Gammaproteobacteria; order Xanthomonadales; family Xanthomonadaceae; genus Stenotrophomonas. The sequence goes on along the minus strand of JBCNQC010000014.1, from coordinate 30,902 downwards.
TAGCCGGCGAAATAATGGCCGGTGCCGGGCGCGGCCGGGGCCGACCACCAGCCGGCGGCGCTGCGCCCGAACATCAGCGAGGCCCAGCCCCCCAGCAACCAGGAGAAGGTGCTGATGACGATGCTGACAAAGCCGCGCATCAGCCCCAGCAGCGTGGAAATGCCGATCACCACCAGCAGGACAAGGTCGATCATGCGGCCCCCTGCTCACAGCGGGAGCCGACCTGCCGGCAGCGGCGCACCCCGGCCATCAGGGATGCGGCCGGACCATGCCGGCCACGCCGACCTTGGACGCAACCTGGGCCTTGAGGTTCTCCGCCTCGGCTCGATTGGCGACCGGGCCGACGCGCACGCGGTGCAGCGTGCCCTTGTCGGTGCGTACCTGCTCTACAAACGCGCTGAAACCGGCTGCGCGGACCTTGTCGCGCAACGCGTTGGCGTCTTCAGCCTTGCCGAAGGCCCCCAACTGCACGGCAAAACCGACACTGCTGGCAGCCGGTGCGGCCGGGACGGCGGCGACCGGCTTGGCCGGTGCCGGCGCGGCCGGCTTGGCTTCCGGCTTGGGTTCGGGTTTCGGGGCAGGCTTGGGCGTCTCGGGCTTTACTGCTGGCTTGGCGGCAGCGACCGGCTCAGGCGGCAGCGCCTCGGTGGTGACGGCCGCCGATGCAGCGGCGGCAGTGGCGCTGGAGGCCGCTGCCGGGGCAGCCGGTGCCGGGGTGTCAGCGCGCGCGTCGAGGGTCACCACTTCGGCCTTCACGTCGTTGCGGACCTTGACCGCCTCCAGACGCGCGGCTTCGGCCTGGGCCCGATCTGCGTAGGGTCCGACCCGTACGCGGAAGGCCTGACGACCGTTGATGGTGGCCGGCTCGCTGAAACCGGGCAGATGGGAACGCTTGAGGTAGGCGATGACGGCCTCGGCGTCCTTCTGGCTGGCGTAGGCACCGAAGCTGACCGCATAGTTGCCCGCGGCGACGGCCGGCGAGGTATCCGCCGGGGCGGCGGCGTCAGCCGGTGTAGCGGCGGCTTCATTCAACGGCGCGGTGGTGGACGCAGCGCCCTGCAGGCCGGTCGCGCCACCGGCTGGAGCCACCAGCGGCAGCTCGCGGGTCTGGAACTGACCGTCGGCCGGCGCATCGGGCGCGGTAATCGGAACGTTGGCCACGCCGCTGTCCGGCGCAGGGCCCTTGACCAGCATGGGCAGGAAAATCACGGCCAAGGCCACCAGAACGATGGCACCAATCAGTCGCTGTTTCAGAGGAGTATCCACGGAAGGCAGGCAGGCGGCGCGGCGGAATGCCGGCTTGATTATAAGGGGGTGGGCAGCGGTCGCGTCCAAGCCAGCTGAATGATGGCCGCGACGCGTGTCTCAACGGGAACGGATCATGGCGTGGATTGCAGCCACTGCAATGCCTGTGCCGCCGTGTGGAACGAACCCAGCACCAGCACCCGATCACCGGGCCGTGCACTGGACACTGCCTGTGTCAACGCGTCTTCCACCGTGGCATGGGTGCGGGCATCGGCGGCCGCAGTATCGGCCAGCCGCGCCTGCAGCGCCTGTGCGCTCTGCGCGCGGGCACCGTCCAGCCCGGCCAGATGCCAGGCCTGCACCCGATCAGCCAACGCATTGACCACGCCCGCGGCATCCTTGTCCTGCAGGGCCGCGAACACCGCCACGGTACGGCCACTGGCCGGTGCCGCCTTCAGCGCGGCAGCCAGTTCGCGCGCCGCCTGCGGGTTGTGGCCGACATCGACCAGCACCTCGACGCCCTCGCGCTGGAAGGACTGCAGACGGCCTGCGATGCGTGCGTTGGCCACGCCCTCGACGATGGCCGCGCGCGGCAACGGACGATCCAGCGCGCGCAGCGCGGCGATCGCCGAGGCGGCATTGCGCAGCTGGATCGGCCCTCGCAGGGCCGGCATCGGCAGGTCGATGCGCATGCCGACATCGCGCCAGCGCCAGCGCTGGCCGTCGATCACATCGGCAAAGAAGTCGCTGCCGCCACGGATCGCGTTGGCCCCCAGCAGGTAGGCGCGTGCCAGCACGCTGGACGGCGGATCGGTTTCGCCCAGGATCACCGGCTTCCAGCCACGGATGATGCCGGCCTTCTCCGCGCCGATGGCTTCGCGGTCCTCGCCCAGCCACTCGCTGTGGTCGATGTCCACGGTGGTGATCACGGCGACGTCGGCATCGACGATGTTGACCGCGTCCAGACGACCGCCCAGGCCCACTTCCAGCACCGCCAGATCCAGTTCGGCCTGGTCGAACAGCTGCAGCGCCGCCAGGGTGCCGTACTCGAAGTAGGTCAGCGTGGTATCCCCACGCGCGTCCTCGATGGCGTTGAAGGCGCTGATCAACGCCGCATTGCTGGCGTCTTCACCGTCGATGCGTACGCGCTCGTTGTAGTGCAGCAGGTGCGGCGAGGTGTACGCCCCCACCTTCCAGCCCGCCGCACGACCGATGGCCTCGATGAAGGCGACGGTGGAACCCTTGCCATTGGTGCCGCCGACCACGATCACGCGCTTGCCCGGTGCGCCCAGCCCCATGGCCTGGGCAACGCCGCGCACACGGTCCAGCCCCATGTCGATGGTGGCGGGGTGCTGCTGCTCGATGAAGGCGAGCCAGTCGCTCAGGGTCTGCGGGCGGAGGGTGGTCATGGCAATGAATCGTGTTCGTGGAATTACAGCGCGCGGTGCTTGGCTTCGCCGAAGAACGGGGTGTGGTGGGCGCAGTCGTTCAGACGCACCACTTCCAGGCTGTCCAGGTCCGCCCCTTCAAGCAGGTTGAGCGTGGTCGGGGCCTGGCGGAAGGTCCACAGGCGCGACAGCGGCAGGCCCAGGATGCGGCACAGGATGACGCGATTGACCGCATCGTGCGCCACCACCAGCAGGGTGTCGTGTTCGCCGAGGCCTTCAGCGGCGCGGGCCAGGCCGCGCCAGCTGCGGTCCAGCACCAGACGCAGCGACTCGCCACCGGGCATCAGCACGGTGTCCGGCTCTTCACGCCAGGCGCGCAGGCGCGAAGGATCCTTTTCGTTGATCTCACTGGCCAGCAGGCCTTCCCATTCGCCGTGGGCGATTTCCTGCAGATCCGGCTCGGTCAGCAGCGACGCGGCACGCTCATACCCCAGTGCCAGCTGCGCGGTGCGCTGGGCACGCGACAGCGGCGAGGCCACCGCGCGGGTGATGTCGACCGAGGCCAGCCGGGCACCGAGTGCCTGGGCCTGGGCCTCGCCGATCGGCGACAGCGGGATGTCGATCTGGCCCTGGTAGCGGCCTTCGGCGTTCCACGGGGTTTCACCGTGACGGGCAAGCAGAATGCGCATGCGAACTAGAGATCCATGAAAGGGAAGACAGTCGCAATCGTTCACAGAACGTGAACGATCGTGGGGGAGCTGCATTCTACCGTGTCGGCAGGCCGCAAGGCCGTGTTGTAACACCGGCAACAAAAAACCCCGCGGAATCCGCGGGGTTTGGGGCGATCACTGCGCCAGATTCAACTCTTTCAACAACTGCGGGGCCGGAGCCACTTCCTGCATGATCCACTGCATGTAGCGGCTGTCCACCGCGATCATGCGGGTCATCACCGGGTCGAACACCCAGTTGGAGCTGACCGATTCCCAGTTGCCGTCAAAGGCCAGGCCAACCAGCTTGCCGTGCGCGTCCAGCACCGGCGAACCGGAGTTGCCGCCGGTGATGTCCAGGTTGGAGAGGAAGTTGACCGGCACCGAACCGACCCGCTTGTCCTCCAGGCCGCCGTAACGCTTGGCCTTGACCGCATCGAGCAGGGGCTTGGGCGAATCGAACGGATCAGCCCCGGTTTCCTTGGCGACAATGCCTTCCAGCGTGGTGAACGGGGTGTAGGCCACGCCGTCCCTGGGGGTGTAGCCCATCACGTTGCCGAAGGTGATGCGCAGCGACAGGTTGGCGTCCGGGTAGACGAACTCGCCCTGGCTCTTCTTGTAGTCCGCCAGCGCCTGCAGATACGCCGGACGGGCGATCAGCGACTCACCTTCACGGGTCTTTTTCTGCTCCTCGATCTTCAGCAGTGCCGGAGTGATGGCGACGGCGTACTGGATGACCGGGTCGGTGCTGGCTTCAAACGCGGCGCGGTCGGCCTTGAACCACTTCAGGCGCTCGTCCAGGCTGCCCAGCTGGGTAGCGGCCAGCTTCTTCACCAGTCCGTCGACGGCGGCGGTGTCGGTGCCACCCAGCCATTGGTTGAGCACTTCATTGCTGCGCTGGTCCGCCGGCAGGGCCACGTACTGGTTCAGCCAGTACTGCTGCAGTTGCTGGTCCATGCGCGCCACGTAGCGGCGATCCATCTGGCGCAGGCCACCTTCGATGGTGGGCAGATCGCGGTCCTGGTAGCCGGCTTCACGCTCGGCATCCGGCTTGGCACGCTCGATCGACAGGCGGTACAGCGCCAGCGCGGCGGCGACGGCAGAGGTGTTGTGGAACTGGCCGACGAACAGGTCGCGCTCACGCGTGGACTTGCTGGTGTCCAGGTGCTTGAGCAGCTGGGCGTGGGCGGCCAGCGCCGGCTTGCCGGCGGTGCCCTGCTTTTTCAGCCAGGCCAGCACGGCGGCTTCTTCCGCCTGCTTCTGGCCGGCGGCGTCGATGCGCTTGAAACCTTCCAGCTGACCAGCATAGTTCTTGGCCACATTGTTCATGCTGGCGGCGGTGTTGGCGTACTTCACCTTGATGTCCGGATCGGCCTTGCCAGCGGCATCGATCAGCGCCAGTACCGCGTTGTAGTGGCGGGCGATCATCGGATAGGTGAAGTTGGCGGTTTCATTGAACTCGCCCACCAGCGCATAGCGGTTGGTGCGGCCCGGATAGCCAGCCACCATCACGAAGTCGTCCGCACCCAGCGGCTGGTCGGCGAACTTCAGGAAGTGCTTCGGCTGGTAAGGCACGTTGTCGGCCGAGAACGCGGCCGGCTTGCCGTCCTTGCCCACATAGGCGCGATAGAACGAGAAGTCGCCGGTGTGGCGCGGCCACATCCAGTTGTCGATGTCGCCGCCGAACTTGCCAACGCTGCCCGGGGGCGCGTAGACCAGGCGCACATCCTTGATTTCCATGTTGCGGAACAGGCGGTAGGTGTTGCCGCCGGAGAAGCTGTACAGGCGGCAGCGGAAGCCGGCTTCGGCCTCACACGCGGCGGTCTGGGCCTTGTCGAAGGCCTCCAGCGCACGGGTGCGGGCCAGCGGGTCCTTGCCGGCGGCGGCGATGGCGGCCTTGGCCTGGTCGGTGACGTCGGTGATCTGGTCGAGCACGAACACGCGGGCATTGGGGCCTGCGCTGAGTTCGTCCTTCAGGGTCGGCGCATTGAAGCCATCCTTGATCAGGTTCTTCTCGGCAGTGGAGTTGAGCTGGATCGCGCCATAGGCACAGTGGTGATTGGTCACCACCAGGCCCTGCGGGGACACGAAGCTGGCGGTGCAGCCACCCAACGCCACCACCGCGCCCATCGGGTCGCCGGTCAGGTTGGACAGCTGCTCCGGCGAGAGCTTCAGCCCGGCCTTCTGCAGCGGGCCGGCGATCTCCGGCAGCTGTTGCGGCACCCACATGCCTTCAGCGGCATGGGCGACCTGGACCAGCCCCAGGCTGGCAATGACGGAGAACGCAAGCAGGTTCGAGCGCATGGAGCGGCCCTTGGTGAATGAACCGCCGATACTAACCTGACACCGGCTTGGGGTGCCGGTAGCGCCGGCCGTTGGCCGGCCCAGGCGGTATCGAGGGCCGGCCAACGGCCGGCGCTACCGGTCCGGGTGCACTGCAACATCCGTCGCCCCCTCCCCGCCCTATAATTCCGCCTTTCCCCCTGACGAGCTCCACCCCGATGGCGCAGCAAACAATGAAAGCCCTGGTCAAGCGCGAAGCCGCCAAGGGCATCTGGCTCGAAGAAGTACCGGTCCCGACGCCGGGCCCGAACGAGGTCCTGATCAAGCTGGAAAAGACCGCCATCTGCGGTACCGACCTGCACATCTACCTGTGGGACGACTGGAGCCAGCGCACCATCAAGCCGGGCCTGACCATCGGCCACGAGTTCGTCGGCCGCATCGCCGAGCTGGGTTCGGCGGTCACCGGCTATGAAGTGGGCCAGCGCGTGTCGGCCGAAGGCCACATCGTCTGCGGCCACTGCCGCAACTGCCGCGGCGGTCGCCCTCACCTGTGCCCGAACACCGTCGGCATCGGCGTCAACGTCAACGGCGCGTTCGCCGAATACATGGTCATGCCGGCCAGCAACCTGTGGCCCATCCCGGACCAGATTCCGTCGGAACTGGCCGCCTTCTTCGACCCCTACGGCAACGCCGCGCACTGTGCGCTGGAGTTCGACGTGATCGGCGAGGACGTGCTGATCACCGGTGCCGGCCCGATCGGCATCATCGCCGCCGGCATCTGCAAGCACATCGGTGCACGCAACGTGGTGGTGACCGACGTCAACGATTTCCGCCTGAAGCTGGCGGCCGACATGGGGGCCACCCGCGTGGTCAACGTCGCCAACACCTCGCTGAAGGACGTGATGAAGGAACTGCACATGGAGGGCTTCGACGTGGGCCTGGAAATGAGCGGCAACCCGCGCGCGTTCAACGACATGCTCGACTGCATGTACCACGGCGGCAAGATCGCCATGCTCGGCATCATGCCCAAGGGTGCCGGTTGCGACTGGGACAAGATCATCTTCAAGGGCCTGACCGTGCAGGGCATCTACGGCCGCAAGATGTACGAGACCTGGTACAAGATGACCCAGCTGGTGCTGAGCGGTTTCCCGCTGGGCAAGGTGATGACCCATCAGCTGCCGATCGATGAGTTCCAGAAGGGCTTTGACCTGATGGAAGAAGGCAAGGCCGGCAAGGTCGTGCTTAGCTGGAATTGACCACTCGCGCCCCCGGCGCGACTGCTCAATTCTCCCGCATGTCACCTGATCCCCGTGCCGTTGGCGCGCCCCCTTGAACATCAAGGGGGCTTTCCACCAGACGGATCACGGTAGTGCCGGCCGCTGGCCGGGTACGCGTCATCGCATTCGCGCTGCCGCCCCACGGCTCGCTTCGCAAACCGTGGGCCCCTCTTACCAGCACCCAAACCCCCGCCGCTTCGCGGCCGCCCCCTGACTCAGGGGGCTTTCCTCCAGATGCAGAATGGTAGTGCCGGCCGCTGGCCGGCTCCTCGCATTACTGGCCAACTGAAACGGTAAACACCACGCGGTCGTCGGCCAGCTTGCCGAAGTTGTCATTGCCGCTTCCATCGGTGCCGTAATAGCCCAGGCCCAGCGTGAACAGGCCCCAGGTGCGGCTGACGCCAACGTTCCAGTCGGTGTAGTCCTTGGCCACGTCCTTTTCAAACGTGCTGCGGCCGATGTTGGCGGTCAGCACGAAGTCCTGTGGCAGGGTCCATTCGGTGCCGGCGGCGTAGTACCAGCCGTCGGTGTCACTGTTCCAGACGTCATTGCTGTAGGCCACGGTCACATTGAAATGCTCGGCGAACGTGGTCTTGGTGATCAGCTCGTTATAGGCCAGCTCGCTGGAACCCGGGTAGGAATAGCGGTTGAGCATGACGTCGAAATTGACGCTGTCGGTGACGTCCACGCCATAACCGATGAAGTAATCAACTTCGGCATCCGGGCCACCATCGCCAAAGTCCACACCCGAGCCCCAGACACCGGCATACAGGCCGACCGGAGAGGTATAGGTGAAGCCGGCCTGCAGGGTCGGGTCCTCGTCGGTCTGCGAGGCACCGCGGAACACGTAATCGGAAACGCCGGTGACATTCCAGCTGAAGGGAGACTCGGCCTCGTCCTGGGCACTGGCGACGAACGGGACGAACAAGGCGGCGCAGAGCACAACGGCGGCGGTACGGCGCGTGGCGTGGTTCATGCGGGGTCTCTCCGGGACGTGGGTGGGTGTGACGTGGTTTACAGTTTTTTAACCTGATTGATATTGCGATGCAACAATCACATGCGCAACTGTTTTCCGCCCTCCTCCCCTCGGCTGGCGGGCAGCGGGGCCCCGGACCCGGCCCGGACAGGTAAAATCGCGTTTTTCCGCTTCCGTGACTGCCTGCCATGACCGACACCGCCAACGCCCCGCTGACCCGGCACTATGTTGAGGAGCTGGAGGCGATCCGCGCCCAGGGCCTGTTCAAGTCCGAGCGCGTCATCACCAGCCCCCAGTCGGCCGAGATCACCCTGGACGACGGGCGCACGGTGCTGAACTTCTGTGCCAACAACTACCTGGGCCTGGCCGACCACCCGGACCTGATCCAGGCGGCCAAGGACGCACTGGACAGCCACGGCTTCGGCATGGCGTCGGTACGCTTCATCTGTGGCACCCAGGACCTGCACAAGCAGCTGGAACAGCAGATCGCCGGCTTCTTCGGCAAGCAGGACACCATCCTTTATGCGGCCTGCTTCGATGCCAACGGCGGCCTGTTCGAACCGCTGCTGGGTGAGAACGATGCGATCATTTCCGATGCGCTCAACCATGCCTCGATCATCGATGGCGTGCGCCTGTGCAAGGCCAAGCGCTTCCGTTATGCCAACTGCGACATGGCCGACCTCGAAGCGCAGTTGCAGGCGGCCGATGCGGCCGGCTGCAGGACCAAGCTGATCACCACCGACGGCGTGTTCTCGATGGACGGCTTCATTGCGCCACTGGATGAGATCACCGCACTGGCGAAGAAGTACAACGCGCTGGTACACATCGACGAATGCCATGCCACCGGCTTCCTGGGTGCCACCGGCCGCGGCTCGGCAGAAGTGAAGGGTGTGCTGGAGAAGATCGACATCATCACCGGCACCCTGGGCAAGGCCATGGGCGGCGCACTGGGTGGCTTCACCACCGCCAGCGCCGAAGTGATCGAACTGCTGCGCCAGCGCTCGCGCCCGTACCTGTTCTCCAACTCGCTGCCGCCGCACGTGGTGGCTGCCGGCATCAAGGCGTTCGACATGCTGGCCGCCGCCGACGACCTGCGTACCACGCTGCAGGAAAATACCGCCTACTTCCGCGAGAAGATGACTGCCGCCGGCTTCGACGTGAAGCCGGGCGTTCACCCGATCAGCCCGGTGATGCTGTATGACGCACCGCTGGCGCAGAAGTTCGCCGAGCGCCTGCTGGAAGAAGGCATCTATGCGATCGGCTTCTTCTTCCCGGTGGTGCCCAAGGGCCAGGCGCGCATCCGCACCCAGATCAGCGCGGCACACACCCGTGCACACCTGGACCGCGCGATTGATGCGTTCACCCGCATCGGCGTGGAGCTGGGTGTGATCAAGGGCTGACGTAGAGCGGGGCTTGCCCCGCTGCGCGGGGCAGGTTCCATCGCCGGCCAACGGCCGGCGCTACCGCTTCTTCTTTTTGTCCTTGCTCGCCACCACCACCGGTTTGGTGGCGGGCTTGGGCGTCGGCCGGGCCTGCGGATTGCCTTTGGCCACGCGGATGCCGTTGGCCTTCATCCACGCGTCGAACTCGTCGGCGCTCATCCGCTTCTTGCCGTCGCTCATGTGGAAGCGGTAGCTGCCGCGCCCGTCCAGCTCCGGCAGCTTCAGCTCCACCACCTTGTCGGTGACCGGCGGGGTCGCCTTGGCGACCTGTTTGTGGCCGCCGCAGGCGGTCAGCGCCACGGCCGGCAACAGCAGACAGGCACCGCGCAACAGCGGGCGGAACGATTCAGCGATGAACATGGCACTTCTCCCGGTAGTGGTCAGTCTGTCAAGGCAGGCCGTCCATTGCCCGGTGGTGCGCCCGCTCCCCAGCGGACCACGCACTAGATGTCAGCGCCGGCACCTCCGGCCGTGGCGTACAACAGTTCAAGGTCGTGTGGCTGCAGTTCGCGCCAGCCCCCTTTGGCAAGCGTTCCCAGTTGCAGTTGGCCTATCCCCACTCTGATCAAACGCAGAACGGCGATATCGAAGGCCGCCAGCAGACGCCGGATGTGGCGGTTGCGGCCCTCTTCCAGCACTACTTCCAGCCAGGCGGTCTTCTCGCCACTGCGCAGCAGCCGCACCTGGCGGGCGCGCAGGAACTCGCCGTCATCGTCAACGCCGGCGCACAGGGCGGTCAGCTGATCGGCAGAGGGAATGGCGTCGACCTGCACGTGATAGGTCTTGTCCGGGCCGGTCGCGGGGTCGGTCAGACGCGCGGCCCATTGCGGGTCATTGCTGAACAACAGCAGGCCCTCGCTGGCCTTGTCGAGCCGTCCCACCGGTGCCAGCCAGGGCAAACCGGCACCGTCGAAACAGCGGTACACGGTGTCGCGGCCGCGCTCGTCCTGGACAGTGGTGACCAGTCCGCGCGGCTTGTTGAGCATGAGATGGATACGTCGGGCGCTGCCCAGCGGCTGGCCGTCCACCTTGATCTGGTGGCGGCCGTCGACAATCGGAAACTCGGGGTTGTTGATGGTGCGCCCATCCACCGTCACCCGGCCGTCGGCGATCCAGCGCGCGGCCTCGGTACGCGAGCACACCCCCGCCTTGGACAGCACCCGCGCCAGGCCATGGCGTGGCGCGGCAGTCGGCGCGGCAGGGGGGCGGCGGGTCGTACGCATCGCTCTGTCGCGCGCGGCGACTTACTTCTTGTCCGGCTTGGTCTCGGCAGCCGGTGCAACTGCCGGGGCCGCAGCGGCGGCCGGAGCCGGACGCGCCTTGACCACGCGCACGCCACGCGCCTTCATCCAGGCATCGAATTCCTCGGCGGTCATGCGCTTGCCGTTCTGGCTCATGTCAAAGCGCCACGGGGTGTTGTCGAACTCGGTCTTGGGCTTGTAGGCCGCCGGATCGTTCGGGTTCACCGCCGGCGCGCCCGGCATCGCCTTGGCGATGTTCTGGCAACCATCGATGCGCAGGCGCTGCAGTACGCGGTCCACCGACTGCTGCTGCTCGAAATTGGGGGTGAGCACTCCGGAGGGCATGCCCAGCTGGGTGCTGCGGATGGCGAATTCGTCGGCAACCGGCGCGATGGCCGTCGCCGGCAACGGCAGCGGCGAGGCACTGGTGGCCTGGGCGGAGCAGTCCACGGCGGCGTGGGCGGCGGGAACCAGAGCCAGGCCGAGCGCGGCGGCCAGTGCGATACGCAGCATGGGATGCATCCAGAAAGAGGGGCGACACGTCGAGTTTAACAGCGACGAAACGCCTTACAAGATCCCACATTCAATGAATACGGCAACGCATTGAATTTTTTATCGATTTCCTACCCAGCGCACAAAAAACAGGGCCCGGCAATGCCGGGCCCTGCTTCTGGAACCTTTACGTCAGAACTTAGTTCTGGACGTTCAGCTCGGTACGACGGTTCTTGGCACGGCCTTCCGGGTTGTCCGAACCATCCGGGTTGGTGTTCGGCGCAATCGGACGCGACTCGCCGTAGCCGATCGGGCCGACCAGACGCGAAGCGGCAACACCATTGCTGGTCAGGTAGTCGTACACAGCGGTAGCACGACGCTCGGACAGCTTCTGGTTGTACTCTTCGGTACCCTTCGAGTCGGTGTGGCCAGCCACTTCGACGCGCAGATCCGGGTAACGGGTCAGGATCTGGGCGGCTTCGCTCAGGATCGCCACGGCGTCCGGACGCAGGGTCGACTTGTCGAAGTCGAAGTTCACGCCCTTCAGGTCGATCGAGACCGGCACCGGGCAACCGTCCGGACCGATGGTCTGACCCGGCTGCGAATTCGGGCACTTGTCGTCGCAGTTGTTGACGCCGTCACCGTCGTCATCCAGGTCGGCGCAGCTCGGAGCAGCCGGCGGCGGCGGTGCCACGGCGGCAACCGGAGCCGGGCCCAGCGGGATCACGACGCCGACCGAAGCCAGCACGTCGCCGAACCAGCTTTCGCCCGGAGCGTGGTAGCTCTTGTCGTCGAAGTCACCGCGGTAGCCGACTTCGGCGCGCACAGCCACGGCCTTGTCGAAGGTGGTCTGCAGACCGACACCGACGATGGCGGAGAAGTTGCCGTCCTTGCGCTCACCCAGCACCGGGCCCGGCTGCGAGAACTCTTCTTCCGACTTCTGGTAACCCACGCCGAAACGCAGGTAGGGGTTCCAGCCGCGGCCGTCCTGGATGAAGTGGTAGCGCGCCGAGATGTCGCCGCCGTACTGGCTCCAGTTCAGATCCTGGTTGGCGTCGAAGTTCGGGTTCTGGTAGTTCAGCTCACCGTCCAGCGACCAGTTCGGGCTGATGAACTTGCCCAGGCCCAGGGTGACGAACGGAGCATCATTGGTCAGGCGGTCGCTGTCCTGGAAATTGAAACCCGCCGAACCGGTCAGGTACCAGCGGTCATCGAACTCCTGCGCGGACGCAGCCTGGGCCATGGCCAGACCGCCCAGCAGCGCGGCAGTAAGGATCTTCTTGTTCATGTAATACAGCTCCTAGTTCGGGGGTATGAAACCGGTAGAGGCATGGTCCAGCGCTATTGCGTCGTTTCAGACTGCGGGTTCAGCACGCCACCGCCGCGAACATTATGCTCAGGGGAGTGAAGGTGATGTTAACAGTCACATAACATGTGAAGACGACCGCCAGACCTCTACCCGGCCCAGCTGCGGGCACCCTATACAGCTTTATGAAGTTGCGCAAGACCTAGCAACGACAAGGGTTTCCCCACTTTTCCAGAGTTTTCAAGGGCTCGCCACAGTAAATCGTGCAGTTCCTTGGCATGCGCTTATTCAGCGCATAAACAGGTTTGCCGTCAGTCGTATGATGAATGCGATTTCCCCTGCCGGAGCTGCCATGAAAGCTGTTGTTCAGGAACGCGCCCTGCCTGTCGAAGATCCCGCTTCGCTGTCGGACATGAACGTCCCGGCCCCCGGCCAACCCACTGGACATGACCTGCTGGTGCGGGTGCTGGCGGTATCGGTGAATCCGGTGGACGCCAAACAACGCCTCGCCCCACGCGCGGACGACGCGCCTCCCCGTATTCTCGGTTTCGACGCGGCCGGCGTGGTGGAAGCGGTCGGTCCGGAGGTCACCGCCTTTGCCCCCGGCGACGAGGTCTATTACGCCGGTGATGTGACCCGGCCCGGGTGCAACGCGCAATGGCAGCTGGTCGATGCGCGCGTGGTGGGACGCAAGCCGACCACACTGGATTTTGCCGACGCCGCTGCGCTGCCGCTGACCACCCTGACCGCGTGGGAACTGTTGTTTGATCGCATGTGCCTGCGCTTTGACGACTGCCGCCACCGCGGCCAGGTGCTGCTGGTGATCGGCGGTGCGGGCGGGGTCGGCTCGATGGCGATCCAGCTGGGCCGCCATGCCGGGTTCACGGTGGTCGCCACCGCCTCACGCCCGGCGTCGGCCGACTGGTGCCGGGCGATGGGCGCGCAGCATGTCATTGACCACCGCCAGCCGTTGCCGCCGCAACTGCAGGCGCTGGGGATCGCTGCGGTGGATGCCGCCTTGAACCTGGCCGACACCGACGCCTACTGGGACGTCCTGGGCGAACTGCTGGCCCCGCAGGGCCGCGTCGGCCTGATCGTGGAACCGCGCGGCCCGTTGCGGATTGGCGATCCCTACAAGGCCAAGTGCATCAGCATCCATTGGGAATTCATGTTCGCGCGCGCACGTTTCGGCACCGCCGACCTGATCGAACAGCATCGCATTCTGAATCGGGTCGCCAGCCTGGTCGATGCCGGCGAGCTGCGCAGTACCGCGCGCACCGCGCTGGGCACGATCAATGCGGCGAATCTTCGTGAGGCGCACCGGCAGCTGGAGGCCGGCAGCGTGATCGGGAAGCTGACCCTGGCCGCTTGGGACTGAGAAACCGGGGGAACCGGTGGTAGCGCCGGCCGTTGGCCGGCCCTTGGATCGCGTCACACGTTCATGAGGGCCGGCCAACGGCCGGCGAACCCGGATGATTGCCGTCCAAGCCACTTGCGGCGCGGCCCCTTTCCCGGCACCCTTCGCGTCTTCCGTACGCAAGCGTATCTTCATGTCGCCAGCCGCCGAATCCGTCGCCTACCCTCACCTGTTCAGCCCGCTGGACCTGGGCTTCACCCAGCTGCGCAACCGCGTGCTGATGGGCTCGATGCACACCGGGCTTGAAGACCGGGCGCGCGACTTCCCGCGCCTGGCGGCGTATTTCGCCGAGCGCGCCGCCGGCGGCGTTGGCCTGATCGTGACCGGTGGCTATGCGCCGAACGTGGTGGGCTGGCTCAAGCCGTTCGGCGGCAAGCTGTCCTGGCCATGGGAAGTGGGCCCGCACCGGCAGCTGACCCGTGCCGTGCACGAGCACGACGGCAAGATCTGCCTGCAACTGCTGCATGCCGGCCGCTACGCCTACCACCCCCTGTCGGTGGCCCCTTCGAAAAAGAAAGCACCGATCAATCCGTTTACCCCGCGCGCACTGTCCGCAGGCGGCGTGGAGCGGCACATCGCCGACTACGCGCGCAGCGCGCGACTGGCCCGCGAGGCCGGCTACGACGGCGTCGAAGTGATGGGCTCGGAAGGCTATCTGATCAACGAGTTCATCGCGCCGCGTACCAATGCGCGCAGCGACGCCTGGGGCGGTGACGCGGCCAAACGCATGCGTTTCGCCGTGGAAATCGTGCGTCGCATCCGCGAAGCGTGCGGACCGGATTTCATCATCATCTACCGGTTGTCACTGGTCGATCTGGTGGACGACGGCAGCAACTGGGAAGAGATCGTGCAGCAGGCCAAGGCGATTGAAGCAGCCGGTGCCACGCTGATCAACTCCGGCATCGGCTGGCACGAGGCGCGCGTGCCCACCATCGCCACCTCGGTGCCACGCGCGGCCTTCGCCGGCGTCACCGCCAAACTCAAGCCACATGTGCAGGTGCCGGTGATCGCCACCAACCGCATCAACATGCCGGAGGTGGCCGAACGCATCCTGGCCGACGGCAACGCCGACATGGTGTCGCTGGCCCGCCCGCTGCTGGCTGATCCGGAGTGGGCGAACAAGGCGCGTGCCGGTCGCGCCCATGCGATCAATACCTGCATCGCGTGCAACCAGGCCTGCCTGGACCATGTGTTCGAGAACAAGACCGCCAGCTGCCTGGTGAACCCGCGCGCCGTGCACGAAACCGAACTGGTGTACCGCCCTACCCCGACGCCGCGTCGGATTGCGGTGGTGGGTGCCGGGCCGGCCGGGCTGGCCTGTGCCACGGTGGCCGCCGAGCGTGGCCATACGGTCACCCTGTTCGACGCGGGCAGCGAAATCGGCGGACAGTTCAATGTGGCCAAGCGCATTCCCGGCAAGGAAGAGTTCCATGAAACCCTGCGCTACTTCCGCCACAAGCTGGAGGAAACCGGCGTGGAGGTAAAACTGGGCACCACCGCCGACGTGGCCACCCTCGCCGGTTTCGACAGCGTGGTCGTTGCCACCGGCATCACCCCGCGCCAGGTGGACTTCCCCGGTGCCGACCACCCCAAGGTGATCACGTATCTGGACGTGCTGCTGGGCAACGTCACGGTAGGAAGCGAAGCGGCGATCATCGGTGCCGGCGGCATTGGTTTCGACGTGGGCGAGTTCCTGGTCCACGAAGGACCGTCGCCGGCACTGGACCCGGCGCGCTGGATGGCCGAGTGGGGTGTGGACCCGAGTTTCGAGGCGCGTGGCGCGCTTGCGCGTCCGCAGCCGGAAGCACCCGCACGCAAGGTCTGGCTGCTGCAGCGCAGCCCCGGCAAGCCTGGCGCACGGCTGGGCAAGACCACGGGCTGGATTCATCGCGCCACCCTGAAGGCGAAGGGCGTGAAGATGCTCGGCGGCGTCGAATACCTCGGCGTGGATGACAGCGGCCTGCATATCCGCGTGGACGGCCATGAGCAGACCCTGCCGGTGGATCACGTGGTGATCTGTGCAGGCCAGGAGCCGCGTCGTGACCTGCATGCTGCATTGCTGGCTGCCGGTGTGGACGCACATCTGATCGGCGGCGCGGATGTCGCCGCGGAGCTGGATGCCAAGCGTGCGATCAACCAGGGCAGCCGGTTGGCGGCCACGTTGTAACGGGGCCCGTACCACGCACGACCAACGGTCGTGCGCTACCCGCCAATGGGTAGGTGACGACCGTTGGTCGTCACCTGAATGCGGGTTCCGACACCCGCTACGAACCTGAATGTCAAGCCTTCCGGTTCAGGATGCATTGGGAAATACCCCCCTATCGTGCGCCAACTTTCCCGCTCACCACCCAGTTCGAGTGAGCGTGCGGCCCCCACGATCTTTCGGGAGCCGCCAACGGGCGGCCCCGATGGCCGCCTCCCCATGACGCCAAGCAGTACCCTCGCCGCCGTCCGCCTGATCGGATGGCACAGCCAGGTGCGGCCCATACGGAGCAAGGAGATTTATGAAACTGGCCTGGATTCTCTGGCTGTCGCAGTTGTTGCCGCAGCCGGCCGCCGATTCGTTGTGCCTGAGCACGACCGTCTACCTCGAAGCGCGTGACCAGACCCTGCGCGGCCAGCAAGCCGTGGCAGAAGTGGCGCTGCGCCGCCTGGACAGTGGCCTGTGGGGCGACTCGATGTGCCAGGTGGTGACCGCGCGCAAGCAGTTCGCCCCGACCATCGTGGCCCCCGGCACCCAGCTGGGCAACACCGATGCCTGGGAAGAAGCAATGACCGTGGCCTTCGATGCCGAGCGCAACTGGGCGCTGCCGGTAGGCGAGCGCAAGGAGATCGTGCCCGGGGCCAGCCACTTCGCCGCACTGGCCATCGCCAGCCCGAGCTGGCGCAATGCCTACCAGGTGGCCACGATTGGCGATCACACCTTCTACAAGGTGCAAAGCCTCAAGCCCCGCCAGTCGTAACAATCTGTTGTGGGCGTGCCGTTGCCGCGCGCCGCCGGCTCCGCGATAGTGGTGGTTTCCGCCATCGATCCACCCTGGAGTCCGCATGAAGCTGTACAGCAAGCCCGGAGCCTGTTCCACCGCCGACCACATTGCCCTGCAGTGGACCGGCCAGCCGTTCGAAGTGGAACTGCTCGACAAGGACACGATGAAGGCCCCCGCGTTTCTGGCGATCAACCCGGCCGGCGCGGTGCCGGCGCTGGTCGACGGTGACTTCGTGCTGACCCAGAACGCGGCCATCATGGGCTACATCGCCGACTCCTTCCCGCAGGCCGGCCTGGCCGGTGACGGCAGCCCGCGCCAGCGTGCCGAAGCCGCCCGCTGGCTGTCGTTCGTCAATTCCGACGTGCACCCGGCGTTCTCGCCGCTGTTCGGGCCGGGCAAGTTCATTGCCGACGAAGGCCAATACGATGCGATCCGCGCCGCTGCGCGCAAGCGCCTGCGCGGGCTGTTCGAAACCGCCGACCGGCAGCTGGCCGACAAGCCGTGGCTGGCCGGCTTCCGCAGCGTGGCCGACCCCTACTTCTACATCACGCTGCGCTGGGCCGCCGGTGCCAAGGTGGACCTGGTCGGGCTGGACAACGTGGCTGCGTTCAAGACCCGCATGGAAGCCGATGCGGGTGTGCAGGCGGCGTTGAAGGCTGAAGGGCTGGTGTGAACGGGCTCGACCCGTAACGCGGGGCCCTGCCCCGATGCAGGATGCGCCCCGCGCCGTAGAGCCACGCCCCGCGTGGCTGATGCGCTCGCCGGCATCCCTTGACCACGCAGCCACGCAGGGCGTGGCTCTACAGCAGCGGGGCAAGCCCCGCTCTACGCGTCTACCGGCTGGCCCTGGAGCAGCGCGCGGGTTTCTTCCATCCAGCGGTTGGCCAGTGCCGGGCTTTTGGCCTTGGAAACCGCCGCCGCCATTTCCGGCCACAGCTTCTCCAGGCCGGCCGCATCGGTGCAGCGCTCGATCTTGAGCTGCATGAAGTAGCCCTTCAGGCCCAGGTGCCTGCGCACCGACTCGCTCATCCAGTCATACAACTGCTTGTACAATGCCGGGTCGTGTTCGCGCCCGGCGGTCAGTGCACGCGGCGCGGCCGCAGCCAATGCGCCGCCCACCACTTCAATCAGCCCCATCGCCTGCAGTTGCGCCAGCGCGTCGTCCGGCGCCCGCAGGCCCGGCAGCATGCCGGTCAGTTCGTCATCATCGCGCAGGCCATCCACCATCAGCAGAATGGAGCGCAGTCCCGGCGGCAGCCTGCGCGCACGGTCTTCGATTTCCTGACGGCCAGCGGCCGTCTTGGCATGAATGAACGCCATGTTGTCCCCCTGTCACTCTGTGCAGCTGCGGGCGGGAACCGGTTGAATCAGCGGTCACGCCACGCCCCCTTTGCGGTGCCCCGGCGCATGTCGCACCGAGCCCCTACCGCACCGGAAGCTTAACCGACGTTCATGATCGAGGGTGCTGCATCGCAGCACCCCCCGTATCGACCCACGGCCGATACCTGCCACGGCGCGGTTGATCGGGTAGGTGCGGAAGAGAACGGCCGGGAGCCGTTCTCAACGTCGCGTAGCGACGGCCCAAAGGGTGCCCGCCTGGACGGCGGGCATACCGTGGGTCCGCACGCCCTCACCGGCCCAGCGCGCGGCGGATCTCGTCCAGGGCCCCAGGATCGTCCAGCGTCGACAGATCCCCCGGATCGCGTTCTTCCGCCAGCGCCTGCAGCGAACGTCGCAGCAGCTTGCCCGAGCGGGTTTTGGGCAGCGCATTGACGATATGGATATGGGCCGGACGCGCCACCGCGCCCAGCGAACCGGTCACGCGCTGCATCATCTCGGCGACCACCGCGCTGCCATCTCCGGCCACGGCCTGCTTCAGGGTGACGAACACCAGCGGCACCTGCCCCTTCAGTTCGTCCTTGACCCCGATCACCGCCGCCTCGGCCACCTGCGGATGGCCGGAGATGCACTCTTCGATCTCGCGCGTGCCCAACCGGTGACCGGCGACATTGATCACATCGTCGGTGCGGCCAAGGATGAAGGTGTAGCCATCCTCATCGCGGATCGCCCAGTCCAGCGAGCTGTACAGCAGCTCCTTGAAATGGCTGAAGTAACTCTGCAGGAAACGGTCGTCGTCCTTCCACACAGTGCTCATGCAACCCGGCGGCAGTGGCGGCACCATCACCAGTACGCCTTTCTGCCCGGGCTCGACTTCCGCGCCGGTGTTCTCGTCGATCACCTTCATGCGGTAGCCGAGATTGGGAAAGCCCGGTGAACCGAACCGTACCGGCTTCAGGTCCACGCCGGGCAGCAGGGTCAGCGCGGGCCAGCCGGTTTCGGTCTGCCAGTAGTTGTCGATGATCGGCTTGCCCAGCGCATCGTTGATCCAGTGCGCGGTCGGCTCGTCCAGTGGCTCGCCCGCGAGGAACACATACTTGAGCGCGACCAGGTCGTGGCGTTTGATGAAGTCGGCATCGTGCTTCTTCAGCACGCGGATGGCGGTGGGTGACGAGAACAGCGTACGCACGCCGTACTGCTCGCACAGCGCCCACCAGATACCCGGATCCGGACTGGTCGGCAGCCCTTCATACAGCAGCGAGGTGCAGCCGCCGATCAACGGGCCGTAGACATTGTAGGAATGGCCAACCGCCCAGCCCACGTCCGAGGTGGAGAACATCACCTGGCCCGGCGCGCAGTCAAACACGGTGCGCATCGACTGCGCCATCGCGACCGCATAGCCGCCGACGTCGCGCTGCACGCCCTTGGGCTTGCCGGTGGTGCCGGAGGTGTACAGCAGATAGCTCGGCTCATTCGCCTCCAGCCATACCACCGGCACGTCCTGGTCGCCGACTTCGGCGCGCAGGGTGGCGTAGTCAACGTCGCGGCCCGGCACTTTCGGCTCGGCCGGATCCAGCCCGCGCGACACGATCAGCACATGCGGTGGTGGCGACTGCGCTTCGGCACAGGCCGCATCGACCATTGCCTTGTACGGAATCACCTTGCCGCCGCGCTTGCCGGCATCGGCGGCGATCAGCAGCTTGGGTTCGGCATCGTCGATGCGCAGCGCCAGGTTGTGCGCGGCGAAGCCACCGAACACCACCGAGTGGATGGCACCAATGCGGGCGCAGGCCAACATCGCGAACACCGCTTCGGCCATGTTGGGCATGTAGATGACCACGCGATCACCGCGCTGCACGTCCAGCCGCTGCAGCACCGCAGCGAACGCATTCACTTCGCGATACAGCTCGCGGTAGGTGATCTCGCGGGTGACATTGGTTTCGGTCGAGATGGCAACCAGTGCAAGCTGTTCGGGGCGGTCGACCAGATGCCGGTCCACCGCGTTGTAGCAGAGGTTGGTTTCACCACCCACGAACCAGCGCCGGAACGGCGGGGTGCTGTAGTCGAGCACCTGTTCCGGCTGCTTGTGCCAATAGATGCGCTGGGCTTCCTCGGCCCAGAACGCTTCGGGTTCGTCGATGGATTTCCGGTACAGCTCTTCGTAGCGCATGACAGCCCTCCCAGACAAAGTCATGGGGTCGAGCATAGTCCGACAGGGGGCGCGCTACCGTCCGACCTTGGTCGTAAGAAATGTATATGGTAGCGCCGGCCGTTGGCCGGCCCACGCAATCCCGAAGGCCGGCCAACGGCCGGCGCTACCAAGGTTGCGGAGACGCGAAAGCTTGCGGTTCACCGCTGAGCGGGTGCGTGAACCGTAACGCGCACGCATGCAGATAAACCCGCCCCGCCGCCGATGCCCCATACAGCACATCACCGACGATGGGGTGGCCGAGGCTGGCCATGTGCAGGCGCAGCTGATGGCTGCGGCCGGTTACCGGTTCCAGCTCCACACGGGTATGCGCGGCCTCACGTGCCAGCACCCGCCAGCGGGTCAGCGCGGGCTTGCCGCGTTCATGATCGACCTGCTGCTTCGGCCGGTTCGGCCAGTCCACGATCAGCGGCAGGTCGACTTCACCGGCCTCGCCGTCGAGCAGGCCTTCCAGCACCGCCACGTAGCGCTTGTGCACCTGTCGCTGTTCGAACTGCGCCGACAGCGCCGCCTGCATGGCCTTGCCGCGGGCGTGCAGCAGCAGCCCGGAGGTGACCTGGTCAAGACGGTGCACGGTCAGTGCGTCCGGATACAAGGCCTGCAGCCGGGACACCACGCAGTCCTGGTTCTCCGGCGTGCGCCCGGGCACGGACAGCAGGCCGGCGGGCTTCTCAGCCACCAGCAGGGCATCGTCGGCGTAGTGCAGGTGAATCATGTCGGTTCAGGGAATCCAGAACGAAGACGGGGAGGCCGAAGCCTCCCCGTTGAGCCCGGTAGGCGACGACCGTTGGTCGTCGCTCCAAAACCGCGATCAGCCCAGCAGGTGGGCGACGCCGGCGCGCTCTTCTTCCAGCTCGGCCAGGGTCTTGTCGATGTACTTCTGGCTGAAGTCGTCGACCGGCAGGTCCTTGACCAGGGTGTACTCACCATTCTGGGTGGTCACCGCAAAGCCGAAGATCACGCCTTCCGGAATGCCGTAGGAACCGTCGGACGGCACGCCCATGGTGACCCACTTGCCGTTGCTGCCCAGCACCCAGTCACGCACGTGGTCGATGGCGGCATTGGCAGCCGAAGCGGCCGAGGACGAACCACGGGCTTCAATGATCGCGGCACCGCGCTTGCCCACCGTCGGAATGAAGGTGTTGGCGTTCCATTCCTGGTCGTTGATGGCGTCGGCGATGGACGCGCCATCGGCGGTGGCGAAGCGGTAATCCGGGTACATGGTCGGGCTGTGGTTGCCCCACACCACCAGCTTTTCCATGCCGGCGACCGGCTTGCCGAGCTTGGTCGACAGCTGGCTCAGCGCGCGGTTGTGGTCCAGGCGCAGCATGGCGGTGAAGTTGCGCGGGTTCAGGTCCGGAGCCGACTTCATCGCGATGTAGGCATTGGTGTTGGCCGGGTTGCCGACCACCAACACCTTGACGTCACGCTTGGCGACCTTGTTCAGTGCCGCGCCCTGCGCGGTGAAGATCTTGGCGTTTTCCAGCAGCAGGTCCTTGCGCTCCATGCCCGGGCCGCGCGGACGCGCGCCGACCAGCAGGGCAATGTCGGCGTTCTTGAAGGCCACTTCGGCGTCGTCGGTACCGACCATGCCGGCCAGCAGCGGGAACGCGCAGTCTTCCAGTTCCATCATCACGCCCTTCAGGGCGGCCTGGGCCTTTTCGACCGGCAGCTCGAGCAGCTGCAGGATGACCGGCTGGTCCTTGCCCAGCATTTCGCCGGAAGCGATGCGGAACAGCAGGGCGTAGCCGATCTGGCCGGCGGCGCCGGTCACGGCAACACGAACAGGTGCTTTCATGGGGATTTCCTCTGCTAAAAAGCGAAAAAACATAGTGGGAGAAGGCCGCCGGGCGGGGATGACCTGGCGGGGCGGCCGCAGACATGAAAACGGCCCCCGTCAGGGGGCCGCTGGGACCATCAGGCGGCGAGGAACTTGTTCCACTCCGCGACGCGGTCGGCCTGGGCGGCCAGCACGGCGTCGGTGTCGCCTTCCAGGGTGATCGAATGGATCACGTCGCCCTGCTTGACCGAGTCGACGATGGCCTGGCCTTCCAGGACCTGGCCGAACACGGTGTGCTTGCCATCCAGCCAGTCGGTCTTGATGTGGGTGATGAAGAACTGGCTGCCGTTGGTGTTCGGACCGGCATTGGCCATCGACAGCGAGCCCTTCTGGTGCTTCACGCCGTTCTTTTCATCTTCGAATTTGTAGCCTGGGCCACCGGTGCCCTGGCCCTTCGGGCAGCCGCCCTGGATCATGAAGTCGGCAATGACGCGGTGGAAGATCAGGCCGTCATAGAAACCGTGCTTGACCAGGTTCACGAAGCTGGCCACGGTGACCGGGGCCTTGTCCGGGTAAAGCTCGACCTTGATCGGGCCCTGGGTGGTGTCGAAGGTGGCGATGAGGGACATGTGGATCCTTGAATATTCGGGGGTGTCTCAGCCCCATAAGGATACACCTCCCCTGCGGCGCTGGCCTGCCTGACCATGGTCGAACACCCCGGTAGCGCCGGCCGTTGGCCGGCCCTCAGGATTGTCTGGGCCGGCCAACGGCCGGCGCTGAACCCGCGAAGGCCAGGCAGCTCGGGGTAGATGAATGGGCGAAGGGGGCCTTTTCGCGTTTGGTCATTAAAGCGGTATAATGTTGGACTTCATTTTTCAACTTCCGGCGCCGACTGGCCCCCTTTCGCATGTCCATCGAAAATCTTCGCAACATCGCCATCGTCGCCCACGTCGATCATGGCAAGACCACCCTCGTCGACCAGCTGCTGAAGCAGTCGGGCACCCTGTCCGAGCGCACCGTGCTGGCTGAACGCGTGATGGACAGCAATGACCAGGAAAAGGAGCGTGGCATCACGATCCTGGCCAAGAACACGGCCATCACCTGGCAGGGCAACCGCATCAACATCGTCGACACCCCTGGACACGCCGACTTCGGTGGCGAGGTCGAGCGCGTGCTGTCGATGGTCGACACCGTGCTGATCCTAGTCGACGCGATGGACGGCCCGATGCCGCAGACCCGCTTCGTGACCCAGAAGGCCTTCGCGATGGGCTTCAAGCCGATCGTGGTGGTCAACAAGATTGACCGCCCGGGCGCGCGTCCGGACTGGGTGATCGACCAGGTGTTCGACCTGTTCGACAAGCTCGGTGCCACCAACGAGCAGCTGGACTTCCCGATCGTCTACGCGTCGGCCCTGAACGGCTATGCCGGCCTGGAAGACACCGTGCGCGACGGCGACATGACCCCGCTGTACGAAGCGATCATGAAGCACGCGCCGAAGCCCGAAGTGGACCCGGAAGGTGCCTTCCAGATGCGCATCAGCCAGCTGGACTACAACAACTTCGTCGGCGTGATCGGCATCGGCCGCATCCAGCGCGGCACCCTGAAGAAGAACATGCAGGTCGCGGTGATCGACCGCGAAGGCAAGAAGCGCAACGGCAAGGTCGCGCAGGTGCTGGGCTTCCTGGGCCTGGAGCGCATCGAGCAGGACACCGCTGAAGCCGGTGACATCGTGGCCATCTCGGGCATCCCTGAGCTGACCATCTCCGACACCATCTGCCACCCGGACACCCCGGAAGCGCTGCCGGCGCTGACCGTGGACGAACCCACCATCTCGATGACCTTCCAGGTCAACAACTCGCCGTTCGCCGGCAACAAGGACCTGTCCGGTGGCAAGTTCCTGACCAGCCGTCAGATCAAAGACCGCCTGGACCGTGAAAAGGTCCACAACGTGGCCCTGAAGGTGGAACAGCTGGAAGACGCCGACAAGTTCCTGGTGTCCGGCCGTGGCGAACTGCATCTGTCGGTGCTGATCGAAAACATGCGTCGCGAAGGCTATGAACTGGCCGTGTCGCGCCCGGAAGTGATCATCAAGGAAATCGACGGCCAGCAGATGGAGCCGATCGAACAGCTGGTGGTGGACGTGGAAGAAGTGCACCAGGGCGGCGTGATGGAAAAGCTGGGCACCCGCAAGGGCCAGCTGAAGAACATGGAACCGGACGGCAAGGGCCGCGTGCGCCTGGAATACTCGATCCCGGCCCGTGGCCTGATCGGCTTCCAGAACGAGTTCAAGACCCTGACCCAGGGTTCGGGCCTGCTGTTCCACGTGTTCGACCACTACGGTCCGAAGGAACAGGGCGCGATCGCCAAGCGCATCAACGGCGTGATGATCGCCAATGCCCCGGGCGTCACCCCGGCCTACTCGCTGGGCCCGCTGCAGGATCGCGGCAAGCTGTTCGCCGCTGAAGGCGACAACGTGTACGAAGGCCAGCTGGTCGGCATCCACTCCAAGGACAACGACCTGACCGTCAACGCGATCAAGACCAAGCCGCTGACCAACATGCGCGCTTCGGGCAAGGACGACGCGATCCAGCTGACCCCGGCCATCAAGTACTCGCTGGAACAGGCACTGGACTTCATCGAGGACGACGAACTGGTCGAGATCACCCCGAAGGAAATCCGTCTGCGCAAGAAGTTCCTGACCGAAAGCGACCGCAAGAAGGCGTCGCGCGCCGGTTGATCGGACCTTTGTCGTGACCGACAAGCCCTACAACCCGGATCCGCACACGCATCCGGGTCTTCACGTGATCGCCTTGCTGGAAGCCGGCAAGGCGGCACTGGCGCTGCTGGCGGCGACCGGGCTGGAAGTGCTCGGTCCGCAGCCACTGCGTGACGGGGTCAATGCCCTGATCCGGCGTTTCAGCCTGGACCCGGATCACGGCACCCTGCCCTCGCTGCTGAACATGATCAGTCCCGACGCCGTGCATCTGGCCGCAGCGGCCATGGTCGCCTACGGCATCCTGCATCTGTTCGAGGCCTGGGGCCTGTGGCGGGCCAAGGCCTGGGCCTCCTGGCTCGGCTGCCTGACCGCCGCGATCTACCTGCCCTTCGACATCTACGCCATCCTCCGCCACCCCGGCTGGGCCTCGTGGACGGTGCTGGTCATCAATCTGATCGTGGTCGGCGTACTCGCCCGCGACCTGCGCAAGCGTCATTGAGTTGCCAAGCGCGGCAACCGCTGGTTAGCCTGAGCGCTGCAACCGGGGACACCTGATACTCACCGATGCGTCTGTCACTGACATCGCTGGCACTGGCCATCGCGCTGAGCGGCTGTTCGCCCTCGCCGTCGTCGCTGCTGGCCAGCGCCGCGCATGCCGCCGCTGCGGGCAGCACCGACGCCAGCCCCCCGTTCCCCTATGCCGAAGCGGATATCAGCGAGCTGCAGGCGCAGATGGCCGCAGGCGAACTGGACAGCGTCACCCTCACCCGCGCCTATCTGGACCGCATCGCCCGCCTGGACCGCGCCGGACCCCGCCTGAATGCCGTGCTGGAACTCAACCCGGACGCACTCAAGGACGCGGCAGCGCTGGACGCCGAACGCCGACGTGGGCAGCTGCGCGGGCCCTTGCATGGCATTCCGCTGCTGCTCAAGGACAACATTGGCGCGCGCCCGATGGGCACCAGCGCCGGGTCCCTCGCCCTGGCCGGCTTCCGTCCGGACGATGCCTTCCTGGTCACCCGCCTGCGCGCGGCCGGGGCCCTGATCCTGGGCAAGACCAACCTGAGTGAATGGGCCAATTTCCGTTCCAGCCAGTCGATATCAGGCTGGAGCGCGCGCGGTGGGCAGACCCGCAACCCCTACCGCCTCAGCCACAGCCCGTGCGGCTCCAGCAGCGGCAGCGCGGTCGCGGTGTCGGCCAACCTGGCGGCAGCGGCCGTCGGCACCGAAACCGACGGCAGCATCGTGTGCCCGGCAGCGGTGAACGGAATTGTCGGGCTGAAGCCCACGGTCGGACTGGTCAGCCGCGATGGCGTGGTGCCGATCTCCTTCAGCCAGGATACCCCCGGACCGATGACCCGCAGCGTGGCCGATGCGGCTGCGCTGCTGACCGCCATGGCCGGCCGTGACGACGCCGACCCGGCCACCGCGACCATGCCCGGCCAGGCCGTGTATGACTACACCGCACGCCTGAAGGACGGCGGTCTGCGCGGTGCCCGCATCGGCGTGGTGTACGGCCCGCTGGACCAGCAGCCCGGGGTGGCACCTGCCCTGCAGCATGCGGTGGCGGTGCTGCGCGATGCAGGAGCCGTGGTGGTGCCGGTGCGCCTGCCAACCCAGGGCCAATGGGAGACCGCGGAGCGCATCGTGCTGCTGCACGAGTTCAAGGCCGGAATGGCGCGCTACCTGTCCAGCCAGCAGGCCCCGCTGCGCGATCTGGACGCGATCATCGCCTTCAACCGCGCACACGCCGACAAGGAACTGCTGCTGTTCGGCCAGGACCTGATGGAGAGCGCCGCGCAGGCCGGCGCGCTGGGTAGTCCGGAGTACATCGCCGCGCGTACCGAGGCGCGCCGGCTGGCCGGCCCGGAGGGCATCGACGCGGTGCTCAAGGCCGGGCGTCTGGACGCGCTTGTGGCCCCCACCACCGGCGCGGCGTGGCCGCTGCGCAGCGGCGAGGCCGATGCGTTTCCTGGCGGCAGCTACAGTGCCGCCGCCGTGGCCGGCTACCCGAGCATCAGTGTGCCGATGGCACACGTGAACGGGCTGCCACTCGGGCTGCTGTTCATGGGCACGGCATGGAGCGAACCGCGCCTGATCGAGCTGGCCTACGACTACGAACAGCGTACCCGCGCGCGCAGGCCGCCGGCGTTCAGGACCGAGGCATTGATCCGCTGACCTCCACTGCCGGTTCGCCGTCCTCGGCCCCCGGCGAGCGCACGTGTCCCGCAGGCCGGCCGCGTGCCGCCTGCAGCGACGGATCCGGCTGTTCCAGCAACTCGGCGCGTGTGCGCGGCAGCGCCTGGGGGTGCTCGCGCGCCAGGAAATCGAGCATGCGTTCGCGCACGATGCAGCGCAGGTCGAAGGCATCCCCGGAGTTGCGGGCACTCACCAGCAGGCGCACCTGCAATGTGTGTTCGGTGGTTTCGGTCACCTGGGTGACGCAGACGCGCTCATCCCACAGCTTTTCGCTTCTGCAGATGCGCTCCAGCTCGGTGCGGATGGCACCGATCGGCGCACGGTAATCCAGCCACAGAAACGCCGTGCCCAGCAGGTCGGCGCTGCGCCGTGTCCAGTTCTGGAACGGGTTCTCGATGAACCAGGTCAGCGGCACCACCATCCGGCGTTCGTCCCACACGCGCACCACGACATAACTGCTGCCGATCTCTTCCACGCGGCCCCATTCGCCTTCAACGATGACGACGTCATCCAGCCGGATCGGCTGGGTCAGCGCGATCTGCAGGCCGGCAATCAGATTGCCGAACACCGGCTTGGCCGCGATACCGGCGACCAGTCCGATGATGCCCGCCGACGCCAGCAACGCAGTGCCGATCTGCCGCACCATGGGGAAGGTCAGCAGCACCATCGAGACCCCGACCAGGATGATCGCGCCCATCAGCACCCGACTCAGCACCCGGGTCTGGGTATGGATGCGGCGCGCAGCCAGGTTGTCTGCCACATCGATGCGATGTTCGCGCAGGATCGCCTGCTCGCCGGCCGCGACCACGCGCACCAGGAACCAGACGAAACAGGCGGTGAGGCCGATATGCAGCAGACGCAGCGCCTGGTCGAGCCAGCGATCCTGCAGCGGGGTCGCTTCCAGTGCAGGAATCAGCACCAGCAGTGGCAGCGCGAAGGCCAGCGGCCGGCTGATCACGCGGGCGATGCGGGCGCGGCGGTAGTCGCGCCCTTTCAGGCGGCGGGTGAGTGCCATCAGCAACCACCAGCAGGTAAGGCCGATGATCAGGGCAATGCCGATCGGCCAGAGGTAGTCGGCGGCCAGGGTCCAGTCGACGTGCATGCACGCTCCTGTGGGGGGGACAGGCCCTTCACCCTGCCAGAGCAGCGATGATCAACGCGTAGAGCCACGCCCTGCGTGGCTGCGATTCCGTCGCGCACCGCGAAGCCACGCAAGGCGTGGCTCTACGGGGTGTCACCCCACGCCGTCAGCCGCCCGTCGCCGACTGCTTGCGCACGATCGCCATCGCAATCTCCAGCGACTGCTCGTAATTCAAGCGCGGATCCACGGTGGACCGGTATGCCCGCTCCAGATCGCGCTCGGTCAGCTCGCGCGCGCCGCCGGTGCACTCGGTGACATCCTCACCGGTCAGCTCCAGGTGCACGCCGCCCAGCCGCGTACCGGCGGCCGCATGCAGGTCGAACGACAGCTCCACCTCGCTGCGCACGTTGTCGAACCGTCGCGTCTTGAAGCCGTTGCTGGTGCTTTCGGTATTGCCATGCATCGCATCGCAGACCCACAGCACGCGGCGGCCATCCCGCTTCACCGCATCCAGCAGCGGGGGCAGCTTGTCGGCGATCTGCGCCGCGCCCATGCGATGGATGAAGCTCAACCGGCCGGGCTCGTCGTCCGGGTTCAGCACATCGATCAGGCGCAGCAGCTGATCCGGCTGGACCGAAGGACCGACCTTGATCGCAATCGGGTTGCGCACGCCGCGCAGGTACTCCACATGCGCGCCATCCAGCGCCGCCGTGCGCATGCCGATCCACGGGTAATGCGTGCTCAGGTTCAACCAGCCCTGCTGACGTGGCACCTGCCGTGTCAGCGCCTGCTCGTACGGCAGTAACAGTGCTTCATGGGACGTGTAGAAGTCGATCCGGTTCAGGTTGTACACCTGGGTGCCGGACAGGGTTTCCATGAAGCGCACGGCGTCGCCGATGGAGGACACCATCTTCTGGTAGTCGGTAGCCAACGGCGAATGGCGCACCCATTCCAGATTCCAGTACTCGGGGTGGTGCAGGTCGGCAAAGCCGCCGTCAATCAACGCGCGCACGAAGTTCATGGTCATCGCCGAATGCGCATGTGCCTGCAGCATCCGGCGCGGATCCGGCAGTCGCGCGGCTTCGGTGAACTCGGGCGCATTGATCACATCACCGCGATAGCTCGGCAAGGTGACGCCATCGCGGGTTTCGGTATCGGCCGAGCGCGGCTTGGCGTACTGGCCGGCAAAGCGCCCAACCCGGATCACCGGCTTGCGCATGCCGTGCACCAGCACCAGGCTCATCTGCAGCAGCACCTTGAGCCGGTTGGAAATGGTGGTGCTTTCGCAGTCGCTGAAGTTCTCGGCGCAGTCACCGCCCTGCAACAGGAAACGCTTGCCCTCCTGGGCCTCTGCCAGCTGGCGCTTGAGTGACAGGATTTCCCACGAGGTCACCAGCGGCGGCAGGCGCTTCAATTCATGCAATGACGCATCCAGTGCGACCGGATCGGGATAGGTCGGCATCTGCAGCGCCGGCCGGCTGCGCCAGCTCTCCGGCGACCAGTCGGTCGGCAAAGCGGCAGAAGCGTTGGCAGGCGTGGAGGCGTTCATCGGAATATCCAGTCAGGTCAGCAGTACAGAAGAATCAGTAACGGCGCGGCGGCTTGCGGAACGACACCACCAGTGCCCACAGGCCCAGCAGCACGAACCAGACCAGACTCCACATGGGCATGGTAAGCCCGAGGAACGCCCAGTCGATGTTGCCGCAGTTCCCGGTGCCGGTCAGTACGGTGCGGAACACCTCGAACGGCCCCATGGTCTCGCTCAGGAACGACAGCGGCGGCCCGCAGCTGGAGCCCATGTCCTGCGGCAGCATCTGCACGTACACATGGCGGCCGGCAATGCCGATGCCCACGGCCGCGGCAATGAAGGCCAGCACGCCATAGGTGATGCGCCCGGGCCGGTCACGCGGCCCATGCAGCGCGCCGATCAGGAACAGCAGGCCCAGCGCGGCGAACGCGATGCGCTGGAAGATGCACAGCGGGCACGGCTCCAGGCCCATCTTCAACTGCATGAAGATGGCGAAGGCCAGCAGCCCGGCGCAGATCAGGAATCCCAGGAAAAACTGGGCGCGGTAGGGCCAGCGCAGTGGATTCATTGCCAACACACTCGTGAAAGTCAGGTGCCAAGATTAACAGGGTGGTGCTGGGTCATGGCTGCGGCGGATTGCCGTATGTCGGTGGGTTGATCGCGTAGAGCGGCTGGCTGGTCATTGCTATCGGCTTGGGCGGGTCGGGATGCCCCGCTCCGGGACACGCCGTGAACCCATCCATGGGGGCTGCTCCAAAACATCCATGTTTTGGAGCGTCCCTCCGGGGGCACCCCGACCCGCCCCTGATGGATGGCTGGCAACGGATGGGAGAGCAGGAGCAGCCGGGCAAGCCCGGCCCTACAAGAGCGGAGAAGCGCCGCGCTTGCGTGGCGTGCTTCAGGTTGCGGCCTCCCACGCCCGGCCGATGGGCCCTGTGAGCACCGACCGAGTGTCGAGGTCCCGCCCGATGGGGGTTTGAGGGGGCATGAGCCGCATGGATGCGGCGACTGAGCTTACATGGACGTACTTGCAGCGTCCCCCGCAAACCCCCATCGGGCGGGACCAGGCAGTGAACGGTGACGCCTCAGAGCTCTACGCACCAGAAATGAAAAACCCGGCACAAGGCCGGGTCTCTCAGCAAATCTTGAAAACCTGACGAAGGCTCAGCCTTCGACGGCTTCAGCAACGGCCGGACGGTCGACCAGTTCGACGTAGGCCATCGGGGCGTTGTCGCCGGCGCGGAAGCCGCACTTCAGCAGACGCAGGTAGCCGCCCGGACGGGTCGCGTA
>JBCNQC010000013.1:0-68671 GCA_039592995.1 Stenotrophomonas sp. | reverse complement strand
GGCCGCATCAACGGCCCGCACGCCCCGTATGACCGGCACGTGCGATGCGTCGACATCGCCGACGGCCGCATCAACGGCCCGCACGCCCCGTATGACCGGCACGTGCGATGCGTCGACATCGCCGACGGCCGCATCAACGGCCCGCACGCCCCGTATGACCGGCACGTGCGATGCATCGACATCGCCGACGGCCGCATCAACGGCCCGCACGCCCCGTATGACCGGCACGTGCGATACATCGACGATGTCATGAACGTAGAGCCGGGCTTGCCCGGCTGCCGTTCAACGCGATGCAACAAACGACTGGATCGCCGCCCGCAAGCGCTTCAACCCTTCCGCAACTTCCTCATCACTGATGTTCAACGACGGCACAAAGCGCAGCACGTCCGGCCCGGCCTGCAAGGTCAGCAACCCATGCTCGGCGGCATGATCCAGAATCGGACCGGCCTGCCCGGCAAAATCCTTGTCCAGCACCGCGCCCAGCATCAGGCCGCGACCGCGCACCTGGCCGAACACCTTGAACTCGTCATTGATCTTCCCCAGCCCCTCGCGCAGCGCCTGCGACTGCCGGCCCACGTTGTGCGCGATTTCCGGTGAGGACAGCTTGCGCAGCGCAACCCGGGCCACGGCCGCGGCCAGCGGGTTGCCGCCAAAGGTGGTGCCGTGCGCGCCGAACTGCATCGCCTCGGCCACCTTCGGGCCGGCCAGCATCGCGCCGATCGGGAAACCGCCGCCCAGCGCCTTGGCCAGGGTCACGATGTCCGGCTTGATGCCGTCCTGCCAGTGCGCGAACAGGGTGCCTGTGCGGCCCATGCCGGCCTGGATTTCATCCAGCACCACCAGCGCGTTGTGCTGGTCGCACAGCTCGCGCACGCGCTGCAGGAAGCCGGACTTGGCCGGCATCACGCCGCCCTCGCCCTGGATCGGCTCCAGCATCACCGCCGCCACGTCGCCGGCGGCCATGGCCGTTTCCAGCTGCACTTCGTCGTTGAAGTCCACATAGCGGAAGCCACCGGGCAGCGGCTCGTAGCCTTCCTGGTACTTCGGCTGGGCGGTGGCGGTCACCGCGGCCAGCGTGCGGCCATGGAAGCTGCCACGGAAGGTCACGATGACCCGCTTGTCGGCCGGGCGGCCCTGCGAGGAGGCCCACTTGCGCACCAGCTTGATCGCCACTTCATTGGCTTCCGCGCCGGAATTGCACAGGAACACGCGCTCGGCGAAGCGCGAGGCGGTGACCAGCTCTTCGGCCAGGCGCAGCGGCGGCTCGCTGTAGAACACGTTGCTGGTGTGCCACAGCTTGCCGGCCTGCTCGATCAGGGCGGCCTTGAGGTCCGGGTCGTTGTGGCCCAGACCGCAGACCGCGATGCCGGCGGCCAGGTCGATGAACTCGCGGCCGTGGTTGTCCCATACGCGCGCGCCCTGGCCGCGTTCCAGCACCACCTGGCGCGGTTTGTACACCGGCAGGTAGTAATGCGACAGGGACAGAAGCGGATCAGGGGCAGCGGCGGTCATGGCGGTCAAAGGCTCCGGGAAAGGGGTCATTCTCCCCCTACCCCGGCTGGGGCACAATGCGCCGCATGCGACCCTTCAGTGCCCCACAGCTCAACCCCGCAACCGACTCCGGCTGGCGCCGGACCTGGTTCGACATCATCTACCGCCACGACACCCGGCCCTCCCGCAATTTCGACCTGCTGCTGGTCTACGCCATCATCGCCAGCGTGCTGGTGGTCATGTTCGACAGCGTGCAGCGCTTCCACCTGGCCCACGCCAGCTGGCTGTACGTGGTCGAATGGGGCTTCACGATCCTGTTCACCGCCGAGTACGTGCTGCGGCTGGCGGTGGTGAAACGGCCGCTACGCTATGCGTTCAGCATCTGGGGCATCATCGACCTGGCCTCGATCCTGCCCACCTACCTGTCGTTGTTCATTCCCGGCGCGCAGAGCCTGCTGGTGGTGCGCGCACTGCGCATCCTGCGCGTGTTCCGCATTCTCAAGCTGACCCGCTACATCGAAGAAAGCGGCGTGCTGATGGAATCGCTGTGGCGCAGCCGGCGCAAGATCCTGCTGTTCCTGTTCACGGTGATCACCATCACCATCATCGCCGGCACCATGATGTACGTGATCGAGGGGCCGAATCATGGCTTCACCAGCATTCCCAGTGCGATGTACTGGGCGGTGGTGACCATGGCCACCGTCGGCTTTGGCGACATCGTGCCGCAGACGGTGCTGGGACGGTTTGTGA
Organism: Stenotrophomonas sp.; assembly: GCA_039592995.1. Lineage (GTDB taxonomy): Bacteria > Pseudomonadota > Gammaproteobacteria > Xanthomonadales > Xanthomonadaceae > Stenotrophomonas. The sequence continues at coordinate 66,430 of JBCNQC010000013.1, read as the reverse complement.
CGTCTGTTTTGATTCTGATCGGTTACAGCATCATTGCGGTGCCTACTGGCATCTATACGGCGGAGCTGGCGAACACCATGCGCGATGCCGAACGAGCGTCGCGACGCGATGCGCGCGGGTGCCCGCATTGTGGGCTGGAAGGGCATGAGGCGGATGCGGAGCATTGCCGGCGGTGTGGGGAGAAGTTGCCTGAGGTGTTCAATCAATGATGGCGTCATGCGCGCGTGCGTACCACGCAGGGCGTGGTACCTACGGGCGGTGATGGGTCCGTATCGTGCGGGGGAATCCGGGAACCTGCGCATCGTGCAGGAATTCCGCGAACCGTAGAGCCACGCCCTGCGTGGCTGCTTTTGGCGTGGTGCGTCATCCACCAGAACAACGCATGGCATAGGAATCTGTGCAATCACCGATTCCAGAATCGCCCATTCTGCGTACCAAGTCTCAAAAATCCCGGGCTGAAAACGTCATTCCGTCAGTGAAACCGCATGACAGCGAAAACACGTCGGAAATGGCTCTATCCATTCGATGGCGATCGGCGCATTGTCCGCCCCGGGTGTAGCAACCCTTTAGTCGGCTGTAATGTTTGTACGTCCCATGGTCGGGAGGGTGGTTAATACAACACCCTCGCGAGGGGGAAATACGCCACACCGTTGACCGACTGGCGGTTGCTAACCTCCCGACCCCCTCGCCTTACCGGCGAGGGGCATTCCCCGATGCTGGAGACTTAGCATGAGCAAGCGCAAGGCCAACAGGCCGCACCGTAGTGCCCACACCTCTGCAGTCCAACCGCTGTATCAACGCTGCCAGTGCTGCAACAGCGTGCTGCAGCCGCCGGTGCTCAACCACCACCCGGTTCCTTTCATCATCCTGCATGGCACATGGCTGCGTGACATGGGCATGGATGTGGGCGATCGCCTGATCGTCGAGGCCGGTCGCGGCCTTCTCACCGTTGCCCTGGTAGGCCCGCGGGATCGCGTGGACGCGGTCATGCCGCATGGACCGGACGGCGTGATTCACCAGATGCATTTCACCGAGGTGCATGCAGATCCGATCCGGCAGATGTCGGCGGCAGCGTAAGGCCCCGCGTCCGACCGGCCGGCGGACGCCCTCCCCTTCGCAGAACCTGTTGATGCCGTAGAGCCACGCCCTGCGTGGCTGCTCTCCGCTCCGGCGTCATGAACGCCTGACGCACGTCTTCGGCCGCGTCTAAACGTCGGCCACGTCCAGGCACCGTAATGCATCGCCTTCGGAAGCTTGTGCCGCGCTGCGCGCGGGTACCACGCATGGCGTGGTACCTACGAATTGTTACGTGCGCAGGACGATTGCGCTGTAAAGCGCGGCGGATCGTTTTTCCGCCGCGCTCTTGAACGCCTTACATCCGGTTGCTACGCTGGACCAGGTCGTTGTATTTGGCCAACAGCTTGGTCGGCGAACCACTGGGAGCCAGCGTCGGGTCATTCATCCACTGGATTTCCAGCTTGCTGTACGGCTTCTTGTCGCGCACGCGGGCCACACGTTCCTTGCTCTCGCGACGGAACGCCTCGGCCGACATCTCGAAGGTGCTCCACTTGGTGTCGTTCTGCGCCGGCTTGACCTTGGCGTGCGCCTCGTCAGACAACGCATTGAATGCCGCCACGCGCTTCTCGCCTTCGGCTACGTCAAAGCCGTCCTCGCCCATGAAGTCCACCAGGCTCTTGGCTTCCAGCATCAGCGACAACCGATAGAACTCCATGGTGCGGCCTTCGGCCTTCTCCAGCGCGGCCAGCTGCTCACGCTGGGCCTGGTCGTTCTGCTTTTCCAGCTCGTCGCTGAAGGTCTCGCTGGCGTCGACAAACCCTCCCCACGCCGCCATGAACGGGGCATGCAGCTGCTTGCCCTTGGCGAAGTTATCGTCTTCATGGTCTTCGCGGGTGTAGTAGTCGCTGGCTTCCTTGGCCAACGGCTCCAGCGCGTGCAGCTGGGCCAGATAGTTCTTGGCGGCGGCATCCAGCGCCGGCAGCTTCGGCTCGGCGGCCAGCGCGCGGGTCACCGTCTCATCGCACTTCTTCAGACCGTAACCATCCACCGTCCGGGGGCCGATGGGACGCGATTCCTTTCCGGTCGGGCCCGCTTCCGGGTCCTGGATCCAGCTGAGGTAGTTGTCGATGCCACGGTGCTGGTCGGCATCAATGGCGTTGTAGCAGTCAATGTAGTCATTGAGCTTGACGGTCAGCGCTTCCTGCGCGCTCAGCTGTTCGATGGCGGCGGCCGCCTCGGCCTTGGCCGGATCGGTCGAGTTGCCGCAGGCACTCAGGGCCAGGGCGATCGAAACGGCCATCGTGGCCGTGCGTACTGCGTGCTTCATCCAACCTCTCCGTGTTGAAAACGTTTCCAGAGAGGGAATTCTAGCAGGTGAGCCACCGGAGACGTAGAGCCACGCCCTGCGTGGCTGCATTTGGCTCCGGCGCCATCAATGCCTGACATACACCTTCGGTCACGACCAAACGCCGGACTCCTTGGCCCGCGCGCGCAATGACGATGTATGCGTCGCTGGGGGCACGTGTATCACGCAGGGCGTGGTACCTACGATCAGTCGAGGAACAAATCCGGCAACAGCGGCCGCGAAGGATCCACCGCGTAGCCGCTGAGGTCGGTGACGCCTGCCTCAGCCAGCACTTCATCGTCCAGCAGGAAGTTGCCATGGAAGCCAGCAGCTTCCCGGGTCAGCACCGCATACGCAGCATCCGCCATGATCTGCGGGGTACGGCAGCCGGCAGCATCCACGCCCGGAATCATGTTGATCGCATCGGTGGCGATCACCGTGCGCGGCCACAGTGCATTTACCGCCACGCCCTGAGGGCCGAACTCAGCGGCCAGACCCAGGGTGACGAAGCTCATGCCCATCTTGGCCAGGGTATAGCCGGTGTGCGGACCCCACCACTTCGGGTTGAGGCTGGGCGGCGGGGCCAGGGTGAGGATGTGCGGGTTGGCGGCCTGCAGCAGGTGCGGCAGGCAGGCCTGCGCGCACAGGAAGCTGCCGCGTGCGTTGACCTGCTGCATCAGGTCGAAGCGCTTCATCGGCGTATCCAGCGTACCGCGCAGCCAGATCGCACTGGCGTTGTTGACCAGGATGTCGATGCCGCCGAAGGTGTCCACGGTGGCGGCCACTGCGGCGTGCACCTGGTCTTCTTCGCGGATGTCGCACTTCAGGGCCAGGCCTTGCCCGCCGACGGCGTTCACGGCTTCGGCGGCGCTGTGGATGGTGCCGGGGAGTTTGGGATTCGGCACCGACGACTTGGCGGCGATGGCGACGTTGGCCCCCTCGCGCGCGGCGCGCAGGGCGATGGCCAGGCCGATGCCGCGCGAGGCACCGGTGATGAACAGGGTTTTACCTTGCAGTGTCGTCATGCGGACGGAGTCTGAGAGCGGATGTAGAGCTGCATTATGCGCGTCACCCACCCGGAGCGCTGTGCTACAGTGCACTTATCGTGTAACACATGGAAGCAGCGTCATGAGCGACGTCACCTTCACCTTCCGGGTCGATGAAGCGTTGAAAAGCCAATTCGCCACGGCCGCAAAGGAACGCGATCGTACCGGCGCGCAGCTCCTGCGTGACTTCATGCGTGAGTACGTACAACAGCAGACGGAGGCCGCCGAGCATGACGCCGAGTTCCGTCGCCAGGTACAAGCTGGCCTGGAGTCGGCCAACGCCGGCAATCTGATCCCGGCGGCCGAAGTCAAAGCCAGGTTTGCAGCCAAGCGGGCAGCTACGCGCCGCCGGCTTGAAGCCTCGAAATGAGGCAGCTGTTCTGGACGCCCGAGGCGATACAGGACCGCGACGAAATCTATGCCTTCATCGAGGCCGACAAGCCGGCTGCCGCGCTGGCCCTCGATGAATTGATTGAAGAAAAGGCCGGCCGGCTCGTCGATCATCCCGACCTTGGCCGGCCAGGTCGCGTCACTGGCACTCGCGAGCTGGTCGTACACAGGAATTATGTCCTGGTCTATGACGCACACGGCGACTGGGTGCGCGTGTTGCGTGTATTGCACGCTGCCGGTCAGTGGCCGCCGGCACGGGAGTCACCAGAGTGAACCGAAGACCTGCAACGTCCGAGCGCGTCTTCGTTCTGGGTCATGCCCCAACGGGGTGATCGCCGTTATCGGCGGTCGACTGTCGTGCGACCCTACCGCCCCCCATCCAAGTCCCCATCCAATCTCACATCCAAGTCCCCGCCCAGGATCCCGTGCCCGGTCGCGTTCCCGTTTCCATCACGCACCGCACCGCACACCGCGAATCGCGCATCAAGCGTGACGCATTGCGCACCGGCACGGGCACCCAACAGCTCCCTCTCAGGGCTTCGGCCCCTGCCCTTCGTTGTCTTCCCAGTGCAGGATCTTGCGGGTGACGAACCGGTACACCGGCTTGCCGGTGCGGAACCACACGTCACGCACCCACGAATGGCGTTTCAGCAGGCGCTTCTCCACCGGGGTGAGGTACTCACGGCAATACATGCGCTTGTGCTTGAGCAGGTGGCGCAGGTCTTCGCGGGCGAGCAGGCGCATCCAGCGCGAGCGCGGATTGCCGATCACCGCCAGCTGGAAGTCAATCAGCGCAGGGCGGCCATCCTCGCGCACCAGCCAGTTGGCTTCCTTGGCCAGATCGTTGTGGGCGATGCCGTGCCGGTGCACCTGCTGCAGCAGCCGGCGCGCGGCGCGGAAGTAAGCCAGGTCGCCGCGCGGGGGGCGCTGGTACATGGCGTCGCCTTCCATGAAGCTGCGGTCCAGCCAGTGGCCGTCCCAGGCCAGCAGCCTTGGGGTGTCGGGCATGCCGTTCAGATGGGCCAGGGCGCGGGCTTCGCGCCGGGCCAGCCACCACGCCGGCAGGCGCAGCCACCAGGGGGTGGCCCCGAGGTCGCGGCGCACGAAGCGCTGGCCGTCCTGCTCGATCAGCAGGATGCGGCCAAAGCTGTCGGCTTTGAGGGCGTGCGGGGCGGTGTTCGGCGTTGACGTCATGCCGCCATTCTAGGCGGTTCACGTTCATTGCCGGCAGATGACGTCGTTTCGGAACACAGCGGTGGCAGCCAGTCAGCGTTGCCCCCCTATAATCCGGCGATGGACTCTTCATGGATCGATGCCACGCTTGCGTGGATCGCAGCTCACCCCGTGCTTGCCGGCGCGGTCGTCTTCCTCATCGCCTTCTGCGATGCGGTCATCATTCTGGGCGCGATCGTGCCGGCCCTGCCGCTGCTGTTCGCGGTGGGCGTGCTGATCGGCCTGGGCCAGATCTCGGGCCCGTATGCGGTGGCCTGCACCGCGCTGGGTGCGCTGGCCGGCGATGCACTCAGCTACTGGGTCGGCCGCCGCTGGGGCAACCGGCTGCGCGGCATCTGGCCGTTCAGCCGTTACCCGCAGCTGCTGGATCGCGGCGAAATCATGTTCCGCCGCAATGCCTTCAAGAGCATCCTGGTGGCCCGCTACGTGGGCGCGATCCGCCCGTTCGTGCCCGCCATTGCCGGCATGATGAAGATGCCGGTGCCGCGCTACCTGCAGGCCAGCAGCATCGCGGCGATCAGCTGGGCGCTGCTGTTCCTGGCCCCGGGCTGGGTGCTGGGCGAAGCCTATGACGCAGTGGCGGCTGTGGCCGGCCGGCTGGTGATGGTGCTGGCGCTGGTCGGCGTGGTGCTGGGCGTGGTCTGGGCGATCGTGCTGTATGGCTACCGCTGGTCGGCCGCGCGCATGGATTCGTGGCTGGCCGGGTTGCTGCGCTGGTATCAGCGCCACCCCACCCTGGGTCGCTATTCGGTAGCGGTGTTCGACCCGAGCCGGCGCGAATCGGTGCCGCTGGCGATGCTGGCACTGATGCTGCTGTTGCTGGGCTGGTGTTGGTTCGCGCTGATGATGGTGGTGGTGGCGCACGGTGAGCCGCTGGCGCTGGACCTCGCCGTGCACGAAGCCATGCTGGCGCTGCGCAACCCGCTGGCCGACTACCCGATGGCGGCGCTGGCCTCGCTGGGTGCGTGGCAGGTGCTGATGCCGGCCACTGCCGCCGGCATGGCCTACCTGATCTGGCGGCGGCGCTGGATGGCCGCCGGGCACTGGCTGGCGGCGCTGGCGTTCGGCTATGCGCTGACCGAACTGCTGGGCACCACCGTGGACGTGGTGCGCCCGCCGAATGCCAGCAGTGGCTTCGGCTTCCCGTCGGTGTCGGTGACCATGGCCACCATCACCTTCGGCTTCTTCGCGGTGCTGATCGGGCGTGAACTGCCCGGCCGCACGCGGGTATGGCCGTACCTGCTGTCGGGCATCATCGTCAGCCTGATCGGCTTTGCCCGCATCTACCTGGGCGCGCATTGGCTCAGCGACGTGATCGGCGGCATGCTGTTCGGCATTTTCTGGCTGCTGGTGCTGGGTATTGCCTACCGCCGCCGCTTCAACCGCTCGTTCTGGGTCAAGCCGGTGTCGTGGCTGTTCTACGGCACCTTCGCGGCGGCGGCGCTGTGGTACGGGCCGCGCAACATTCCGGTGAAGCTGGAGCGGTTCGAGCCGGCCGAGCCGGCACCGGTTACCCTCACCGCGCAGGCGTGGTGGGAGGGCGGCTGGCGCGACCAGCCGGCGCGCCGCAATGAATTCGACGACGACCAGCGCTGGCCCCTGGACGTGCAGGTGGCCGGGCCGTTGGACCCGCTGCGCGAGCATCTGGAGGCGCAGGGCTGGCATGCGCAGTCGCAGGCGGGCTGGGAACAGGCGCTGCTGATGCTGGACAAATCCGCCACCCCGGAAGAAGTGCCGGTGCTGCCGGCCACGCTGGACACCAAGGTGGAATCACTGCTGATGATCCGGGCCGGCAACGCGCCGGAGGAAATCTACGCGCTGCGCCTGTGGCCGGCGCAGGCGGTGTTGATGCCGGGGCAGCAGCCGCTGTGGCTGGGAAGTGCGCAGACGCTGCGCTACGAACAGCACTTCAGCCTGATCGGCATGTGGCACCCGATGCGCGGTATTGATCCGTCGTTGAATGCGGTGCGTGAGGCGGTGGACGGATTGCCGCATGCGGTTGAACAGCATCCGGAATCGAAGACGCCAGTGTTGCGCGTGCGCACCGATTGATACGCAGCCACGCAGGGCGTGGCTCTACGGGTGGCGGTGGGTTACGGAATCCAGCCAAGAAGGTCATCCAGCCGCTGATGCGGATCATCGCGCTGCAGTAACAGCAGCCGCTGCGATTCCTCCAGCGGCATCAGCTCGGCCAGCTTCCAGCCGACCCAGGCGGCCTGGTCGAGCTGCATCGGCACCTTGGGTGCATACGGATTGCCGGCCTGCTCGATGATGTGTTCCAGCACGGTGGACAGCAGCGCATGCTCGGGGCGCAGCTCGTCGTCGCTGTCCGGTTCGGCCCACTGCACATCGGCCACGATCAGGCCGTTGTCACGCACCCGCACGTGGTTCACATGGAAGCGGCGATGGCCGCGGAGCGTCAGCACCAGAACGCCATCCGGACCCACGTCGAAGTCAACGATGCGCGCTTCAACACCGTGCGCCGCAGGGGTCGCCGGGGCACCCACTTCCTCGCCCTGCAGAATGAGGCAGATGCCGAAGCCGGTTTCATTGCGGCTGCATTCGCGCACCATGTCCAGGTAACGTCGCTCGAACACCCGCAGGGTCAACGACGCACCGGGCAGCAGCACCGAATGCAGAGGGAACAGCGGCAGCGAGGTGATTTCGTTCATTTCGCTCAGCCCTGCTGCAGCTGGGCCAGGAAGCGGCGCGGTGCGCCGTCGAAGCCACCGTTGGACATGAACACCACATGGTCGCCCGGTCGGGCGACAGCGCCCAGCTGCGTCAGCAGCGCATCTGTGTCCGGCACCACATGGGCTTCACCCTGCACGGCACCGATCACCTTGGCGGCATCCCACGCCAGTTCCGGCCGGTGCAGGAACACCACCGCATCGGCTCCGTCCAGCGAAGGGGCCAGCGCGTCGGCGTGCGCCCCCAGGCGCATGGAATTGCTGCGCGGCTCCATCGCCACCACGATGCGGGCGGCACCGACCTTGGCGCGCAGCCCTTCCAGCGTGGTGCGGATGGCGGTGGGATGGTGGGCGAAGTCGTCGTACACCGTGATGTCGCCGGCGCTGCCGATCACTTCCAGGCGGCGCTTCACGCTGCGGAACTGCGCCAACGCGGGGATCACGGTGACCGGATCCACACCCACCGCATGCGCGGCGGCCAGCGCCGCCAGGCCGTTGAGCACATTGTGCCGGCCCAGCAGCGGCCAGTTCACCTGGCCCACGGCCACGCCCCGGTGGTGGACGATGAAGGCGCTGCCGTCGGCATGCACCAGTTCGGCGTGCCACTCCAGCGCCGGGTCGAAGCCGAAACGCTCCACCGGGGTCCAGCAGCCCATCGCCAGCACCTCGGCCAGATAGGCATCCTCACCGTTGACGATCAGGCGGCCACGCGCCGGCACCGTGCGCACCAGGTGGTGGAACTGGCGCTGGATCGCCGCCACGTCCGGGAAGATGTCGGCGTGGTCGTATTCCAGGTTGTTCAGGATGGCCACCAGCGGCCGGTAGTGCACGAACTTGCTGCGCTTGTCGAAGAAGGCGGTGTCGTACTCGTCAGCCTCGACCACGAACTCCCGGCCCTGCCCGGCCCGGGCTGAAACGCCGAAGTCCTCGGCGACGCCGCCGATCAGGAAGCCCGGTTCGCGACCGGCGGCCTGCAGCAGCCAGGTCAGGATGGTGGTGGTGGTGGTTTTGCCATGGGTCCCGGCCACGGCCAGGGTGTCGCGGCCCGGCAGCACCTGCTCGGCCAGCCACTGCGCCCCGGAAATGTAGCGCTGGCCGGCGTCCAGCACCGCTTCCACGGCCGGGTTGCCACGCGAGAGCGCGTTGCCGATCACCACCTCGTCGCAGTCAGCGCCGACGCTGTCGGCCCGGTAGCCGGGGTCGAGGGTGATGCCCAGCTGCTCCAGCTGGGTGGACATCGGCGGGTAGATCGCCTGGTCGCTGCCACGGACCGTATGGCCCAGTTCCCGCGCCAGCGCGGCCACGCCGCCCATGAAGGTGCCGGCAATTCCAAGGATATGAATCGTGCTCATCAGCCGATTGTCGCCGATCATCAGCGTGGATGGTGAATGGTCCCGGACGTCCCAGCCACGCAGGGCGTGGCTCTACGGGGCGATATCGATGATCCTGGGCTGCGTAGGGGAAATCTGACTCGTGTAAGGGAATCCCCTATACCGCTGTACTGTGAAGACGGACACAATTCACGTCGCCAGCCGCAATACCCCCATCGGTCCTACTCCCCAAGAGGCCAATCCCCAGGGGGGCTCATGTTGTGGGGCCCTGAGCAAGCCCGCTCGCTGGTTCTACACCGCACGCCCGGCTCTTCCCCGAGCTGGGCGTGCAGGTGTAGGACGTTGGCGCTGCCGAAGCAGCGCCGCGTCGCATCAGGCCTTGATGGCCTTGTGAATGCGCGCTTCCACTTCGTCCAGCTCACCCACGCCGTCTACACGCTCCAGCGTGCCGCGACCGGCGTAGAAGTCCACCACCGGCGCGGTCTGCTCGTTATAGACATTCAGGCGGTTGCGCACCGACTCCGGATTGTCATCGGCGCGGCCCTGTTCGGCGGCACGGCCGGCAATGCGCTGCACCAGCAGGTCGGTGGCCACATCCAGCTGCACCACGGCATCGAGCGGCTGGCCGATCTTGGCCAGCAGGGCGTCCAGCGCATTGGCCTGGGCCACGTTGCGCGGGTAACCATCGAGAATGAAGCCCTTGGCCACATCGGCCTGGGACAGGCGCGATTCCAGCATGCCCAGCAGAATCTCGTCGGAAACGAGATTACCCGCGTCCATAACGGCCTTGGCCTGCTTGCCGAGTTCCGAACCCGCCGAAATTTCCGCGCGCAGCATGTCGCCGGTGGAAATATGGGCCAGGCCCAGCTTGTCCTTCAGGCGCGTCGCCTGTGTCCCCTTGCCCGAACCGGGCGGTCCCAACAGAACCAATCGCATCAACCTGACTCCAACTTGGTAAAAAAGGAAGGGTAAGCGCGCCGCGGCAAAACCCACGTTCACGCTGCACCGCAATACACGCACTTTACCTCATCCGGGTAATGTCCCTGCAATGTCCTCCTCCCCCGACCAAGGTCGCACCATGTCCAAAGGCACCCTGCTGTACGCCCAGTCCGGCGGCGTCACCGCCGTCATCAACGCCACCGCCTCGGCGGTGATCAGCACCGCCAGAGCCAAGGGAATCAAGGTCTTGGCCGCGCGCAACGGCATTCTGGGCGCGCTGCGCGAAGAGCTGATCGACACCTCGAAGGAATCGGCGGCGGCGATTGCCGCGCTGGCCCACACCCCGGGCGGGGCGTTTGGCTCCTGCCGCTATAAACTGAAGTCGCTGGATGCCGACCGGGCCCGCTACGAGCGCCTGCTGGCGGTGCTGCAGGCGCATGACGTGCGCTGGTTCCTCTATAACGGCGGCAACGATTCGGCCGACACCGCGTGGAAGGTGTCGCAGCTGGCCAAGGCGTTCAACTACGACCTGACCTGCATCGGCGTGCCCAAGACCATCGACAACGACCTGGCAGTGACCGACACCTGCCCAGGCTTCGGTTCGGCGGCCAAGTACACGGCGGTGTCCGTGCGTGAGGCGGCGCTGGACGTGGCGGCGATGGCGGAAACGTCGACCAAGGTGTTCGTTTACGAGGCCATGGGCCGGCACGCGGGCTGGCTGGCCGCCGCGGCAGGACTGGCGGGCGAAGGTCCTGACGATGCCCCGCACATCATCCTGCTGCCGGAGCGCGCCTATGACGAGGCGGCCTTCCTGGCCAAGGTGCAGCAGGTGGTGGAGCGCGTGGGCCATTGTGTGGTGGTGGCGTCGGAAGGCATCCAGACCGCGGATGGCACCTTCGTCGCCGATGCGGGCGGTGGCAAGGACGCATTCGGGCATTCACAGCTGGGCGGCGTGGCCTCGCTGCTGGCCGGACGGGTCAAGGACGCGCTCGGCTACAAGGTGCACTGGACCCTGCCCGATTACCTGCAGCGTTCGGCGCGGCACATTGCGTCGAAGACTGACTGGGAACAGGCCCAGGCGGTGGGCAAGGCGGCGGTGCAGTACGCATTGAAGGGCCAGAACGCGGTGATGCCGGTGATCGTGCGCAGCAGCGACAAACCGTATCGCTGGAAGATCGAACCGGCACCGCTGCACAAGGTGGCCAACCATGAGAAGAAGATGCCGGCCGGGTTCATTCGCCGTGATGGATTTGGCATCACCGATAAGGCGCGCGCGTATCTGTCGCCGTTGATCAAGGGTGAAGCGCCGTTGCCGTATGGGGCAGATGGCCTGCCCCGCTACGTCACGCTGAAAAACGTGGCGGTGAAAAAGAAACTGCCGGCGTTCGAGGCCTGACCGGAACCCCGCCGGGCCCAAGCCCGGCGAACAGCGAAATTGTCCTGCGCACGTAGAAATTCCGTAGGTACCACGCCCTGCGTGGTACCCGCGCAACGCGCGGCACAAGCATCCGAAGGCACGGGTGCCGGTATGGCAATCCGCCATCCGACGTTTGGTGCATGACGAAGACGGGTTTCAGGCGTTCATGACCCCGGAACGGAGAGCAGCCACGCAGGGCGTGGCTCTACGGACATCCTGCAACACGCGATCATCACCCAGACGTATGTGGGCGGGTTAGCCACATGGCTTCCCCTGCACCTCCGCCTTGGCCGCAAACATCGGCACCTGCGCGGTCTTGCCGGCGGCGGCCTGCTTCTTCGCGTCTTGCAGGTAGATCCGCGACTGGCCCTGCCCGTCCAGCTCCGGCTTCCTGTCCACGGGCAGCCGCCACACGCTGACCACTGCCTGCTGCGATGGGCAGGCCGCGCTGGGCACGCGGATCACGTCGTTGAGCTTCCAGCCCTTGGCGGCGCTGGGTTGCGCCTTGTCAAAATCGACGAAGCGCGAGCGTGGCTGGCATTGCTCGCTGGTGCGTACGACGTTGAAGCGATACGGCTGTGCGGCATCGCCGCTGAAGGTGCCCTCCAGCCGCGCGCAGGCTTCGGGAATCTGGCGCAGGGTGTGCACCGCCCCGTTGGCCTGCGGGCTGCCGGTGGGGCGATTGATCTCGGGGGTGTCGGCGGCGTTTGCCGCGAACGTGGTGGCCAGGAGAGTCAACGGGATCAGGTAGCGCGGCAGCATGGGGGCCTCCGGTGGGACTGGGGATGGACGGAGGCTGGCAGGAAAGTGATGAACGGGGTGGGAAGGTGGGGCATACTCGTAGCCGCACCAGGATTGCTGAACAAAGCCACACGCAGGAGGACCGGGCACGGTCTGATCGGGTTGGTCCATCGTTGCAACCCGTTGTGCCCTTTTACGTGGTGAGGTTCGTCCATCCGCTGGATGCCAATCCATCACCCGGGAGGGGACATGCTGGAACGTTATGGGCTTTCACTGGCGCTGCTCTGCGCCATCCTCGCGATTCTCTTCGGCATCATTTCAGCGCGCTGGATCCTGCGGCAACCCGCCGGCAATGCCCGCATGCAGGAAATCGCCGCCGCCATCCAGGAAGGCGCGCGCGCCTACCTCAACCGTCAATACCTGACCATCGGCATCGCCGGCGCGGTGCTGTTCGTGCTGGTCGGCATCTTCCTCAGCTGGTACACCGCGATTGGTTTCGCCATCGGCGCAGTGCTGTCCGGTGCGGCCGGCTACATCGGCATGAACGTGTCGGTGCGTGCCAACGTGCGCACCGCCGAAGCCGCCCGCAATGGCCTCAGCGCGGCAATGGACGTGGCGTTCCGCGGCGGCGCGATCACCGGCATGCTGGTGGTCGGGCTGGGCCTGCTGGGCGTGGCCGGCTACTACGCGCTGCTGCTGCGGCTGGGCCTGGCCCAGGATCAGGCACTGCACGCTCTGGTCGGACTGGCGTTCGGCTCCTCGCTGATCTCGATCTTCGCGCGGCTGGGCGGCGGCATCTTCACCAAGGGGGCCGACGTTGGTGCGGATCTGGTCGGCAAAGTCGAAGCCGGCATTCCCGAGGACGACCCGCGCAACCCGGCGGTGATTGCCGACAATGTGGGCGACAACGTCGGCGACTGCGCCGGCATGGCCGCTGACCTGTTTGAAACCTACGCGGTCACCGTCATTGCCACCATGCTGCTGGGCAGCCTGATGCTGGCCGAAGCCGGACGCAACGCGATCCTGTACCCGCTGGTGCTGGGTGGGGTGTCGATCATCGCCTCGATCATCGGCGCGCTGTTCGTCAAGGTGAAGCCCGGCGGCTCGATCATGGGCGCGCTGTACAAGGGCGTGATCGTGTCCGGCGTGCTGGCCGCAATTGCGTTCTACCCGATCACCCAGCAGCTGATGCCGGACAACGCACACGGGTCGTTCAACCTGTACATCTGCGCGCTGATCGGCCTGATCCTGACCGGGCTGATTGTGTGGATCACCGAGTACTACACCGGCACCCAGTACAAGCCGGTGCAGCACGTGGCCCAGGCGTCCACAACCGGGCATGGCACCAACATCATTGCCGGGCTCGGCGTGTCGATGAAATCCACGGCGCTTCCGGTGATCGCGGTGTGCGCGGCGATCTGGCTCGCGCATCTGCATGGCGGCCTGTACGGCATTGCGATCGCGGCCACCTCGATGCTGTCGATGGCGGGCATGATCGTGGCGCTGGACGCCTACGGCCCGATCACCGACAACGCTGGCGGCATTGCCGAGATGGCGGAGCTGCCGTCGGAAATCCGCGACATCACCGACCCGCTGGATGCGGTCGGCAACACCACCAAGGCGGTGACCAAGGGCTATGCGATCGGCTCGGCGGCACTGGCGGCACTGGTGCTGTTTGCCGACTACACGCACAACCTGCAGGCCGCACATCCGGGTGAGGTGTTCACCTTCGACCTGTCCGACCATACGGTGATCATTGGCCTGCTGATTGGTGGCCTGATCCCCTACCTGTTCGGCGCGATGGCGATGGAGGCGGTCGGCCGTGCCGCCGGCGCGGTGGTGGAAGAAGTGCGCCGCCAGTTCCGCGAGATCGCCGGCATCATGCAGGGCACCGGCAAGCCGCAGTACGACCGTGCGGTGGACATGCTGACCCGCTCGGCGATCCGCGAGATGATCGTGCCTTCGCTGCTGCCGGTGGCGGTACCGGTGGTGGTCGGCCTGCTGCTGGGCCCACGTGCGCTGGGCGGGTTGCTGATCGGCACCATCGTGACCGGGTTGTTCGTGGCCATTTCGATGACCACCGGCGGCGGAGCCTGGGACAACGCCAAGAAGTACATCGAGGATGGGCACTTCGGCGGCAAGGGCAGCGAGGCGCACAAGGCCGCGGTGACCGGCGATACGGTGGGTGATCCGTACAAGGACACCGCTGGGCCGGCGATCAATCCGTTGATCAAGATCATCAACATCGTGGCGTTGTTGATGGTGCCGTTGCTGTAGGGGTTAAGGTACGGGTGTGGGGCGCGATAACACGTAGATGGCGCTGGCCAGGAAGAACGCCCCCACACCCAGCAGCAGCGGCAGCGACGGCCGCGCGCCCCAGCAGAACATCACGAACCCGAACGCCATGCCGCCCGCCGCAAAGGCCTTGCCTTTGCGGCTCACCGCGCCCTGCTCGCGCCAGGCGCGCAGCGAGGGGCCATATTTCGGGTGCTCCAGCAGCCTGCGTTCGAACTTCGGCGAACTGCGTGCAAAGCAGCCCACGGCCAGAATCAGGAAGATGGTGGTCGGCATCACCGGCAACAGCGCGCCGATGACGCCCAGCGCCACCATCACCCAGCCCAGCGCGAACCACATCCAGCGCATCAGCGGCCCTTTTTCCTCATCGTCCGAATTCCTGTTCCACGTGTCCATGCACGCTGCGGAAGGCGGCGTCGGCGGCATCGATCACCTGCTGCTCCTGTTCGTCGGTCAGCGCCACGCTGTCCAGCGCGGCAGTGAACGCGCGCCAATGGCGCGCGGCCCCGTCCGGATGCGCGGCGAGATGACGGGCCCCGAAGTCGGCATCCAGCCCCAGTCTAGCCGCCATCTTGTACAGCACGGTACCGCCCAGGTTGGAGCCCTCGGCCACGTACAGCCAGCCCAGCGCGGCAGCCAGCGGCAGGTCGGCCGGCAACGGTGCCGGCAGCGATGCCGGCAGGGTCTGTTCGAGGTCCTGCAGGTCCTGGGTGACCTGGTTCAAGCGGCGACGTTCGGCCAGATCAGGCAGCAGCGCATCAAGCGCGGTGCTGGCATACAGCGCGTCCACGTCGCGGTGGAAACGGTACTGCACGCGCAGGAAACGTGCGAACTGCGCACGGCTGGCGAAGATGTCGCCGGCCATGATGCGCGCGTCCAGTGCGCCGTGGCTGTCACGGGTGGCGGCCTTGAGGCGCTGGCTGCGGGTGGCGTGGGGGGAGTCGAAAGCAAGCATGCGGTTCAATTCTGAGTGGGCATTACCTGGGTTAGGACGTACGAGGGGCCGCGACCCCCAAAGCCAATTGCAGCACAGCGGGCGGCTCCCCCATTCCGGCGATGCCATCCTCACCTGCTGTTGTCGATAATGCCAGCCTGACCGCCCCACGAGGACACCCATATGGACACCACAGAATCCCGCATGACCACCCTGTTCGAGCAGCTCGGGCTGGATGCGAGCAAGGACGGCATCGCCGCGTTCATTCTCAAGCACCAGTTACCGGCGGACGTGACCGTGGCAGAAGCCCCGTTCTGGAATGACGGCCAGCGCCAGTTTTTGTCCGAGCAGCTGAAGTCGGATGCGGACTGGGCGATCATCGTGGATGAGCTTAATGAGGCGCTGCACGCGGATGCGATGGCGCGGTGATGCGTGGCATCCGGCGTTGACGCGCCGGGAAGCGGGCGATCCGTAGAGCCGGGCTTGCCCGGCTGAAACAGATGCATCACCCGCCCAGCCGGGCAAGCCCGGCTCTACGAAAAGCACACCGCGTAGTGACGGGCCATGCCCGTCATCCCGGAAGCCACACCGCGTAGTGACGGGCCATGCCCGCCATCCGGGAACACACCGCGTAGTGACGGGCCATGCCCGTCATCCCGGGGACACACCGCGTAGTGACGGGCCATGCCCGTCATCCCGGAAGCCACACCGCGTAGTGACGGGCCATGCCCGTCATCCCGGGGACACACCGCGTAGTGACGGGCCATGCCCGTCATCCCGGGGACACACCGCGTAGTGACGGGCCATGCCCGTCATCCCGGGAACACACCGCGTAGTGACGGGCCATGCCCGTCATCCCGGGAACACACCGCATAGTGACGGCCATGCCCGTCAAGGCATGCCCGTCACCCCGGCTCAATACCGGTACGTCAACGCCAATCGCATCACCCGCCCCGGGGCCGGCACCACGCCCAGCGCCAGCGGATCCAGGTAATACCGATCCGTCAGATTGTCCACGTTGAAGTCCAGCGCCAACTTCTGACTGGCCTGCCAACTGGCAAACACATCCACAATGGTGGCCGGCTGATACAGCTGCTGGATCGCCGACAACCCGACATTCCACTCCTTGTCGAGCTTGCTGATCGGACCGGCGTTGTGCACCACGCGGGTACCGAAGCTCAACCGCTCGTCGAACAGGCGCGAACCCAGGGTGAAGTTCACCGTGTACTTCGGCGGATTCTGGGTGTTGCTGTACGACCCCTCGAAACCACCATCCACACAGTCCGGCGTCGCGGCCAGCTCGGCGATCTTCCGCTGCACGCCATAGGCACGACGTTCGGCTGCGATGTCCGGCGCGCAGGTCTTGGCCTCGAAATAGTAGTGGCCTGACAGGTCGGCAAACACCTTGCCGGCGTCGTAGGTGCTCTGGAACTCCAGCCCCGACACCTTGAAGCGGTCGATGTTGCGGATGTACCCGGCCGACAGCGTGCGGTAATCGCGGGTGATCAGGTCATCGATGCGGGTGTTGAAGTACGCCAGCTTGAACGCGGCATGGTCGCCATCCGCGAACACCCCGTGCAGCACCGTGCTCGCCCCCACTTCCCAGGTCGCGGCGCGTTCGGGCTTGAGCTCGCCGTCCACCGGCTTGGCCGCGGTGAACAGGCCCAACGTGCTTTCAAACAGGCTGGGCAGCTTCACACCTTCGGCGTACTTCACGTACACCATCGTGTCCTCGTTGAAACGGTAGGTCACGCTGGCGGTCGGCATGAAGGCGTTGTCGGTGCGCCTGATCGGCTGCGACCAGCTCCACGCGGTGGGCGCGATCAGGTCTTCGGTGTCCGGATTGTCATGGAAGTTCCAGCCGGCGATGTCGGCCACGGTGCCCTTTTCGTAAGGCGACGCCAGCAGCGAGGCCTCGGTGAACTGCCCGTTCGCATCGGGGTACCAGTTGAGCATGGCAATCCGCTTGGCGCGCCACGCCGGCAGCGCCGGGTTGCCGTTGAGCAGCTGGGTGTAGCGGTACTGGCCGATCACCGATTCCTCGGTCACCGTGGCCAGGCGGTTGCGGTCGTGGATGCTGACCCGGTTGAATCGGCCGCCCAGCAGCACGTCCCAGTGGTCATCCGGCTGCCAGCGCATCGAGGCCACCGCGCTGTACTCCTTGCGCTGCGCATTGCGCAGGAAGCGGTTGTTGATCAGGTCATCGAACATGATCGGCGCGTTCTTGCCCGGGCCCACGTCCTCATTGCTGAAAGACAGGCCATAGTCAAAGGTGAGCAAGCCGGCGGCGTCGGTCAGCAGCAGCGTGGTGTTGGACACGTCCAGACCGAACCGTTCCTGGTTCATGCTGTTGCGGTACGCGTCCTTGTAGCCCGGGTTTTCATTGAAGGTCGGGCCGTCATACCACTCGGTGCGGCGGTCGAAGTACCACGGGGTGATGCCGGTCAGGCCGTTGTACATCAGGCTGTCGGCGTTGGTGTACCAGAGGTTGGCCTTCAGATCGACGGCGTCGTTGCCCGGCGCGAAGCGGTAACGCAGGTTGTAGGCGTCCAGATCGACGCTGCCCGGCTCCCACTGCGGCACGCGGTCACGGTTCACGCGGATGATCTGCGAGGCCATGATCTCGCCCTGGCGGCCGCTGTAGTTGCGGTAACCCATTTCCAGGGTCTGCGCGTCATCGATGCGCCAGGTGCCTTTGAGTAGTACCGAGTTGGACTTGGACGAGGTGTTGAAGACCTCGGTGTTCGGCGGATTCAACGGAGCCAGGGTGCGGCGGGTCTGCGGGAAGTCGTCGTAACCGTGCTTGCCGGCGTAGTAGTTGCCGGTGTCGCGCCAGGCGTAGGCCGCCACCAGGTCGAAACGGTCCCAGTGTTTTGCACCGGCGATGTTGAAGAACTGCCCGCCGAGGCTGTCGCGGTTGGTGCCCGGCTCGCCTTCGTAGGCCGGCAGGTCACGCGCACTGCCGCTGGAGATGCCACTGCGCACGCGCAGCCCGCTGTCCTGGCCTTCGCGCACCACGTCGTCCAGCTTCAGCGTATCCATTTCCACCACGCCGCCAATGCCGCCAGAGGCATTCGCGCCCAGGCTGGGGCCCTTGGTGACGGTGAAACTGCTGATCAGGTCCGGATCCAGATAGGTGCGCTGCGACTGCCCGGCGTAGCCCCGGTAGGTGTCCATGGTGGACTGGCCGCCATCGATGATCACCGGAATGCGGCTCTGGCCCTGGATGCCGCGGATGTTCAGATCCAGCGCGTTGGCGGTGCGCGGATCACCGGCGGTCACGCCCACCACGCCCTTGACGATGTCGGCGGTGGAAGTGCCACGGAAGCGCTCGATGGTGGCACGCGGCACATATACGCTGGAACCGGTGGCGCGATAGGTGTCCAGCGTGCGTGCCGTGTCCAGCGCAGTGCCGGTGGGCAGGGTGTCACCGGCCACGCGCAGCGGCTGGGTCACGGTCACGCCGTCGGTGCGCGTGGCCTGCGGTGCGCGTTCCAGGGTGATCGCACCTGCGCCAACCGGACGCGGGGCCAGCCCGCTGCCCAGCAGCAGCTGCGCCAGCGCCGACTGCGCATCCAGCTCGGCGTTGACCGCGCTCGAGGTGATGCCATTGGCCAGCGCGGCCGGGTAAGCCACCTGCACGCCGGACTGGCGCATGTAGCTGCGCAGCGCGTCCGCGAGCGGCTGGGCGGGAATGTCGAAGCGATGGGTGGCAGTCAACGCGGAGGTGTCAGGCGACTGCGCCAGGGCCGGGTATGCCACGGTGGTGATCAAACCGGCGGCAAGCAACGCACTGCAGAGTCGGGACGGACGCAGGCCCCGGCGGGAAACAAGAGACATGTTGAAACCTGTAAGTGAGACAAGCCGCTCAGGCGGCATTCCCGCGGAATGGGCGGGCGCTGCGAAGTACGTGGCGGCGGCGGGTACGTTCGGGAGGTAAGACGCACGGCGATGGAAGTTCCCCAAGGGGAATCGCGCCCGATGCGCGCAGTGGGCTCACTGCGCCGGTTTTTCTGCCGGCGTGCCAACGCGCACGATCACCGCGCCCAGCGGCAACCGGGTCAGCTGTAATCCTGCGGTTGCGGCCAGCGCGTCCAGCGCCTGCTCGGGCTGGTCCACGCGCAGCGCGGCGTTCACCGCAGGCAAGGCGGAAAGATCGCCCTGCACGAAGGTGGCTCCGTCGCGGTAGCGCGCAATCTGCGTGACCGCATCGGCCACCGGCGTGGCATCCAGCAGCAGTTCGCCCTCGCGCCAGGCCGCGATGCGGTCCGGTGCCAGGTCGGGCTGGCGCTGCACCACGCCGCCACGGGTAAAAGCGGCACGCTGTCCGGCCAGCAGATAGGTCCATCCTGCGTCGGTCTGCGCGGCCACCCTGACCTGGCCCTGCTCCACTTCGGCCTGTACGCCGCCGGCACCGGTGGTGACCGCGAAGACAGTGGAGATGTCTTCCACCACGCCGCCCTGGGCCAGCACGCGGAACGGCTGCGGATGGCCGGGAGCCACCTTGAACCAGACCCGCCCGCGCAGCAGGCGTACCGTGCGCTGGCTGTCGTTGTAGTCCACGGCAATGGCCGAATCGGCGTCGAGCACGGCCGCACTGCCATCAGGCAACGCCACTGTGGCAATGGCGGTGTCGGTACGGTGGTCGGCGCGCAGGCGCAGCCACGCTTCCGGCGACACCCACAGCAGCGCCAGCGCGGCCGCGGCGGCCATCGCCCAGCGGGCGCGACGGCGGCCGGGGCGGGGCGCGGCGTGGGTGTCTTCCGCAGCAGGCGGCCCCAGCACCCGCCATAACTGGCGTTCGTACTCAAACGCTCGCCGGTGCCCGGGTACCGCCAGCCAGCGTTCGAAGTCTTCCATCCGCGGCGCATCCACCGCACCGGACGCCAGCCATGCAATCCAGGCCCGCGCCTGTTCGGCAGGCGGGTCGGAGGCAAGCGGCGGTGCGGGTGTCGATTCGGGCGGGCGCATGGCTGGCAGTGGCGGCGGGGTCAGTCGCAGTCCGGCATGGTAGCCGGCACGCGGGCTCTCGTCTCATGACGATTGCGCCCACGCCTTCCCCAAGGGGACATCGGCTCAACGCCCCTGCCGCGCCCAGGCCAGCCGTTGCAGCGCGGCACGCACATGGTTCTCGACGGTGGTGACCGACACCCCCTGACGCCGCGCGATTTCCGCCTGGGTCAGCCCTTGCAGGCGGTTGAGACGGAAGATGGTGCGGGTGGGTTCGGGCAGATGCTCGGCCGCCGCCAATACCCGCTGCAGTTCGTCCTGGGCCATCGCCTGCTCTTCGGTGGAGAGCACTTCGTCGGGCCCCCACAGATGCTGCTCTGCCAGCAGCCGCGCGCGCCGGGTGCGCTCGCGGCCGTGATCGGTGGCCAGGTTGCTGGCCAGCCGGTACAAGTAGGCACGCGGGTTGTCGATGCAGAGGTCGTTGCCGACCCCACGCGCCTTGAACCACACCGACTGGATCACGTCCTCGGCACTGCCATCACCGCCGAGGATCCGCTGCACCAGGCGCAGCAACGCCGGCCGTTCGCGGATCAGCAGTTCGGTCAGGGTCGAGGCATTGGAGGACATGCCGCATGGTAGCGGCCCAATGCGAATGCGTCACGTTAAGCTCCCGGGCGACGCACCGCACGCACCTTGCCGCTGCGCCCGCCGCCGGCGTAGAACAACTGCCCGCCGTCCGACTCCAGCCCGCTGACATGCATGCCTTCCGGCATCACCAGCCGTTCCAGCACCGCACCATCGGCCGGGTCGATGCGGCGGATGTCGCTGCGTTCGCCATCGTCGGTGCCATGCCAGAGTTCACCATCCACCCAGGTCACCCCAGTGACGAAACGGTCGGACTCGATCGTGCGCAGCACCTTGCCGGTGGACGGTTCGACCTGGTGGATGCGGCGCTCGCGATACTGCCCCACCCACAGATAGCCTTCGGCCCAGGCCATGCCGGAATCCGTGCCGCCCCCCGGTGCAGGGATGGAGGCCAGCACCTGGCCGCTGTGGGGGTCGATCTTGTCGATGCGGGCTTCGGCGATCTGGTACAGGTGGGTGCCGTCGAAGGCGGTGCCGGCGTCGCAGGGCACCGCCAGCGAGCGCACCGGCGTGCCGCTGTCAGGGTCGAAGGCCACCAGCGCCGGGCCGGTGGCGGCCCACACCTGTTGGCCGTCGAAGCTCACGCCGTGGATGGCGTCAGCACCGTCGAAGGGGCCGTACTGGCGAAGCACTTCAGCGTCATGCATGGCGGTGGCGGATGGGGTGGCACGGTTCATGGCATCGCTCCTGGTCCCTCGGAATGGGGGCCTGCTGCGGACACTAGTCCCCTGGCAGCAGCCTGGGGAGTAACAAGATCGTCGTGAATCCGGTCAGCGGCAGCGCCCGCCAGCGTTGCGTGCGGCCCTGCCCGCTGGCGCGCACCCGTCTCTGCGCCTGCAGGTCGGCCAGCGCCCGCTGCACGCCGCGCTGGCTGATGCCCAGCGCCAATGCCAGCGCCGAGCTGGACCAGGCCGCGCCGTCAGCCAGCAGTGCCGCCACCGCAGCGGATGCATCGTCAAAGGGCGGATCAAGCACCGCCACGCGCCTGCCTTCAGCCATCTCCAGCCGGTAGCCGTCGCCTGCGCTGGCCACGGTCACACCCTCGGGCAGCAGCTTCCGCAGCCGCCCGATCTCCACCCGCAGGCGCGCACGATGCGTGTCATCCCCGTCCCGCGTGCGGAACACCGACGCGATCAGCGCATCGCGTGACGCGGGCTCCGGCCATGCCGCACCCAGCGCACGCAGCAGCGCGAACAGCAGCGGACGCCGCGCCAGCGACTGCCAGCGTCCGGCGTTCCACACGCCTCGTCGGCAGCCGTCGACCACACAGTGCGGCCCATCCAGCAGCGCGCGCACCTGCTGCAGGTCCAGGGCTATCCCGACGCAGCGCGCGGCAGGCTTGCGCAGCTCCGCGCGGGCCTGCGACACCTCTTCCTGCAGGGCGGCAATGCCCGATTTCTGTGCTGCCTGCGTGGCCTCCTGCAGCGCCTGCTCCGCCTGGGGAATCTGCAGGGCCCGCGCCGCCAGCGTGGCCCGGGTCAATGCCGCCATGGCGGCCAGCGCGGGCGGCAGCAGCTGGCCCTGCACATGGTCCAGCGCCGCCGTCGCGTCCGCGCCGCGCCCCAGCAGCAGGGCCCGCCGCGCCAGGATCAGCCAGGCCTGCAGCGCGTTGGCGCTGTCCTGCGCGGCATCCAGCCGACGGGCGGCGGCCAGCAACGCAGTGGATGACCCGCCCAGCTCGCGCAGGGCCAATCCGATTTCAGCGTCGGCGACCACGCAACGGGCCCGGGCTACGCCTTCGCTGCGTCCAAACGCCCTATGCGCCTGCCGTAACAGCGCCCGGGCGCGGGCCAGTTCACCCAGCTGGGCCATGGCGATACCGCGCAGCGCCAGTGCCGGTGGGTCCGAACGCAGGGACACTTTGCCCAGGGCGGCCAGCACGTCGCCAGCCGCCAGGTTCCGCGCCGCAGCGGTCAACAGGGCATCCATGCCGACAGGCTAACCGGCCTGCCCCTGCTCTGCCGCACGGCTGCGATCGCCCGTGCCACCCAGGCATTCGGAAACCGCTTCAAACACCGACTGCGTGGCTCCGGGCAGCTGCTGGAAGATGGCCCGCGGCCCCGCCAGCGCCGCGAAGAACGCCGGTACCGTAGTGCCGGCCGGAATCGGCAGCGCGCACAGCCAGCGTGGCTGCTGGCCGCCCACCCGCCCACTGGCCGGGTCCACCTCCAGCTCGCTGGCGGCGAAAGCCCAGCGGCACTCGGTCACCATGCCGCTGGCGGTCTCGACCGCACAGCGCATTTTCAGGGCCTGGTAGTCGGTGAATTCGCCTTCGCAGATGGTGTCCATGCAGACATCGTCGAACCCGTCCCGCAGCCGCCGGCGCAGATCGTGGAACGCAGCCCCCTGGGCGTAGTAGGTCGGGTAGTCAACCAGGTCGACGAATGCCGGGCCGGGGTTGCCTTCGGCCGCTGTGGCGTGGCCCGCCAGCAGCGGGGACAGCAACAAGCCAGCAGCAACAGCAACCAGCGGACGGTGGAATCGGGTCATGACAGGCTCCTTGGGCCATCCGGCGCATCAGTGCGCCAGCGCTCACAGTGCGCGCCCGGGCCGGCCGGGCGCGATCAGAGCAGGCCGAATTCGCGCCCCGGGAAAAACCGGAGTTCGGGGTCGGCCAGGGCCTACCTGCACGGCGGGCGGCAAAGGCATAAAATGGGCGGTCTTACGCCAACATCCCCCTCTCGGAGCACACCATGGGTCTGGAACTCGTCTCGCCCGGCAAGAACCCGCCGGAAGAAATCAACGTCATCATCGAGATCCCGAAGGATTCCGAGCCGGTGAAGTACGAAGTGGACAAGGAAACCGGCGCGATCTTCGTCGACCGCATCCTCTCCACCCCGATGCGCTACCCCTGCAACTACGGCTACGTGCCGAGCACCCTGTGCGGCGACGGCGACCCGGCCGACGTGCTGGTGGTGCTGCCGCTGCCGCTGGTTCCGGGTTCGGTGGTGCGCTGCCGTCCGGTTGGCGTGCTGAAGATGAGCGACGAAGCCGGCAGTGACGAGAAGATCCTGGCCGTGCCGGTGGCGAAGATCTTCAGCGGCTACGCCCACGTGGAAGACATCGAGCAGGTGTCCAGCCACTGGCTGGAGCGCATCGGCCACTTCTTCGAGCACTACAAGGACCTGGAAAAGGGCAAGTGGGTCAAGCTGGACGGCTGGGGCGGCGCGGCCGAAGCCAAGCAGATCCTGAAGGACGCCCACCAGCGTTACCTCGACGGCCAGGCCTGAGCCTGAACGGCCACGCTCCGGTGCGGGTCACCGGAGCGATGGCGATCACGTTTTCTGCATGCGGCACATCACTATTTGCGCCGGATTAGGTACATTGCGTCAGATACACCGTCCACGGTGCGTTTCACCGTGGTCAATCAGGGGATTGTGTCGTGCGTATTCTGCTTGTTGGGGACGAAGCCAGCCTGTCGGCTGAGCTGACCGAATTCATTGCCGATCTTGGGGAAGAGTGGCAGCCGGTGACTGCGGCCGATGGCCAGTCGGCCATGAGCATCGTGGCCTCCACGCCCGTGGACGCCGTGATTGCCTGCCCGGCCCTGCCGGACCTCACCGCCACCACGCTGCTGGGTCAGATCCGCACACTGCGGCCGGAAACCATCCGCATTGCGCTGGTGGAAGCGGCCCAGGGCAACCGCCCGCCGCCGGCCCGCCTGATCGGCGTGGCGCACCGGTTCCTGCCGCTGCCACTGGCCCCGGAAGTCCTGCTCGAAGCACTGACCAGCCTGGAAGAACTGCGGGAACTGCTGGACAGCGAGCGCCTGCGCAGCGCCATTGGCCGGATCGAAAAGCTGCCGTCGCCGCCGCACCTGTACCTGAGCCTGACCCAGGCACTGGAACACGACGACGACACCGATACCGCAGACATCGCCAAGCTGGTGTCGGCCGACCCGGCCATCGCCGCCAAGGTGCTGCAGCTGTCCAACTCGGCGTTCTACAACAGCGGCCGCACCATTTCCGACCTGCGCTCGGCGGTGAACCGTCTGGGGTTGTCGACCCTGCGCGACCTGGTGCTGGCCAGCGAGGTGTTCTCGGCCTCGCCGCTGTCGGTGGGCGAACGCAACTCGCTGCAGCAGCGCGCGCTGATGGCTTCGCGCCTGGCCGCCAAGCTGCTGCCGGAATCCAGCGCCGAACTGGGTGCCACTGCCGCCCTGCTGGCCGACATCGGCCTGCTGCTGCCGGGCGTACGCAACGAGCGTACCGAACCGGCCAGCGACGGCGACCTGCGTCCGGGCCATGCCGAGGCCGGTGCCTATCTGCTGGGCCTGTGGGGCCTGCCGATGCCGATCATCGAAGCGGTGGCCTTCCACCTGCAGCCGCAGCGCTCCAACACCCGCAGCTTCTGGGTGACCGGTGCGGTGCACGTGGCACTGGCGCTGGTCAACGGCGACCCGGTCGACGAGGAATACCTGCAGCGCGCCGGCGTGCTGGCCAAGCTGCCGCAGTGGCGCGACCACGCCAATGGCCTGATGGGGCTGGTGGCGGCGGAAGCCTGATCGCACCGCGATCAGGCGGGTAGGTGCCGACCGTTGGTCGGTACACATCAACGATTACGTGGGTAGGTACCGAACGTTGGTCGGTACACCCTGATGAAAAATGGCGTGCCGCAAGGCGCGCCATTTTTTGTTTGTGGCATCCGCAAAGAGCAGCCGGGCAAGCCCGGCTCTACGAACAGAAGAAGGGCGGACCTTGCGGCCCGCCCTTCTCTTTCAACTTACCAAGGCTTCAAAGGATCAGAAGCGCTGGGTGTACTTCATGTACAGGAAGCGACCGATGTCGAAACCGCCGTAGTAGGCGAAGTTCGAGTTCGGAGCCGAGTACATCAGCGGACCCTTGTGGTCGAACACGTTGTTCGCGCCGACAGCAATGGTCGCATCCCACGGAGCCTTGTAGCTGACCTGCAGGTCGTGGAAGGTGTTGGCACCGGTTTCACGCAGCGGAGCCTTTTCACCGTACGCATAGCGATCCGGGTTGGTGCAGCCGATCGAGATGCAGTCCTCGTTCATGCCCGAGTAGTAACGCGCGGTGTAGCTGACGCCGAAGTCACCCAGCGACCAGTTGACGTTCAGGTTCGAACGGACGCGGAACAGGGCATCCTGGGCAACGCGGCCCATCATGATGTCCTGACCAGCCGCGTTCTGTGCCGACTCGTCGTACTTGGACAGGTAGCTCGTCTGCCAATCGATGTTGAACTGGCCAATAGCCAGTTCCGGCAGGCGGTACTTGATGCCCAGGTCGTAACCTTCGGTGTCCATCTTGCCGAGGTTGGCGGTGCCGTAGGTGATGGCGCTGATGTGGCCATCGGCGGCACGGGTCACGCTGCTGCAGCGCTCGCTGTTACCCAGCACGTAGCAGTCACGCAGGATACGGTCGACGCTGTCTTCGATGATCATGTCGCTGATCTCGTAGCGGTACCAATCCAGCGAGACGTCCAGACCCTGCACCCAGCGCGGGCTCCAGACCAGACCGATGGTCTTGCTCTTGGAGGTTTCCGGCTTCAGGTTCGGGTTGGCACCCGAGATGAACTGATCACCCGACTGGCACGGCAGGGTACGGCAGGCTTCGCCACCCTGACCCAGCTGGGCGTAGTTGGCCGGTGCACCGCCGTTGATGCACGCTGCGCTGCCGGCGACACTGCCCGGAGCACCCACACCGCACGGATCGATGTAGCGCTCGAAGCTCGAGCTCAGGCCACCGTACAGGTCGCTGATGGTCGGAGCACGGAAGCCTTCGGCGTAGGTGCCGCGGACCAGCAGCTCGTCCATCGGACGCCAGGTCAGACCGAACTTGCTGTTGGTGGTGCCACCGAAGTTGCTGTAGTCCGAGTAACGGCTGGCAACGTTCAGGGTCAGTTCCTTGGCGAACGCCATGTCAGCCAGGATCGGCACGTTCAGTTCGAGGTAGACCTCGTTCAGATCGTACTCACCACGGGTCGGCTTCTGGCCCAGGCCAGTGGACATGCCGGACTGCGCGAAGGCGTCCGGCACGTAGCTGCCTTCTTCCTTGCGGTGCTCGACGCCCATGGCGAAGCCCAGGTCGCCGGCCGGCAGGGTCACGATGGAGCCAGCCAGGTTGGCGGTGAAGCTGGTGGTCTTGGAAACACCACGGGTGGTGTAGGTCGGGAACAGGAAGTCCTGCAGTTCCGGGTCAGCCAGCGAACCCTGGCCAGCCACGCCGTAAGGCAGCAGCGGGTTC
This sequence comes from Stenotrophomonas sp., assembly GCA_039592995.1. Lineage (GTDB taxonomy): Bacteria > Pseudomonadota > Gammaproteobacteria > Xanthomonadales > Xanthomonadaceae > Stenotrophomonas. The sequence continues at coordinate 39,254 of JBCNQC010000013.1, read as the reverse complement.
CACGGACGGCAGTCACCCAGCGGGACCGGGTTGGCAGCGGTGCCGCACTGGGCAACGCCCTGTGCATTGATGAAGGAAGCACCCAGGGCCTGGTCGGAAGCGATCAGGCTCATGTCACCGTAGTTCGACTTGATCGACTCGTTACGGTTCCACAGCGCGCCAACGTCCCAATCGAAGGTCTTGCCGGCGAACTCGAAGTAGCCGCTGACGGTCGGCGCGAAGCGCAGGGTCTTCAGCTGGCTGTCGGTGGTGCGCGGCACTTCCCACAGGCGGCGACGGAAGTTGATGTCGGTACCACCGACGCCATTGACGGCGGTCGGATTGAAGGCACTGTCAGCCGACAGGGCACCGAAGTCGCTGGACTGGAACGGGTATCCGGCGATCTGCTGGAAGGTGTTGCGCTCGTTGTAGAGCACATCAGTGTTCAGGCTGATGGTGTCGGTGAAGTCGTAGGTGCCGTTGACGTACAGCGACTTGCGCTCAACGCCAGTCAGCAGGCTCATCTGCTGGTTGGAGTTGGCGAATTCTTCCGGGGTCAGGGTGTGGTAGTCAGCCGGGTTGTTCGGGTTGCCGCCGGCGTTCAGGGTCTGCCACACAGCAGTTTCGGTGTCGGCACAATCGACCACGCGCGGGTTGCACCAGCTGCCGTTCTGGCTGATGGAGCTCCAGTCGTTCGGGGTCGAGTTCGGACCACGGCCGCCATCACGGCTGTACCAACGGTCCTTCGCCCACACCGGATCCTGCTTGGAGTATTCGGCCGACAGGGTCATGCTGCCGCGCTCGCCCGAGTGACCCAGGGTCATCGAGTACTGCTGGTTCTTGCCGTCGCCTTCGTCGTACTGACCGAAGTAGACGTTGACTTCACCGCCGTCGAAGTTCTTGCGGGTGATCACGTTGACCACGCCGGCAATGGCGTCGGAACCATAGATGGACGATGCACCGTCCTTCAGGATCTCGATGCGCTCAACAGCCGACATCGGGATCTGGCTCAGATCCTGGTAACCGGCAGTGGTGGCACCCAGGCGCTTGCCATTCATCAGCACCAGGGTGCGCTGTGCGCCCAGATTACGGATGTCGACGTAGTAGCCGCCCACGTTCTCGCCCGAAGCCAGCGACTCCGAACGGGAAATTGCCGGCGAGCCGGCCGAGGTCAGGTTGTTCAGCACGTCGGCGACGCTGGAGAAACCCTGCTTTTCCAGGTTTTCACGGGTCATCGTCAGGATCGGCTGCTGGGTCTCCATGTTGGCACCGCGAATACGCGAGCCGGTGACCGAGATGCGATCCAGGTCAGTGGTGCCCGCTGCAGCTTCCTGCGCCGAGGCGAAGCTCGGCGCGAGCGCCAGGGCAATGCCGGCCGGCAGCAGGCCGAGGCGCACTGCGGGAGTACGGAAATTCATTCTTCTCTCCAAGGTACGTTAGTAGCGTGTTAAACCGCCTCGGAAAGTTACGATTGCGTTGCGGTTAATTATTTGCGCGATGCCACCGAAGACTTTGCTGACTTTGGCGGGACAATTCCGCCGGTCTCGCGGAAGCCCGACGCCGACTGACCGTAACGCGCGCGGAAGGCACGTGCAAAGCTGCAGCAGTTGTCGAAACCGCTGGCGGCGGCCACTTCTCCGATCATCATGTCGGTATCGCGCAGCAGGTCGGCGGCACGCTCCAGGCGCAGACGTGCCGACAACGACTGCGGGCTTTCCTCGTACAGGCTCTGGAAGGTCTTGGACAGGTACCAGCTGCTGAAGTTGGTCAACTCGGCCAGCTCGCCGATGCGCACCACGCGGTGGCTGTTGCCTTCCAGGTACAGCCGGGCGCGCTGCATGCGGCCGAACACCTGGCGCTTGCGGATGCGCGAACGCCCCGGGCACCGCTGCACGCCGTTGGCCAGCGCCCGCTGCAGCGAAGCCAGGTGCAGCAGCACCGGGCGCAGCGCCTGCGCCGGCTGGCCGCTGGCCAGGGCGTCGCGCCACAGGCGCAGGGCCACGCGCACTTCGCTGCGGCTCATGCTGCCGCGACCGGCGTACAGGCTGCAGTCGGCCAGCTCGCCCAGTGCGCGCAGCGCGTCCGGGGTCAGGCTCAGGCCGATGCACAGACCATCGCGGCCCGCCTGGATCATCGGCTTGGATTCCTTCTCGAAAGCGATCCACTCACGCTGACGCAGCCGGAACTTGCCTTCCTTCGACTCCACCCAGGCGCTGCCGCGCAGCTGCATCCACACGGTGAAGGTGGTGCCGGCGGTCTGCAGGCTGCCCAGCCGGGCCACGCCCAGGCAGGTCGGCAGCGGACCGTCGTCGACGATCTTCTCGAGGTTGAGCGATTGGCCTCGATCGGCCAGGGAAAGCTGACGCATGACTGCACCGGGGGTTTGCCGTTACGGGGCCACCGTTTTGCCAAGTCAGGCGATTTGCGTCAGGAAGGATCAACGAGTTTCATCCGAAATCGTCACGACGCCTTCACGAAAGAACTACGAAAGCTACTTTCCCTTCCAGAACAACAAGTTGGAAACCGAGAGGAACATCGGCCGGGGGCTTTCCGGCAGTGTCATCACCCCGATATCGGCCCCGTCGGCCACCGCCAGCGGCAGGTACAGGGCACTGCCATCGGGCTGCGCACTGAATCCGTTGGCGGTGCTCAGCCGGTCGGGGTCCAGGCAGTACTCCGTGGCGGGACCGGTGTCGGTGATGCGGGCGAAACCGGTCGCGCAGTCGGCGCGGTTGGACAGGTAGTCCAGGTTGCCATTGCGCGCCACGGCCCAGGCGCGGTAGCGCCAGCGGGTGGGCCGGTCTTCACTGACCTGGCGGATGCTGTCCGGGGTCAGCCGGGCGTCGGCCGACCAGAGGCCGCCGGCCGACAGCCGGGTGAACAGCACGCGCTGCCCGGCCGGGTCGAAGCGCGCCTGCGAGACGCCGTCGATCTGCCCCAGCAAGCGCCACGGCGTGGGACGCCGGTCAAACAACGAGAGCCTGAGCCGCTCGTCGCGGTCACGCTCCACCACCAGCACATGCTCGCTGTCGCCGGCATATAAGGCCTGCAACGGTTGCGCCACCGGCACCGGCAACGCCACCACCTGCTCGTCGCGCGGCGACACCTCGTAGATCACGGGTCGTGCCTGCGCATCACGTCCAGACACCAGCAGCCGGGTGCTGTCGGGGGACCAGTCGGGGGCCTGACGGGTCTCCGGGCGCAGGCCTTCCACCGGCCGCAGTGAATCCGGCCGGGTCAGGTCGGCCCACCACAGGCCGAAGCTGCCGGAGCGGTCCGAGGTGAACACCAGTTGCCTGCCATCCGGAGCCAGCATCGGCTGGGCATCGCGCCCGCTGGACGGGAACAGGCGTTCCGGCGTGCCGGGCTTACCGTTCGTGATCGGCACGCGGAACAGGCCGAACTGCGGTCGGCGGTGCACGAACGCCAACAGGTTGGTGTGCCGGGCCAACGCGGGCGATTCGGCGTCGTCCACGCCCACATCGCGCAGCGTGCGGGTCTGGGTATCCAGTTCGTAGAGCCGCGACTCGCTGTCCACGCGCCGCCCGAACACGATGTGCCGGCTGTCACCACGCCAGGCCCAGCCGCGGATCTCGGCCAGGTCATTGGTGAGCTGCTCGGGCGTGCCACCGGTGGCGGGCATGCGCCACAGGTCACCGATCTGCGGGTTGCGCACGAACACGATCCAGCGCCCGTCGGGCGAGAAGCGCGGTGCGTAATCGAAGCTGTCGGCAGCGACGGGGTACTGCAGGGCCGTCCACTGCCCGCTGGCAATGTCCAGCACACGGATCCCGCGGTGCGCATAGCGCCCCGCCATGGAGCCGAACACCATGCCGCGGCCGTTCGGGGTCCAGTCAAAACTGAGCAGCTCGGTGCCGTCACAGCGGGTCAGATGGCGGATCGCGCCACCAGTCGCGCTGGCCAGCAGCACCTCACAACTGCCTTCCGGGCCGAACCGCGCGAAGGCGATCTCGCGGCCGTCCGGCGACCAGTTCGGGAAGCGGTCCGCATATCCGGCCGGCGTGTCGGTGAGCAGGCGCGCGGGCGCGTTACCCGAGGTCTGCAGACGGACGTTGCTGCCATCCTGATTCGCATTCTCGGCCTCGTAGGCGACCTGCGAACCGTCCGGCGAGACCGTGGGATAGGTTTCAAAGCCCGCCGTGGCGGTGATCAGGCGGTACGGGCGCGGCGGGCTGCCGACCACGCGACTGCCGTCCTCCAGCACGCCGCCGTTGGCGGACGGGGCACTGCGCTGGCTCAGCAGCGCCGCCATTACCAGCAACGCAACAGCCATTGCCAGGCCAATCGCCAGATAGACGTAGCGCCGCGTGCGCCGCCACAGGCTGCGCGGACGCGGCACCCAGGCAGACTCCGGGACCGCATCGGAAGCCGCAGCGTCGCTCTCGCCTGCTGCCACCGGCGGCGCGTTGCTGACCGGCTGCACCAACCGATAACCGGTCTTGGCGATGGTTTCGATATACACAACACCCGCGTCGTCGTCGCTGGCGAACGCCTTGCGCAACTGGGTGACCGCCTGGGTCAGCACGTCGTTGGTCGGTAACGTATCCGGCCATACCTCAGCGAACAGTTCGTCGCGGCTGACCACCGCGCCAGGGACCCGCATCAATGCCTTGAGCACGCCCAGCGCCTTCGGTGTGAGACGACGCGGACGACGTGCGCCGGGCACGACCACTTCACGCAGCGACAGCGTGACCGTGCAGTCGCCGATCAGGATCACATCGGCCGGGGTTGTCTCACTCGCGGGGCTGATCATTCCAGTAGTACGCAAAACAACTGTGACAACAGGAACGCAGCCTTCATCCAATCATGTGCTGATCAACGAACCGCCAGATTCCGCAAACGGCATAGCTGCATCACGCAAATACACCGAAGGGCGCGAATACTAGCCTATGACGGTTAACTGCGCCTGTGCGCGCGGACAACATCAGGCTCTCTCTCGCCGACGAAAACCCATAATCTGCTGCACCATTCGCGCCTTCGGGCGCGAAATTTTTATGTGGCATTCAGTTTCTTATTAACGTGGATTCAGCTTCGTGCACGCCGAAGCATGGTCAGACCGACCAGCCGCGACACCACCAGCGCTACGTACATCACGCCTGCGAACTGTTCCAGCATCACCAGTGCACGTGCCTGCGGATGCACCGGCACCACATCACTCAAGCCCACCCCGGACAACAAGCTGAAGCTCAGATAAAGCAGCTCCATCCAGGTGCGCAGTTCGCTTTCGCTGGTGGCGAGAAAACTGCCAGGGAACCACTGCTGGCACACTGCAAAGGCAAACGCGAATCCCCACGCCAGCAAGGTGAAGGTGGCACCGGCCGCCAACAGCTCGTCGCGGGTCACCTTGTGGTCCTGCAGCATGTAGGCGATCAGGCTGCCGGCGGTGTAGAAGTACAGCAGTGACTCCAGCAGCTGTGCGGTCGTGACCAGCGCCGGTCGCCCCAGCAGCGCGCCGGTGACCGAGAAGATCACCGACGGAATCGCCAACAGCAACGCCAGCCACATGCCGAGCGGGCTGCGCCGCACGACCCACAGGGCCAGCCCGAGCACGGCGATGCCGAACGCGCCAAACAGCGCGCGACTGGCTCCGGACTCGTCCATGGCCGGATACAGCAGCACCCCAAGCAGCTGCACGGCGAGCAGCCAGGCGGAGGGGTGCCGGCGGGCGATGGCCAGCCACTTGGTGGTCCGTGCAATGCCCATCGCCCCTCCGCCCCGGTGTGTATGGGCCGGAGATTAGCCCGGAACCGGCCCCGGCGGGATGACGGCCGCGTGCTCGCGCACATCCTGGCTGATCTTCATCGAACAGAAGTGCGGGCCACACATGGAGCAGAAGTGCGCCTCCTTGTGCGCGTCCTTGGGCAGGGTCTCGTCATGGAACGCGCGGGCCTTGTCCGGGTCCAGCCCCAGGTTGAACTGGTCTTCCCAGCGGAACTCAAAGCGGGCCTTGCTCAATGCGTTGTCGCGCACCTGCGCACCGGGGTGGCCCTTGGCCAGATCGGCGGCGTGCGCGGCGATCCTGTACGCCATCATGCCGTCGCGTACGTCCTCGCGGTTGGGCAAGCCGAGGTGTTCCTTGGGCGTCACATAGCAGAGCATCGCGGTGCCGTACCAGCCGATCATGGCGGCACCGATCGCACTGGTGATGTGGTCGTAGCCCGGCGCGATGTCGGTGGTGAGCGGCCCCAGTGTGTAGAACGGTGCCTCGCCGCACTCGCGCAGCTGCTTGTCCATGTTTTCCTTGATCAGCTGCATCGGCACGTGACCCGGGCCTTCGATGATCGTCTGCACGTCGTGCTTCCAGGCGATCTTCGTCAGTTCCCCGAGTGCCTCCAGCTCACCGAACTGTGCAGCGTCATTGGCGTCGGCAAGGCAGCCCGGGCGCAGGCCATCACCGAGCGAGAAGCTGACGTCGTAGGCCTTCATGATCTCGCAGATCTCTTCGAAGTGCGTGTACAGGAAGTTCTCACGTTGATGCGCCAGGCACCACCTGGCCATGATCGAACCGCCGCGCGACACGATGCCGGTCACACGCTGCGCGGTGAGCGGCACCAGGTCCTTCAGCACACCGGCGTGGATGGTGAAATAGTCCACGCCCTGCTCGGCCTGTTCGATCAACGTGTCGCGGAACACGGCCCAGCTGAGCTCCTCGGCGCGGCCGTCCACCTTCTCCAGTGCCTGGTAGATCGGCACCGTACCAATGGGCACCGGCGAATTGCGGATGATCCACTCGCGGGTCTCGTGGATGTGCTTGCCGGTGGACAGGTCCATCACCGTATCCGCGCCCCAGCGGATCGCCCACACCAGCTTCTCCACTTCTTCAGCGATGCCCGAAGACACCGCGCTGTTGCCGATGTTGGCGTTGACCTTGGTCAGGAAGTTGCGCCCGATGATCATCGGCTCGAGTTCGGGGTGATTGATGTTGCAAGGCAGGACGGCCCGACCGCGCGCGATCTCCTCGCGTACGAATTCCGGCGTGATCCGTGCCGGCAGCGACGCGCCGAATGACTGTCCGGGATGCTGGCGGCGCAGCGCCGCATCGGGCACCTCGTCCAGTCGCTGGTTCTCGCGGATCGCAACGAACTCCATTTCCGGTGTGATGATGCCGCGCCGCGCGTAGTGCATCTGGGTGACGTTGGCACCAGGCAGTGCGCGCCGCGGCGTGGTCCGGGCCGGGAAGCGCACCGGGTCCAGGCGCGCATCCAGCGCACGCGACTGGCCGAAGGCCGAGCTCAGCCGGTCCAGCGTCGCGCTGTCGCCCCGCTCGGCCACCCAGCCGACGCGCAGCGCGGCCAGCCCGCTCGACAGGTCGATGTGCGCATGGGGGTCGGTGTAGGGGCCGGAGGTGTCGTACACCGTGAGCGGCGCGTTCTCTCCGCCGCCAAAGCCAGCCGGCGTGCACGCTTGCGCGATCTCGCGCATCGGTACCCGCAAGTCCGGCCGCGAGCCGGCTACGTGGACCTTGCGCGAGCCGGAGATCGGCTGGGTGACCGATTCGGAAAGCGCCTGGGTCTGCTGCTGAAGGGGGGAAGGTTGTGCGTTCATGGGCCTCGTCCGGAAATGTTTCCGCGCGGGAATGCACGGAAAGGACGAAGCGGCGGCGCACGGCCGACGCAACGCGTACGGTCTTCGGGTGCGGGGACCCTGCGGCGCGATGCATCGGCAGATACGAAGCTTCCCTACGCCGGTATGAGCCGGATCAGGTTCGATGGGACTGTCTCAACCATGGCCAAAGGCCGCGGTACCCCCGCTTCAGGGCGTATTGGACCACAACCACGGGGCCGGCGTGAACAGGGCACTGACGTATGGCTGGCTAGACTGCCACCGCCCGCCCGGACGCGGCGGCCCGCCTTCTGCACGGAGATTTCGCCATGGTATTTCGCATCTCCATCGCTTTGGTGCTTGCGCTCGTTCTGCTCGCCGGCCTGCTGCCCGGCCCGTTCAATGACGTGGTGCAGGGTGGCGTCGCGCAGATCATCAAAAGTGCCGGCTGGCTGTATCTGCTGATCGTGTTCATTACCCTCTCCTTCCTGATGTATCTGGCCTTTGGACGGCTGGGTTCGCTGCGCATTGGCGGTGAGGACGCCGAACCCGAGTTTTCCAACGCCAGCTGGATGTCGATGCTGTTTGCCGCCGGCATGGGTATCGGTCTGGTGTTCTGGGGTGCGGCCGAGCCGATCTCACACTTCGTCAAGCCGCCGGAGGGATTGCCGCCGCAGAGCATGGAATCAGCGCGCGCCTCGATGCGCTACGCGTTCTTCCACTGGGGCCTGCATCCGTGGGCGATCTACGCGCTGATCGGACTGGCGATGGCGTGGTTCCAGTTCAACCGCAACGGGCGCGGCCGCATCAGTGACCTGCTACAGCCGCTGATTGGCGCGCACCATCGTGGCTGGATCGGCACCGTGGTCGATGTGGCGGCGGTGGTGGCGACCGCGATTGGCGTGGCCACCACACTGGGCTTCGGCACCGTGCAGATCGCCGCCGGGCTGGAGCGTGTCTTTGGTATCCAGGCCTCGCCCGCCGTGCAGTTGACGGTGATCGCAGTGGCGTTCGTGCTGTATATGGCCTCCACCACCACCGGTGTTCACCGTGGCATCAAGTGGCTGTCCAACATCAACCTCGGGCTGGCCGCCGCGCTGCTGGCACTGGTGCTGGTGTTGGGGCCCACCGGTTTCATCTTCGACACCTTTACCACCACGGTGGGTTCCTATCTGAACCAGCTGGTGACCATGAGCCTGCGCATGTCGCCGTTCTCAGGCAGCACCTGGGTGGCGGACTGGACCATTTTCTACTGGGCATGGTGGATTGCCTGGGCCCCGTTCGTAGGATCGTTCATCGCGCGCGTGTCGCTGGGTCGCAGCATCCGCGAGTTCGTGCTGGGCGTGGTGATCGCGCCCAGCATTCTGGGCTTCCTGTGGTTCTCGGTGTTCGGCGGCACTGCGCTGTGGTCGCAGATCTTCGGCCATGTGGATCTGGCGCAGGCATTGAGCAACGGCTACGAGACCGTGCTGTTCACCATGTTCGACAGCCTGCCGATGCCGGCGGTGCTGTCGGTGGTGGCGTTGATCCTGCTGATGATTTTCTTCGTGACTTCGGCAGATTCGGCGGTGCTGGTGCTGGCGACATTGTCGACGGATGAGGCGGGTGATCCGCCGTTGTCGCGCAAGGTAACGTGGGGCGTTTGTATCGCCTTGATTGCCGGCGCGCTGTTGTTGGCCGGTGGATTGGATGCGCTGCAGGGAATGATCACCATCAGTGCCCTGCCCTTTGCCTTGCTGATGCTGCTGGTGATGGTGTCGCTGTATCGGGTGTTGGATATGGAATACAACCTGCAGCGGCGTCGGGCGCAGCGCGCGCGAAGGATGATGGATGCGTGGATCGAGCGGGAGATTGCCGCGCAGGAAGAGACGCGCGATGAGGCGGCGCGGGCGGATTCGTGACGGGGTGTTGGTGGCCGGATCGTTTCGATTCGGTTTCATGCGTTACCGGACGTTGAGCGGTTCACGGCGGTCGTCTATCGACCGACCCTACCACCCCTCAGGGGGCGCGCCAACGGCGACAGCGGTAGAGTCGGTCGTCAGACGACTGCCCTCACCGCACCAACATTCGGTAACGCATGACCACAGAACGCAGCAGGCCGTCAGCCGCGTTCAATACCCAGCAGCCTGACCGTCCTTGCGGCTTTCGGAAGCGCCGTAGTACACGCCGGTTTCCGGGTCGCGCAGGATGGCCTGGTAGCCGCCGTACGGGCCGTCGGCGAAGGTGACCTTGTGGCCCTTGCGCATCAGCGCTCGCACGGTTTCATACGGGAAGCCGGTTTCCAGGTTGATCTCGCCACCATCGCTCATCGCCGTGGCCTGGCCCGTCGGTTCGGTGGAACCTTCGTGCTGGATGCGCGGTGCGTCGCCCGCTTCCTGCAGGTTCATGCCGAAGTCGACCATGTTCATCACGATCTGCGCGTGGCCCTGCGGCTGCATGGCACCTCCCATCACGCCGAAGCTCATCCACGGCTTCCCATCCTTGGTCACGAAGCCCGGAATGATGGTCTGGAACGGACGCTTGCCCGGTGCATAGCCATTCGGGTGATCCTTCTGCAGCACGAACATCTCGCCACGGTCCTGCAGGATGAAGCCCAGTCCCGGCGGAGCCATGCCGCTGCCCATGCCGCGATAGTTCGACTGGATCAACGACACCATCATGCCGTCCGCGTCGGCCACCGTCATGTAGATGGTGTCGCCTTCCTGCAGCTGCTTCGGCGTGCCCGGCTGTACTTCCTTCAGCGCCTTGTCCATCGAGATCAGCTTGCGACGCTCGGCCGCATATTCCTTCGACACCAGCTTGGCCACCGGTGCCGGATGGAAGGCCGGGTCGGTGTAAAAGCGCGCACGGTCGGCGAACGCCAGCTTCTTCGCCTCGGTGAACAGATGCACGTGCTCGGGGGAGCCGAACGCGATCTTCGAGAAGTCGTAGCCTTCCAGCACGTTGAGGATCTGAAGTGCGGCGATGCCCTGGCTGTTCGGCGGCAGCTCCCACACGTCGTAGCCGCGGTAATTGCTGCTGACCGGCTCCACCCACTCGCCATGGTGGCTGGCCATGTCGTCATAGCTCAGGTAGCCACCATTGGCCTTGAAGTAGCTGCCGATGGCGCGGGCAATGTCACCCTTGTAGAACGCATCGCGGCCGCCCTGGGCAATCTGCTCCAGCGTGTTGGCCAGGTTCGGGTTCTTCCACAGTTCGCCCTTGCGCGGGGCGTGGCCGTTGATCGTGAACTGTTCGCTGAATCCCGGGTACTTCGACAGGCGCGGCACCGAGCGGTCCCAGTAGTACGCAATCACTTCCGCCACCGGGTGGCCTTCGCGCGCGTAGCGGATCGCAGGCGCGAGATTCTCGGCCATCGGCTTGCGGCCAAAACGCTCATGCAGCGCGAACCACCCATCCACCGCGCCCGGCACCGACACCGGCAGCGGTCCGGTCGCCGGAATCTCCTTCAGGCCACGGCGCTGGAACTCGGCCAGGGTCAGCGACTTCGGCGAGCGCCCCGAGCCGTTGTAGCCGTACAGCTTCTGCGTCTTCGGGTCCCACACGATCGCGAACAGGTCACCGCCGATGCCATTGCCGGTCGGCTCCATCAGCCCCAGCGCCGCATTGGCGGCAATGGCGGCGTCCATCGCCGAGCCGCCACCCTTCATCACGTCCAGCGCGATCTGGGTCGCCAGCGGCTGCGAGGTCGCGGCCATCGCATGGGGGGCGATCACTTCGGAGCGGGTCGCAAAGTCGCGGCCGGTCACCCGGTCAGCGGCCGTGGACAACGTGGGCAGGGCGCACAGCAGGGCAGCGGCCAGCAGGCCGCGGGCAAGAGGTCGGGACACAAGAGATTCCTGAGGATGGTTGCCCCTGAATATTCGCCGCAGCCTGCCTGTGCGCACATCCGACAATGGTCATGTGCGACACCCGCGATACGTCCGAATCCGCGCGGAAACCCATCTTCAATACTTGAATCTGCATTCACTGGAACACTTTCACCCGTAACCATCGTTGCGGGACAAGGGTTTGCGCTGGATACAGGCGAAACTGTTGGAAATTGCGTCCACACGGTTGACACCGCCAAAACCGCTGTGGTTTTCTCGATCACATGTTGCGACGCCACACGCCCATCCGCGAATCCATCGAGCACGCCAGCCCTGGCGCGGCCTCGATCCGTTCGCTCCTTGTACTCGTACTTATTACCCAGCCCACAGGTGCGGGACGGATCGGCGTGTAAGCAGTACTGCCAGCAATCCATCAGAACCCGCACCGGTCCCGGCGCGGGTTTTTTCGTTTCAGAACCCTTCGTTTTTGTTTCCCCCTCCCAAAGGACCACCCCGATGAGCACCAACGACCTGCCCCAGATCAAGATCGCTGTAGTCGGCTACGGCAGCCAGGGCCGCGCCCACGCACTGAACCTGCGTGAATCCGGTTTCGACGTGGTGATTGGCCTGCGTCCGGGCGGTCCGACCGAGGTCAAGGCGCAGGCCGATGGCTTCACCGTGAAGGCCCCAGCCGAGGCGGTGAAGGACGCCGACCTGGTCGCCGTGCTGACCCCGGACATGGTGCAGAAGAAGCTCTACGAAGAGGTGCTGGCTCCGAACATGAAACAGGGCGCGGTGCTGCTGTTCGCGCACGGCCTGAACGTGCACTTCAACATGATCGCCCCGCGCGACGACCTGGACGTGGTGCTGGTCGCCCCCAAGGGCCCGGGCGCGCTGGTGCGCCGCGAATATGAAATCGGCCGTGGCGTGCCCTGCATCTGGGCGGTGTACCAGGACAAGAGCGGCAAGGCGTCCGAGTACGCGCTGGCCTACGCCGCCGGCCTGGGCGGTGCGCGCGCCAACCTGATCCAGACCACCTTCAAGGAAGAAACCGAAACCGATCTGTTCGGCGAACAGGCCGTGCTGTGCGGCGGTGCCTCGGCGCTGGTCCAGGCCGGTTTTGAAACTCTGGTGGAAGCCGGCTACCAGCCGGAGATCGCCTACTACGAAGTGCTGCACGAACTGAAGCTGATCGTCGACCTGTTCTACGAAGGCGGCATCACCCGCATGCTGGAATTCATCTCCGAAACCGCGCAGTACGGCGACTACGTCAGCGGCCCGCGGGTGATCGATGCCGGCACCAAGGAACGCATGAAGGCGGTGCTGGCCGACATCCAGGACGGCACCTTCACCAAGAACTGGGTGGCCGAGTACGAAGCGGGCCTGCCGAACTACAACAGGTTCAAGCAGGCCGACCTGGAACACCCGATTGAAAAGGTAGGCAAGGAACTGCGCGCCAAGATGGTCTGGCTGCAAAGTCAAGCCGCGTAACCGCGCGGCTTCCCCCACCGCTTCAGAAAGGTTCCCGCATGAACACCTCCGCACACAGCAGCGCGCCCCGCAACGGCGCACGCTGGTTGACGCAGGCCCTGGAAGCCGAAGGCGTCGACACGCTGTTCGGCTATCCGGGCGGCACCATCATGCCCTTCTACGACGCCCTGGTGGATTCCAGGCTCAAGCACATCCTGGTCCGGCATGAGCAGGGCGCGGCACTGGCCGCCAACGGCTACGCCCGCGCCAGCGGCAAGGTTGGCGTGTGCGTGGCCACCTCCGGCCCCGGCGCGTCCAACCTGGTGACCGGCATTGCCGACGCCATGCTCGACTCGGTGCCGATGGTCTGCATCACCGGCCAGGTCGCCACCCCGCTGCTGGGCACCGACGCGTTCCAGGAACTGGACGTGTTCGGTCTGACCCTGCCGATCGTCAAACACAGCTGGCTGGTACGCTCGGTCGATGAACTGCCGCGCGTGGTCCGCGAAGCGTTCCGCATTGCCCGCGAGGGCCGCCCCGGACCGGTGCTGATCGACCTGCCCAAGGACGTGCAGGTGGCCGACGCCAGCCACCTGCCGGTGCACGTGCCGGAAACCGTGAACCCACCGGCGGCACCGCGCAACGAGGCCCTGGCCGAGGCACTGGCCGCCATTGCCGCGGCCGAGAAGCCGGTGATCTACGGCGGCGGCGGCATCGCCCTGGGCGACGCGGTCGAGGACTTCTGCACCTTCGTCGACACCACCGCCATTCCCACCGTGCTGACCCTGCGCGGCCTGGGTGCGCTGCCGGCGCAGCATCCGCACTATCTGGGCATGCTGGGCATGCACGGCACCCGCGCTGCCAACATGGCGGTGCAGGAAAGCGACCTGCTGGTGGTGGTCGGCGCGCGCTTCGATGACCGTGCCACCGGCAAGCTGGCCGAGTTTGCGCCGTTCGCCCGCGTGGTCCACATCGACGCCGACGCCTACGAGATTTCCAAGCTGCGTACGGCCGACATCGCTGTGCCCGGCAATGTCGGCACGGCGCTGCGCGCGCTGACCGCCGGTGTGGAAAGCGCACCGGCCAGCCAGCAGGCCTGGCGCAAGCGCTGTGCCGCCAACCGCGAACGCTTCGCCGCCCGCTACGATGCGCCGGGCAACCACATCTACGCCCCGGCGCTGCTGAAACGTCTGAGCGAGATCGCCCCGGCGAACGCAATCATCGCCTGCGATGTCGGCCAGCATCAGATGTGGGTGGCCCAGCACTGCCGCTTCAACCATCCGCGCAATCACCTGACCAGCGGTGCGCTGGGCACCATGGGCTTCGGCCTGCCGGCGGCGATGGGCGCACAGTTCGCCTGCCCCGACCGCACCGTGGTGCTGGTCTCCGGCGACGGCAGTTTCATGATGAACGTGCAGGAGCTGGCCACCATTGCGCGCTGCCGCCTGCCGGTGAAGATCGTGCTGCTGGACAACAGTTCGCTGGGCATGGTGCGGCAGTGGCAGGAACTGTTCTTCGCCGAGCGCTACAGCGAGATCGACCTGTCCGACAACCCGGATTTCGCCGCGCTGGCCAAGGTGTTCGGTATTCCGGCCACGCGTATCGAAGCCCGCGACGACGTCGAAGGCGGTCTGGCCGCACTGCTGGCCGAGCCGGGCCCGGCCCTGCTGCACGTGGCCATTGATGCCCGCGCCAACGTCTGGCCGCTGGTCCCGCCGAACAATGCCAACAGCACCATGCTGGACAGCAACCCCGCTCACCAGATCCAGGAGATTCCCAATGCAATACCGGCTTGACCTGGTGCTGGTTCCCGCCGAGGGCGCGCTGCTGCGCGTGATCGGCATGGCTGAACGCCGCGGCTTCGCGCCGCGCGCGATCGCCGGCGCGCCCAATGCCGCCGACGATGGCCGCTGGCACCTGCAGCTGGTGGTGGACGGCAGCCGCCCCCCGGAGACGCTGTGCCGCCAGATCGAGAAGATCTATGACTGTGTTTCGGTGCGGATCAGTGCGCTGGATGCGGGGGCTGCGGTATGAAGGCCGGGGCTGCCGTGATGGTGCCGGTCAGGGGGTGCCTTCTTCCGCCGGGTGGATCGGCGGTCCCAGCCACGCATGGCGTGGCTCTACGGAGCGACACCATCCGCGGTGCCACCGAACGCCGTGTCACCCAGGCGTGCGGGAGCAGGCATGCCGGCTAGTCGTGGCCCGCAGGAACCGGATGTAGGCGACGTAAGCGTCGCCGACGTGCTGGCCGCGCAGGCGCGGCTGCGTCGGTTCCTGCCGCCTACGCCGCTGCACTATGCCGAGCGGTTTGGCACCTGGCTGAAGCTGGAGAACCTGCAGCGCACCGGTTCCTACAAGGTGCGCGGTGCGCTGAACGCACTGCTGGCCGGGCGCGAGCGCGGCGACGAGCGGCCGGTGATCTGCGCTTCGGCCGGCAATCATGCGCAGGGAGTGGCCTGGGCCGCCTACCGCCTCAACATTCCGGCCATCACCGTGATGCCGCACGGCGCACCGGCAACCAAGATCGCCGGTGTGGCGCACTGGGGGGCCACAGTCCGCCAGCATGGCAACGGATATGACGAGGCCTACGCGTTTGCCCGGCAGCTGGCCGAACAGAACGACTACCGCTTCCTGTCGGCGTTCGATGATGCCGACGTGATCGCGGGCCAGGGCACGCTGGGTATCGAACTGGCCGCGCATGCGCCGGATGTGGTGATCGTGCCGATCGGCGGCGGCGGCCTGGCTTCGGGCGTGGCGCTGGCCTTGAAATCGCAGGGCGTGCGCATCGTCGGAGCCCAGGTTGAAGGTGTCGATTCAATGGCCCGCGCCATCAATGGTGACGTTCGCGAGATCGCTCCGGTGGCCACCCTGGCTGACGGCGTGAAAGTGAAAATTCCCGGCTTCCTGACCCGTCGCCTGTGCAGCGCACTGTTGGACGACGTGGTGATCGTGCGCGAAGCCGAACTGCGCGAGACCCTGGTGCGGCTGGCGCTGGAAGAACATGTCATTGCCGAAGGTGCCGGTGCACTGGCCCTGGCCGCTGGCCGCCGCGTGGCCGGCAAACGCAAGTGCGCGGTGGTCTCGGGCGGCAACATTGACGCAGCCGTGCTCGCCCAACTGCTCTGCGATGTGCGCCCGCGCGCGCCGCGCAAGCCGCGACGGCGCAGCAGCGAGCGCCCACGACTATCGACCGGGTCGGACCGCGAGGCTCCGTTCGCCGGCCAGCGGCCGGCGCTACCGGCATCAACCCCTACCCCTTCTTCCCTTCCTACCCATTCCGGCACCCCCGTCGAGGAGACTTCCTGGTGACTACGCCCAACTCCCCCCGCATTCGAATTTTTGACACCACCCTGCGCGACGGCGAGCAATCGCCGGGATGCAGCATGAGCCCGCAGCAGAAGCTGGTGATGGCCCGCGCCCTGGACGAACTGGGTGTGGACGTCATTGAAACCGGCTTCCCGGCCAGCTCGCAGTCCGACCGCGACGCCATGGCGCTGATCGGCCGTGAGGTGCGCCGCCCGACCCTGGCCGTGCTGTCGCGCTGCCTGCAGGCCGACATCGAAACCTCGGCCAAGGCGCTGGAAGCAGCCGCCAATGCGCGCCTGCACGTGTTCCTGTCGACCAGCCCGCTGCATCGCGAGCACAAGCTGCGCATGACCCGCGAGCAGGTGCTGGAGTCGGTGCACCGCCACGTCAGCCTGGCCCGCAGCTATGTGGACGATGTCGAGTTTTCCGCCGAAGACGCCACCCGCACCGAAGAAGACTTCCTGATCGAGGTCGCCCGCGTCGCCGCTGCCGCGGGTGCCACCACCATCAACCTGCCCGATACGGTCGGCTTCACCACCCCGGAAGAAATCCGCGGCATGTTCCAGCGGGTGATCGCCGGCGTGCCGGACAGCGACCGCATCATCTTCAGCGCGCACTGCCACAACGACCTGGGCCTGGCCGTCGCCAATTCGCTGGCCGCCATCGAAGGCGGTGCACGCCAGGTGGAATGCACCATCAATGGCATCGGCGAACGCGCCGGCAACTGCTCGCTGGAAGAGCTGGCGATGGTACTGAAGGTACGCAACGCCTTCTACGAGGAAGACACCCGCATCAACACCCCCCGCATCGTGTCCACCTCGCAGCTGCTGCAGCGGCTGGTCGGCATGCCCGTACAGCGCAACAAGGCGATCGTGGGTGCCAATGCCTTCGCGCATGAATCGGGCATTCACCAGCACGGCATGCTGCGCCACCGTGGCACCTACGAGATCATGCGCCCGGAAGACGTTGGCTGGGAAAACTCGCAGATGGTGCTGGGCCGCCACAGTGGCCGTGCCGCGGTGGAAGCGCGCCTGCGTGCGCTGGGCTTCTGGCTGGAAGAAGAAGAGCTGAAGCTGGTGTTCGAGCAGTTCAAGGCGCTGTGCGAACAGCAGCGCGTGGTCACCGACGCCGACCTGCAGGCACTGATGCAGGGCAGCACCAACCAGAACGGCTACCGCCTGGCTTCGATGACCATCAGCGATGTGGGCAGCCGCGCCAATGCACTGGTGGAGCTGTCCGACCCGGACGGCAACCGCGTGGCCGAAACCGCGCAGGGCGATGGTCCGGTGGATGCCCTGTTCGGCGCGCTGTCGGCTGCCACCGGTGTGCAGCTGCACCTGGATAGCTACCACGTGCACAGCGTGGGCATCGGAGCCGATGCGCGCGGCGAGGCCAACCTGAGCGTGCGCCATGAGGGTGTGGAGTACGAAGGCACCGGCACCAGCCGTGACATCATCGAAGCGTCCGCGCTGGCCTGGCTGGACGTGGCCAACCGCCTGCTGCGCCAGCGCCAGGCCACGGCCGAACAACCCGCCGCCACCGCTGCTGCCTGACCCCCATACCTGCAAGGCCACGCTCCAGATGAACGAGCCCATGAACCCAGCACCCCGCACCCTGTACGACAAACTGTGGGACGCCCACGTGGTCGTGCCCGAATCTGACAGCGCGCCCGCCGTGCTGTACATCGACCTGCACCTGATCCATGAGGTGACCTCGCCGCAGGCCTTCACCGAGCTGCGTCAGCGCGGTCTGGCACCGCGTCGCCCGGACCGCACCAAGGCGACCATGGACCACTCCACGCCGACCCTGCCCGCGCGCAGCGACGGCACCCTGCCCTATGCCAGCGCCGCCTCCGAGGCGCAGGTGGAAACCCTGGCGCGCAACTGCGCCGAGTACGGCATCGAGCTGTTCGACATGCAGTCGGCCAACCGCGGCATCGTGCACGTGATCGCCCCGGAGCAGGGTTTCACCCAGCCCGGCATGACCATCGTCTGCGGTGACAGCCACACCTCCACCCACGGCGCGTTCGGCTCGCTGGCGTTCGGCATCGGCACCAGTGAAGTCGGCCATGTGCTGGCCACCCAGTGCCTGCTGCAGCGGAAAGCGAAGACCATGGCGATCACCGTGGACGGCCCACTGCCGCGCGGTGTGGGAGCCAAGGACGTGGTGCTGCACATCATCGGCGTGATCGGCGTCAACGGTGGCACCGGCCATGTGCTGGAGTTCCGCGGCAGCACCATTGAAGCGATGGACATGGAACAGCGCATGACCCTGTGCAACATGTCGATCGAGGCCGGCGCACGTGCTGGCATGGTCGCGCCCGACCAGGTCACCTTCGACTGGGTCGCGGCCACCCCGCGCGGCCCCAAGGGTGCGGATTTCGACGCCGCCGTGGCCGCCTGGTCGCAGCTGCGCAGCGATGCCGGTGCGCGTTTCGACAGCGAAGTGCACATCAATGCCGCCGACATCCGCCCCACCCTGACCTGGGGCACCCACCCTGGCACCGCCATCGCGGTGGACCGTCCCATTCCAGCCGCCAATGACACCGCTGACCAGAAGGGCCTGGACTACATGCAGTTCCATGCCGGCCAGACCCTGGCGGGCACCCCGGTCGACGTGGTCTTCGTCGGCTCCTGCACCAACGGCCGCCTGAGCGACATGCGTGAAGTGGCAGACGTGCTGCGCGGTCGCAAGGTGGCCAGCGGCGTGCGCATGCTGGTGGTACCCGGCTCGGAGATCGTCAAGCGCGAGGCCGAAGCCGAGGGCATTGATGTGATCGTGCGCGACGCCGGTGCCGAATGGCGCGAACCGGGCTGCTCGATGTGCATTGCCATGAACGGCGACCTGGTCGCCCCCGGCCAGCTGGCGGTAAGCACCAGCAACCGCAATTTCGAGGGCCGCCAAGGACCCGGTTCGCGCACGCTGCTGGCGTCGCCGATGACCGCCGCATGGGCGGCGGTGAACGGGCGCGTCGCCGACACCCGCGAGCTGTTCGCACAGGAGGTGGCCTGATGAGCGGCTTCCGTACCCTGACCTCGGCCAGCGTGGTGCTGCGCCAGACCAACATCGACACCGACCAGATCATTCCGGCGCGGTTCCTGTCCACCACCGAACGCGCCGGCCTGGGCCGCAACGCCTTCAATGACTGGCGCTGGCAGGCCGACGGCAGTCCGGTCGCCGAATTCCCCTTCAACCAGCCGCACAATGCCGGCCGCAGCATCCTGCTGGCCGGGCGCAACTTCGGCTGCGGCTCCTCGCGCGAGCACGCGCCGTGGGCGCTGACCGACCTGGGCCTGCGCGCGATTGTCAGCAGTGAGATCGCCGACATCTTCCGTGGCAATTCGCTGAAGAACGGGCTGCTGCCGATCGTGCTGGCCGAAGCCGATGTACAGTCGCTGATGCAACGCCCCGACGATGAACTGACCATCGATGTGGCCGCGCGCGAACTGCGCACCCCCGATGGCCGGGTCTTCTCTTTCCCGCTGGACGGCTTCTCGCAGACCTGTCTGCTGGAAGGCGTGGACCAGTTGGGGTATCTGTTGGGTCGTGTCCCCGAAATCGAACGTTACGAGAGTGAGCATGCACGCTGAGATTGTTGTACTGCCCGGTGATGGCATCGGCCCGGAAGTCGCCGCCGCCGCCGTTGCCGTTCTGAAGTCCATTGCCGAACGCTTCAACTACAGCTTCACCTTCAGCGAGCACGACATCGGTGGCATCGCCATCGATCGCCACGGCGAGCCCCTGCCGGCCAGCACCCTGGCCGCCTGCCAGTCCGCCCAGGCCGTGCTGCTGGGCGCGGTCGGCGGGCCGAAGTGGTCCGATCCGAACGCCAAGGTGCGCCCGGAACAGGGCCTGCTGGCCATCCGCAAGGCGCTGGGCCTGTACGCCAACCTGCGCCCGGTGCGCACCCATGAAGCCGCCCTCGGTGCCTCTCCGATCAAGGCCGAGCTGCTCAAGGACGTGGACTTCGTGGTGGTGCGCGAACTCACCGGCGGCATCTATTTCGGCGACAAGACCCGCGACGCCGACAGCGCCAGCGACCTGTGCCGCTACACCGTGACCGAGATCGAGCGCGTGCTGCGCAGCGCCTTTGCCCTCGCCCGCCAGCGCCGCGGCAAGGTCACCTCGGTGGACAAGGCCAACGTGCTGGAAACCTCGCGCCTGTGGCGCGACGTGGCCGCGCGGATCGGTCGCGAAGAATTCCCGGATGTGGCGCTTGAGCACCAGCTGGTGGATTCAATGGCCATGCACCTGCTGGCCAAGCCGCGCGAGTACGACGTGATCGTGACCGAGAACATGTTCGGCGACATCCTCACCGATGAGGCGTCGATGCTGGCCGGTTCGCTGGGGCTGCTGCCGTCGGCGTCACTGGGTGAGCCCGGTGCCGTTGGCATCTACGAGCCGATTCACGGGTCGGCACCGGATATTGCCGGCAAGGGCATTGCCAATCCGTATGCCACCATTTTCAGTGCCGCGATGTTGCTGCGGCATTCGTTGGGGCTGGAGGCGGAGGCGGCCGCGGTTGAGGCCGCGGTGCATGCGGCGTTGGATGATGGCGTGTTCACCGCCGACCTGGCCGCGAAGGGGAATGCGGTGAGTACCGCGCAGGCAACCGAGGCAGTGTTGGCGCGGTTGGTGTAGGGACACGCCATGCGTGTCCTCGGTGCCTGAGATCGGCCCGGACCCCGGTAGCGCCGGCCGTTGGCCGGCCCACGGACTCTCTGGGCCGGCCAACGGCCGGCGCTACCGACCTGACGACGCCCTATCGGGCCTCGCCCGGCTTCACCCGGAACCAGGCCGCGTACAGCGCCGGCAGGAAGACCAGGGTCAGCACGGTGCCGACGATCAGGCCGCCCATGATCGAGATCGCCATCGAGCCGTAGAAGGCACTGCGCGACAGCGGAATCATCGCCAGCACCGCCGCCAGCGCGGTCAGCACGATCGGGCGGAAACGGCGTACGGTCGCGTCAATGATCGCGTGCCAGCGGTCATGCCCCGCATCGATGTCCTGCTGGATCTGGTCGATCAGGATCACCGAGTTGCGCATGATCATGCCCGCCAGCGCGATCGTGCCCAGCAACGCCACGAAGCCGAACGGTGCGCGGAACAGCAGCAGGAACAACGTTGCCCCGATGATGCCCAGCGGAGCCGTCACCAGCACCATCGCCGCGCGCGAGAAGCTGCGCAGCTGCAGCATCAGCAAGGTCGCCACCACGATCAGGAACAGCGGCATGCCGGCCTTGATCGAATCCTGGCCGCGTGCCGAATCCTCCACCGTGCCACCCGTTTCCAGCAGGTACCCGTGCGGCAGCTCGGCGCGGATGCTCTCCAGCGTCGGCAGAATCTGCTGCACCACGTCCAACGCCTGGCTGCCATCACCGATGTCCGCACGCACCGTCACCGTCGGGAGGCGATTGCGATGCCAGATGATGCCGTCCTCGAACACATACTCCAGGCGCGCCACCTGCGACAGTGTCACCGAGGTACCACTCTGCGTGGGGATCGCCAGGCTGCCCAGCATGTCCAGCCGGACCCGCTCGTTGTCCGGCCCGCGCAGCAGCATCTCGATCAGGCGGTTGCCCTCACGGTACGTGCTGACACTGGTGCCCGACAGCGACGTGCCCAGCAGCTGGCTCACCTGTGCACTGGTTACCCCCAGCGCGCGTGCTCGATCCTGGTCGATCACCAGCCGCACCACCTTGCTTGGCTCGCTCCAGTCCAGGTTCACGTTCATCACGTGCGGGTTCTCGCGTACCTTGGCTTCCACCTTGCGCGCAATCGCCTGCACCTGTGATATGTGCTCGCCCGACACCCGCAACTGCACCGGGTAGCCCACCGGCGGCCCGTTCTCCAGCCGGGTCACGCGCATCTGCACGTCCGGGAACTGCGGAATCACCTCTTTCAGCAGCCAGTCGCGGGTTGCCTCACGCGCTTCCGCGTTTTCAGTCAGCACCACGAACTGCGAGAAGTTGGTTGCAGGCAGCTGCTGGTCCAGCGGCAGGTAGAAGCGCGGCGAACCGGTGCCCACATAGGCCACGTAGTTCTGGATGCCCTCGCGCCCCTTCAGCAGCTTCTCCAGCTTGCTCGCCTGCGCCTGGGTCGCCTGCAGCGACGCCCCTTCCGCCAGCTCGATGTCCACCATCAGTTCCGGCCGGGTCGAGTCCGGGAAGAACTGCTGCGGCACGAAGCGGAAGATCACCAGCGAGAACACGAACAGCGCCGCGGTCGCCGCAATCACCCACCAGCGATGGCGCAGGCACATGTCCAGGAAGCGGCGGAAGCGCGTGTAGAATGGCCGCTGGTACGGATCATGGTCGTGCCCGTGCTGCTTGGGCACGATGAAGCGGCCCAGCGCCGGGTGACAGTCCGCCCACGCCTGACGGCGCGCCAGCCAACGCCCGGCCAGGCTGTCCGGCTTTGGCGGCTGCGGATTGAACAGGTCCGGCAGCATCTTGTCGCCGAGGTACGGGATGAACAGCACGGCGGCAATCCACGACACCACCAGCGCGATGGTCACTACCTGGAACAGGGAGCGGGTGTACTCACCCGTGCTCGACGCCGCCGTGGCAATCGGCAGGAAGCCAGCCGCCGTGATCAGCGTACCGGTCAGCATCGGAAACGCGGTGGATTCCCAGGCGAAGCTGGCCGCGCGCAGGCGGTCATAGCCCTGCTCCATCTTGGTGGCCATCATCTCCACCGCGATGATCGCATCATCCACCAGCAGGCCCAGCGCCAGCACCAGCGCACCCAGCGAGATCTTGTGCAGGCCGATGTCGAAGTAGTGCATGACGAAGAAGGTCATCGCCAGTACCAGCGGAATGGTCACGCCCACCACCAGGCCCGTGCGCAGGCCCAGCGAGAAGAAGCTGACCAGCAGCACGATCACCACCGCTTCGGTCAGCACCTGCACGAACTCGCCAACCGACTCCTCCACCGCATGCGGCTGGTCGGACACCTTGCGCAGCTGCATGCCGACCGGCAGGGTCTTCTGCAGGCGCTTGAACTCGGCATCCAGGGTGGAACCCAGCTTGAGAATGTCGCCGCCGTCCTTCATCGCCACGGCGATGCCGATCGCATCCTCGCCCATGAAGCGCATTTTCGGCGACGCCGGGTCGGCGAAACCGCGCTTCACCTCGGCGATGTCCCCCAGATGGAGGGTGCGTTCACCGGCCTGGATCGGGAAGCGGCGGATGTCTTCCACGCTCTGGAACTGGCCGGTCACGCGCAGCTGCACGCGGTCGGTGGGTGTTTCAAAGAAGCTGGTCGCCGCCATCACGTTCTGGTCGGCCAGCGACTGCTGCACCTGCTGCAGGGAAACGCCCAGCGTGGCCAGCTTGGTATTGGACAGTTCGATCCAGATCTTCTCGTCCTGCAGGCCTTCCAGCTCGATCTTGCCGACGTCGGGCACGCGCTGCAGTTCCAGCTGGATGCGGTCGGCATAGTCGCGCATCACCGCGTAGTCGAAGCCCTGCCCGGTCAGCGCGTAGATGTTGCCGAAGGTGTCGCCGAATTCGTCGTTGAAGAACGGCCCGACAATCTCACGCGGCAGGGTCGGCTTGATGTCGCCCACGCGCTTGCGCACCTGGTACCACAGGTCCGGGATCGCCTTGGAGCGCAGGCTGTCCTTGGCCGCGAAAATCACCTGCGACTCGCCCGGGCGCGAGTACGAGCGGATGAACTCGTACTGCCCGGTGTTGAGCAGTGCCTTCTCGATCGGCTCGGTGACCTGGCGCGAGACCTGTTCGGCGGTGGCACCCGGCCACTGCGTGCGCACCACCATCACCTTGAAGGTGAACGGCGGATCTTCGGACTGTCCCAGGTGCTTGTACGACCACGCGCCGATGATGGCGAAAGCGAGCATCGCAAACAGCACCAGGGGCCGGTTGCCCAGCGCCCATTCGGAGAGATTGAAGCGGCGCACGGGCTCAGTTCCCCTTGGCCGCAGCAGCTGCCGGCTTCGCGGCGGGGTTCAGCAGCGGGCGGTTCTGGCGATCGACCGGAGCCACCACCTGGCCTTCGCGCAGCAGATGCCCACCGGCGGCGACCACCCAGTCCTGTGCGGCCACGCCGCCCAGCACCGGCACCGCGTCCGGTCCGTACGCGCCCACCGTCACCGGGGTCGCCTTCAGCGCGCCGTTGGCCGGATTGACCACCCACACGCTGGCCTTGCCGTCAGCGCCGCGCAGGACCGCGCCCAGCGGCAGTTGCAACGTGCCGCTGCGGCCTGCGCCGGCGAACA
This sequence comes from Stenotrophomonas sp., assembly GCA_039592995.1. GTDB lineage: Bacteria > Pseudomonadota > Gammaproteobacteria > Xanthomonadales > Xanthomonadaceae > Stenotrophomonas. The sequence goes on along the minus strand of JBCNQC010000013.1, from coordinate 14,888 downwards.
CGCGTGCGCTCTGGCCCAGTTCCACATCCTTCAAGGCTTCCTCGGCCAGGCTGACCCGCGCCGCATAGGTGCGGGTCTGCGCATCGGCGGCCGGCGCAATTTCGCCGATCGACCCCGGCAGCAGCTGGCCCGGCGTGTTCCACAGCTCCACCTGCACCTGCTGGCCGACCTTGTAGTCGCGGATGTGGCTTTCCGGCAGCGCGATCAGTACCTCGCGTCCGCCGTCGGCGGCCAGGGTGAAGATGGTCTGGCCGGCGCTGACCACCTGCCCGGCTTCGGCCTCACGGCTGGCGATGACCCCATCGGCCGGCGCACGCAGTTGCGCATAGGCGGCCTGGTTGCGCGACACCGCCAGGTTGGCGCGAGCGGCGTTGGCCTGGCCCTGCGCGGCCTTGAAGGCGGCGGTCTGCGCGTCCAGCGTGGACTGGCTGACCAGCTGCTGTTCGGCCAGTTTCGCGTAGCGCTTCTGGTCGTCGCGGGCGCGCACCAGGTCGGCTTCGGCCGCTGCCAGTTGAGCCTGGCTTGCACTGGCCTGGGCGGCATAGTCCGACGCGTCCAGCTCCGCCAGCACGTCGCCCTTGCGCACGCGCTGGCCGGCATCGACATGGCGGCGGATCAGGTGCCCGCCGACCTGGAACGACAGCGGACTCTCCTCGCGCGCGTGCACCTCGCCCGGGTAGGCCGCTACCTCCTGGCCGGCCACCGTACCCGGCTGCACAACGAGCACCGGCAACGGTGCCGCCGGTTCCGCGTCCTGCTTGCCACACGCTGCCAGCATCAACGCCAGCAGCCCACCGCCCATCCATCGCACGTTGTTCATGAGGTCCTGGACCTTGTCGAAAAACCGGAAGAAAGCGACACCGACGAGACACTCTATATCGGCATCGAAATTATTGAACCGACCGGTATAGTATAAATATCGAACCGATTGGTCTAGTATTCAATCAATGACCGATCCGACCTCTTCCTCTGCGCCGCCCAAGCCCTCTGCCAAGGCCGCCGGGCCCGGACGTCCGAAGGACCTGGGCAAGCGGGCGGCGATCCTCGACGCGGCCAAGGCGCTGTTCGTCGAGCAGGGCTACACCGGCGTCAGCATGGACAGCATCGCCGCCCAGGCGGGCGTGTCCAAGCTGACCGTTTACAGCCATTTCGGCGACAAAGAGACACTTTTCACCGAAGCTGTGCAGTCCACCTGCATGGAAATGCTGCCCGACGCGCTGTTTGTAACGGATGCCGAAGGGCCGCTGCGTGAACAGCTGCTCGGCATCGGCCAGGCGTTCTTCGCGATGATCACCTCACCGGCAGCGGTGGCGGTGCAGCGGGTGATGATGGCTCCGGACACCGACGACCGGATCCGCGAGATGTTCTGGGTGGCCGGCCCGCAGCGCACCAGCGCGGCCCTGGCCGAGTTCCTGCGCGGCCGTACCGCCGCCGGCGAACTGGACATCCCGGACTTCCAGACTGCGGCTCTGCAGTTCTTCACCCTGATCAAGGGCGAGCTGCATACGCATATGATGTGCGGCATGCGCCCGGCCCCGGCCGAATGCGATGCCGACGCCCATGTGCACGCCAGCGTCGACTTCTTCCTGAGGGCGTACGCTACCCGCCGCTAGCCCTGTTTTCACAACCTGAATGGACCGGAGGTCGCGGTGACTTCCGGCACTGCGACCCCGACGTGACGGCAGCGATGCTTTGATCGCGCCGCCGGCTCCCGGCACCGGTAAAATGGCCGGCCCACTGCGCTGGATTAGAACCTCATGACGATCGATTACGCCCACGCCCGCGAACTGATGGTTGAACAGCAGATCCGTCCCTGGGACGTGCTGGACATCCGTGTGCTCGATGTTCTGGCACGCCTGCCGCGGGAGGCGTTCGTCGCTGAAACGCACCAGAAGCTGGCCTACACCGACGTGGAACTGCCGCTCGGTTTCGGCCACAAGATGATGAAGCCGGTGATTGAAGGCCGCACCCTGCAGGCGCTGGATCTGCAGCCGGGTGACGAAGTGCTGGAAATCGGCACCGGCAGCGGCTATCTCAGCGCCTGCATCGGCGCGCTGGCCCGCGAAGTGCTCAGCCTGGAAATCCAACCGGAGCTGGCCACCAGCGCGCGCGCCAACCTCGACCGCACCGGCCTGGGCACCAACGTGCGCATTGAAACCGCCGATGCCCTGAGCTGGACCAGCGAACGTCGTTTCGATGTCGTCGTCGTGACCGCAGCGGTCGATACCATTCCGTCACATTTCGTCTCGCTGCTGCGTCCGGGTGGTCGTCTGTTCGTGATCCGCGGTACCTCGCCGGTGATGGAAGCGGTGCTGGTGAAGGCCGACGGCAGCATCGAATCGCTGTTTGAAACCGATATTGAATACCTGCGCGGTGCCGCCCCGGCACCCCAGTTCCAACTCTGAGTCCAAGGAAGCCGCAATGATCCGCCGATCCCTCGCACTTGCGCTGGCCGCCGCACTGCTGCCGATGACCGCCTCTGCCGCCGACCTGCTGCAGGTCTACGAAATGGCGCGCAACGGCGATCCGCAGCTGGCCGCGGCAGAGTCCACCCGTCTGTTCGACAAGGAAGGTGCCGTCCAGGCCCGCGCCGCGCTGCTGCCGCAGATCAACGGCCAGGCCACGCTGGGTCGCAACCGCACCACGCCGAACCACGACGTGGACACCACCTCGTTCACCACCAAGAGCCGCAATTACACGGTGGACGGGTCGCAGACCCTGTTCAACTGGACCCAGTTCGCCAACCTGAAGTCCCAGCGCGAGTTGAGCAAGGCCGCCGACTTCACCCTGGATTCGGCCAACGACGATCTGATCGTGCGCACCTCGGCGGCGTACTTCAACGTGCTGGTCGGCATTGAATCGCTGTCGGCCGCGCAGACCAACGAAGCCGCTGCCAAGAAGCAGTTCGACTTCGCCGACAAGCGCCTGGAAGTCGGCCTGGCCCCGATCACCGACGTGCACGAAGCCCGCGCGCAGTACGACCAGGCCCGTGCCAACACGATCATCGCGCAGAACACCCTGGCCGACGCCTACCAGGCGCTGACCGAACTGACCGGCCAGCCGGTCACCGACCTGAAGGCGCTGCCGGAAGATTTCCGTCCGGAGCTGCCGGCCCAGTACGCCACCGTGGATGCACTGGTGACCAAGGCAGTGGAGCAGAACCCCGCGCTGAAGGCTTCGGAACTGCAGGTCAGCGCGGCGGAGGCCTCGGTGTCGGCTGCACGCGGCGCGCACTACCCGACCCTCAATCTGGGTGCCAGCGTCGGTCGTTCGGCCAGCTGGGGTGACGTGGTCGGTTCGGGCAGCAACTTCAGCCCGGACCAGCGCACCAACAGCATCGGCCTGACCCTGAGCGTGCCGATCTTCTCCGGCGGTGCCACCCAGTCCGGCGTGCGCCAGGCCCTGGCCCAGCGCGACATCGCCCAGGACGGCTACGAGCAGCAGAAGCGCGCCCTGGACCGCAACACCCGCAACGCCTACCAGTCGCTGGTGGCCGGCATCAGCGAAGTGGAAGCCCGTCGCCTGGCCGTGGTCTCCGCGCAGAGTGCGTACGACGCTTCGCAGGTCGGCCTGGAAGTGGGTACCCGCACCGTGCTGGACGTGATCCAGAACCAGCGCATCCTGTTCTCGGCGCAGCTGGAATACGCCCAGGCCCGTTACAACTTCCTGCAGCGTCGCCTGCAGCTGGGCCAGGCGGTCGGCGTGCTCGACATCGCCGAACTGCAGGACATCAACCGCCTGCTGACCCAGCAGGCTGCCACGCCGAGCACCACGGTCAACAACTGATCGCGGTGTAACGCTGGAACGAAAACGCCACCCTCGCGGGTGGCGTTTTTTGTTGGGTGAGTGATCCGGCCGTAGAGCCACGCCCTGCGTGGCTGCGCGGTGCCGGCCCCATGGTCAGCCACGCAGGGCGTGGCTCTACGCCGGGGTGCGATCATCAGAAGTGGGCGCATCATTTGTAGAAATTGCTGCGCCCACCCGGCTGGCGCTTGAAGCGCCGGTGGATCCACAGGTACTGATCCGGTGCCTCACGCACCATCGCCTCGATCGCCTGGTTGACCCGCGCGGTATCGGCTTCCACGTCTTCGCTGGGGAAGTTCTCCAGCGGCGCACCAATCTTCAAAAAATACTTCCCACCTTCGCGACGGTGGAAATAGGGAATCACTGCACACCCGGTCATGCGTGCCAGCTGATGCGTGGCGGTAATGGTGGAGGCGGTGTGGCCGAAGAACGGCACGAACACGGTGTCCTTGCCGCGCATGTCCTGGTCCGGCGCATACCAGAGGAAGCCGCCCTTCTTCAGATGCCGCACGGTGGCACGGATATCCTCATTGGCGTACATCGCCTTGGCATAGCGCAGCCGGCCGAACTTCACCGCCCATTCGTACACCGGGTTGCGATGCTTGCGATACATGCCGGAGAGATCGACGTGGTCGCACAGCAGGCGACCGCACATCTCCAGGGTCATGAAGTGCCCGGACACCAGCAGCACGCCACGGCCCTCGGCCTGCATGCGGTGCAGGTGTTCCAGCCCTTCAATCTGCACCTTGGGGCGGATGCTGTCGATGCTGCCCCACCACGCCCGGGCAAACTCGAAGATGCCCACGCCCAGTGCGTCGAAGCTGTCGCGCAGCAGGCGCTGCCGCCAGGCTTCATCCTGTTCAGGGAAGCAGAGCTTGAGGTTGACCTCGGCGGCCTTGCGCCGGCTGCTGGCCAGCCGGTATGCCACCGTGCCCACGCCCCGGCCCAGCGCCCGCTGCAGGCCCCAGGGCAGCCGCGCGACCGCGAAGGCCCCCAGCATGAAGGCGAACATCGGCCAGTGCCGGGGATTGCGCAGCGACGGGCGGGTCGCGGTGGAAGCGTTATCGGACATGGCCTGATTCTAAAGGATGCGTCCGCCGCCTGTGGCGCATGTCTTTCCCGGGCCGGCTCCCGTATCCTCTGCCCATGCGTAATCGCCCTGTTGAGTGGATTTTGCGCGGTCTGTATTCGGCCGTGCTGTACATGCTGCTGCCCATCACCGTGTACCACCTGGTGTGGCGGGGCTTCCGGGTGCGCCAGTACTTCCAGCGCTGGGACGAGCGTTACGCCTCCTATCCGCAGTCCAGCCTGCACCCGCGGGTGTGGCTGCACGCGGTGTCGGTGGGCGAAGTCAATGCGGCGGCCCCCTTGGTCAACGCGCTGCGTGCACAACGCCCGGACATCCGCTGGGTGATCACCACGATTACCCCCACCGGCTCGGAGCGGGTGCGCTCGCTGTGGGGCGACGCGGTCGACCACGTCTACCTGCCTTACGACGTGCCCGGCAGCGTCGGCCGCTTTCTGGGCCATTTCAAACCCAGCCTGGCGCTGATCCTCGAAACCGAGCTGTGGCCGAACCTGTTGTTTGGCTGCCGCGACCGCAGCATTCCGGTGTACATCCTCAATGCGCGGCTGTCCGCGCGCTCGCTGCGTGGCTACCGGCTGCTGGCCCCGCTGATCGCACGTGCGCTGCGCACGGTGACCTGTGTGGCCGCGCAGTCGCAGGAAGATGCGGAGCGCTTCATCCAGCTGGGTGCCGAACCTGAGCAGGTGCGTGCGCTGGGCAATTTGAAATTTGAGATCGCCACGCCGAATGTGCAGGAGTTCATGGCGAACTTCCATGCCGCCGTGCCACCTGCGCGGCCGGTGTGGATTGCCGCCAGCACGCACGAAGGTGAAGAGCAGGCCACGCTGGACCTGCACCGCCGCCTGCGCGCGGAGATTCCGGATCTGCTGCTGCTGTGGGCACCGCGCCATCCCGAGCGCTTCCCGCGCGTGGAAGCGCTGGCCCGCGAACAGGGCTGGAAGGTTGCCACCCGCCGCCAGGAAAAGTGGCCGCAGGCGGATACCGACGTGTTCGTGATCGATACGCTGGGCGAGCTGATGTCGTTCTACAGCTGCGCCGATGTGGCATTCGTCGGCGGCAGCCTGCAGCCCATTGGCGGGCACAACCTGCTGGAGCCTGCCGCCATGGGCACCGCTTCGGTGACCGGCCCGCACCTGCACAACTTCTCGGAGATTTCACGGCGCATGCGTGAAGCCGGCGCGGTGTTGATTGCCGACGATGTGGAGGGCGTGCATGTCGCCCTGCTCATGCTGCTGCGCGACCCGCAGGCACGCGAGGACATGGCACGCGCAGGCTGCACGCTGGTAAGCACCGGCCGCGGCGCGCTGCAGCGCACGGTAGACCTGGTAACACCGCAGCTGCCGCCGCCGGTGGGGTGAACTCGTCCCAATCGGCTTCGACACACGCCACGTAGAGCCACGCCCTGCGTGGCTGCGACCATGTTTGACACCGCGAAGCCACGCAGGGCGTGGCTCTACGGATGCTTTGCCACTGGGACGCCACGCAATAACGTGATTTCCCACCGGCACCACGCATACGGGTACTCGCCGACGCGCTGGGCCAGTCCCGCGCGCAGTGGATTCCCAATGATGTAGCGGGCCGCATGTTCAACGGTTTCATCTCGGCGAATGGCATGGTCGTGATACCCCTTCTGCCACACCTGCCCTGCCTGCAGCTTCCGGCTGCTGAAGGACTTGAAGACATTCATGCAACTGGCGAGCGTGCCTTGCCGAAGTTCCATCAACCAGTGCACGTGGTCCGGCATGATCACCCAGGCCAGCGTGTAGCTGCGGCCGCTGCGTTCGACGTGCCGAAGTGCATCGATGACGATTTCAGCGTTGTGGGGTTGGTCGAACAACCGTCGCCTGCCTTGCACCACGGTGGTGAGCACGTAGATGCGGCCCACGTGGGATTGGCGATAGCGGCGCAGGCGGGGGCTGGACATGCCACCACCGTGGCAGGAGTGTTGGGCGGAGCCTATCGCCAAACACCGCGTTGTGCTGTCAGACGTAGAGCCACGCCCTGCGTGGCTTCAAGGTGTGCGACGAAAGCGCAGCCACGCAGGGCGTGGCTCTACGGAGGGCCTGACATTGCGTGCAGCCACGCAGGGCGTGGCTCTACGGGATTTCCGGCATCACGGGGCTTCGTCCCGCGCCAGCAGGCTGCCGGCGTACAGCGCGGCCAGCAGCAGAGTGAGGCCGCCCCAGAACGTGGAGTAGAACGCGAGGTGGGTGTTCAACGGGAACACCGTCACCGCCAGCGCCAATGCCGCCGGGCGCGCGCGATCACGTGCGGCCAACGGCGCGAACCGCCATGCACGCCACGCCTGCGCCGCGGCGGCCAGCCACAGCAGCAGCCCCAGCACACCGGTTTCAGCCAGGATTTCCAGCACGATCTGATGCGCATGCAGGGCCGGACCTTCGCCCCATACATCCTGCTGCTGCGGCGATGGATGGCAGGCCGGATAGGCATCGCGGAAACCACGCGCGCCGACCCCGTTGATGGGGTGCGCCTGAATCATGCAGCCGGCAGCCGCCCAGATCTGTGCACGGCCGGACAACGCCTGGTTCACGCCATCGCTTTCGCCGTCCCACGCCATCGCCGTACGCGCAATGCGTTCGCGCACCTGGGTTGAACCCAACGAAAGCCCGACCGCGACCGCCAGCCCCACTGCCGCACAGATCAGCAGGCCACGTGTGCCCAGCAGCCGCCAGCCCGAGAACGCCAACACCAGCGCGTAGGTGATCCACGAAGCGCGCGAGCCGGCCAGCACCAGCACCACGCCCACAGCGGCAGCCGACAAGACCCAGCCCCACATACCCAGCCGGCGCGCGGCCGCGAACAGCAGGAACGGCGAAAGACTGGCCAGCACCTGGCCAAACTTCAGATTGCAGGGGCCCAACACGCCGCTCAATCGATCAGCGGCAGCCGCCTCGGCCGGGGTGCACAGGCCGTGTCCACTGACCGCCCATTTCAGCTGGTCAAGCGACCAGAACAGCGGGCTGGTGCCGGACGTGGCCTGGGCCAGTGCGTCCAGCGTCCACACCCCGGTGATCACCGCAATGCCACCGAGCGTGAGCGCGCGACGCTGCGGCGTGGCCACCGCAATGGCCACCAGCCACATGAAGGGCAGATAGCGCAGGCCGGCAGCGGTCTTGCGCCACGCTTCGGAAGGATCAATTGCGTCGAAGGCTGAAAACGCCTGCGGCAACCAGTAGCCCAGAAACAGAATGCTGGTCAGCGCCCATGCCGGGCTGCTCAGCAGCCGCTGCTTTCCCTGCAGACGCAGCTGCACCATGCGCACGGCAGCGTACAGCGCGCCCAGCACCAGCACGGTTTCGGCAATGCCGGGCAGCGGCCACAGGGCGACGAATGCGATGACCCACCACGGGGCCCAGCGTCCGGCGCGCGCGCCCGGCGAGCCCGCGGCACGCGGCGGCTCAGCCAGCGAGTTGGGAATAGAGGTGGAGCGTGTCACGTTGCATGGCCTGCAGGGTGTACGGAATACGCGTCGGCAGCGCGGGCGGCTGCGCCAGCAACTGCTGCGCGCGCGCCAGCAGCGCCGGTGCATCGCCCAAGGGTACCGCGCCGGAGGGTTGCAGCTGTGTCAGCAGCTCGCCAACACCCCCGTGGTTCCAGCCCAGTACAGGTCGGCCCACCGACACCGCTTCCACCACGGTGCGGCCAAAAGCTTCCGGTTTGTCGGACAGCTGCAGGACCAGATCGCTGGCCGCATAGGCCTCGGCAATGCGCGAGGTGGGTGCCGTCATCAGCACGTTCTGCGCCACGCCGAGTTGCTGCGCCTGCGCTTCCAGTTCGGTGACATAACGCTCCCGGCCGGGTTCGCGCGTGCCCGGCATCCACAGCCGCGCCGGCACGCCCGCCGCATGCAGCCCGGCCAGCAGCGCCAGCGCATGGTGATGGCCTTTCAGGCGGGTGCCGCGCCCCGGCAGCAGCAGCAGCGGCGCGTCGCCGGCCAGTGCCGGATGCTGCGCCGCCACGGCCAGTCGCGCACGCCGGTCGTGCCGGCCCACGCGCGGAAACTGAGCAATGTCCACGCCACGCGGAATCACCTGCAGGCGCTCAGCCGCCACCGACGGATAATGCTGGCGTACGAAATCCCGCACGGTATTGGACACACAGATGACCCGCTCGCCGCTGGTCATCACCGCGCTGTAGCGCCCGGGCGAATTCAGCCCATGCACGGTGGTGACCCAGTGCGGGCGACGGTCTGCGGGAAGATTGCGTACCGCATACAGGCCCAGCCAGGCCGGCAGGCGTGAACGCGCGTGCACGATGTCGGCCCCGGTCTGCGCGAACAGGTCGCGCAGCGCGCGCACGTGGCGCAGCGTCCACAGCGACTTGCGGCCGATATCCAGGGTGAGATGTTCAGCATCGCTGGCCAGCAGCGGCTCGACCAGACGACCACCGGCGGACACCACGATGGCACGGTGCCCGGCCGCGACCAGCGCGGCGGCGATTTCCAGGGTGGAGCGTTCCACCCCGCCGGAGTGCAGCGCCGGCAGCAGCTGCACCACGGTCAACCGGCGCACGAGCGGTGCCGCCTTCTCAGTCGGCCAGCACGAACACCGAACCGCAGTACGGGCACTGCGCTTCGCCGTTGGGCTCGTCTTCAATCGGCAGGTACACGCGCGGGTGCGAGTTCCACAGCGCCATTTCCGGCGTCGGGCAGCTCAGCGGCAGTTCGCTGCGGTGCACGGTGTAGCGCTTCTCGGCATTGGCGGGCGCAGTGGCGGTATGGCTCATGGCGGAATACGGAAGTGGAAGTGCGAGGAGCGCGATTCTAGCACCCGAGGCCGTTGCCACGGCGTGGTCCGATGCCGCCCGGGTTTGCCGTTGATCGGGCCGATTTGCGTTTTTCCCGGGTTTAGATCGAACTAATTTCACTTGCGGCGCGACGCAGGGTGTTGCAGGATCGGTCCGTTCCGATCACAACCCGATCGCACGGCCCGACCCCCACCGGACCGGCCCCGCTTCACCGACCGCCCGCTGGCGGCCGGGCCGGTGCCGTCTGCCTCAGGTCGCCGATGCGGGCTTTGCCCTGCTGCCTGTCCCACCGGGAGAACCCTGCATGACCCTGCCCCGCCGTCCCCTTGCCCGCCATGCCGTGCTGCCGCTGGCACTGGCCTTCGCCTGCGCCGCCACCGCCCTGCCCGCCCTGGCGCAGGACTTCAGCACCTCGTTCGAAGCTGGCCAGCCGGCACCCAAGGCCGCTGCGGGCAGCCTGCAGGTGAAGGTGGGGAACGGACCGTCCGCACCCTATGCCGCCAAGGCCGATGCGGGTTACAGCGGTGTGCGCGCCCTGGGCTGGCGCAGCAGCGGTGGGGCCGCGCGCACCGCGCTGTTCAGCACCGATGTGACCATTGGTGCCGATACGACGCTGAGCTGGATGGTGCTGCCGGAAATCGTGGGCGGCGATACCGTGGCCAGCACCTATGTGTCGCTGGACCTGGTGCTGGATGACGGCAGCCGGGTCTCTGCCAGCCCGGCACACGACCACCACGGCGTGGCGCTCGGCGCGCAGGCGCAGGGCGACTCGAAAACGCTGTACCCGCAGCAGTGGGCGCACAAGCAGGTGCGGCTGGGCGACGTGCCGGCGCTGCGCGGCCGCCGCGTGGTGGCAGTGGAGCTGGAGGTGGACAGCGCCGCACAGGCCCCGACCGCCGGCTGGATCGACGACATCCGTCTGGGGGACCTCGCCCGCAACAGCGCGCAGCGCCCGTCCGACTGGGTGCTCACCACGCGCGGCACGCAGTCCAACGGCACGTTCTCGCGCGGCAACAACTTCCCCGCCACCGCCGTGCCGCATGGCTTCAACTTCTGGACGCCGGTGACCGATGCAGGCTCGCTGAGCTGGCTGTACCGCTGGAGCGAGCAGAACGATGCCGCCAACCGGCCGCGTCTGCAGGCGCTGGCCCTGAGCCACGAGCCCAGCCCGTGGATGGGTGACCGCCAGACCTTCCAGGTGATGCCGTCGAATACGCGAGGTGTGCCGGAAGCCGACCGTGCCAAGCGTGCACTGACCTTCTCCCGCGAACACGAAGTGGCCCGCCCGCACCGCTATGGCGTGCGCTTCGATAACGGCATTGCCGCCACCATCGCGCCCACCGACCACGCCGCGCTGTTCCGCTTCGACTTCCCCAAGGGCAGCGATGCCAACCTGCTGTTCGACAACGTCGATGCGCGCGGGGGGCTGACGCTGGACCCGGCCACGCAGACCCTTTCCGGCTACACCGACACCCGCAGTGGCCTGTCCAACGGGGCCACCCGCATGTTCATCGTGGCCAGCTTCGACCGCCCGTGGCGCAGCAGCGGCACGATCCAGACCGGCCGCCCGACCGGCTACATCAAATTCGATCCGGGCACCGAAGGCACGGTGCACATGCGCATTGCCACCTCACTGATCTCGCTGGAGCAGGCGCGGCACAACCTGACATTGGAACTGGCCAGCGACGATGACATCGAGCGCGTGGCCGGCCGTGCCCAGGATGCCTGGGACGCGCGCCTGGGCCGATTCGACATCGGCGCGGCCAGTGATGACGAAAAAACCACGCTGTACTCCAACGTCTACCGCCTGTACCTGTACCCCAACTCCGCACACGAAAACGTGGGCACTGCCGCCGCACCGGACTGGCGCTACGCCAGCCAGGCCAGCGCCGGCGAAGATGCCCGCGGTGATGCCAGCGGCAGCCGCAGCTTCGCGCCGATCCGCGACGGCAAGGTGTACGTGAACAACGGCTTCTGGGACACCTTCCGCACCACCTGGCCGGCCTATGCGCTGTTCACCCCGGATGATGCCGGCACGCTGGTGCAGGGCTTCCTGGAACAGTACCGCGCCGGTGGCTGGGTAGCGCGCTGGTCTTCGCCGGGCTATGCCGACCTGATGGTGGGCACCAGTTCCGATGTCGCCTTTGCCGATGCCTGGCTGAAGGGCATCCAGGGCTTCGATGCCGCCGAGGCCTATGAGGCCGCTCTGCGCAACGCCAGCGTGGTGCCGCCGGACCGGCATGTCGGCCGCAAGGGCATGCGCCAGTCCAGCTTCCGCGGCTATGCCAGCACCGACACCCACGAAGGCATGTCGTGGACCATGGAAGGGGCGTTGAACGACTTCGGCATTGCCAACATGGCCACCGAGCTCGCCAAGCGCGCCAGCAGCACGGCCGAGCGCGAACGCTACAGCACCGAAGCGGACTACTTCCGCAATCGTGCCGGCACCTACGCCACGCTGTTCGACCCGGCTGCAGGGTTCTTCCAGGGCCGTACCGAGGAAGGAAAATGGCGGGTGGACTCGGCGAAGTACGACCCGCGCGTGTGGGGCCATGACTACACCGAATCCAATGGCTGGACGTTCGCGTTCACCGCCCCGCACGACGGCGAGGGCCTGGCCGCGCTGTACGGTGGCCGTGAAGCGCTGGGCAGGAAGCTGGATGCGTTCTTCAGCACCCCGGAAACCGCCGATGCCTCGCTGGTGGGTTCCTACGGCGGCGTGATCCATGAAATGACCGAAGCGCGCGATGTGCGCATGGGGATGTACGCGCACAGCAACCAGCCGGCGCACCACATCCCGTGGATGTACCTGTACGCCGGGCAGCCGTGGAAGACCCAGGACCATGTGCGCACGATTCTGGAACGCCTGTACCTGGGCAGCGAGATCGGCCAGGGCTACCCGGGCGACGAGGACAACGGCGAAACCTCGGCGTGGTATCTGTTCGCCTCGCTGGGCATCTACCCGCTGCGCATGGGCGCGCCGGAGTATGTGATCGGCTCGCCGCTGTTCAAGCAGGCACGCGTGCAGCTGGGCGGCGGCAAGGTGCTGACCGTGAACGCACCGGCCAACTCGCGTGAGAACCGCTACGTGCAGTCATTGAAGATCAACGGCAAGCCGTGGACGAAGACCTGGGTGCCGCATGAGCTGATTGCGGCCGGGGCCACGCTGGACTTCGAGATGGGCCCGCAGCCGTCGCGCTGGGGCACCGGACCGGACGATGCGCCGCGTTCGCTGACCGCGCGCGGCCAGCGCCCGGCCGGTTTGCATGACCTGCTGGGCAGCGGAGCCAAGGCCACGCTGGCCGATGGTTCGGTGGCCGCAAACCTGATCGACAACGATGCCGATTCCGCGCTGGGCATGGGTGATGTTGGAACCGTGACCTTCACCGGACTGACCGATGGCCAGGCCACGCTGTACACGCTGACCAGTGGTGAGAGCTCGATCCGTGCGGCGGAGTGGGTGCTGGAGGCGCGTACGGCCGGTGGGCAATGGAAGGCCGTGGACCAGCGCAAGGGCGAAGCGTTCCAGTGGGCCCAGCAGACGCGGCCGTTCAAGATTCAGCAGCCGGGGAAATATGCCGAGTACCGGTTGCGGATCAAGGCGCAGGGGCGTGCGCAGCTGGCCGAGGTGGAGTTGTTGGCACCCGGGGCGCATTGAGCCCGGTGAGGTTCCCGTGGGACGCGCATGGCGCGTCGCTACGGGATTGCCTGCATTGCGTGGGACGCGCATGGCGCGTCTCTACGGGGCGGGATACTGGCGGGGGGCCTGTAGGGACACGCCATGCGTGTCCGCGCCATGCCGATCCGGCGCTGAAAAGCGGTGCCCCAAACCGCGCGGCAGCGCACAGGCGCGTGAGGACGCGTTGATCGCAATGGCGCCCGGAGGATCGCCTGGCCTGGTCGGGCCCGGGGTGGCTGCGCTCTTTCAAGCGCCGCCAAGCCGGGCCACGTGGGCATATTGGGCCATTGCCGCGTTTCAGGGCGGTTACGGGCGTGCTGCGGAGCCATGAAAAGCAATGCCGGCCAGCGGCCGGCACTACCTTGCATTGCGGGTTGAAAAGAACGCGTCAGGCGTTCTTTTCTTCCTCGAGCGTCTTGCGGATCTGAGCATCCACCGCCGCAATCGCGGTCATGTTCAGAATGCGGCGCGAGGTCGCGCTGGTGGTCAGAATGTGCACCGGCTTGGCCACGCCCATCAGGATCGGACCAATCGCCACGCCATCAGTGAACACGCGCACCAGGTTGTAGGCGATGTTGGCCGCTTCCAGGTTCGGCAGCACGAACAGGTTGGCACGCCCCTTCAGCGTGCTGTCCGGCAGCAGCTTCTGGCGCAGCGCCTCGTCCCACGCAGTGTCGCCCTGCATTTCACCATCGACATTCAGACGCGGATTGCGCTTCAGCAGCAGCGAACGCACCTGGCGCATCTTCAGCGCGTCCTTGGAATCGTGGCTGCCGAAGTTGGAGTGCGACAGCAGTGCCACCTTCGGCTCGATGCCGAACAGCTTCATGCGGTACGCCGCCTGCAGGGTGGCCTCGCAGATCTGCTCGGCAGTGGGGTCTTCCTGCACGTGGGTGTCCACGAAGAAGAACACGCCCTGCTGGTTGATCACACCGGTCATCGCCGAGGTCGAGGTGACCTTCGGTTCCAGCGGCAGCACGCTGCGCACGTAACCGAGCTTCTTGTGGAAGCGGCCGACCACGCCGGTCAGCATGGCATCGGCTTCACCGCGTGCCACCATCACCGCCGCGATCAGGGTCGGACGCGAGCGCATCAGGTTCTTGGCGGCAGCCACAGTGACGCCACGACGGCCGGTCAGGCTGTGGTAGTACTGCCAGTAGTCGTTGAAGCGCGGATCGTCGTTGATGTTGGTGACGTCGAAGTCTTCACCGGCCTTCAGGCGCAGGCCCAGGCGCTCGATGCGCGACTCGATCACGTCCGGGCGGCCGATCAGGATCGGACGGGCAATGCCTTCGTCGACCACGTTCTGCACCGCACGCAGCACCACTTCTTCTTCGCCTTCGGCGTACACCACGCGCTGCTTGTCGGCGCGCGCACGGTCGTACACCGGCTTCATCATCAGGCTGGTGCGGTACACGAACTGCGCCAGCTTCTCGCGGTACGCGCCCATGTCGGCGACCGGACGGGTGGCCACGCCCGAGTCCATCGCGGCCTGGGCCACGGCGGCGGACAGCTCCACCAGCAGGCGGCGGTCGAACGGACGCGGAATCA
>JBCNQC010000012.1:0-85240 GCA_039592995.1 Stenotrophomonas sp. | reverse complement strand
ACATCAAGTCGCGTTACGAGATGTTCGACGTCAACGTCTACCAGGAAAACATCTTCCACACGAAGATGCACCTGAAGGACTTCGACCTGGACCAGTACCTGTTCGAGGAGAAGGCCAAGAACCTGTCCTTCAAGGAACGCATGAAGATCGAAGCACTGCTCAAGCGCGAGATCGAAGAGCTGTTCCACGGACGCAATCTGTCCGAGTAACCGGTTGCGTGGAACGTCGGGTCGCGCAGATCGGACGTTTCACGAACTTCTGACGAGGCGGCCCGGCGTGAAGACGCTGGGCCGTTTTGTTTCCGTTCATCACAACCGGTAGGCCACACCTTTCATCACTTTCGACGCCAGCGCCATCACGGACGGAATCGGCGGCGGCAGGCGGCGCGCACCGGCATGTTCGGCGTGGTCAGCGTGGCGGGCCTCATCGATCTTCATCACTTTGAGGATCTCGCGGCTGCGCAGGTCGGCCGGGGGCAGGGTATCCAGGTGTTCGTCCAGGTGGGCCTCGACCTGGCGCTCGGTTTCGACCACGAAGCCCAGGTTCCAGCCGTCGCCGCGCAGCCCGGCCAGGGTGCCGATGGTGTAGCTGCCGGCATACCACAGTGGATTGAACAGGCTGGGGCGGCTGTCCAGTTCGCGCAGGCGCTGCGCGCACCAGGCCAGGTGGTCGGTCTCTTCCTGGGCGGCTTCCAGCAGGTGGGCGCGGGTTTCCGGCTCGCGGGCCACGGCGGCCTGGCCGAAGTACAGGCCTTGGGCGCAGACCTCGCCGACGTGGTTGATGCGCATCAGGCCGGCCGCGTGGCGGCGCTCATCCGCGTTGAGTTCCACGTCCGGCGTGGCTTCGGCGGGGTAGGGGCGGTGCGCCGGCGGGTTGCCGAACACCGTGTCCAGGGCCCGTTGGGCTTCGGTCAGCAGGTGGTCCAGCGGGGTGATCTGGCGGAGCGAGGTCATGCGCAGGCACGGCAGCAGCGGGGGTAGCCCGATTTTCGCCCGGGCGGCGGCCCGGTGCCAACCACGGCCCCGGCTGACTTGCATGGCGGTGAGGGGGCCGGTACAATCCCGCCTCTTCACAACGCGTGGCAGAGTTCCGGTGGTTCCATCGCCGCAATGAGCCCGACCTACCTGAGTTCTTTCATGAGCACTTTCACTGCAAAGTCCGAGACCGTCCAGCGCGACTGGTATCTCGTTGACGCCTCCGGCAAGACGCTGGGTCGTCTGTCCTCCGAGCTGGCCCGCCGTCTGCGCGGCAAGCACAAGCCGGTTTACACCCCGCACGTCGACACCGGTGACTACCTGGTTGTCATCAATGCAGAAAAGATTGCCGTCACCGGCAACAAGCTGCAGGACAAGCTGTACCACCGCTTCACTGGCTACATCGGCAACCTGAAGACCGAAACCCTGGCCCAGGCGCTGGAGCGCCACCCGGAACGCGTCATCGAAATCGCCGTCAAGGGCATGCTGCCGAAGGGCCCGCTGGGCCGCGCCATGTACCGTAAGCTCAAGGTGTACTCGGGCTCCGAGCACCCGCACGCCGCTCAGCAGCCCCAGGTTCTGGATATCTAATCATGGCTATCACTCAAAACTACGGCACCGGCCGCCGCAAGTCCTCCACTGCCCGCGTGTTCCTGCGCAAGGGCGCTGGCAACATCACCGTCAACGGCCGTCCGCTGGACGAGTTCTTTGGTCGTGAAACCGCTCGCATGATCGTGCGTCAGCCGCTGGAGCTGACCAAGAACACCGAGAGCTTCGACATCACCGTGACCGCCGCTGGCGGTGGCACCACCGGCCAGGCCGGTGCGATCCGTCTGGGCATCGCCCGCGCGCTGGTCGAGTACGACGAAACCCTGAAGTCCGAGCTGCGCAAGGCTGGCTTCATGACCCGTGACGCCCGTGAAGTCGAGCGTAAGAAGGTCGGTCTGCACAAGGCCCGTCGCGCCACCCAGTTCTCCAAGCGCTGATTTTTCTGCGCCTGGTTTGGGCTCTCCGGAGCCCATCTGGGAAAAGCAAAAGCCCGGCTCCGGCCGGGCTTTTGTCGTTTCTGGGGTTTGCTGCGACGTAGAGCCGGGCTTGCCCGGCTGCGCAATGCGTGATTCAAAAGAAGCTTCCGCCACCGAAAGGCGAGCGAAGCGCAGCCGCCCGTCTGGGGGAGAGCCCCCTTGATGTTCAAGGGGGGCGCGCCGACAGGCGCGGGGATTAGGTGAAATGCGTGGGCAGCGCGCAAAAGCAAAAAGCCTGATCAAAGATCAGGCTTTTTGCTTTTGTGTGGCTGCCCCGGATGGATTCGAACCACCGAATGCCTGAGTCAGAGTCAGGTGCCTTACCGCTTGGCGACGGGGCAATATGTGCGTGCAATTATTGCACTTTTTCCCAGTTAAACCAAGCGAACTTGGTGGCTATGGGTGGACTCGAACCACCGACCCCAGCATTATGAGTGCTGTGCTCTAACCGGCTGAGCTACATAGCCTTGGGAGCCGGTAATTCTGGGGTGGCGAACGGGATCTGTCAACACTTTTCCATCACGCTTGTGAGTGGGGAGTCGGCATGGCACAGTCCCAACCAGTAGATTTTATTCAGGAGTCCGCATCGTGATCGATCCGGACGGCTATCGACCGAACGTCGGCATAGTGCTGATGCGGCAGGACGGGCAGGTGTTCTGGGCACGACGTGTGCGCCGGGATGGCTGGCAGTTCCCGCAAGGCGGCATGAACACCGATGAGACCCCGGTCGAGGCCATGTATCGCGAACTGCAGGAAGAAACCGGTCTGTTGCCCGAGCACGTGGAAGTGCTGGGTGCGACACCGGGCTGGCTGCGCTATCGCCTGCCGGCACGGGCCGTGCGGCGCAATGAGCGTCAGGTCTGCATCGGCCAGAAGCAGGTGTGGTTCCTGCTGCGCCTGGCCGGCGACGAGTCGCATGTGAAGCTGGACCATACCGACAGCCCCGAGTTTGACCAGTGGCGCTGGGTCGATTTCTGGTACCCGGTGGAGCACGTGGTGATGTTCAAGCGTGGAGTGTATGCCCGGGCGCTGCGCCACCTGGCTCCGCTGGCACGCGGGGTCGCCGGGGCGGGGGTGCAGAACATGCCCAAGTCAGCCCAGGAGGCCTGGATGCCCGGCAACGCGGCCGGGCACGACCGACCGCGCAAGCGGGCCCCGGCACCCAAGCGGGGCGGGGGCTACTGGCCGCGCAAGAAGACCGAACCGGGTGGCGGGCAGGCTGGCTGAATCCTGTCGAGAATGATTCAGTTTCGAAATTGACAACCATTCTCGTTTCGATTCAAATGCCCACAGGCCGATTCCGGCCTGTCAGCCGAGTCCGTCACGTGTACGTCTGCATCTGCAATGGGGTTACCGACCACCAGATCCGTGAAGCCGCCCAGAGCGGTGTCGCGAACGTGGCCGAGCTGACCATGCGGACCGGCTGCGGCGCGACCTGCGGCTCGTGCCTGGATATGGCCGCCGACCTGCTGGCCAAGGCCCGCAACACCCACGACCTGCCGCTGCCGGTATTGGGTTTGGCCCAGGTCGCCTGACGGCAACCCGCGCCAATCCCGCTAAGGTCATCCGGCCAGGGCCGGCTGCTACCGGATCATTCCCGCGTCTTGAACGGCACCCCGCCGAAAAGCGCTACCGATCATGATTCGCGTTTAATCATCCCCCTTCCCGACGCGCTACAGTGCCGGCGTTTTCACGCTGCAGGAGCACGGTCATGAAGGGCGACGCCAAGGTCATCGAATTCCTCAACAAGGTCCTCTACAACGAGCTGACCGCCATCAACCAGTACTTCCTGCACGCCAAGATGCTGAAGAACTGGGGGCTGAAGGAACTGTCCGAACACGAGTACAAGGAATCGATCGAGGAAATGAAGCACGCCGACGTGCTCTCCGATCGCATCCTGTTCCTGGAAGGCCTGCCCAACTTCCAGGCGCTGGGCAAGCTGCGCATCGGCGAGAACCCGACCGAGATCCTGCAGTGCGACCTGGCCCTGGAACGAGAAGGCACCGTCACTCTGCGCGAAGCGGTGGCCTATGCCGACTCCGTGGGCGATTACGTGAGCCGCCAGCTGTTCGTGAAGATCCTCGACAACGAGGAAGAGCACATCGACTGGCTGGAAACCCAGCTCGACCTGATCGAACGCATCGGTGAGCCGCAGTACCTGCTGACCAAGCTGGAAGAGTGAGTCACGGCGCGGCCGGGTTGCGCACGGCGGACTGATAGCCCGCCAGCGCGATCCGGGCCCGCGCAAATTCGGCCACCAGCAGCGCCACGGCCACGGCCGGGCGCTCCAGCGAGCCCGCGCGTGCATCCTGCTCGATGCGCAGCGCCGCCATCGACAATGCCATCGCGCCCACATTCGCGCTCGCCGACTTGAGGCTATGTGCAAGGTTGCGCAACTGCTCCAGGTCACCGGCCACCGACGCGTCCTGCAGTTGGCGGATCAACGGCGGGGTGTCGTCCAGGAATACACGGATGATGTGCGCGGTCTCCGGGCCGATCACTTCCTGCAATTCGTCCAGCACTGCCGGATCCAGCACTACCTGGGTCGGCTCCTCAGCACGCACCTCCGACTCCAGTCCGCGCAGCAGCGGCGCATCATTGACCGGTGGCAGCGGCGGAGGCGTCGGTGCCGGCGGCGGCTCGGCCTGCACGGCCAGAGTGGCGGCATTGTTCTCCGCATTCTGCTGCCAGCGCAGCAGGCAGGCCTGCAGCGACTCACGGTTGACCGGCTTGGACAGATAGTCGTCCATGCCGGCCTGCAGGCAGCGTTCGCGGTCGCCCGCCATCGCGTTGGCGGTCATCGCCACGATCGGCAGCCGGCCGACGCGGCTTTCGGCTTCCAGTGCCCGCCAGCGGCGGGTGGCGGTGTAACCGTCCATCACCGGCATCTGGCAGTCCATCAACACCAGGTCGAACGACTGGGTCTGCAGCGCCTGCAGGGCCTGCTCGCCGTCGGTGGCGGTGGTGACGGTGCAGCCCAGCACCTGCAGCAGGCGCTGGGCCACCAGCAGATTGACGCTGTTGTCTTCCACCAGCAGCAGGTTCAGGCCCAGCTGCTGCGCTTCCACCGGTTCGGCGTAGTCGTCCACATTGACCAGCAGCGGGGCCGGGCGCGCACTGGGCTGTGCCGGGCGCAGCAGCGCATGCAGTTCGATGTCGCCCACGTCGCGCGACACCGCCAAGGCGTCCTCATGCAGCAGCGCGGCCAGCGGTTCGGTGCCTTCCAGCCACAGCAGGTGCGGGCGCGGCTCGCGCGGTTCGCGCAGCACCGCACGGTGCAGCGCGGTGGCACCGTGGCGCAGCGCATCGGCGTCAGCGATCACCCAGGTCAGGTCAGGCTCGATCCCACGCCGCGCCGGCGCGCGCAGGATATCCAGGGCGGCCGAGGCGCTTTCCACGGTGTGCAGGCGGATGTCGTGGTGCAGGGTCACCCGTTGCAGGCGCTGGATCAGCAGCGGGTCCTGGCTGACCAGCAGGGCCCGGGTGGTGACGCTGGGCGGCGGCAGGTCGCCGGCCACCTTCAGCAAGGGAATCTCGAACCAGAAGTTGGCACCGTGCCCCGGTGTCGAGCTGACCCCGATGCGCCCGTGCATCAGGTCGATGATGCGCTTGCAGATGGCCAGTCCCAGCCCGGTGCCGCCATAGATGCGGGTGGTGGAGGCATCGGCCTGGCTGAAGGACTGGAACAGACGCGACTGCATTGCCGGCTCGATGCCGATGCCGCTGTCGATCACTTCGAAACGCAGCAGGTGCTGGTTGCCGCTCTCGCCCTGGCGGCTGACCCGCAGGCGGATGCTGCCGCGCTCGGTGAACTTGATCGCGTTCACCAGCAGGTTGCCCAGCACCTGGCGCAGCCGCACCGGGTCGCCGCGTACCGCCAGCCGCACCGAAGGATCCAGTTCCAGCGTCAGTGCCAGGCGCTTGGCCTCGGCGGTGCGCCGCATCAGCTGCACCAGGCCTTCCAGCAGCTCGCGCAGGTTGAAGGTGGTGGTCTCCAGGTCCAGGCCTTTGGCCTCCAGCCGGGAGTAATCCAGGATGTCGTCGACGATGCGCAGCAACTGCTGCGAGCTGACCGTGGCGGTCTGCAGCATCTGCCGCTGGTCGCTGGCCAGTTGCCCACGTGCGATCAGGTCCAGCATCGGCAGGATGCCGTTGAGCGGGGTGCGGATTTCGTGGCTCATGGTGGCCAGGAACTCGCCCTTGGCCAGCGCCGCGGTTTCAGCCGCCTGTTTGGCCTGCAGCAGCTCCTGTTCCAGCGCGTCCTGCTGCTGCAGCGTGCGCAGCAGCTGGTCGCGCTCGCCGGCCAGCGCGGCGTGGCGTCGTTGCTGCTGGGCGAGGGTGCCCTCCAGTTCATGCCAGCGGCGCATCGCCATCAGTGCGGCCACCAGGGCCACGCCGGCAGCACCGGCCGCGATCCACATCCACGGCGCCCGCAGCGTCGCCACCGCCAACACGCTGGAAGTGGCCGCCACCGCGGCGGTGACGGCCGCCAGCCAGAACGCGAATGGAACCCGTCCCTGGGCCGCCACGGTTACAGCACCGCGTTATGGAAGTCGAAGTTCAGCTCACTGCCGGCCGACTGCACCATGTTGCCCTGGATGAAGTCGACGCCGCCCATCCACATCGCGGCAGCCGCCTGCGGATCCTCGATCTGCTGGCCGATGATCAGCGCGCCGGCACGGTGCGCGGCATCGATGGCACCGCGAAGCTCATCGCGGGTCTGCTGGTTGGCATGCGTACTGGAGAAGCGCGCGGCCATGCGAACGTAAGACAGCGGCAGCTGGGTCAGCAGCGCGTTGGCCTCGGTGCCCGGCTCGAACTGGCTCAGGCAGAAGCGCACGCCGGCCGCGCTCATGCGGTTGCAGAACTGCTGCAGGGTCACCGTGTGGATCAGTGCATCCGGCAGGCGCACGTCGATGACGACCGTGCTGCCGGCGATCTGGCGGCGTTCCAGCGACTCCAGCAGCCAGTCGGCAAAGGCGTCGCGGGCCAGCGTACGCAGTGACTGCGAGACGAACAGATGCAGCGGCTGGGTGGCATGGCGGTACAGGTCCAGCAGCCCAAGCGCATGGTCGAGCACCTGCTGGTCCAGGTCGGCGATGCGCCCGGCTGCTTCCGCCGCCGGAATCACCTGGCCGGCCGACAGCAGGGTGCCGTCGGCCTGGCGCAGACGCAGCAGCACCTGGTATTGCGCGGTGTTGCCGCCGGCCACCGCCACGATCGGCTGGTAGGCCAGTTCCAGCTGTCCTTCCAGCAGGGCCAGGTGCTCCTGCGCCGCCACGTCTTCGCGACGCACATATGCAGCCACACCGGAGGACAGCAGGCGCGCCTGCAGGGTGGTGCGTTCGACTGCTTCCAGGGCGGTGCCGGCGTCGCTGAAACCGCCGGACAGCTGGGCGTGGCCAACCACGCCACGCAGGTGCACCGATTCTTCGTCGCGGATCACGAAGGCGCGCTCGGACAGCTGCGTGCGCAGGTTCTGCGCGATGCTGTCCAGGCTGTCTTCGTCGATGCCGCGGGCCAGCACCAGGAAGCTGTTGTCGTTCAACCGCGCCAGCAGGTGGGGATGCGCGCTGTCGGCCAGCCGCTGTGCGGCCTGCACCATCAGGCGTTCGAACGCCGCATAGCCATAGCGCTCGCGCAGCCCCAGCGCGCTGGCCACTTCAATGAAGAACAGACCGCCATGGTCGCCATGCGCCAAGGCCGCGGACAGCTGCTGCAGCACATGGTGGCGGGTCGGCAACCCGGTCTCCGGGTTGTTCATCACCGGGCCGCCGCCAGCGCCGCTCTGGGTCGCAGCCTGCGCGCGGGCGCGGCGGATGCGGTTGGACACGGCTGCAATCAAATGGCGGGGCCGGATCGGCTTGCTCAGGAAGTCGTCAGCACCGCTGTCGAGCACCTCGAACTGGCGTTCCGGGTCCGGGTCGCCGCTGAGGAACACGATCGGCAGCAACTGCTGGCCGGGCTGCTGGCGGATCAGCGCGGTCAGGCGCATGCCGTCCAGGCCGGGCAGATGCAGGTCCATCAGGATCAGGTCGGGGTGATGCTCGGCAATCGCCTGCTGCGCACCTTCGGCGTCGCTGATCACGATCGCCTCCATGCCCGCTCCATGCAGCACGCTCTGTGCGAACAGAGCCTGCGAACGGTCGTCTTCCACGATCAGCACCCGGTAGGGCGCTTCGGAGCCGAGCGGCGGGGCGTTGTCGGCCGGCAGGCTGGGCGCGGGCGCTGCTGTCAGCGGCGGCGGCGTGGCCACGGCCGCGCTGGCGGCGGTGGCCAGCGGCACCACGTTGCTGGGCAACGGGGCCGGTGCGGCCGGTGCGGGCGCAACAGCATCCGCGCTGGTCCAGCGCTGCCAATGGTCGGCGGGCGGGGTTTCAGCGCGCACGGCGCGGGTGGGGGCAACGCTGTTCTCGTGGACGGCCATCAATATTCCCTGTCTGCGGCGTCATTATGCGGCAGGACACGACCGTTGGCCGTGACCCGATCTGGCGTCGTGGCCGGCTGCCGCAGCAGCCAGCGCATGCCTTTCCATAGCGCCCGCCACACCAGCCATACGATCAGGGCACCGGTGAGGCTGCACACCAGTACCACCACCAGGGCGATCCACGGGTGCGCCAGTGCCAGCGCCAGCCCGCCCACCACCACGGTGTCTTCCGCGGCCGAGGCCACCCAGTTGCTGGCCGGCTCCGGCGAGGTGTTGAGCAGGGCCCGGGTGCCCGACTTGAGTCCATGGCTGGCCAGCGCCACCCCGGCACCAGCGGCCAGCGCGGTGGCGCTCAGCTCGCCGTTGGGCGACAGCGTGGCAGCGGCCAGGAACGCCCCGGCAGGAACGCGTGCCAGGGTCTGGACCAGGTCCCAGGCCGAATCGACTCCCGGGATCTTGTCGGCCACGAATTCGGTGATGGCCAGCGCCGCCGAGGTGCCCAGCACCCACCACGACTCGGTGGCCTGCAGCGCCGGGGGCAGATCCACCCAGCCCAGCAGGCCGGCCAGGCCGACCCCGAACACGGTCAGGTAGACCCGGATGCCGGCCAGCCAGGCCAGCAGGATGCCGATCACAAACAGGTGGGCCTCGGACATGGCACGCGCTCCGGCATGAAAATGTGCACAGGCCCACACTATCGGGGATGACGACGATGAACGCCATCACCGTGCGGCCTCTCCGGGGCGAAAAAAGCGTCAGGGGTGGCATACACTAGGAAGTCGCTCGATCCGACAGGGGCCGTGGCGGTACCGCCCAGCCGCGGTGCCGCGCTCATCGTCATGAACACTCCGACACCTTCCCGCATCCAGATCCGTCGCCCCGGCTCCGCGCCCGCGCCTGACCGTCGCAGGCTGCTTCTCGTGGGCGGCATCTGGCTGCTCACCCTGGTACTGGCCGGTCTGCTGGGTCGCTGGCTCGCAGGCCCCGGCGGCGACGCCGGCCGACAGCTGGACGCCGCCGAAGCGCGCGCTGACACCCTGCAGAAGCAGGTGGTCGAACTGCAGCAGCGCCAGGCTACCCTGCAGGCGTCAGACCGCATCAGCCGTGCCGCCAACAGCGAGGTGCAGACCTCGCTCAGCGAACGTGAAGAAGAAATCGCCGGCCTGCGCGCCGACGTGGCCTTCTATGAACGCCTGGTGGGTGCCACCAGCCAGCGCAAGGGGCTGAACACCCATTCCATCGAGTTTTCGCCGGAAGCGGCCGGCACCTGGCAGTACGCCGTGGTGCTGACCCAGAACCTGAACCGTGGTGCGATCAGCCAGGGGCAGATGCGGTTCACGGTGGAAGGCGTGAAAGACGGCAAGTTGACCTCGGTCAGCTGGGACGAGCTGCACCAGCGCACCAAGGTGCCGGGCCAGGAGTATTCCTTCCGGTACTTCCAGCAGCTCACCGGCAGCGTCATGCTGCCCAAGGACTTCACCCCGCAACGTGTGCGGGTCACGCTGGGATCCGGTGCAGGGGGCACCACCCAGGTCTTCGACTGGAAACAGGCCGGCGCGCCTGTGGCAGCAACCGCAAATGAAGGGGAGTAAACCCATGTTCGGCAGCAACAAGTCCAACCGCGACGGTCATCTGGTCGTGGACGCGCTGATTGGCGCGCAGGTGGTCATCCGCGGGGACGTGGAATTCAGTGGGGGCCTGTATGTGGAAGGCACCATTCTGGGCAAGGTGATCGCCAGTGACGGCGCTTCCACCGCCACCCTCACGCTGGCCGAGCAGGGCAGCATCGAAGGCGAGATCCGCGCGCAGGTGGTGGTGCTCAGCGGCCGCCTGGAAGGTGACGTGCACGCCAGCGAGCGCGTGGAACTGACCCCCAATGCCCGCGTGAACGGCAACATCCACTACCAGGTGGTGGAGATGAACGCCGGCGCACAGCTCACCGGTCGTCTCATTCATGGGGCACCGCAGATGGCCCTGCCGCCGCCGGAAGCCGGCGAGGGCAAGGACAAGGACGGCAAGGACAAGGACGGCGCGGCCCGCAAGAAGCTGGCCGAGGCCATGGCCTGAACACAGTGATCGGCGAAACGGCTTGAATCGGGGGCCCTGCGCCCCCATCCTGCACGCATGAGCACGCTTGTTTCCCTGCCCGGTGCCCCCGCCGCCGCGCCGAACTACCAGTCGCTGGACCGCCCGCTGCACTTCACCGAAGCCGCCGCGGCCAAGGTGCATGAACTGATCGAGGGCGAAGGTAACCCTTCGCTCGCGCTCCGCGTGTACATCGAAGGCGGTGGCTGTTCCGGTTTCCAGTACGGCTTCGAGTTCGACGAGAACCGCGCCGAGGATGACCTGGCGGTGGTGACCAACGGCGTCACCCTGCTGGTCGATCCGCTCAGCCTGCAGTACCTGATGGGCGCGGAAGTGGACTACACCGAAAGCCTCACCGGTGCCCAGTTCGTGATTCGCAATCCGAACGCCAAGACCACCTGCGGGTGCGGCAGCAGCTTCAGCATGTAAGCTTGGCGGATGTCCAGAACATCCCTGCCGCTGTCCGGTTTTTCCTTCACCACTGAACCCCTTGAGCGCGCTGACACGCTGCGCGCGGATGCCGATGCACTGCTGCGGTTGTGGCCGCAGGCGCAGGTGCTGGTGCTCGATGTGGACGGTCGTGCACTTGCCGATGCACAGGGCCAGCCGCTGGCGCTGACCGGCGCGCAGCTGGGTGGCGGGCCCGGCACCGCCATCTTCCTCGGTCTGCGCGGTGAGCAGGCGTGGTTCTCGGTGGATGCGGCCGGTGTTGATGTCAGCGCGCCGCAGCGCATTGACCTGCGTGAGGCCGCGGTTTCCTGGGCGGCGGCGGACGCCACCGCGTTCTGCTACGCCCGTGGCATGTCCTACTGGCAATCACGCACCCGCTTCTGCGGCGTGTGTGGCGGGGCCGTGGCCTTCAGCCGCGGTGGCTTCGTCGGCCGCTGCAGCCAATGCAACATCGAACACTACCCGCGCGTGGACCCGGCGGTGATCGTGGCGGTGGAAAACAACGGCCGGCTGCTGCTGGGCCGCCAGGCCAACTGGGCTCCGCGTCGGTATTCGGTGCTGGCCGGGTTCGTCGAACCGGGCGAATCACTGGAGCAGACCGTCGTCCGTGAAGTCTTCGAGGAAAGCCGCGTGCGGGTGCGCGAATGCCGCTACCTGGGCACCCAGCCGTGGCCGTTCCCGGGCGCACTGATGCTGGGCTTCGCGGCCACCGCTGAGGACGACGTGCCGTGCGTGGACGGTGAACTGGAAGACGCGCGCTGGTTCAGCGTGGACGAGGTCGGGGCCGCATTGGCCCGCGATATCGAAGATGATGGCGAGGGCATCCGGCTGTCGCCGCCGATCTCGATCTCGCGCAGCCTGATCGAACACTGGTACCGCAGCCAGGTCGCCTGAGCGGCGGCCGCGTTGCCGCAACCTGAACACGCGACGCGGTACATTACCTGTGACCCGGGGAATTTCCGGGTCGCACGGCATAGTAGCGCTCAGTCACGAGCCGGAGGCCCGCATGTTCACTACCCTGGTCGCTGTCCTGGTTGCGCTCGCCCTGGGGCATGTCGCACCGGCCGCAGCGGTCGCCCTGCGGCGTTTCTCGACCTTCCGCCACTGGCTGCAGTGGCTGGACCGGCAGGGCGGCGGCCAAGCCAATGAACACCGCGGGTTCTGGCGGGGCCGGCACGGCTGGGTGGTGGCGGTGCTGCCATGGGTGCTGCTGCTGGCGCTGCTGCAATGGGCGCTGCATGACCGGTTGTATGGCTTGCCTTCACTGCTGCTGGGCATTGCCACGCTGGTGATCTGCTGGGGGCCGCGCGACCTCGACCGCGACGTCGAGACGGTGATCGACGCCGATGACAGCCACTCCCGCCACGCGGCCATTGCACAGCTGCAGTCCGCGGGCGGCAGTCTGCAGGAGGACGTCGGTTCGCTCGTCGAGGCCACCGTGCTCAACGCACTGCGGCGCTGGTTTGCGGTGCTGTTCTGGTTCCTGCTGCTGGGCCCGGCCGGCGCGCTCGGCTACCGCCTGCTGGCCCTGCTGGCAGTGGGGCCGATGCGGTCGCTGGCCACGGTGGAAACCGTGGTCGGTGCGCGCCAGGTGCTGGGCTGGCTCGAATGGCCGGTGGCGCAGCTGATGTCGCTGTCGATGGCGCTGGTGGGTAACTTTGATACCGCCTGGAAGGCCTGGCGCGAGGCGCATGGCAACCAATGGGCGGCGTCCACGGTGTTTCTGGGGGCCGTGGCACGGGCGAGTGTGAGTGCCGAGCTGCGCGAAGACGCACACGATTACAGCGAAGCCGGCATGGTGCCGGTGTGGCGACGCCTGCCGGAGCTCCGTGATGCGATGAGCCTGGTGTGGCGCATGCTGCTGCTGTGGATGGCGGCGCTGGCGGTGCTGGTGATCGCGGGCTGGGTGACCTGAGATCGCCTGGGCCGGCCAACGGCCGGCGCTACCTACGTTGCATGTGATCCCGGTAGCGCCGGCCGTTGGCCGGCCCAGGCGATCTACGCCACGCCCGGCGACAACCAGACAAACGGCATCCACGGCAGATTCCGCAACACCGCATACCCCACCAACACCACCAGCCAGAACATCGGCGCGGCCAGCACCCGCATCAGCGGCTCCAGCGCACGCGGACGCCAGCCGGCCATGTGCAGCAGCATCAGCAGCAGGAACGGCAGCGAGATCACCAGCAGCGGGTTCATCGCCATCGCGCCGGGCAGGTCGAAGTGCACCAGCGAATGCAGACAGCGCGTGCTGCCGCAGCCGGGGCAGTACAGCCCGGTCAGTGCGTACAGCGGGCAACCCGGCAGCGGACTGTTGCCGGCATACGGATTGACGTGGCGCAGTACCACGGTGGCGCCGACAGCGAGGCCAGCGGTGATCGCCAGCGGTGCCCAGCGTCGGCTGCTCGGACGTAAGCAAGGTAAGGACATGACGGCAGAACGGCCCGGGCAGGTCACCCACCAGGGGTGCCGGACCGGGCCGTCCTCAGTGCGATCAGTAGCCGCCGCTGGACGCGCCGCCGATGCCCAGCATCACCACCAGCACGGTGTACAGGATGGCGACGACGATACCGGCGATGGCGGAGTAGATGGCCCACTTCTTGGCCTTTTCCGACGAGTCCTGCGCACCGGCGATGTCACCGGCGGCCAGCTTGCCGTTGACCTGCGCGGCATAGACGATCGACACGATCCCGCCCGGCAGGCAGCAGAACAGGGTGGCCAGGATGGCCCAGACCAGGTTGTTGGGGACTTGCGGGGCAGTGGCGTTCATGGGTGAAGCTCCATTTTCTCGGGTGGGTTTAAAAAAAGTGAATCAAAGCTCGGACAGAGCGCCCAGCGCAGCCAGACCGCCGAACAGACCGAACCACAACAGCAACAGCACCGGACCGGCCAACGCCGACGCCCAGGCCCAACCAGCGGCCTTGCGCGAGGCGGCGAACGCACCTGCCACATCGCCCGCTGCCCGACGGCCATCGACCTGCGCGGCATAGACGATTGACACCACACCCAGCGGCAGACAGCAGAACAACGTCGTCAGGATCGCCCACACCAGGTGGTTCGGAACAAAGACGGCTGATGAAGGTGGTGCTGGCGGGTGATTCACGTACTGCTCCATTCCTTTGGTGGTCCGACGGCATCGCCAAAATCCCGTCGAACACCCCCTATGGGGCGGTAATCTACCCCATGTTGGCCCCGAATGTATGCGTTTACATGGCGAGAAGCGTCAAAAGATGACGCTTAAAGCCCGCGTTCGCGGGCGTATGGCGACTCAGGCGTGTCCCGCGCGCAGTGCGCGAACCAGCACTTCCAGCTGCCCGGCGTCGGTGCTGGCTCCATCCACCGGCGGTCCCGCCGCCACCTCGATGTGGGCGCGGAAGCGGCGTGGCACGCGCATGCGCCCCAGCCGCGTATCGCGCCGGCTCCACATGCTGTCCCACATGCCGCGCAGCGCCATCGGCACCACCGGCACCGGCCGGCGCTCCAGGATCTTCTCCACGCCCGACTTGAACGCCGCCATCTCGCCATCGCGGGTGAGGGCCCCTTCCGGGAAGATGCAGACCAGCTCGCCCTCGGCCAGCGCCTTGTCCACCTCGTCGAACGCCGCCTGCATCAGTGCGGGGTCTTCGCGCGCGCCCGCAATCGGGATCGCCTTGGCAGTGCGGAAGATCCAGCGCATCACTGGAATGTTGAAGATCCTGTAGTACATGACAAAGCGCACCGGGCGCGGAATCGTCGCTGACAGGATCAATGCGTCCATGTAGCTGACATGATTGCAGACGATCAGCGCCGCGCCTTCATCCGGTACATTGGCTTCAATGCCATGCGGGCGCAGCCGGTACAGCGTGCGCACCATCACCCAGCTGAGGAAGCGCATCAGGAATTCGGGGACGATGGTGAAGATGTAGATCGCCACCACCGCATTGGCGATCGCCAGCGCCAGGAACAACTGTGGAATGGTCCAGTGCAGGTACTTCTGCGTGGCCAGCGCGATCAGCGCCGCGCCGACGATGAAGCCGGAATTCTGGATGTTCAGCGCGGCGAATACCCGCGACATCTCCGACTTCGGCGTGCGGCTCTGGATCAGTGCGAACAGCGGCACTACGAAGAAGCCGGTGAACAGACCGATGCCAACCAGATCGATGATGATGCGCGCGCTGCCCGCGGCCGCAATGAAGGCGGGTACGCTCAGGCCGGCCGCCGTGGCCTCACCAGCCCGTGCGAAGTACAGGTCCAGCATGAAGGCGGTCATGCCGAATGCGCCCAGCGGCACCAGACCGATTTCCACGGTGCGGCCGGACAGCTTCTCGCACAGCAGCGAGCCGACCCCGGTGCCGATCGAGAACAGCGCCAGCGCGAAGATGTACAGCGTGGGTTCGCCGCCCAGGTTGACCACGGCATAGGTGGGCAGCTGCGAGGTCAGCATGGTGCCGACGAACCAGAACCACGACACGCCCAGGATCGCGTTGCGTACGGCCTTCTGCTTCTTTGCCAGGCGCAGCACCGCCAGTGACTCGGGCAGCGGATTCCAGTTGATCTTCAGGTCCGGGGCACCCGCATCCACCTTGGGAATCATCCGCGCGGTGATGTTGCCGGCCACCGCCAGCGCGATCACCGCCGTGGCCGCCACCACCGGGCCGTAGCTGCCGGCAAGGGTGAAGATGATGCCGCCGCTGATCATGCCGACCAGGATCGACATCGAGGTACCCATCTCGACCAGGCCGTTGCCGCCGGTGAGCTCTTCTGGCTTCAGCACCGACGGCAGCACCGAGTACTTCACGGGGCCGAACAGCGTCGATTGCAGTCCGGTGCAGAACAGCGCCACCAGCAGCACCGGCATGCTCTGGGTCAGGAAGCCCACCGCCGCCAGCGACATGATTGCGATCTCCATCGTGGTGGTGATCACGATCAGGCGCGATTTCTCCAGCTTCTCGGCGATCTGCCCGGCCAGCGCAGAGAACAGGAAGTAGGGCAGGATGAAGATGGCCGGTGCGAGCGTGGTGTACAGCGACTGCTCCTCCTGGCTGACGCCGAGATAGAACAGCAGGCCGATGATCGCCTGGCGGTACACGTTGTCATTGAAGGCCCCCAGCGACTGCACGATGAAGAACGGCAGGAAGCGGCGCTGGCGGAGCAGGGCGAACTGACTGTGACCGGATGACATGGAATCTCCTTGCGGACCGCCGCACCTTAGCATGCGGCCCATTGCCGCTGCGGCCTCCCCGCATCCCCCGCTGCTTCGACGCACCTCCGTAGAGCGGGGCTTGCCCCGCTGCTCTTCGACGCATCTCCGTAGAGCGGGGCTTGCCCCGCTGCTCTTCGACGCACCTCCGTAGAGCGGGGCTTGCCCCGCTGCTCTTCGACGCATCTCCGTAGAGCGGGGCTTGCCCCGCTGCTTCTTGCAGCGCCAACGGCAGCCGGGCAAGCCCGGCTCTACGCGAGTCGGCGCGTCATTGAGCGCGGGCGTCGGGAAGGCATCATGTCATTGAGCAGGCGCACCTCACCGCAGCGTACGGGCCGCCTCGTTGGCCGCTCCGCGCAGCTTCGGCAGCAGGCGCAGCATCAGCGCCAGCTGGGTGCGGATCAACTGCAGCTTGGCCGGCATGCCGTCGTCCACCTGTTCCAGCTGCTCGGCCAGCGCCCGGTCTGCCTCCTTGTCGCCCTCCTCCACGTGCTGCCGCTGCTGCAGTGCCGACGCGATCTTCTGCATCGCCTGCTGCACCCGCTCGCCCGCGCTCCGCGCCAGTGGGTCCGCAGCAAAGCTGTCCAGCTGCGCGCGATGCGCCCCCAGTGCCGACAGATGCCCCAGCAAGGTGTTGGACAACGCCAGGAACCGGAACCCCGCATCCAGATTGCGGCGCACGTGACCCGGCTCGCGCAGCATGTTTGACAGCGCGGTGGAGAGGGCCACATCGGCGTTGTGCATGTCGCGGCGGGCGACCCGGTAGGCCAGGTCGTCCTGCATGCCGCTGCCGTACTGGCCCAGCACTGCCTGCAGGTAACCGGCGCAACGCTCCAGCACCCGCGCCATCACCTCGTTGAGCCGCCGCCCCTGCCAGTCCGGCAGGATCAGGAACGCGGCCGCCGCGGCAATCGCGCAGCCCAGCAGGGTGTCCACCAGCCGCGGCCAGATCAGCAGGAAGCCGTCGCCGATCAGATTGAAACAGGTCAGCGCCATCACCGTGATGGCGGCCGAGGCCGCCAGGTAGCGGTCGTGGCGGGTGAAGAAGAACAGCAGCGCCGACAACAGCGCGATCAGCAGCTCGATGCGCAGGTCCTGGAACAGCTGCAGCAGGGCCCATGTGAACACCAGGCCGATCAGCGTGCCGGCCACCCGCTGCGCCAGCCGCTGGCGGGTCGCACCGAAGTTGGGGCGGCACACGAACACGATGGTCAGCAGCACCCACGACCCGTTCTGTGCATTGACAAGATGGATCACCCCGAAGCCGGCCACCAGTGCGATGGCCATGCGCAGGCCATGCCGGAACAGCACCGAGCCGGGCGTCAGCTGCTGGCGGATGCGCACGCCCATCTCGTGCAGGGTATGCGGGTTGGTGTCGCGCAGCCGGGTGTCGACGTTGTCCAGCGTGGTTTCGGACTGGGCGGCTTCGGACAGCCGGCGCTCGATGCTCTGCAGGTTGTGCCCGAGCAGGTCCAGCGAGGACAGCAGCCGATGCCACTGCGGGTTGTGCTGCTCGCGCAGCCAGGCCAGGGAGGCGGTCAGGTCGGCGGTGGCCTGGCGGGTGCGTTCGCCGTACACGAACGGACGGCGCAGGCGGATGGCGGTGCCCAGATTCGCGCAGGCCTCGCCCTGCAGCGCGAGCAGGCGCTGACAGCGGTACAGCACGTCACTGTGGAAGAACGCCTCGGTGAGCGCGCCATACGGGTAGTGCGAGGAGCTGGCGCGCTCGTGGAAATCCTGGGCCATGTAATACAGGCGCAGGTACAGACCCGACTGCACGCCGGGCCGGCCGGAGCGGCCGAAGCGGGCCAGAATGGCGGTCTTGGCGGCATTGAGCGCTTCCACCACGCGGCGGTTCTGCTCGGCCAGGGCGAGCTGGCGCTGCTGCAGGTCCAGCTCGCGCACCTGTTCGAACAGGTCCGCCTTGAGTTCCAGGTAGCGCCCAAGCTCGTGGTACAGCCGGGCGACCCGTTCGCGCACCGGGCGGTTGGCGAACAGGGCGGTCCACAGAATGGACAGCAGGCCGTACCAGAGCGCGCCGGCGAGCAGATGGCTGACGGCGTTGATGGCGTGGGCGCGATCAGCGGCCCCGTGCTGCTCCAGCCCGATCATGGTGTAGATGGCCAGCGTAACGGTGGCCTGGGCGATGGAGGCATAGCGCTCGCCCAATGCCCCCAACAGGGTCAAGCCGAACGTGGAGGCGGCCAATGCGGCGATGAACAACCACGGCCACGCAAACAACTCCACCACCGCAGCGGCAGCAATGACGAAGCACAGCA
The DNA here is from genome assembly GCA_039592995.1 of Stenotrophomonas sp. Classification (GTDB taxonomy): domain Bacteria; phylum Pseudomonadota; class Gammaproteobacteria; order Xanthomonadales; family Xanthomonadaceae; genus Stenotrophomonas. The sequence goes on along the minus strand of JBCNQC010000012.1, from coordinate 66,821 downwards.
GCGACAACGCGACGGACTTGGTGCGTCCCCACCAGTTGTCGTCGGTCTCGGCAATCGCGCTGGCGATGATGCCCAGGAACACGCCCGGCAGGGCCGGCAGCTGGTCGAAGTGCCAGCACACGCCCATCGCCACGCTGAGCGCAATGAACACCCGCAACCCATAGCTGGCCTTTTCATGCGCCCACAGGCGGCTCAGTCGGGAATCTCGGGCAGGCATGCGGGCTCGTGCGGTTACGGTGCCCGCATTATTGCTGCTTTCGTTGTGAGGGTGCGCGAAAGGCTGCTTCGTCTGCTGACTTACGTGTTTGGGGCCGGCGTGTCCCGCCAACCCACCCCGGTACGCCCAAACACGGGAACCCGTGAACCAGCGGTTGTTCGCACAAATCCAACAGCAGCGGCGCAGGGTTACAGATCGAAGCGTACGCTCACCGCGAACGTGCGTGGCAGGCCAAGGCCGGCATTGGACCAGTACTTCTTGTTGGTGAGGTTCTCTACGCTGGCGCGCCAGGTCACCGCGTGCTCGTTCCACTGCATGCGGTAGCCCACGCCTGCGTTGAGCAGGGTGTAGTCCGGCAGCTTCAGCGTGTTGTCGGCGTCGTAGTAGACGTCGCCGTAGTAGCGGGCCAGTGCGTAGGCCTCCAGACCATCCACCCACGGCAGCTGGTAGTTCGCGTGCAGTACGCCGTTCCAGCGTGCCGCGCCGGTGGTGCGGTTACCCTGCTGGCTGGCGCTGTCCGGTGACAGCTTGTAGTAGGTCGGGTCCAGCCAGGTCACGCCGCCGCCCAGGGTGAACGCATCGGTCAGGTGCACCGCGCCGCTGGCTTCAATGCCTTCGTACAGGGTGATGCCATCCTGCACCAGCAGCAGGCCGGCCGGGGTGATCCGGTCGATGTTCGCGCCGCGCTCCAGACGGAACGCCGCCACGTTCGCGTTCCAGCGCGGGAATTCCATCTTCGCGCCCACTTCGAACTGCTTGCTGATGGTCGGGTCCAGCACGTCGCCGGCGTTGAGGTAATCCGAACCCACCCGGTTGCCCGCCTCCAGCGATTCCACATAACTGGTATACAGGGTCACTTCTTCCACCGGCTTGTACATCACCGCGTAGGTCGGCGTCACCGGGTAGGTGTGATAGCTGCCCTTGTTTTCGAAGTCGTTGTAGCGCGCACCGGCCAGCACCGACCAGCCGTGGCCGAAGTCCACCGTGTCGCTGACGAACACCGCCTGCTGGACCGTCTCGCTGCTGCGCGTCATCACCCGTGAGCCGACCGCGTCGTGGTGGATGGTCGGACGCTGGTACAGGTTGCCACGACCGATCAGATTCCACTCATAGGGACGGTCCCAGCCCGTGGCCTTCTGGTGCGAGACGCCTGCCACCACCTGGTGCGACAGTGGACCGGTCTGGAACCGGCCCTGCAGCATCGCCTGCGCATGCTTCCATTCGGTCTTTCCGCCCAGCTCGTACGAATTGATGTCGTAGTCGCCGTTCACATCGTCGATGTAGGCGAAGATCTTGTTCACGTCATTCCACGAGCTGGTGTAGCCGTAGCTCACGCTGGCCTTCCAGTCCTCGTTGATCTGCCAGTTCAGCGCCGTCGACAGCAAGCTGGAGCGGGTGTCGTAGTAGGTTCCCGGAATGCTGTTGTCGACGTCGCCGCCAATCGGACGCGGCAGTTCGGTGATCCCACGGAAGTACCACTGCGGCGACTCTTCGCTGAGGTCCCGTTCCTGGAACACGCCGTCGAAGGTCCAGGTGACGGCGTCGCTGAGGCGGGCATCCAGCGACAGCGAGCCCACCTTGCGGTTCACCTCGCCACCATTGAAGGTCTCGCCCTTCTCCTGGTACGCATTGAAGCGGTAGCCGAACATGTCCTCGTTGCCGAAGCGCCCACCCACATCGATCTGGCCGCTGACCACGCCCTGCTCGCGCCAGCCCAGCTGCGCGGACAGCGTGGGGGTGTCGGTCGGCTTCTTGGTCACATAGTTGATGATCCCGCCCGGCTGGCCGAAGCCATACATGAAGCCGCCCGGACCCTTCAGCAGTTCCACCTGCTCCATCACTTCCAGCGGCCACTCGGTGCCCCACGAGGACACTTGCAGCCCGTTGACGCGGTAGCTGTCGTAGCTCAGATCGATGCCTCGGTTGCGGATCGGCGAGCTCCAGCCACTGGCATACGCGCTCACCTGGGTCACCACCGACGGATCGGTCAGGAATGCCTCACCCAGGGATACCACCTGGCGCTGCTCGATCGCTTCGCGACCGACCACCGAAATGGCGAAAGGGGTATCGCGCACCGCGCGGTCACCCAGTGCGCCAGTGTCAGTGTGGGCACGCTCACCAGTCACGGTGATGGCATCCAGGTCGGTGGCACTGCGCGTGCGCGAGGTGCCGTCAGGTGTGGTCTGGGCCTGGGCCACGCAGGCCAGTGAAAGCGACAGGGCTAACAGCGTAGGACGAAGCAGTGCAGCGGATTGCATGATGTCGGGGTCCTCCGCGGACAGCAGCACACCGTCCGCGATCAGTTGATGGCGGAAAAGGGGGAGGTGGCTGAGTCGGGGCACTGCCCGCGGAAAGGCGGGAATCAGCGCAGGGCGCGAGGCGCGGCAGGACCGTGGCTGCCGCGAATTGTTCTCTTTTCGTTACCGCGCGTCAAATGATTGTCATCATTGACACGCGGCGCGTACCGACCAACGGTCGGTACCTACCGTGATGCGGTCGGTAGGTCACGATCGTTGGTCGTGACGCTTCTGCGGCTCTTGCGACGTGACCGCCACGCGCGCCAATGGCCTTGCAGGCACGAGAAGATCACATACAACGCCGGCGTGCTGAGCAGGGTGAGGCTCTGCGAGAACAGCAGGCCGCCGATCATCGCGATACCCAGCGGACGCCGCAGTTCCGAGCCTTCGCCAATGCCGATCGCCAGCGGTACTGCCGCCAGGATCGCCACCATGGTGGTCATCATGATCGGGCGGAAGCGCACGATGCTGGCCTCGCGCACCGCTTCCAGCGGGGTCTTGCCATGCTCGCGCTGCGCGACCACCGCGAAGTCGATCATCATGATCGCGTTCTTCTTGACGATGCCGATCAGCAGCACCAGCGCGATCATCGAGATAACCGACAGCTCGGTGTTGGTGACGAACAGTGCCAGCAACGCGCCCACGCCTGCGGCCGGCAAGGTGGACAGAATGGTCACCGGGTGCACCAGGCTTTCATACAGCATGCCCAGCACCAGATACACGGTGATGATTGCCGCCAGCACCAGGATCAGCATCGAGTTCGGGTTCAACTGCACGTTGAAGCCGCCACCGTCGCTGATGCGGATGTCACCCGGCAGGCGCAGGCCGTCGATGGTGCGCTTGATGATCAGATCCGCTTCGCCGGTACTTACACCCGGAGCCAGGTTGTAGCTCAGGTCCATGGTGGTGTACTGGTTCTCGTGGGTGATCTGCGGCGGGGCCAGCCCGGGCACCTGCTCGGCCACCGCCGTGAGCGGAATCATCTCGCCATTGCCGGCGCGCACATAGATCTCATCCAGCGCCTTCGGGGTGGCGGTCTGCTCGGGCAGGGCATTGACCACCACGCTGTACTGGTTGATGTCCGAGTAGATGGTTGATATCTGGCGCTGGCCGAACGCGCCATACAGCGCGCCATCAATCGCGCCGACCGAAACGCCCAGCCGCGCTGCCTTGGCGCGGTCGATCACCACGTTCTGGCGCAGGCCGGCGGTATCCACGTCGGTGCCGACGTCGCGCAGCTTGGGATTCTGCTTCAGCGCCGCCTGCACCTTGGGCAGCCATTCCTGCAGCTGGGCCAGGTCATTGCCCTGCAGCGAAACGCGGTACTGCGCGCCCTGGCTGTTGCCGCCGCCGCCGTCGCTGGGCAGGTCCTGGATCGCGCGCAGGCGCAACTGCAGGTCAGGGTAACGGTCGGCCTTGGCGCTCAACCGGGCCAGCGCGACCGCCGTGGTCTCGCGGCGGCCTTCCTTGCGGGTTTTCAGCTCGACGTTGAACTGGGCGCTGGAGCCCTGGCGGCCACTGCCCAGACGCACGCCCACGGTCTTCACCGCCGGGTCGGCCATCAGCATGTCGGTGATGCGGCGCTGGCGATTGACCATGTCCTCGAACGACACCGTCGCGCTGGAGTTGGCGCGGCCCCAGATCAGGCCGGTGTCCTGCGGCGGGAACGAGCCCTTCTTGACCGCGCCGGCCAGCATCACCGTGGCCACGATCAGCAGGATCGGGGTCAGCGACAGCAGCAGCGCATGCCGCAGCGAGAAGTCCAGGCACACGGTGTAGACGCGCAGCATGCGGTCGTGCGCGCGATCCAGGAAACGACCGATCCGCGAGGGCTTCTCCGGTTCCTCGTGCGCGCTGAGGAAGCGACTGCACAGCGCCGGTGTCAGGGTCAGCGAGACGATCATCGAGACCACGATGGCCGCAACCAGGGTGACGGTGAACTCCCGGAAGAAGGCCCCGACCATGCCACTCGCAAACAGCAGCGGAATGAACACCGCCACCAGCGAGGCGGTGATCGAGACAATGGTGAAGCCGATTTCGCGCGCGCCGGTCAGCGCCGCCTGCAGGCGTGGCATGCCCTCGTCGAGGTGACGCATGATGTTCTCGATCACCACGATCGCATCGTCGACCACGAAGCCGATCGCGATCACCAGCGCCAGCAGGCTCAGGTTGTTCAGGGTAAAGCCAAAGACGTACATCACCAGCGCCGCACCGGCCAGCGACAGCGGCACAGTGATGGCGGCAATCAGCGTGGGGGCCAGCCGGCGCAGGAACAGTGCCATGGTCAGCACCACCATCGCCAGGCTGATCAGCAGGGTGATCTGCACTTCATGCAGCGACGAGCGGATGGTCGGGGTACGGTCGAAGTACGGTGTCAACGTGGTGCCCGGCTGCAGGTAGTCGCGCAGGGTGGGAATCTGTGCCTTGACCCGGTCCACCGTCTCCACGATGTTGGCCCCGGCGCGGGTGAACACATACATCACCACCGCCGGTTTGTGGTTGAACCAGGCGGCCTGGTAGGCATCCTGCTGCCCATCGTAGACGTTGGCCACGTCCTTGAGCCGGATCACCCGGCCGTCGTCCTGGGTTTTGATCACCAGGTTGGCGAAGTCCGCCGCGCGCGCCACCGAGTCGTTGGCGATGATCGCGGTGGTGGTGTTGCCGTCGCTCAGGAAGCCGGTGGGCGAGGTCACATTGGCCGCGCGCACCGCGTTGCGCAGGTCGTCCGGGGTCAGGTTCAGCGCATTGAGCAGGCGCAGGTTCACGTCCACCCGCACCGCAGGCGTGGAAGCACCGGCGATATCCACCGACGACACCCCGCTGATCTGGCGGATGCGCTGCGCCAGCAGCGAGTCGGCCACGTTGTACAGCTCATCGGCCGACTGGGTCTGCGAGGTGAGCGCGATGGCGATCACCGGGTCGTCGTTTGGATTGGCCTTCTGGAACATCGGCGAGCCCAACCCGGAGGGCAGGTCGGCCTGGGCCGAGTTGATCGCGGTCTGCACATCCAGCGCCGCCGAATCAATGTCCACGCCGCTCTGGAAGATCATGAACACCAGCGAGCTGCCTTCGGAGCTGGACGAGCGCATCTGGTCCACGCCGGGCAGCTGGCCCAGATGGCGCTCCAGCGGCGCGGTCACGGTCGAGGCCATGGTGGTGGCATCGGCACCGGACTGGCTGGCGTGCACGAAGATCACCGGAATCTGGATGTTCGGCAGCGCCGACACGCCCAGTTTCAGGTAACAGAGCAGGCCCACCACGAACAGGCCGATGGCCAGCAGGGTGGTGCCGATCGGGCGGCGGATGAACGGGCCGGAGATGTTCACGCGCGGTCCTGTGCGGCGGCATGGCGCAGCGCCCGCTGCTCACGACGCACGCGCATGCGCTCGGAGAAGCGTTCCATGTACAGGTAGATCACCGGCGTGGTGTACAGCGTGACCAGCTGCGACAGCAGCAGGCCGCCGACGATGGCGATGCCCAGCGGACGGCGCAGCTCTGAACCGATGCCGGTGCCGAGCGCCAGCGGCAATGCGCCGAGCATGGCGGCGGCGGTGGTCATCATGATCGGGCGGAAACGCAGCAGGCAGGCGCGTCGGATCGCTTCATGCGCATTGGCCCCGGCGCGGCGCGCTTCAATCGCGAAGTCGACCATCATGATGCCGTTCTTCTTGACGATGCCGATCAGCAGCACGATGCCGACGATGCCGTCCACGGACAGGCTCAGGCCGCACACCATCAGCGCCAGCAGCGCGCCCACGCCGGCCGGCGGCAGGGTCGAAATGATGGTGATCGGGTGGATGTAGCTCTCATACAGCACGCCCAGCACGATGTAGATCACCACCAGCGAGGCGAGCAGCAGCCACATCACGTCGGTCTGGCTGCCGGTGAACTCGGCGGCCTTGCCGATGAACTGCGCGTGCACCTGCGCCGGCATGTCCAGGCTGGCCTTGGTCTCTTCAATCGCCTTGACCGCGTCGGACAGCGAATAGCCCGGCGCGATGTTGAACGATACCGTCACCGCCGGCAGCTGCTGCTGGTGGCTGACCACCAATGGGGTGCTGGTGACCTTGCCTTCGGCCAGCGCCGACAGCGGAATGATGTTGCCCGCGCCGACCGGAATGCCGGTGTTCTGCGCGCCGATGCCGGTGGCGGTGGAGGAGTTGGACGAGGTGACCTGACCGAAGTTGGTCGCATTGCTGCCGGTCAACGCGCCGGCCCCGTTCGAGGCCACCGCCAGCTGGTTCATCAGCGCGGTGCTGGTGCGGAACTCCGGGGCCACTTCCAGCACCACGCGGTACTGGTTGAGCTCGGTGAAGATGGTGGAGATCTGGCGCTGGCCGAAGGCGTCGTACAGGGTGTCGTCGATGGTCTGCATCGGCACGCCCAGCACGCTGGCCTTGTCGCGATCGATGTTCAGCTCCAGCGCACGGCCCTGGTTGGACAGGTTGTTGTCCACGTCGGCCAGTTCCGGGCGCTGTCGCAGCGCCTCGGTCAGCCGGGTGGCCTGCAGGGCGACCTGTTCGCTGTCCACGTCCGACAGCGAGTACTGGTATTCGGTGGCGGCCACGCGGGTGTCCAGGGTCACGTCCTGCACCGGCTTCAGATACAGCGCCACGCCCGGAATGCCGGCCACCGCCTGCTGCAGGCGTGGCAGGATCTCATCCAGCCCGTCGCGCTCGCCGCGCTGCTTCAGCACGATCGACAGCTGGCCCTGGTTGAGGGTGGGGTTCATGCTGCCCGCGCCAATGAAGGCGGATACACCGGTCACTGCCGGGTCCTTGCGCAGGGCTTCGGCCACCGCCTGGGTGCGCTGTTCCATCTGCGGGAAGGCGATGTTCTGGTCGGCCTGGACCACGCCGGTGATCAGCCCGGTGTCCTGTTCGGGCAGCAGGCCCTTGGGAATCAGCACGTACAGCAGCACGGTCAGCACCAGTGCGCCGCCGGCGACCGCCAGGGTCAGCGGCTGGTGTTCCAGCACCCAGTCCAGGCTGCGCTCGTACAGGCCCACGGTGCGGGTCCACAGGTTCTGCTTGCCGGCCGCAGCGGCCCGTTCGTGCGCGTCTTCGCCCTCCGGCAGCGCATCGGGCTTGAGCAGGTAGGCGCACATCATCGGGGTGAGGGTCAGCGAGATCAGCATCGACAGCACCACCGCGATGCTCAGCACCCACGCGAACTCATGGAACAACCGCCCGGTGACGCCCGGCATCAGCAGCAGTGGCAGGAACACCGCCACCAGGGATACGGTCAGCGACAGCACGGTGAAGCCGATCTGGCGGGCACCGATCTCGGCCGCCTCCGGGCCGCTCTTGCCCTGCTCGATGTAGCGCACGATGTTCTCGATCATCACGATCGCATCGTCGACCACGAAGCCGGTGGCCACCACCAGCGCCATCAGCGACAGGTTGTCCAGCGACATCCCGGCAAACGCCATCACCCCGAAGGTGCCAGCCAGCGACAGCGGCACCGCCACCGACGGAATGATGGTCGCCCACAACCGGCGCAGGAACACGAAGATCACCGCCACCACCAGGCCGATGGTCAGGATCAGGGTGAACTGCACTTCATGCACCGAGGCGCGGATGGTTTCGGTACGGTCGGAGAAGATCTCCAGGTGCACGTCCGCCGGCAGCACGCTCTGCAGCTGCGGCAGCAGGCCGCGGATGCGTTCCACCGTCTGCACGATGTTCGCGCCCGGCTGGCGGCGCACTTCCAGCAGCACCGCCGGCTTGCCGTCGGCCCACGCCGCCAGCTGGTCGTTCTCGACGCCGTCGATCACCTCGGCCACGTCCGACAGCCGTACCGGGCGGCCGTTCTGGTAGCTGATGATGGTGTCGCGGTATTCGGCCGCGCTGGTCAGCTGGTCATTGGTGCCGATGCTGTAGGACTGGGTCTTGCCGTTGAGCGACCCCTTCGGCGCGTTGACGTTGGCCTGGGTGAGCGCGCTGCGCAGCTCTTCCAGGGTCAGGCCCATGTTCGACAGCTGCGCCGGGTTGACCTGGATGCGCACGGCCGGGCGCACGTTGCCGGCAATCGAGACCAGGCCGACGCCCTGCACCTGCGACAGCCGCTGGGCCAGGATCGAGTCGGCGTAGTTGTTCACGTCGCGCAGCGGGCGCGTGTCCGAGGTGAGCTTGAGGGTGACGATGGCCGCATCCGCCGGATTCACGCGGTTGTAGACCGGCTGGTAGGGCAGCGACGAGGGCAGGGTGGCCTGCCGGATCGCCGCCTGCACGTCCTGCGCGGCAATATCGATGTCGCGGTCCATCGAGAACTGCAGGATGATCGTGGACAGGCCGGCCGACGAATCGGAGGTCATCAGTTCCAGCCCGGAGATCTGCCCGAACTGGCGCTCCAGCGGCGTGGTCACCAGCGAGGCCATGGTGGTGGCATTGGCACCGGGGTACTGGGTGGTGACCACCAGGCTGGGCGCGTCTACTTCCGGCAGTGCCGACACCGGCAGCTGCCGGTAACCCAGAATGCCCAGCAGCAACAGGCCTGCCATCAGCAGCGAGGTGGCGATGGGACGGCGGATGAAGATCGTCGAAAAGCCCACGGGCGGGTCCTTGCGGTTACGTCAGACGGCAATGCAGAAAGCCGGTACCCACGCGCACGCAGGTACCGGAAAGACGCGGGGCGCGATCAGCGCGGACCACCGCCACGGCGGCCACCCGGACCCTGCTGCTGGGCAGCAGCCTTGAGTTCGGCCTCGGTCGGCGCGGCCGGGGTTTCGCCCGGCTTCAGCGCGGTGACCTTGCTGCCCGGCTTCAGGCGGAACTGGCCTTCGCTGACCACCCGCTCGCCGCCTTTCAGGCCTTCGGTGATCTGCACGTGGCTGTCGCCCACTTCCACGCCGCTCTTCACCGTCTGCATGGCCACGGTGTTGTCGGCCTGCACGATGTACACGTATTCGCCGTCCGGGCCGCGCATCACCGCCTGGGTAGGAATCACCACGCCACCGCTGATGGTGCGCAACTGCATGCGCACGTTGACGAACTGACCCGGCCACAGGGTGTTGTCGGTGTTGTCGAACAGCGCACGGGCGCGGAAAGTGCCGCTGTCGCTGCTGATCTGGTTGTCCACCACATCCAGCTTGCCGCCGTCGGTGAGCACGTGCGCATCGTTGCGGTCCAGTGCGGCGATGGTCACCGGGCCGGCCTGCTGGGCCTGGCGCACGTCGGGCAGCTGGCGCTCGGGCAGGTTGAACACAATGTGGATCGGGTGCACCTGGGTCAGGGTGACCAGCGCGGTACCGGCGCTGACCACATTGCCGGCGTCCACCGCGCGGATGCCGGCAATGCCCGAGATCGGCGCGGTGACCCTGGTGTACTGCAGCTGCACCTGGGCGGCGCGCATGCTGGCTTCGTTGGCGGCCACGGTGCTTTCGTACTGGGCCACCTGGTTGCGCTGGGTGTCCAGGTCGGTCTTGGCGACGTACTGGCGGTACTCCGGCGAATTGGAGCGCGCGTAGTTGGAGCGCGCGGTGGCCAGCAGCGCCTGGTTCTGGCGCTTGGCTGCGGCGGCTTCGTCATAGCTGGCCTGGGCGGTACGCGGGTCGATCTGCGCCAGCACATCGCCCTGCTTCACTTCCTGGCCTTCCTTGAAGTTCAGGCTGATCAGCTGGCCGCCGACCTGCGGGCTGACCGTGACGGTGTTCATTGCCGACACCGTGCCCAGCGCGCTGGCATACACCGGCACGTCCTGGCGCGCGGCCTCCACCACAGTGACCGGCACCGGCGCAGTGTCACGCTCGCCGTCCTTGCCGGCTTCGGCCGCCGCGCCGGGCCCGCCGGCCTTGTCCTTGCCCCCGCCCAGCACACGCAGGCCGATCAGGCCCACCACCAGCACTGCGATCACCAGCAGCACGATCTTCCAGAAACGCGACATTCAAAACTCCTGAGGCTGGCGAAGGGCAAGGGCCCGGTTGGCTGCTGCAAAGCATACCCGCCCGCCGTGAGACTGCCTGCATGACGGATGGGACGTGCGCTCTGACCGGGCGGAACCCGACAGGTTCCCTCCGGTAACGCTTCTACGCCCGGCGCGTTGACGTAATGCCATTCCTCCTTGGCTTTCCCCATGCGGCCGGATGCCCTACATTCAGGTTCAACCCCTACTGTAGAGCCGGGCTTGCCCGGCTGCCTTTCTCTGGAGAAAGCAATGCCTCGCCTGTCGCCGCTGCTGTCCGCCCTGCTGCTTGCTTCGCCCCTGCTCGCCGCTGCCGCCCCGGCCGAGCGCCCGGAAGTGACCGCCGCCGCCGCCCGTCTGCAGGCCCAGGTGGTGGAGTGGCGCCGCGACTTCCATCAGCACCCGGAGCTGTCCAACCGCGAAGAGCGCACCTCGGCCAAGGTCGCCGAGCGCCTGCGTGCGATGGGCCTGAAGCCGAAGACCGGCATTGCCCACCACGGCGTGGTGGCGATCATCAAGGGCGGCAAGCCCGGCCCGCGCATCGCCCTGCGTGCCGACATGGATGCGCTGCCGGTGACCGAACAGACGGGTCTGCCGTTCGCCAGCAAGGCCACCAGCACCTATCGCGGCGAGCAGGTCGGGGTGATGCATGCCTGCGGCCATGACGCCCACACCGCCACCCTGCTCGGCGTGGCCGACGCACTGGTGAAGATGCGCGAGAACCTGCCCGGCGAAGTCATGCTGATCTTCCAGCCCGCCGAAGAGGGCGCGCCGCCGCCGGAAGAGGGCGGTGCCGCGCTGATGCTCAAGGAAGGCGTGTTTGCCGACTTCAAGCCCGAAGCCGTGTTCGGCCTGCATGTGTTCTCCAGCGTGCAGGCGGGCCAGATCGCGGTGCGCGGTGGCCCGCTGATGGCCGCGTCGGACCGCTTCGGGATCAAGGTGATCGGCCGCCAGACCCACGGTTCAGCGCCGTGGAACGGGGTCGACCCGATCGTCGCCACCGCCGACCTGGTCGGCACGGCGCAGACCATCGTCAGCCGCCGCTCCAACATTTCCAAGCAGCCGGCGGTGGTCAGCTTCGGCGCGATCAAGGGTGGCATCCGCTACAACATCATTCCCGACGAAGTGGAAATGGTCGGCACCATCCGTACCTTCGATGAAGGCATGCGCCAGCAGATCTTCGCCGACCTGCGCAATGTCGCCGAACACACCGCCGCTGCGCATGGGGCCAGGGCCGAAACCGAGATCTACGAGGCCGAGGGCAACCCGGCCACGGTCAACGACCCGGCACTGACCGCGCGCATGCTGCCCAGCCTGCAGGCCGTGGTGGGCGAAGCCAACGTGTATGAGCCGCCGCTGCAGATGGGCGCGGAAGACTTCTCGCTGTTCGCCCAGCAGGTGCCGGGCATGTTCTTCTTCGTCGGTTCCACCAGCGAGGGTATCGATCCGGCCAAGGCCCCGGCCAACCATTCGCCGAAGTTCCTGCTGGATGAGAAGGCGCTGGATGTGGGGCTGCGGGCGTTGTTGCAGGTGTCGCTGGATTATTTGAACGCCCCGAAGGGCTGATTGTCGTCGGACACTACCGGTAGCGCCGGCCGTTGGCCGGCCCTCATGAACGTTGGATACACCCGGAAGGCCGGCCAACGGCCGGCGCTACCGAATCTACTGGCGGATCTCACGCACCGTGCGCGCCGGGGTTTCAATTCCCGGGCTCGCCCGCCACGGGTTGATATCCAACCCACCGCGCCGGGTATAGCGCGCCTCCACTTCCAGCCACTGCGGCCGGCAGCGCTGGCTCACTTCGCTGAAAATACGTTCCACGCACTGCTCGTGGAACTCGGCGTGTTCGCGGTAGCTCACCAGGTAGCGCAGCAGCCCTTCGCGGTCGATGCGCGGGCCGTGGTAGCGCACGCTGACGTGCGCCCAGTCCGGCTGGCCGGTGACCGGGCAGTTGGACTTGAGCAGGGCCGAGCTCAGGGTCTCGGTCACGACCTGGCCGGCGTTGGCGGAGAGCAGTTCTGGCGCAGGCGGGCCATACCGGTCAATGCTGACCTCCAGTTCGTCCAGCGACTCGCCGTCGGCGGCTTCCACCAGCGGCGGTACTCCGAACACCACGTTGACCACTGCCCCGGCGCAGGCCGACAGGTCGCCGGCAATACGCTGGCGGGCGGCCTCGTCATCGTCGAAGCGGGTGCTGTTGAGCGAGTTGAGGTACAGCTTGAACGACTTGGACTCGATCAGGTTCGGCGAGGTGCAGGGCACGCTGATGGTGGCCACCGCCACCCGCGGCTTGCCGCGCCGGTCCAGCCAGCTCAGCTCATAGGCCTGCCAGCGGTCGTGGCCGACGAAAGGCAGGTGCGCGTCGTCCACGCCGATCTCCTGGCGGGCGGCGCGGCGGGGGATGGGGAAGAGCAGGCCGCGGTCGTACTGCGACGGGTAAGCGACCTCGCGACCGAGGCTGGAGTCCAAAGGGGTGTTCATGACGCTCATTTTACTCCCCGTCGGGACGCGCAACGCGTGCCACTGGACATCCAAGCCCACGACGTCCGCCCTGTTCAGAAACTCACCCGAAGCCTTCACACCCACGCCATTCGACATTAACAACCCCTGTGACACCGTGCGTTCCATGTCCCCACTTGTGGAAGGGAGCGTGCGGATGAGTACCGACAAGAAGGCCGATTTCTCCGGGGTGACCAGCAAAGTGGACACCACGGCAGAGAATGTGGAGAAGGCGGATTTTTCCGGCGTCTCCGCCTCGGTGGACACCACGGCCGAAAAGGTAGGTGGTGAGACCTACACCGTGCAGAAGGGCGACAACCTGTCGAAGATCGCCAAAGCCACGCTGGGCGATGCCAACGCCTGGAAGAAGATTTTCGACGCCAACAAAGATGTGTTGGACGACCCGGACAAGATCTTCCCGGGACAGGTCCTGAAACTGCCGCCGAAGACCTGAACCGACGGTCTGGCCCCAACCATTCCCTTGGAGGAATTCCATGAAGAAGACATCAATCAGTACTGCCGTACTTGCTGCCCTGCTGGCCACCGTGGCCGTGACCGGCTGCAAGAAGAAAGAAGAGTCGGTGGACACCACCGCGCAACCGGCGGCCACTGCGCCGGCACCGGTGACCGAACCGGCCGCGCCGCAGCCGATGACCCAGGCCGCAGCGGTGAATGTGTCCGCCGTAACGGTGGGCAAGACTGCGGCAGCCGACAAGTCGGTGGCTCCGACGGCGCTGTTTGCGCCGAAGGACGTGATCATCGTCTCGATCCGTACGGATGGCACCGCCAACAACACCAATGTGGGCGCGAAGCTGACCTACCAGGATGGCCAGGTTGCCGGCGAGCAGAGCCAGGCGCTGAACACCAGCGGCGCGGAAACCACCAACATCAGCTTCACGAATGCCAACGGCTGGCCGGCGGGCAAGTACCGCGCGGAAGTCACGGTAGATGGTAGAGCGGCCGGAACGCCGCAGGAGTTCGAGGTCAAGTAAGCCTGACGCCGACTCTCTCCCGGTACGGGCTCACGATGGACGCAGCCGCGAGGCTGCGTCTTTTTTATCCTGGCGATGACACGCATGGCGTGTCACTACGAAACGCGCGGTGGACCGGGGCGATGACCATGGGCCACCCCCATACGGTTGCCACAGCAACCAATACCGCCGCGTATGGTGCGGCTTTGCTACGGGGGGCCTAAACCGCGACAATGCGGGGGTTTCCCCGCAGAGTATCCGTTCCCCATGTCGAACACGCCCAAGATTCTCTACACCCTCACCGATGAGGCCCCGTTCCTGGCGACCGCGTCGCTGCTGCCCATCGTCGAGGCCTATACCGCAACCGCCGGCATCGCGGTCGAGACCCGCGACATCTCGCTGTCCGGTCGCATCCTGGCGCTGTTCCCGGATTACCTGAAAGACGAGCAGAAGCAGGCCGATGACCTGGCCGAACTGGGCCAGCTGGCGACCACCCCGGACGCCAACATCATCAAGCTGCCCAACATCAGCGCCTCGGTGCCGCAGCTGAAGGCCGCCATCAAGGAACTGCAGGACCAGGGCTATGCCCTGCCGAACTACCCGGATGCGCCCACCGACGACGTCTCGCGCGACATCAAGGCCCGTTACGACAAGGTCAAGGGCAGCGCGGTGAACCCGGTGCTGCGCGAGGGCAATTCCGACCGCCGCGCCCCGCTGTCGGTCAAGAACTATGCCCGCAAGCACCCGCACCGCATGGGCAAGTGGTCGAAGGACTCCAGGTCCCATGTTTCGCACATGGACGGCGGTGATTTCTACGGCAGCGAAAAGTCCGCCACCCTGGCCAACGCCGGCAACCTCAGGATCGAACTGGTCAAGGCCGACGGCAGCGCCGTGGTGCTGAAGGAAAAGACCGCGGTCAAGGCTGGCGAAATCGTCGACGCCGCGGTGATGAGCCGTAGCGCGCTGGCCGCCTTCGTGCAGGCGCAGATTGCCGACGCCAAGGCCAAGGGTGTGCTGTTCTCGCTGCACCTGAAGGCAACCATGATGAAGGTCTCCGACCCGATCATGTTCGGCGTGGTGGTGGAAGAGTTCTACAAGGACGTGCTGGCCAAGCACGCCGACGTGCTCACGCAGGCCGGCTTCGACGCCAACAACGGCATCGGTGACCTGTACGCGCGCCTGCCGCAGCTGCCGGAAGCCACCCAGGAAGCGATCAAGGCCGATCTGGCTGCCGAATACGGCAAGCGCCCGGGCTTGGCCATGGTCAACTCCGACAAGGGCATCACCAACCTGCACGTGCCCAGCGACGTCATCGTTGACGCCTCGATGCCGGCCATGATCCGCGACTCCGGTGGCATGTGGAATGCCGAAGGCAAGCTGCAGGACGCCAAGGCCGTCATTCCGGACCGCTGCTACGCCGGCGTGTACCAGGCCGTCATTGACGACTGCATCGCCCACGGCGCGTTCGACCCGGCCACCATGGGCTCGGTGCCGAATGTCGGCCTGATGGCGCAGAAGGCCGAAGAGTACGGCTCGCACGACAAGACCTTCCAGATTCCGGCCGACGGCACCGTGCGCGTCACCGACGACGCCGGCAGCGTGATCTTCGAACACGCCGTGCAGACCGGTGACATCTGGCGCATGTGCCAGACCAAGGACGCGCCGATCCAGGACTGGGTCAAGCTGGCCGTGAACCGTGCCCGCCTGAGCAGCACCCCGGCCGTGTTCTGGCTGGACGAAAAGCGTGCCCACGACGCCCAGGTGATCGCCAAGGTCAACACCTACCTGAAGGACCACGACACCGCCGGCCTGGACATCCGCATCCTGGCCCCGGTGGAAGCGACCACCTTCTCGCTGGACCGCATCCGCAAGGGCGAGGACACCATCTCGGTGACCGGCAACGTGCTGCGCGACTACCTGACCGACCTGTTCCCGATCATGGAACTGGGCACCAGCGCGAAGATGCTGTCCATCGTGCCGCTGATGGCCGGTGGCGGCCTGTTCGAGACCGGTGCCGGTGGTTCGGCCCCCAAGCACGTGCAGCAGTTCGTGGAAGAGGACTACCTGCGCTGGGATTCGCTGGGTGAATTCCTGGCCCTGGCCGCTTCGCTGGAACACCTGGGCGAGCGTTACAACAACGCCGACGCGGCCGTGCTGGCCAAGACCCTGGACCAGGCCAACGGCCAGTTCCTGGACAACGACAAGTCGCCCTCGCGCAAGCTGGGTGGCATCGACAACCGTGGCAGCCACTTCTACATCGCGCTGTACTGGGCCCAGGCCCTGGCCGCGCAGGACGAAGATGCCAAGTTGAAGGCGAAGTTCGCCCCGCTGGCCAAGGCACTTACCGACAACGAGCAGGCCATCGTGGCCGAGCTGGCCGCGGTGCAGGGCAAGGCCGTGGACATCGGCGGCTACTACCGCCCGGACCTGGCCAAGGTGTCCAAGGCGATGCGCCCGAGCGCGACCTTCAACGCCGCACTGGATGCGCTGAAGGGCTGATCTGGCCTTTCAATGTGACCTACGAGGAACCCGCGCTTCGGCGCGGGTTCTTTTTTGTGGGTCGACCAAAACTGTGAACTGCGTCGGCCCACCCTCTGACCGGACACCATCGTCGAATTCGTGAGAACGGCATGAAACTTGCCTGTTTCCGCACTATCCAGAAACCGATTTTTGGCCGGATTTACCTGCAGAAAATGAGAAACACATCACCTATGCTCCTGGAGGGGTTGGCATAGGCTAACCACGCTCTATTCCGCTCAGGATGTGATCTTTCACAAGGCAGGGGAACGCGGATGGCAAGGGTGCTGGTGGTGGGGTCGGACATGCAGGGGGAGCGCGCGCTGCTTCAGCGCCTGCGTTCGGCGGCGTCTTTGACGGCCGATGCGGTCAGCACCTGCCGCGACCTTGATGAGTGCGACCTGCTGGTGATCCGCGATACGCCGGCGCTGCGCAATGCGGCACTGCGCATGGTGCGCGAGCGCCCGCGCATCCAGTTGTGGGTGGAGGACCAGCAGGGCCAACTGCGGCATGGCGAGCGCAGCAACGGGCCGGTGCTGGACGACGCAGCCATCGAACTCGCACTGAGGCACATGGTGGACAGCACACCGGCTTCGAGCATCGACGAACCCTGCACCGCACGCGGAGCCAAGGCCATTACCCGTGCGCTGCGCGAAAGCCTCAATGCCCGTCAGGGCCACGCGGTGCTGGCATTGGAAGGGGCCGCGCAGGTGCTGATCGACTTCGTGCAGGACCAGATGGTGGTGCCGGCCGGGGTGCCGGCTGAGCATCTGGCTCAGGGCCTCTCCGACAGCTTCGAGTCGCTGACCCTGCACGGCATCTCCGCACGGCGCTACCAGGACCTGGCCGGTGAACGCACCCGCCAGCCGCTGCGCCCACTGCTGTGGCAGTGGGGCCAGCGCCCGGACCATTGGCAGGACCTTGACGCACGCCTGCAGCGGAATGCGCGGGTGAAACTGCTGCGCTGGCCGGATTTCCGTGTGCTCGGCCGCCAGCACGACAGCTTCCGGTTGTGCTCGCTGTTGCTCAAGCGCGCCTGCAGCGTCAACGAATGTGCATCCTTGCTGGACGTCTCCAGTGAGGCGGTGCGCAGCTTCGTGCACCCTGCATACCTGTGCGGCTACGCCGCATTGGAAGCGGTGCCGCAGGACACCCCACCGGTGCGCGACACCGCTGCGGCGGGCGGTGGCACCCTGCTGGCACGCATGTGGCGCAGCGTGCGCCAGCGCAGCGGGGCCTGAGCATGCGCGAACACAAGATCGTGGTGCTGGGCACCATGGGCTGCGGCAAATCCACCCTGGTGCGCGCCATCGCCACCGGCGCGGTGGTGGATACCGACGTGCTCAACAGCGACCGCGAAGGCGCGGACAAGGCCTCCACCACGGTCGCCATGGACTACGCCGACATCGACCTGCCCAACGGCGACCGCCTGCGCCTGTATGGCACGCCCGGGCAGCAGCGCTTCGATTTCCTGTGGCCGATCCTCCTGCAGGGGGCCAGCGGCGTGGTGCTGCTGCTGGACGCCACCCGCGCGGCCGCAGTGGCCGAGCTGGAGGCCTACCTCACCGTACTGAAACAGCACGCCGCGCAGGTGCCGGCGGTGGTCGGTATCACCCGTCTGGACCTGGCCCCGCAGTTTGACCTGGAGGCGTGCAGCGCGCTGGCCGGCTGGGACGCGCGGGTGCTGCCGGTGATGCCGGTGGATGCGCGCGATCGTGAACAAGGCTTGTGGCTGATGGATGTATTGATGAGTGAAATGGAAGCAGGTGACCTGGTGCTGGCGCATGGCTGACGGACACGACGCACGCCGGATGGATCCGGCGCTACGCGAGCGGCTGGCGAAGCATCTGAATCTGTTTGTCGACGATATCGACGGCGTGCGCAGTGTGGTGCTTGCGACGGTGGACGGTTTCGCACTGCTACCCGCGGCTGGCACGCACGGCAACGGCGAACGTCTTGCCGCAATGACCAGTGCGATGCTGGCGCTGGCCGCGGCGGTGGGCCGTGAACTGGCGCTTGGTGAACTGGAAACGCTGATGCTGGAGGCGGGGGAGGGCAAGGTGCTGATGCTGGCGCTGCCCTGCACACCGGCCCCGCTGCTGCTGATGACCGCCTGCGATACGCGCTGCGTCGTCGGCAAGGTGCTGTGGAGTGCCAAGAACTGTGGCCGCAACATCATGGCCGAACTCAGCGGATCACGAGCCGATCCGCAGGAGTAATAGGGGGCTCGATTCAACCAATGGGGTGCAATGTGGCAGGACTGAACGAAACCTTGAGTGCGCTGATGACCATCGACGGCGCGCAGGCCGTGGCGCTGGTGGACGCCAACAGCGGCATGCTGTTGGGGCACCAGGGATCGGGGATGGACATGGAAGTGGCGGCAGCCGGCAATACCGAAGTGATTCGCGCCAAGCTGAAAACCGCCAAGGCGTTGAATCTCAACGACACCATCGAGGACATTCTAATCACGCTGGGGCAGGCGTATCACATCATGCGTCCGGTGGCTGCGCAGGAAGGGCTGTTCCTGTACCTGGTCCTGCATCGCAGCAAGGCCAATCTGGCGCTGGCCCGCCGCAAGGTGCAGGACGTGGAAGCGACGCTGGCGATCTGAATCATCCGGGGGGAACGGGAACCGGTAGCGCCGGCCGTTGGCCGGCCCAGGCGGCAATGAGGGCCGGCCAACGGTCGGCGCTACCGGTGATTTTCCCGCGGCAATGGCTTAGGGTGAAATCCGGTCTTCCGGATCAACCTGCATGGGTGTCACCGAACTGCCGCTGCCTTCCGCCCTGGCCACCCTCATCCGCGAGGGCTTCGCGGCCTATAACGCGCGCTTTGCACAGATCACCCAACGCGCCAAGCTGCGCTTTGAAACCCGTGGCTGGGCGGCCGCGCGGCAGGATGCAGTGGAGCGCATCGGACTGTACGATCGGTGCATTGCCGAAACGGTGGATGCGCTGCGCCGCAGCGCCGGCGAAACCATCGGCGAGCGTGCGCTGTGGCTGCAGATCCGCAGTGCCTATGCGGCGATGATCGAGCCGCTGATCGATGCAGAGCTGTACAAAACCTTCTACAACACGCTGGCCCGCCGCTTGTTCGCCACCCAGGGAGTGGACGCCGACGTCGAGTTCATGGCGATGGACGTGGTGCCCTCCGATGCCATCACCCACCCGGTGGCACGCCACACCTATGCGGTATCTGCCACGCGTCCGGCTGAAGCCTTGATGCGGGTGCTGGGTGATTACCCGTTCGATGTTCCCTACGCCCACCAGCTGCGCTGCGCCGCGGCCATTGCCGTGCGCCTGCAGGACGACCTGCAGCACTGGGGCGACCACCCGGTGCGCAGCATCGAGCTGCTGGACACCGTGTTCTACCGCGAGCGCCGCGCCTACCTGGTCGGGCGGGTATTCGGCGAGCACCGCTTCTCACCCTGCGTCATCGCGCTGGTCAACGACGAAAAGGGCCTGCGCGCCGATGCAGTGCTGACCCGCCGCCGCGATGCAGCGCATCTCTTCGGTGTGTCACGCAGCTACTTCCAGGCGGATCTGGCCACGGTGGGGGATGCGGTGGTGTTCCTGCGCAGCCTGCTGCCGGCCAAGCCGATCGACGAGATCTACACCGTGCTCGGCCGGGCCAAGCAGGGCAAGACCGAGCGCTACCGCACCTTCTTCCATCACTTCCAGACCCACCCGGACGAACAGCTGGTGCACGCCGACGGCACGCCCGGCATGGTCATGGTGGTGTTCACACTGCCCAGCTACCCGCTGGTGTTCAAGCTGATCCGTGACCGCTTCGCCTGGCCCAAAAAGATGACCCGGCACGACGTCGAAGAGAAGTACGCGCTGGTATTCACGCTGGATCGCGTGGGCCGCCTGCTGGACGCGCAGCCCTACCGTCACCTGCGCTTCCCGCGCGTGCGCTTTTCACCGGCGTTGCGCGAGGAGCTGCTCACGCAATGTGCCAGCAGCGTGCACGAGGAGGGCGATGACCTGGTCATCGACCTGTGCTACGTGCAGCGCCGCTTCCGCCCGCTCAATCTGTACCTGCGCGAACAGACCGCCGAAGCGCGGCGTGCGGCCGCACTGGACTACGCGCAGGCCATCACCGACATGGCACGCAACAACATCTTTCCGGGTGACATGCTGCCAAAAAACTTCGGTGTGTCGCGCCATGGGCGTGCGGTGTTCTATGACTATGACGAACTGAGCCTGCTCACCGATTGTGTGTTCCGGGCGTGGCCGCAGCCGCGCAACGCCGAAGAGGCGATGGCCGACGAGCCCTGGTTCCATGTCGGCCCGCACGATGTATTCCCTGAGCGCTTTGCCCCCTTCATGGGGCTGCCTTCGAACGAGCTGGCAGCCGTACGCGAACACTTCGGCCACCTGTTTGATCCGGGCTGGTGGCAGGGGCTGCAGGCACGCTTTGCCCATGGCGATTACCCGGACACGCCGCCCTATGCGGGCAGCCATCGACTGGCGTGATGGCGAAGTGAAACGGGCTGCGCTACGCTCGCCGTCCACATCACATGGAGCTGTGCAATGCGTTCTTCCTTGTTTCTTGCAGTGGCCCTGGCACTCGGCGGCACCCTCAGCACCCTGCCCGTTGATGCACAGGCGCAGACGCGCCGGCAGGTGAAACAGACAGCGGAGGGGGCGATGGTGCTCACCGGCGAGATCGACATCGGCACTGAAGGCCAAGTGGAAGGCTTCACCATGGACCAGCGTGACAAGGTCGCGGCCGACCTGGCCGGGTTCGTGGAACGCTCCGTACAGGGCTGGCGCTTTGAGCCGGTCATTCGCGACGGCAAGCCGGTTCGTGCGCGCACGTTCGTGAACATCCGTCTCGGAGCGAAGGCCGGTCCGGAAGGGAACGACATCGTTACCCTGCAGGCAGCTTCGTTCGGCAAGTACGATCCGGATGCCACCGACGAGGTGAAAGGGGTGAAACTGCAACCGCCGGTCTATCCCACGGCCGCGCTGGATCGGGGCGGGCAGGGCGAGGTCGTGCTGATCCTCAAAATAGGCCGCGATGGCAAGGTGCTGGATTCGGTCGCCGAACAGGTGAACCTGCGCGTGGTCGGCGACGAAAGTCAGATGAACAAGTTGCGTGAGGTATTTGCCCGGCAGAGCGTCAACACCTCCCGTCGCTGGACGTTCCGGCCGCCGACCACGGGGGATCAGGTCGATGCGCCGTTCTGGTCGGTGCGGGTGCCGGTCAATTTTTCCTTCACCGACTCTGCCGTCGGCTACGGACAATGGACCGTCTTCATTCCCGGCCCCCGCAACGGTGCGCCGTGGCGCGAGAACATTGCACCCGAGGGGGATGTGGGTGGGCTGCTGATGAATGGCGGCGTTTACATGGCTGATCTGAACAAGAGCCCGCGCCTGCTGACGCCGCTCGGCGGCTGATCCTTGTGACGTCCGGATCGGCAGCAACTGCCGATCCGGTTGCCGTGCTCAGCCAGGCAGCGTTGTGTCTTCCCGCGGATAGATCACCGTCCGGTTGCGGCCCTGTTCCTTGGCCATGTACAGCGCCTTGTCGGCCAGGCGCAGGGCCTGCTGCGGGTCTTCGTGGTACGACGGGTAATGCGCTACGCCCAGCGATACAGTCACGGCACCGACATCGTCGAAAGTTGTGCCGGCAATCTGCGCACGCAACCGCTCGGCGATCAGCGCGCTGTTGGCCACATCGATGCCGGGCAGCAGGATCAGGAATTCCTCGCCGCCGTTGCGGCACAGCAGGTCGGTGTCGCGCGAATCGTCACGCATGATCTGCGCGATACGCAGGATCACCGCGTCACCGACCGGGTGGCCGAAGCGGTCGTTGATCGACTTGAAGCGGTCGATGTCCAGCGCGATGATCCCGAACGGCTGGCCGCGTGCCTGCCAGTCCTCCAGCCCCTGCTGCAGGCCGCGGCGGTTCTGCAGGCCGGTCAACGGGTCGGTCATGCTGGCCCGGTTGAGCTTGCCGATGCGGTCCTGCAGCAGGTTGAAGCTGTACAGCAGCGCCTGCTTGAGGTGTGCCGCTTCGTAGTACCACGCGCGGGTCGCGCCCACATGGCGGATGGCAATGCCGGTGTCGCGGTTCTGCACGTTGCGCGCCATCTGCCACAGCGGCAGCGAAATACGCCGGGCGAACCACCAGGTCAGCAGCAACGAGACGATACCCAGCGGAATGGCGTTCCAGATCACGGCTGACATCAGACGCGACAGCTGCGCCAGCGTGGCTTCGGTGGGACGCTGTGCGACCACGCCCCAGCCCACCGCCGGCACCGGCGCGTAGCCGGCCAGCATCAGCACGCCGTGGCTGTTGCGCACTTCCTGCGCGCCGGAGTGACCCTTGCTGACGGCCTGCACCGCCGGGTTGTCCTTGGCGAACTGGCCGATCCGGTTCGGCTCGATGTGATAGAGGATGCGGGCGTTGCGGTCCACCACGTACAGGTAGGAGCCGTCGCGGTAGTAGTGCTTGCCCAGCAGGGTCTGCAGAATGCTGGTCTGGCGCAGGTAGATGGTGCCGCTCACATAGCCCTGGTACTGGCCCTCGGTATTGAAGATGGGCTGGGTGATGGCCACCAGCAGGCGGCCGGTGGCCGACTGGTACGGGTCGCTGATGTAGGGCTCGCGACGCTTGAGGGCTTCGGTATTGCCGGAGCTGTTGAGCACCACGCCCTGCAGCGCCAGACTCTGCGGCGAGGTGGCCAGCACCGTGCCGGCGCGGTCCACGATCAACACCGAGTTGAAATCGTTGGTCTGCTGCTGCAGCCGGGCTGCTTCCCGCTCCAGCTCCTGCACGCTGTGCGCGCGGCTGCCCAGCCCCTTGGCGGAGTAGGCCAGCTGCTGCTGCGCCGCCAGCAGGAAGTTCTGGGTGGTTTCGGCCAGCTTGCTGGCGTACACACGGTTGGCTTCCAGCGTGTTGCCGATCAACTGCTCGCGCTGCACCCGGTAGCTGGCGTGCAGGGTGTTGGCAAGCGCGACGATGGCACTGAGCAGGGCCAGGCCAAGAATGAGCTTGCCCAGGGTAAGGCGGGACGGCAACGGCGACATGGGGGTACGGCAGACGGCGGAGAACGGCCGGATTATTGCGTATTCAGAAGTCAGGTGTGTAAAGCGAAATCCCGTGGGCGGTAGCGCCGGCCGTTGGCCGGCCCTCGACATCGCCTGGGCCGGCCAACGGCCGGCGCTACCGGTCCAACCGTCGCCGCAGCACGCTGCGCACGTTGCTCGCCGCCGCGGCATCCAGCGGCCCCAATACCCCGCGCGCAGCTGCCGGAATGTGCGCTGTCGTCTGTTCGTCAGCCTCAAACACGTAGTGGTCGAACATCGACTGCCAGTGCGCGCGCTGCGCGGGCGGCAGGTCACGCAGGGCCAATATGGCCAGCATCAAGGCGTTCATCGGCGTGTCCATCCATCCGGGTACGGAGCGCCACCAGAAGTTCACCAGCACATTGAAGTCGTCCAGCCCCTCCATGTGGTGCCACCACAGCGAGGGAATGAATACCGCATCGCCCGGCCCCAGCTCGGCGACCTGGGCCTGCGCCCAGGCCTCGGCAAAGCGCGGGAAGCGCTCCAGATCCGGCGCAGCAAAGTCGACCAGGCTGACCGCCTGGCCGGCCGGATTGAAGTCCAGCGGACCGATGTACAGGTTGCCGACCTGCTCCGGCGCGAAGAGGGTGACGCGGCGCCGACCGGCGGCCACGCAGGCCAGGTTGTCCGGCACGTCCTGGTGCGCGGCAATGCGCGAGCGGTTGCCGATCCATATGCTGCCCAGCGGGTTGTCCATCCCCAGGTCCAGCGGGTTGTGCTGGCGGAAGCCGGGCAGGAAGCTGTCCAGCGTGGTCGAGGCCACATAGATGGTCGGCGGCGCGGCCTGGCCCTGGTACTTGAGCAGGGTGTCGAGCACCACTTTCAAAGGAATCTGCTCGCGGCGGAAATTGAAGCCGCTCATGTCTGCGTTGTAGAAGATGCGACCCCGCGCCTCCGGCGGTGCGGTGGTGGCGGTCACCGGCATCGTGCCGTGGTCGAAGTGCTTGAGGTGGGCGACCGCCTCGGCCGGCGAGCGCCAGGCGGCCTGCACCAGCGGCCAATCGGCCACCAGCCCGCGGATCACCTTGGGGGTGGTCCAGGTGGGCAGCAACTCGCGCAGCTGCGCAGACGTGAGGTCACGCACTTCGTCAATCGGGCCGGGCAGGGCGGTCATGGCGGGGTCACAGGGACAGGGGCGTGACGCAGTGTAGGGCAGCGGCGGTCGGGCCGCCCCGGCTGGGGCGGCCCGTGCAGGTCAGAACTTGTAGCGCACGCCGAACATGTAGCGCGGCCCGGTCTGGGTGGCATAGCGCAGCATGTTGGTGTGGCGCGAGTAGGTGCGCATGGTCTCGTCGGTGAGATTGATCGCTTCCACACTCAGGGTCAGGTTGTCGGTGGCGGCATAGCTGATGTTGAGGTCCAGCTGGCCGTAGTCGTCGGTGTAGTTCGGGTTCGGGCCCTGGCCGCCGATGCCGCTGAGGAAGCTGTCGCGCCAGTTGTAGGCCGCACGTACCTGCCAGCGGTTCTTGTCGTAGAACGCCACCACGTTGGCCGAATCGCTCAGGCCGATCATCGGGTACTGGTCACCCAGGCTGTAGTTGTCGAATGTCAGGCCCGACTTGACCTTGGTGTAGTTGGCGGCGACACCGAAGCCGGACTGGCCGAACAGGTGCTGCAGGGCGATTTCCCAGCCATCAAGATGGTCCGAGCGCTGGTTGGCCGGCAGGGTGATGTCGAACCCGGCCACCGGATCGCCCGGCTGGCCGACGATGGTGCCGGTACGCTCGCCGGCCGAGTTGGTGCCCGTAGCGGTGACGCCAGGCTGGCCGTTGAAGTTGTCGAAGATGTAGTTGCGGATGCAGGCCCCGTCGGTCGCGGCGCAACCGCCGGAGGCCAGCGCGGCGTTCCAGTACGCCCCGCCCACCGGCGTGTGCAGTTCGCCGGTGTTCTCGCGCACGATGGTGTCGCTGATGAAGTTCTTGATGTTCTTGCGGAAGAAGCCGACCGATGCGTAGCTGGACTCGCCGTAGTACCACTCCAGCGACAAATCGAAGTTGTCCGAAATGAGCGGCTCCAGGCCGGGGTTGCCGCGCGAGCCGGTGCCGCCCTGGGTACGCACGATCCCCGCCAGGGTCTGCCCGCTCTGGATTTTGCTCCAGCCCGGACGTCCCAGGCTGCGGCTGTAACTGCCACGCAGCACCAGGTTTTCCAGGATGTCCAGCTTCAGGTCCAGATTCGGCAGCACATAGTCGTACTTGCCTTTGCCGCCGACGAAGGCGCGATCGTCGGCGTAGTCGATGTTCAGTTCGTTGGCGGAGTTCCAGGTGATGCTCTCGGGCACGCGCACCATCGCCAGCGATTCCACCTCGGTCTGCTCATAGCGCACGCCCACGGCGACGCTGAACGGCATCGACCAGTCAAAGGTGGTGCGGTACTGCAGGTACGCGCTCTTGGAGGTTTCGGTGGTGCGGATGTCGTCGGTGTATTCGGTTGGCGCGTAGTAGCAGGTGGGGCAGGCCGGGCTGCCCGCGCTGACCACCTGGGCCGCACGGTCGATCAGGCGATCAAAGTCGAACACGAGGAACTGACCGGTCAGGCGCGGGTCGTCGTGCCCGGAGAACGCGTCGAAGTACTTCGCCATGTCGTCGGCATACCAGATGCTGTCGTCATAGTCGGCCGGCGTGCCCACGCCACCCCAGGAATCGCGCTGCATGATCGCCGAGGCCGAGCGGTTCTTGACTTCCGCGTAGCCGACGCCAAAGTCCAGCGCCGAGTAATCGGCGAAGCGGAAGACACCGGAGCCCTGGTACTGCTGCACTTCCGACTTGTTGTAGCTGTTCTGGAACACCGAACCGGTGACCAGCGCATCGGAGGCCTGCACGCCACCCGGCGGCAGCGCGATGTTGATGATCGGCAGATCACCACTGTAGTCCACCGTCGTGGTACCGCGCACGAACGCGGCCACGCCCAGCACGCCGGCCGAGCCGTACTTGCTGTCGGGCTGCGACTCGGCGCTGGAGTTGTGGAAGTCGAAGGAGAGGTCGAGTGAATCGTTCACTTCCCAATCCACGTTGAAGCCCAGCGAGTCCATGGTGTTCTTGGTCGCCAGCTGTGCGCCGCCCATCGACACGTCCGAGTTGGTCATGTCCTCGCTGTAGATGATCGGCGCAGCGATCGGGCCATTGGTCCAGGTGCTGTCGCCCGGGCCATAGTTGAACCACACCGACAGCTCGCTGCGCTGCTGCTGCACCTTGTTTTCCACATAGGTGTAATCCAGCGTGGTGGTGATGTTGTCAGCCGGCTTCCACTGCAGGGTGGCCTGACCATTGGTGCGCTGGCGCTGCACGCCATTGACGTTGTAGGCGGTGTTCTGCGGGCGGCCATAGACATCGGTCGCGTCGGGGCGGTTGGTGATGCGGTCGGCGTAGCCCGTTCCCGGTTGCGGCAGTGCACGCCCATCCGTGCTGTCGCCACGGAAGGTGGCCCAGCCTTCGGCCACGGTGGCCTGGTTGAAGCCCGAATCGCGCTCCTGGTAGCTGCCGCTGAGCATCACGCCGAAACGGCCGTCAGCGTACTGCTGGCTGAAGATGCCCGACATTTCGCCGGTGAAGTCCTTGCCCTGCAGGGTGCTGGGCAGGTTGTCATTGGAGGTGTCGTTGACCGCCTTGAGGCCGACGCTGATCACCGGCTCGGCTTCCAGCGGGCGCAGGGTCTTGACGTTGATGGTCGCGCCGATGCCGCCGGTGGGATTGTCGGCGCGGACGGTCTTGTAGACCTCCACTGCCGAGATCGATTCGGACGCGATGTTGGCGAAGTCGAACGAACGCGAGCTGGACAAGCCCGCACCGCCGTCGCCGAGGTTCGAGGCCGGCATCTGGCGGCCGTTGAGCAGCACCAGGTTGAAGTCCGGACCGATGCCGCGCACGGTGACCTTGGAGCCTTCACCGCTGGAGGTGCGGTCGATCGACACGCCGCTGATGCGCTGCAGCGATTCGGCCAGGTTGGTGTCCGGGAACTTGCCGATGTCTTCGGCGACGATGCCGTCGACCACACCCTGGCTGTCGCGCTTGAGGTTCATCGATGACGCCAGACTGGCGCGGATGCCGGTGACCTGCACCGCATCCAGCGTGGTCGGGTCAGCGCTCTGCGATGACGGCGCAGTGCTGTCGGTGGTGCTCTGGTCCTGTGCCCAGGCCGGGCCAGCCAGAGCAGCCAACAGCGCGGAAGTGAGCATTGCCTTGCGGGGTACGGCCTTGTACGTCTTCATGGAAGCTCCCTCCCCAGGGAATTCGGTAGTGACGGTGCGACGGCGTTTGATCGGTTCAACAGCTCTTGGGGGCGGATTGGGCCGTCCCCTGACAGCGTTGTCAACAAACTGCCATGTGCAACCGGTTTCGGTGCGTGCCTGCATGGGCCGCGATGTTGCAGGGCATCACTGTCTGATCCCGTTGGAAACACGTGGTACACGGCGGAATTCCGTGGATTTCAGCCGGGTTCGTGCAGCCGATTCAGACGGCACCATACGTTGTGCAGTGCAGAACGAAACTGCGCAAACCGGGCTTTGAGGCATTTGACCGGTTGTCTGACAGCGCTGGACAACCGGACACGAAGCAGGTTCCATGTGTGGCCGCTGCGTGACCGGTTGTCAGCATCCGACTGACCGCGCTGCGCCTCTTTTCCCTTCTGCAAGGACTGGCAATGGACACTTCAACCGTGGTGCGCGGGCAGCACGTGCAGAGCAACCGCGTGGCGCTGGCGGTGGTAACCGCCATCTTCTTCATGTGGGGCTTCATCACCTGCCTCAACGACATTCTCATTCCGCATCTGAAGGCCGCGTTCTCGCTGACCTGGGTGCAGGCGATGCTGATCCAGTTCACCTTCTTCGGCGCGTACTTCCTGATGTCGCTGCCGGCAGGCAGGCTGGTCGCAGCGGTGGGCTACAAGCGCGGCATCGTGGCCGGGCTGGCGATTGCCGGTGTCGGCGCGCTGCTGTTCTGGCCGGCCGCGCATCTGCACGTGTACGGCCTGTTCCTGGGCGCGCTGTTCGTGCTGGCCACCGGCATCACCGTGCTGCAGGTGGCCGCCAATCCCTACGTGGCACTGCTGGGGTCGGAGCAGACCAGCTCGAGCCGGCTGACCCTTGCGCAGTCGATGAACTCGCTGGGCACCACCCTGGCTCCGCTGTTTGGTGGCCTGCTGATCCTGTCCGCGCAACCACGCAGTGCAGAGGAGCTGGCGAAGCTCCCACAGGCCGAAGCGCTGGCGTATCGGGTCGCCGAAGCGCAGTCGGTGCAGCTGCCGTACTTCGGCTTGGCGATCACGCTGTTCGTGCTGGCGGCCGCGATCTGGATGTTCCGCCTGCCGGCCATTGTCGGGGTGGAAGACCAGCCGACCCGGCCCGGTGGGCTGAAGGAAGCGCTGCGCCATCCGCACCTGCGGTATGGCGTGCTGGCGATCTTCTTCTACGTCGGGGCGGAAGTCTCCATCGGCAGCGTGCTGGTCAATTTCTTGTCCATGCCGGGCATCGGCGAAGGGATGACCGAACAGCAGGCCACGTTCTATGTGTCGCTGTACTGGGGCGGGGCACTGGTGGGTCGGCTGCTGGGCACCTGGCTGCTGGTGCAGGTAGATCCGCGCCGCCTGCTGGGGTGGTTCGCCATCATCGTGATGGGCATGCTGGCGGTGACCATGCTGGGCACCGGCGGGTTGGCCAAGTGGAGTGTGGTCAGCATCGGCCTGTTCAACTCGATCATGTTCCCCACCATTTTCGCGCTCGCCATCGCCGGGTTGGGCCCGCTCACCGGCCAGGGCTCCAGCCTGCTGGTGATGGCCATCGTCGGCGGTGCGGTGATTCCGCTGGCGATGGGCTGGCTGGCAGATCACTACGGCCTGCAGTGGTCGTTCCTGCTGCCACTGCTGTGCTATGGCTACATCCTGCACTACGCCTGGCGCGGCGCACGCCGCAGCTGAAGGATCAACGGCGGCGCGGTGCCTGGGTGGACTCGCGCACCAGCACCGCATGGTCCACCGTGACCATGCGGCCGCCCTTGGCGGCACGGATGCGTTCGATCAGCTGTTCGGTGGCGATGGTGCCCATGCTCGACGTCGGCTGGCGCACCGTGGTGAGTGCCGGGAAGATGTGCCCGGCGATCGGCGTATCGTCGAAGCCGCATACGGATAGATCACGCGGAATGCGCAGGCCACGCTGGCCGGCCACCCGGTAGACCGCCGCAGCCATGTCGTCGTTGGCCGCGAAGATCGCGGTGGGCGGCTCGGGTAGATCGAGCAGTGCATTGGCGGCAGTGATGCCGGATTCGAACGAGAACTGACCGTTCACCACCAGCGTGGGGTCGTACTCGATGCCCGCCGCGCGCAGCGCCTGGCGGTAACCGGCGTGGCGCCACTGGCAGGCCCCGTGCGCGCGTGGGCCCTTGATGTGCGCGATGCGGCGGTGCCCCTGCGCCACCAGGTGCGCAATCAACTCCACCACGGCTGTGGTTTCGTCCATGCGCACGCCGATGTGGCCGTCGGGGTCACGCGGGGCAATGCTGGAATAGGGGATTTCCTGTTCCTCCAGCCAGTCCAGCACCACCGCGTCGTCGGTCAGTGGCGGAATCAGCACCACGCCATCCGGGCGCGAGTTCTCGAACAGCGCTGACAGATCGGGCAGGGTATGTCGACCAATACCCAGCGGGCCCAGGATCAGGTTGTAGTGGTGCGCATGGCAGGCCTCGAGCATGCCGTTCTGGATTTCCATCAGGTAGTTGCGCGAGGGATTGTTGTACACCAGCGCCAGCGAGTACGAGCGCTGGCCGGCCAGGCTGCGCGCTGACAGATTGGGCTTGTAGCCCAGCCGGGTCACCGCCGCCATCACCCGTTCGCGCGTCTCAGCGCGGACATTCGGCTCATGATTGAGCACGCGCGACACGGTCTTGATCGAAACACCCGCGACGGCGGCAACATCCTCGATGCGACTGCGCATGATGCGATGGATCTCCTGGAGAGTGCTGCCGATGGTAGAGCGCCTGGGGCACCGTGGAATTGCCGATGCAGGCGGGATGTTGCCACGTCACGAGCGCGGAATGTACTGCGGAAATTCTTGACGCGTTGCAGCAGTTGCGAGCGCCGCATCCGCCCCATGCGAGCGCGCATCCCTTTGCCCACGGTGCGATGACCTTGCCGAAGCGCTCCGGTGGTTGACACGGTTTCGGCCGACTTATATGACAGCGCTGTCAGGAAGGGCCGTCACGGGGAGCGTGCGGTGCCTCATCCGCCCAACCCCGGAGGTTTCGTCCGTGATCAGCGTCAACCGGTCTCTTCTCGCCGCCAGCCTGCTGCTGGCCCTGTCCGCCCACGCCGCTGCGGCACCATCCCGTGCCGACCAACTGCAGGACTGGCCGCAGGTCAAAAGCGTGATCGCCCAGGACCCCGCGATCGAAAGCCGGGTGCAGGCCATTCTTTCGAAGATGAACCTGGCGCAGAAGATCGGACAGATGACCCAGCCCGAGATCAAGACCATCACCCCTGACCAGGTGCGTGAGTACTACATTGGCTCGGTGCTCAACGGCGGGGGCTCCTGGCCGGGCATGAACAAGCATGCGTCGGTGGCGGACTGGCTGAAGCTGGCCGACGCTTATCGCGCCGCATCGTTGAAGACCGATGCCGCCACCCCGGTGCCGGTGATCTGGGGCACCGACGCGGTGCACGGGCACAACAATGTGTACGGGGCCACCCTGTTCCCGCACAACATCGGCCTGGGTGCCGCGCGCGATGCCGGCCTGATCGAGCGCATCGGCCGCGCCACCGCGCAGTCCACCCGCGCCACCGGCATCGACTGGGTGTTCGCACCGACCCTGGCGGTCGCCCACGATCCGCGCTGGGGCCGAACCTATGAAAGCTTCTCGTCCGACGCGGCGCTGATCCGTGAGTACGCGCATGCCTACGTCAAGGGTGCCCAAGGGCGCTTCAACGACGACGGCAACGTGGTGACCACCGCCAAGCACTACATCGGCGACGGCGCGACCGACAACGGCCGCGACCAGGGCGAGGCGCTGGTTGACCACGCCACCATGGTCAACGTGCACGGCCAGGGCTACTACGGCGCACTGGCCGAAGGCGCGCAGACGGTGATGGCCTCGTTCAACAGCTGGAACGACCGCGCTGGCGGCGTCAACTACGGCAAGATGCACGGCAGCAGGGAGCTGCTCACCGATGCCTTGAAGAACAAGATGGGCTTCGACGGTTTCGTGGTGTCCGACTGGAACGGCATCGCGCAGGTGCCGGGCTGCCGCAACGACAGCTGTGCGCAGGCGATCAACGCCGGCATCGACATGGTGATGGTGCCGGACGACTGGAAGGCGTTCATTGCCAACACCATGGCCCAGGTTGAGCGCGGTGAGATTCCGATGGCACGTATCGACGATGCGGTGACCCGCATCCTGCGCGTGAAACTGCGGGCCGGCCTGTTCGACCACAAACCGTCTGACAGCCGCTACGCGGGCGATGCCAATGCCGTGCAGCACCGTGAACTGGCACGCGAAGCGGTGCGGGAATCGCTGGTGCTGCTGAAGAACCAGAACAACGCCCTGCCGCTGCGCCGCGACGCTCGCGTGCTGGTGGTGGGCAAGAGCGCGGACAGCCTGAGTGACCAGTCCGGTGGCTGGTCGCTGACCTGGCAGGGCACAGAGAACACCAATGCCGACTACCTCAATGCCGATTCCGTGCTGGGCGCGCTGCGTGCCGAACTGGGCACGGATCAGGTGACCTACAGCGCCGACGCCAGCGGCGTGGATGCCAGCGCCTTCGATGTGGTGCTCGCCGTGATTGGCGAAACGCCCTACGCCGAAACCAACGGCGACATCCTGCCGTCCGACACCGTCAGCCACAGCCGTGCCCAGCCGCAGGACCTCGCAGTGTTGAAGGCCGCTGCCGCCACCGGCAAGCCGGTGGTCACCGTGTACTTCTCCGGCCGCCCGATGTACACCAACGACCTGCTCAACCTGTCGCAGGCGTTCGTGGCCGCGTGGCTGCCGGGCAGCGAAGGCAAGGGCATCACCGATGTGCTGTTGGCGGGCAGGGACGGAAAGCCCGCGCACGACTTCACCGGCACCCTCAGCTTCCCGTGGCCCGGCGTGCCGTGCCCGGCTCCGATCGACCGCCCTGATCCCAAGCGCCCGGCGCTGTTCAAGCTCGGTTATGGCTTGCGCTATGCCGCGGGCGCGCCGGTGGCGCGTCTGCCGGAAGCCAACCCGGACCATTGCGGCGAAGTGACCACCATGCCGATCTTCAACCGTCTGGACAGCATGCCATTCTCGCTGCACATCGCCGCCAACGGCGCCACCCAGCCGCTCGGCAACGACCTCAACGCCACCCTGCGTTGGCCACAGGCCGCACCGGTCGCGCAGGTGCGCACCGTGCAGATCAACACCCAGCAGGACGCGCGCGAAGTGACCTGGCTCGCCCCTGCGCAGCTGATCGCCCGCAGTTCCTCGCGGCGCAATCTGAGCGCACTGGCGCGCAGCAAAGGCGCGCTGCAGTTCGACGTGATGGTGCAGAACAGGCCGACCACGCCGGTCAAGGTGACCATGCAATGCGGCACCGGCTGCGAGGGCGGGGTGGACATCACCTCGGTGCTGGCGGGACTTTCACCCGGACAGAAGCACACCGTCAGCATTCAGCTTGCCTGCTTCGCCAAACAGGGCGTCGACCTCGGCGCGGTGGAAGCCCCGTTCGTGGTGAGCGGTGACAAACCGCTCGTCGCCGCATTCACCCAGGTGCAGCTGGCGGCCAAGGCCAAGGGCAACGTGACCTGCCCGTAGCCACGGACGTGCCGGCCCGGCGACCGTAGAGCCGGGCTTGCCCGGCTGAACGCCCGTTATCCATCACATCGCCGGGCAACGTCCGGCGATCGTGGCCTCTAATGAAACGCGTTCGCCCAAGCGGTCTGAATCTCCAGGCTGGCGGCCGCCCGCGCTCTTTCCTTCGCATCGAGAAACGGAGCGGTAGCCATACGGCGCTCGGCGGCATCCGGATTGATGATCCCTGCGCAGATTCCTTGACGAACCCAGTGCTGGCAGGCTTCCTATGATGACGAACTCTTTGTGATTGCTCTGCTTGCTGGCTTCGACCAGCAACTCCTTGACGCGATCAATGTCGGCCGGAATTTCAGGGGGCTTATGCTTCGCCATGTTGCAGTTCCTTGCGGTACCTGCGTTCCTTGTAGACGAAGCCGAACGGAGAGTTCTGAACCAACGCGTTGGCGTTGTGGCCACGCAACATCTTCGGAATGCTGTTGGCCGGGTCGATCAGAATTCTGCGCCAGGTGCGGATGTAGTAAGGGCTGGCGATGCCGCCCGATTCCCACACCTTCACATTGCGCAGTGCCCGATTGATCAATCGAGCGGTCTTGGCGTCGTCAAAACTGGCCAGATCGGCCGCAAGTGCGCGATGCACCTTGCGAAGCGCGGCATAGCGGGCCTTGGCCTCCTTGAGCGCCGCTTGCCGTGCGGCAATGCGATCAGCCGCGGGGGCGGCGGAGCTGGGCACAGTCGGCAGGGGCTTGGAATTCGCCATCCCTTGCAGGATAAGGCCTGACGCTCCTTGGTCAAGATTGCTGGATGACGTAGAGCCGGGCTTGGCCGGCTGAAGTGCCCGTAATCCATCATATCGCCGGGCAACGCCCGGCGATGTTGAATCGCGCCGGGTTGCCCGAAGGCTCTTTCCTTCGTCTCTGGGCTGTGACAGTAGTGAAGGTGCCACCAAGCTGCCCTGCGTTGGTGCCAAGCGGTGCCGGTGTTTTGCCCGCTAGTTCTACAGCTCAACAGCTCCAGCTGTGCGGTGGGGTACTTTGCAGTCCTTCGGCCAGCCAAGCGGACTCACAAGCCGAAACTGGAGTCTGTAGTGCAGGGTAGTTGTATTTGCCGACTTTTTGATCTCCGCTGTTCCATCCTCCAATATACCTACGCAGCCAGTTTTTCCCCTCATGTCAATCAAGCCCTGCGAATAGTACGCATCGAACCTGACATGGCCTGCCTCGCCTATTGCACTAGCCGGCCGAATGAAGATCGATGTCATCTCTCTTTCAGCCATATCACTGTGCACGGAAACACGCCTATTCGTGTTTGAGATAAGGACTTGAACTCCATCTCCTGCAACTCCTTGATGGCATGCCATCTGCGATCTAGCTATTTCATTGGCGGTTGAAGAGGTTGGACGGCAGCTGGTCGCATCAGGAATCTCCCCTGTTCTCAAAGCTATTGACGTGCTATTACAGCCTGCCAGTAAAAGAAATGCAGAAAAATAGAGAACAGATTTAGTTTGTGCAGCCACAGCCCACACCTCCAGCGCTGGTCTTGGCCGCTTCCGTTCTCTTGGCAGCTTCGTCGTAGATCTTGGGATGGTTGAACACGCTATAGCGCATGCCGCGGGTAAGATGAAGTCCCTCATGAACGATCGTGTCGTACAGATCAACACGCTGCGCTGGGCTTAGAACTTCCAGATAACGGTCATCAATTGTGATTTTTCTCGTAAAATAGTTCGTGTAACCTACTTTGCTGTGTCCAAGATCCTCAACCTGAAGCTCATTGGGGAACTTCAAATCCGTCTCCCGTTGTTGCGCCAACGCGAACATGCAATCGATATCCGCTTGTGTCAGACCCAGTGGATCAACGAACGAGATCGGATTCCCTCCGACGTAGGAGTATGTATTCATTCCGCCACGCAACCCAATCGGATCACTCTGGATGTATCGCCCAATAGCCGCATCGTAGTCCCGAAACCCGTTGTACCAGAGCCCAGTCTCCTCATCGTGGTACTGCCCCGGGAAGCCTATGTTGAGTCCACCTATATCATCCTGGATGACACTGCGGCCATAGGCATAGTTGTAAGCTTTCCACACGGTCTTCTGTTCCGAGTCCGTCGCAAACGCCGGTCGGCCCAGGTGGTCGTTGTGGATGTAGCTCAGGCTGTTGCCACGAAGTACTCCGATCAGTTCGCCTTCAAACCAGAGATAGCTGCTCCATCCGTTGCTGTCGCGTTCGGCCAGGAGCTGGTTCTGTCCGGCGTAGAAGTAGTGTGTGATCTCCTCGTTGAACTTGGCAACACGTTGGCCCTGGGCATTGAGCAGGTAGTCGGTGGTTCTGCCGTTGACGCTGCTCTGGTCCATGCGGTTGAAGCCGTTGTAGCGGTAGGTCTGGGTGTGGCCTTCGCTGACGTCGCTGATCCGGTTGCCGTTCCCGTCGTACTGGTAGCGGGTGGTACGGTCTGGATGCAGGTGCTCCAGAGCGCGGTTAGACGCGGGATCGATGGTGTAATGGCTGATCTGCGCATTGGCTTGATGCTTGCTGTAGTTCCCGCCCGCATCAAATGTCAGGTGGTTGTATACGTTGTTCCTCAGCAGCAGGTTCATCCGACCCAGTCCGTCATACCCGATGGCCTGGGTCATGGCCGGATCAACTACGTCGACAATACCGGTTATCTCGTTGTCTCTGCTGTAGTGATAGTCCCAGTAGCTCAGCCTGCTGCTGTCGGGTCGGAATACTGACATGGCGGTGATCCTTCCGCTCTGGTCATGATTGTGACCACGCCAGAGGTCGTTGCCGTAGGTCAATACGTGCCGGCTGCCGAGAACGGTTCGGGTAGTCCGCTTCACCACGCTGTGGGTGGTGCCATTCAGCGTCACGGTCATCCCGTCGGCGTAACCGCGCGGGGAATAACTGTATTCCACGGCGGCCCCGCTGGGGTACTCCATCCGTACAGGACGACCGATGCTGTCATAGCCAAGGCGCGTGGTGGCTTCAACCGTGCCGTCTGCCGCCTGGATCGTATCGCGGCGTTCAGTGAGTCGGCCATCCGGTGTGTAGGCGAGCGCGCTTTGCGTACCGGGTGACGACATGCCACACAAGCGGCCCAAGCCGCCGGCGCAGCTGTCGTACTGGAAGGTCTGTAGCTGATCGTCCGCGCGGGCCTCGATCAGTCGCCCAGCCCCGTCATAGGCGAAGCGGATCTCGCTCCCGTCATTGCGGATGGTGGCAATGCGCTGCCCGGACGGGTCGTAAGCATGATCGGTATTGCCTGTGTCCGGGCTCTGCTGCGACCACAGCTGGCCGAAGCCGTCATAGCTGTACGTGGTGGCGAGTCCGCGTGGGTCGGTGACACGGGTGATGCGGTCGCCCGGGTCATAGGCGAAGTGCGTCTGTCCTGCCATGGCATCGGTCTGGGTGGTAAGGCGGCCCAGTGCGTCGTACTGCATGCGAGTGGTGCGGTTCTGTGCGTCGGTCACCTGGGTGACCCGGCCTTCCATGTCATAAGCGTAAGTGACCTTCTGGCCGTTGGAGCCATGCTGCGCGATCAGCCGGTTCATCTCGTCGTACTGGTAGTCGACGGTGGTCACCACGGTGTTCAGCCCCATCAGGGCGATCATCAGCGTCGACATCAGGGCGCTCCTTTCTCGGTGGTCGATGCGTCCTTGCCTTCAGCGTCCACGTTCCATGGCACGTTGCAGACCGGGCTGCCCGGTGGGCAGTAGGGACGGCGGTTTTCGACCTCAACGCCGGTATTCCCACGTGGACCCCAGGCGTGGCCGCCCTGCGCCATGCTGGCCATGTACATGACGCGGGTAATGCCGGAGCCACGATTGAGTGGCGCGACGTGCCAGCGCACGGCCACGTCCTGCCCGGGGTAGACGTTATGTGGAAGCGCCTCACTGTGGGTAAATGACCCGCTGCCCCACGCCATATAGGTGTCGCCACGCCACACGACATTGCCGGTGTTGCGCAGGTGAGCCGTGAGCTGCGAGTGCTCGCCGTTGTCGATACGCCCCGGAGACGGCGTGAAGCTGATGAAGTCGGCGGTGCGCAGAATGGGCGGAACGGGGAACGCGCCGGAATTGCCAATGGTCAGATGTGGCCCGCCGACCGGCGAGATCGCATGAACATGGATGCCTCGATTGGAGTAAGCATTGCGCACGCTCTCGGTGAGGTGCACCTTGAAGCTGTAAGCCGCGCCGTGTGCCTGGCACGCATGTGCAACGTCGGCACCACTGGCCCCATCGGCGCGGGCAGTGGCGATGAGCGCACCGCCCGCGCCCGCAGGGCCGCCAGCGTAGACATGAACGTCGATCGGCGCGTCAACACCCAGCGAACACGCCCAGCCTTCCACGAAGTAGTTCCATTCGCTATCGCGGGTAACGCCGAGGATACTGCCGGTGACCGGCGCTGCCGGGATGGTGTGTGTGTTTGAGCCTGCGAGCACGGCGTTGTGCTCAGGCCCCTGGGGAGACAGCGCATGAACGCTGATGCGCTGGCCACCCATGTGCTGGCGCTGTGCCAGCGAGATGGGCAGCGCGAATCGGTGTGCGTTACCGCCTGATTGACAGCTGCGGCCCACAGCCTCCTCGCTGGCCATATCCGCTCGGCCGCTGGCAAGCAGCTGCCCGGCTTCGCTGAAGGACTGCACGGACACTGGGCTGCTGCTACCGGTGCTGCAGGCCCAACCCACCACTGACCAACGCCAGGCGGCGTCGTGGGTTACTCCTTCAATCTGGCCGGCTACAGCACTGCCGGCAGGATAGTCGGTCAGCGTCACCTGGCTGCGAGTGACGTTTGAGGCGGCGTCATGGCTGTACCGGGTCCAGCGATAGGTGCCATCAAGCAGCGCTACCGTTTCGCTGGTTCTGCGCAGCGCTGCGTCGTACCCGTAGTGCACGGTATTGCCATCGAACGGAGTAACGCTGGCGATCAGTCCTGCACCGTTGTAGGCGACGCGTGCGGCCGCCCAGTTGTTGCCTGTACGCTGCCGACGCATCGTTTCACGGCCGCGTGCGTCATACGTCAGCTCGACGGTATCGCCATTCGGTCCGGTGATGGTGCCCGGCTGACCACGCATGTTGTGCCCTGCGTAGAGAGTGGTGTGCCCCAAGCCATCGCGCGCACTCACGAGGTCACCCTGGGCGTTGAACGAGAAGGTCAGCTCATCCTGCGGCAGGGGTCCGTCCACCTTCGCGGTGGCGGTGATGTTGTTGGGGTGGTAGGTGTAGGCGAAGGTGGTGCGACGCTCCCGCGCATTGGCAGCGGCAGTGCCGGTGAGGTCACGCCGGGTTTCCATGCTGACCCGGCCACGTGCGTCGTAGCTGTAGGCAATTTCCTGGTCGCCGGCGGTAGATTCGCCCAGAAGGCGGTTGCGCTCGCTGTCCCACGTATAGGTGGTGAGCCGTTGCTGTTGCGTGCCAACGGCCTCCGTCATTCTGAGCAGCTGGCCTCTGGCGTTGTAGTCAAAGTCGGTGAGGTTGTTCTCGAAGTCGTGAACAAGATCAGGGTAGCCATTTGCGTCGTAGGTCTGCTCCTTGTAGCTGCCGGCGCAGAGCGGTGAGGCCGCTCCCTGCACACTGCGCTTGCGGCCGTCTTCGAAGTGATGCGTGGTGCGACGCCCCAGGGGATTTGTCACGGTGACATCGATCTTCACCGGACGTTCGACGCTGGCGCTGCGCGAAACGATGCCGCCACCGGGAACCGACCAGGGCACATAGCAGATGCGGCCGTCTGGACCATGCTCGCACCATCCGGGCGTCTCTCCGTCCAGCGCACCGCCGGGACGGATGGGAGATGGCGGTCGCTTCACCGGCTGACTGGACTGCACGCTGTAGCTGAAATCATGGCGCTCGACACCGCCATGATGCTCGGTGCTGGCGGTGCGGCCCTGGTTGTCGTAGGTGAAGGTTTAGTATCGCGTTCCGTTGATGGATCTTCCGGTCAGTCCGCCCGGGTAGCGGGCGTTCTCGTAGTGATAGGTCAGCACCGTGGTGGGGCTTCCCGGCAGGGTAGTGCTGGCCAGCCGTGGTCGGCCTTTGCCGAATGCGTTGGCGGTGTATGTGTACTGGTACACGCTGCCGGCGGGATCGGTAACCTGCGTCAGCTGGCCATTGCTCCAACCGAAGCGCACGCTGCGTCCCGACGAGTGGGTCACCTGCTGGAGGTACTTGTTGGCGTAGGTGAAATCCCAGGCCACACCCTGTTCGTTCTGCAGGCGGGTCACATAGCCGTCGGCATTGAACGTCTCGGTGCCGCCGACCTCGTTATGCACCGTGTAGCTGCTGTCGCTGTTACGCAGCAGGTAGGCCACCGGCCCGGGCTTGTCTTCGTTCCACCGGTCGCTGTTGCTGCTGCGGAGGAACTTGATGCGGCGTCCGTCCGGGTACTGCACCCATGCGATGGAGCCGCCGCCGGAGAATGCAAGCGAATAATCGAAATTGCTGATCCAGTGTCCGCCGAACAGCCCGGTCGCGCTCCAGTGGTGGTTGTAGGTGCGCTGCAGGAACAGGCCCATCTCGCCGTGGCTGCCAAAGTCGAGTTCGGTTTCGATCTTGTTGCCGGTGTAGAGAACGACCGGGTTGCCAGCGGTTTCGTCATCGGGGCAACCGCCGCGATGGTCGCTTTCCTGTTCCTTGCTGGTCCGCGTCCGCCTGAAAACAAGCTCGGAGTCGGTAGACATGCTGGAGCTGAGCGAGCCCATCGGACGGCTTATCGGGATGGGCATGTAAGGTGGACGAACCACCATCCGCTCCATATCGGTTATGTCGCCAGAGCCGTCGCCAAACTGTGACCAGGATCTGTAATTGGTCAGGTACTTGACGGAAGACGGTTTCTTGTAATCCCCTTGGGGTTTCGCCTGCACATCAGGCACCAGCAGCACCATCTGCAATAGTGATGCCACGAATGCGGTGCTCAGGCAGCAGGCATCCCCGATTCTCCAGTACCCCATGTGCTTCGCTCCTTGAGACTTCGCGATTTGCCGGTTGCGGTTGGTCGCGCAGCGGCGAAACACATGCTTGGGTATACCGACAGATTGGAACTTTCAAAAATCTTGCACTCTCTACTCAAGTGCAACTTTAGGAATCAATGCAAAGGACATCCCGTACCCAGCCCGTATAGTGCGGGCCAATCACGCACAGGAAAGGCAAGATATGACGCTGGTGCACGTGTTGGGCGGGGTATCGCTGGTGGTCGTGGTGGCCGTGTCGTCGATGGTGCGGACGGGTTTAGGAGTGCATGCAGGCGAACATGCAGCGATGATCGGGGCAGGCGGCGAAGACGTGGTGATCCAGTCGCAGATGCCGGCGCGGGACGAGGGCGTGGTGCCTGTGGCGTTTGGACCGTTGGGGAATCGCATGCGGCCGTGAGGGCTGCAAATTAGGGGGCGTTCATCCGGCCATCCGGGCGAAAAACAAAAGGCCCCGCCGAAGCGGGGCCTTTTGCGATAGCGATGAAGCAGCCGATCAGCGCTTCATCGAACCGAAGAACTCGTCGTTGGACTTGGTGTTCTTCATCTTGTCCAACAGGAATTCCATCGCCGCGATTTCGTCCATCGGGTGCAGCAGCTTGCGCAGGATCCAGATCTTCTGCAGCAGCTCCGGTTCGATCAGCAGGTCTTCGCGACGGGTGCCCGAACGGTTGATGTCGATCGCCGGGTACACGCGCTTCTCGGTGATGCGGCGGTTCAGGTGCACTTCGCTGTTGCCGGTGCCCTTGAATTCTTCGTAGATCACTTCGTCCATCTTGCTGCCGGTATCCACCAGCGCCGTGGCGATGATGGTCAGGCTGCCGCCTTCTTCCACGTTACGTGCCGCGCCGAAGAAGCGCTTCGGACGGTGCAGTGCGTTGGCGTCCACACCACCGGTCAGCACCTTGCCCGAGCTCGGCACCACGTTGTTGTAGGCGCGCGCCAGGCGGGTGATCGAGTCGAGCAGGATCACCACGTCCTTCTTGTGTTCCACCAGGCGCTTGGCGCGCTCGATGACCATTTCGGCCACCTGCACGTGGCGTGCAGCCGGCTCGTCGAAGGTCGAGCTGATCACTTCGCCGCGCACCGTGCGCTGCATTTCGGTCACTTCTTCCGGACGCTCGTCGATCAGCAGCACGATCATGTGCACTTCCGGATGATTGGTCGTGATCGCCGTGGCGATCTGCTGCATCATCATCGTCTTGCCGGCCTTCGGCGGCGACACGATCAGCGCACGCTGACCCTTGCCCTGCGGGGCCATCAGATCGAGGATGCGGCCGGTGATGTCTTCCGAGGAGCCGTTGCCACGTTCCAGGGTGAAACGCTTGCGCGGGAACAGCGGGGTCAGGTTCTCGAACAGCACCTTGTTCTTCGACGCTTCCAGCGGCTCACCGTTGATGGTGTCCACGATCGACAGCGCGAAGTAGCGTTCGCCGTCCTTGGGGAAGCGGATGCGGCCGGACAGGTGGTCGCCGGTGCGCAGGTTGAATCGACGGATCTGGCTCGGCGAGATGTAGGTGTCGTCCGGACCGGCCAGGTAGCTGGCCTCGGCCGCACGCAGGAAGCCGAAGCCGTCCGGCAGGATTTCCAGCACACCGTCGGCGGCCACGCCGTCGCCATGGCGGGTGAGCACCTTCAGCAGCGCGAAGATCACGTCCTGCTTGCGGGCGCGGGCGACGCCTTCGGAGATCTGCAGCTGCTCGGCAATTTCCAGCAGCTTCTGCGCCGGCATGCGCTTGAGGTCGCTCAGCGAGTAGACCGGGAAGCCTTCCGGCACCTGCGGCTGCTGGCGCGGCACGAAGTTCTGCTGCTCGCCGTTGTCCTGCGGCATGCCGTCGTCGCGGAAACGGTCGTTGCGGTTGCGGTCGCGGTCGCGGCGGTTGCGGAAGCGGTCACGGCGATTGCCCTGGCCCTGTCCCTGCTGGTACGGGTTCTGCCCGCCCTGCGCATTCTGATTCTGGTTCTGGTGACGCTGCTGGCCACCTTCGCCGCCGTCCTGGCCGCCGCTCGGGGCCGGGGAGCCTTCGCCCGATGCGCTGACCGCAGGTGCAGCGGGAGCCGGCGCGGGGGCGGCCGGGGCAGGAGCCGCTGCCGGCGCCGGCGCGGCGGGCGCGGCAGCCAGGGGCAGGGCGGGTTGTGCCGGCGGAGCGGCGGATTCGGCCGGAGCGGCCTTGGCGACGCGCGGCTTGCGCACGCGCTTCTCGGCGGGCGCGTCGGCGCTGCCGGTTTCGGTCGTAGTGATATCGGACAAGAGCTGGATTCCTCGCTGAGAGGTGCGAGCGCCCGGCAAGGGCGTCAGGATGTTTGGGAAAAGGATTCCGGGTGGGAATACAACCGGAAGACACGGCACGCGAACGCGGCCGGATATGCCGACACTACCACCGGCTTGCGGCAGGGCGCAAGCCGGGCAGGGCAGGATCATTCACGCGGGCGTGGGGCCCGCGGGGCAGCCGGTGACCCGGCTGCCGCAGGTGACTCAGGCCAGGGCCTTGTCGAGCAGGCTTTTCAGCTGGGCGGTACCCACAGCTCCGATCTGCTGGTTCACGACTTGGCCGTCCTTGAACACCAGAAGCATCGGGATCGAACGGACGTGGTACTTGACGGCCAGCTCGCGCTGCTCGTCCACATTGACCTTTGCGATCTTGGCGCGGCCATCATAGGCATCTGCCAGTTCATCGAGCGCCGGGGCGATCATCTTGCAGGGCCCGCACCACTCGGCCCAGAAGTCCACCAGCACCGGTTCCTTGGAGTTCAGTACCGTTTCGTCGAAGTCAGCGGCGCTGACCTTTACAACCTTGTCGCTCATCTTGGTCTCTCGATTGGAGTGCACCCGGCCAGGCCGGAGGGTTGAACCTGGACAAGCCTTATTGGCCCGCCCGCGTCTGCTGCCTCGTGGTCGCCTGGGCGGCCAGCGGTGCGTCCGGTGGGATGCCTGGACGCCTTCGGGGCGCAGTGTACCCCTATCGAACCCGGGGCACAGTCCCCGGCTGCAACGCTACATCCTGTGACAGGCATCGCGCTTTGCCAGGGCTTGTCCCACTAAGTGCGGGCGGGTAGGGGGCGCTTCCAGCCCCTGCCAGCCGCCCGTTCAACTGGCGTGTGGCGCGGTGAAAACAGCGCGAGGGCGAGCGCGGGCCGTCGTCTCAGGTCCCCGTGCGACGCCATCCCCGGTTTGCCACCGACATTGCGCTAAACTGGGACATTGTGCAGCGGCCCGCGTCTCACCGATCCGGCCCCGGCATTCCCGGCGCAACGGCCGTATGGCAACGCTGCCCTCCAAGATTGCAAGCCTTCCGGCCCGGTGCCGGCGCGGCCTTACCAAGACGGACACATGAGCGACAAACCGCTGACCGATTTGACTTTCTCCTCCTTTGATCTGCATCCGGCCCTGCAGGCCGGCCTTGAAGGAGCCGGATTCACCCGCTGCACCCCGATCCAGGCGCTGACCCTTCCGGTCGCGCTGGCCGGTGGCGATGTGGCTGGCCAGGCCCAGACGGGTACCGGCAAGACGCTGGCCTTCCTGGTCGCCGTGGTCAACCGCCTGCTCAGCCGTCCGGCGCTGGCCGACCGCAAGCCGGAAGATCCGCGTGCGCTGATCCTCGCGCCGACCCGCGAACTGGCCATCCAGATCCACAAGGACGCGGTGAAGTTCGGCTCCGACCTGGGCCTGCGCTTCGCGCTGGTCTACGGCGGCGTGGACTACGACAAGCAGCGCGAGATCCTGCAGCAGGGCGTGGACGTGATCATCGCCACCCCGGGCCGCCTGATCGACTACGTGAAGCAGCACAAGGTCGTGTCGTTGCATGCGTGCGAGATCTGCGTGCTGGACGAAGCCGACCGCATGTTCGACCTGGGCTTCATCAAGGACATCCGCTTCCTGCTGCGCCGCATGCCCGAGCGGACCACCCGCCAGACCCTGCTGTTCAGCGCCACCCTCAGCCACCGCGTGCTGGAGCTGGCCTACGAGCACATGAACGAGCCGCAGAAGCTGGTGGTGGAAGCCGAAACGGTGACTGCCGCGCGCGTGCGCCAGAAGCTGTACTTCCCGGCGGATGACGAAAAGATTCCGCTGCTGCTTGGCCTGCTGTCGCGCAGCGAAGGCGCGCGCACCATGGTGTTCGTCAACACCAAGGTGTTCGTCGAGCGCGTCGCGCGTTCGCTGGAGAAGGCCGGCTACCGCGTCGGCGTGCTGTCCGGCGACGTCCCGCAGAAGAAGCGCGAAAGCCTGCTGAACCGCTTCCAGAAGGGCCAGCTGGAAATCCTGGTGGCGACCGACGTGGCCGCACGCGGCCTGCACATCGACGGCATCAAGTACGTCTACAACTACGACCTGCCGTTCGACGCCGAAGATTACGTGCACCGCATCGGCCGTACCGCCCGCCTGGGCGAGGAAGGCGATGCGATCAGCTTCGCCTGCGAGCGCTATGCGATGAGCCTGCCGGACATCGAGGCTTACATCGAACAGAAGATTCCGTCTGAACCGGTGACCAAGGA
The DNA here is from genome assembly GCA_039592995.1 of Stenotrophomonas sp. Taxonomy (GTDB): domain Bacteria; phylum Pseudomonadota; class Gammaproteobacteria; order Xanthomonadales; family Xanthomonadaceae; genus Stenotrophomonas. The sequence goes on along the minus strand of JBCNQC010000012.1, from coordinate 22,132 downwards.
ACTGCTGACCGCGCTGCCGCGTCCGGAACGCGCACCGGCAGCCCCGGGCGAGGAAGGCGAAGAAAACGAAAGCGTCGGCCAGATCTTCCGCGAAGCGCGCGAAGCCCGTGCTGCTGAAGAAGAGCGTCGCGGCGGTGGTCGTGGCGGCCGTTCCGGCAGTGGTGGCGGTCGTGGCGAACGCCGCGATGGCGACCGCAAGCCGCGCGGTCCGCGCAAGCCGCGTCCGGAAGGCGAAAAGCCGGCGGTGGTTGCCGAAGGTGGCGCACCGGCCGACGCAGCGCAGGCTCCGCGCCCGCCGCGTCCGCCGCGCGCAGAAGGCGCTCCGGAAGGGGCGGTCGACGGCGAGCGCAAGCCGCGCAAGCGCCGTCGTCGTCGCCATGGCCGCCCGGTTGAGGGTGCCGAGGGTGCCGCCCAGCCGGTCACGCCGGTGCAGGTGACGGCCAAGCCGATGCGTGCGGCCAAGACCGAGAATTCCGGCGATGGCTTCCTGACCCGAATCGGCCGCAAGATCCGCCGGATGTTGTCCGGTAGCTGATCGGTGCAGTTCCGGTAGCGCCGGCCGTTGGCCGGCCATCGCGATCTCAGGCACCCCATGGGCCGGCCAACGGCCGGCGCTACCGGACATCTCCCGATCGACGGTCGCGTCTGTCGATTGGTCGGGCATGCTTCGGTCCCCACCTCGCAACGCGCCTCCGGCATAATCGGGGGATGAGCGTCCTGCGTTTCGACAATGTCAGCAAACAGTATGCGGGCGGCCACCAGGCACTGGTGGACGTCAGCTTCGAAGTTGCGCCCGGTGAAATGCTGTTCGTCACCGGTCACTCCGGTGCCGGCAAAAGCACCCTGCTCAAACTGATCCACCTGGACGAACGTCCCAGCCGCGGCGCGGTGCTGCTGGCCGACCGCAATCTGCTGAAGGTGCGCGGCGGCGACATCCCGCGCCACCGCCGGGAGGTGGGCGCGGTCTACCAGGACCACCGCCTGCTGATGGACCGCAGCATCGGCGAGAACGTCGCCCTGCCGTTGATTCTGCGTGGCACGCGCCGCGCCGAGATCGGCAAGCGGGTGCGCTCGGTGCTGGAACGCATGGGCCTGGCCCACCGCGAGAAGGCCCTGCCGTCGCAGTTGTCGGCCGGTGAACAGCAGCGCGTGGGCATCGCCCGCGCCATCGTCGGCGAACCGCGCCTGCTGGTGGCCGACGAACCCACCGGCAATCTGGACCCCACCCTCGCAGCGGAGATCATGGCGTTGTTTGCCGAACTGCCCGAGCGTGGCACCAGCGTGCTGGTGGTCAGCCATGACCTGCCGCTGCTGCGCCGCATGCGCAAGCGCGTGCTCATTCTTGACCACGGGCGTCTGGTCGACGACATCTCGCCGCAGGATCTGGCCGAATGAGCGCTGCAGCCAACAAAGAAGCGGCAGCGCCTTCGCGCCTGGGCGTGTGGCTGCATCATCATGGCCACAGCGTGGTGTTCAGCCTCGGTCGCGCCTCGCGCAAGCCGTGGGCGACGCTGCTGACCATCATGGTCATGGCGGTCGCCCTGGCGTTGCCGCTGGGGCTGTCGATCGCGCTGGACAACGTGAAGCTGTTTGCCGGCAGCGTGCAGCAGTCGCGTGACATCAACCTGTTCCTGAAGGCCAGCGTGGACGCCGCCGGTGCGAGCCAGGTTGCCGACACGCTGCGCGGTCGTGCCGATGTCAGTGCGGTCACAGTGCGCACCCCGGAAGAGGGCCTGGCCGAGTTGCGCGACAGCGCCGGCCTGGGCGAGGCCATTGATGCCCTGCACGACAATCCGCTGCCCTCGCTGCTGATCATCACCCCGGCCAACGGCACCGATGATGCGCGCCTTGCGCAGTCGCTGCAGGGCCTGCCGCAGGCCGACCTGGTCCAGCACGATGCACTCTGGCGGAAGCGTCTGGATGCCTGGCTGGGCTTCGGCGCACGGTTGGTGCAGGTGCTTTCGGCCCTGCTGGGGCTGGGCGCGCTGCTGGTGGTCGGCAATACCGTGCGCCTGGACATCCAGTCGCGCCGGGATGAAATCGGCGTGCTGCAGCTGCTCGGTGCCAGCGACGGTTTCATCCGCCGCCCCTTCCTGTATCTGGGCGCGTGGTACGGCCTGGGTGCCGGTGCACTGGCACTGGCCCTGATCGGCGTGGCCGGCCTGGCGCTGCGCCCGCCGCTGGCCGAACTTTCCAGCAGCTATGGCAGCCCGTTCGTGTTGCATGGGCTGGATCTTCTGCATTCCTCGCTCGTCCTGGTCGGCACGGTAGTGCTGGGCTGGCTGGGCGCGTGGCTGGTCACAGGGCACTTCCTGCGCCAGACCCGACCGACTGAAACCTGAGGCCCGCATGCGTCCGCAAGCTCTCAAGCACCTCGTTGATGCCGCCCCCCGGGTGATGGTGGTCGACGGTTCCAAACTGGTCCGCAAGCTCATTGCCGACGTGCTGCAGCGTGAGCTGCCGCAGGTGGAAGTGGTGGGCTGCGCCTGCATCGAAGACGCCCGCCAGGCGCTGGATGCCGGCCCGGTCAATCTGGTCACCACCTCGCTCACGCTCAGCGACGGCGACGGCCTGGCGCTGGCGCGCATGGTGCGCGAGGCGGCGGGGCAGGCGTACGTGCCGGTGATCGTGGTGTCCGGCGACGCCCAGCAGCACCTGGAGCAGCGCCGCTTTACCGAGTACGTCACCGACTACTTCGACAAGGCGCTGGGCCACGAGGCGCTGGCGTCCTTCATCAAGGGCTACGTGCAGCCGGAAACCATTCCGGGTGCCACGATTCTGTACATCGAAGACAGCCGCGTGGTGGCAGAAGCCACCAAGCGCATGCTGGAACGGCAGAGCCTGAACGTGCTGCACGTGATGACCGCTGAAGAGGCGTTCGCCCTGCTCACCGCCGAATCGCTGGGCCGCAGCAATACCCGCATCGACCTGGTGCTGACCGACGTCACCCTGAAGGGCGAACTCAGCGGTCGTGACGTGGTCGAGCGCGTGCGCGTCGACTTCGGCTACGGCAAGCGGCGCCTGCCGGTGCTGGTGATGACCGGCGACGGCAATCCGCACAACCAGTCCGGGCTGCTGCAGTCGGGCGCGAACGACCTGGTGCAGAAGCCGATCGAAGAGCGCCTGCTGGTGACCAAGGTGCTGTTCCAGCTGCGTCTGGCCCGCCTCAACGACAAGCCCGTGCTGCGATGAGTGATGCAGTGCCTGCCATCCAGCTGGAGCCCAGCTGGAAGGCGCATGTGGGCGACTGGCTGCTGCGCCCGGAGATGCGTGAGCTGTCGGCCTTCCTGCGTGAGCGCAAGGCGGCGGGTGCGCATGTATTCCCCCCCGGCCCGCAGATCTTCGCCGCCTTCGACGCCACCCCGTTCGATCAGGTGAAAGTGGTGATCCTCGGCCAGGACCCTTATCACGGCCGTGGCCAGGCGCACGGCTTGAGTTTCTCTGTGATGCCCGGCGTGCCGGTGCCACCTTCGCTGTTGAACATGTACAAGGAAATTGAAAGCGACCTGGGCATTGCGCGGCCGGACCACGGTTGCCTGCTGCCGTGGGCGCAGCGTGGCGTGCTGTTGCTCAATGCGGTGCTGACGGTTGAGGAAGGGCAGGCCGGCGCGCATCAGAAGCGCGGCTGGGAAGGCTTCACCGACCACGTCGTGGAAACCCTCAACCGTGAACGCGATGGCCTGGTGTTCCTGCTCTGGGGCAGCTACGCGCAGCAGAAGGGCAAGGTGATCGACACCCGCCGCCACCGCGTACTCAAGGCACCCCACCCGTCGCCGCTGTCGGCGCATCGGGGTTTTCTGGGCTGCCGGCATTTTTCGATGGCCAACGATTACCTGCAGCAGCGCGGGCAGCCGCCGATCGACTGGTCGCTGCCACCGCGCGCGGCGCTCTGACGACCAACGATCGTCAGCTACCGGTCTTGAACGACCACGATGGCAGGTGACGACCGTTGGTCGTCACCCCTTTGCCGCCGCCTACGCACCCAACATCTCGATGATGTCGTGCGCCACCTGCCGCTTGCGCGGCGGCAGTCGCCGTACCAGCGACAGAATATTTCCCTCCAGGTCGTTACGGACGTAATCCGCGGCCGGCTGTGTCGTTTCCAGCTCTTCTCCTCCCGGTTTTCCGCAACCGCGACCGGTCGCCAACCACTCGAACCGCACGTGAGTGACCACGGCAATTCGTGCCAGATGCGACACACTGGGATGGGTGCCGCCGCGCCGCTCCCACTGTGCCACTGCACTGCGCTTGACCCCGGTTTCCAGAGCCAATTGCGTCTGAGATAACCCCGCAGCCGTCCGCGCGCTGCGAATTCGATCCGACATCGACAACATAGAAATCCCCCTTTCCCTGTCCTTAAGTGATGGGCGGTTATCAATACTTCCCGGGCAGTGATTCTTTTACATGCATGTACAGAATGACTGACTGCCCTTGCCCCTCCTGGGTATCCCATCAAAACCACCCCGAGCGACAGCATTACTAACTACCGTCTTCACAAAACGTTGTTTGACCCCTCGCCGCGTCCACGTAATTAATCCTGAAACCGGCCACGAATCGCCGGAAATAAACACCAGAACGTCGAAAGCAGTGCGCTTGCTGCCCCTCATCACCGGGAGTCTGGTGTGTGAAGGAGGGGTGCTGCCACGGCGCAGGGGATGGGTGATGGATAAGGTTTCAGATGTGAAGCGGGTGTTATGGAGATTCACCAAACTTAATGCGATCGCATTAATTGTGACGTTATTCGCACTATTTTCTGTGGTTCCGAAAGTAAATGCGCAGGACGCCTGTACCGCCAACGGCGCGTGTGTTTCCGCCGGTCCGCGGTTGGTGCAGGTGGATTCCACCCAGAGCCCGGTGTTGAACCTGCTGTTTACGACGCTGCTGCCCGGCACCAATATCAACATCACCGCGTTGGACTGGAACAACATCGCCGGCGCGGATGTGAATCTCAATGCGCTGCTGACCCAGCTCAACGGCGGCGTGGTGGTCAGCGACCCCAGTCAGGTACTCAACGCCAACATCACGCTGGCGCAGCTGCAGGCGGCACTGGTCTCGGTGCTGCAGGCGGACGGCCAGACCCTCGCAGCGAACTCGCTCAATCTGCTGACCCCCTCCCTGAGTGGACTTACCGGAACCATCCGCCTGGCCGACCTGCTGCAGGTGACGCTGCCGCCCGGTTCGCTGGTCAACGTCAACCTGGACGTGCTGGACCTGATCACCGGTGGCGTGCAGCTCTACAACTTCCGCAACGTGCTTACCACGCCCACGCCGATCACCCTGACCACGGCGCAGCTGGCACCGCTGGGTCTGGCCGGCCTGGCCAATGTGCGGGTATGGGCGCAGGTGGTGGAACCGCCGGTGTACAACTGCGGTCCGGTCGGCAGCGCGTTCCACAGCGCGGCCATCCGCATCAAGTTCGACTTCGACATTGCCCAGGGCCTCAACGTGGCCCCGCTGATCAGCGCGGTCAACGGCCTCAACGTGGGCGGGCTGGTGTCCCTGTCCGGCACCGCCATCACCGCTTCGCTGCTGCATCTGTCGGTGTATGCCGACGTGGCCCGTGCCGAGGGCACCATCAACGCGGTCAACCTGGTCAGCAACGCGGTCACCCTGCAGGCGCGCCCGGGCCTGGTCAACCTGTACGTGGGCACCATCAGCGACGCGGTGTTCTTCAACCGCAGCGCGACGCTGACGCCGGCCAGCGTGACGCCCATCAATGCAACCACGCTGAGCGTCACGGTAGCCGTCAGCCTGCTCTCGAGCGGTCTGAAAGTCGCTGATGTCGATGTGCCGCTGACGGTGTCGCTTCGCGCCGTGGCGACAGCCACACCTGGCTTCCAGTCGGTGGCGTTCACGGGTCCCTATCCACAGACACGCACCTTGAGCACCGGCACGGTCAGCGCCAGCACCATGGTCACCACGCTGATCAACTCGCTTGACGTGCAGATCACCAGCGGCACACCGGTGGTGCGCCTGGTCAACAACCTCATCAACCTGCCGTTGCCCGTGAACACCATTGTCAATGCGCTGGTGGGAGCGCTGCTGCCGCCACTGCGCACGGTGACCAACGCGCTGGTCGGTCCGGTGCTCACCGCGGTGCTCGGCGGCGTGGTCGACAACCTGCTGGGGCTGCTGGGCATCCGCATCGGCCAGGCGATCTTCACCGTGGAAAGCATCTCGCAGAGCTGCGCGGCCACCGTGCAGCTGGTCAAGACGCTCGCGCCCACCACCGACACCGGTGTGTTCAACCTGAGCGTCGCGCAGGGAGCCACGGTGCTGGCAAGCGTGGCCAACGTGGGCAACAACGGGGCCACCACAGCGGTGGTCACCACGCCGGGCACGGTCTACACGCTGGCCGAAACCGCCGGCACCGCCACCGTGCTGGCGCGCTACGCCAGCACCTGGGACTGTCGCGATGCGGCCGGAACGGTGCTTGCCAGCGGCACCGGGCAGAGCTTCAATTTTACCGCGCCCGCGTTGTCCGCGCAGCCGCTCAATGTGGTCTGTCGCATCACCAACCGAACGCGCCAGGCGGATCTGTCGATCACAAAGAGTGATGGCAGCGGCAGTTACACGCCTGGCGGCACGGCCAGCTATGTGATCACCGTCAGCAATGCCGGGCCCGATCCAGTGACTGCGGCGCAGGTGACCGACACCTTGCCGGCCGGGGCCACGCTGAGCGCGCCATGGACCTGCACGGCGTCGGCCGGCAGCGTCTGCAGCGCTGCAAGTGGGGGCGCTGCCGGCGGTACCGGCGTGAGCCTGGGGGTGAACCTGATCAACGGGGGGCAGGCCACGATCACCGTGCCGGTCAGCTTCAGCGCAGATCCCGCCGCGTACTAGCCACATCCATCCGGAGGCCACCGCGGTGGCCTTCGGCAGCAACGACGCAACACGTGACGCGCAGTGAGGTCGCAACGGCCCGCGCGCGGTGCTTCCGAGGACTCCTGCATGCAAACCGCCAGCGCCTGTCGCTTCCCCTGCCAGACCGCCTTCAGTCGCCTGCGCGCCCGCGCGCTGCCGCTGGCCGGTGGACTGCTGATGACACTGGCCACAGCCGGCGCGCAGGCGCAGGCGTATCGCAATCCGCTGGTCAACACCGCCACCGTCATCGCACCGGCCGACATCTCCGATCCCACCCCGGGCAACAACACCGCCAGTGACAGCAACGCGCTGGCCGCCACCTCGCAGCTGAGCGTGATCAAGACCATTGTCAGCCCGGCGGCCGGTGCACCCGTGCCGGCGGGTGGTGTCGTGCAGTACCGCATCGAAGTGCGCAACACAGGTCCGTCGCGCGCCGTCGGTGCGACCCTCACCGACTCGGTGCCGGCACAGCTGACCGGCGTGACTTGGACCTGCGCGGTGGTGTCGGCGGCGACCTCGTGTGCGACCGCCTCTGGCACCGGCAGTCTCAATGTCGGCGTCAACGTGGGCGTCGGCGACGTGCTGGTGGTGCTGGTCAGCGGCACGGCCCCCACGGTGACGCCGGCGACCATTTCCGCCAACGCGGCCACCATCAGCCCGCCGCCGGGCACCACCGACCCCACACCGGGCGACAACACCGCCACCACGCCCACCATCACCGTGCAGGCGGCCGCGATTGTGGCCACCAATGACGACTACAGCGCCACCCCGTTCCCGCCGGGTGCCGGCGGCACCACGCCGCGTGTGTTCGCCAATGACACGCTTGCCGGTGCACCATTCGCCGATGCGGCGGTGGTGGCCACGCTGACCAACGCACCGGCCGGCTATGACATCAACGCCAACGGCACCATTGTGGTGCCGGCCACGGCGGCGGCCGGTCCGGTCACGCTGACCTACCAGATCTGTGAGGCGGCCTCGCCCAGCAACTGTGCCAGTGCGAACGTGGCGCTTGTGGTCGGCCCCAATGCCGTGGACGACAGCTACGCCGTGCAGGCCGGTCAGGCCCTCAGCGGCAATGTGCGCGACAACGACAACTACCTGATCGACTCCACGTTCACCCAGACCGGCACCCCGCCTGCGCAAGGGACCCTGCAGCTGCTCACCGACGGCAACTTCACCTATTCCGCCAACGCCGGTGCCACCGGGACCGATACCTTTACCTACCAGTTGTGTCTGCCTGCACCGAACGGGGCGGTGTGTGACACCGCGACCGTCACCATCAATCTCACTGCCAATGTGATCGACGCAGTGGACGACAACCTCAGCACGCCGGCCATTCCGGCGGCAGGGGGCGGTACCACGGTCAGCGTGCTTACCAACGACACGTTCAATGGTGTCGCCGTGGTGCCCGCCAACCTCTCCACCACGCTGATCACCGCGCCGGCGGGATACACCATCGATGCTGCCGGAGCCATCAGCGTGCCAGCCAACGCCGTCGCCGGCCCGGTCACGCTGGGCTACCGCATCTGTCTGACCGCCGCGCCCACGCTGTGCGATACCGCTGCGGTGCAGCTGGTGGTGGGTCCGAATGCGGTGAACGACACCGTCAGCACGCCCGGTGCCGGCCAGCCGGTGTCCGGCAACGTCGGCATCAACGACAACACGCCGGCCGGTTCGCTGTTCACCGCCGCAGGTGCCACGCCGACCCAGGGCAGCGTCACCGTCAACCCGGACGGCACCTTCACCTACCAGCCCAATGCGGGCAGCGCGGGCACTGACACGTTCGGCTACCAGGTCTGTCTGCCGGCACCCAATGCGGGCGTGTGCGCCACCGCCGCCGTAACGGTGACGTTGGGTGCCAACACCCTCGCCGCCAACGATGACCTGTTCGGCACGCCGGTGTCCGGCCTTGCTGGTGGTGTCACGCCCAGCGTGCTCGGCAACGACACGCTCAATGGTGCGGTGGTTACCGCAGGCACCGTGACTGCCACGCTGCAGGGCACTGTGGCCGGCTTCACCCTGGACGCGGCCACGGGCGTCATCACCGTCGCCCCCGGCACCGACCCCGGCGCGGTAACGCTCAGCTACCAGCTGTGCGAAGTCGCTGCGCCTGCCAACTGTGATGTCGCCAGCGTGCAGGTGCTGATCAGCCCCACGGCGGTGGCCGACAGCATTCCGTTGCAGTCCGGGCAAAGTGAAACCGGTTCGGTGGCCGACAACGATGACATCGTCACCGGGGTCGTGTTCACCGCACTCACCCAGCCGACCCAGGGCGTGCTGACCTTTGCCGCCGATGGCAGCTTCACCTATGTCTCCAATCCAGGCAGCAGCACCAACGACAGCTTTGACTACCAGGTGTGTCTGCCGGCTCCGAACAGCGGCGTCTGCTCCACCACCACCGCGACCTTCGTGGTGGCCGCCAATACCGTGGATGCGGTGGACGACCCGTTCACCACGCCGGCCATTTCACCAGTAACCGGCGGCAGCACGCCCAGCGTGCTCGGCAATGACCTGTTCAATGGCGTGGCCGTCACCGCCGCGCAGGTCACGGTCAGCCTGATCAACACCCCGCCGCCGGGTTACACCATCACCAGCGCGGGCGTGATCAACGTGCCGGCCGGTGCCGCCGCCGGTGCCGTCAGCCTCACCTATGAACTGTGCGAAGCCGGCACCACGACCAACTGCGACACCGCGCAGGTAGCGCTGCTGATCGCGCCCGATGCCGCGGATGACACCTACACCACGCCCGCCGGGCAGCCGCTGGTCGGTGACGTGAGCATCAACGACAACGCACCGGCCGGTTCCACTTTCAGCGTGGTCGGCGCACCGGCTGCAGGCACCCTGGCGCTGCAGCCCAATGGCGCGTTCACCTATACGCCGGCGGGCGCGGGCACCCAGACCGCGCAGTACCAGGTGTGCCTGCCGGCCCCGGATGGCGCGACCTGCGCCACCGGCACGATCACCTTCAACGTCATCGCCAACACGCTCAACGCGGTGGACGACAACTTCCGCGCGCCGGTGTTCGCACCGGGTGCCGGCGGCACCACGCCCAGCGTGCTCGGCAACGACACCTTCAACGGAGCCGCTGCCAGCCCGCTGCAGGTCACCGTGAACCTGGTCAGTCCCCAGGCCGGCTTCAGCATCGACAGCGACGGTGTGATCACGGTGAGCGGCTTTGCGCCGGCCGGTGCGACCGCGCTGACCTACAGCCTTTGCGAACTGGGTTCCACCACCAACTGCGACACCGCCGCTGTGCAGGTGCTGATCGCACCCGATGCGCAGGACGATACCGCCAGCGTCACCGGTACCCAGACCGGCACCTTCAACCTGGCCGGCAATGACAACGCACCGGTCGGTTCCACCTTCACCGTGATCGCCGCGCCGACCAAGGGCACCGCCGTGCTGTCGACCGCCGGCAGCCTGCAGTACACCGCCACCGCCGGCCAGACCGGTACCGACACCCTGACCTACCAGGTCTGCCTGCCGGCACCGGACGGCACCAGCTGTGATACCGCCCAGGTCACTGTGACCCTGGCCAACGCCGCACTGGTGGCGGTGAATGACGATTACAGCGCCAGCCCGATCCCGCCCAGTGGTGGCAGTTCCGCCAGTGTGCTGCTCAATGACACCTTCAACGGTGCGGCGATCGTACCTGGCACCACGCCGGTCACCGCGTCGCTGCTCACCCTGGAGTCGGGCTACAGCATGGCGGCCAACGGCGTGATCAGCGTCGCCGCCGGTACGCCGCCGGGTTCGATTGCACTGAACTACCAGGTGTGCGAAACCGCGCTGCCGAGCAACTGCGCCACCGCCACCGCCGTGGTGGTGATGAGTCCGGATGCGGTCAATGACACGCTGCCGGCCACGGCAGGTACCACCACGGTGCTCAACGTGCTGACCAACGACATCGCACCGGCAACCCCGGTAGTGACCATCAGCGTTGCACCTGTCAGCGGCACCGCCGTGGTCAATGGCGATGGCACCATCAGCTACACGCCCACCGGTCCGTTCGTGGGTCCGGATACCTTCACCTACCAGCTCTGCCTGCCGGCCCCGCACAGCACGGTCTGCGATACCGCAACCGTGGCGCTCACTGTCAGCGCGACTTCCCTGGTGGCGGTGAATGACAGCTACCTGGCGACCCCGATCGCACCTGCGGCCGGCGGCAGCACTACCAGCGTGCTGCTCAACGACACCTTCAACGGCAATCCGATCGTGCCGGGCACCACGCCGGTGACCGCAACGCTGCTCAGCCCGGTCACCGGCTACACGATGTCGACCGCGGGCGTGATCACCGTGGCACCGGGCACCACGCCGGCCGCCACCACGCTCAGCTACCAGGTCTGCGAGAACCTGGTGCCGACCAACTGCGCAGCCGCCACTGCGGTAGTCGCGGTCAGCCCGGATGCCGTGGCTGATGCGCTGCCGGCCACCGCCGGCACCACCAGCGTGCTCAACGTGCTGGCCAACGACACCGCACCGCTGAATCCGGTGGTCACGATCATCGCAGGCCCGGCCAACGGCACTGCCGTGGCCAACGGTGACGGCTCGATCAGCTACACCCCGACCGGTGCCTTCACCGGCACCGACACGTTCACCTACCAGCTGTGCCTGCCCGCACCGGGCGGCAGTGTGTGCGACAGCGCCACCGTGACCGTCACCGTCAGCGCCACCTCGCTGGTCGCGACCAACGATGATTTCACCGCCACTCCGATTGCGCCGACAGCCGGCGGCAGCACCACCAGCGTGCTGCTCAACGACACGTTCAGTGGTGCGCCCATCGTGCCGGGCACCACGGCGGTGACCGCATCGCTGATCACGCCACCCACCGGCTACAGCATGACCGCCAACGGCGTGATCACCGTGGCCCCGGGTACGACGCCGGCCGCGGTTACGCTCAATTACCAGGTCTGCGAGAACGCGGTGCCGACCAACTGCGCCGGTGCCACCGCGCTGGTGGCAGTCAGCCCGGAAGCCGTGGCTGATGCGCTGCCGGCGGCCGCCGGCACCACCACCGTGCTCAACGTGCTGGCCAATGACACCGCGCCGCTGAACCCGACCGTGACCGTGTCGGTGGCACCGACCAACGGCACCGCCATCGTCAACGGCGACGGCACCATCAGCTACACCCCGACCGGTGCCTTCACCGGCACTGACACCTTCACCTATCAGCTGTGCCTGCCGGGTCCCGGCGCTGCGGTCTGCGATACCGCCACGGTCACCGTGACGGTGGCCGCCACCACCCTGGCGGCCGCCAATGACGACTTCACCGCGACGCCGATTGCACCGGCGGCCGGCGGCAGCACCGCCAGCGTGCTGCTCAACGACACCTTCAATGGCGCGGCCATCGTGCCCGGCACCACTGCCGTCACCGCCACCCTGCTCACCACGGAGACGGGCTACAGCATGGCCGCCGACGGTGTGATCACCGTGGCTCCCGGAACCACCCCGGCCGCCGTGCCGCTGAATTACCAGGTCTGCGAGAACGCGGTGCCGACCAACTGCGCCGCCGCCAGCGCGGTGGTTGCGGTCAGCCCGGTGGCGGTGGACGACAACCTGCCGGCGACGGCCGGTGCCGCCACCGTGCTCAACGTCACCACCAACGACACCCTGCCGGCCAACCCGACCATCACCGTGTCGGTGGCCCCGACCAATGGCACCACCACCGTCAATGCCGACGGCACCATCAGTTACACCCCGACCGCCGGGTTCACCGGGGCGGACAGCTTCACCTATCAGGTCTGCCTGCCGGCACCGGGGGCGTCGGTGTGCGACACCGCGACGGTGTCGCTGACGGTCAGCGCCACCTCACTGGTCGCGACCAACGACGACTTTACCGCCACGCCGATTCCGCCGGCCGCCGGCGGCAGCACCGCCAGCGTGCTGCTCAATGACACCTTCAACGGGGTGGCCATCGTGCCGGGCACCACCGCCGTGACCGCGTCGCTGCTGACCCCGCCGACCGGCTACAGCATGGCCGCCACCGGTGTGATCACGGTGGCCCCGGGCACTACGCCCGCGGTCGTCACGCTGAACTACCAGGTCTGTGAGAACGCGGTGCCGACCAACTGCGCCGCCGCTACGGCCGTAGTTGCGGTCAGTCCGGATGCGGTGGTTGATGCCCTGCCGGCGACGGCCGGCACCACCACCGTGCTCAACGTGCTCGCCAACGACACCGCACCATTGAACCCGACGGTGACCGTTTCGGTGGCACCGACCAATGGCACCGCCCTCGTCAACCCTGACGGCACCATCAGCTACACCCCGACCGGTGCGTTCACCGGCACCGACACCTTCACCTACCAGCTGTGCCTGCCGGCACCGGGGGCGTCGGTCTGCGACACCGCCACGGTGACCGTCACCGTCAGCGCCACCACGCTGACCGCGCTCAACGATGACTTCACTGGCACGCCGATTGCGCCGGCTGCAGGCGGCAGCACCACCAGCGTGCTGCTCAACGACACCTTCAACGGTGCGACCATCGTGCCAGGCACCACGCCGGTGACGGCCTCGCTGTTGACCACGGTGCCCGGTTACAGCATGGATGCCAGCGGTGTGATCACCGTGGCTCCCGGCACCACGCCGGCCTCGGTTACGCTCAACTATCAGGTCTGCGAGAACGCGGTGCCGACCAACTGTGCCGGTGCATCGGCAGTCGTAGCGGTGAGCCCCGTCGCCGCAGCCGACACGCTCACCGCCACCGCCGGCACCACCAGCGTGCTCAACGTGCTGGCGAACGACACCGCACCGCTCAATCCGGTGGTGACGGTGTCGGTCGCGCCGACCAATGGCACCGCCACGGTCAATGGCGATGGCACCATCAGCTACACCCCGACCGCCGGCTATACGGGGCCCGACAGCTTCACCTATCAGCTGTGCCTGCCGGCACCGGGCGCGGGCGTGTGCGATACCGCCACCGTCACGTTGAGTGTGGGTGCGACCAGCATCGTGGCGGTCGCTGACGACTTCACCGCTACCCCGATTGCACCGGCCGCCGGTGGCAGCACCGCCAGCGTGCTGCTCAACGACACCTTCAACGGCACCACCATCGTGCCGGGCACCACGCCGGTGAGTGCATCGCTGGTGACCCCGGTGACGGGCTACACCATGGCCGCCACCGGTGTGATCACCGTGGCTCCGGGAACCACGCCTGCTGCGGTGACCCTGAACTACCAGGTCTGCGAAACCGCCGTGCCGACCAACTGCGCGCAGTCCGCCGCCGTGGTGGCGGTGAGTCCGGACGCGGTCGCCGACACCTTGCTGGCCACCGCCGGCACCGCCACGCTGCTCAATGTGCTGGCCAATGACACCGCGCCACTGAACCCGGTGGTGACCGTTTCCGTGGCTCCCACCAACGGCACCGCCACCGTCAATGGCGATGGCAGCATCAACTACACGCCCACCGCCGGCTATACCGGTGTGGACAGCTTCACCTATCAGCTGTGCCTGCCAGCACCCGGTGCCGGTGTCTGCGACAGCGCCACGGTCACCTTGAACGTCACCGCCACCACCCTGGTGGCCAACGCCGACAACTTCACCGCTGCGCCGATTGCACCGGCGACTGGCGGCACCACCGCCAGCGTGCTGCTCAACGACACCTTCAATGGTCTGCCGATCGCCCCGGGCACCACACCGGTGAGCGCCACCCTGGTCACCCCACCGCCCGGCTACAGCATCGCCGCCAACGGCCAGATCACGGTGGCACCGGGCACGACGCCGGCGGCGGCAACGCTCACCTACCAGGTCTGCGAAGACGCGGTGCCGACCAACTGCGCGCAATCCACGGTGATCGTGGCGGTCAGCCCGGCCGCGGCCAATGACACGCTGACCGCCACCGCCGGCACCACCACGGTGCTCAATGTCACCGCCAACGACACCCTGCCGTCCAACCCGACCCTGACCGTGCTGGTCGCGCCGGGCAACGGCACGGCTACCGTCAATGGCGACAACACCATCAGCTACACGCCGACGGCGGGCTACACCGGCACCGACACCTTCACCTACCAGGTGTGCCTGCCTGCTCCGGGGGCAGGGGTGTGCTCCACCGCCACGGTCACGGTGACCGTGGGCACCACCAGCCTGAGCGCCTTGAACGACGACTTCAGCAGTACGCCGATCGTGCCGGCCTCGGGTGGCACCACCGCCAGCGTGCTGCTCAATGACAGCTTCAACGGCGCGACCATCGTGCCGGGCACCACGCCGGTGACGGCGTCGCTGGTCGCGCCGGTCACCGGCTACACCATGGCCGCCGATGGTGTCATCACCGTGGCCGCAGGGCTGACTCCGGTGGCCACGACGCTGACCTACCGCGTCTGCGAGAACGCGGTGCCGACCAACTGCGGCCAGGCCACTGCGCTGGTGGCGGTGCGTCCGAACGCCGCCGATGACACGCTGGGGGCGGGTACCGGCACCACCGTGCTCAATGTTGCGGCCAACGACACGTTGCCGCTCAACCCGGTGTTCACCGTGAGCGGCGCGCCGCTGAACGGCACGGCGGTCGTCAACGGCGACAATACCATCAGCTACACGCCCAATCCGGGCTTCACCGGCACCGACAGCTTCACCTACCAGGTGTGCCTGCCGGCTCCCAACCTCAATGTGTGCGACACCGCTTCGGTCAGCGTGACGGTGAGTGCGACCACGCTGCAGGCAGTGAATGACAACTTCAGCGGTACGCCCACCCTGCCGGGTGCCGGTGGCAGCACCGCTTCGGTGCTGACCAACGACCTGATCAACGGTGTGCCGGTGCAGGCATCCCAGGTGACGGTGTCGCTGCTCGCGCCGCCGGCCGGTGTCAGCATCGACCCCAACGGCATCATCACGGTGGCCGGCAGTGCCGCCGCCGGTGCGCTGTCGCTGACCTATCAGATCTGCGAGGCCGCCAACCCCGCAAATTGCGCCCAGGCCAGCGCGCTTGTGCTGGTGCGTCCGAACGCGGTTGACGACGTGGCGACCACGCCCACCGGGCAAGCCCTGAGCGGCACCGTCGCCGGCAACGACAATGCCGGCGGTGGCTCGGTGTTCTCGCTGGTCACCCCGCCGGTGCAGGGCACCGTGCTGCTCAACGCCAACGGCAGCTACGTCTACACGCCAAACGCCGGCTTCACTGGCAGCGACACGCTCACCTACCAGCTGTGCCTGCCGGCTCCGTATGCAGGCGTCTGCGATACGGCCACGTTGAGCATCACCGTGACAGCCGTGGGTGGCACCCTGGATGCGGTCGACGACACCGTGACCAACGTGCCGGCCACTGGCGGTACCGGCGTGCTCAATGTGCTGGTGAACGACACCTTCAACGGTAGCGCGCTCGACCCCACCACCGTGCTGCTGACCCCGACCAATACCACCGCCATCACCATCCAGCCCAACGGCAGCGTGGACGTCTCGGCCGGCGTGGCCGGAGCCACCTACACCACCACTTACCAGATCTGCCTGGTGGCCCAGCCCAGCGTGTGTGACATCGGTACGGTCAGTGTCACCCTGACCAGTCCGCCGGCGGGCACGCCGGTGCAGCCGGCCGACGACACCGCCGACACCCAGCAGGAGACCGCGGTGGTGATTCCGGTGCTGGCCAACGACCTGGTCGGAGGCACCCCGGCGGTGCCGTCGGCCCTGGTCATCACCGTCAGCACTGCGCCGACCTCGGGCAGTGTGGAAGTGCTCGGCGACGGCACCCTGCGCTACACCCCGAACGACATGTTCAGTGGCACCGATACGTTTGCCTACACCGTGTGCACCCAGACCACGCCGGCCGACTGCGGCATTGCCACGGTCAGCGTGCAGGTGCTGCCCAACGACGTGGATGTGGTGGAAGAAGTCATCACCGCCGAAGATGGCGAGCCGACCACCTTCTCCATCGTGGACAACGTCAGCACCACCGGCGCGCCGATCAACTGGCGTTCGTTCCGGGTTCTGTTCGCGGCCCGCTACGGTCGTGTGGAATGTACCGACGGCAACTGCATCTACACCGCCTTCGTCGGCTACAGCGGCCCGGACAGCTTCACCTACAACATCTGCGACATGTCCATTCCCACCCCGGTGTGCGTGGACGGCGTGGTCAACATCACCGTGGTCGCCGGCGAGACCTTCCTGCGCCTCAGCAAGCAGGCCGCGCAGCGCACGGTGAAGGTGGGCGAGCTGATGCGTTACACCGTCACCGTGGAGAACATGGGGGAAGTGGATGCCCTCGGTGTGACCGTGCTGGATACGCTGCCGGCCGGCTTCACCTTCGTGCAGGAAGGCTTCGCGGTTCGCGACCTGGACAACGCCGGCTTTGTCACCTCGCGCACCCCGCTGCGGGTGGATGGCATCGACATTCCCGCCGGTGGCCAGGCCACCCTGGTGTACTACCTGCGTGTAGGCGCAGGCGTGGGCCAGGGCATCCACACCAACCGCGTCACCGCGGTGGATGCGGTCAACACCACCATCGGCAACGTGGCCTCGGCCGATGTGGAAGTGATCGGCGACCCGCTGCTGGATGAAAGCCTGATCATCGGCAGCGTGTTCGAGGACCGCAACGGCAACGGCGTGCAGGACGACGGAGAGCGCGGTATCCCGGGTGTACGCGTGGCCTCGGTGGAAGGCCTGGTGATGGAAACCGACGCGTTCGGTCGCTACCACCTGGTCGGTATCGATGGCGGTGGCGCGCGTGGCCGCAACTTCATCCTCAAGGTGGATCCGACCACGCTGCCGGCCGAAGCCCGCTTCACCACGCGTAATCCGCTGCTGCGCCGGGTCACCGCGGGGCTGCCGGCACGCTTCGACTTCGGCGTGCAGTTGCCGGATGCGCGCTTTGAGGCGGCTCCCGCAACCGCGCGACCGCCCACCCTGAATATCGGGGAAGGTGTGTTCGAACCGGGCTCGGCACGCTTGTCGGCTGACGGCGAGGCCGTGCTGGCACACGCCGCACGCCTTCTGCAGGCCGGCGGTGGCGGCCGCCTGCTGCTGCAGACGCCCAGCGGCCAGGAGGCGCTGGGGTTGGAGCGGGTGGAAGCACTACGACAGGCGCTGTTGCCACGCCTCCCGGCCGACGTTGCCGACCGCGTGCAGGTCCAGGTGCAGCCCATCGCACCGGCCCGCCCCGCCGACCGCGCCGAGCGCTGAGGAGATGACCATGAACAAGACACCCTTCATGACGGCACTGGTCATCGTCCTCGCACTCAGCCTGCCGGTGGCTTCGGCGCAGACCACCGCGCCGCAGCCGGTGGACGTCCCCAGCACGCTGTGCGGTGCCGATGGCTGCAAGCGTGGCAATGAACTGCTGCTGCAGGTGCAGGAGGAGCCGATGGCGGCACCGTCGCCGGCTCCGGTTACGCCGGTGGGGGCGAACGTACCCGCGCCAGGCGGTCAGTTCGTCACCGAGCTGCCGGATGGGGCCGTGGTGTGGGCCACGGAAGATCCTGCTTTGTCCGCGCCGGTGCTCAACGTGCAGACCGGTTCGATGGCCCCGTTCGAGAACGGCCGCCTGACCAAGCCGCTGCGCTTCCACGGCTACAACAACTACGCCTCCTTCATCGAGCGGATCGAGATCACCCTGTATCGCGGTTCGGATACCGACCTGGTCACGCCGCTGGCGCGCATCGACATGCCGGTGGACTACGTGGCCAACACCGAGTGGGACGGGCAGCTTCCGGCCGACCTCAACCTGCGCGAAGGCGATGACCTGCAGTACATCGCCCGTGCTTACGGCAAGGACGGTTCGTTCGATGAAACCAGTGCCCAGCGCTTCCAGCTGGTGCTGCCCACTGACTACGAGCGCGGCACCCAGCAGGTGCGCGACAACGTGCGGAAGACCCTGGGCAAGGTGCTCAATGGCGAGGATGCACGCGACCAGCAGCTGACCAACGCCATCTATGGCCAGAATGCGCTGCGCCAGCAGAACATTCCCATCTATGGCTCGCGCGTGCGCATCTACGGTCGGGGCCTGGCTCCGAATGCGCGGGTGCTGATCAACGGCCAGAGCTTCCCGGTGGATCTGGAGCAGAAGTTCGCCGCCGAGTTCCTGGAGCCTATCGGCCAGCACCGCTACAACGTACAGGTGGAGGCGCTGGATGCGGAACCGCTGACCCGCACGCTGGATGTAGACGTGACCGGCAGCTACCGCTTCCTGGTGGCACTGGCGGATGTGACGATGTCGAAGAACACCGCCAGCGGCAATCTGGACCCGCTGGTGGCCGACCAGGACCGCGATGACAGCTTCCTCAGCGAAGGGCGTCTGGCCTTCTATCTGAAGAGCAAACTGCGCGGCAAATACCTGGTCACCGCGCAGGCTGACACCTACGACCGCGAGCTCAAGGACCTGTTCAGCGGCTTCCTGGATGCCGACGCACGCGACGTGTTCCGTCGCCTCGATCCGGACCAGTACTACCCGGTGTACGGGGACGATTCCACGACCTACCGCGACGTGGATACCCAGGGCCAGCTGTACGTGCGCGTGGACTGGGACCAGAACCAGGCACTGTGGGGCAACTTCGCCACCGGCTTCACCGGCACCGAGTACGGCCAGTACGTGCGTTCGCTGTACGGCGCGGCGCTGAGCTGGCGTTCGCGCGCCACCACCCCGCTGGGCGACCCGCGTTCCTACCTGAAGGCGTTCGGTTCCGAGGCGCAGTCCGCACTGGGCCACAGCGAGTTCCTGGGCACCGGCGGCAGTCTGTACTACCTGCGCCACACCGACCTGCTGCCGGGTTCGGAGCAGGTGGTGCTGGAAGTGCGCGACCGCACCACCGGCCGCACCGAGGTGCGCACCACGCTGCAGGCCGGGGTGGACTACGAGGTAAACGAGATCCAGGGCCGCATCCTGCTGACCCGCGCGCTGTCGCAGATCACCCGCGAGAACGTGCGCACGCTGACCCGTGACACCCCGCTGGACGGTTACGACCAGATCCTGCTGGTGGACTACGAGTATGTGCCGCTGGGCTTCAGCACCGATGACGTCAGCGCCGGCCTGCGCGGCAAGCAATGGTTCGGCGACCACGTGGCCGTGGGTGGTACCTATGTGGATGAGAACCGCAGCGGTGACGACTACAGCCTGATGGGGGCCGACCTGACCCTGCAGGCCGGACGCGGCACCTACCTGAAGCTGGAGCAGACCCGCACCGAGGCCACCGCCGCACCGATCTTCTATTCCGACAACGGCGGCTTGAGCTTCGTGCAGCGCAATCCGGTGGACGGCCAGCGCAAGGGTGACGCGCGCGCGGTGGAGGCCCGTGCCAACCTGCGCGAGCTGGGCTGGACGAAGCAGGACTGGAGCTTCGGCGCGTGGTGGCGCGACGTCGACGCCGGCTTCTCGGTGTCGCGCACCGACACCGGGCTGGCGCTGGAAGAGTACGGCGCGGAGTTCCTCGGCTACTTCACCCACAACCTCAGCCTGTATGGCCGGCAGAGCCGTGCCGAACGCGGCGACGTGGCGGTGGAGCAGTCACAGCTGACCCTGGACTGGCGGCTGGGCAACAACGGTCAGCTCGGCGGCGAACTGCGCCGCGTGCGCGAGGAGAGTGCCGGCGTGGAAGTGGATGGCACGCTGGCTGCATTGAGCTACCGTCAGCGCTTCGGGGCGAAGTGGGAGCTGTATGGCGTGGGCCAGCTCACCGTGGACGATGACGGCGGCGCGTACGAGGACAACAACCTGGTCACCCTGGGTACGCGCTACCTGTTTGGCGATCGCTCCAGCGTGGGCGCGGAAGTCAGCAGCGGCAGCCGTGGTGACGGCGGCAAGGTGGAAGCCGAATACTGGATGACGCCCGAGCACAGCTTCTACGGCAACTACAGCTACAGCACCGACAGCACTACCGTGGATCCGCTGTACGACACCGGTCTGCAGTCCGGCTGGACGCTGGGGCAGCGCTGGCGGCTGAGCAACCAGGTCAATGTGTTCAATGAAAGCCAGTATCTGAAGGACCGTCGTGAAGACACCGCCGGGCTGGTGAACACCTTCGGTATGGACTTCTATCCCGCGCAGGGCTGGAACCTGGGCTTCACGGTGATGGATGGCAAGCTGGATGCCACCACCGGGCGGGTGGACCGCCGCGCTTACAGCGTGAGTGGTGGACGCACCGATGCCAACACGCAGTGGACCAGCAAGCTGGAGTACCGCCGCGATGAAGGTGCGGAAGACCGTGAGCAGTGGGTGACCACCAACCGGCTGCTGTACAAGGTCAATGAAGATTGGCGCATTGCCTTGCGTGCGAACTATGCCGATACGCAGGACAAGCGCAATGCCCTGGCCGATGCCAAGCTGGTGGAGTCGAACGTGGGCTTTGCCTGGCGGCCGCATGACAACACCCGCTGGGCCGCATTCGGCAAGTACACGTATCTGTATGACGTGGCCTCGCTGGGGCAGGAAGGCGGCAATGTGTATGACCAGAAGTCGCAGATCGTGTCGTTTGAAGCGGTGCGGCAGGTGGGCGAGCGCTGGGAAGTGGCCGGGAAGCTGGCCGCGCGCTGGGGCGATTACCGGACCGGGCGGGGTACCGGGGACTGGCTGGATAGTCGGGTCAACTTTTCTGCCTTGCAGCTGCGGTATCGGTTGTGGGCGCAGTGGGAAGGCCTGGCCGAGTACCGCTGGCTGGATGTGCGTGAGGGTGGGGACAAGCAGGGTTGGCTGGTTGGGGCGGATCGGCAGATCGGGCAGAACTTCAAGGTGGGCGCGGGGTACAACTTCACCGAGTTCAGTGATGACCTGACCGAGCTGCGGTATGAGAGCAAGGGGTTCTTCTTGAATCTTTCGGGGTACTACTGATGCATGTAGGGACGGGCCATGCCCGTCCGCTTTGGTGGGGTCGGTCGACAGACGACCGCCGTGGAATTTTCCGCGTTCGGTAGCGCATGACAAATGACCGGTGCCGCTGCTCTTCGTTCCGGCGTCATGAACGCCCGACACACGTCTTCGGCCACCTCTAAACGTTGGTCCGTGGATCGCAGCGTGGTGGATACGGGCTTCGGACGCTTGTGACGCGCTGCGCGCGTGTACCACGCATGGCGTGGTACCTACGAATTGCTACGTGCGCAGGACGATTGCGCTGTTCGCCGGGCGTGCGCCCGGCGGGGCTTCGGATGCATTCCGGTACCACGCAGGGCGTGGTACCTACGGGAATCATGCAACCCGTAGAGCCACGCCCTGCGTGGCTGCTCTTCGTTCCCACGTCATGAACGCCTGACCCACGTCTTCGGGCACCTCTAAACGTTGGTCGGCATGTCGCAACGCCGTGCACGCTGGCTTCGGACGCTTGTGCCGCGCTGCGCGCGGGTACCACGCAGGGCGTGGTAC
>JBCNQC010000011.1:0-85681 GCA_039592995.1 Stenotrophomonas sp. | reverse complement strand
CCGACGTAGGACACGACATCTCCCACGCAGGGCATCAACTGCTAACTCTTAGGAGTTTCTACGCTCCGGGGACAACACTGCAGCAGATGAGGGGTGGTGCACATCAGAAAATTCCTACGCATCGTCGCGGCTGTGTGCCGGATGCGCAAATTGCGCGACGTAATTGGCGCGTCGCGATTTGCGGAAGTGTTGAATACGTACCGCGGTGTCGTGGATGACACCAGAAGAGGGGTGGTTCCGATTTGCGGTGTGTGTTGTGACGCGGATCGTTGGGTAGGTGGTGGTGGCGTGTGACCGGGCCGGAGGCGACATTGGGGTCGGAGAGAGGCAATTTCGGTTAGAGGTCCCTGCGTTAATGGACGTTGGCCATTTCCCGGCGATCGTCTGTCGACCGATCCCACCAAAGGGCAAGCAGCCCCATGGCGTCCAGGGTGCCGGCGCATCGTTGTTGCCATGGCCACCGATCCGCCCAGCCGGGGAGGGCGAGGGCGGCGGGTTGTTCGGATGGATCCGACAGCAGCCGGGCAAGCCCGGCTCTACGGGATCAGCGTGGGAGCAGGGTGAGTTCGTCGAGCACCCACATCGTCGGGCGCGTGTCGCCGGTGAAACGGACGCACAGGTTCTGCGTGCCGTTCAGCGAACGCGGCAGTGCCGCTTCCAGGGTGATGAAGCCGTCTGCATCGGGCTTGGCCGGCAGCGGCACCGTTGCCAGTGGCTTGCCGTCGCACTGGCCGCTCAGGATGTCCATCTCGCCATGTGCGCTGCGTGCCTTCTCGAACCGACGCTGCGGCTCGTCGTGGGCTAGCTGGAAGTAGTACGGAATGTTGCCCGCACGCACCCGCACCTTGCCCATGCCGTCCACGTTCGCGTTCTGCCAGAACCAGCACGGGTTGAAGATGTTCACGTTGAACACGGCGCGCGGGCCGTCCGCCGGGCCATCGTCTTCCAGTCGCAGCAGCAGCTTGCCTTCCGCCGGGCACAGATCCAGGTGCTCGTCGTTGCGGGTCAGCAGCGAGCTGGCCGTGATATCGAAGCGGCTCGCCGCCTTCGCCAGCGCCTTGCCGTCGAAGAACGTCGCCGCCTGCACCGCCACCGGCAGTGGCCGGGTCAGCGGCACCGTGTAACGCGGTGACTGTGCGGTTACCGGGCTGCCGTCCACGCTGTAGCGGATCTCGTAGTTCAGCGGCGTGCGCAATGCCAGCGTGGCCGTGCCCGCCTTGCGATCATCGGCGACATCCGCTTCCACCTCGAACGGCGTCTGTGCGTACGCAATGCCCATCGCCTGCCAGCGCTGCAGCTGGGTGGGCAGACGGGCCAGGAAGTCGGCGAAGTTGCGGCGCTCGCGCGGCGACCAGCCCGTTTCCGCTACCGCGGCAAGGCGCGGGAACAGGTTGTGCTGCAGGCGTGCGTAGCTGCGCGTGTGCTCGGTGAACATGTTCGCCTGCAGGCCCAGAATGTGCTGCTGCTTGTCGCGCGCCAGCGCGTCCGGCACCGGCTCGAACCCATACACGCGGCCCAGCGGCGTGCTCAGCGGACGGCCCGGCGGCTCGTTCTCCGAGTTGGTCTGCAGGTAATCCATGTACATGTCCGTCACCGGCGACATGATCACGTCATGGCCCTCGCTGGCTGCCTTCAGGCCACCTTCGGTGCCGCGCCACGACATCACCGTCGCTTCCGGCGGCAGGCCGCCTTCCAGGATCTCGTCCCAGCCGATCAGGCGGCGGTCGTGCTGCTCCAGGTACTTCTCCAGGCGCTTGATCAGGTGGGCCTGCATTTCATTCTCGTTGCCCGCGCCGACTTCCTTCATGCGCGCTTGCACACGTGCGGACGCTTCCCACTGGTCCTTCACCGCCTCGTCGCCGCCCACGTGGACGTACTTGGCGGGGAACAGTTCAATCACTTCTTCCAGAACGTTTTCCAGGAACTGGAAGGTGCTCTCTTCGGTGTTGAACAGATTCGGGAACACGCCCCATTCGCTCAGCGGCTGCAACGGCGTGTCAATCGTGCCCAGTTCCGGGTAGGCGGCAATCGCCGCGGTGGCATGCCCCGGCACGTCGATCTCCGGAATCACCTGGATATGGCGTGCGGCGGCGTAGGCGATGACCTCGCGGATCTGGTCCTGCGTGTAGAAACCGCAGTACGGACGCGGTGCGCCGGTCGCGGGGTCACGGCCGCCATCGCCGGCCGGAATGCGGCAGCTGCCGACTTCGGTCAGCTTCGGGTAGCGCTTGATCTCCATGCGCCAGCCTTGGTCATCGGTCAGATGCCAGTGGAAGGTGTTGAGCTTCTGCTCGGCCATCGCGTCGAGCACGCGCTTGATCTCGTCCAGGCTCTGGAAATGACGGGCCGAGTCCAGCATCAGGCCGCGCCAGCTGAAGCGCGGCGCGTCGTCGATCTTCAGCGCCGGCAGCTGGCCGGGCGTGCCGCCGGTGAGCAGCTGGGAGAGCGTGGCCGCGCCATAGAACAGACCGGCTTCGGTGGCGGCCTGCACGGTGACCCCGCGCGCATCGCTGCGCAGCTGGTAGCCCTCCGCGCCGGTCTTCAAGGTGGTGTCCAGCACCAGGCGGATGCCGTCCTTGCCGCGTGCTGACGATACAGTCAGCGCCGGGCCGCCGCTGTTCTTCAGCTGCGTGGCGAACAGGCCGGCCACGCGCTGCGCGGCATCGCCCCGGGCGTGCAGCGGGGTTGCAGCGGTGACGGTGTAGCCCGCTCCAGCCAGTTGTTCCAGATGTGCCGGTGCCGGCAGCAGCGGCAGCGAGCCGGGCAGGGCGCGCGGGCCGTCGGGGGCCTGTGCGTCGGTCGCGTGGGCCAGCGGAGCAAGAGTCAGTGCCAGCGCGAAGGGCAGCAGCGACAGCGAGGTACGACGGGTGCGGTTATGCATCGGGTCATTCCTTTTGGTGCGATTTTGATTCTATCTGCGAAAAGGGCCCGGAAGTCCGGGCCCTTTGGGTGTTACGTTCCAGCCGGGCAAGCCCGGCTCTACGCGCGGCCGTTAGAACTTGAAGTGCACGGTGGCCATGTAGCGGCGGCCGCTCTTGTACTTGCCGGCGATGTGCTCCTTGTCGCCCAGGTACTGGAAGTAGGTTTCATCCAGCAGGTTCTGCGCGTCCACCGACAGCGACCAGTTCTCGTTGAAGGTGTAGCCGAAGCTGGCACCCAGTTCCGCGTAGTCGTCCACGCTGGCCGGAGCCGCGCCGGCCACGTAGCCGCCGGCGAGGTAGCTGTCACGCCAGTTGTAGGTCAGGCGCGCGTTGATCGGGCCCTTCTCGTAGTACGGGCTGAACGCGATCGAGTTGCGCGACTGGTACGGCAGCGGGTCACCGGTGTTGTTCTCACCGTTGGCGTAGGTGTAGTTCGCGGTCAGGCCCAGGCCACTGTCACCGAAGGCCTGCTGGAAGCTGATGTTGAAGCCCTTGACGTGGCCGCTGCCGGCGTTGCGCGGACGCTGGATGCTGTAGTCGCAGTAGCCGTCGGCGGTGCAGCCGCTGGTGCCGACAATGTTCGCCCAGGTGGCCGGCGAGGTGTCGCGGATCGAGTTGTACTGACGCTCGATGGTGGCCGAGGTGTCGATGTAGTTCTCGATCTTCTTGTAGAACACCGACCACGCCACCACCGACTGCGGCTGGAAGTAGTACTCGGCCGAAGCGTTGTAGTTCCACGACTCATACGGCGACAGGTTGGCGTTGCCGCCGGTGCCGGTCAGCTGGGTGTCGTTGAGGAAGGTGTTGTTGACCATCTGGTTGTACGGAGCCCAGGCGATCACCTTGGCGGCGGCGAAGCGGAACACCCAGTCATTGTTGGTGTCCCAGGCCAGGCTCAGCGACGGCAGCACGAAGTCTTCGTTCTTGGTCTGCGACTGCCACTTGCTGTCCAGGTCGTCCAGGGTCGGCGTGCCGCCGTAGACGAAGCCGCTGCCCTTGGTCTTGGAATCCACGTAACGCACGCCGACGTTGCCGCGCAGCGGGCCGTTGGAGAAATTCAACTGCGCGTAGGCGGCGTTGTTGGTCTGCTCCAGCGCCCAGCTGTTGTTGAGGTAGCTGGAGGGATCCGGGTTGGCGTAATCCAGCGGGCTGCCCTTGACCCAGTTCAGCACGTTGTTGCGGCCGGCCTGGATGTGGCGGGCCTGGCTGTCGCCGAATCCGTAGCCATCGATGTCGGTCAGGCCGATGGTGCCGACGTCAGCGAGGCTGCCGGTGCGCACGCCGCCGTAGACGTTGAGTTCGAAGTTTTCTTCGTGCTTTCCGTGGCGCACGCCGAACTGCAGCTGGTTGAACACGCTGTCGAACTGGACGTTGAAGTCCAGCTGGGCGTAGGTGTCCTTGCTGTCGGTGGAGAAGATGCCGTTGTTGCCGAACCAGCCGCCACCGCCGTTCCAGTTGGCCGGGTCGCGTGCTGCTTCGGGGTTGTCGAACGACAGGCCGTTTTCGATGCTCCAGCTGTACGCGCCGTTGTAGAACGGCTCGATGAAGTACTGGGCCAGGTCCTTGTTCTCGGACTTGCTCTGGCCGACCTGGCCGCTCAGGCCCCAGGTGTCGGCGCGCCAGGCACCGCGCAGGTCGATGCCCTTGGTGGTGACTTCCGACTCACGCACGTTGTTGTCGTAGATCACCGTGCCGCTGTTGGCGATGGCGTTGGCGTTGGAGTGACCGCTGGTGGCCACGCCGTTGCGGACGTTGCCCAGCTGGTCGATGGCACCCACGGTGCCGGGGTTCCATGTCAGGAAGGAGTACATCGACTGGTTGTAGTTGTCGAAGTTTTCCTTGATGTACAGGCCGCTGAGGTTGAACTCCAGCTCTTCGGTCGGCTTGAACTGCAGGTTGACCACGGCGCTGTCACGCTTGCGTTCCTGCTGGAACCAGGCGGCATTGATCGAGTTGGGAACGTCGACGTCGCCGGCCACGCCGGTGGCATTGGTGAAGGTGGAGGCCTTGGCGTAGCCGAACACTTCGATACCTTGGCGGTCCACGGCTTCTTCATAGTGCTGTGCCGACACTGCAATGCCGAAGGTTTCGGCGTCGTTCTTCCAGCTGTACAGCGCCGAGGCGTTCGGCTTGCCTTCGCTGGCCTGCTGGCTGTAGCTGTAGCCGATCGAGGCGGCCACTTCGTTCTGCTTCAGGTCCAGCGGCTGGCGGGTGTGCATCAGCACGGTGCCGCCGAGGCTGCCTTCGGTGAGGCGGGCTTCGGAGGACTTCAGAATTTCAGCGCGGCCCAGGATCTGCGGGGCCAGCAGGGTGTAGTCGAAGCCACGGTTGGGCTGTTCGCCGTACAGCCAGATCGCCTGGGCGACCGGGTGGTTGTCCAGGAAGGTCAGGTTGAGGCTGGGGTCGGTGCCGTCGATGCTGACGCGCTCGCCCTGGCCGAAGCGGCGGTCCAGGGTCACGCCCGGGATCTGCGACAGCGCTTCAGCGACGTTGGTGCTCGGGAACTTGCCGATGTCCTCGGCGGTGATCGCTTCAGACACGCCCACGTTGTTGCGCTTGGTGTCCAGCGAACGTTCCAGGCTGGCGCGGATACCCACCACCTGTACGGTGTCCAGGTCCTGCGGACTCTGGCTTTCCTGGGCATGGGCGGTAAAAGCAAGACAGCTGAAGATGGCTGCCGAAAGCAGGCTCTTGCGGTGGTTCATGATGTCTCTCCTCATCAATCTATGTGCGCCAGCGACGGCGTGCGGTGTGCAGCTGTGGTGGTGGTTCGAACAGGCATTGCGTGGAGCGTGTTGCAGGTCCCGTGCGCCGGAAGGCGCGCTCAGGCGTTGCTGCGGCCGAGGTACCAGCTGGCGGCGCCGATGACGCCCAGTTGCCCGTGCTCGACCACCTTCACGGGAATGCGTTCCAGCGCCTCGCGCATCGGTCCCTTGTTGAGGTACCGGGCAACGAAGGTGCTGTTCAACAGGAACTCGCGGATCTGCGGCAGGATGCCGCCGGCCAGGTACACGCCGCCGGACGCGCCGTACTGCAGGGCCATGTCGCCGATGGTGCTGCCCAGCAGCCCGCAGAACACCTGCAGGCTTTCGCGCGCCAGCGCATCGGTATTGGCCATGGCCGCAGCGGTGATCGCATCCGGGCTGGTCAGGGTGGGGGTCTGGTCGTTCAGCGCGCACAGGGCGCGATACAGGTTCATCAGCCCCGGTCCGGACAGCGCGTGCTCAACCGACACGTGCGCGTGCTCGCGCTGCATCTGCCGCACGATCGCCATTTCCAGTTCGGTGCTGACCGCCAGGGTCGGCTGCCCGGCTTCGGTGGCCAGCACCACCGGGCCGTGCGCGGTGGGAATCCACACCGCCGCACCCAGGCCGGTGCCGGGGCCGACCACGAGGGTCGGGCCGCGCGGGGCGGTGGCCGGGCCGGTCAGCTGCAGCACGCCGCTGGCATCGACCTGGGCGGCGGCATAGGCCACGGCCTCGAAGTCGTTGACGATGAATACGTGGTCCAGGCCGACGTCCTGCTCGATGCGGCGGGCCGACAGCGGCCACGGCACGTTGGCGGTGATCACGGTGCCGTCCTCACGTGCAACGCCGGCGGTGGCCACCACGCAGTGCGCCGGGCGCGGGTTGTCGCCCAGGAAGGTCTCGAGGATGGCGCTCAGGCCGGGATACTCGGCATTGCGGAACTTGCGGTATTCCAGCACCTGCACCGGGTGGGCCGGGTCGGTGCTGGCCTGCACGCGGGCCACGCGCACATGGGTGCCGCCGACATCGGCGGCCAGAAATGGCACCGGGGCGGCGGCATGGGCCGGTACGGCGGAGGCGGCTGCAGTCACACGGGCTCCCTTGGGTGCGTCACAGCCGGGTAACAAACCCGGCGATTGAGGCGGAGTCTGTAATCGTTCTGACAACGATGTCAACGATAACCTCGCACTTTCGATTGTGCAGTGCAACGCCTCGCCCCCTGTGAAATCGATTACATACGCCGTGTGCTGCGGCGCTTGTTGACAAACGCGGGTGCCCCGTCGAATAAATGTGACAACGTTGTTCCCAGCCATTCTTCCGACGCCGCCTTCGCGCACCGTCGATGCAGGAGCCCTTCCGATGTCTGCCGTGCCTGCCGCTTCCGCGCGTTCGAGCGTTACCACCTCGATCCTCATCATCGGGGTGCTGTTCTTCCTGATCGGCTTCTTCACCTGGCTCAACGGGCCGCTGATCACCTTCGTCAAACTGGCCTTCGAGCTGGACGAGGTGGGGGCCTTCCTGGTGCTGATGGTGTTCTACCTGTCGTACTTCTTCCTGGCCCTGCCGGCGGCGTGGATCCTCAAGCGCACCGGCATGAAGAAGGGCCTGAGCCTGAGCCTGCTGGTGATGGCGGTCGGCGCGGTGCTGTTCGCCCACTACGCGCAGCAGCGCTGGTACCCGGGTGCGCTCAGCGGGCTGTTCGTCATCGGCAGCGGCCTGGCCCTGCTGCAGACGGCGGTGAACCCGTACATCAGCATCCTCGGCCCGATTGAAACCGCCGCGCGCCGCATTGCGTTGATGGGCATCTGCAACAAGGTGGCCGGGATCCTCGCGCCGCTGCTGATCGGCTCGCTGGTGCTGCACGGCATCGGCGATCTGGCCGACCAGGTCGCCGCGGCCGACGCCGCCACCCGCGCCACCCTGCTGGACGGCTTTGCCAGCAAGATCCAGGCCCCCTACATGGGCATGGCCGGGCTGCTGGTGGTACTGGCGGTGGCGGTGCTGTTCTCGCCCCTGCCGGAGCTGAAGACCTCCGAAGCCAATGCCACCCCGCCGGCGGCACCGGGCACCCGTGAGCGCACCAGCATCTTCCAGTTCCCGCACCTGTGGCTGGGCGTGATGTGCCTGTTCGTCTACGTGGGCGTGGAGGTGATGGCCGGTGATGCGATCGGCACCTACGGGCATGGTTTCGACCTGCCGCTGGACCAGACCAAGCTGTTCACCTCGATCACCCTGGCGGCCATGCTGGCCGGTTACATCGTCGGCCTGCTGGTGATTCCGCACCTGGTGTCGCAGTCGAAGTACCTGAGCATATCCGCCACCCTGGGCGTGCTGTTCTGCATCGGCGCGCTGTTCACCCACGGCTATGTGTCGGTGGGCTTCGTGGCCGCGCTGGGCTTTGCCAACGCGATGATGTGGCCGGCGATCTTCCCGCTGGCGATCCGCGGGCTGGGGCGCTTCACCGAGACGGGCTCGGCGCTGCTGGTGATGGCCATCGCCGGCGGCGCGATCATTCCGCAGGCGTTCGCGGTGCTGAAGCAGCACTTCGACTTCCAGTGGGTGTTCGCCGGGCTGATGGTGCCCTGCTACCTGTACATCCTGTTCTATTCCCTGCGCGGCTATCGGATTGGCCTGCCCCGCGACGCGGCCTGATCGGCGATCATGGACGCTCCACGGAACCTGCAGGAAACCCCAATGCGCAGAGCGACCATCAAGGATGTCGCCGAACGGGCCAAGGTGTCGTTGAAGACCGTCTCGCGGGTCATCAACAACGAACCGTCAGTGATGCAGGCCACGCGTGCGCGCGTGCTGCGTGCCATTGCCGAGTTGGATTACGAACCGGATCCGGCTGCGCGCAATCTGCGCACCGGCACCACCCTGGTGGTGGGACTGGTCTACGACAACCCGAACCCGTACCACATCATCGGCGTGCAGAACGGGGTGCTGGCGGCGTGCCGCGAAACCGGCTTCGGCCTGCAGATCCACCCGTGTGATTCCAGTTCGCCGATGCTGGCGGAAGAGCTGGCCGACTGGGTGCAGCGTTCGCGGCTGGCCGGGCTGGTGCTGACCGCGCCGATGTCCGAGCGCCGCGACCTGATTGCCGCGCTCACTGCGCGTGGCATCAAGCTGGTGCGCATCATCGCCGCCACCGAAGACCCGGCCGACGGGGCCTGCGTGTTCGTTGACGACCGCGAGGCCGCCTATGAAATCACCGAACACCTGATCCAGCTCGGCCACCAGCGCATCGGGTTCCTGTGGGGCGGCACCTCGCACCGCTCCTCGGGCGAGCGCTACGCCGGCTACGAGGCGGCGCTGAAGGATTACGGCATGACCGTGGACAAGCACCTGGTGGTGCCGGGCGACTACACCTTCGATGACGGCTTCCGCGGCGCGCGCCGACTGCTGGCGCTGCGCGAGCCGCCCACCGCAATCTTCGGCTCCAACGATGAAATCGCCGCCGGTGTGCTGGCGGCGGCCAAGTCGGCGGGCATGAACGTGCCGTACGACCTGTCCATTGCCGGTTTCGAGGACAGCCCGTTCTCGCGCCAGTCGTGGCCGCCGCTGACCACCGCCAAGCAGGCCACCGAAGACATCGCCCGCCACGCGGCGCGTCTGCTGATCGCCCAGCTGCGCAGCGATGCGTACGACGAAGCGTCCTCGCCGCTGCACAACCAGGGCTTCGTGCCGCAGCTGGTGGTGCGCGGTTCCACCGCCCCGATGCGCCCGGCCGGCGCGCGGCCTCCCACACCCGACATTTCCTGAGACCTGCATGTCACTGCCTGCTCCCCACGACACCCTGATGTTCCGCGAAGCCGCCGAAGCGGCCGACGTGATCGCCGCGCAGTTCGCGCGCAACCAGCAGGCGGTACAGACCCTGGCCGCCAGCCTGCGCGCGGCCCCGCCGCCGTTCGTGGTGACCTGTGCGCGCGGCAGTTCCGACCATGCCGCCACCTATGCCAAGTACCTGCTGGAAACCCGGCTGGGGTTGGTGACCGCCTCGGCATCGCCGTCGGTGGGCTCGGTGTATGAAGCGCCGCTGCAGCTGCGCGGTGCGCTGTACATCGTGATCTCGCAGTCGGGCGCAAGCCCGGACCTGCTGCGCAACGCCGAAGCGGCGCGTGCCGCCGGTGCGCGCGTGGTGGCGCTGGTGAACGTGGAAGACTCACCGCTGGCGCAGCTGGCTGAAACGGTGATTCCGCTGGGTGCCGGTGCCGAACGCAGCGTGGCGGCGACCAAGAGCTACCTGGCCTCGCTGTCGGCGATCCTGCAGCTGGTGGCGTACTGGAGCGAAGACAATGCGCTGGTGGCCGCGCTGGACGCCCTGCCGGCGGCACTGCGCGAGGCCTGGAGCAGCGACTGGAGCGCGCTGACCGACGGCCTGGTGCCGGCGCATAACCTGTTCGTGATCGGTCGCGGGCTGGGCCTGGGCGCGGCGCAGGAAGCGGCACTGAAGTTCAAGGAAACCTGTGGCCTGCACGCGGAAGCCTACAGCTCGGCCGAGGTCAAGCACGGCCCGATGGCGCTGGTGGGGCCGGGGTTCCCGGTGCTGGCCTTTGCCCAGCCGGACGAAACCGGCGCGGGCACGCGCGCGGTGGCGGCCGAGTTCGCCACCCGCAACGCGCAGGTATGGCTGGCTGCGCCCGATGGCCACCTGGCCCAGCCGCAGGCTCCGCATCCGGCGTGTGCGCCGCTGCTGGTGGTGCAGAGCTTCTACCGCGCGATCAACGCGCTGGCGCTGCGGCGCGGGCATAATCCCGATCTGCCGCCGCATCTGAACAAGGTTACGGAAACCGTTTGATGAAAACCGTACTGCGCAATGCCCGCATTCTGGCGGGCGATGAGTTCCGCGATGACCTGGCCGTGGTGATCGAAGACGGTGTGATCACCGCGCTGGTCAGTGACGCGGCGCCGCAGCTGGGCAGCGCAGACGAACAGGTCGACCTGGGCGGCGGCTGGCTGCTGCCGGGGTTCATCGACGCGCAGGTCAACGGCGGCGGTGGCGTGCTGTTCAACAACACGCCGGATGTGGAGAGCCTGCGCACGCTGGCGGCCGCCCACCGACGCTTTGGCACCACCGGCCTGCTGCCGACGCTGATCAGCGACGACGTTGAAGTGATGCGCACCGCGATTGCCGCGACCCGCGAAGCGATTGATGCGAAGGTGCCGGGCGTGCTCGGCATCCATCTGGAAGGCCCATACATCGCCCCGGCGCGTAAAGGCACGCACAACCCGGACAAGTTCCGCGTGCCCGATGCCGATGAGATCGCGATGGCGGCCTCGCTGGACAACGGCGTGACCCTGCTGACCCTGGCTCCGGAGCGGGTGCCGCTGGAAAGCATTCGCGCGCTGGTCGAGCGCGGGGTGATCGTCGCGGCTGGACACACTGCCGCAACCTTTGAAGAAGCGCGGGCCGGGCTGGACGCGGGCATCCGCGGCTTCACCCACCTGTACAACGCGATGTCGCCGCTGACCGGGCGCGAGCCGGGCGCGGTGGGGGCGGCGCTGGAAGACCGCGACAGCTGGGTCGGCATCATTGCCGACGGCGTGCACGTGCATCCGGCCAGCCTGCGCGTGGCGCTGGCGGCCAAGCCGCGCGGCAAGGTGATGCTGGTTACCGACGCGATGCCGCCGGTCGGCGCGGACGATCCCAGCTATGAACTCTACGGCGAAGTGATCACGGCCGTGGATGGCGTGGTGCGAAATGCGGCCGGTTCGTTGGCCGGCTCGGCGCTGGACATGGCCACCGCCGTGCGCAATGCCGTGCAGCAGTTGGGGCTGCCGTTGGCGGAAGCTGCACGCATGGCCGCGCGTTATCCGGCGCAGTTCCTCAACCTGGACGACCGTCTGGGCGAGATCGCTGAAGGCTACCAGGCCGACCTGGTGCTGCTGGACGACGCGCTGCAGGTGCGCGCGACCTGGATTGCTGGCCAGCGCGAGGACGCATGAGCGCGACCGCCGGAACACGCATGGGCTCGATCGATGCCCTGCGTGGGCTGACCGTGGCGGCGATGCTGCTGGTCAACAACCCGGGCGACTGGGCGCACGTGTATGCGCCGCTGCTCCATGCAGACTGGCACGGCTTCACCCCGACCGACCTGATCTTCCCACTGTTCCTGTTCATCGGCGGGGTATCGCTGGCCTTCAGCGTCGCACCGCGCGCGCAGGATCTTTCCGCGCGGCCGGCGGTGCGCCATGCGCTGCTCAGGCGCGCGCTGCGCATTCTGGTCGCCGGCCTGCTGCTGCATGTGCTGGCGTGGTGGTTGTTCGCGCTGCCGGCGTACCGGCCATGGGGCGTGCTGCAGCGGATTGCGCTGTGTGTGGCCGGCGTGGGGCTGGTCGCGATCTACCTGCGCCCGCGCGCGCAGGCGTGGCTGCTGGCGGTGCTGTTGCTGGGTTACGCGGCGCTGTTGCTGGCGGCGGACACGCTGGAGCCGTGGCACAACCCGGTCAGCAGGCTGGATACGGCGCTGTTTGCGCCGTACCTGTACAAGTACGACCCGGTCACTGGCCTGGGCCATGACCCGGAAGGGCTGCTGAGCACGGTGGGCGCGTTGGCCACCACGCTGCTGGGCCTGATCGCCGGGCGTTGGCTGCGTGCAGGTCGGCTCGGGGCGCTGGTCGGGTTGGCGCTGCTCGCTCTGCTGCTGGGCTTGGCCGTCGCTGCGGTGCCCGGCGGTCTGCCGTTGAACAAGCACCTGTGGACGCCCAGCTATGTGCTGGTGACCGCGGGGATTTCCATCGCCGGGCTGCTGCTGGCGCATTGGCTGGTGGACCAGCACGGCTGGCCCGCGCTGGGTCGGCGTTTTGGCGTGAATGCGATCGCCGCCTATCTGGGCTCGTCGGTGATGGCGCTGGTGCTGATCGCCAGCGGAGGCTGGGCGGCCTGCCATGCCTGGCTGCTGGGCATGATTCCGCAGCTGCCGCAACTGGCCTCGCTGGTGTGCGCGGTGGGCTTCGTTCTGCTCTGGTGGGCCGTCGTGGCCTGGATGGACCACCGCCGTATCTACGTGAAGATTTAGCGCGCCCGGCCTCACAGTTCCTCCACCACGCCATCACATCACGCCAGTAAAAGTACGCACCAGTGCTGCGTAGTTTTACTGCGGCACCGCGCGTCAGCCGTATTCCCACCTATGGAACAAGGATCGGGTTATGTGCTCCAGGATCGCGTTGCAGCGGCACCCGCTGGCCCTCGGTACCGGCCACGCGCTTCGAATGATCTGCAGTGTCGCCCTGATCGCCGCCAGCGCGCCGGTCTGGGCAGGCTGCGACAACACCGCGCCTACCACCGGGCAAACGGTGACCTGCACACCGGGGGCTCCCAATCCGCAGACCACCCCCATCGTCAGCGTGGTCGGATCGTCGACGTTGACGTTGAACGTGCAAGCCGGCGCGCAACTGGCTGTGACGGCACCGGCGGCGGTCGCATTTGATGGCGGTAGCGGGCATCAGATCATCAACAACGGCAGTATCACCAACACGTCGGGTATAGCCGTTGTGTCCAATGGCGCGACCAGCGTGATCAATCGCGGCACCATCGGCGGCAGCGTGATCACCGGGGCAGGGGCCGATCGGCTGGAAATGCTGGCAGGGAGCATCACCGGCGGCGTGCTGCAGGGCTTTGGCAGCGACGCCGTGGTGTTCCGCGACGGTACCGTGGACCGCATTGACCAGGGCGACGACCAGGACAGCTTCGAAATGAGTGGCGGCACCATTACCGGTGAACTGAACCAGAGCCGCGAGAGTGATGCCTTCCTGATGACCGGCGGGACCATCGGTTCAGTCGTGCAGGGCGATGGCTCTGACACGTTCCGCATGACCGCGGGGCACATCATCGGTGGATTCGACGACGGCGACTATGCCGAGTTCACCGGCGGCCGCATCGGCCGGGTCAACATGCGGCTGGAAGACAATTCCTTCCTGATGTCCGGTGGCAGCATCGACGGCAATCTGGTCACCGGTTTCGGCAACGACACCATCGTGCTGTCGGCCGGCGATATCGGCGGCAACATCAGCGTGTCCGGTGGCAACGACTCACTCACCGTCACCGGCGGAACCGTGGGCGGCAATGTGCTGATGAGCGGTGGCAACGACACCTTCGACTGGAGCGGTGGCGGGGTGCTGCGTGGCGCAGTCGACTTCGGCGAAGGCGACGACCGCGCGCGGCTCACCAATCTGGGGCCGGACCAGCTGGGATCGTTCACCGCATTCCAGGCCGCGCTGGGCAACGACCGGCTCGACCTGAGCAACGTCAAGCTGGCCGGGGTGGAACGACTGCTCAACTGGGAACAGGTGAACCTGGCCAGCGGCAGCGAGCTCACCATGGACGGCACGCTGACCCTGGGCGACGCCGCGACCGGCACCGGCGCCTTGAATGTGGGCGCGGGTAGCGCCCTGCTGGCCGGCGGTGGCAGCGGGCGCGTGGCAGCGCTCGGCGCAGGGCAGCGGGCCACGGTGACCAATGCCGGGCGGATCGATCTGTCCAGCGGTGGAAGTGCGCCGGGGGACCGCTTCACCATCGTCGGCAACTATGTGGGCAGTGGCGGCACGCTGCAGCTGCAGACCGTGCTGGGTAACGACGCATCGACGTCGGACGCACTGGTGATCGATGGCGGTGCGGCCAGCGGCAACACGGTGATGAACATTCTCAACGTGGGCGGCAGCGGTGCCAGCACCGTGGCCAACGGCATCATGGTGGTACAGGCGGTCAACGGTGCCACCACGGCTGCAGGCGCGTTCGCGCTGTCCAGCGGCATCTCCGTGGGGGCCTACGAGTATTTCCTGTTCAAGGGGGGTGTGAGCGCCGGTACCACTGAAAACTGGTACCTGCGTTCCACCATCGTGCCCGGGCCAGTTCCGGCTCCGGCACCTGCACCGGTTGTGCAGGCTGGGGAGCCCGCACCGCCACCGGCACCCAGCCCATTGCTGGTGCCGCCTACACCGGAAGCACGTCGCCCCACCAACATGGACGTGATTCCCATCTACCGCGTGGAAACGCCGCCGTATGCCGTGGTCCCTCCGCTGCTGCGTGAAGCCAGCATGGCCAGCCTGGGTACCTTCCACGAGCGCCAGGGCGAGCAGCGCCTGTTGCGCGGTGAGGGCGGGTTCCGCGCGGCCTGGGCGCGGCTGATCGGGCAAAGCCATGAGCAGAACTGGAAGGGCAATGCGCAGCCGGGCTTTGATGGTCACTTCGTCGGCGTACAGGCCGGTGCGGACCTGTATGCACATGCCGGCAATACCCGCGACCAGCTGGGCGTGTTCGTCGGTCGCAACCGCGCCAAGGGCGACGTCACCGGCTTCGCGTTGGGTTGGGAGAATGTCGCGGCCGGGCAGACACGGCTGGATGACGAGCACGTGGGCCTGTACTGGACCCGGGTCGGCGCAAAGAACGGCTATCTCGATGCCGTGGTGATGCAAAGCCGCTATGACGGCAGCAGCACGTCGCTGCGCGGCCTGGGCGTGGATCTGGATGGCAAGGGCACCACGGCATCGTTGGAGGTGGGCAAGCCGCTGCTGCGCTTCGGCCAGTCGGCGTGGTGGCTGGAGCCGCAGTTGCAGGTGATCTGGCAGCGCACCGACATTGATGACACCTCCGACGTGGTGTCGGCGGTACGGATGCAGAACGACAACGCCTGGACCGGCCGTGCCGGTTTCCGGCTGGCAGCCGATTACACGCTGGCCGACAACGGTTGGCAGCCGTACTTGAAGGTCAATTACTGGCGTGGCTTCAGTGGCGAGGACCGCATCGACATTGGCGGTGACCCGCTGACCAGCGAGCAGGCCTACCGCGCGCTGGAAGTCGGGGTGGGCGTGGTGGCGCGCTTCAATGCCAACGTCAGCGCGTTTGCAGTGGCCGATTACACCCGCGATCTGGAGAACGACGCACAGAAGGAGCGGAAGGTGATCGAAGGAAACATCGGCCTGCGCTACGACTTCTGACGTGCAGCCAGTAGAGCAGAGCCATTGAACATCAGTTGACGATGAGTCCCCGCTTTTTCGCGCGGGACTCATCGAGAACCCAGATATCTCCGATGGAGATATGGGCGGACCGGGCCATCCCCCTCAGCCTGGACCGGAACTTCTCGGTGCTGGGTGCAAGAGCGGCGTCGGGCATCTGCGGAACCACCAAGATCAGCTCGATCCGCCGCAGGCTCCAGTCGTTCGACTTGAAGGCAAGCGGGAGCTGACGGTTGATACCTTCGTGGCGACCAATTGCACCCCAAGCCCACAGCATCAGCGAGCGCTCGATCTTCTCTGCGATGTCATCAAAGAAGGCGTCGGTGTTTCTCGGTATTGACGCTTTCGCCTCAACCAGTGCAAACCGGTGACCCTTGGGCGGTGTCTGGCCCAGCTTCACGATGAACTCTACGCGCTTGATTCCATCGCCAAGTGCCGACACTTCGGTGCACGTCTCGATGTGGTAAACATCGCCATCCTGGTAGGGACCGAAGGTGACGCCTGACTCGGTGATTTCAACAGTCATCCTTGCGCAAGATCCATTTCTTCATCGAAGAGGCGAATGGACTCCTGGATGATGGAATTTTCCGGCATTCCATCCTCAAGAGCATGTTGGTTCCACGCGCCCGCGTCGTCAGGCATGAACAGGGGAATCTTCATTCCGGCATCGGCCTTTGAAATGAGATGAAGCTTCTTCACGACAAAGTAGGAGTGAGTGGCGATGAAAAACTGGATGCCGTCACTGGCGAGCAGATGAATGATGTTCATCAGCTCAATGATGGCCTTCGGATGAAGCGCCGATTCGGGTTCGTCAATGAAAATGAACGAGTTGCGGGACAGGTGACGATTCCGCAGTAACGTATCCAGGATGGCGATCTTCTTGATGCCCTCGGCCGTGACATTGATTGCGAAGCGACTGTTTCCCTTCTTGTACATCCATACCTGCCGATCGGCATCGAACTCAATCTTTCCCTGGAACATGTCCTCCAGCATGTCGGCCGATCTCCGGAAAGCCTCCATTGGGCGACCGCGAGCCGGCGGAGTCTGGAGTGCCAGTACCAGGTCGGAATACGTTGAATCGAAACCGAAGGCTTTGTCCTGCAAAGCGGATTTCATGATGACGTTGCTCAGCCCCAGTACCTCCTTTGGTGGCAGGAATACCGAGTTCGCTTCGCGCTTGAGCAGGTTGTCGTGAATCAGTGTGGCTTTCTTGGTCGTATCCGGCCCGAATCCAAACACCACAGACGTGTTGTCGCTGTAGCTCAGGGACATCTGCAGCTTGTTCTGGTGCCCCTTGGTGACCAGGTCTCCGAGCTTCTCAGTCTGAAATGTCCAGTAAAGTTTGTCCGACAGTGTGTCGGAAAGATCCCGCGGATCGTTTCCGCGCCCGAACTCTTCATGTGCGCGACAAGCCGCGTACAGCGCTTTCAGCAGGAAGGTTTTGCCCGTGCTGTTTTCGCCAATGATCAGATTGATGCTCTTGAGATCGGTGCCCTTGATGCGTGCTATTGGCCCGAAATTGTTGAGTTCAAAGCTCTTGATCATGGTGGTCACCCCGGAATTTCGTGGATTCTATCGTGCATGGAGGGTAAGGCCAATTACGGCAGACGTGAGGTTTTGATCGCCTGCACGCGGGCGCGCTTAAGTGCATCGCCAATCGCCGGACCCTTCAGGTGGGTGAGGTCCAGGTCGCGCGCCTGCACCGCCAGTGCGGCGGCATGCGCGCGCTTTAGCGTTTCGCCCTGCGGGTAGTCGCTGTCCTCGAATCCGAGCCGGCCGCGCTTGTCGGCTTCGCAGCACAGCGCGATGCGGGCGACGCGCTCGGGGCGGCGGAACGCATCGAAGCGGCCCAGCAGTTCCAGCACGGTGGCGTCGCGCAGTTCGTCGATGCGGTGCACGTTGAGGTGGTCGCGGCACACCGCTTCGGCCAGCTGGCGGTGTTCCAGCGGCACCTTCAGCCGCTCGCACAGCGCCTGCAGGGGCTCAAGACCACGCTGCTCATGCATGACGTGGCGTGGCCATTCGGCTTCGGGGGTCAGCCCCTTGCCCAGGTCATGGGTGAGGGCGGCGAAGCCGACCAGGTCATCGCCCGGAGCAAGACGCGCGGCCATGTCGCTCACCATTTCCTGGTGCACGCCGGTGTCCACTTCCGGATGAAACTCCGCGCGTTGCGGCACGCCATACAGTGCTTCCAGTTCTGGCAGCACCGCACCCAGCGCGTTGGCCTCGTGCAGGGTGCGCAGGAAGGCCGAAGGCTGTGCGCTGGCCAGGGCGCGACGCAGTTCCTGCCACACCCGTTCGGGCACCAGCGCATCCAGCTCGCCGCTGGCGGCGATCTGGCGCATCAGCGCCATGGTTTCCGGGGCTACGGTAAAGCCCAGGGGGGCGAACCGTGCCATGAAACGGGCCGCGCGCAGCACCCGCAGGGGGTCTTCCACAAACGCTGGGCCCACATGGCGCAGCACGCGCTGTTCGATGTCACGCGCGCCGCCATACGGGTCCACCAGTGCACCGGTGGCTTCGTCGCAGGCGATGGCGTTGATGGTGAAATCGCGGCGCAGCAGGTCGTCTTCCAGCGTCACCGACGGGTCGGCGTCCACCACGAAGCCGCGATAGCCACGGCCGGACTTGCGCTCGGTGCGGGCCAGGGCGTACTCCTCACCCGTCTTCGGGTGCAGGAACACCGGGAAGTCCTTGCCCACGGCCTTGTAGCCCTGCGCCTCCATCTGCGCCTGGGTGGCACCGACCACCACCCAGTCTCGGTCACCGGGCGTGCGATTGAGCAGGCGGTCACGCACCGCGCCGCCGACAAGATAGATCTTCATGCGGCCATTCTGCCCGAATCGCGCCGATGTGCCTCAATCGGCGGTCTTCTCTGCATTGGTCGGGCAGGTCAGCTGTTTGCGCCTGGCCTGCAGCCGGCCGTTCATGCGGTCGGTCACCGGCAGTGCGTTGCCGTTCAAGCGCCAGTCGTAGATCACGCTGAAGGCGAGGATGCGGGCCACGTACTCGCGGGTTTCCTTGTAGCTGATGGTCTCGATCCAGATGTCCGGATCAAAGCCCGGGCGCTGCGACTGCCAGCGTGCGGTCGGGGTGGGCCCGGCGTTGTAGGCGGCGATGGTCACGTAGGGCAGGCCGTCGTACTTGTTCATCAGCTGGCGCAGATAGGCGGTGCCCAGCGCGATGTTGGTGTCCGGGTCGTACAGGCTGGCTGCACCGCCGTAGTTCACCAGGCCGATCGACTTGGCCACGCTGGCTCCGGTGGCAGGCAGCACCTGCATGAGGCCCATGGCGTTGGCCGGCGAGCGTGCTTTGGGATTGAAGATGCTCTCCGCACGGATCTCGGCAGCGACCCAGGCGGGGTCGATGGCATGGCGGGCCGACTCGCGTCGGATCGCGGCGTCATGGTGAAGCGGGAAACGCAGGCTGTACAGGCGCTGCTCTTCCGGTGTTTTGCCCAGCGAGAACACGGCGCGGTCGAACCAGCCGTTGTCGCGTGCCACTTCCACCGCGATGCGGCGCTGGGTGGCATCGAAGCGGCTCAGCGCGTCGTTCCACTCGGCCACCGCCCAGCCGTTGCGCTCGATCTTGAACAGTTCCATGGCGCGCACGATGGCCGGGTCGCGCGCGATGGTGGCCTGTGCCTGGGCGCTGTCGTTGGGTTCCCACGGGCACAACGTGTAGCTGCCCAGGCCGAGCTGGTCGGCGGCGAGGAAGCCGTGGAAAGTGGCCGAGCGGGCGGCCTCACGGAACAACGGCTGCGCTTCGGCGCGCTTGCCGGTCTTGTCCAGCATGCGGGCCTCGAAATAACGCCAGCGCGAATCGTTGCGCTGGGTCGGGCCCATCTTGCGGATCGCGGTGAGCGCGGCCGGCCAGTCGCCGCGTGACAGCGCTTCGCGGGCACGCCATTCGTGCAGGCGCTCGTCGTACGCCGAATCAGGCACGGCGTTGAGCCGGCGTGCGGACTCGGGGCCATACGAGGCCACGGTCCACAGCGCGATCTGGTAACGCACCTGAGCCTGCTGGGCCGGGCTCAGCTGCAGCGCATTGGCATACTGCGGCAGCTGCTGCTCGGTGGCATCCGGGTCGGCCTTGGCGAGTTTGGCCAGGCCATCGGTGGCAATGCGCCGGCTGCGCTCGTTGCGCGGCCAGTTCAGTGCGCTGGCGTTGGGCTTGTCGACGAAGGCAGCATAGGTGTTGGCCAGTGCCAGGTCGGCAGCCGGCAGCCCGCGCGCGGCGCTGCGCATCACCGCCGGCTGCTGCTCATCGGCCGCGGCATCAATCCGCGCCCAGCGCAGCTCCGCGCTGAGCCCCCCCTTGGCATCCAGTACGGCGAATACCGGATCGCAGGCATCGGGCAATGACTTGCCGCTGCTCTTCCACAGTGCCTGGGCATCGCTCACCCATTGCGCGTCGGCCTTGCCGGTGGCCTGCAGGGCATTGAGCCGCGCGCAGCGCAGGCCGACGTTGTCGGTGGGGGCCCAGTTGGCCAGCAGGGTCGGCCAGTCCTGTCGGCGCGCCAGCGCCGGCAGCCACACGCTGCGGAAGCTGCCGGCCACCGCCTGGCCGTCGTAGCGCTTCAGGAAGTCCTGGGCCTGTGCGCTGGTCACGCTGTCGATGTTGCGGCGCAGGTTCGCGTACTCCAGCCAGCCATACAGTGGGTGCTGGCTGAGGGTGCGGGCCTGCCCGGCATCGAACTGGCCGCGCTCGGCGTTGTCGATGGCGGCTTTGACCTGCGCGCGCTGCGCGTCCAGGTTCTGTGCGGTGGCCGGGAAGATGCCGGCCAGGGCGACGGCGGCTGCGCTGAGCAGGAGCGGGGGAAGTCGATTCATGCCGAAAGGATAGCGGGCCGGGGTGAA
This sequence comes from Stenotrophomonas sp., assembly GCA_039592995.1. Lineage (GTDB taxonomy): Bacteria > Pseudomonadota > Gammaproteobacteria > Xanthomonadales > Xanthomonadaceae > Stenotrophomonas. Next base: position 65,200 of record JBCNQC010000011.1, on the reverse strand, counting down.
GGCCGGCGTAGGTAAACCTACCGGTGGATGAACGTAACTTCAGCAGTGCCTGAACACGTGGCTGGCGCAGGCGTAATGTCGGGGACGCACGACCAACGGTCGTGCGCTACCGGGAATCCATATCGTTTCAATACGGGGATATCACCATGGCATTCAGCGCAGCAGGCTCCACCTCTTCCGGCCCCTTGGCCGACATCAACGTCACCCCGCTGGTCGACGTCATGCTGGTGTTGTTGATCATCTTCATCGTGACCGCACCGATGATCGCCCGGCCGATTCCGGTCAATCTCCCGCAACGTACCGATATCGCCCCGCCCATCGACCCACCCCCGCCGATTGAACTGCGGGTGGATGCCGGCAACCAGGTGTTCTGGAACGGGCAGGCGGTCGCCGTGTCTTCGCTGCAGGCGCGCATGCAGGACGTGGCCCAGACCAACGCCGGCAACCTGCCGGTGCTGCGCATCGACACCAGCCCGGAGGCCGAATACGACGTGATGGCAAAGGTGCTGGCAGCGGCCAGTAACACGCATATGGATCGCATCAGCTTTGTGAGGTAAGCGGTATTGCGGGGGCCGGCCGCTCGCCGGCTCCCTTTTTTTGTAAAACCCGCGTGAAAGCGGGATTTCATCACGCCTTCATCTTTACAGGTTGTTTACAAAGGAAGGGTTGGCAGGCTCTAAGGGGGAGCCGGCCGGCACCAAAACCAACATTCCTTTGGAGAGAGAGCGAATGAACACCCCGCATCACCGCCCCTTGGCGGTTGCTGTCGCGTTGTGCCTGTTGGTTGTACCCGCGCTGGCCAGCGCCCAGGAAACACCCCGCCCCACCACCGAACTGGACCGTGTCGACGTCACCGGTACCCGCATCAAGCGCGCCGAAGTCGAAGGCCAGGTGCCGATCCAGACCCTCAGCCGCGAGCAGATCGAGCAGACCGGCCTGAACTCCATCGGCGAAGTGCTGCAGCAGCTGACCGGTTCCGGCTCGGCGCTGAACGCCAAGTTCAACTCTTCCGGCAACTTCGGCTTCCCCCCTGACGGCAGCGGCGTGGGGGCCGGTTCGGCCCAGGTCGACCTGCGTCACCTGGGGGCCAAGCGTGTGCTGGTGCTGGTGGACGGCATCCGCTGGGTGAACGAGTCCTCAGCCTCTGGCGTCGGCGCGGCCACCGACCTCAACACCATCCCCCTGGCCATCGTCGAGCGCATTGAAGTGCTCGAAGATGGCGCGTCTTCGCTGTATGGCTCCGACGCCATTGCCGGCGTGGTCAACATCATCACCCGCCGCGAATTCGACGGTGGGCAGGTCACCCTGAACTACGGCGAATACAGCAAGGGCGACGGCACCCAGAAGGGTGTGGACCTGGCCTGGGGCACCAGCGGTGACCGCTACAGCCTGTTCCTGGGTGCCAGCTGGACCAAGCAGGACCCGGTGTATGCCAGCACCCGCGAGCAGTCGCGCGTGCCGATTCCGGGCACCGGGCTGACCTTCGGCAGCTCGGCCACGCCGAATGGCCGCTTCATGTTCACCGACCCCAATACAGGGATCGACTACAACATCACGCCCAATACCGGGGTGACCAATCCCACCTTCAATGGCGTCGGCGGTTGTGACCGCACCGATGATTACCACTGCTTCGCCACGGCGGACCGCTTCAACTTCGCCGAGTACAACCTGCTGCTGACCCCGTCCGAGCGCAAGGGCATCTTCGGCCAGTTCCGCTTTGACATCACCGACAACGTGCAGTGGTACATCAAGGCGCTGGGCAATCGCCGCGAATCGACCAACCAGGCCGCACCGGAACCACTGTTCTTCGGTCCTGACGGTGCCACCGGCAATCCGCTGGCCGACAACATCGTCATCTCGGCACTGAATCCCTACAACCCGTTCGGCTTCGACCTGGATTCGTCCAGCAACCTGAGCATGGTGGGCCGCCGTCCGGTCGAAGGCGGCGCGCGCGTGTTCGAGCAGGAAGTGAACACCCAGTACTTCGCCACCGGCCTGGTCGGCAACTTCGAGGCGGCCAGCCGCAGCTGGTACTGGGACGTCAACGGCATGTACAGCAAGAACAAGGCCGAGCAGACCAACTACGGCAGCTATGACATCTACAAGGTGAACATGGCGTTGGGCGACCCCGCTGTCTGTGCGGCGACGCCGGGCTGCGTGCCGCTGAACATCTTCGGTGGCCCGGGCACCATCACGCCGGCCATGCTGCAGTGGATCCAGCCGGTGGTGCGCGACCGCAGCGTCAATGAGCTCAGTCTGTTCACCGCCAATCTGAGCAGCGACCTGTTCAACCTGCCGGCCGGCCCGGTGTCGTTCGCTACCGGTTACGAGTACCGCAAGTACGAAGGCTCTTACAATCCCGATCCGCTGACCGTGCGCGGCCATTACAACGGCGTGCCGTCGTTGCCGACCTCCGGTTCGTATGACGTCAACGAAGCGTACCTGGAGTTGAGCGTTCCGATCTTCGCCAACACCGAGATCGGCTCGAAGATGGATCTGAGCCTGGCGGGGCGTTATTCGGACTACTCGACCTTCGGTGGCGAGTTCACGCCCAAGTACGGCCTGCGCTGGCAGGTGACCAACGACTTCGTGCTGCGCACCAGCTACGCAGAAGGCTTCCGTGCGCCGTCCATTGGTGAGCTGTACGGCTCGGCGGCGCGTGCCGACCTGCAGCTGTTCGATCCCTGCTCGGTGGGCCTGGGCGGCACGCCACCGCGTGGCAGCGCGGCCAACTGCGCCGCGCTGGGTGTGCCGACCGGCTTCCAGCAGGCCAACTCGCAGATCTCGGTCACCACCGGTGGCAACCCCGAACTGGATCCGGAGCGTTCGCGCAGCTTCAGTGCCGGCTTCGTGTGGAGCCCGTGGTTCGGCAGCAACACCACATGGTCGGAACGTTTCGATGTGGAAGTGACCTTCTATCGCCACCACATTGAAGGGGCGATCCAGGCCATCGATGCGCAGACCCAGCTTGATCTGTGCGTGGACACGCTGGATTCGGTGTACTGCGACGGCATCAGTCGTGCCAGCACCGGCGCGGTCAGCGCCTTCAACAACCGCCTGACCAACCTGGGTTCGATCAAGACCGACGGTTGGGACGTCGACCTGTTCTGGACGCTGCCGCAGAGCGACATCGGCCAGTTCAAGATCGGCTGGCAGAACACCTTCGTCGGCCGTTACGAGGCGCTGGGTGCGGCCGGGCAGCGGCAGCCGCAGGAACCGGGTATCGAAGTGGTCAACAGCTCGATTCCGGAATGGACCAGCAACGCCACGCTGGGCTGGAGCCTGGGTGCGTGGAACGCATCGTGGACGGTGCGGCATATTTCCGAGCTGAAGGAACAGTGCGGCGATGCGTCGACCTTCGACGTCTGCAGTGATCAGGCGACCGGCACGAATACGCTTTCGGCGACCACGTACCACGACTTCCAGGTGGGCTATAAGTTCGACTGGATGAAGGGGCTGCAGGTGAGTGCGGGGTTGAACAATGCGTTCGACAAGGATCCGCCGATCTGCCTGTCGTGTTCGTTGAACGGATATGACGCGTCCACATACGACATTCCGCGTGGGCGTTACTGGTACCTGCGCGCGGACCTGCGGTTCTGATGCAGGGAGGGCACCGGGCGACACCCGGTGCCCTTTCGTTTGAAGGGATACTTCGACACGCTCGATGAGGTGCTTTTCGTAGAGCCGGGCTTGCCCGGCTGAATGCGGCAAGCCGGGCATGCCCGGCTCTATGTGTCACGCCTTCGGCAACATCGCGTCCATCACCCGGTCGATGCTGAAACTGGCGGCGCGCGCACGTGGCGGGAACTCCTTGAAGCTCTGCAACCACTGCGCCAGCATCGGCGGTGCGGCATACAGCAGGAAGTTCTGCTCGAGGAACCAGTCGTTGTACTTGAAGCTTTCCTCACCGCGTTCGAACGGATCGGCACGCAGGTCGAAGAACTTCGGAATTCGCATTTCCGACAGCGGTTCACGCCAGCTCTGCAGGCCCACCGCGCGCTGCTCGGCAAACACCACCTTCCAGCGCCCCAGGCGCACGCCCATGCATTCGCCGTCGTCGCTCCAGTAGATGAAGCCTTCGCGTGGGGCTTCGTGGCTCTTGCCCGACAAATAGGGCAGCAGATTGACCCCGTCCATGTGCACCTTGTAGCTGCGCCCGCCCATGCTGTAGCCCTTCTTCACCTTTTCGACCAGGTCCGGCTCGTCATTGGCGGCAGCGAAGGTGGGAATGAAATCCTGCAACGAGGCGATGTCGTTGATCACCCGTCCCGGTTCGATCACGCCCGGCCAGCGCATCACGCACGGCACCCGCCAGCCACCTTCCCAGTTGCTGTCCTTCTCGCCACGGAAGGGGGTCGTGCCGCCGTCGGGCCAGGTGCACACTTCGGCCCCGTTGTCGGTGGTGAATACGACGATGGTGTTGTCAGCGACCTTCAGTTCGTCCAGCTTGTCGAGCAGTTGGCCGACGTAACCATCCAGTTCGACCATGCCGTCCGGGTAGGTGCCCAGTCCGGTCACACCCTGCGATGCTGGCTTGAGGTGGGTGAACACGTGCATGCGGGTGGGGTTGAAGTAGCAGAACCACGGCTCGTTGGCCTGCGACTTGCGCGTGATGAAGTCCAGGGCGGATGCGAGGAACTCCTCATCCACGGTCTCCATGCGCTTGCGGGTCAGCGGGCCGGTGTTCTCGATCTGCTGCCGGCCGACCTTGCCGAACTGTTCGTCGACGGTGGCGTCTTCCTTGTCGATGGCCTTGCACTTGAGTACACCGCGCGGACCATATTTCTTAAGGAACGCGGGGTCCTTGGGATAGTTCGGATACTCCGGTTCTTCCTCGGCGTTGAGGTGGTACAGGTTGCCAAAGAACTCATCGAAGCCGTGTACCGTAGGCAGGTGCTCGTTGCGGTCGCCCAGATGGTTCTTGCCGAACTGGCCGGTGGCGTAGCCGAAGTGCTTCATGAATTCGCCAACAGACGGGTCCTCAAAGCTCAGCCCCAAGGTGGCACCGGGCATCCCGACCTTGGTCAGACCGGTCCGGATCGGCGACTGCCCGGTGATGAAGGCGGCGCGCCCGGCGGTGCAGCTCTGCTGGCCGTAGAAGTCGGTGAAATTGGCCCCTTCACGTGCGATGCGATCGATGTTGGGGGTCTGGTATCCCATCACGCCGTGATGGTTGCAGCTGATGTTGAACCAGCCGATGTCGTCAGCCATCACGAACAGAATGTTCGGTTTCCGGGCGGCCATGAGCGTCGTCCTGCACGGGGAGGTCCGGGCAGGGTAGGGCGCGTCGGCGCACCGGGCATCCGAAGAAGTGCTGTCACCGGAACGGTAAGAATACCGAGCAGGGAATGCACAAAGCCGGGGAGTCCCCGGCCTTGTGGGTGATGCGGTGTTGTTCCGTGCAGCCGGGCAAGCCCGGCTCTACGCGGATTTGCGCACGAATCAGAACGACCAGGTAAACGTGATCGAACCGTTACGCTCGTCGCCGAAAGCACCGTAGCCATTCACCTGCGACAGGTACTTCTTGTCCAGCAGGTTGTTCAGATTCGCCTGCACGCTGAACTGGGGAGCCAGACGGTAACGCACGAAGGCATTCACCAGTGCATAGCCACCCTGTTCGATCTGCCCGTACGCCGGCACCGGGTAGTAGATGCGGTTCTGCCAGTTGGCACCACCACCGAAGGTCAGGTCGGTCATCGACTGCGGGGTGTAGCTGGTGAACAGCTTGATCGCGGTCTGCGGCAGACGGGTGTTGATGTCGGTGCCGTCGGCGTCCTTGGCCACGTAACGCGATGCACCGAAGCTGGCGTTCCAGCCCGGAGCCAGCTCACCGTTCACTTCCACTTCGAAGCCGCGGCTGACGGTGCCGCGCGCGCCGATGTAGGCGAACTCGTTCAAGCTTCCGTTGACCGGAATGTTGGTTGCCTGGCCAACGTTGTCCTGCTCGATGCGGAACACGGCCGCCGAGGCATTCAGGCGATCATCGAACCACGCTGCCTTGACGCCGACTTCGTAGCTCTTGCCGTCCACCGGGTCCAGATAGCCGCCCTGCTGGTTGCGCAGGGTCTGCGGTTGGAATATCTCGGTGTACGAGGCATACGTGCTCCAGGTGTCATTGAAGTCATACACCAGACCGGCATAAGGCGTGGTGACCTTGTGGCTGAACTTGCTGACCGTGATGCCTTCAATGCCATCCAGGCTCCAGTCGGTGTAGCGCGCGCCCAGGATCAGCTTCAGCGGCTCGGCCAACGACAGACGGGTCGCGGCATAGGCACCCTTCTGGGTGATGGTGCCGCGGCTCTGCTGTGCCATGTCACCCCAGTTCGGTTCGCTGATGTCGCCGGTCCAGTTCAGGTAGCTGGTGAATGGGTTCCAACCCAAGGTGGGGCCACCAACAACATAGCTGCCGGCATTGAGGTATTCGCGCTTGTTGTAGCTCAGGCCGCCCATCACTTCGTGCTTCAGACCGAACAGCTCAAACGCGCCGCTGAAGTAGCCGTCGACCGCGTTGACCTTGCGCTCGGTGTTGTAGAAGCCTGCCGAAGGGGTAATGCCAGCACCGGTTTCGCGGTCGAACAGCGACGCGCCGGTGACCCAGTCGTTGTAGGCCGGGTAGAACAGCTTGTCGTCGGCCTTGGTTTCGTCATGGGTCGCGCCGATGCGGACCATCCAGTCCTCATTGAAGTCATGTTCCAACGTGGCGAACGCGCGCTTGCTGGTGGTGTCCCAATAGGTCCACTTGGCAGCCGAGTTGAACGATTCGTCGTAACCGGTCGAGCTGCCGTCGGAGTACAGCATCGGGAAGCCACCCCAGGTCGCGCCATTGGCACGCTTCTGCTGGTAGTCGTAGCCCACGCTCAGCTGGGTGTCCGGGGTCAGGTCGGCGTCGATCACCGCATAGCCCAGCGTCTTGTGCTGGTCATAGCGGTCCATCTGCGATTCGGTGTCCAGATAGCTGCCGATCACGCGCGCGCGCACCGAGCCGCTCCTGTTCAGCGGCGTGGTCACGTCGACGGTGCTGCGGGTACGGCCCCAGCTGCCGACGTTGACCGAGACGCTGCCGGTCAGTTCGGCGCTGTCGGCGTGCTTGCGGATCAGGTTGACCGAGGCCGACGGGTTGCCCGCGCCGGTCAGCAGGCCGGTGGAGCCGCGCACGATTTCCACGCGGTCATAGATGGCCAGATCCAGGCCGGAATCGCCGTAGCTCCAGTTCTGCACCATCTGCGTGGGCAGGTTGTCGAACTGGTAGCTGTCGATGTAGAAGCCGCGCGCGTAGAACTCGGTGCGCTCGGTGTCGGACTGGGTGCTGCTGACGCCGGTGGTGTTGCTCAGCACGTCCAGAATGTCGTCGAGGTTCTGATCCTCGATGCGCTGGTGGCTGATGATGCTGATCGACTGCGGAATCTCGCGCGGGGCGAGGTTGAAGCGGGTGCCGGCCGAGGTGCGACGCACCGAGAACCCTTCCGCGCGCTCGCCCTTGACCACGATCTTGTCCAGGGTGGTGGCATCGGTGCTGTCCTGGGCAAAGGCCGGGGCGGCAGCAAAGGTGGCCAGCGCGACCAGCAGCGCCTGCGGCAGGCGGCGGTGGGGCAGGCGGCGGGACAGCACGGCGGTGCGACGGGTCATCAGCGGTTCCTGGGCAGCTGGGCGCGCCAGGCAACTCTCCACGCTGAGCCAGGCGGCGCACTAGATAGGTGGGGGCAGGTCGTGGCTGGGCCTTGATTTCAAAGCACCGGGCTCGGCTACTGATCGCCGCCGCGCCTTCCTGGCTGCGAACGGGATCACACTATGTTAATGCGAATCATTGTCAGGCGCAATGCGACAACCAGTCGCGCTTCTGGCCCAGTCTTAACACCCCGGGGGCCAGGATGACGGGCATTCCACCGGCGGGAGCGCCTGATGATTCCCAAGAACACGATCTGTCTCTGGTACGACGGCACCGCGCTGGACGCGGCCACCTTCTATGCGGCCACTTTCCCGGACAGCGCAGTCAATGCGGTGCACCGCGCGCCGTCCGATTACCCGGCCGGCAAGGCCGGCGATGTGCTGACCGTGGATTTCACCGTGCTGGGCATTCCCTGCATCGGCTTGAACGGCGGGCCGGCGTTCAAGCACAGCGAGGCGTTCTCCTTCCAGGTGGCTACCGACGACCAGGCCGAGACCGACCGCTACTGGGACGCCATTGTCGGCAACGGCGGACAGGAAAGCGCCTGCGGCTGGTGTCGCGATCGGTGGGGACTGTCCTGGCAGATCACCCCGCGGGTGCTGACCGAGGCCTTCACCGGCAGTGATCCTGCTGCGGCCAAGCGCGCTTTCGAGGCAATGATGACAATGACGAAGATCGACGTGGCCCGAATTGAAGCCGCGGTGAAAGGCCCGTAGAGCCACGCCCTGCGTGGCTTCGCGGTGTCCAGCGGGATTGCAGCCACGCAGGGCGTGGCTCTACGGCATATCCGGCCGTCCCATTCGGCTCTATCCTCCCGCGATGTCGACTTCGCGCCACGCCTCCCTGCTTCCCGTTCTGGCCGTACTGGGCTCCGTCACCGCGCTCGCGGTCGGCACCTCGTTCGCCAAACAACTGTTTCCCTTGATCGGTGCCCAAGGCACCAGCGCGCTGCGCGTGGGATTCTCCGCGCTGGTGCTGCTGGCGGTGTTCCGCCCCTGGCGATGGACCACCAGCCGCACCGATGGCGGCGCGATTCTGCGCTACGGGCTGACCTTGGGCGCGATGAACCTGATGTTCTACATGGCGCTGCGCACGATCCCGTTCGGAATTGCCGTGGCCATCGAATTCTGTGGCCCGTTGGCGGTGGCCATGTGGTCCTCGCGCCGTCCGGTTGATTTCCTCTGGGTCGGTTGCGCGTTGGCCGGCCTGCTGTTGCTGCTGCCGCTGGGCCATGGCGAGCCGCTGGACCCCACCGGGGTGATGTACGCGCTGGGTGCGGCCGCCTGCTGGGCGATGTACATCATCTTCGGCAAGCGCGCCGGGCATCTGCCGGCCGGTCACACGGTGTCACTGGGCATGTGTGCTGCGGCGCTGGTGGTGGTGCCGGTGGGCGTGGCGCATGCCGGAATGGCGTTGCTGGACCCGGGTATCCTGCTGTTCGGGCTGGGCGTGGCGATTGTCTCCAGCGCGATTCCGATGTGGCTGGAAATGATGGCGCTCAAGCGGCTGCCGAAGGAAACCTTCGGCATTCTGATCAGCATGGAACCGGCGATGGCCGCTGTACTGGCAATGGGGTTGCTGCACGAGCATCTCACCGCGCTGCAATGGGCGGCGATTGGCTGCACGGTGATGGCTTCGGTGGGCAGTACGTTGACGGCAAAACCCACCCAGATGCCGATCAACACCTGACGTAGAGCCACGCCCTGCGTGGCTTGGCGCTCCCCGACATGGTCGAAGCCACGCAGGGCGTGGCTCTACGATCAATTAAACAATGCCGGTCAGCACGCGCAGGATTCAGCGCACCGCGCTTATTGGAACCTCAATCTCCATCGCCAGCGCCAGATGGTCCGAGTACGCCGCCGGCACCGCCTCGGCACTGCGCTGCAGCAGGCTGCTGCTGAGCAGAATGTGGTCGATGGCCCGATCCGGCCGCCAGCTGGGGAAGGTCGGCACCGCGCAGCCGGGCGGCTGCAGGGTGGTCTTCTGGTACAGCGCCTGCATTTCCGGACGGTCGGCCAGGCAGTTGAAGTCACCCATCAGCACCGCGTTCGGGTGGTCGCTCAACAGCTCGGCAATGAACGCCAGCTGCGACATCCGCGAATTGGTGCCGAGTGACAGGTGGGCCACCGCCACCATCAGGCCTTCGTTGCCATCGCCGAACTTGGCCAGCAGCACGCCGCGCCCGCCAATGCGGCCGGGCAGGGCGTGGTCCTGCACTTCCACCGGCTCCAGCCGGCTCAGCAGCCCGTTGGCGCTGGAGGCCACCCCGCCCATGCGGCGGTTGGGTTGGTGGCTCCAGTAGTTGAAGCCGGCGCGCTCGGCCAGATAGTGGGTCTGGTTGGTGAAGCCCGAGCGCAGGCTGCCAGGGTCGGCCTCCTGCAGGCCGACAATGTCATGACCACGGGCCAGCTGGGCAATGGCATCCAGGCTGGACCGTTTGCGTCCCGCCGGCAGCGCATGTGACCAGCTGCGGGTCACGTAGTCGCTGTACCGGCGGGTACTGGAGCCGGCCTGGATGTTGGCCGTCAGCAGACGCAGGGTCCGGGTGTTGGGGGTTGTCACCACGGTTTCTCTTGTTGCGTTCGAACTCAGCTGCCCTTGGCAGCGCGCTCGCGGGCGATCAGGTGGTCGGCAATGCGCAGCATGTCGTCGAAGCTCTTGCCCTTGACCAGGTACTTGCCATTGACGATGACCGACGGGGTGCCGGTGATTTCGCTGCGCTGTGCGAACTGCTTGGCCTTGCTGGTCTGGCCGTTGACCGAGAAGCCGTTCATTTCGGCCAGGAACTTCTTCGCATCGACGCCGTGCTTGGCGTAGAAGGCGGCGATGTCTTCGGGAGTGTCACGACCGCGTTCGCCCTTCAGCTCCTGGGTGACGTGGATCGCGGCGTACAGCGCGTCGTGGGTCTTTTCTTCAACGCCCAGGTTCTGCGCAGCGTAGAAGGCCTTGGCGTAGTTGTCCCAGGTGCCGCCGAACATGGCCGGCACGTAGACGAAGTTGACGTCGCTCGGCAGGCCGGCCTTCCAGGCCGCGATCTTCGGCTGGAACGCATTGCAGGCCGGGCAGACAAAGCCGAAGACCTCAGCCACTTCAATCTTGCCGGTGGCCGGGGCGAACGGTGCGCCTGCTTTCAGCACCACGTAGTCGGTGCCTTCCACCGGTTCCGGGCCGACCGGCTTGGACGCTGCCGGTGCTGCCGCCGGCGCGGTGGTGTCAGCCTGTGCGCCCGCTTCAGCCGCTGCGGTTTCCGCCGCTGCCGTCTCGCCGCTGGCTGCGGTGGTTTCCGGGGTGGCGTCGGCCGGGGCTTCGGTGGTGGCCGGAGCTGCCGGGGTGGCGGTGTTCTCGGTACCGTCCTTGGCCTGGCAGGCGGCCAGGATCGGCAGCAGGGCCATCAGGGCGAGGGCGAAACGGGTCTTCATGGAAGCATCTCCAGCAATTGAGCAGGGGAAGGCCGGTGCGTCATGCACCGGCCAGGGGGAAATGATGACACGCGGTCAGCGCACCGCCGCGTGCACAGGGTGTGACGGTTCAGCGAGCCTTGCCTGCGCGTTCGCGGGCGATCAGCGCGCTGGCAATGCGCAGCTGGTCGTCAAAGGTGTCGCCGGTGACCAGGTACTTGCCGTTGACGATCATCGACGGCGTGCCCGGAATCTGGGTGCGCTTGGCAAAGGCGCGCGCGGCCGCCAGCTTCTGTTCCACGGCGTCACTTTTCAGTGCGGCGATGTACTGCGCCGGCTCCACGCCATAGGCCTGGTAAAAGGTGGCCAGCTCGTCCGGCGCGATGTTCTGCATGGGCAGCGAGCCATCCTGATGCAGGGCCTTGAACATGGCCGCATGGCTGCGCTGGGCCACGCCGACCTGTTCGGCGGCGTAATAGGCGCGCGCGAAGGAATCCCACGGACCGCCGAATGCCGCCGGCACCGGAATGAAGTTGACGTCCTTCGGCAGCTTCTTCGCCCAGGCTTCCAGCTTCGGCTCGAAGTGCGCGCAGTGCGGGCAGGTGTAGCCGAACACCTCCACCACTTCGATCCTGCCGCTGGCGGGAGCAAATGTGCCGGGCTGGGCCAGCACCTTGTAATCAGTGCCTTCCACCAGCGGTCCGGAAGGGGCGGCCAGCACGGCCAGCGGGGTCACAGCCAGCAGCAACAGCATCAGGCGGGGGATCAGCGTCTTCAACATCCATCTCCATCGGAAAAAACAACGCCGGCCTGATGCCGGCGTGAAGGGGAACATACCCTGCCGAAGCGGCAGGCGCACCTGCCGTCGGTCGCGGGCGAACGGTTCAGGGCGCGCGGGCAGGCACGCCGGCAACGTCGTCGGCACGGTTGTGCAGCCCCTGCAGATAGCTGCCCAGTGCCTGGATTTCCTGTTCGGTCAACGACTTGGCGATGCTGGCCATGATCTGGAAGTGGGCCTTGTCGGTTTCCTGGGTCACCCCGGCCTGGTATTCCTGCAGCCGGCGCGCCACATAACTGGCGTGCTGGCCGCCAATGTGCGGGTAGGCCGGGCCGGGATTGCCGGCTCCGGTGGGCCCGTGGCAGGCCATGCAGGCCGGAATGCCGCGTTCGGCGTTGCCACCGCGATAGAGCTGCTGGCCGATCTCGTAGAACTTCAGGCCCTTGTAGGGACCGTCGGCGACCACGCCGTCGTCGGCCAGGCCGGCGCTGGCCTTCTGCGTGGCGAAGAAGGCACCAATGTCGCGCATGTCCTGCGGGGTGAGGTCCTGCACGAACGGCACCATCGCCGCCGCGGCTCCGGAACTGCGCTGGCCGTTGGCGATCAGCGCGATCTGCTGGGCCACGTAGCGTTCGCTCTGGCCGGCAATGCTGGGATACATCTCCACAGTGGAGTTGCCATCGGCCGAGTGGCAGGCAGCACAGGCCGCGGCCTTGGTCTGGCCGGCCTTGGGGTCACCCCAGGTGGTCTTGCTGAAATCGACCTCGAGCGAGGCGGTTTTCACCGGCGCGTTGTCGGGCAACGGGGTGATGGACGTCTGGGCGACCGCAACAGCGGCCAGCAGCGATACAGCAACAGCGGAAACGGCAAGAACGCGAGCATGGCGCATGCGGAAGCTCCGTGTGGACCGGCCTGGCAGGTGCAGGGTGCACCCGCGGGGATCGGCCGATTATCCATGCCGGTTTGCGCCGGGGTCAACGCGGCAGTGCGGCAAAAACCGCCGGCAGCGGCGCTTCCGGCCCGGACATGCGATCCTATGCACATGTCATTGCTCCTAGAACGCGCCCATTACCTGCTTTCGGCCCACAACCTCCGGCAATTGCCGGACGACGTCGGGGCCGAAGTCGCTTTTGCCGGTCGCTCCAACGCTGGCAAGTCCAGTGCCCTCAACGCCCTGACCCGCCAGAACGGCCTGGCCCGGGTCTCCAAGACCCCCGGCCGCACCCAGCAGCTGGTGTTCTTCGAGGTCACCCCGGAGGCCAAGCTGGTCGATCTGCCCGGTTACGGCTACGCCAAGGTGCCGCTGGACCTGCAGGCGCATTGGCAGGCTTTCATCGACCAGTACTTCCGCACCCGCCAGGCACTGCGCGGGCTGGTGGTGGTGATGGACATCCGCCACCCGCTGAAGGACTACGACCGGCAGATGCTGGCCTACGCCGTGCAGCGCGGCCTGCCCGCGCACGCGCTGCTGACAAAGGCCGACAAGCTCGGCCGTGGCCAGCAGGGCAATGCCCTGCAGAAGGTGCGCAAGGAACTGCAGTCCTCATTCGGTGATACCGTCAGCGTGCAGACCTTCTCGGGCCCGTCCCGCCAGGGCGTGGACGAGGCGCGCGGCATCATTGGCGGCTGGCTGGGCTTGAACAAACCGGCCCCCGAAACCGCATGACCGTCGCCGCCCGACCAACAGTCGGGCGCTACGACCGGTAGGTATCGACCGTTGGTCGATACCCGCGCCATCACCGCGCCGGCAACGGCGAAAATTCGCCCGGCACCCACACGAAGGCGTCGCCTTCGTGTCGCACATGACCCAATCCCGGGAAGGGCAGGTGCGCACCCGCCACCCACCAGCCGTGGTCGGCCGCCTGCGCCATCATCGCGCGACGGCTCGCAATCGCTGCGGCCCTGTCGCTATCGGCCTCATAGCTGGCGGTTGGTTGCGCGAACTGCACCGCGTGGAAGTGCACGATGTCGCCCCACACCAGCAACTGCTGGCTGCCACCATCCAGCTGCCAGGACACATGGCCAGGGGTGTGCCCATGGCTGTCCAGTGCGTTCACCCCAGCAGGCAGCGCCTGACCTGCGCTGAAGCGCCTGACCTTGCCGGCCGCGTCATACGGCGCAACGGCCTCACGGGCCAGGGCGAAGGCAAAGCGCACGCCCTGCGGCGCGGCGGCCTCGCTGGCCGGATTCAACCAGTAGTCGGCGTCGGCCCGCGACAGCCACACCGTGGCGTTGGGGTAGGCCGCTTTGCCATTGGCATCAAGCAGGCCACACAGGTGGTCCGGGTGGGCGTGGGTCAGCAGCACATCGTCGACCTCGGCCGGGTCATGACCGGCGGCGCGTAGATTGCCCAGCACCTGGCCCAGACCGGGACCGAAGCACTGCGCAGTGCCGGTATCGACCAGGGTCAGATGCCGGCCGCGTTGCACCAGATAGGCGTTTACCGCGGTCTGCAGGCCCTTGCCGTCCTCGGGCACGTAGCGGTGATCGAGCAGGCGGGTCACCGCGCCGGGTTCAATACCGACCAGTTCCTGCCGGCCCAGCGCCACGGTGCCATCGAACAGGGCGGTGACCTGCAACGTGCCGATCTGCTGGTGATAGACGCCGGGCACCTGTTGTTCGACCACATGGCCTGTCGCAGCCTGTGCCACCCCCGCCAACAGTAGTGCCGGGCCATGCCCGGCCACAAAGCAGACCAACCCACGAATTGAAAAACCCGCCATGAAAGCCTCCTGGCAATGCGGCACTGCCGCGACAGCGCCATCCTGCCCCGGTCGCTTCGCGCGATGCGCTCACAATGCCGCGCGAACCGCTCGCCAGCCTCAGCTGTTGCCGATCTCCGCCGGCTCCAGCCCATAGCGGGCGGCAAAGCGCCGGTTGAAGCTGCCCAGCGAGCGATATCCCACGCGGGCGGCCACCGTCTTCAGCGGCAGGCGGGTCGTGTAAAGCAGTTGCATGGCATATGCCAGGCGCGCGTCGGCAATGAGCTCACGCACGCTCAGCTGTTCGCTGGCCAGGCGTCGGCGCAGGGTGGCCCCGCTCATGCCAAGGTGGCTTTCAAAGTCATGCGACTGCCAGTCGCGTTCGGGCTGGGCAGCGATCAGATCGCGCAGGCGCTCGCCCAGGCTCGGTTCGGGCGGCAGCAACAGACTGCCGTGGCCACGGCGGCAGAACGCCACGATCAAGGTAGCCAGGGCCAGCCGCGCTTCGGCGTAGTGCCCACGTTCCAGTGCCGCACGCCACTGCCGCAGGGTGTCGGCGTGGGCATCCAGCGCCAGTTGTGCCAGCGGCAGGCCAGCAGCAGGCAGCGGTTCGTTCCAGAGCGTGCGCGCCGCACTGAGCGCTTCACTGCACAGCGGCACTATCGCGCTCAGGTACACGCCGCTGGCCGGATCGGGAATGTTGACCACATCAATGCGGCAGCGCTGGGTGATCAGAAACAGATCGCCGGGCACGAAGGTCAATGACTGCTGGGCGGTGCTGACCTGTTTGCGCCCCTGCAGCAGAATGGCGAACTGTGGCTGCGGAATCTCCACCGATGACGCGCCATGTTCGCGCCGGGCGGTGATGCAGGCGTAGCCTTCGGCACGCTGGCAGTCGGCCAAGGTGGCCATCTCGGCCAGCAGGTCGGGGTCGGGCAGGGGGGTAGTGAGTGCCATGCCCACAGTGTAGGCGGCCCGGCGCGGCCGGGGCAGCGTCAAGGGGCATCCGGTGGAATGCAGCAACCCGCCACGGTGACACGATGCACGCAGGCACCGCGATATAGTGCGCCCTTGCGATGCCGGGCCCCCAGCCCCACATCCCGTTCCCCCGCCCCGAATTCTGCGAGCCTGCCCTTGTCGAGCCCCAGCCACGTCGCCGAGACGCCGATCACCGACCGCAATGAACTGGTCGCCACGTTGGCCTCCGGCGAGAAGCCCAAGGCGCAGTGGCGCATCGGCACCGAACACGAGAAGTTCGGCTTCCGTCTGGACGACCTGCGTCCGCCGACCTTTGATGGCGAACGCGGCATCGAGGCGCTGCTCAACGGGCTGACCCGTTTCGACTGGCAGCCTGTGCAGGAAGGCGGCCGTACCATTGCGTTGGTCCGTGATGGCGCATCGGTGACGCTGGAACCGGCCGGTCAGCTGGAACTGTCGGGTGCGGCGCTGGAGAGCATTCACCAGACCTGCGTGGAAACCGGCACCCACCTCAACGAGGTGGCACAGGTGGCAGCCGAGCTGCAGCTGGGCTTCCTGGGAATGGGTTTCCAGCCGAAGTGGTCGCGTGCGGACATGCCGTGGATGCCGAAGGGCCGCTACCGGATCATGCGCGAGTACATGCCGAAGGTGGGCCAGCTGGGCCTGGACATGATGACCCGCACCTGCACCGTGCAGGTCAACCTGGATTACGCCACCGAAGCGGACATGGTGAAGAAGTTCCGCGTGTCGCTGGCGCTGCAGCCGATTGCCACCGCGCTGTTCGCCGATTCGCCGTTCACCGAGGGCAAGCCGAACGGCTACCTCAGCTATCGTTCGCACATCTGGACCGACACCGACGCCGACCGCACCGGCATGCTGGACTTCGTCTTCGAAGACGGCTTCGGTTACGAGCGTTACGTGGACTATCTGCTCGACGTACCGATGTACTTCTCCTACCGCAATGGCGTGTACCACGATGCCAGCGGCCAGAGCTTCCGCGATTTCATGCAGGGCAAGCTGCCGGTGCTGCCGGGCGCGCTGCCGACGCTGCGCGACTGGTCGGACCACATGACCACGGCGTTCCCGGAAGTGCGCCTGAAGAAGTACCTGGAAATGCGCGGTGCAGATGCCGGCCCGTGGAGCCGCCTGTGCGCGCTGCCGGCGTTCTGGGTGGGCCTGCTGTACGACGAGACTGCATTGGACGCTGCGTGGGATCTGGTCAAGGACTTCAGTCTGACCGAGCGCCACGCGCTGCGCGATGGCGTGCCGCGCCAGGCGATGAACCTGCCCTTCCGCAGCGGCACCGTGCGTGACCTGGCCCGCGAGGCAGTGAAGATCGCAGTGGCCGGCCTGCAGCGACGTGCCGCACGCAATGCCGACGGCCAGGACGAAAGCCATTTCCTCGACGTCCTGCGGGAAATCGTCGAATCCGGCCTGACCCCGGCCGAGCGCAAGCTGGCGCTGTACCACGGCGAGTGGAACCAGAACGTGGACCCGGTGTTCTCGCAGTTCGCGTACTAAGATTTGTTTCCGCGCGAACGGCTGGCGTTTTGATTGTTCCTTGCTGGGGAGGGGGCCGGACGCCCTCGCTCCGGGACACGTCGCAAGTACGTCCATGCAGGCTACTCCACGGCTTGCTCGTATGCGCTGTCCTGCGCATACGGCAAGGCCGGGGTTGGGCCTCCTGCCCAACCCGTTCGGCGCATGCGCCGAACCCATGCCGTGGAGTGTCCCTCCGGAGGGCATCCGTCCCCCTCCCCCTACAGATCGCGCACTACGGATCGGAAAGCAAGAAAAAGCCGGCCAATGGCCGGCTTCTTGCTGTTCTGTGGTTACCGACCAACGTGCCCGCCGCCCCAAGCACGTAGATCAGCAGGCGAAGGCTTCTACGCCTTGCGCTTTACGCAGCCAACGTAGCCATGTCGATCACGAAGCGATACCGCACGTCGTTCTTCGCCATGCGCGCCCAGGCTTCATTGACGGTCTTGATGTCGATCACTTCCACGTCGCTGACGATGTTGTGTTCGGCACAGAAGTCCATCATCTCCTGGGTTTCGGCCATGCCGCCGATCGCCGAGCCGGTGACGTGCTTGCGGCCGAAGATCACGCTGGAGCCGTACAGCGGCGGGTCCAGTTCGGTGATCACCCCGACCAGGCACATGGTGGCATCACGCTTGAGCAGCGACATGTACGGGTTGGTGTCGTGGCTGACCGGGATGGTGTTGAGCAGGAAATCGAAGCTGCCGGCGTGCGCCTTCATCTGCGCCGGGTCGCGCGAGACCAGTACTTCATCGGCACCCAGGCGCTTGGCGTCGGCACCCTTTTCCGGGGTGGTGGTGATCATCACCACGGTTGCGCCCATGGCCTTGGCGAACTTCACGCCCATGTGGCCGAGGCCACCCAGACCGATCACGCCGACCTTCTGGCCGGGACCGACCTTCCAGTGACGCAGCGGCGAGTAGGTGGTGATGCCCGCACACAGCAACGGTGCGGCCGCCTTCAGGTCGAGCTTTTCCGACACCTTCACCACAAAGCGCTGTTCCACCACCACGTGGTCGGAATAGCCGCCGTAGGTCAGCTGGTCGCTGCCACGTTCCTTGCTGTTGTAGGTGTAGGTCGGGCCCTTCTCGCAGTACTGCTCCAGATCGTGTTCGCAGGCGTCGCAATGACGGCACGAGTCGACCATGCAGCCCACGCCGGCGAAATCGCCGACCTTGAAGCGGGTGACATTGGCACCGACCTCGGTGACCCGGCCGATGATCTCGTGGCCCGGCACCATCGGGAACAGCGCGCCGCCCCAGTCGTCGCGGGCCTGGTGCAGGTCGGAATGGCAGATGCCGCTGTAGAGGATCTGGATGCGCACGTCATCGGCACCGACCGCGCGGCGTTCGAAGGTGAACGGCACCAGCGGGGCTTGGTTGTCATGCACGGCATAGCCATGGGCAAGTGACATGGGGGTCTCCTGGGGTTTGTGGAAAGGCGCTTTACAATACCCCCGCACCCCGGGCACCGGGAGTCCCGATATCGGCATGTGTCATCAAGGCAGACTGCACAATCATGGCCACTGACAACCTGACCCACCTGGCCGCCTTCGCGGCGGTGGCCCGCCACCGCAGCTTCCGCAAGGCCGGGGCCGAACTGACCCTGTCCACCTCGGCGGTGAGTTACGCGATCCGCGCGCTGGAGGAACGCCTGGGGGTGGGGCTGTTCCACCGCACCACCCGCAGCGTGGCACTTACTGAAGCCGGCCAGCGGCTGCTGGACCGGCTGCAGCCGGCGCTGCACCAGGTCAGCGACGCGCTGGAGGAAATGAACCACTTCCGCGCCGCCCCGGCTGGTCTGCTGCGGATCAACTCGGCGCGCGCTGCCGTACCGACCCAGCTCGGCCCGCGTCTGACCCGCTTTCTGCATGCCCACCCGGATGTGCGCCTGGAGCTGACCGAGAACGACGGGTTGGTCGACATTGTCTCCGAAGGCTTCGATGCCGGCGTGCGCCTGCACGAGTTCGTGCCCGAGGACATGGTGGCGGTACCGCTGGGCCGGCCGCTGCGCGGGATGATCGTGGCCTCACCGGCGTACCTTGAACGCCACCCGGCTCCGCAGCATCCGCGCGACCTGCTGCAGCACGAGTGCATCCGCTTCCGCTTCGCCAGTGGGCACCTGTACAAGTGGCAGTTCGACCGCGACGGGCAGTCGCTGGAGCTGGACGTGCAGGGGCGGCTGACCCTGAGCGAGCAGACCACCATCATCCGTGCGGTGCTGGACGGCTTTGGTCTGGCGTACGTGCTGGAAGATGCGGCCCGCCCGTATCTTGATGCCGGCCAGATGCAGGCTGTGCTGGAAGACTGGAGCGAGCCGTTCCCGGGCTTCGTGCTGTATTACCCGCGACAGCGGCAGATGTCCTCGGCCCTGCGTGCGTTTGTGGACATGTTGCATCAGTAGTGGTCGCGCTGTCAGGACCCGCGTGTCTGTGCCGCGAGTTGCACTGGTACCACGCAGGGCGTGGTACCTACGGGCGGTGTCGTGCAGGAAAATCCGGGAACCGTAGAGCCACGCCCTGCGTGGCTGCTTCAGGCATTTCGCGTCATCCTCCACGACAACGCATGGCATAGGAATCTGTGCAGTTACAGATGCCCTACCACCCCATTATGTGTACCACGTCTCAAAAATCCTGGGCCAAACGCGTCACGCCATCACTGACACCGCATGACAGCAAAAACGCGTCGGAAATGGCCGTATCCATTCGAAGGCGATCGGCGCATTGTCCGCTCCGGGTCTAGCAGCCCATTCGTAGGCAGTATTGTTTGTACGTCCCATGGTCGGGAGGGTGGTTAATACAACACCCTCGCGAGGGGGAAATACGCCACACCGTTTGTCTACGTGCGGTTGCTAGCCTCCCGACCCCCTCGCCCTCCCGGCGAGGGGCATTCCCAGATGCTGGAGACATAGCATGAGTAAGCAAAAGGCCAACAAGCCGCACCGTAGCGCCCACACCTCTGCAGTCCAACCGCTGTATCAACGCTGCCAGTGCTGCAACAGCGTGCTGCAGCCGCCGGTGCTCAACCACCACCCGGTTCCTTTCATCATTCTGCATGGCACGTGGCTGCATGAGATGGGCATGGATGTGGGCGACCGTCTGATCGTCGAGGCCGGTCGTGGCCTGCTCACCGTTGCCCTGGTGGGCCCGCGTGATCGCGTGGACGCAGTCATTCCGCATGGTCCGGACGGCGTGATCCACCAGATGCATTTCACTGAGGTGCACGCAGACCCGATCCGGCAGATGCCGGCGGCAGCGTAAGGCCCCGCGTCCGACCGGCCGGCGGACGCCCCTTGCAAAACCGTAGAGCCACGCCCTGCGTGGCTGCTCTCCGCTCCGACCTCATGAACGCCTGATGCGCGTCTTCGGCCGCCTCTCAACGCCGGCCACGTCCAGGCACCGTATTGCATCGCCTTCGGATGCTTGTGCCGCGCTGCGCGCGGGTACCACGCATGGCGTGGTACCTACGAATTTTTACGTGCGCAGGACGATTGCGCTGTAAAAGCGCGGCTGTTTACATCCGGTTGCTGCGTTGAACCAGGTCGCTGTAGTTCGCCAGCAGCCTGGTCGACGAACCGCTGGAAGCCACGGGGGACAGTCATCAGGGTTTCAAAAGCCCCATTGGTGCAAATGCTGCTCGCGAAGGAAATAGCGAATCCGTTTACAGAGTGTTGGTGGAGCTGGACGGCCAATCGGTAATGGCCTATCGCGGCTGCAGTGCGGACGAGCCGAAGATCAGCTGCTGCGCCATCGGACGGCCGATGAAGCGTTCCGGGAAGATCGGGGCAGGGGCGCTGGCGGCGTCCAGTCGCTGCAGCTGGTCGGCGCTCAGCGTCACCGCAAGCGCGCCCAGATTGTCCTCGGCCTGCGCCAGCGTGCGTGCGCCGATGATCGGCGACACAACGCCGGGTTGCGCCAGTGTCCATGCCAGCGCCACCTGCGCGCGCGAGACGCCCAGCTCGCCAGCAACGCTGCCGACCACGTCCGCTATTGCCAGTGAACGCGCGTTGAGGTGACCGATGGAGGCGATCACGCCCTTGCGGTCGCCCGAAACCTCCGCGCTGTTGTCGTCGGACAGATCCGCGGCGCTGTACTTGCCGGTAAGAATGCCGCCGCCCAGTGGCGACCACGGCAGCACGCCCAGTCCCAGTGCCTGCGCCATCGGCAGCAGCTCGTGTTCCACCGTGCGCTCGACCAGGCTGTACTCGATCTGCAGCGCCACCAGCGGCGACCAGCCACGCAGCTCGGCCAGGGTCTGCATCTGCGCCACCCGCCACGCGGGCGTATTGCAGATGCCCAGGTACAGCAGCTTGCCGGCGCGAATGAGATCGTCGAGAGCACGCATCACTTCTTCAGGCTGGGTGGTGAAGTCCCAGGCATGCACGTACATCAGGTCGATGCGGTCGGTATCCAGCTGGCGCAGGCTGGTTTCCACCGAGCGCACCAGGTTGTAACGGTGGTTGCCGCCGGAGTTGATGTTGGCCGCATCGCGGGCCATGGTGTACTTGGTCGCCAGTACCAGCTGTTCGCGCGTTGCCTTGGCGAAGCGGCCGAGAATCTGTTCGGCAGCGCCATTGGTGTAGTTCACCGAGGTGTCGATGAAGTTGCCGCCTCGATCCACATAGGTATCGAAGATGCGGCGGGCCTCGCTTTCGTCGGCACCCCAGCCCCAGTCGGCACCGAAAGTCATGGTGCCCAGCGACAGCGGCGAGACGCGCAGGCCGGAGCGGCCGAGCAGGCGGTAGTGGTCCAGTGATGTGGCGGTGTGCATGGCGCGGTTCCCATCGTCAGGTGATGGGGGTCATTCTCGGCAGCCAGTCGTGCCAGACGGTAGAACGCCTTGCCGGCATGCTTGCACGATTGTCCAAATGTGGTCGATGATGCGGCCATGACCGCGCTGCCCTCCTTCCGCGATGCCATTGCCCGACATGCGCCGGGTGACGGCAGCTTCGCCACCGCGTTGCCGGGCGTGACCCTGATCCGCTGCGCCAGCCCGACGCTGCCGATGCCGGTGATCTACGAACCCACGGTGTGCTTCGTGGCGCAGGGACGCAAGCGCGCGGCATTGGGCGAGCGGGTGTTTCACTACGATCCGGCAAGCTACCTGGTGGCGACGGTGGGGTTGCCGGTGATGGGCGCGGTGGTGGAGGCCAGTGAAGCGGCCCCGTACCTGTGCATGCAGCTGGATCTGGATCGGGCCCTGCTGGGTGAGCTGACGCTGCAGCATCCACGCCCGCTGGCGGCAGCGATGGATGACATCGCCGGGTTGGCGCTGGGTGCAATGACCTCGCCGCTGCTTGAGGCGGCGACCCGGCTGTTGAAACTGCTCGACACGCCACAGGACATCGCCCCGCTGGCACCACTGGCGCTGCGGGAGCTGCTCTACCGCCTGATGAGCGGCGAGCACGGCGACGTGTTCCACCACATGGCGCGCACCGATACCCGCCAGGCGCAGATCGCCCGTGCCATCCTGTGGCTGCGCGCGAACTATCGCGATGCCAGCCGGATCGAAACCCTGGCCGAGGTGGCGGGTATGAGCCGTTCCAGCTTTCACGCGCACTTCAAAGCGGTCACTGCCATGAGTCCGCTGGATTTCCGTGGGCAGCTGCGTATGCAGGAAGCACGCCGGCTGATGGTGGGCGAGGGGCTGGATGCGGCCACCGCTGGTCATCGGGTCGGCTATGACAGTCCCTCTCAGTTCAGCCGCGAGTACGCGCGCCTGTTCGGGCTGCCGCCTGCTCGCGACGCGCAGCGGCTGCGTCAGCCGGATTGAGTGCTGCATGGCGGCGTGGTAGCGTTCGCCCGGGCACAACGCCCCGCTGACAGGGATGTCCATGAACCGCGTGTTTGTTCTGCTGATGATTCTCAGCCTGCTGGGCGGCGTGCTGCACGCGAAGCGCACCTTCTTCCCGAGCCGTGCGCAGCAGGCTGAAGCGCTGATGGCCAATCCGATTCCGGCAACGCCTGCGGCCCAGGTGACCGGTCCTGCCGTCGATGTCTACGGACGCACCGGTTGCGGCTTCACCCGTCGCATGCTGGCCGACCTGCAGAGCGCCGGAATTCCGGTGCGTTACTACGACATCGATGTGCCGGCGATTGAGGCGCAGTTCGACAGCCGGTTCCGCCACGCCGGGTTGCTGCGCAATGGGATGTATGAGTTGCCCGTTGTGGAAGTGGACGGGCGCTCGTATGCACGCCCGTCGTTGGAATCGGTGGCCTACCGGTTCCGCAATCGCTGACGGTCCGCCGAAGCGCAATCCAGTGCGATTACGACACCGGAAGGGGAACTCGGCGTCCACCCTCCGGATAATGCGGCGCTTTCGTCCGGCTCGCGGGGAGCGCAATGCCACATATTGGACCATCCAGTCACACGGCGCGGATCGGTGTTTTCGATGCGGTCCGGCAGCATCGTCGGACAACATCTTCAGCGCGTGGGACTTTGCAGGCCATGCACAACCAAGGCACGGGATTCGGCTGCGAAACGGTTCGCGCTCGCGAAGCCCCGCAGGGTGGGCTGCGGGCGCGCACACCCGTGCAGGGCGCACTGATACTGCTGGTGCTTGGCAACGTGCTGATGCCGGGCAGCGACGACGGTTGCGCGGGTGCTTCCCTTGCTGCGACGGGCATCGCCGCAGCAGGGCAGCCCTGGATGGCCGGGGCGATGGTGGTGTCCGGATGCCTGCCCGCCGGTGAAGCGAAGCGGTACCCGCCGTTGACCCGGCACCGCAAGGCGATGTGCCGCAGTCTGCTGGCACGTGTGCATGCAGATCACTTCTTGAAAGAGCACGCCGCCATCCTGCGCGATGTGCACCGGCTTTCGGCGCTGGTGGCGGACGCACGTGCCACCCGCGATGATCTCAGTGCGGTCGGGGAGTGCCTGGGCAAGGTAAGGCACCGCCTCGTGCGGGAGCTGGCGTACCCGCTGCGTGACGCGCTGGCGGCGGCGAAAGCGCCGACCAGCTCGGTGGACGATCCGTTGCGGGTTGCGCGTGCGCGGCTGCTGCGCAGCCAGCTTGCGCCCGTGAACGCGCTCGAGTCGTTGCTGACCAGCACCATCGTGCGTGCCAACACCAGGTATCTTCAGCGCGCAGGGTGAACGGGCGCGGGTGCGCTGGCAGGCTGCCGGACCTCGATGCGCCAGTCCCACCACCCCTCGGGTAGTGGTGTCCGGCTTTCCACCTGCCCGGCGCGGATGAGTGCGCGCAGCCGCGCGGCAAAGAAGAAATCGCCCAATGCGTGACGCGGCTCGCAACGTCCCATCGCGCTGCCGATGACCCGGTAGGCCGGCGTCCAATCGGGTGGGAAACTGTCCAGTAGTAATGCATCGTGGCAGTCGATGTCGCGGTAGTGCAGCACGCCGTTTGCATCGCACTGGCGCACCGGCTCGGGGCGCGCGGCGATCTGCATGTATGCGTGGGCCAGAATGCCCACCGTCGTGGCGGACAGGGGGCGTGCGCCGGGCGAGAAGCGCGCGAGCGCTTCCGGCGGGTGCGCGGCGACGGCCTCGTAGCCACCGTCGAAGGTGGGTACGGGGACGCACCACAGGGTGGCGCGCGTGCTCTGAAGGAAGTAGCACGCCATGCGCAGCAGTACATGATCGGCGGCGCTGCCGCTGATCCACAGCATGACCCGGCCGGGCACGCGACAACGAAGCCTCAGTGCCTCCCAGCGTGCGAACACGCCATCACTTTCGTCAATGTCGAATGTCTCTTCTTCCATCGGTGCAGGGGGGAGAATCATCGTACGTAGAAAGGCCAGGCGTTCGGCCGCGTTCTTCAATGAACCGATGGACAGGTCGTCATTGAGAGCAAATACCTCGCCACGCATCTTTCCCAAGGCGATGGCATATCGCATCGATCCTGCCGCGCTGTCGCCGTCGGCGATGTGAATGTCCTGCATGGAACCTGCCTCCCGTTGGGGGCAGGATGTCTCCCCGGGTCTGATCCTACACCCGCCTCACCCCGAGGCGATCTCGTCGTAGCCCCGGCCCAGGAACTGCAGCAGGCAGAACCCATGTCCGAACGGATCGGCCAACAGTGCGATCCGGCCCCAGGCATGGGTCGCCGGTGCCTGTTCCACGCGTGCCCCGGCGGCGACGGCCCGGTCCAGCGCGGCGTCAAGATCGTCAACGACCCAGTCCAGATGCACGGGCGTCCAGTGCCGGCGGTAGTCGCGGCGATCCCGCACCTGTGGCGTGGCGGACGTGCCAGACGGCTTCACCAGCAGGTAAATGAGGGCAGGGCCGCCCAGCAGTTCCACGCCGTCGGCACCAAACCGGCGGCCTGGGGTGAGCCCAAAGGCACGTGTGTAGAACGCCTCTGCTGAGCCCAGATCATCCACGTCGATGTTGACCAGAAAATCCATGCCATTCCCCGCTGTCAGATGACTTCAACGCCACTATTCAGCTGCCTGCCCATCACTACCAGGGGCAGGGTGCTGACTCGCTCGCAGTGTGGCAGAGTAGCGGCAGAGATTACCCACGACGCTTCAAGGAGAAGCAATATGAACAGGATTATTCTGTCGTTGGCCGTCTGCCTGCTTGCAGCCACTGCCATGGCCAGCAGTGTGGAGTTCGGCGGTCGGCTGGTGTCCAGCGGTGATACCGCAGGCAAGGTGAACCAGGTCGCCGGCAAGCCGGACCGGGTTGTCCAGCTGGAGAACCGATTTGGTGCCAATACCGGTGAGCGCTGGGAGTACTACAAGTCCAGCAAGACCATTCTCATCACCTTCGAGGATGGCAGGGTGACTGACATCCGCGAAATGTTCAACTGAGAACGGCGCGATGCGTTTCCTGCTGGCGAGGCTGAACTCGCCCGCCACGAAGCGGTGGGCGGCAGCGCTTGGATTTGGAGTGCTGCTCCTGTTCGTGCTGAACCCCGAACTGCTGTCCGGGATTCTGCTGGTCGACATGATCGGCATCGATGTCTTCGTGCTGCTGCTCGTCATCCAGTTTCGCCAGCATTGGGCGGCGTTTGATACCTGGGTGCTGCATCCACTCTGCAGTCGGGTGCGGAACCTGCTGACTGGCCGATAAAAGGCGGCATTGTAGAGCGGGGCTTGCCCCGCTGAATGCTGACCGCAGCGGGGCAAGCCCCGCTCTACATGAATGTGCGAACGGTTCGGGCCGTGTATACTATCCCCCAGTATAGTTCCGATCGGATCTTTCCATGCCCCATTCCCCCGAAGAAAAGAAGAAGGTGCTGGCCCGCGTGCGCCGCATCCGGGGGCAGTGCGATGCGCTGGACCGGGCGCTGGAAGCGGGGGCCGACTGCGGTCCGGTGCTGCAGCAGATCGCCGCCATCCGCGGTGCGGTCAACGGGCTGATGTCCGAAGTGATGGAAGCGCACCTGCGCGAGGAGTTCGGCCAGCCGGCGCAGTCCGATGCGCAGCGCGCTGAGCGCGTGCGCGACATGAGCGCGCTGATTCGTTCCTATTTGAAGTAAGCGCGGCTCCACCGCGCCGCTGTGTTCTCTTTTCCTGTTCTGGAGTATTTGCGATGAAATCCCGTGCCGCTGTTGCGTTTGGCCCTGGTCAGCCGCTGAAGATCGTCGAGATCGACGTCGCCCCGCCGAAGAAGGGCGAAGTGCTGGTCAAAATCACTCATACCGGTGTCTGCCACACCGACGCCTTCACCCTGAGCGGCGATGACCCGGAAGGCCTGTTCCCGGCGGTGCTGGGGCATGAAGGCGCGGGTATCGTGGTCGAAGTAGGCGAGGGCGTCACCAGCGTGAAGCCGGGCGACCACGTCATTCCGCTGTACACCGCTGAATGCGGCGAGTGCCTGTTCTGTACCTCGGGCAAGACCAACCTGTGTGTTTCCGTGCGCGCCACCCAGGGCAAGGGCGTGATGCCTGACGGCACCACCCGCTTCAGCTACAACGGCGAGCCGATCTACCACTACATGGGCTGCTCGACCTTCAGCGAATACACCGTGGTGGCCGAGGTGTCGCTGGCGAAGATCAACCCGGAAGCCAACCCGGAGCACGTGTGCCTGCTGGGCTGCGGCGTCACCACCGGCATCGGCGCGGTGCACAACACCGCCAAGGTGCAGGAAGGCGACACCGTGGCCGTGTTCGGCCTGGGTGGCATCGGCCTTGCGGTGATCCAGGGTGCGCGCCAGGCCAAGGCCGGCCGCATCATCGCCGTGGACACCAATCCGACCAAGTTCGACCTGGCCCAGCAGTTCGGTGCCACCGACTGCGTCAACCCGAAGGACCACGACAAGCCGATCCAGCAGGTCATCGTGGAGATGACCGGCTGGGGTGTGGACCACAGCTTCGAATGCATCGGCAACACCCAGGTGATGCGGGCCGCGCTGGAATGCGCGCACCGCGGCTGGGGCCAGTCGGTGATCATCGGTGTGGCCGGTGCCGGCCAGGAAATCTCCACCCGTCCGTTCCAGCTGGTCACCGGCCGCAAGTGGATGGGCACCGCGTTTGGCGGGGTCAAGGGTCGCAGCCAGCTGCCGGGCATGGTTGAAGACGCGATGAAGGGCACCATCGAGCTGGCTCCCTTCGTCACCCACACCATGGACCTGGAGCAGATCAACGACGCCTTCGACTTGATGCATGAAGGCAAGTCGATCCGTTCCGTGGTGCACTACTGACATGGAACGCATCGAACATCGCGCCGCCTTCGGCGGCTGGCAGGACGTGTACCGGCACCGCTCGCAGGTGCTGGGCTGCGACATGAATGTGGCCGTGTACCTGCCGCCGCAGGCCGCCACCCAGAAGCTACCGGTGCTGTACTGGCTGAGCGGACTGACCTGCACCGAGCAGAACTTCATCACCAAGGCCGGTGCACAGCGTTATGCCGCCGAGCATGGCGTGATCCTGGTGGCTCCGGACACCAGCCCGCGCGGTGACGACGTGGCCGATGCCGAAGGCTACGACCTGGGCAAGGGCGCGGGGTTCTACCTCAATGCCACGCAGGAACCGTGGGCGGCGCATTACCGCATGTACGACTACATCGTGCAGGAGCTGCCGGCGCTGATCGAGGCACATCTGCCGGCTACCGATGCGCGCAGTATCAGCGGGCATTCGATGGGCGGCCACGGTGCGCTGGTGATCGCGCTGCGCAACCCGGGTCGCTACCGCAGCGTGTCGGCGTTCTCGCCGATCGTCGCGCCCACGCGGGTGCCGTGGGGGCAGAAGGCCTTCACCGCTTACCTGGGCGAGGACCGTGCAGGCTGGGCGCAGTGGGATGCCAGCGAACTGGTGGCCGTCGCCGAAGAAAAGCTGCCGCTGCTGGTGGACCAGGGCGGTGGTGATGAATTCCTCGACAGCCAGCTGCAGCCGCAGTGGCTGCAGGCCGCGTGCACGGCAGCCGAGCATCCGCTGCAGCTGCGGTTGCAGCCCGGGTATGACCACAGCTACTACTTCATCAGCAGTTTCATCGGCGAGCACATCGCGTATCACGCCGAGGCACTGAAAGGTTGATTGCAGTGGACGCGCATGGCGCGTCCCTACATCAACGTCATTGATACGACCGATGATCGTGCCGGGCAATGATCGTTCCCGTGGCGACACGCCATGCGTGTCGTCGCGGTGCCGGCCGTTCCCGCTGCCTCAGTCGTCCAGCGCCTCAGCCGCTTCTCGACCCTGCTGACGGATCAACGCCTCCTCGCGCGCATCGTTGATCGCATGCCGCACGCTGTCCAGGTCCACGGTTGATTCATCGTGCTCGAAGTGGCCGGTCAACACGCTGTCCGGCCGCAGCTCGCCGGCTTCGAACAGCGCCCACATCTCTTCGCCGTACCAGGTATCAAACAGCTCCGGTGCCGAGCGCCCCAGATACGCCGTCAAGTTGTTCACGTCGCGCAGCAGCATGGTGCGCGCGTTGTTGTTGCCACCGGCGCTGACCACCTGCGGGAAGTCGATCACCACGGGACCCTCGGGGCCCACCAGCACGTTGTACGGCGACAGATCGCCGTGGATCAGCCCACAGCACAGCATCAGCACCACCTGCCGGACCAGTACCTGATGGAACTCGCGCGCCTGCCCGGCGCTGAGTTCCACCTCGCCCAGCCGCGCGGCGGAGTAGCCCTCGGCGTCGGTGACCAGCTCCATCACCAGCACGCCGTGGTAATAGCCATACGGTTCCGGCACACGCACACCGGCGTCGCGCAGCTGGTACAGCGCGTCCACTTCGGTGTTCTTCCAGGCGGTTTCCTGCTGCTTGCGGCCGTACTTGCTCGACTTGGCCAGCGCACGCGCCTCGCGGCTGCCGCGCACCTTGCGCCCTTCCTGGTACTGCACGCGCTGCTGGAAGCTGCGCTGGGCCATGTCCTTGTAGACCTTGGCGCAGCGCACGTCGTCGCCGCTGCGCACCACGTACACGGCCGCTTCCTTGCCGCTCTTGAGGGGGCGCAGCACTTCATCGATCACGCCGTCGTCAATCAGCGCCTGCAGGCTTTCAGGGGTTCTCATGGGGCCATTTTCGCACAGACGTAGCGACGCGCCATGCGCGTCACCGGGGTGCCTGAATGACGCCCGCCCCCCTCAACACCGGGTAGGGGTTCAACGCTTCCCCCTTCCACCATTGCTTCTCCGGCCCCAGCCGGTGGATCTCGAAGTGCAGGTGCGGCGCGTCCGGGCTGGCATTACCCGTGCTGCCCACATAGCCAAGCACGTCCCCGCGCTTCACCACCTGCTTCTCCGTCAGCCCGTCGGCGTACCGGTCCAGATGGGCGTAGTAATAGCAATACACCCCATCCGGCTCGAACTGATACACCGTCAACCCGCCGCGTTCACTTGTGAACAGCTTCTCGATGGTGCCATCAGCCACCGCCAGCACCGGCGTCCCGGTAGGGGCCATGATGTCGATCGCGTCATGCACCCGCCCCTCGCTGCGGGCATCGGTAAAAGTGTCCTGCAGCTGGCTCGGCAGCACCCCCTGTACCGGCACCAGCAGGCCAGGCGGAACTTCCCCGGTCGGGTCGGACGCCCCGGCAGCAGCCTTGGCCGCCGGGATTGCGGTAGCGGCGGCCGTTGGCCGGCTCGCCGACACACCCTCCGCAGGCGCGTCAACCGCCAACGGCACGGGCCCCACCTCCGGCCCCACCCGCGGGCCGCCCAGCAGCCACCACCCGGCCGCCCCGATCACCACACCCAATGCCAGCAGCCGCATCAAGGTCATGAGCTCACTCCTGCATGATCACCGGCACCGATGCATCGACTGCATCAGCCACCCGCAACGCATCCCAGTTGGTCATCCGCACGCAGCCGTGCGATTCGGTCTTGCCCACATGCCCCGGCTCCGGCGTGCCATGCAGGCCGTAGTGCGGCTTGGAGATATCGATCCAGACCGGCCCGACCGGATTATTCGGCCCCGGCGGGATCGTCGCCTTGCGGTCGCCCTTCTTCGCATCCCAGAACAGCTTCGGGTTGTAGTGGAACGGCGGGTCGCGCGAGACACCTAGAATCTTCCACTCGCCAATTGGCAGAGGATCATGCTGGCTGCCCGAGGACACCGGCACCTGCGCATAGACCTTGCCCGCGGCGTCGTACAGGCGCAGCGTCGAATCGGACTTGTCGATCACCAGCTTCGCTGCCTTCGGCAAGGCGGCGGGCGCGATGTTCGGTACTTGAATCTGGGCACCCGCCTTGCCCAGGTCCACGCCGGGATTCAGCGCCTGCAGCAGCTCGGGGTCGGCGTGGAAGCGCTCGCCCAGTGCCTCGGCTACCGAGGCATACCCGAGTGCGTCGAGCTTGGCCTGATCGGCCGGCTTCTTCGGCACCGGACGGAATGGCCCGGCGACGTCCTCGGTGGTGAGCGTGTAGCGGGCCAACACCGGCGTACTGTCCTGCAGTGCCTGCCAGGTGGGATCGTCCAGCTCGCCTGTGACCTTCAATCCGCGCGCGGCCTGGAACCCCGCCACTGCACGGCGCTGGTTGGAGCCGATCTCGCCATCAATCTGCCCGGGCGAGAAGTTGGCCCGGTCCAGCAACACCTGCGCGTGCAGGTTGGAGCGCGGGCCGGTCTGAAGCGCATCTGTTTCGGCGATGGGTGCCGGCAGCGTGGCCGGGGCAGTGGCCTGCGCTGGGGCGGAGGAGCCTGCCGCAGCCAGGGCCAGCGCCAACAGGGTCAGGGAAGCAGATCGTTTCAGCAGCATCGGGCACTCCGTTTCACATCTGCCTCGACCATGCCGCAGTCGGCCGCGCACGCCCTGTGAAAGGCCGCACGCGCGCTGGGCCAGCCGTCATGCAGATGAGTGCGCCGTGGGCGGAGCGTGAAGTGTCATGCACAGCCAGGCGCTAAGGTAGGGCCACACCGCTTCCAAGGGGGAGGGCAGGATGGCGTGGTTGGCGGCCGCGTTGTACATGCTGGTGCATGCGATGGCGCTGTGGCTGCCGGGCCACGCGACGTTGGCGTCGTTCCTGTTTCTGATCGGTGCGCCTTTGCTGGCCGCTGCGGCCTGCACGTATCGCCTGGTGCGCAGCTGGCACAGCGACGTACGTATCGGTTGGCTGTCACTGACCTTCGGCATGCTGCTGTGGGCCGGCGGCATGGCGTTGAACATGTACCAGGAAGTGGCGCTGGGCAACGTGGACGCCGTGCCCGGCATCGCGATGTTGTTGTACGTGCTGTATGGCGTGCCACTCACGTTCGCGATGGCGCACCCGCGCCATGAGCCGTGGTACCTGATCGCCATTGACGGTGCATTGGCCCTGCTGCTGGGCTACCTGTTCTTCGTGCACACGTTCTCCTATGCCACGCCCACGGATGCGCCCGACCCCGGTGTGGGCAGCCTGCGGCTGATGTTCGACATCGAGAACATCTTCATCGCGGTGTTCGCGCTGCTGCGCTACCTCACCAGCGAAGACGGCACCCGGCGGGGGCTGTTCCGTGCGCTGACGGTGTATGCCTGGGTGTACCTGCTGATGGCGGCCTACATCAATCACGTGGCCACGGACACCGGGTATGGCGCGCTGCCTGACCTGCTGATCGACATCCCCTTCCTGCTGCTGGCGGTGATGGCATTCCGCCACGGCGACGAACCGGCCCGGCAGACGCCGCGCCGGCTGACCCTGGCAGTCCGCGCCGGCGCGCCGCTGATCCTGTCGGCCGCGTTGCTGGTGGTGTCGGCGTTGCTGGTCGACCCGCACCCACATCTGGCTGCGTTCGGCTTCATCTTCGCCGCGCTGGGGGCTGGGCTGCGCGGTGTGGTGATGCAGGTGCGTGCGATGGAAGACCAGGATCAGCTGGACCGGCTGGCCCGGGTGGATGCGCTGACCGGCGTGGCCAACCGGCGCGAATTCGACCAGGTGCTGCTGGCCGAATGGGGGCGTGCGCGCCGCAGCGGGCAACCGGTGGCGCTGCTGATGATCGACATCGACCATTTCAAGCAGTTCAACGACCGCTTTGGCCATCCGATGGGCGATGCCTGCCTGCGCGCAGTGGCGAACACGTTGAATCAGTGCGCCACGCGTGGCACTGACGTGGTCGCGCGCTATGGGGGCGAAGAGTTCGCCGTGGTGGTGCCGGCCACCCCGCGTGCGGGCGTGCTGGCGCTGGCCGATACGCTGCGTGGGGCAGTGGAACGCATCCGGCTGGCCTCACCGGACGGGGTGGGGCAGATCGGGGTGACCATCAGTGTGGGGGCGGTGGTGGTCGCGACGGTGGAAGGGGCTGATCCCACACGGCTGTTGAGTGCGGCGGATGCTGCGCTGTATGACGCCAAGCGCCAGGGTCGAAACCAGGTGGCCGAAAGGCAGATGTCGTAGGGACACGCCATGCGTGTCCACGTGGTGTTTGACTCGCTCGCGCCCGGTGCGCGACGTCATCTGACGTCGCGCATTTCCCAATGGTGACCGGCCAGCAGTCGCAGGCGCTGCTTGAACACGTCGCTGTCGATTTTGGTGTTGACGGTCAAATTAATGCGCAGGTCCTTCTGTTCCCCGGTAACGGTGGCCTCCGGGTCGGTCACGCCCCACTGAAGTTCCACTGCGTCCGGGTCCGGCTGCTTGGCGCGCCACTTCTCGAACAGTGCGGTACTGCGCAAGGCGTCCTGCAGCTCCTCGGCGAAGCCGCTGGCCCCGTGCGACTTGAACGACAGGTCCGGCTCGCTGCCACGGGCTTTTTCCGGGTCTGGCAGGCTGATGGTATAGCGCGCAAAGGTCATGGTGTTCTCCAGATGAGGCGGCCAGACTGCCAGAAACCCGGTGCAACCGGCGTGCAGAAACTGCCGCCCAGGTCAGCCGCTGAAGGTGTGCGGGCCGTCGGCAAAGCCGATCGTCACCGCGCCCTTGCCGACGTTGACCATGCCGGTCAGGCTCATCACCGACTCGAACAGCTGCACTCCGTGTGCCTCGCAGGTCTGGCGCAGGCTGGCATAGCCGGGAAGGGCGCGCAGGTCGTCCAATTCGCCGCCATAGCTGACGCAGACGGTGGGGGTCATCAGCCCGGCCTTGACCCGCTGGCCGACGAAGTCGAACAGCTTCTGGACGGCGTTGTCGAAGCCCTTGATCTTGGCCACCGGCCCGGTCTCGCCCCGGTAGCCATGCAGTACCGGCTTGATGTCCAACGCACTGCCCAGCGCTGCGCTGATCAGGCCCACGCTGCGGTCGCCCTTGTGGCGGGCGCGGGCGCGCATGTAGTACAGGTCGCGGGTGACCATGTAGCCGTGCACGTTGTGCGCCAGCTGCTCCAGCTTTTCGCGGATCTGCTGCACGCTGGCCCCGCTGTCGCGCAGACGCACCGCTTCAACAGCGGTCACGCCCTGCGCGGCGAACAGGTTCTGGGTGTCCAGTACGCGCAGCGCGAAGGGCGAGTTGAAGCCCGCCGCCTGCCGCACCGGCTTGTAGTCGTTGAGGATCGCGAAGCTGGCCTGCATCGCGTTGTCATAGATCGGACTGCGGGTCTTGGTGATCGTCATGCAGAACACATGGTCGTAGTCGATCACCAGCTTGCCCAGGAACAGATCGCGGATCTGCACCACGCTGAAGGGAATGGTTTCCGCTTCGGCCCCGTTCTCGGCCACGTGGGCGTGCAGGAAGCTCAGCGTGGCCTGCTCGTCGCGGTGGTCGGCAAGCACCGCTTCGCCAATGCGCACCGTGATCGGCAGCAGTACCAGATTGTTCTTTTCAATGAAGTCCTGCGGCAGATCGCAGGCCGAGTCCACGACAATTCCGATGCGCATCCTGTTACCCCCTCCAGGCAGGTGTCGGTTCGAAAGTGTGAAAGCTATCTCAAAATGGACTCACGTACCTGACCGGGGATTCACGCATTCGCATGTAATCGATTACCGGCTGCGTTCCACCGCCACCGGCAGTTCCACGACCTGCCGCCAGCCGTCGCGTTGCAGCACCCCCGGATCCTCCAGTACCGCCCGCATCAGGCCGTGGGATTCGTTGCCCCAGAACAGCTCGGCGTCGATCGACAGTGTGGGTACGCCGAACAACCCGGCGGCAATGGCCGCCTCGGTGTTGTGGCGCAGCTGCTCTTTGACCCCGGGCGCTGCCACCGCCGCGGCTACATCGGCGACGTCCAGCATCGCGCCAGGCAGCGCCAGCGCTTGTGGGTTGTCGCCAGCGTGACCATCGCGCCAGATCCAGTTGAACAGCACGTCCACCGCGGCCGGCGTGGCTCCGGCGGCCAGGCACAGCCGCAGTGCCGACAGCGGATTGAACGGGTGGCCGGGCGGGAAGCGTACGGTGGTCCCCTGCTGCTGTGCCTGCCACAGCACCTGGCGGTAGATGAAGCGGCGCTTGGCCGGAATCTCCGCCGGCCCCAGGTTGCCCAGGTGGTGCAGCACCGCGCCGAGGGCGATCGGCACCGGTGTGATGCGCTCGAATTGCGGCAGCGTCTTGAGCTGCTGCCAGTGCAGGTAGGCGAACGGCGAGACGAAGTCGAAGTACCAGCGCAGGGTCATGGTGGGGTTCCTTGCTGCCGGGCATGGCCCGGCACTACGGGGCAATGGTGTGCTGCCGGGCAAGCCCGGCACTACGGGGCAATGGTGTAGAGCCGGGCTTGCCCGGCTGCGCTTAGTGCATGAGTTACCTGGAGTATGCGCGCGGTTCGGTGCCAGCGGGAGCGGCATAACGGTCGCGCAGCTCGGTCTGGCGAGAACGCATCGGCATGGCCTTGCCGCCCAGCCACACCTGTTCGGCATAGTGCGCCACATCCAGCGGGTCGCCTTCCCACAGCACCAGGTCGGCCAGCTTGCCGGGCTCGATGCTGCCGATGCGGTCACCCACGCCCAGCACCTGCGCCGGTACCCGGGTCAGGCCGGCCAGGCCGTCCTGCCACGGCAGCCCGTTGGCCACCGCATTGCCGGCCAGCTGACGCATCTTGCGGGCGTTGTGCGAGGCGTCGTCGCGCTGGGCGAAGCTGACCTCGACGCCGGCCCTGCGCAGCCGTGCGGCGTTTTCCAGCGTCGCTCCCAACTGATCGAAGCTGGTCGGCAGGTTGCCCAGGGCGTCCACGAACACCGGCACGTTGGCCTGTGCCAACTGCGGGGCGATCCGCCACGCTTCGGCACCGCCGGCAATGGCGATCTTCACCTTCTCGCGCGCGGCCCAGCGCAGCAGCTGGCGGATGTCGGCGGCACGGTCGACTTCGACCACCAGCCGGCCCTGGCCAGCGAGATAGCGGGCCAACGTGGCACGGCCTGCTGGCGTGAGCAGGGCATGTGGTGAATCCGCAGGAACCCGGCCACGGGCCTCGCTGACCATCTGCTCCAGCAACATCCACTGCGCCGCGCGCGAGCTGCCGGTGAGTTCAGCGCCCGAAGCGCCGAGGCGGATATACAGGGCCAATGGGCCGATCGGATCGGCGCTGCCGTCCAGGCGCATCACGCCGCCCTGGCCGGCAATGAAGGAACCCCCGGTGTTGGCTCCCAGTGCGGTGAAGCCAATGCCATCCAGGCGCGCCACCGGAATCAGCACCGAGGCCGGGTTGTAGGCCAGGCTGACGTCGAACTCCGGACGCAGTGGCTGGTCTTCCAGCTTCAGCGTGCTGTGCACGGTGGAGGATTCGCCCGACACCTCGTCGATGCCGATATCGGTGATGCCGCCGAACAGCGCCGGGGTCAGCGGTTTGCCGGCCGCCTCCACCACACTCGCGCCCGCCGGTGCGGCGAGGCCGGGTCCCACCGCGCGGATCACGCCGCCCTGAACCAGCACGTCGGTGTGCTCCAGGCTGCCGCGCGCAGTGGCGGTGTGGACGGTAGCGTTGCGGATCAGGACATCCTGGGCGAACGCCGGCGCGCTGGCCAGCAGGGCGGCCAGGGCCGCGGTCAAGGCGAGGCGGCTCATGGGCGTGCCTCCTGGCCGAGCATGAAGTCCGACAGCGGCTGCCGCCGCACATCCACGCGGTCGTACACCTGATGGCCGTCGATGTAGACCTTCTCGGCCAGCGCGTAGGAACTGAAGGGGCTGCCGTTCCACACCACCACGTCGCCCATCTTGCCGACCTCCAGGCTGCCGGTCTGCTGTTCCACGCCCAGCGAGCGGGCGGCGTTCTGGGTCAGCCACATGATCGCGCGCTCCGGTGCGATCTGCATGCCGGCGCGGCGCGCATTGGCCATCACCTTGGCCGCTTCCTGGTTGAGCCGTTGGATGCCCTCGGGTGAATCGGAATGCACGATGGCGCAGCTGTTGGCCGGGCGATCCACCAGCGCGATGTTCTCCTGGATGCCGTCGAAGGCTTCCATCTTGAAGCCCCACCAGTCGGCCCACAGCGCGCCACACACGCCTTCGGCCGCAAGGCGGTCAGCCAGCTTGTAGGCTTCCACGCCGTGGTGGAAAGCGGCGATCTTGAAGCCGAATTCCTTGGACAGGTCCAGCATCGTCGCCATTTCATCGGCGCGGTAGCAATGGATGTGCACGCGGATGTCGCCGTTGATCGCGCCGGCCAGGGCGTCCAGCTTGAGGTCGCGCTTGCCGCCGGCATCCCCGGCGCTGTCGCCCTTCTCATCGCCACTGAACCAGCGCTTCTTCTTGACCTTCTTCGGGCTGTTCTTGGCCAGGTACTCGCTGGCGTCAATGAAGGCCGCCCGGTAGCCAGCCACATTGCCCATGCGAGTGCCCGGGGCTACACCCTTGCCGCCGCCATACACGCGCTTGGGGTTTTCGCCGCAGGCCATCTTCAGGCCCCACGGCGCGCCGGGGAACTTCATGGCCTGGTAGGTGGTGGCGGGCACGTTCTTCAAGGTGACACCACGTCCACCGACCAGATTGGCTGAGCCGGGCAGCACCTGCATAGAGGTGACACCGCCGGCCAATGCGGTGGCAAAGCCTGGGTCCTGCGGCCACACCGAGTGCTCGGCCCACACGTTGGCGGTGACCGGCGCGGTCATCTCGTTACCGTCGCTGTGCGCGCCCACGCCGGGGCTGGGGTACACGCCCAGATGCGAGTGCACGTCGATGATGCCCGGCGTGACCCATTTGCCGCTGGCGTCCACCTGCACCGCGTCGGCCGGGGCCTGCAGGGCGCTGCCTACGGCGGCAACACGGCCATCGCGCAGCAGCACGTCGGTCTGCTCCAACCGCGCGCCGGTACCGGTGAGAACCGTGGCGTTGCGCAGGAGCACCGGTGCCGAGACGATCGGCGCATAGGTGCTGGGGTACGGATCTTCGGTGAACCGCGAGGCGGCCGGTGCCGCAGGCGCGGCCAGTGTCAACAGTGCCAGGCCAAGCCCGGCGCTCAAGTGCGTTCGCATGTAATCCCCGACGTGCATCAGTGCAGATGGCGACGCTAGCCGCTTGGCGGGGCGATTGCCAAGTGCCGGTCCGCACGCCGAGGCAGGCGGGACACTTGTTTCATTCGTGTGACTGTGCTTTTGTCGGCATGTGCGGAGTTTGCCCGATGGCTGTGCCAATCGTGGCGTCGCACTGCCCGAGCATGCCGCGGAGTGGCATGCATTTCCTGCCGTTCTCAAGGAAGTCGTTTCTGATGACCCACCGTCCCACGATCCGAATTACCGCACGTCGCCCCGTCCCGAGCCTGCTTGCTTCGGCCATCACCGGCACATTGATTGCAGCGCTCGCGGTTCCTGCTCTGGCAGCAGCACCCGCTGACACCCTCTCCAGCTACCAGCAGCAGCGTATGCTGCAACGCGCCGCCTTTGCCGGGCGCGATGCGGTGTTGACGGTGCCAAGCGCTCCCATCCAGATCAACGTCGCACCGCCCAGCGAACCGGAGCCGATCAACGGCACCCCGGGCAATGCCGCCAGCTGGCGCACCAGCGAGTTCCAGGCCGACTGGGGCCTGCAGGCGATCAATGCCGATGCCGCCTATGCGCGCGGCCTGACTGGCAAGGGCATCCGCTTGGGCGTGTTCGACAGCGGCAGTGGCCTGGATCACGACGACTTCGCCGGCAAGGACCATCGCAGCATCAACATCGCCGACCTGCTGGCTGACGGTAGCCGCTGCGCCAACACCGCCATCCTGACTGGACCTGACGCCTGCTTCAGCAGCGATGGTGATGATGTAGCGATCAACTCGGTCACCTTTGCCGATGACGTGCCCGAGAACATCCGCAACATCATCCGCAACGGCCCCTACGTGCAGCCGGGCATCAACTACCAGACCCACGGTACCCATGTGGCCGGCACCATCGCCGCCAACCGCGACGGCAACGGCATGCATGGCGTTGCCTTTGGGGCCGATCTCACGGCCGCGCGGCTGTTCTTCAACTCGGCCCGGCAATGGCAGCGGACCGCGACCGGCTACTCGGTGGTGACGCTGGGCGGCGTGGGGCCTGATCCCACTGCGTTCGAGGACATGTACGCGCAGATGAACGCCCAAGGCGTGCGCGCGATCAACCACAGCTGGGGGCTGGCCAACGAGCCGGATGAAGAAGATTACGACCTGATCTACCAGGACCCGGGTGATCGTGAGTACCTGAACACCTATGCCGAGGGCTCGCGTACCAATGGCATGATCCAGGTGTGGGCGGCGGGTAACAGCGGCCCCAATGCAACGCCAGAGTCCAGTCCCATTGCCGGCATCTACGCTACCCTGCCACGTGCGTTTGAAGACATCGAGCCGTATTGGCTGAGCGTGGTCAACGTCAACCAGTCGCTGACCCTGGACGACTCCTCCAACCGCTGCGGCCTGAGCGCGAACTGGTGCTTGGCTGCGCCGGGTACCGACATTCTGTCGACCGTGTACGGCAGTGATTCGCAGATCAACGCGCAGGTGCTGACGGGTGATCAGGGCGAGATGATGCTGGACGTGATCTCGCGCATGCCCACCTACGACTATGCGCTCAACACCGGCACCTCGATGGCGGCACCCCATGTCACCGGCGCGCTTGGCCTGCTGTTCGAGCGCTTCCCGTACCTGACCAACGCGCAGGTCCGCGACGTGCTGCTCACCACCGCCACCGACCTCGGCGAGGAAGGGGTGGACGACATCTATGGTTGGGGGCTGATGAACCTGGCCGCCGCGATCGAAGGCTACGGTCAGTTGCGCGTGGACACCGACGTGGTGATGAACCAGAAGGCGGGTGGCCTGAAGGTGTGGGAAGGCGACGCCTGGGACGACTGGACCAACAACATTGGCGGCCCCGGTCGTCTGACCAAGTCCGGTATCGGCTGGCTGCGCCTGAGCGGCGACAACAGCTTCAACGGGGCCACCGTCCGCGAGGGCGTGCTGGAACTGGATGGCCTCAACACGCTGACCGGTTCGCTGGATGTCACGGGCGGGCAGTTCCTGCTCAACGGCACACTGCGCAACATGGCGTTCAACAGCAGCGGTGGCAGCAGTGTGGTGAGTGCCAGCGGTGTACTCGACAGCACGAACCTGGCCATCAATGGCGGGGTGGTGTCGTTCAATGGCGTGCAGACCGGTGGCAATACCGTGGTCGGCGTTGATGGCACGCTGAGGGGCATTGGCCGGCTGGG
The DNA here is from genome assembly GCA_039592995.1 of Stenotrophomonas sp. Classification (GTDB taxonomy): domain Bacteria; phylum Pseudomonadota; class Gammaproteobacteria; order Xanthomonadales; family Xanthomonadaceae; genus Stenotrophomonas. The sequence goes on along the minus strand of JBCNQC010000011.1, from coordinate 25,291 downwards.
CGACACCCGCGTGGAAGGCACCATCGCCCCGGGCAACTCCATCGGTACCCTGACCATTGATGGCGACTACGTACAGACCGCCAGCGGCGTCTACCAGGCCGAACTGGCCCCGGGCAGTCGCAGCGACCTGCTGCAGGTGACCGGCAGCGCCAGCCTGGACGGCACCCTGGTCGCGTTGCCGGAAGCGGGTGTGTACTACCTTGGCGAGCAGTTCAACTTCCTGGCCGCCGAGGGGGGCATCAACGGTCGCTTTGCGACCACGGATTTCTCTGCGTTTTCCCCGTTCCTGCATTTCAATCTGATCTACGATGCGCAGCGCCTGCATATCGACGTCGTACGCGGCAACGCGCTGGCCTCTGCGGCGGTCACCGCCAACCAGCTGTCTGTCGCGCAGCAGGTGGATGCGCTGGCCGTGGACCAGGGCCTGCCGCGTCCGCTCACCCAGCTGTTCCCCGAGCAGGTGGGCGCGGCACTGGACAGCCTGAGCGGTGAACTGCACGCAGCCACGCCCATGTTGCTGGTGGAAAGCAGCCGCTACCTGCGTGATGCCGCGCTGGGTCGTTCATTGGTACAACGTGCACCGGGTGTGGACGAGGGTGCGGTCAGCGGGGCCTGGGTGCAGGCCATCGGCGGCAGCACCCGCCTGGACGGGGATGCAAATACCGCGCGCAGCGAAGGCAACAGCAACGGCTTGCTGGTCGGTGCCGACCACCAGTTCGGCAGCGGCTGGCAGGTCGGTGGCCTGTTGGGAACCGGGCGTACTGACCTGAAGCAGGGCCAAGGCCGCCGCGCCAGGTCCAATATCGACAACACCCACATTGGTGCCTATGTGGGCCACCAGTGGGGTGGTTTCGGTCTAAAGGCCGGTCTGGGCTATTCGCGTCACGACGTGGACAGCCAGCGCAGCCTCGGCTTCGCCGGTTACCAGGACACGCTGTCGGCCCGCTATGACGCAACCACCCGCCAGGCCTTCATCGAAGGTGGTTACCGCTTCGGCGGCGTGCAGGGCGGGCTGGAGCCCTACCTGCAGGTGGCTCGCGTAGAGGTGGACGTGGACGGCATCTCCGAGCGGGGCGGTGCCGCCGCGCTGAGCGGTCAGGCCGCGGACACCCGCACCACCCTGGCGACCGCCGGTGTGCGTTTCGACCAGGGCCTGAAGGCGGCCTGGCAGCAGGATGCGTGGCTGCACGTGGTGGGCGGCGTGGGCTACCGCAAGGCATTCGGCGACCGCGATCAGGTGGCAGACCTGGCCCTGGCCGGTGGCGATGCCTTCCGGGTAACCGGTGCGGCCATTGCCGACAACGCGCTCGTGGCCGAACTGGGCCTGTCGGCCTGGCTGAGCCCGCGCCAGCAGCTGGAACTGGGCTACAACGGGCAGTTCGGCAGCGAAGGACGCGACCACAGCATCAACGCGCGCTGGTCGCTGCAGTTCTGACCCGACCCGTCCGGTGGGGGAAAAGGCGGCTGCGGCCGCCTTTTTTCTTGCCATTTCGGCGGCCAGCCGGACAATTGCCGAACTGAATAAGAACAAGAAGAACGGGCAATGAAGAACAAACAGGAAATCGTGGAGAACTGGCTGCCGCGCTACACCGGCGTGGCGCTGGACCAGTTTGGCGAGCATGTACTGCTGACCAACTTTGGTGGCTACCTGCACACCTTTTCGGAGCTGACCGGTGCACCCATCGTGGGCCTGGACCGGCCGATGGCCAGTGTAACCAGCGACGGCATCACCCTGATCAACTTCGGGATGGGCAGTCCGAATGCCGCCATCGTGATGGACCTGCTCTCGGCGGTGATGCCCAAGGCGGTCCTGTTCCTGGGCAAGTGTGGTGGCCTGAAGCGCAAGAACCAGCTGGGCGACCTGATCCTGCCGATCGCAGCGATCCGGGGCGAGGGCACCTCGAGCGATTACTTGCCGCCGGAAGTACCGGCGCTGCCGGCGTTCGCGCTGCAGCGTGCGGTCTCCACCACGATCCGCGACCTGGGTCACGATTACTGGACCGGCACGGTCTACACCACCAACCGCCGGGTCTGGGAGCACGACGAGGCGTTCAAGGAAAAGCTGCGCCAGATGCGCTGCATGGCCATCGACATGGAAACCGCCACCCTGTTCGCGGCCGGCTTTGCCAACCACATCCCGAGCGGGGCGCTGCTGCTGGTCTCGGACCAGCCGATGATCCCGGACGGGGTCAAAACCGAGGCTTCGGACGCCAAGGTCAGCTCCCAGTTCGTGCAGAACCATATCCAGATCGGCATCGAGGCGCTTAAGCTTATCCGGCGCAACGGCAAGTCGGTCCGCCACCTGCGCTTTGACGAATGATGCAGACAGCCAGGGCAGGCGTCACCGTGACGGCCAGCCAGCAGGGGTATGGAATGGATGTGGCGACGAAGGTAGTCGAATTCTGGACAAACGCGGGACCACAGAAGTGGTTCACGCGCGACGCTGCGTTCGACGCGCAGTTCCGCGACCTGTTCCTGGATGAACACTACGCGGCGGCCAGGCGTGCGCGCGAACATTGGCTGACCACCGCCGAAGGTGCGCTGGCGCTGATGATCCTGCTCGACCAGTTCCCGCGTAACTGCTTCCGCGATACGGCCCATTCCTACGCAACCGACGGGCTGGCGCGGCATTACGCGATGCGCGCGGTGGAAGAGGGCCTGGACCTGCAGCTGGTGCCGAAGCTGCGCGCCTTCATCTACCTGCCATTCGAGCATTCCGAAGATCCGCAGGACCAGGAACGTTCGGTGGCGATGTTCGACGCACTGGGCGACAAGGAATACCTGCAGTACGCCGAGCTGCACCGCGACATCATCCGTCGCTTCGGCCGCTTCCCGCACCGCAATGCGGTGCTCGGCCGCATGCCGACCCCGGAGGAACTGGACTATCTGGCCGAAGGTGGGTTTGCGGGGTAATGCCCTGTGACACGCATGGCGTGTCACTACGCGGTCCCCATGAAAAAACGCCGGCATTGCCGGCGTTTTCCGTAAGTGACACGCCATGCGTGTCACGCACCATCCATCAGTACTTCGGCACCGCGTTGTCCACATCTTCCGACCAGGCATCAATGCCGCCGGTGATGTTGTGGACGTTGGTGAAGCCCTTGGCGCGGAACTGCTCGGCGGCCTGGGCGCTGCGGCCACCGTGGTGGCACAGGAAGGCCAGTGCGGTGTCCTTGGGCAGCGCTTCCAGGCGTTCGCGGTTGTCACCGTCGAAGGTCTCGAATGCAGCGTTGATCGAGGCAATGGCGCGCTCGTCGGCCGGGCGCACGTCCACCACCGTGATCGTGCCCGCGCGCAGACGGTCGTCTGCGTCACGCACGCTCAGTTCCTGCACCGGCTTCGGGGCGTTCGGGTTGTCGATCGCCAGGCCCTTGCCGCGGATGTCGTCCACCCAGTCAATGGTGATGCCTTCGGCGCGACGCGCGCTGGAGACGTCAAACTGCACGCGCAGGCCGTTGGACTCGGCCGCGATGGCGTTGTCGTCGTGCGGCACCAGCTGGAAGTTCGGCTGGAAGCCGGCGTCAATGCTCAGCTGCAGCGAAGCACCCGGCGCATCGGCCAGCGCACCGCGCAGCATCTCCACCGCTGCCGGGGTCACCGTGATGCGCGGCGGGGTGCGGTCCGGCGCAGCCAGGCCCAGCACGCTGCTCAGTTCGCCGCTGCTGGCCATCTGCAGAATGATGTCGCTGCCGCCAACCAGTTCGCCTTCGATATACAGCTGCGGAATGGTCGGCCATTCGCCGTAGACCTTGATGCCTTCGCGGATTTCCGCGTCGGCCAGCACGTTGACGTGGGCAAACTCCACGCCCAGATCCTGCAGCGCGCCCACGGCCTTGGCCGAGAACCCGCACTGGGGCATGGTCGGCTGGCCCTTCATGAACAGCACGACGCGGTTGGCGTTGAGAATGGATTCGATGCGCGAACGCAGGGCGGGATCAAGGGACATGACGGTAGGTCCGGGATATTCGAACCCGTCATTCTACGCGGCATGGCATCATGGGGCATGACCGTACCGGAAACGTTGCATCGCATTCCCCGCCGCCCGTGGCGCTGGCTGCCCTGGCTGGTGGCCTCCCAGCTGCTCGTGGTGCTGGCCTGGTGGAAGGCCGGCTGGCTGCTGGGCCTGCCCCTGATGGTGGCCTCGCACGCCCTGTTCATGGTGCCGGTGTTCCTGCCCAACAGCCGCTTTTATGCCCCGGTGCTCAGCCGCCTGCCCGGCACTGCTCCTCGGGTGTGGCTGACCATCGACGACGGCCCCTCGGACGAAACCCCGGCCGTGCTTGACCTGCTCGACCGCTACCAGGCCAAGGCGACCTTCTTCATGGTCGGCGAACGCGCCCTGGCCCGCCCTGACTTGGTTCACCAGGTGCTGGCGCGCGGGCATGACCTCGGCAACCACAGCCACAGCCACCCGCAAACGCGGTTCTGGCGGCTGGGTCCGGCCACCATGGGTACGGAAATCAGCGCCTGTCAGCAGGCCCTGACCGAGGTGAGCGGCGCGCCGCCGCGCTGGTATCGCTCGGTGGTCGGCATGACCAATCCGTTCGTGGCGCCCGCCCTCAAGCGCCTGGGCCTGACCCGGGTAGGCTGGAGCGCGCGCGGCTTCGATGGGGTGAACTGCACCCCGCAGTCGGTGCTTGAACGCCTGCGCCCTGACCTGCAGCCCGGTGCCATCGTGCTGCTGCACGAAGGGGCCGCGCACGGCCACAACCTGGCGATTATCGAGGCGGTGCTGGAGGACCTTCAGACGAAGGGGCTGCGGGCGGAACTGCCGGATGCGCCCGCTCCCATTGCTGATGCGCCCAGCTCCCCAGTGAGGCCTGCGCCCACAGCAGCGTGAGCGACAGCCCCAGCGCCAGCACCCCGGTTACCCGGCGGCGCTGGTGCTGCAGGGCGCTGCCGATACCCAGCAGCAGCGCCAGCACGCTCAGGCCCAGCCCAACGAACAGCAGCACCAGCAAGGCCAGCGGCACTTCCTGCATGTCTTCATAGGCGGGGCGATGTGCCACCTGCGCGGTGACCGCGAACACCACCAGCGCGCACAGGCTCACCACCAGTGCGGTGATGCCCAATGCCGAATGACGCGGACCGGCCTGCATGCTCAACCGCGCGTGGCGGTAAACAGCCAGTTGTTGAACGGGGTGTTGCCGTACAGCGGCGTCATCTGCAGTTGCAGCCCAGCCGCTTCCAGCGGCGCACGCACACTGGCAGCGTCCGGGTAATGGCGGGGGCGGGTGCCCATCCAGCCGACCAGATGCGCCAGCATGTCGGTGATGCGGGTGGTGCGGTCGCGGCCGCTGTTGTCAGCCAGCACGGTGCGGATCACCAGGCGGCCGCCGGGTGCCACGCGCGCGGCGGCATCGGCCAGCAGCTGCGGTTGCGCATCCGCTGGCAGGTATTGCAGGACGTCCAGCAGGGCCACGCTGCCCTGGTGTGCCGGCAGTGCTGCACTGGCGTCCACGACATCAAAGCTGGTGTCAGCCAAACCGGCACGGCGGTCGGCGCGCACCGCGCGGGCGATCTTGTCCGCATCCACGTCCACGCCCAGGTAGGACATGGTCTGGCCGTCCTGGCGCAGCACATGCGCCAACAGGCCGAGCCCGCAGCCGATGTCGAGCAGCGGTTGGGTGTCGCCGCGCAGGGCACCCAGCACGCCGGGGAACAGGGGGTCGCTGCCCAGCTTGCCGCGGGTGTAGTAGTAGTCGCGACGGTTGCCGAAGCGCTGCGCCGGCAGGAAGGCATCAGCGATGCGGCGGGCCTGTTCCCTGGCCAGTGGTAGGGCGTCCGTGCTCAGGGGAGTACCTCATTGTTCAAGTGCCGGTACGCGACCGGATACGCCTGCTGGAACCAGTGGGTATACAGCGCGGCGGAAGGATGCAGGCCGTCGTCGGCCAGCATGGCCGCCTCGCCTCCGCGTGCGCGGCTGACCGGGGCGGTGTCGATGAAGGCAATGTCGTGTTCGGCGCAGACGGCGGCTGCCACCGCGTTGTAGCTGTCCAGCTCGCGCGCGATCTGCGCCACGTCGCGCCCGGAACCGGCGGCGAACGGGGTCACGCCCCAATCCGGAATCGCCAGTACCAGCACCCGCTGCGCGCGCTGCCCGGCAAAGCCAATGGCGCGTTCAAGCAGTGCAGTAAATTCGCTGCGGTACTCGTCAACCGACCGCCCGCGATACTGGTTGTTCACGCCGATCAGCAGGGTGACCAGATCAAACGACCCCTGCGGTGCCGCCGCATCAATGCCGGCATCCAGCTCGTCGGTGGTCCAGCCGGTGGTGGCGATGATCTGCGGATCGGCGATGTCCACACCGGCCGCACGCAAGGCGGCGGCCAACTGCATCGGCCAGCGGCCTTCGACTGCCACGCCCTCACCAATGGTGTACGAATCACCCAGCGCCAGGTAACGCAGCGGCATCGATCAGGCCACGCTTCGCGGCTTGAGCGGCACCACCTTGGTGTTGGCCTCGGCACGGCGCGCCAGGGCGCGGTCGATGCGGGCGAACACGTCGCGCATCACGCTCGCTTCCGGCAGCAGGGTGACGCGGAAGTGGTGACGGTAGGGCACGTTGAAGCTCGAGCCCGGAACGACGAGCACGCCTTCCTGGTTCATCAGTTCCAGGGCGAAGTCGTGGTCGTCGAAGGCTTTCGCCGCCGCACCCACCACCGCCGGGAACGCGTACAGTGCGCCGGCAGGAGCCACCAGCGACAGGTGTTCGCTGGCGTTGCAGGCTTCAATCACGGCGCGGCGGGTTTCATACAGGCGACCACCCGGGGCGCAGAGGTCGGAAATGGTGTCCGGCCCGTTCACCGCCGCGTCGATGGCGTACTGGCCCGGCACGTTCGCGCACAGGCGCAGCGCGCTCAGCAGGTCCATCGCCGCGCGGAACTCGCCCAGCTGTTCGGCGGCACCTGAGAGCATTGCCCAGCCCACGCGCCAGCCGCAGGCGCGGTGCACCTTGCTCAGGCCGCTGAAGGTGATGCACGGATGCTCGCCGGCCAGCGGGGCCACCGGCTGGAACTGCGCGCCGTCGTAGAGGATCTGGTCGTAGATCTCGTCGACCATCAGCAGCAGGTTGTGCTTGCGGGCGATCTCCACGATGCGTTCCAGCAGCTCGCGTGGATAGCTCGCACCGCTGGGGTTGTTCGGATTGATCAGCACGATCGCGCGGGTGCGTGAGGACACCAGCGTTTCGATCTCGCTCGGGTCCGGCTGGAAGCCGTTCTCCGGCGCGCAGCGGTAATACACCGGGCGGCCGTCGTTGAGAATCGTGGCGGCCGACCACAGGGGGTAGTCCGGCGAGGGCACCAGCACTTCATCGCCCGGGTTGAGCAGGGCGCGCAGCGACAGGTCGATCAGCTCGCTGACGCCATTACCGATGAACACCCGGTCCGGGTGCGCATCGGGCGCGCCACGTCGCGCATAGGCAGCGGCAATGGCTTCACGGGCGACCGGCAGGCCCTGCTGGTGGGTGTAAGGATCGGTGCGGCCCATGTCATCGGCAATCGCGCGCTGCAGGTGTTCCGGCGCGCGGAAGCCGAAGTTGCCGGGGTTGCCGATGTTCAGCTTGATCAGGGTGCGGCCCTGGGCTTCCAGCTCACGCGCTCGTCGTGCCAGTTCGCCCCGGATCTCGTAGCGGACTTCGGACAGGCGCTCGCGGGTGGCGAGCGGCTTCAGCGGTGGCGTTGACATGGCTGGGCCAGGTTGGGCATGGAAATCGCATGGTAGCGGAAATGGTGCGACGCAGGGCAAGCCCCTCCGGGGGGAAATCTTCAGCATTGGCGGGCAGTTGCCGGCCATGCCTCAAGGGTAGAATGCAAAGATGACCGACCCGATCGATTACCGCGCCCTGCAGACCATTGGCTGGCCCTGGCCTGGGGCCCCTGAACTGCCTGCCTGGCAGGCCTTGTTCGAGGCCCACCCGCAGGCGCGTCCGGGGCGGGTGATCGAGCAGCACCGCACCGGTTACGTGGTGGCCGATGCGCCGGAGGCCGGCCTCAAGACTGAATCCCCGCCCGAGTGGCAGCGCCCGCGCTTCCCCAGCCACGAACGCGCGGCAGTGGGCGACTGGGTGCTGCTGGACGGCATCAAGATTGTCGCGCTGCTGCCACGGCGCACCGCGATCAAGCGCGGCGCGGCCGGTGAGCACTACCACCAGCAGGTGATCGCGGCCAACATCGATACCGTGTTCATCGTCTGCGGGCTGGATGCCGATTTCAATCCGCGTCGTATCGAGCGCTACCTGCTGCTGGTGGGTGGGGGCGGCGCGCAGCCGGTTGTGGTGCTGACCAAGGCCGACCAGACCGAGTACAGCCAGGACGCGCTGGACGTATTGGAAGAACTGGCCGCGCAGGACATTCCGCTGCTGGCGATCAACGGCAAGGACCCGGAAAGCGCCGGTGCGCTGCTGCCGTGGCTGGGCCCGGGCCGGACCGTGGTGCTGGTCGGCTCCTCCGGTGCCGGCAAGAGCACGCTGACCAATACGCTGCTGGGCGAGCAGCGGATGAAAACCGCCGATGTGCGCGAGAACGACTCCAAGGGCCGGCATACCACCACTCACCGCGCGCTGATGCCGCTGCCGGCCGGGGCCTGCCTGATCGATACCCCAGGCATGCGCGAACTCAAGCCCACCGGCGAAGAGGCGTTGAGCGAGGGCGGCTTTGCCGATGTGGAAGCGCTGGCGGCGCAGTGCCGCTTCCGCGACTGCGCACACCAGAGTGAACCCGGCTGTGCGGTGCGCGCGGCCATTGATGCCGGCGAGCTGGACGAAGAGCGCCTGCTGAACTACTTCAAGCTGAAAGACGAAGTGGCTGCAGCTGCCGCCAAGCTCGCCGTGCGCCAGGCCGAGACCGCGCAGGAGCGCGGCAAGGGCAGGGGCCAGCAGTTCCGCCCGGCCGGCAAGCCGCGCCGGCGTTGATCATCGGGCCCGAAAGAGCAGGTTGTACTGCAATCGCCGCGTCGCCCGCGCGGTGATCCGTTGCGCATCTGCATGCTGCGCATTGATCAGCACGACGGTCTCCTCCGGAACGATCACCGACGGCAGCTCCACCAGCGCCTGACCCTGCGACAGGTACCACGCCGAACCGGCCTCCACCGACACCACACCATGCGGAATGGCGTCCCAGCCACTCGGCAGTGCATCGGCGCAGATGATCCGCCGTGCCGCCCACACGTCGTCCGGCACGTCGATCTCGATCACATACTTGTTCAATGGCAGCCCGCTGTCATCGATATGCGCCGCTGTTTCCAGCACCGCCATGGCCAGCGTGGGCGCGGCATACACCACCGCCTGCCCGGGCTTGTTCCAGCGCCCGGGCGAGTAAGCCGCACCGACGCCACTGAGATCGTCTGGCCGCCAGGTAGGCCCCGTCGAGCCGATCCGCGCCAGCTTCACTGATACGCACCGCTCTGGATGGCCCCCAATACCCGCATCACCGAAGCGCGTCCGCTGGGCGTGTCCATCAGTTCCGCCGGAGCCAGCCCGCCGAGCGCCGGCTGCGGTCGCTGGATCCACTCACCCACCCACTTCTGCACATCGAAGTCGCGCGCCTCGGCGTTGTCGGTTTCAGCCGCCAGCATGTCTTCGACCTTGTTGATGAGCTCCATCAGGCCGACCACCGACTGCCCAGGCGTGCCGCCGAACAGCGCCTTGTCGCGCATCTTCTTGGTGAAGGTCGCTTTGGGAATGCGCACGAACACCTGGAAATCGGCGCTGCTTTCAAACACGTCGTCGATGAGCCCTTTCACCACCTGATAGGGGACGCCCTCGCGTTCGATCCGGACCCGTTCTGTCAGCGGGGCAGTGCGCAGCAGGGCACGGAAGCTGTTCGCCCGGGCCGGCCATCGGCTTGGTTCCATCGGTTCGCTGACCTTGCTGGCCTTGGACACTCCCCCCGTGGGGTAGCTGGACTTGCGGGCGGTGGAGGACATGGCTCGACTCGGCGTGGCTAGGTGTGCTCTGAATATAGGCCAAAGATAGCCATGGACAAGTGAAGCTGTCGTCTTTGCCCACCGAAGTCATTGATCCTGTTAATGTCCGCCCATGAACACCGCTCCGATCACCGCGGACCGTGACGTGGCCTACCACACCCAGCTGGATGCGCAGCTGGTGGAGGCCGTGGGCGACATCAAACTTCTGGGGCTGACCAGCTGGCCCGCCGCGCTGCAGGCCCCGTTCCTGGCCAGCGTGGCGCGCGGGCAGCCGGTGCTGCCGCAGGTGGACTACCCGAAGCTGGACTTTGGCGACACCCGGCAGGCGCTGGCGAAGATCAGCGATCAGTGCGACGCCAGCCATCCGCTGGGGCAGTACGTGCAGCGCTCGGCGCAGAGTTGGGACTTGGCCGCTGGTCTGCTGGAATCGCTGGGCACGGCGGCGGTGGACGGCTATTCGGTGCAGTTGTACGGCGCGCCGGAACAGCCATTGCCCGGGCACGGCCCCAGCACCCGTGAAGCCGCGCGGCATTTCATCCAGATCGCCCAAGAGCTGGATCACGAACTGCTGGCTCCGGAGGAACAGGTGCCGGTGTCGGCGACCGCGCTTATGCTGCAACTGCAGAGTGATCTGGACGCGTTCTTTGAATCGCGCATCATCCAGGTGCAGCTCGATCCGGATCTGATCTCCAAGGCCGCTGCGGGCCCCACCCGCATCCGCCTGCGTACCAGTGCGCGCTTCAGCGCCTATGACCGCGCGCAGCTGTTCCACCATGAAGCGCTGGTGCATTCGCTGACCGCGCTCAACGGCCGCGAGCAGCCGCATCTGCCCAGTCTGGCGCTGTCTTCACCGCGCGTGACCGCCACCCAGGAGGGGCTGGCCACATTTGCCGAGCAGATCACCGGCAGCATCGATATCGAGCGTCTCAAGCGCATCAGCCTGCGCACCGAGGCGATAGCCATGGCGCGCGAAGGCGCGGATTTCATCCAGGTGTTCCGCTACTTCTGCGATGCCGGGCAGAACCACGAAGAGAGTTTTGCTTCGGCGCAGCGGGTGTTTCGAGGCGTGCCCACTGTGGGTGGGGCGGCGTTTACCAAGGACACCGTGTATCTGCGCGGACTGGTGTCGGTGCACACCTTCTTCCGCCACATGCTGGCCGAAGACCGCCTGCAAGTCTGCCGCTGGCTGTTCGCCGGCAAGATGTCGCTGACGGATGCGATTGAATTCGCCCCCTTGTTCGAAGAGGGCATTCTGCGCCCGCCGCGGTGGCTGCCGCACTGGGTCAGCCGCGCCAACGGGTTGGCTGGGATGCTGGCGTTCTCGTTGTTTGCGAATCGCATCCGGATGGATCAGTTGGCGGCGGAGTGACGTCGGCTCGGGTCAATCTCCCAACAACATCTTCGTGATCCACTGACGGAAACCGTGCTTCGGTGACGCCGGGCTTGGTGATGCGACCTCATTGTCCCTTTGAGACTGAAACTTCTCGAAGACGCTTACGTCAAAGAAGCTCGCACTTGATATCTCTGACACTGGAAGAACTTTGAAAGAAGGTAGCACTGGTTCCGCTTCGGTTGTTCGTTGCTCTCTAGGACTGCTCGGCGCAAAAATCGCCGTGTAATCATCGGTGAAGTGCACACTTAGGTCGTCGCTGTCACGGTAGCCGCTAAGCAGAACCTCCAGATTGAGGTGCGACATCCCAGTGGCCCGGACGCTTGGTGCATGCTGAAGTAGCCCCACGTACACCTTTCGATCCTTCATCGAAACCATGATGGGTGCTGGGCTTGCCCTCTTGGAGAACTCGTCGTAGCGCGTGATGACGGTCCACAACTCGCGCCGCTCAAGCCTTTTCCTCAGTGGATATCCAAATACTGGTATCGACGCAATCATGCGTAGAAAAAGTTCTATGGGCAGCGAAGGAAACACCGCCTTTTCCGCAGGCACGCTGCGGTTGAAGCTGGCAAAGAATAGTGCTTCCAGCTGGCTAAGCGCTCCTCGGCCGTAGAGCCAGAGCCCGGCTTCGGATATCGGCCAAGATCGGTTTATCCACTAGACCAGAAGTATCCCAATGGCAAGCGAAAGTGAGGCAGTGCCAATGCCTTCGTAATTTACTCTGGCATGCAACGCATGGTAGAGAGCCATTCCCCACTCGGTGCTTGCAACAAGCAGCGTAATCGCGCGGGCAGCAATGGCAAGCAAAGCACCAGCGAACGCGGAGGCAAATAGAAGCTGCTCCTTGGACTGGCGTGACGACCAGTAAACGAAGCAGTTTGCGTAGGTGATGAGGAGGTATCCACCCAGCAACGGAAGAATAAGCTGATTGAATGGCATGGCGTCCTAGCCCCTAAGCCGCAGATCAGCGTGCCTTCTTCCGTTTGTTGCTCAGAGAAGTTTGTGCAGCTTCATGAACGCGCTTCAGTAGCTTCTGACCGTCCTTGGTAGCCAGGAATTCCCTCACATCCACAGTGACACCAGAGCGGCCGTACTTACCGTAGCTGGCAGTACTGAGCTCTCGGTTTGTCAGTGTTTTCGTGCTCATAGTCAGTCCTTGGGTAGTTAGACAACCCTAGCGGATAGTCTGCCCCCACAGGTACCTCTTTGTCAGCCGAATTGTGGACACCCTCAAGAAATTCATTAAATATCAATTAGATGAGTTGGCTCTTCGCGTTGCGCAATGGGTTGCCGCAATGGCCAGAAGCGACGAGCAGCGCCGGGACGCTCCAATGTGATGAACAGGAACGGAAGTGAGGGGTTTGAAGGGGCAGCGTGGCCTCAAAACATATGCAAACCGCCGTTGACGGCGTAATCCGCGCCGGTCACATACGCCGCATCATCCGACGCCAGCCATGCACACAGGCTGGCCACTTCCTCCGGTTTGCCCAGGCGGCGGATCGGAACCGATCCGGTCAGGCGGTCGAGTACATCCGGGGGAAAGCTGCTGATCGACTGGCTGGCTATATACCCCGGCGAGATGGTGTTAACCGTTACCCCACGCGTGGCCACTTCATTGGCCAGTGCCCGGCTGAACCCATGCATGGCCGCCTTGGCGGTGGCGAAGTTGACCTGCCCGATCTGGCCCTTGTGCGCGCTGACCGAGCCGATGTTGACGATGCGGCCCCAGCCGCGCGCGGTCATGCCGTCGATCACCTGTTTGGTGATGTTGAACAACGCATGCAGGTTCGACCCCATCACCGCGTTCCAGTCGTCCTGGCTCATCTGCCGGAACAGCACGTCGCGGCTGCCGCCGGCGTTGTTCACCAGCACGTCGATCTCGCCCACTTCGGCCTTGACCTTGGTGAAGGCTGCCACGGTGGACTGCCAGTCCGCCGCGTTGCCTTCGGAGGCGATGAAATCAAAGCCCAGTTCCCGCTGCTCGCGCAGCCAGGCGGCCTTGCGCGGCGAGTTCGGGGCGCAGCCGGCGACCACGGTATGCCCGTTGCGGGCCAGCTTCTGGCAGATGGCGGTGCCCACACTGCCCATGCCACTGGTTACATATGCGATGCGAAGCGTCATGCGAATCTCCGGTCAGCAATCAGGAAGCAAAGGGATACAGGCCGCAGATCAGGCTGCCGACCATCAGCACCAGCGACACCATCACCGCCCATTTCAGGGTGAACTTCTGGTGGTCGGCAAAATCCACCTTGGCCAGGCCCACCAGCAGGTAGGTTGAAGGCACCAGCGGGCTGAGCAGATGCACCGGCTGGCCGGCCAGCGACGCGCGGGCCATTTCCACCGGGGTGATGCCGTAGTTGCCTGCCGCTTCGGACAGGATCGGCAGCACGCCGAAGTAGAAGGCATCGTTGGACATGAAGAAGGTGAACGGCATCGAGGCAATCGCCGTGATCACCGCCAGATACGGACCCCACGCATCCGGAATCACTGCCAGGAAGCTGCGCGACATCGCCTCCACCATGCCGGTGTTGTTGAGGATGCCGGTGAAGATGCCGGCGGCGAAGATAAGCGACACCACCGACAGCACGTTGCCGGCGTGGTTGACCACGCGGCGGCGCTGCTCGGCCAGGTTCGGATAGTTGATCACCAGCGCAATGGCGAAGCCGACCATGAACAGCACCGGCATCGGCAGCACGCCCATCACCAGTGCCACCATCAGTGCCAGGGTCAGGGCGAAGTTCACCCACAGCAGCTTCGGCCGCTTGGTGTCCTCGGCGTCTTCCACGGTGGGCAGCGCGCCGTCGTCGGACACGCTGGCATCCATCCAGGTGCCGCCGCTCGGCAGGGTGACCACGCCCAGGCGACGGCGTTCCTTCAGGCCCAGGTACCAGGCCAGCAGCAGCACCGAGGCACAGGCCAGCACCATGGCCGGAATCAGCGGCACGAACACATCGGCCGGGTCCACGTGCAGCGCGGTGGCCGCGCGTGCGGTCGGGCCGCCCCACGGGGTGAGGTTCATCACGCCGCCGGCGAGGATGGTCACGCAGGTCATGTTCAGCGCGCTCATCCCCAGCCGCTGGTAAAGCGGCAGCATCGCCGAAACCGTGATCATGTAGGTGGTGGAACCATCGCCATCCAGCGAGATCAGCATGGCCAGCGCGGCGGTGCCGAGCACGATCTTCATCGGGTCGCCCTTGACCAGGCGCAGGATGATCCGCACCAGCGGGTCGAACAGGCCGGCGTCGATCATCACCCCGAAGTACAGAATGGCGAACATCAGCATCACGCCGGTCGGCGCGATCTTCTTGATGCCATCCAGCATCATCTCGTCCAGCCCGGTGGCGAAGCCGCCAATCAGGGCGAAGATGATCGGAATGGTGATCAGTGCCACCAGCGGCGACAGCCGTTTGCTCATGATCAAGTACATGAACGTAATGACCATGCCAAAGCCGAGGATGCTGAGCATCATCTGCGGACTCCTTGTTGCGTAGGGTTAGAAATCGAACTGCAGGCGGCCGGTGACCGCGCGGGTGTGGTCAACCGTGGTGCCCGCAAGCTGGTCGCGGTTACGGCTGTCGATGAGGTTCAACATGAAGCGCAGGTTCGGGCGCATGTACCAGTTGCCGCCCAGCGTCCAGGCTTCGGTGCGGCCGTCGCGCAGGTCCTGCTGGCCAATCAGGTGCTGGTCACCGCGCATCTGGTCGTAGCGCAGCGCCAGCTCGAAGGCACCGGCCTTGTGCTGGATGTTCTTGACCCGGGCGAAGCGACCGGTCTTGCTGTCGTACGCCCGCGATTCGCCGGTGACGAACCAGCTGAGCATGCCGTAGCCGGCCAGCACCTTGCCGCGCTGCAGGCCATCGTCGAAGGTGGCCCCGCTGAACTCGCCCTGCCAGGAGATCGGGCCGCGCACCTGCGCGTATTCCATCGACCACTTGTTGACGTCGGTGTCGCGACCGGCCGAGAAATCGACCAGGGTCAGGCGGCTGTTGTCGCTCAGGTGCCCGGCCGGGCGCGGACGGATCTTCAGCCCAGGTACGCCGTTCGCACCGGGGTTGTCGTAGCGCTCGTGCGCCAGCGACAGGCCCAGGTGCAGCACGTCGCCTGCAGTGGCCCCCGGAGCCCAGGTCACACGGCCGCCGGCCGCGCGGCCCTTCACCTGCCAGGCATCGATGCTTTCCAGGCTGTAGGCGCTGGCCGCCCAGGTCATGTCGTTGCGTGCGGCCTGCCAGGACGCACCCAGCCGGTACAGCGGGGCCAGCGTGGTGCCGGCGTTGCCGCGCTCCAGGAAGCTGCCGTAGTTGGAACCGGTGCGGTCGTCCAGCGAGAAGTACTGCTTGAACTGGCCCACGGTGAGCTTGCCGCCACTGAAATCGCGGCTGACGTAGACGTCCTTGGCCTCTACGCGGTCGCCGGAAAAGTCGGCTTCCAGCTTGTAGTCCACCACGAAGAACCTGCCGGAAACGTCCAGCCAGGCGCGACGGATCTCGGTGTCGTCCTTGTTGGGCGTGCCGCGGCTGTCGTTGTCGAAGTCGGCAAAATCCAGGTGCAGGCGGCCGCCCAGCGTGGCGGTGACCGGGCGCTCGTCATCGGCCGCTTCGGCGGCCCATAGCGGGGCCATGGGAATCATCAGGGTGCAGGCGGCCAGCCCGCGCCAGCGCAGGAAATCAAGAGACATGCACCCTCCCAGGTACGTTGTAGGTCGAAACATCCGCACCGTGGGGGAGGTGGGATGGCGCAGCCTAGTACCGGGAAGCTGTCATCCACCTGTCAGCCATTGTTGCGCCGCAGCGTAACCACGGAAGGCCCGCTACGCGCTAGCATCTGGGCACCTTTGAACGTGTGTGGCCGATGCGCATCCTGCTGGTGGAAGACAACCCGGACCTGGCCGACGCCATCGTCCGCCGCATGCGCCGCAGCGGCCATGCGGTGGACTGGCAGAACGATGGCCTGGCGGCGGCGAGCGTGCTGCGCTACCAGAGCTTCGACCTGGTGGTGCTGGATATCGGCCTGCCCAAGCTGGACGGCCTGCGCGTGCTGGCCGGCATGCGCGAGCGAGGCGATGCCACGCCGGTGCTGATGCTGACCGCGCGCGACGGCATTGAAGACCGCGTGCAGGCGCTGGACGTGGGCGCGGACGATTACCTGGGCAAGCCGTTCGACTTCCGCGAATTCGAGGCGCGCTGCCGCGTGCTGCTGCGGCGCGCGCGCGGGCAGGCCAGCGAAGTGGTGCAGATTGGCGGCTTCCAGTTCGACAACGCTTCGCACCGTGTGTCGCTGGATGGCACGCCGATTGAATTGCCCAACCGCGAGTTCCGCCTGCTGGAAATCCTGATGGGGCGGCTGGGGCAGGTCGTCGGCAAAGATGAAATCGCCAACGGCCTGTTCGGTTTCGATGACGAAGCCGGTCCCAATGCAATCGAGCTCTACGTGGGCCGGTTGCGTCGCAAACTGGCCGATGCGCCGGTCCGCATCGTGACCGTGCGTGGCAGTGGATACATGCTGGAAGCGGCGGAAGAGGGCGGCGATGGCAGTCGCTGAGGCCGCGCCCGGTTCCCTGCGTCGCACGCTCACCCTGTACCTGGGCGCATTGCTGGCGGTGTTCGCGGTGGCGCTGCTGTTCGCCGCACGCGACTACGGCCAGCGTGCTGCCAACCGCTCCTACGACCACCTGCTGGTGTCTTCCGCGCTGTCCATCATCGACTCGGTTGCGCTGGTGGAGGCGCAGTGGCAGGTGGACTTGCCATATGCCTCGCTGGACCTGCTGTCGATGGCTCCGGAAGACCGCGTGTTCTACCGCGTGTTCGACGCGCACAACCAGACCGTAACCGGCTACGAGGACCTGCCCGCACCACCGCGTGAACCGACGGACCAGCCGCTGCTGTTCGATGCTCAGTACAGCGGTGAAACCGTGCGCTTCGTGGTTGTATCGCGTCGCGTGTCCTCGCCGTCCACCCAGGTGGAGGTGCGTGTGCAGGTCGGCCAGACCCGGCGTGCACGCGAGGCCTTGGCACAGGACATGGTCAACCGCTCGCTGATCGCCATTGGTGTGCTCTCGCTGCTGTCGCTGGCGTTGGTGGCGTTTGGCGTGCATCGCGCATTCCGCCCGCTGGTGAAGGTGGAGCGCGAGCTGTCGCGCCGCGAGCCGTCCGACCTGAGCCCGCTGGATGCACGCGTACCGCGCGAGATGGATCAGATGGTGGCCGCACTGAATCGTTTCATGGGTCGGCTGTCCAGCAGCAATGAGACCCTGCGCGCATTCATGGCCGAGGCCGCGCACCAGATGCGCACACCGCTGGCGGCGCTGCGCGCGCAGGCGCAGCTGGCGTTGGACGACGACGACCCCGAGGACATGCGCCGCAGCCTGGTCGCGATCGAGCGCAATGCTACCCACATGAGCCGCCTGCTCAACCAGCTGCTCAGCGACGCCAGCGTCATTCACCGTTCCAACCTGCAGCGCTTCGCGCCGGTGGACCTGGTGGAAACCGTGCACCAGGCCCTGCATGAAGCGCTTCCACAGGCCGGCCCGGCCCCGCGCGTGCAGCTGGCGGTGGGCGTTACAGCTGCCAGCGTCAACGGCGATGCGCTGCTGCTGCGCGAGGCGATCAAGAACCTGATCGACAACGCGCTCAAGTACGGTGGCCCCGGTGACCTGCAGGTCGCATTG
This sequence comes from Stenotrophomonas sp., assembly GCA_039592995.1. GTDB lineage: Bacteria > Pseudomonadota > Gammaproteobacteria > Xanthomonadales > Xanthomonadaceae > Stenotrophomonas. The sequence goes on along the minus strand of JBCNQC010000011.1, from coordinate 7,310 downwards.
ACCGCCGACCGCAAATGCTTCGTGCTCACCATTGCCGACCACGGCCCTGGCATTGCGCCCGCCGATGCCGAGCGCGTGTTCGAGCGTTTCGCCCGTGGCGAAGGCGCTGCGGCAGGAGGGGCAGGGCTGGGGCTGGCCATCGTCAAACGCGTGGTGGACAGCCACGGCGGCCATATCGACCTGAGCAACCGGCCCAGCGGTGGGCTGGTGGCAACTTTGACACTGCCAGGACGGAATACATGAAGGCGCTGATTTCCCTGCTGCTGGCTCTCTTCGCGGGCACCGCAGTCGCTGCGCCCGGTGACGTGCAGCGCTTCCCGGCCAAAGGTCCGGTGCTGGCGCAGCTGCGCATCCACGGGTCCACCGACATCGAGGTGTTCGGCACCGTCATTGCCGATTACCAGCGCCTGTACCCCGGCACCGAGATCGTCTACGAGGACATCATCACCCAGGACATGTACGCGCGTTACTTGAACGAGCGCAACGGCCCCAACGGGCCGGACATGCTGATCAGCAGCGGCATGGACCTGCAGACCAAGCTGGTCAATGACGGCTACGCTCTGGCACATCGCTCCGCACAGACCGAGGCGCTGCCGGACTGGGCCCAGTGGCGGCACGAAGCGTTCGGCATCAGCTACGAGCCGGTCGCCATGGTCTACAACACCCGCACGCTGCCCAAGGCTCGCGTGCCGCACACCCGTCGCCAGCTGCTGGAGCTGCTGCGCGCCCCGGACGCGCCGCTGGCCGGCAAGGTCGGCACCTACGACGTGCAACGCAGCAGCGTTGGCTACCTGCTGGCCACCCAGGACACCCAGCGCGGCAGCATGGCAGGCGCGCTGCTGGGCGCGCTTGGCGACAACCAGGTGGAGCTGGAAGAGCGCACCGGCGTGCTGCTGGACGCGGTAAGCAGCGGTCGCCTGTCGCTGGTGTACAACGTGCTCGGCTCCTATGCCCAGGCCCGTATCGACGCCGGTGAACCGCTCGGCATCATCGAACCCGAGGATTACACCCTCGTCGTGCTGCGCACCGCCATCATCCCGCGCAGCAGCCGCCACCCCGACGAAGCCCGCCGCTTCCTCGACTACCTGCTTTCACCGCGCGGCCAGCAGGTGCTCTCGCGCGAAGCCCGCCTGATGCCGATCCTGCCCGCCCAGCGCCCCCAGCAACCCGGCGGCGCACCGGAGCGCAGCTACCGCCCCATCCAGCTCGGCCCCGGCCTGCTGGTCTACCTGGACGCCCTCAAACGCCGCCAGTTCCTCGACGCCTGGCGCGGCAGCATGCTCCCGCCGAACCCGTGATGCACTGCGACCAAGCCCGTACAATCCCCCCATGGATGCCCTGACCCTGCTCGTCGCCGACGACCACCCGTTACTCCGCGCCGCCGTCGTGCACTCCCTGCATCAATCCTTACCCGGTGCAAAGGTCATCGAAGTCGCCAGCGCCTCCGCCCTGGAAACCGCCCTCGACCAGAATCCCGAAATCGAACTGGTCCTGCTCGACCTCACCATGCCCGGCGCCCGCGGCTTCTCCTCCCTGCTCCACGTACGCGGCTCGCACCCCGACATCCCGGTGGTCATCGTTTCCTCCAACGACCACCCCCGCGTCATCCGCCGCGCCCAGCAGTTCGGTGCCGCCGGCTTCATCCCCAAATCCGCCCCGGCCGAAACCATCGGCCAGGCCGTGGAAGCCGTCCTCGACGGCGGCCTCTGGTTCCCCGCCATGGCCCCGGAGCGCAGTGAATCCGACGCCCTGCTCGCCGCACGCCTCGCCCAACTCACCCCGCAGCAGTTCCGCGTGCTGCTGTGCCTCGCCGACGGCCTGCTCAACAAGCAGATCGCCTACGAGCTGGGCCTGGCCGAAAACACCGTCAAGGTGCACGTCACCGCCATTCTGAAAAAGCTGGAATGTCACAGCCGCACCCAGGCCGCCGTGCTGGTGAAGGCGTTGGAGCCGGAAGGCGACGCGGGCGCAGACCTGGCGTAAAGCCGGGCTACGCCCGGCTACGCGCAGTGCACATTGCCCTTGGCTGGACAACGGCGTGTGACTCGAGGATCGGAGGATCGGGACTTCATCGAACCCGCGCAATCAGCTCAGCGCGGGCTGCCGCGTACGGATAAGGGTCAATCGCCGGCGGATCGTGCTGACGCTGATCGATCCGTCAGAGCTGCCCACGCCGCGTGGAAATGGAGGCATCGTCCGTCGCTGGGCGCGGGCCGCAATGCGCTGGGTATGGGCACACGCCTGAACAAGTAGCGGCTCAGTCAACCCGGCTGTGACGGGCCATGCCCGTCACAGCCGCCGACCACGATCGTCCGGACGCGCGCAAGCGCGTCCGGCCTTCCAAGAACTGGCGCCATGACCGAAGATGCCGATTACCCGCGTTCTCTGTACGAAGTCCGGATGGCATCTGCCTTGAAATCGGCAGCCGGGCAGAGCCCGGCTCTACGGTCATGTGATTGCAGGGTGTACGTGTGGACGCGCATGGCGCGCCCCTACAGTGCCCATCCCGCGTAGTGACGGGCCATGCCCGTCACCACATCAGCCCATCCACGCCTAACTATAACCAGAATCTCGCTACCCATGGGCGCTATAGCTATGCGCTTCCACCGAGTTGCTGGGAGCGACTGCTGCAGGGCATCGCGTGATCTGATTCCCGCTTGCCGGACACCGCTTTACAGCGGCGAGTCAGTACGTAGTGACGGGCCATGCCCGTCACAGACGCCAACCAAGATCGACCGGGCGCGCGCGAGCGCGCCCGGATCATCGTTACCGGTGTGATCTGACACGCACACAAAGCCGTCCCCGACATAACGTGGAAAGACGTGCAGGTGAAAGTGGCCCAGATCATTGAACGCGCCGTTGTTCTGCAGAAGTGATACACCATCGCAGCCCAGCTTGTGCTTGAGAAGTCGCGCCATGGCCTTTGCTGTTGTGGCGATCTCGGCGAGCAGGTCATCAGGTAGATCGGTGAGGTCAGCCAGATGGGCGCGCGGACAAATCAGAATGTGGCCTGGGTTGATGGGCGCGTGATCGAGGAAGCAGATGATGCGGTCGTTCTGGTGGATGACGTGGGCTGGCGATTGGCCTGAGGCTATGGCGCAGGCTATGCAGGTATTGGTCATCGAAGAGAGCCTTTTCGCTGGCTCGACGGGATCGCATCCTGAAGATGCCAGTTGTCGGGTGCATGCATGCCAGAAATGATGGCAGGTGCCGAACGGCAAGAGAAGCGGCAAATGCGTCGGCGATCCAGCCGAGTCTGGTGTGCATGAGGATTCCCGCGGTGGCCCCGACGTAGCCGTGCCTGCATCGATGGAGCCGGTAAAAGCGCGCCAGATCCGTCATGCCGGTGGACACACCTACCAACGGCAACGCGTCAGATTGATCTGGTTGTGATGTAGGGAAAGTGCTTAGGAATAATCCGAGGGGTGTTGCGCAGCAAGGCTTGCGAACAACGAAGCCCTTCGTGCCTTCTTGTGGTGCAAATTTTCACATATTGAGTGGCACTCCAACATCGGCATTAATCCGCACCTGAAGCGCGGACTGCGAAGCACGAACAAATGCCTCCCGTCCGGTGCATGCCTCGTTGCCTTCGATCAGGGACATATTGATGCCTCGCATTAGCCGAAGTGTTCCCCGCCGCCGTGTGCTCAGCCTTCTTGTCGCGGCATGCATGCCAGGGCTGATTCACGCGCAGGAAGTAGACAAAAAATGGGAAACGGGACTTGGATACGGTCAGAAGTTCTTGACGGAACGCCAGGTTCAGCAGGTCATCGAGAAGTTCTATGTCATCTACGAGACCGATGAGCCCTTCCGCTGGAAGGTCACCGGAACCAAGGTGGGGGCGAGCAAGGTCACGTATGACTATCGGATTCAGCCCATGAAGCTGTACGAAACCGATTGGGAGTACGCGTATCGGGACAGCGTCTTCTCCACTCAAGGCGCACTGATCGAACATCTCGCAGCCGCGTCGCCGTCAGATCCCGGCTGTCCTCAAACCCGGGTTGCGCCCAGTGAATGGACCAATGCGCCGGGCTTTGGCGTGGGCGACGACGGCAGCAACATAGCCGAGAGGGCAGAGTTCGGAATCGAGATCAGCAGCATGTCCCCTCTAACTGGGACATGCTCCGCGTTCGCAAGCAATCGATCCGTAAAGCGCACGCGAACGGCGAAGTGCCCAAATCCGGCAATGCTGACGTGGCAGCCGGCGCTGAATGCCTGCGGGCTGGGTGAACTGCCGGAGCCTGTGGCAAAGCTCTACATGAACTACTCCAGCACGCCGGTCTCCAGATCGTGTGATGGCACGGTTGGCAACCCCTGCGACGCTACCACTGGCAACAAATCCCAGCCCGAATCCGACCTCGACCTGGGCTGGATCCAGTTCGTGCGCCATTTCAACTCCTTGACCTCGGCGCCGGCCGGCGGATTCGGCCCCAACTGGTCACATTCGCACAACCTGGTGCTCGCCATGGGCTTCGACAGCAGCGGCTTCCCGCCCGTCGAGGCCTTCACTGTAGGTCTGATTGAAAGCAATGGAACCCATACGGCCTTCACACCGGTTGGCAGTGTCTATGAGGCCGCGGACGACAGTGGTGACCGTCTGCAACAGCAGGGCAGCAACTGGCTGCTCTACCGCAGCGACGAAGTGCTCACCTTCGATGGCAATGGTCGCCTGCAGCAGCGCGACTTCGAGAACGGGACGGCGCTCAGCTACCAGCACGACCCACGTGGCCGGTTGCTCTCCATAACGCATTCCAGTGGCCGTGCGTTGCTGTTCCATTACGAAGAAGCGGCCGGGGAAGATCTGATCAGCGCGCTGTCGGTGAGCGGGCAGCTGCTCGCAAGTTACACCTACAACGCCAACGGGCAGGTGTCTGGGGTTCTGTACCCCGGAGAGGGCGTGCGTATGTACCACTATGAGAACGCCAGCTTCCCGCGCTACCTCACCGGCATCACTACGGAAGATGCGCGCCGTTACAGCTGGTACAACTACGACGCGAAAGGCCGCGTGACCTGCAGCCGTCATTCCGGCGACTGCGCGGGAGCAGATGTTGGTGTTGACGGTGTGCGTCTGGAGTACACGCCCAACGGGACCACCCTCGTCACCGACGCACTGGGCAAGATGTCCACCTATGGCCTCAGCCCCACCGCCGGGGAAGGTTACCCGCGCAAGGTCACCGGCGTGACCGATCCGCAGGGTGCAATCAACCGTACCTACACCCCCAAGGCACAGGACTTCCGCCGCCGGCTGGCGAGTGAAACCGACCGTCGTGGCACCCAGACAACCTATGCCTATAGCACCGGGGCTGACCCCAATAGCGGCCAACCGGTGGAGATCACCACCATTACCGAAGCAGTTGGCCTGCCGGAACAACGCGTGACCGAACTCCACACGCTTACCGGCAGCAACCGCGTGGTGTACAGCCGCATCGGCGACCGTGAAACCCGCACCGTTCGCAACGCGCGCCTGCAGCCCACCAGCGTGGCCGTGCGCGATCTGGTCAGCAACGAGGTGCGCACCACCACCTTCAGCTACTGCGAGGCAGCCGACGTGGCCGCAGGTGGCAGCTGCCCGGTGCTGGGGCTGCTGAAAAGCGTGGACGGCCCGCGTGACGATGTAAGCGACACCCTGACCTACGCGTACTACGGCGTTGACGGCCCGAACTGCGGGCCGGCCAGCACCGGCGGGTGCGAGTACCGCAAGGGCGACCTGCACAGCATCACCAACGGCCTGGGCCATACCACCCTCACCCTGCGCTACGACGCATTGGGCCGCCCGCTTCAGGTTGCCGACAGCAACGCGGTAATCACCGAGTACGAGTACCACCCGCGCGGCTGGCCTGTCGCTATCCGGGTCAATCCGGGGGTGCCCGGCGAAGGCCGCACCACCCTGATCGACTACTGGCCCACCGGCCAGCTTCAGAAGATCCGCGAGCCGGACGGCAGCAGCATCACCTATATCTATGATGCCGCCCAGCGCCTGACCGACATCGAGGACAGCGCAGGCAACTCCATCCACTACGTGCTGGACAACGCCGGCAACCGCCTGCGCGAGGACACCGCCGACACCGGCGGCACGCTGCGGCGCACCCTCAGCCGCATTTACAACACGCTGGGCCAGCTGACGATCCTGCGTGACGCCAACAACCACGACACCGGATTTGGCTACGACGCCGAAGGCAACGTGGCCAGCGTGGTTGACGCCCTGCAGCGCAACACCGTGCAGCAGTATGACCCGCTCAACCGCTTGGCTCGCACCCTGCAGGATGCCAGTGGCATCAATGCCGAAATCCAGAGCAGCTACAACGCGCTGGACCAGGTCACCCAGGTCACCGACCCCAAGGGCCTGAACACCACTTACACCTACAACGGCTTCGGCGACCTCATCGCCCAGAACAGCCCCGATAGCGGCGAGACCTTCATGGAGCGCGACGGTGCCGGCAACCTCAGCGTGCGCACCGACGCGCGCGGCGTGCAGGTGCTGCACCACTACGACGCCCTCAACCGGCTGACCGGCATCAGCTACCCCGACCCGAACCTCAACGTCGGCTACGCCTACGACACCGCTCCGGCCGTGTGCAGCACCAACGAGCGCTTCCACAACGGTCGCATGGCCCAGGTGCAGCACGCCGGAGGCAGCACCGCGTACTGCTACGACCGCTTCGGCCAGATCACCCGCAAGGTGCAGACCGTTAACGGCGTGGCCAGTACTGTGCGCTATGCCTACAGCATCGGCGGCCGCCTGCAGCAGCTGACCTACCCGGATGGCAGCGTGGCCGACTACGTGCGCGACAACTTGGGGCGGATCAGCGAGATCGGCCTGACCCGCCCGGGCCAGGCCCGGCAGGTGGTGGTGAACAACCTGATGTACGCCCCGTTCGGGCCGGCTACCGGCTGGACCTATGGGGACGGGCGTCAGCTGATTCGCCCCGTGGACCATAACTACCGTCCCGAGCGGATCTGGGATGTGGGCACCGATGGCCTGTCACTGGGCTTCACCTATGACCCGGTGGGAGCCATCACCGAACTCAAGACCGCTGACGGCAGCGCATCGCTGGCGAAGTTCGGCTACGACGGCATGGGCCGGCTCACCCAGACCAAGGACGGTCCCAGCGGTACGGTCATCGAGGCTTACGACTACGACCCGACCGGCAATCGCATGGGGATGACCAGCAATGCGGGTGCTCAGGTGTATACCTACGCGCCGGGTAGCCATCGCTTGACCGGCGTGGACGGGGAAGCCCGCGGCCACGATGCAGCCGGCAATACCACCAGCATTGGCAGCCGCGAGTACGAGTACAGCGATGCCAACC
>JBCNQC010000010.1:0-94012 GCA_039592995.1 Stenotrophomonas sp. | reverse complement strand
GCCCCGCTGCTTTTTGCCCGATTGCCGGGCAAGCCCGGCACTACATGCGCTTGGTTTGCTGCTTACGTAGAGCGGGGCTTGCCCCGCTGCTTTTTGCCCGATTGCCGGGCAAGCCCGGCACTACATGTCCCCGGTTTACGGAACCGGGCAGTTGCTCGCTTCCAGCACCGCCTGCAGCCGCGCACGCTCGGCGCTGGCGGCCGCCTTCCGGTCGGCGGAAGCAAAGCTCTCCTGCCCACGCGCATTACGGAACCGTTGCTGCCACGCCCCGCAACGGTCCGCCTCGGCAATCTCCTGACACTCATCGCGGACCACCTCGCAACTGGCCGCGTTGACCGGAGTGACGCCGCCCAGCCCGGTCACATTCAGCATTTCGCAATGCGCCGGGGACGGCTCCAGCTCATGCAGGTAGCGCCCGCCATCAGCGCGCTGGCACTGGAAGATCGCCGGCAGCGGCGGCTTGCTCGCATCCGCTTCTTCCTTCGCGTCACCCGGTCGCGGCAGGTTGGCGCTGTCCAGGATCGCGTTGCCGCGTTCCACCTGGTAAGCCTCGGAAATGGTGCGCTCCATCGGAATCTGGGTGCCCGGTATCAGCGGTACGCCGGCCGTTGCCGGGGCGGCCGGCATCGGTGTTGGCGGTGGTGCGGAGGGGGGCGGTGCAGGTGGCGTGGCGCTGGTCGACACCGAAGTCTCCGCGCGCGACGGCCCGGCGCTCATGCGCTGCATGATCTGATGGCTGCCTTTGGGGCACGGCGCGCTCTGCACGCTGACGTTGTCATCAGCATCGGTGCAGCGGAACACGATGCTGTCGTCGGCCAGAGCAGGCGACGCCAGTGAGAGCAGCAGCAGGAGGCGCAGGTAGTTCATCCCTGGAGAATACAGTGGCGCGAACCTGCGCGCGTCCGGCTCCGCGACGACGCGCATGCCGCGTCGCTACAGCTGGCACCTGGTGCAGGGCCACGCCATGCGTGTCCAACGGAACGTCGAGCCTACCGGCAATCCCGGTCCAGGCGTGCGTCAATGCCGCGCTGCTCGCGGGTGATTTCCGCACGCTCGCTCTGCAGGGCGCTGTTATAGCGGCGATCCAGCTCCCAGCGCCGATCGCGCAGGATCGAGCAGACCTCACCCACCGGCAGCGCGTGGCACTGGTCACGCACCAGCACGTTGCCGCCGGGAATCACCACGTCGGTATAGGTTCCGGGATAGCCCGAGCCTTCGTGGTGCCATGAAGTGCTGCCACTGCCGATGTTCACGCTGCCGCGCACGCCGGAGCCGCCACCGGACACCGACAGCGATCCGCCACTGCTGCTGACCGAGCCGCTGCCCATCGGCATTACCGGTGGCAGCGGGCGCGGTCCAGGCCCGGGGCGCACGCCGCCGCCGCGGTAGGGCAGGTATGCACTGGTCCACACCGGCACCCAGCGCGGATTGCCTTCGCTGGTCTCGCTCACATAGCGGCTGCCGTCATCCCGGATGCACTCGTACATCGGCTGCGGAGGCTGCACGTGCACGTATCGCACTTCCCGTTGCGGTGCAGGGGTGGCCGGCGCGGGCGCAGGCTGGTCGCTGCGCACGGTGCGCGGCGGCGGATCACGCGGCCGCTGCATCTCGCGGACTTCCTGGCGGCCATCGCGACAGGGGGCATCCTGCAGGGATACCGCGCCATTGCTGCCCACGCAACGGTACACACGCACGCTGCTGCCGTCCTGGGCAGCCAGCGCGGGGGCGGTGGCGACCAGCAGCAGGGGCAGGCACAGGGGGGGCAGGAGGCGCATGCCGGCAGTGTGCGGGGTAATCCGTGTACGCGTAAAGAACGCCCCGGGCTCACGTCCGCAGCACGTCTCCGGTCAAGGCGTCGCGGATCGGGGTGGGCTGGGCCAGGCCGCCGGTGTCGCCGTCCAGCACGCCATCCAGCAGCGGCAGCAGCGCCGGGTCCAGCTCGGCGCGGGTGCGGGCAGGGGGGAATCCAGCCAGATTGGCGCTGGTGGACACCAGCGGGCCACCCCAGCGGTGGCTCAGCTCGGCCACCAGCGGGTGGGCGCTGATCCGGACCGCGATGCCGCTGTGCTCGCCGGTGATCCAGGTCGGGGCCAACGGACCGGCCGGCAGGATCCAGGTGTGGGCCCCCGGCCAACTGGCCAGGACGGCGGCCTGGCGCGATTGCGGCAGCGCGTTGAGGCGCACCCAGCCTTCCAGCTGGGCCAGCTCGGCAGCCACCAGGATCATGCCTTTCTCGACCGGGCGCTGCTTCAGCCGCAGCAGCTTGCGCACCGCCATCTCATGGCTGGGGTCACAGCCCAGGCCCCATACCGCTTCGGTGGGGTAGGCGATCACCCCGCCCGCGCGCAGGGCGGTGACGGCGGAATCCAGGGTGAGTTCGTTCATGGCGGCGACCGGTACGGCAGGAGGCATGATTATCCTCCCGCCGCGTCCCGCCGTCTTGCCCCGCTGTCTTGCAATCCGGTTCCATGTAGAGCGGGGCTTGCCCCGCTGTCACGCAACCCGGTGCCATGTAGAGCGGGGCTTGCCCCGCTGTCACGCAACCCGGTGCCGGGCAAGCCCGGCACTACGTGGCGTTCTTGGTGGCGGCTTTCTTCGTCGCCTTCTTGGCCGGTGCCTTCTTCGCAGCGGCCTTCTTGGTCGCCGCCTTCTTCACCGCTGCCTTCTTCGCCGGTGCCTTCTTCACCGCCGCCTTCTTGGCCGGAGCCTTCTTCACCGCAGCCTTCTTCACCGCAGCCTTCTTGGCACCAAAGCCCTTGCGCACCGGCTTGCCGGATTCTTCCATCAGCTGCTGCGCTTCGGCCAGGGTCAGCGAGGCGGGCTCGCGGTCCTTGGGAATCTTGCCATTGAACTTGCCGTCACTCAGGTACGGGCCGAAGCGGCCGTTCAGCACCTGGATGTCGCTGCCCTCGAATTCCTTGATGATCCGGTTGCGGGCAATCTCTTCCTTCTCCTCGACCAGGAACACGGCGCGGGCCAGGTCGATGGTGTAGGGATCGTCTTCCTTCTTCAGCGAGGCGTAGGTGCTGCCGCGTTTGGCGAACGGGCCGAAGCGGCCGATGCCCACGCTGACCGGCTCACCCTTGTCCTCACCCAGCGCGCGCGGCATCAGGAACAGCTCCAGCGCGTCTTCCAGGCTGATGGTGTGCATCGACTGGCCCGGGCGCAGCGAGGCGAACTTGGGCTTCTCCTCGGCGTCCTCGGCGGTGCTGCCAATGGCGGCATACGGCCCGAAGCGGCCCAGGCGCACGCTGACCGGCTTGCCGGTCTTGGGGTCGGTGCCAAGCTCGCGCGCACCGCTGGCCTCGGCGCGGTCCACCGATTCCTTCTTTTCTTCTACCAGCTTGTTGAACGGGTCCCAGAAACGGGCCATCAACGGAATCCACTCCTCCTCGCCGCGCGACACCGCGTCCAGCTCGTCTTCCAGCTTGGCGGTGAAGTCGTAATCGACGTACTGGGTGAAGTGGCTGGACAGGAACTTGGAGACCGCGCGGCCGACGTCGGAAGGACGGAAGCTGCGACCTTCCATTTCCACGTACTTGCGGAACAGCAGGGTCTGGATGATCGACGAATAGGTCGACGGACGGCCGATGCCATACTCTTCCAGCGCCTTCACCAGCGCCGCTTCAGTGAAACGCGGCGGCGGCTGGGTGAAGTGCTGTTCGGCCAGGATGCGGTCCAGCGGCACGCGGTCGCCGGTTTTCATCGCCGGCAGCTTGCGGCCTTCATCGTCATCTTCGGCGCTCTTGCTGTCCTTGCCTTCCTCGTACACGGCCAGGAAGCCCGGCACCACCACGGTGGTGCCGCTGGCGCGGAACACATGTTCGCTGCCGGCGGCCAGGTCGACGCTGACCGTGTTGAGCGTGGCCGGAATCATCTGGCAGGCCACGGCCCGCTTCCAGATCAGCTCATACAGCTTGCGCTCGTCGTCGGTCAGGTAACGCGACACCTGCGCAGGCGTGCGCAGCGCCGAGGTCGGGCGCACGGCTTCGTGGGCTTCCTGGGCGTTCTTGGACTTGGTCTGGTAGGTGTTCGGCTTGTCGGGCAGGGCAGCAATGCCGTAATCGCGGGCGATCACGTCGCGGATCTCGGCCAGGGCGTCCTGCGACAGGTTCACCGAGTCGGTACGCATGTACGAGATCAGGCCCACGGTGCCTTCATCGCCGATCGCCACGCCTTCGTACAGCTTCTGCGCCACCTGCATGGTCTTGCGGGTGGTGAAGCCCAGCTTGCGCGACGCTTCCTGCTGCAGGGTCGAGGTGGTGAACGGCGGGGCCGGGCGGCGCTTGCGCTCCTTGCTGGCCACGTCGGTGACGTGCAGCGAGCCCTGCGCCGCCTGCTGGATGCGCAGGCGCGCGGCTTCGGCGGTGTCGCCGTCGGTGACCGTGAACTGCTCGAACTTCTGCCCGTCCAGCTTGATCAGGCGGGCGTTGAACGCCTGTGAGGGATGCGCACAGGCCGCTTCAATGCTCCAGTACTCGCGGGCGATGAAGGCTTCGATCTCTTCCTCGCGCTCGACGATCATGCGCAGTGCCGGGCTCTGCACGCGGCCGGCGGACAGACCGCGCTGGACCTTGCGCCACAGTACCGGTGACAGATTGAAGCCCACCAGGTAGTCCAGGGCGCGGCGCGCCTGCTGCGCGTCGACCAGGTCGCTGGCGATCGGCCGCGGCTGGCTCATCGCCTCCTTGATGGCGCGCGGGGTGATCTCGGTAAAGACCACGCGCTGCATCGGCTTGTCTTTGAGCAGGCCCCGTTCTTTCAGGATCTCGGCAATATGCCAGCTGATCGCCTCACCCTCGCGGTCCGGGTCGGTCGCCAGAAAGATGTCGTCAGCCCCCTTGGCGGCCTTGGCGATGGCGTCGACATGCTTCTCGTTCTTGTCGATCAGGTCGTAGCGCATCGCGAAGTTGTTGTCGGGGTCGACCGCACCTTCCTTGGGAACCAGGTCGCGCACATGCCCATACGAGGCCAGGACGGTGAAGTCCTTGCCGAGGTATTTGTTGATCGTCTTGGCCTTGGCGGGCGATTCGACGATGAGCAGGTGCTTGGGCATGGCAATGAATTCTGAGGGCGGAGGACCCGGGGAGGGCCGCTAGGGTGGAGCAAATGGCCGCATTAGTGAAGGGCAGCCGTCGAGATATACAAGCTGAACGCCCGGTTATGCGCCGGGCGTTCAGGTTTGCGCCTATTAGTGGAATCACGCCGGAGCCGCCTGTGTCAAGCGGCCCGGTGTGAGGATGTCGGATCAGGACATGGAAGAAGCGGCAATACCCGCAAACACCAGCACGGCCAGCAGGCCCAGCAGCAGGATGCCATTCAGCACCAGGATGATGATCGTCACAGTTCCGAGGCCCCGCTCCTGGAACTCGGCATTCTCGGTGAAGGCCCACTTGTCCACCACCACGGTGTCGCAGAGCATGTCGTGCAGCGCCTGCTTGCGCTCGGTGAAGGCCGCCATGATGAAGCCGATCATCAGGGTCAGGCTGCTCAGGATGAAGCCCCAGTAGCGGCCAAAGGCGCGCATGAAGGTCAGGCGCTCGCCGTCGCTGCGCACCACCTTGATGCCCACCGCCATCTTGCCCAGGGTGGCTCCGCCGCGCGACGAATGGAACCAGGCGTAGTAGGCGATACCGACCACGAAGCTGGCTAGGATGCCCAGTACGTACATCACGCCCATCATGGTGGAATCACCGCTGACCGCGCCGATGCCGTTGAACACCAGGCTGACCGGGAAGTTGATGATGCCGACCATGAACGAGTCGAGGAAATACGCCGCATAGCGCTTCCAGAAGCCCGCATAGACCACCTCGCCGCCGCTGACGACGGTCGAGCCGTAGCTGGCAGCCGCCGCCGGCGCGTCGTAAGGCGAGCGGGTGCCGCCGCCGGTGCCGGGCAGCGGTGCGGTGCCGTTGTCGATGGCGGTGTAGTCGCCACGCAGGTCGAACCCGGAGCCCAGGTTGCTGCTGGCGCTGGTCAGGTTCTGCAGCTGCAGCTCCTCCACCGCCTCGGATAACGGTTTCCACTCCGAAAAGCCTTCGCGCCAGACCAGGGTGGTCAGGCTGATTTCTCCGCGCTGGAAGCGCTGGCGCAGCACCTCGGCCATCAGCGGACCCTGGCGGTCCTGGCCATCTGCGTAATACCACTCGGTCATTGCATCGATCCCCATTGTGATTCGTCCTTAAAAATCAGTTGCGGCAGTCCATCGGCAGATAGCGCGCCTCGGCGTCGCTGCTGCAACTCCATTCCTGTTGTGCGGTGTTGTACTCGAACCACAGCATCTTGCCATCCAATGCGCGCTTGCCGGGCACCGAGAACTCGATCTCCACGCCGCAGCGGCCTTCACCGAAACGCCCGATCCTTACCTGACCGACGCTTTCGCTGGCATAGCTGGCCGGCGAGCCAAAGCCTTCGTCGCCATTGACCGGGCAGCGGTCATGGGTGCCGACGAACTCGGCCACCTGGAACTTCAGCGGGGTGAGCTGCGCCACCGCCTGGGTGGTCTTGGCGCGGGTCACATAGTCGTTATAGGCCGGCAGCGCAATGGCGGCGAGAATGGCAATGATCGCCACCAGCACCACGCCGACCACGGCCAGCACGATCGCCACCGGGCCACAGCCGGACTTCTTCGGCGGCGGTACCGCCGGGCGCGCATGCGCCGGTTGCTGAGGCGGCGGTGGTGCCGTACGGGTGCGGGTGTCGACCTCGAACGTGGCCGGAATGCGTGGCGGGACCGGGGCGGCGGGTTCGGGTAGCGGCTCGGGGGGTAATGGCTCTGCGGGCGCGGCTGGCGCAATCACCAGGCCGATCTCGTCGGCCACCTCGCGCAGTGGCAACCACTGCGCCAGGCCATCGCGCCACACCAGTGTGTCCAGCCCGATCCGGCTGGAGGTGTACAGCGCGATCAACTCTTCAGACGCCAGCGGCCCGCGCTGCTGGCGATTTCCTTCTGCATAGAACCACTGGCCCACGTTCCATTCCCCTGAATGCGCAAGGCACCCAGTGTACGGTCAGTGAAGGGGTTCTGGCTCGTCCACGAACATCTGGGTTTCCATCCAGGCGTACGCCGCCTCGGACCCGGGCTGGTTGAACAGCACCATCAGCACGACCCACTTCAGGTCGTCCAGGTCCAGTTCGTCCTGGTCCAGGGCCATGGCGCGGTCGAGCACCAGCTCGCGCTGGTTGGCGTCCAGGATGCCGTGCTGTTCCAGGAACAGCAGGAAACCACGGCCTTCCACGTCCAGCTTGTCCAGTTCCGGGCCATGGTAGACGCGCACCGGACCGTCGACGCGGGCCTGGGTAACGGCCGGCCGCTGCTCGGCCAGGGCATCGAGCCAGTCGAACGCCTTGTTGATCTCGGTGGGGCTGAAACCAGCCTGTATCAGGCCGTTCTGGAGGGAGTCGCGATCACGGACGATGTCCGCATCTTCGCTGAAATAGTGTTCAAACAGGTACAGCAGGACATCCAGAATGCTCTCTTTCATTGCCCCTCGGCCTGCGTCTTCGACGCTGTGGAGGTGAAGAAACTAGGGTTTTCGACAGTAGCAGCCATGTACGGCAACCACCTTTCCATCCAGTTCCATGAGTTGCAGCATGGCCGACAGCCGGGCCGCCGTCAATCCACTGCGTTGGACCAATGAATCCATAGGGATTGGGTTTTCATCCAGGGCTCGCCACAAGCGCTGGTAGTCCGGATCGGAACGGGAGGATCGACCCGGCGGCGACGGACCTGCCTGTTCAGTGGGGGCACCGAGGCGGGTTCGCAAGGCCTGGCCCAGCCGTGCGGCGACCGCCGCCAGCGGTTCAATGACTTCGTCGGGGTGCTCCACCAGCCGCACCCCGTCACGGATGAGCCGATGGCAGCCACGCGCGCGCGGGTTGCGCACCGAGCCGGGCAGGGCAAAGACCTCGCGGCCAGCTTCGGCCGCCAGCCGGGCGGTGATCAATGCGCCCGAGCGCAGAGCGGCCTCGATCACCACGGTGCCCAGTGACAGCCCCGCGACGATGCGGTTGCGGGCCGGGAACTGGCCGGGCCGCGCGTCGGTGCCGGGCGGGTACTCGCTGACCACGGCCCCGAGTTCGGCGATGCGTGCCTGCAGGGCCGCGTGGCGGGGCGGGTAGCTCTGGTCCAGGCCGGTGGCCACCACCGCCACCGTGCGCCCGCCCGGGACGCCCAGCGTGGCCTGATGGGCGCGGGCGTCGACACCTGCGGCCAGTCCGCTGAACACCGCCAGGCCGCTGCGCGCGAAGGCCTTAGCAAATTCCGCGGCGAGCTCGCCGCCGCTGGGCGAGGGGGTGCGGCTGCCGACCACGGCCACGCCCGGGTGCCACAGCGCGGAGGGGTCGCCGTGGACAAACAGCGCCAGCGGCGCGCGCGGGATCTCGCGAAGCAGGTCGGGATAGTCGGCGCTGGTGATCGGCAGCAGATGCCGGCCGCCAGCCGACAGCCATTGCCGGCCCAGCGCCAGCAAGGCGGGATCGGGGTGCAGCAGCCGCGCGCGCTGCTCGGCTGAACAGCCGGCGACCCGCCAGGCGGTGGGCCCCGCGCGCAGCGCGGCGTCGGCAGACCCGTGAGCGGTGAGCAGGCTTTGGCGCGGTTCGGGTGCGCCGCCGGCCAGGACCATATGCAGCAGGGCGTCAGTGTCAGGGGGCAGTTCGCTGGGCATCCCGACAGGCTAGTGCGGATACGACGACGGCACCCTCAGGTGCCGTCGCTGTGTTGCGTCAGGTTTTGCACCGACCAACGGTCGGTGCTTACCGGGTGTGGCCGGTTACTGCTTGTCCGGATGATGGGCGTTGTAGCCCACGTGGACCGGCTTCTTGCCTTCCATGACCAGCGCATAGCTGACCTTGTCGAAGGTGCGGAACACCATCGCATGGGCGGCGTATTCCTCCGGCAGGCTGACCCGACCGGCACCGCTGGTCAGGGAGTCATCCATGCGCGAGGAACCCGGGAACTTCATCCTGTTCGCCACATGGCGGCTGTTGCGCCACAGCGAGACCACGGTGCCGTTGTCGATGCCGTCGGCGCTGCCGGCGGACAGGGCGATGACATCACGCGGACCGCCGGCCGTGAACATGTCGGTCACCGCCAGCACGCGGATTTCCAGCCCTTCGGTCTGGGCGGCCGGCACGTGCGGGAAGAACTGCAGGTCATACGGGTTGGCTTCAACCGGCACCAGGCGGTCGCCCGGGCGGACCTCTCGACCGTCATCCAGCCCCTGCAGTGCCAGCGTGGCAACTTCAGACTGGCCATCCGGCAGCTTGACGATGGTGCCCACGTTCACCTGGGCCAGTTCGTAGCCCAGGGTTTCCTTGCGCTTGCTCGGCGCAATGAACGACTTCCAGACATTGCCGCTGCCCGGGGTGACATCGCCATTGGCGGTGAGGTCCTCGGACGGCTTGGGCAGGGCGAAGCGCACGGTCGGGCGGACCACGGCCCAGCGCTGGCCGACCTCGGCCCCCTGCAGGTGCATCACGTAGGCCACCTGGCCGGTGGTGGCGCGCAGGCGGTTGTCTTCCAGGGCCACGACGTGCGGAAGGGACTTGATCTCGTCCACCACGCGCATCTGCTTCAGGAAGGGTTCCACCTGGGCCAGCGGAATGGCATTCAGCGGGGCTTCCTGGCGCGGGCCGGGCTTCGCCACGACGCGGTCCAGGTAGGCCAGGCTGAGCACGTCACCCGGGTAGATCAGGTGCGGGTTCTTGACCTGCGGATTGGCTTGCCAGATTTCGGGCCACAACCACGGCTTCTTCAGGAAGCGCGCGGAAATGTCCCACAACGTATCGCCCTTCTGGACGACGTAGGTATCCGGGTGACCGCCGTTCACTTCAACGGCAGTAGCATAGGTGGCGACGGTCAACATCGCGACGGCGAGGACCGTACGAGTACGTTCAAACATAGGTGTGGTGCCTGATTCCCCAACAGGTTCGACCACTATAGTCCAGAAACCGGGGCGCAAGGCAAGCGTTGGCGATAGAATTGCGACCTACGCCGCTTTTACGGGCGCCCCCAACCGGTATTTGCCATGGCTCTCCTGCCCATTCTCGAGTTCCCCGACCCGCGCCTGCGCACCAAGGCTGCGTTGATCGACGCCGCCGAGGTGACCACGCCGGCCTTCCAGACGCTGATCGACGACATGTTCCAGACCATGTACGAGGCCCCCGGTATCGGGCTGGCCGCCAGCCAGGTCGACGTTCATAAACGCTTCATGGTGATCGACGTCAGCGAGGGCAAGGACACCCCGATGGTGTTCATCAACCCCGAGATCGTCACCCAGCAGGGCGGGCAGGTGTACCAGGAAGGCTGCCTGTCGGTCCCCGGCATTTTTGCCGACGTGACCCGCGCCGACAGCATCACCGTGCGCTTCCTGGACCGCCAGGGCGTAGCCCAGGAGCTGACCACCGACGGCCTGCTGGCGGTCTGCGTGCAGCATGAAATGGACCACCTGGATGGCAAGCTGTTCATCGATTACCTCTCGCCGCTGAAGCGCGAGATGGTCCGCAAGAAGCTGGCCAAGCAGCGCAAGCACGTCGCCTGACCGGGGTCGCCATGAAAATTGTCTTTGCCGGTACGCCGGAGTTCGCGGTCGCATCGCTGCGCGCCGCTGCGCGCCACCATGAAGTCGTGGCGGTCTACACCCAGCCGGACCGGCCGGCCGGCCGCGGCCGCGGCCTGGCCCCGTCCCCGGTGAAGCTCGAAGCCATCGCGCGCGGCATTCCGGTGTCCCAGCCGGAATCGCTGAAGGACGAGGCCGCCCAGCAGCAGCTGCGCGACCTGCAGCCGGACCTGATGGTGGTGGTCGCCTATGGCCTGATCCTGCCGAAGGCGGTGCTGGCCATTCCCACCCACGGCTGCTGGAACGTGCATGCCTCGCTGCTGCCGCGCTGGCGCGGTGCGGCTCCGATCCAGCGTGCGATCCAGGCGGGTGATGCCGAGACCGGCGTGTGCCTGATGCAGATGGAAGCCGGGCTGGACACCGGGCCGGTGCTGCTGCGCCAGCACACTCCGATCCAGTCGGCCGAACTGGGCGGACAGCTGCATGATCGCCTGGCCGAGCTGGGGGCACAGGTGCTGGCTGACGGCCTGGGCCTGCTCCGTGCCGGCCTGAAGCCGGTGGCGCAGCCGCAGCCCGCCGAAGGCGTGACCTATGCGCACAAGCTGGACAAGGCCGAGGCCCGCCTGGACTGGAGCGCCGACGCGGTGTCGCTGGAGCGCACCGTCCGCGCCTTCAATCCGTGGCCGATCGCCGAAGCCCAGCTGGCCGGGGAGCGCGTGCGCATCCACGGTGCAGTGGCGCTGCCGGACAACCAGGGCCAGGCCCCGGGCACCCTGTTGGCTGCCAGTCGCGACGGCATCGATATCGCCTGCGGGCAGGGCGCACTGCGCCTGCGCGTGTTGCAGCGCGAAGGCGGCAAGGCGATCACCGCGGCCGACTACCTCAATGCCCGCCGTGATCTGGTGGTAGGCCGCTGATGGCGCGCGCGCGCCCGACCCCCCGTCCGGTGTCCCGTGCCGCATTGGCCCCCGGGGTGCCGACCCGGGTGCTGGCAGCTCGCGTGCTGGCCCAGGTCGTCGGCCGTGGCCGCTCGCTGAAGGGCGAGCTCACCACGGCACTGCCGCAGCTGGACGATGCCCGCGACCGTGCGCTGCTGGAGGCGCTGTGCTTTGCCGTGCTGCGCCGGCGTGCGGCGTACGACGCCGCGCTGGCGGGTTGGATGCAGCGCCCGCTGGGCGCGCGTGATGCCGAACTGCGCGCCTTGCTGCAGGTCGGGTTTGCGCAGCTGGACGCCTTGGAACTGCCGGCCCACGCGGCCTTGTCTGCCACCGTGGATGCCGCCCGCGCGCTGGGCTTCGAGCGCCAGGCCGGCATGGTCAACGCGCTGCTGCGCCGTGCCCAGCGCGATGGATTCGCCGATCAGCCCGCGCGTGCCGCGTTCCCGAGCTGGCTGGCGAAAAAAATCGAACTGGATTGGCCCGAGCAGGCCACAGCGGTGTTCGAGGCCAGCCTGCAGGCGGCCCCGCTGTGGGTGCGGGTGAACGGGCAGCAGACCGATCGCGACACCGTGCTGACGCAGTTGCAGGACGCCGGCATCGCGGCCGAACCATCGGCCCTGGCGGCCGATGCGGTCTGCCTGCCGCAGCCGGTGCCGGTGGCATCGCTGCCGGGGTTCGCACAGGGCGCGTTGTCGGTGCAGGACTTGTCGGCGCAGCAGGTGGCCGACGCACTGTCGCTGCGCAAGGGTGCGCGGGTGTTGGACGCCTGTGCCGCGCCGGGCGGCAAGTCCGCGCATCTGCTCGAGCGCGACCCGACCCTGCAGCTGCTGGCGCTGGACATCGACGCCCGCCGGCTCAAGCGCATCGGCGAAACGTTCGCGCGCACGGGAGTGGGGTCCAACGCGCAGGTCCGCGCTGCCGATGCCAGCACACCGGACAGCTGGTGGGACGGGCAGCCGTTCGACGCCATCCTTCTGGATGCACCGTGTTCGGCGACCGGCATCATCCGCCGCCAGCCCGACGTGCTGCTGCACCGGCGGCCGGCCGACATCGAGGCACTGGTGGCACTGCAGGCACGTCTGCTGGATGCCTGCTTCGGCATGCTCGCACCGGGCGGCACGATGCTGTATGCGACGTGCTCAATCCTGCGCGAGGAAAACCAGTTCCAGATCGAAGCCTTCCTGCAGCGCACGCCCCGCGCCGGATTCCTGCCGCTGGATGAGCGCTTTGGTCACGACTGCTGGGCAGGACGCCAGCGTCTGCCTGGCGAAAACGGCGGCGATGGCTTCTTTTTTGCGCGGTTGCTGAGAAAGGGCTGATCCCATCCCGGTACACTCGCGGCCATGCTGAAAACACGCGCGTCCCGAGAGTTCTGTTTACTTGCTGTGATGGCCCTGCTGGTGCTGGGGGCCGGATTGGGGCTGCGTGACCCGTGGCCGTCCGACGAGCCACGGTTCACCCTGGTGGCCAAGCAGATGGTGATGAGCGGGGACTGGCTGTTCCCGCACCGCGGCACCGAGCTCTACTCGGACAAGCCGCCCATGCTGATGTGGCTGCAGGCCGCGTTCTACACCCTGCTGGGTGACTGGCGGCTGGCCTTCCTGCTGCCTTCGCTGCTGGCCGCACTGGGAACTCTGGCGTGTGTGTACGACCTTGGCCGGCGTCTCTGGACCCGCAAGGTGGGTCTGTACGCGGCCTGGGCGTTGCTGTTCGCGGTGCACTTCACCTTCCAGGCGAAAAAGGCGCAGATCGACCCGCTGGTGGTGTTCTTCATTACGCTGGCCAACTACGGGCTGCTGCGCCATCTGCTGTGCGGGCCGGCCTGGCGCTGGTGGTGGCTGGGCTGGTTTGCCGCCGGGTTGGGAGTGATCACCAAGGGCGTCGGCGTGCTGGCGCTGTTCATGCTGGTGCCGGCGTTTGTGGCGGGCTGGCTGCAGTGGCCGCGCATCCGCCTGCATTCGCACGGATGGCGGCTGTGGGTGGCTCCGCTGGCCTTCGTGGCGGCGATCCTGCTCTGGCTGGTACCGATGGTGGCCACCGCGCTGGCCACCGGGTCAGCCGAGTACCACGCGTACATGAACGACATCCTGTTCCGGCAGACCGCCAAGCGCTACGCGCAGTCGTGGGATCATCACCAGCCATGGTGGTACTTCCTGGCCACCATGCCGTCGATATGGATCCCGGCCTTCCTGCTGGTGCCGTGGGCGATCCCGGCCTGGTGGCGGAGGCTGCGCCGGCGCGATCCGCGTTACCTGCTGCTGCTCGGCTGGTGGCTGCTGATCGTGCTGTTCTTCTCCATCCCGCACGGCAAGCGCGACGTCTACATCCTGCCAGCGCTGCCGATGTTCTGCCTGGCGCTGGCCCCGCTGCTGCCCGGGCTGCTGCGCCGGCGCGACGTGCAATGGGTGCTGGGCGGGTTCACCGTTCTGTTGGGCGCGCTTTTGCTGGCGGCGGGCGCATCCATGCTCGGCGGCGAGCCGGCCTTCGAGCAGAAGCTGATCATCGAGCGTGGCATCGACCGCTCGGTGACCGCCGCGCTTGGCTGGGTGGGCATCGCGCTGGGCAGCTGGGCGATGGTCAGTCTGGTGTTCAGCGGGCGTCGGCGTTTCCATCTGGCGGTGGTTTCGACCCTGGCCATGGTCTGGGTGACCTACGGACTGGTGGGCTATCCGCTTTTCAACGACTCCAGTTCGGCGCGCGGCCTGATGCTGGATGCCGGCCGCCGGATCGGCCCGGACGCGGAGCTTGGTCTGGTCGGCTGGAAGGAGCAGAACCTGCTGATGGCTGACCGTGAGGTGGCTACCTTCGGCTTCAAGCAGCGCTGGTACCGTCAACTCCAGGACGGACGCGAGTGGCAGGCGCAGGCCCCCGCGCGGCGCTGGCTGCTGGTGCAGGACCCGGTGATGCTCAATTGCGTGGACCGGCAGCAGGCCGAACATGTCGGCGTAGCCAACCGGCGTGGATGGTGGCTTGTGCCGGCACGGGCGTTCTCCGGCGAGTGCCGGCCCAGCGCAGCCGAACTGGCGCGCATCCGCCGTGAACAGTCCAGGTATGACAATGAGGAGTAGACGCGGACTCATGGATCATTACCTTTCGTTCGGCCACAATGCGGGCCGCTTGACGTTTCCTTCCGGCCCTCTGCCGCCTGAGCTGCTCTGAACGTGACCCACCCGCTTTCCCCCTCCGCCGGCGTCCCACCCCTGTTGGCATGGGCATTCACGCTGGCATTGGGCGTTACGCCGGTGCTGCTGATGTCGACCACCGATGGCGGCAGCGCGGGGTACTACCTGCTGGTGCTGCTGAGCATGATCGTGATCGCGGTGGTGCGTCCGTCGCAGGTCGGTCAGCGCTGGTGCGACAACCGTCGCGAGTATGTGTGGATGGTGGCGGCCATGGGCGTGATGCTGGTTGGCGTGCTCACCAGCCTGCTGGTGCATGGCCTGTGGAAGGGCTCGGAAGTTGAGAAGGCCGTCCGCTTCTTCAGCGTCGGCCTGATCCTGGCGGCCGCCCTGCGCATTCCACGTGCGGTGTTGGCCCATGCCGTGTTCGGGCTGATGCTGGGCATCTGGTACGCGGTGCTCAATCTGGGATGGTTGGTGGTGAAATCCGGTGGCGCGCGGCCGGCCACCACCCAGTTCAACACCGTAACCTACGGCGACCTGACCCTGCTGTTTTCTGTGCTGGCCTTCGTGATGATGGGGGTGCGCATCACCCGCTTCCGTCGCACCGAGTTCGCATTCAAGCTCATCACCGGTATCGCCGGCGTGGCCGGCTTCGTGGCCACCCAGACCCGCGGCGGGCTGCTGGCCATTCCGTTCTTCCTGTTTGTGGGCCTGCTGATCCAGGGCCGGCGTATGAACCGCTTCAAGATCCTGGCCTCCGTGCTGCTGCTGGGCACCGCCGGCGCGATCGTGGCCAGCGATGCGTCAATGCGCGAACGCATCGAGCTGGGCGTGCATGAGTTTGACCAGTGCCAGGTCGCGCACCTGGCCGATACCTCGGTGTGCATCCGGCTGCAGTTGTGGCGCGCGGCCGGGCACATGATCCACAGCGAGCCGGTGTTCGGCGTGGGCGGTGGCGACCGTTTCCGCGAGGAGCTGGCACAACTGGCCACCGAGGGCCAGGTTACGCCGATGGTGGCTCGCGACTTCGGCGAGACCCACAACGACCTGCTGTACTTCCTCGCCACCTACGGGGTAATGGGCGGATTGGGCCTGCTGCTGCTCTATTTCGCACCCGGCTGGGTGTTCGCACGCCGCCTGCGGCTGTCGATGACAGACCGCACCACGCGCCTGTTCGCCGGCGCGGGCTTGATGATCTGCGTCGGCTACGTGGTGTTCGGCCTGACCGAGATGATGTTCCGCGACATGCGCAGCGCGTCGTTCTACGCGACCTGGATGGCGCTGTTCCTGGCGCTGTCGGACCCGCTGCGGCTGCGTGACACTTCGCGCTGAACGCGGTCTCGCGAGTTTGGTAGCGCCGGGCTTGCCCGGCTGCCGAACGCCGACGCGAACTGCCAGCCGGGCAAGCCCGGCTCTACGCAAAGCGTCGCCGCGGGCCCGTTACCGGAGGCACCGATGCCGCGGTGTCTTCAGCGACCTTCCAGCACCGCCGCGTAGCTGGCTTCGGTCAACTCACTGAACGTATCCAACCCGAAATGCCGCAAGGCATGCGCCCGCGCGGCAGCCCCCAGACGCGGCAACTCTGCACGCTGCTCGTACAGCGCACTGACCTGCGCCGCAATGGCTGCCACGTCGCGCACCGGCACGATCCAGCCGTTCTGCCCCTGCTCGATGTTCTCCGGCAGGCCGGCGTAGTCACTCACCAGCACCGGCTTACCCATCGCCATCATTTCGCGGCAGGCGAACGAGATGGTTTCGACGTCGTAGGACAGCACGAAACCGGCATCGCCGCTGGCCACGAACGGTCGGATGTCGTCGAGCAGCCCGGCGAAGTGCACCTGCTGCGCCAGGCCGAGCCGGGCCACTTCGGCCACGGCCTTCGGATCCGGGGTGCGCCCGGCAACGGCCATGTGCAGCTTGCCGCGCAGCGGCTCGGGCAGCGTGGCAATGGCCCGGGCCAGGTCGATCCAGCCCTTGTGGTTGTCGGTGCCGGCGTTGCTGACCAGCACCAGCGCGTCCGGGTCGGTGGTCCAGCGCGCGCGCAGGGCCGCGGCTTCGGCCGGGTCCACAGGTGAGAAGCGGGTCAGGTCGACGCCGTTGCGGATCACGTCGATCGGGCAGCGCCGGTACGGGCTGTCCAGCAGCATCTGCCGGGTGTGCGCCGACACAGCGATGACACGGTCGGTGCCCCAGCGGGCGCGCATGGCGTTGCCGAAGGTATTGGCCGACTTGCTGTTGTGCTTGGTGAACACCAGTCTCGGCCGTCGGCGCAGCCCCGCCACCGCCTCCATCGCCACCCGGTGATCGCGCGCGCCGTTGGCATGCACGATGTCGATCTGGTGGTGCTCGATCAACCCGCGCAGCCGGCGCAGGTCGCCCCATTGCTGGCCCAGCGTGCTCAACCCGCTGCTGAAGGCGATCTCCACCGGCTCGGCAATGCCTTCGCTGCGCATCACCCGGATCACCCGGCTGTTGCCCGGGGCCGCCATGAACAGTTGATGGCGACCGGACAGTGCGCGGGCCAGCGAGGCCAGGTAGGTGGTGTGCCCACCGCCATCGCCGGAATGGAAATTGGTATAGAGAATCTTCATGGGGGGCCTGGCAGGAACGCCCGGGCAGTCTGCCACAGACGCATTCAGCTGGCGTCAGTGCGGCGCGGCGGATCACTCACCGGCTGCCCGTTCTGCAGCATCCACAGCATGATGGTCTTCTGCCGCACGTAATTGGCGCGCACATAGGCATAGACCAGCCCATGCCAGCCATCGCGGAAGCCGCCGCGGAACAGCAGCCCGCGCCAGAACCGCCACGCCGGGGCCAGCACCAGCTTGCCCAGGGTGGCGCGCTTGCCGCGCGCGAACTCGTGCTCGGCCATCATCCGCGCGTAACGCTGGGTTTTAGTGAGCTGCTGTTCCAGCGAACGGTACGGATAGTGGATCAGGTCGCCCTGCAGCAGGCCCACGCTGCCGTCCACGCTGGCCGCTTCATGGATCTCCCGGGTACCGCGCCAGCCGCCGTGGCACCGATCGAACAGGCGCAGCACGCGGTCGGGATAAGCGTTGCCGTGGCGCAGGAACTTGCCGAAGTACTCCGACAGGCGTGCAAAGCGGTAGCCGTGATGCCCGGCAAAGCCGCTCGCCTGCGCCGCCAGGATGGCCTCACGCAGCGCCGGGCTGACCCGTTCGTCCGCGTCCAGGCACAGGACCCAGTCGTGTTGCGCCTGCTCGACACAGAACGCCTTCTGGCTGCGGAAGCCATCGAAGGCCCGCTGCAGCACCCGCGCTCCGGCGGCGGTGGCGATGGCGACCGTGGCATCGGTCGAATGCGAGTCCACCACGATGATCTCGTCGCAGAAGGCCAGCGAGGCCAGGCAGTCACCGATGCGGTCGGCTTCATTGAACGCGATAATGCAGGCGGAGATGCGAGGCCGTTCAGTGGGAGCGGTCGTGGAGGACATGATGGCTGAGTACCTGCTGTTTGCGACGGAGCGCTATGCGCTGCCTATTCTCGCCCCACTGGCGCAGGCGTTGCACGCGTCCGGGCACTCGGTGTCCGCCTGGTTCGAAGACGGTGCAGCCGGCGCGCAGCTGCCGGGGGTGCCCAATGTGGGCCTGAAGCAGGCGCTGGCGCTGCGTCCGCGGGCGGTGTTCAGTGCCGCCAACTGGGTGCCGCCGTTCATCGCCGGGGCCAAGGTGCAGGTGTTCCATGGCTTCAATGTGCAGAAGCGCGACAGCGCCCGCGGTCATTTCCGCGTGCGCGGCCTGTTCGATCTGTACTGCACCCAAGGGCCGGCCACCACCGCGCCGTTCCAGGAGCTGGCCGCGCGCGAGGGGCACTTTGCCGTGGCCCAGACCGGCTGGCCGAAGCTGGACCCGCTGTTCCGCGACGATGGCGGGGCCAGCGCCGCGTTACGCGCCCCGGCAGCCGGGCGGCCGGTGATCCTGTTCGGCTCCACCTTTACCGAACGCCTGAGTGCCGCCCCGCATCTGCATGCGCAGATCGCGGCCGACCTCGCCCGTGGCGACCGCTACTGGCTGTTGACCCTGCACCCGAAGTGCAGCGACGCGCTGTTCGCGCAGTACCGCGCGCTGGCCGGAGCCAACGCGGCCTTCATCGAGCCCGAGCAGGTGATGGCCGCCCAACGCGCCGCCGACGTGCTGGTGTCGGACACCTCCTCGATCGTGTCCGAGTTCGTCGTGCAGCACAAACCGGTGGTGACCTTCCGCAACCGCGTGCCGCAGCCGCACATGATCGATTTCGACGTGCCCGAGGCGCTGCCGGCGATGCTGACGCGCGCGCTGGATCCGGAACCGGCGCTGATGGCCGAGATCCGCCGATATGCGGATGACATCCATCCGTACCGCGACGGGCGTTCCAGTGAGCGGGTGATGGCCGCCACCGAGGATTTCCTGGCGGGCAGGCTGGGGGTGCTCAAGCGCAAGCCGTTCGGCGCGTGGACGCGCGGGCTGCAGATCCGCAAGGATCTCGGTTACTGGGGTCCTTCACGGCGCTGAGCCGCTGCACGACGCGCATGGCGCGTCGCTACAGGGCGCGTAGTGACGCGCCATGCGCGTCAAGCGGTATTGCCCGCCACACGCGCATCACCGCAACCGTCGCCCCGCCAACGCGCCGTTCAACGCCTCCAACACCCCGCGCGCCTCATCCTCCGGCAAAAACCGCAACCGCAACGCGATACTCCCACCAGCACCGGCCGTATCCAGCCACACACTCGCCGTTCCCAGCATCCGGTCCAGCGGCGAGCGCGACAATCGCAGCGACTGCAGCTTGTCCAGCTCGGCCAGTCGCCACCAGCGCGTCCACCACCCACCCCGGACGCCCACATAATCGCCATCCAGGTAGTACCCCATGCGCGCGATCTCGCGCGAGGCGCGGAACGCCGACCACGGCAGCCACGCCAGCAGCACCGCTCCCCAGGGTCCGACCTCGAACACAGCGCCCACCGTCAGCAGCGGCACGATCACCAGCGCCGGCAGGCACAGCCGCCACCAGCCACGTCGTGCCACGCCCTGCCAACGCGGCGGTGGCCACTGCAGCCGGGGCAGCAGGTGGCGCAGCAGGTCGTCGCAGGCGGCGGGTGTCGCCAACGGAGCCAGCTCGCGCAGATCGCGGCCGTCGTCGTCAGACCCCACACCGGCCGCATTGTCGATGCGCAGCTGACGGCGGCCTACCCAGCGCTGCAGCGCGGTTTCGCGCAGCGTCCAGGCCTGGATGCGCCGGCGTGCCACGCTGGTGCGCATTCGGGTCAGCAGTCCGCTCGTCACCGTGAGCCTGCGCTCCTGTTCGGTGAGCTGGAAGCCGTGGTAACGCAGCAGCGCCAGCACTACCGAAAGCAGGCGAAGCAACAACCAGAACCCACCCACCGTGAGCACAGCGGCCAGCACCCAGACCCAGGTGGCCGGGTGCAGGTGACTGGCATAGCCGAAGACCTCGCGGCCATGGTGCTCCACCGCATCGCTGACGTAGCCGCGCGGGAAGAACTGGTACGACGCGCCCCAGGCCGCCAGTACCGCCACCCAGCCACGGTTGGACAGCAGCCCGATCCGCAGCACGTCGCGATTGCCCAGCTGCAGCAGCACCGCAGTCGAAGGTGCTGTCGACGGGGGGGGATGCAGCGCAGACGCTTCATCGGCCGCATCGGGCAGCGGGGGTGGTTGCTGCCCGCGCTGCCGCACCAGCTGTTCCAGCGCCAGCGCCTGGGACAGTTTGAGCACGCGCATTTCTGCTTCCGGGCGATGCCCACCGGCTGATTCCAGGCGCAGCTCCGCCACCCCGAACAGGCGGTGCAGCGGATTCTGGTGAACCACCACGTTGTGGATGCGTGCGAACGGAATCTCGCGGCGGTTGCGCGCGATGATCCCGCTGCGCACGCTGATCGCGTCGTGTCCGATGTGATAACGGTAGGTCAGGTACTGCAGGATCGAGATCGCCACCAGCACCGCGATCACAATCAGCGTGGTCAGGTAGGTCCACATCTCGTCGCGGTCGCCGCGCCCGCCGAACACCAGCAGCGCCACCAGCGGCAGCAGGAACTGCCGCAGCTGCATCAGCATCACGAACAGCCACGACCAAGGATGCAGGCGCTGGTCGGGAGCCGGTGCCGGTGCCACCGGCGGCGCGGTGTCCTGGGGCAGGGTGCTCACAGGGCGTCGTCGTCCTGGTCCAGCTGGCGGCCCAGGGTGTCGCGCAGGCGCTCGGCATCGGCGTGGTCAAGGCCGCTCAGGGTCACCGCGCTGAAGCGGCTGCCGGCGGTGTGCACCACCAGCGTGGCCAGCTGCGCCGCACGCTCGATCGGGCCGCGACGCAGGTCCAGATGCTGCACGCGCGAAAGGGGGACCCGGGTGTCCAGTTGCCACATCAGGTCGCGGCGCACGCCCAGACCCTGCGCGTCCAGCCGCCACCAGGTACGGCGCTGGCGGCGGAAGCCGAGGCCGGCTCCGAGCACTACCGCAACCGCCACAATGGCGATCACCGCCCAGCCGGGCAGGGGCAGGCGCAGCATCACCCACGGCACCCCCAGGGCTCCCCCGACCATCACCAGGGCAGTGATGCCGCTGCCCACGGCGGCCATGCTGGCCGCGCGCAGCGGCAGGCGTTGCCAGCCGGCATCCGGCGGCAGCGCGGGCGGCAGTTCAGGCGCAGCGGGAAGGGGCGGGGCGGTGGAGACGTCGTCGATCACGGCGGAGCTCGGCAGCAGATGGATCAGGCCGGGCCCGGTGGAAAACGATGCCGCACCCGTGGCGCAGACGGTAGCAGGTTGCGCCGCGCTATTGCGCGGCCTGGATCAGCGCGTCCACATCCAGCAGGTGGCCGGCGCGCTCGGCCTTGGTGCGCAGGTAGTGCTCGTTTTCGACGGTGATGTCGCCGGTCACCGGTACGCATTCCACCACGTCGATGCCGGCATGGCGCAGGCGCTGGGCCTTGGTCGGGTTGTTGCTGAGCAGCTGCACGCGGCTCACGCCCAGGCCCTGCAGCATGGCCACGGCACTGCCGTAGCGGCGTTCGTCAGCGCCGAAGCCAAGCTGGGCATCGGCGTCGATGGTGTCCAGGCCGTCGTGCTGGTAGCCGTAAGCGCGCATCTTGGCGGCAATACCGGTGCCGCGACCTTCCTGGTCCAGGTACAGCAGGATGCCGCCTCCCAGTTCCTTTAGCTTGCGCAGGCCACGCCGCAGCTGGTCGCCGCAATCGCATTTGAGCGAGCCAAACAGGTCACCGGTGAGGCAGGAGGAATGCACCCGCACCGGCACCACGGCGTTGAGATCGGGCGTACCGACGATGATCGCGACCTGGTCGCGCTGGGCCACGCCACCGCGGAACACCGCAAACTCGGTCATGCCCACCTCGCGCAGTGGCACCGGCGAGCGGGCGACCAGCTCGTAGGCGTGGGCGGCCTGTTCGGCCCCCTGCTGCAGGTCGCACAGCGACACCTGCGCACAGCTGTCAAAGCGGGTATCGCCGGGGGTCAGCAGCACGCCGACCATGGCCGGCAACAGCAGGCCCAGCCGGGCCACTTCCACCGCGCCGGCATCCAGCGCCTGCCCGGCGCTCCAGCCGGCCGGCATCGGCACCGCCTCGCGCAGATAGCTCAGCGAGGGCAGGGCGTCGAAGTCGACGCCGGCCAGCGGCACGCGCGCGCCGTGTTCGGCCTGCACGCCCAGTACGCGCGCACGGGTGGCGGTGAGGAAGAGGTAGTGCTGCCCGGCGGCCACGTCAGCAAAGGTGCGGTAGCTGCTGCGGGTGCTGCTGTCCAAAGCGATGAAGGCCAGCCGCTGGCCCTGCCCGTCATCGATCACCACCGGGCGACCGGCGCGCAGTTCGGCCACCGCACGCTCGCAGCGGATCGCCGAGGGGTCGCCAAAGGGAGAAGCAGCTGAAGACATGACAGGGGCCGTGGGGGACATCGTGCTGTTCACAGTGGGGCCGGATCGCCCCGATTCAATCAAATGCGGCGTGACACAGTGTCGCGGTCAGTGCGGGTGCTGCTCGGTGGCATACGGGTCGACCTCGCCGGATTCTGGCGGACGCAGGGTATAGCGCTTGTAGGTCCACTGGTACTGGGCCGGGTCGCGGCGGGCGATGCGCTCGATGCCGGCATTGAGCGTGCTCGCGGCGGTGCGCGGGTCCGGGTCGGCCACGCCGGGCGCGGCCGGTTCGATGTGCAGGGCGAACTGCATGTTCGGGCCAATGCGCTCGCACCAGCCGTACAGCACGGTGGCTCCGGTGCGTTCGGCGAGGCGGTTGACCAGGGTCATGGTCAGCGCCTCCACCCCGAAGAACGGCGCAAACACCCCGTCGCCGGCCTTGGGCTGCTGGTCGGGCAGGATGCCGGTGGCTCCGCCGTCCTTGAGCACCTTGAACAACTGGCGCACCGCCGGACCCTCCGCGCGTACCTGCTGCACGTTGCTGCCGCCCCGGACCAGTTGCAGGAAGGCATCGCCCACCGCTTCCTCCGGTGCCTTGTAGACGATGGCGATCGGCCCACGCGAGGCCAGCCACTGGTTCAGCAGCTCCCAGTTGCCGTAGTGCGGGGCGGCCACGATCACGCCCTTGCCGCTGGCCAGGGCCGCGTCGTACAGCGCCTCGCCGTGGCGCTCGCGCAGCAGCGCCAGGTTCTGCTCGCGCGGCCGCGTCCACAGGCGCAGGGTCTCCACCGCCTGCAGAGCGGTGGAGCGCAGCAGGTCGCGGTGCAGCGCGGTCCGCTCAGCCTCGCCCAGTTCCGGGTAGGCCAGTTCCAGGTTGCGCCGGGTGACCCGGCTCTCACGGGCGTTCAGGGCGATCCACAGCCCTGCCAGGGCATGGGCGAAGGCGCGCAGCCAGGACCAGGGCAGGCGGGTGAACAGAGCGGCGGCGCGGTAGGCCAGGCGGGCGGTGGTTTGCGGTTTCATCGGGGCAGAGTCTAGCCGGTGAAGGCGACAGCCGGGCTGGGCGGCGCGCCGGTCAGCCACTAAGGTAGGCGGCCCGTCCTGCTGCAGAAGCCCGCCATGCTTGTCCTCATCCAGCGTGTCACCCAGGCCCGTGTCACCGTCGACGATGCCGTGGTCGGCCAGATCGGGCCGGGCCTGCTGGCCCTGGTGGGGATGGAGCCCGGCGATACCGAGGCCCAGATCACCCGCATGGCCGATCGCCTCCTTGGTTACCGTGTGTTTGCCGATGAGGACGGAAAAATGAACCGCTCATTGGGGGATACAGGGGGCGGACTGCTGCTGGTGAGCCAGTTCACGCTGGCCGCCGACACCCGCAGCGGCACGCGGCCGGGGTTCAGCACGGCGGCTCCGCCGGCCGAGGCTGAACGTGGATTCAACCGATTGGTGGAAATCTGCCGTCAAAAGCACGCTTCAGGGGTGGAAACGGGGCGATTTGGTGCCCATATGGTAGTCAGCCTGGTCAACGATGGACCGGTGACCTTCCTGCTCAGACCGTAGCCTCCGGGACCACCGCCCGGGCAGGCAGGGGTCTGGGCTGGTATAATGCTAGGTTCTATTCCTCTCTCCCAGCCGGTGGCGCGAGCACTACATGGCCAACGAACGTCCTGCCCAGCAAAACGACATCAAGCTTCTGATCAGCAAGGGCCTGGAACAGGGCTACCTGACCTACGCCGAAGTCAATGACCACCTGCCGGACGACATTGTCGACCCGGAACAGATTGAAGACATCATCGGCATGATCAACGGCATGGGCATTGATGTCCATGAAGTCGCGCCCGATGCTGAAACCCTGCTGCTCAACGACGGCAACACCGGCAACCGTGAGGTGGATGACACCGCCGCTGAAGAAGCCGCTGCCGCGCTGAGCGCGCTCGACACCGAAGGTGGTCGCACCACCGACCCGGTGCGCATGTACATGCGCGAAATGGGTACCGTCGAGCTGCTGACCCGCGAAGGCGAAATCGCCATCGCCAAGCGCATCGAAGAAGGCCTGGGCCAGGTCCAGGCCGCCCTGGGCACCTTCCCGGTGTCGGTGGAAACCCTGCTGGCCGATTACGAAGCCCACAAGGAAGGCAAGAAGCGCCTGGCCGAAGTGATCGTCGGCTTCAACGACCTGGTGGAAGAAGAGCCGGCTCCGGCGGTGGCTGAAGACACCAGCGGCGACGACAGCGACGCTGAAGGTGACGAGGACGAGGACGACGATGACGTCGGCGGCGACGAAGACGCCGGCCCGACCGGTCCGGATCCCGAAGAAGTCGCCCGCCGCATGGCTGAGCTGGGTGCTGCCTACGCCGCCTTCAAGAAGGCGGCGACCAAGGCCGACCGCAAGCCGCTGGCCAAGCTGCGCGACGACATGGCGGCGGTCTTCGTCACCCTGAAGCTGCCGCTGCCGCTGACCGACGTGCTGGTGAAGCAGCTGCGCGACGTCATGGCCGACATCAAGGGCCACGAGCGCCGCGTGCTGAACCTGGCCACGGTGACCGCGCGCATGCCGCGCAAGGACTTCATCCGTTCCTGGGAAGGCAACCAGACCAACCTGGAATGGGTGGAAGACGCACTGAAGCGCAAGCAGAAGTGGTCGTCGGCCCTGCGTGACGTCAAGGACCAGATCATTTCCGAACAGCAGGCCACCATCGGCATCGAGAAGGCCACCTCGCTGGAGCTGGAGGAGCTGAAGGAAATCAGCCGCGCGATGGCCTATGGCGAAGCCAAGGCACGCAAGGCCAAGAAGGAAATGGTCGAGGCCAACCTGCGCCTGGTCATCTCCATCGCCAAGAAGTACACCAACCGTGGTCTGCAGTTCCTCGACCTGATCCAGGAAGGCAACATCGGCCTGATGAAGGCCGTGGACAAGTTCGAATACCGCCGCGGTTACAAGTTCTCGACCTATGCGACCTGGTGGATCCGCCAGGCCATTACCCGTTCGATCGCCGATCAGGCGCGCACCATCCGTATTCCGGTGCACATGATCGAAACGATCAACAAGTTGAACCGCATTTCCCGCCAGATGCTCCAGCAGTACGGCCGCGAGGCCACGCCGGAGGAGCTGGCCAAGGAAATGGACATGCCGGAAGACAAGATCCGCAAGGTGATGAAGATCGCCAAGGAGCCGATCTCGATGGAAACCCCGATCGGCGACGACGAGGATTCCCATCTGGGCGACTTCATCGAGGACACCAACGTGGAGTCCCCGATCGAGAACACCACCAACATCAACCTGTCGGAAACCGTGCGCGACGTGCTGGCCGGCCTCACCCCGAGGGAAGCCAAGGTGCTGCGCATGCGCTTCGGCATCGACATGAATACCGACCACACCCTTGAGGAAGTGGGCAAGCAGTTCGACGTCACCCGCGAGCGCATCCGCCAGATCGAAGCCAAGGCCCTGCGCAAGCTGCGTCACCCGAGCCGCTCGGAACAGCTGCGCAGCTTCCTGGATATCGATTGATTCCAGTCGCTGTGTGGTGAATGAAAAACCCTGCTTCGGCGGGGTTTTTTGTTTGCTGGGTCGGATAAACGGACACTTGGGCACCCGTGATATCCGGACCTGCTGACATTCCGATCCCCGACATCTCTGGTATCTCTGTACCCCGGTAGCGCCGGCCGTTGGCCGGCCCACGCGATGTCGAGGCCGGCCAACGGCCGGCGCTACCAAACCCGTCCGCTTGCGGCACTCCCAGTAGCCGGAGCAGGCCTGTCTCCACTACACTTTCACGCTGCAAGGGCCTATAGCTCAACGGTTAGAGCAGAGGACTCATAATCCTTTGGTTTCAGGTTCGAATCCTGATGGGCCCACCAAGAAAAACAGGCACTTAGGTTATCCCGTAAGTGCCTGCTAAGAGCTTAGAAAAAAATTGCCGAAAAAATTACCGGCGACGTGGAGGTTTCACGACCGGTAGATCGTGGTCGTAGCGCCCGGTCGTAGTTGGCGACTGGTGCCCCGCCGCGTCCTGCTTGTCGCCACGATTCCCCACGGTATCCGTGACGCCTCGATGCTTCAGGCCATGAAGGGAGAAACGGTCAGATTTGTCGATCACACCTTCGCGCAGCGCCATTGTCATGAAGCGTTGCCAGGAGCTGTCCAGTGAGGACTTGGCCATAGGGTTGCCGGTCTGCTCTACCAGCAGGACGCGATTCTCCGGCCGCAGCGGCACTGCGAAGTTTCGGCCGTCACGGTTCCAGATCGCGGTGCGGCGGGCGACCAGCTCGTCCCACGCGGCAACCATTTCCTCGTCCCACGCTGTCACCGAATCGCGCGACCCCTTCCTGCGCTGCCCGTGGACGCCCTCCTGCAGACGATGCGCATCCGTCAGCGTGCACACCTCGATACCGCGCAGCCGTGCGCTGTAGGCCAGCACCATGACGGGAGCGAGATAGGCCGGGCAGCTGCCCCTAGTGTGGGAGGCACGTGCACCGCGCTCGCGTGCGAAGGCCAGCACCGTGTCAAACGCTGCCGGCGTAGGCATCCGGTGGCGCTTGGCTTCCTTCGCCTGCCGCACTCCTGCGGCTGGATTGTGGTTGCAGAGGCCGCGACGCACTCCCCAGGCCAGTGTGCGTCGCAGGTAGCGATACAGGTGATTGGCCTTGCTGGGAGTGGCAGGCAGCGCAGGCTGGTGCCGGTTGGCCTCCCGGCCCATCGCGAAGACCTCCACCAACCGCTGCACAACCGGCGTCGTGATCCTCTCCACAGCCACCTCGCCCAGCACACTCCCGTCGCGCCGCACGTAACTGGCCAGGGTATCCGCGTAGCGGCGGTAGTCGGCCTGAGTGTCAATCTGCAGCTCTTTGAACTCCATGGATTCGTGAAAGCGGTCGAACAGGAAGCGCAAGGTGCCACGCTGATGACCCAGCACCTGGGCTTCAACGATGGCATGCAGATCCGACAGGCGAGCCGATTTGTAGGCCACCGTTTTCCGCACGGGTCGGCCGCCTTCAGGGTGCGGCGTGTAGATGAACCAGCGCCCATCCTGCCAGTAGATGCCGCGCGGAAGCGCGGCCTGGTCGATGTGCGCCGGAATGTCTGGGTTGAACTTGCGCTTCCTGCCCGCTGCCATCAGATCAAATCCTCTTCCTGTTCCAACTCGGGGCCAGCAGCACCCAGTCCCAAGGCAGCGTTGAGCGCCGCCTTGGTGGTCCAGATGCCTCCCTGAGCGTCGTACTTGTACCTGATCCCCTCACGCTCTGCCCAGCGGCAGACCGTGGAGGCCCTCGGTGTCGGTCCTGCGGGACGGCAGAGCCGCTGCAGGGCCGCAAACGGCACAACCTCGTACATCAGGCAGCACCTCCCGCTATCCAGAGTCCCAGCTGGATCACATTGCTTCCGGCGTCAGCCGACCTCTGCGTCTCCGGGAGCATCCCATGCATTTTGTGCCAGTGTGCCCAGGCCAGATCGAACGTGGGGTGCTTAGCGGTGCAGCTGCAGCGACATTCGATGAACTCACCGCCTTTCGCGCCGAGCCGGCGACCGTCGTGGATGTACCGCGCCGTGTGACCGGCCGGGCACGCGGGTATCGGCCGGGGAGGTGTCATTTGCGCCTGGGTCATGCGGCACTCTCACGACGTCGCACAGCCATGCGGACGCGGCGGCGCAAGCGCCGCGGAATCTGACCAACCGCCAGCCCCATGTGACGCGGACGCGCCGGGCGGGTGGTCCACAGGTGGTGGATCAGTGCACCGCCAACGGCGGGGGCGAGCAACATGATCATGAACAGCTCAGCCATGGCCCACCTCCTTATGCTGAATCGCCACGCCAAGATCGGCGAGGGCTTCACCAAGCTCCAGCATTGGAGTGCCCAGTAGCCCGGTCGCACGTTCGCCATAGTTGCGGCTACACGTGAGGTAGAGCACGCCTTCCCGTCGGAGCCGCTCCCCCGCGAACTGGACGTCTTCCAGATCCATGAGGCTCTTCAGGCCGTGCTTGGCGCAGATGAACTCGGCGTAGATGCCTTTGCCGCTACCCTGGGGGCCGAACAGCACGATGGACTTAGCCATTGACCACCTCCAGAGCGGCGAGCGCCACCACAGTCGGAGCTGCCTTCCGCCCGGGAAGCATGTTGGCCAGGGCATGGGGGAATGGCAGGCGGTCCGCATACTTGGCCAGTTCTGCAGAAATCCACTCACTATCGGCCTCGAACCTGTCGGACCCTCGCGTCACAACCCAGCCCTGTTCACTCCCACGACGGCGTTCCACAACCCGCTGAGCGAGGTAGTGACGCCCCATGTACAGGTCCAAGGTCGCAATCACCTTGCTGTGGGTGATGTGCAGGGTCACCGTGGCGCTAGCCTCTTCCCCGACGCCCTGACAATTCCCACGCTCTCCCACACCCGTGGTAGCCTGCGCCCCAGGTCCGGTGCTGGATTCCAGCGGATGCGCGGTGGTGGCGTTATTGCCATTCATACTTTGCATTGTTCTCTCCTGAACTCTCTGTTGGTGATGGCCTTGGGGTGGTGTTGGCGCACCGCCCGCCGGACCGCTTTTGCACTGCTTACTACTTCTTGAAAACCCAGCACTTCACGGTTACGTCTCCGTTGAGTGAGGTCTTGCGGATGTTGCTGTTGACGGCCGTGTTGGTCGAAATCAGCTTGTGGCGTCGGGAATCGACCAGGTGCTTTCGCAGATCCACCAGATCGGGCGCTGACTGACCGTGGCGTCCAGCTGCGGCCACGAACTCGTTGAGGTTGATCGCGATCCTATTGAGGTCGCGAGAGTGGTTCAGCATCGAACGCTCGCCGTTGGCCAAGCCTTCCAGATACTCGTACGTTTCCCAGAACTCGTTGACGATCTTGTGATCAGCGCTGATAGCGCTCTGGCGCTCCATTGCCGCGTTGGTCAACGCGTCGCGGGTCTTGACGACAATATCGTCCGGAATCTCGATCACCAGCCGAAGACAGTCCAGCAGAGCGAGCATCTGGGCATGGTTCTTGATGACGCGCTCAAGGCGCAGGTCTGCCTTCTCACGCAGGCGGGCCTCAAAGTAGCCTACCCGCTCCTTGAACTTCGCCATGACCTGGCCCTCGGCACGAACGGCCTTGATCAGGAAGTAGCTCAGGTCTTCGACCTGTAGAGCGTTGAGGTTGTCGGCGGCCACCCGACTTTCCGTGGTGACGTTTGGCTTGCGGAAGTGCAGCTTTACGATACGGGTCAGGATCGCCTCACTGGCGTCCACTGCGGCGTTCTGGCTGATGACGATCGTGCCCCGGAAGGGCGGCTCATAGGTGTCGTTGCCACCGTTGCGGACGCCACGCGTTGCCAGGGTGCCTCCGCCGAAGTAGTCCTTCAGTTCGTCCCACTCAAACGACTTGGCATGAGCCTTATCCGGCGTGTCGCGGTCGGCCTCCAGCAGCACCACGGGCATGCCCGAGGTCT
Source organism: Stenotrophomonas sp. (assembly GCA_039592995.1). Classification (GTDB taxonomy): domain Bacteria; phylum Pseudomonadota; class Gammaproteobacteria; order Xanthomonadales; family Xanthomonadaceae; genus Stenotrophomonas. Next base: position 64,090 of record JBCNQC010000010.1, on the reverse strand, counting down.
GGCCCATGGCGCGCGCACGGCCAGCCTTGGAGGATTTTGCCGGGTCGAAGCCCTCGTAGTCGCTGCGGGCCAACAGCTTCCACAGAAACGTCAGCAGGGTGGTCTTGCCGGCACCGGCTTCACCGGTGGCCTCAAGGAAGGGAAATGACTTGTGCGCCTTGCGGATCTGATTGGCGAACAAAGAACCGAACCAGAAAGTCAGGGCAATAACACCATGAGTCCCGAAGCACAGCCACAGCCATTCCATCCACTCGGCACGGAACGCCTCTGCATCGCGCTGGATGTCCATACGAATGGACTTCTGTGTGGTCTTCAGGCGCAGCTTGTTGAACTCGAAGTAGTCCTCGGAGTTGGCAAGGCTGATTTCACCATTACGCACGGCGACGTCGCCGAAAATGTAGGCACCGTGGTCTTGGCTGTATCCAACAAAGTCCACCGTATCAACGGTCTTAATGTTGAACAGCTGGTCCTCCATCATGCGGTCCAGCTGATGGCCAGACCCACTGAACACAGCACCCTGAGCAAGGCTGATGATGCGCTTCTTGAACTCGGAGGCACTGGCCACCTGGGCACCGGTGAAGGTGCCCTTCACCGATGGTGCGTCGTGGGGAAAGTCCACGCGGAAGAAGTACCAGCTTTCATCGGTGGCTTCGTGTCGCTGGAAGTAGAGCGCCTCCGGGTAGCAGTTGGCGATCTGCTGGATGGAAGATGACGCGCGTTGCAGCTTGGCGATGGCCTCCTGCTCCAGCTCTTCGCCTTCGGCCAGGTCGCGGTCTGCGGCCTGATCGCGGCACAGCTTCTCGAAGCGGTGCGCATCGAACTCGAACCAGTACAGGCGTGAGTTGTGTTCGAGGTGGAACTCGGTCTTCTTGTCGTGGGCGTGGATGATCAGGGCCTTATCCATGGCGGTGCGGGCCATCAACAAATCGCCCTGATAGCGGGCCTCGCCCAGGTCGGCGTCCCACTGCTCCTGCGGATCATCGGTGGCCAACGCGCGCAGGTGCAGATCGTTCCAGTCGGTCTTCTTGCCGTCGCGCTGCCTGATCTGCGCAGCCCGGCACTTGAACCCCAGCTTTTCAGCCCGCCTGGCGTGCTTGAGGGTGTAAGCCCGCGCCCCGGGTTCGTTGTCCAGTCCCCAGACCAAGGTCGGCAGGTTTCCTGGCCGCGCCGACGCCAGCTCCTTCAGTGAAGCCTCGGGATAGGCGTTGCTCGACATCGCGGAAACGGCGCAGTTGCCGTGCTGCAGGTGTGCGATGGCGTCGAAGATTCCCTCAACGATCCAGACCTCGGTTGCATCCCGCATCGCGGTCAATGCGGTTGGGGCCGCCCACCACACGCCGGCATAGCTCTGACCGGCAGCGAAGCGCGCCTTCTGCTTTCCAAATCGGTGCGGGCGGTCGATCAGACGCTCCCACCAGCCGCCCTTGGCCAGGGGGAATCGAACAGTTGCCGTGCCGGCACGCAGAGTGCGGTCGAAGTAGTCCTCCTGCGTGTACAGGCCCTTCAGTGGCGTCAGGTCAAAGCCGCGCGCCGTCCGCAAGTATGCGTCAGCTGCCGCGTTCGGGCTTGCCTCGCTCTTCTGGTATCGCTTGGAATAGTCGTCGAAGAGGTCATCGTACAGATCCCTGACGTACACCTCCTGGCCGCACTTCGCCTGACGGCCACAGCGCAGCACCCACGGCTTCTTGTGGCTGGTGTAAAGCTCTTTCTTTCCACAGTGCGAACACTTGCCGCCGCGCATGTAGTCGGTGTGGGCACGATGCTTGAGGCCGTAGTCCCGCTCAATGCGGAGCAGGACTTGCTGGCGGATGTCTTCTTGCATGGCCAGGTCAGCCTTTAGCCGCAATCGATGCGGTGGTGAGGTAGTGGTGCATTGCTCTCTCCTGAACGTCTGGACAGGCGTTGGCGCGCCTGTACAGACGGGTGGTGCGGGTCTTATTCGTCCGCCGGGATAGACCGGCCGAGGATCGCGGTCAGATCTTCAGCGATGTACTGCGCGACGGCCGAGGTGTGATCCGCTTCGATACCCAGCAGCTTCGCCGCCTCGCTGGGCAACTTGCCGAGCAACTGGGATGCGTACGCGAGTCGCCAGAGGCGCTGGTAGTCGTCACCGCCGATGACCTGGGCACCGCCGTCTCGCGGCGGCGGGGGAGGGTTCCGGAATGGCGGCATGTGGCCGTTTCTGCACATCACGCTTCTCCAGTCAGGGTGCTGTCGTCGCCGCGCAGCCAACAGAAGAACCGGGCTGCCTCGTTGTTGGCGAGCAGCAGCACCGTGGTGCCCAGCTGCAGGCCGCTGCCGCCCGCATGTGCGGCAGGCCGAATCAGTCCCCAGTGGTGAGCAACGATGCTCAGGTGTGCATCGGTGTCGGGATGTACGAGGCCGGCAAACACCACGCCCTTCTGATCGACCGACGCGCGGAGGAACACGCCCGGAACGGCAGTCGCAAGTTCGATGACGGGCCGAGGGCCGATTGCAGGAGTGGCGCTCATCAGTTGGCCCCCGATGAATCGGAGTCGGGTGCCTGGCCAGACGCGGCGACCGTGCGGGTGAGTGCATCAAGCACGTCGCCCAGGATGAGGGAGAGAATCGGCTGGCCGGTCGCGATCAGTCGCGCGATAAGCGCTTGGTACTGGTCATGGGGCCATTCGGTGCAGTCGGCGATGTGGCCGAAGATGAAGGCGATCTGCCGCGAGGGCCTTTCGCTGGGCACAGCTTGGGTATCTGTTGCCATAGGGCGGACTCCGTAGTTATGGAAGTCCGTCACCTCGCTGCCAAGCAAGGTGGCGGACGGCACGGGTTGGCAGACCGGACTACGGACCGGCGGGGCCGAAGCCCCCCACGTACCGCCCGCCATAGAACTGGCAGGCTCATGCCCACGGCAATGCAGGGCAACAAAAAAGCGCCGGGCATCGGTCGATGGGCGCTGGTGCGCCGTAGAGGTCGGGCTGCCAAGCCCGGTCGCCGATTGTGCGGCGACGTGGGAATAGTTGCTCCGTCCGTGGGCAGCTGTCAAGGGAAAATGAGGGGAAGTGTGGGAAAGGTTCAAACCCGGAAAGACGTTCATGCGGACACCTGTGCAACGGGGTACACCGGCAGCACCACGTACGGGCCACCAGCAGCGATATGGGCGACAACCTGGGCGCGCAGCGCTTCTGCCTGCCGCAGCTTTTCGGCGTAAGAGACGTGCTGCTCCCGGGTAGGAGTCGTGACGAACGTGGGTGCCATTGCAGAGGCCCAGCCGTCGTGATGGATCTTGTGCCTGAACATGGGCAGTACTTCCCCGCTGGCGGCAAGGCCGCCAGTTCGTCGTGGTGGAACAGGGTGGGTGCCTTACGGCTGGGGTACGGCCGGCGCGTCTCTTAACGCGTCGATTGCGTCAAGCAGGTCCAGCTGAGCGATTCCCTGATCTGCCTTCCATGCCTGCTGCAATTGCATGCGCAGAAAGTTCGCCGTTGGCGGCAAGTCGCTGGCGACGGAATTGGGGATGCCAGTGGGACTGGCGACACCGGTCAATTCAGAGTGACCGCTAAAACTCGCGCCGCACAGCGGATTCTCACAGACGTAGACGTCGTTACGCAGGTACTTGTGTTGCAAGCTGCTGGTGCGCTTGATGAGGGCGTTGCCGCAGTACTCGCAGCAGAACACCGCACGACGGCCCGGCGATGGCGCAGCTGTCATGCGGTGTTCCTCCGCCCAGTGCCCGCCGACTTTTTGGCGCGGGTGACTTTGAGGGGATTTGTGCCAGAATCCGGCTTGCGCTTGATGCCCAGTGCGACGGCGGCTTGGTGAGACGCACCACTGTTTCCCTTGCCAACGCCGCGCAGAGCATCGTTGACGGCATCGCGGCTGAGATTGTGAGCAGCAGCGAAGGCGGTAACCGTTACGCCCGCATCCCGCAGCCACTTGCGGGCCTGCTCTGGAGTGCGCAGTGCTGTCCGTCGTTTTGCAGCCATTCCGTTTCCCCCGTGTAAAAGCTGGGTGGAATGGTGGTGAAGTTAACTGCACCTGTCAAGGGGAATTTGAGCATGTCTGTGGGTACGAGGCTGAAAGAAGAAAGGAAGCGTCTTGGGCTGTCCCAAGAAGCCATGGCGGTTGCCTGTGGAGCGGGCAAGCGGACTCAGATCCTATTTGAGCAGGATGCGCACGTGCCGGGCGGTAGCTACTTCATTGCCGCCGATGAGCTGGGTGTGGACGTGTCCTACGTGTTAGCCGGCCGGCGGTCGCAATTGGACGAAGCCGAAACCGAGCTGCTCGATGCCTGGCGCAACGCGTCGCTTTCGGCCCGGGCTGTAGCAATGAACCTGCTCTCTGGCGCGGAGCCGCGTGTGTCGGAAAAGGCTCCGCGTACCAGCTTTACGAACACCAGCATAGGCCAGCAGATCAGCGGTGACGTGGATCTGCGTAATCAGAAGATCAACGTCAAGGCACCCAAGGCGGCGCGGAAGTCTGTGAAGTAGGCTCATTCCATCCGCTATTCAGGCCGTTAACTCGCGCGCAAGAGCGTCGAGGTGGCGCGTCAGGGTGTGAGTGACTATGAGTTGCGGTGGTGTGAGCAAAGGTGTGCAGGTATGCATTTGCACCGGTAACACTGTTTTCGAGGGGAGCGCGGTTGGCCAAGTGTTCACCGGAAGTGTGCAGATCAATTGCCCCTTGGCTGCTGCTCAAGAACCGCAGGGCAGTGGGAAAAGAAGAAATCGTTTCTCCGGCGGATCGATGTTCACAGCTTTGGTCGCTATTGCGGGATGGGAGGCTTGGAAGCTCCTTGCAGCCGCAGCGGACGACGGAGGCTTCGTAGCTCAAGCGGCAGTGTTCTTGCTGGGCGGAATCTCTGCTAACTCTAGATATCTATGGATGGCAATGTATGAGCGGGAAAAAAGAAAGCGACAAGGCCGGGACGTTGGAAAAGCTGTTTCCGGGACACTACGCACCAAGTGAAGCGGATCTGGATTTGCTATGGAAGCAGGCGGTCTTCGTTGTGGACGCGAACCTGCTTCTGCAGCTGTACGGTCTTCCGGAGAAGACTAGATCAGAAACGCTAGCTGCTCTCGGACGGTTAAAGGAACGGTTGTGGATGCCCTATCAGGTGGCTGTCGAGTTCCAGAGGAATCGCCCGAGATCAATTGGACAGGCGCGAGATCGCGTGAACAAGGTGATTGAACCATTGGACGGCGCGTTGGCGCAGTTTGAGGGGGCTGTCGCTGCCGTGCAGCTTGAAAAGCGTGGCCTTGATCGTGCAGCAAAAGATATGAAAAAGTTGCTCTCGCTAGGAAGCTCTATTATTAAAGAGGCAAAGGATGCGCTCAATGGTCAAGTTGACTTAGTGGGTGAAGATCCTGTGCGGGAGCAGATATCCGCGCTATACGAGGACAGAATTGGTGTTCCGCCGAAGCAAGAGTACTTGAACGAGCTTTATGCGGAAGCCGAGAAACGCTACAAGGATAAGATGGGGCCGGGGTTCGAAGACGCAAACAAAAAGGATCCGACGTTCCGACATGGAGGTGTTGTGTACAACCGCCTCTACGGAGACTACGTGCTGTGGAGACAGGTGATAGACCATCTGAAGGATCAGGATGAAGTAGTTGACTTGGTTATTTTGACTCAGGACCGAAAGCCAGACTGGTGGCAGAAGCACAATGAGAGGCTGGTTGGACCTCATCCGGAGATGTGCGCTGAGATGCTCTCTAAGGCAAATCTGAAGCGTTTCTGGATGTATGATTTAGAGGAGTTCTTAGGTGCTGCTTCGGTTCGCTTGAGTGCGAAGGTTTCGGAGACAACGCTAAGCGACGTTGCGCTTGCGAACGTTCAGATCTCTCAGCTCAATTCACAACACTCTTCGCGTTTGGGTGAGTTGCTGTCAGAGTACTTACGTGACACTAGCCAAGAGGTCGTATTGGCGGGGAAGAAGCTCTCCTTGCCTGGTCCATCCTCGGAGTACTCAAGAAAGCTTGAGGAACTTGGCGTGGAACCTAGCATGTTCTCTGCCTACTATTCGGCCGGTGCCAACAGTTTGAGTGGCGGAAGCTGGTCTGTAGTGACGAGCATCAAGAACCTTGGAGTGCTGCACAGTCGAATGCTGCTTCAAGATTTGTTCCAGAAGATTCGCTCGCAAGGCGGAACGAAAGTTCACTTCTATTGTTCAAGCCCAACACCCCCAACGGAGTTTAATCGGACTGCATTCGAAGGCTTCATCTCCTACACTGGCGGCACACCGATAGAGCCTGGGCTGACTGTCTTCTACTACTTCCCAACTCTTTTCGGAGAGTATGAAGTCGTGGAAGTTAGAAATTATTAGCCGCCCCGCTCCAGCTCGAGGGTAGTGACGAATCCGGCCGAGCCAGTGATGGTGTGGGTCGCCTTGCTTACCAGCCAGTCGGTACCGTCGATCTCCGGTTTGAATCCGCTGACGGTGATCGACTGCTCCGGGTACAGATCCGCGCGACCCAGTGCCAGGGTGTAGGACAGCGAGGCGGTACCACGGTCCAGGCGCTGGAACTCGGCCTGTGCGTGCTGCCGGGCCTCAGCCTCAGTGGCGTAGGTGGCCTGCAGCTTCTTCTCGTTGTCTGCGGTGCCCACCAGCACTCCCGTGCGGCGGGCATCGCCACGGTTGCCCCAGTACGCGCGCACGCCTGTGTACTTCTCGCGGTCGGACACAACGTAGCGGTGCTGGTCACCGGACTGCCGGGTGATCTGCGCGCCGGGCAGCGCGATGCCACTGGGCGTGGTGCCGCTTCCAATGGGGGCGAAGACCAGGGTGCCGGCCTTGACCGTGGCCACCGCATCGAAGCGCTTGGCCAACCGGGTCAGCAGATTGATGTCGCTCTCGTTGGCCTGATCAAGATGCGGTACCGCCAGCCCTGACAGCGCCGGGGCAATGGCGGATTTCAGGGAATGGTCGCCGGCAATCGTCGACAACACCGCGCCCAGCGTGGTGTCGTGCCAGCTGCGCTCACGGCGGGAGCGGATGGCCCCGGTCAGGTCGGCACTGCGGGCACGCACGGTGATGACGTCAGGTGCGCCGCTGTGTTCCACATCGTCCAATACGAAAGTGCCCTTGTTGACCATGCCGCTGTCCATCCAGCCCATAGCCAGGGTGAGACTGACGCCCCGCTTGGGCAAGGCCAGCGCTCCGTCGTGGTCGCTGATGCGCAGGTCGAGCTGGTCGGCTTCATCGCCCCGGCTCTCGCTCAGAGTCAGTTCCAGCAGCCGTGGGGCGATGCGGTCGGTCAGGTCTTTGCCGTCCAGCACCACCTTCCACAGCGGGATCGGATAGCGACCGGTCACTGCACTGCCTCGGTGGGTTCGTCATCCGTGCGGGTCAGCTGCAGCTGGAACTCGATCAAGCGCGGCGTGCCGTCGCTGAACAGCTCTTTGCGCGTCTCCGACAGGCTGTCGATCACATACGAGCCGTAGACCAGCCCGGTGCCCTCCACCAGCGACTGCGGGCGGCCCTCATCGGCCAGGGTGCGCAGCACGTCGAGCGTCTGGATGTCGTCGGTAAGCTCGGCAGCGATCAGCCCCTGCAGGCTGATGGTTTCGTCGCCGGGACCGACATACTGCCGCGCCGGCCGGGCGTGCAGCCGCTCGCTGCTGGAGTGCCGCCATTGCATCTGGCGCTGCAGCTGGTCGTAGGCGGCGGTGGACAGGGAAAACACGTAGGTACCGAAGCACATCATCATGGTGGTGGCTCTCAATCTCGCAGGCGCGAGGACTGGCGGGCGGCCTGTTCGCGCTGCATGGCTTCCAGCTGGCGGCGCACTTCAAGCCCGATGGCCTGCGCGTCCGCGCCTGCCGGCGGGTAGATGTTGATCGTGTAGCTGGCGGCCGCCGGCGCGCTCTCAGCGGCCGGTGCAGCCGCAGCGGCTCCCACCGGTCCGGGAGAGGCCAGCGCGGGCAGCGTGGCCGCGCTCAGCGCGATCCCTGTGCCCATCTGCTTCATGCGCTCACCCAGCCCGGCCACCTTCTGCAACGGTTCCTCCTGGCTGCGGTCGAGGCCACCGGCCAGGCCCTGCATGGTGTTGTCGCCGAACGTGGCAAACACGCGCGACGGGCTGTGGATACCCAGCATGCCCTTGAACTTGCCCATGACCGTGTTGGCCACGTTGCCCACGGCATCGTTGACCATGCCGACCATCGAGCCGATGCCGCTGACAAGTCCCATGATGATGTCCACGCCGGCCTGCATCATCCGCTGTGGCCAACCCAGCAGGATCTGATTCACACCCTCCCACATCAGGCGCAGCCCCTCGCCGATCTTGTTGCCGTTCATGGTGAAGATGCCCACGATCAGCGACCAAATGCCTTGCAGATAGCTCCATGCGCCGCCCATGACGTTCTGGATGATCGGCAGCAGGGTGGTGAACGCGGTGACCAGCCAGCCGATGGCGGTAACGGCCATGCGCAGGTTCACCGTAAGCACGGTGCCCAACACCTGGCCGAATCCGCGGCCGGCGTTGGTGGCCCCTTCCAGCTGGGTGTTGGTGGCTTGGAACGGCTGCATGAGCTGCTTTACCCAATTCCAGACCTTGCCCATGGCACCGGCCACGGTGTCCCACAGCGGCGCGAGCGGCTGCAGCGAGGTTTTCAGCTCGGCCATGATCGGGCCGAGGACGTCCATGACGCCCTGCCAGACGCCGACCATGAAGGCTTTGATCGGTCCCCAGTACTTCCATACCAACATGGCCACCACGCCCACCGCCGCGCCGATGGCCAGTACCGGGGCGCTGACGCCGCCGAGCAGCGGCAGCAGCAGGCGGCCGACGTTGAGCAGCATGGGGAACGCCCGGCCACCCAGCGAGAAGACCTTGCCGACCAGGTTGCCCATGCCACCCCCGCCGCTCAGCAGCATCACGGCTTTGTGGATCTGCGAGAAGGCCATAGCGGCCATGCCGCCGCCCACTAGCAGTCCGCCCAGCACCGCCGCCAGTGCGGAACCGCCGATCACCAGCTTGGCGATGGTGGCCACCAGCGCCGGATTGGCGCGCACCCACTCGGTCAGCCGCCCGACGATCACGGCGGTGCGGTCCACCAGTGCCTTGAACTGCGGCATCAGGGTCTTGCCGATGGCTTGAGCGACCACCAGCGTGCTGTTCTTCAGCAGCTGCACGGCGTTTTCGGACGTGGCCACGCGCGCAGCGTATTCCGCGCCCATGGAGCCGCCGTACTTGGACGCATCGCTGACCTTGTCGAAGTTGGTTTTAAGCAGGTCCAGATTGGTCAGCAGCGGAGCGATCGCGCCGATGGACTCACGCCCGAACAGCGTGGTCATGGTCGCGGCCTGCTCATGCTTGGGCAGCTTCTTCAGCTTCTCCAGCACGGTCAGGATTGCGCCGCCGGCATCGTCCTGCATGGCCTTGGCCATGTCAGTTGCATTGAGCCCGAGTTGCCCGAACGCTTCCACTTGGCGCTTGGTCGCAGCCTCGCCCGAGGACAGCGTGAGCAGCATGTTCTTGATGCCGGTTGCCGACACCTCCGACTCGATGCCCATGCCGGCCACGGTCGCGCCCAGGGCGGCCAACGGGCCGCTGCCCAGGCCAGCCACTTCGCCCAGCGCACCGACGCGGTTCACCACCTCGCTGATTTTCTGGACGCTGGCCGGCCCGGTGTTGCCCAGGTAGTTGATCTTGTCGGCCAGCACGACCACGTCGTCTTGGCCCATCCGGAACGCGGTACGCCAAGTGGCCATGGTCTGGCCGGCTTCTTCGGCGGTAGTGTCGAATGCCACGCCCATCTTCGCCGCGTCCTCGGCAAAGCGCACCAGCTCTTCGCGCGGAATCGACGCCTGACCGGCGGCGGCCACGATCTTGGCAATGTCCGCCGGCACCATGGGCAGCTTGCGCGACAGGTCTTCCACGTCGCGGCCCATCTGCTCGAACTGCTCGGGCGAGTCGAAGTCCACCACCTTCTTCACGTCGGCCATGGCCGACTCGAAGGTCATGGCCTGGGCGATGGGGAACATGCCGGCGCGCAGGGCGGCAGCGCCACCCAGCGCCAGCCCGGCCCCGTGCGCGGCGGCCGTCATGCCGGCCGAATGCACCTTGCGGCTGCGCTCCATCGCCCCGTCCAGCGCCCGCAGGCGCTTGCGCTGCAGATCCATCTGGGTGCTGGCGCTGGCGATCTCCAAGCGCAGCCGGCGCTCATGGCTACCCAGGTCACGCGTGCTGATGCCGGCTTGGGCCAGCCCGCTGCGCAGACGCTGCAGCTCGGCAACCTGAGCGGTGTGCTGGGTCTTCAGTCCGGCGGCTTCGCGCTTGGCCTGTTTGAATTCGTTGCTAAGCTTGCGCGAGGGATTGGCGGCAAGCGCCATCTGCTGCGCCAGCTCACGCACACGCTGCTGCGCTGCCGTGTGGGACTGCTCCATGCCACGCGCAGCCTGCATCTGCGCGCGGAAGGCGCTGACATCGCGCTGGGCGTTGTTCAGGCGTTTGAGGTGGTCACGCTGCTGTTGCAAGGCGCTGGACAGCCCCTTGCTGCCGGCCATCATCTTGCGGAACGGGCCGGTGGCTCGGTCGAGGGCCTGCAGAACGACTTGAAGGCGGAGGTTGTCGGCCATCAGCCAACAACCCGAATGATCAGTTGGGCGGCGAAGCGGGGCCGCCGCTGTCCAGAAGTGCGACCATGAAGGTGCAGCACGCGCTCAGCGCCCACAGCAGCAACCCGCCGACGACGGCAAGCAAGGCAAGGACGATAAGCACGGCGAGTAATTCCATGGGCGGACTGTATCACGGTGATGCTCCGCTTCTTTCGACGGCGCGTTGACGCCATTCCATCAGTTCAAACAGGTCCATCGCCGACATCTCGGCGATGGACAGGTGAAGGATCGTGGCCACGTCGGCCATCGCATCTTCTACGCAGGCTGTGATGCGCGATCCTTCCGGGGCACGAAAAAAGTGCTCACTTCGGTGCCCAGGCTGATCAGGTCAACCGGGTCCAGCTTGCCGACGTCGGCCGGCGTCAGCGCCGGCGAGGTAATGCGCGGCAGCAGGGTGCCGAGCGCGCCCACATCCATCTGCAACAGATCCATCAGCTTGATGCCACGCAGCGAGCCGGCATCGGGCTTGCGCAGGGTGATGGCGGTGATCGACTGCTCACCGCGCTGGATCGGAACCTCCAGCACGATCTGATTGGCCGTCTGTACCACCTCGCGCAACGTCTCCACGACGCCGTTAAGGCGTTGGTTGAACGAAGCGCTGGCGGTCGGCTGGGAAACCAGCGGCGCTACTTCATCCACCAGCAGGACGCGGTGGGGTTCAGAGGGCGACACCGAGGCGGATGCGCTGGGGAATTCGTTGTGGTTCATGACTCTCTCTCAGGAAATGGCCCGGCCGTCGCCGGGCGGGTTTCGGTGGGTCGGCGATCAAGCGCCGATGGCGGTGCGGTGCTTGGCCAGCAGATCCACACCGTTCACGATGAAGATCATGCCGACCATGTCGATTTCGATTTCGGTGCGGCCGTTGATCGAGAGCTTGTAGTAGCTCGCGGTGGTTTTCACGCTGAACTCGGTGTCGTCGCCCGCTTTACCGGTACCGGAGTCGATTTCGGTATGGCGGCCGTGGATCACGATCTCCACCGCGTCCACTTCACCGCTGTCCTCACGCTGGTACGAGCCGCAGAAGCGCAGCTGCACGGCGTTGTGGGTGGTTGCGCCGTACTGTCGCAGCACATCACGCATCAGTCCGCCGCACTTCCATTCGGCCTCGATTTTTTCCTGCCCCATGTCCACGTCGATGGGGCCGGCCATGCCGCCGGCGCGGTATTCCTCGACCTTGCGGGTCAGAGTGGGCAGCTTGAACTCGGTCAGTTCGCCCAGGTAGCTGTTGCCGGCGTTGAACAGGTTGCACTGCTTGAGTTTGGAGGGAAGCATGGGGAGTCCTTATGCGTCGATGCGCGAGGCGAAGTCAGCGAAGTAGCGGTCGGTGATGCGCTGGTTCAACATCAGGTTCTCCAGCGGCGGCACCGGGGTGTAGTCGTAGTCGATGACCAGCTGGCCAGCCGACAGGCCGGTGGGCAGATTGGCCGCTTCGTCGTACCAGGCGGTGGCGTCGATGATGTAGCCGGCGCTCTTCAGCTCGCGGAACTTGGCGTTGATCGATTCGAGGATGTCGCGCACGAGCGACGGGTGCATCGGCTTGTCGTTGTAGATCATCATCGCGGTGGCGATGGTGTCAGCCAGAATCTGCGCGGTACGGGTGGCCGTCTCGAAGGCGAACAGTTCGTCGTCGCTGCAGGTGCGCGATCCCCAGAAGCGGTAGCCGGTGGAGTTGACCAGGGTGGTGATCTGAGCAGCGTTGAGAACGCCGGCATCAGTAGCCGGGTCTTGCAGATCCCAGTGCACGTCGCGGCTGATGCCGGTGACGCCCTGCACGGCCACGTTGGAAATCGACTTGTGCCAGCCCTGTTCCTTGTCGATCAGCGCACGCAGACCGACCGCGCGGGCGGTGGCGTACGCCGGGTGCGCCGCATTGGCCGTGGTATCCCACGCCACGAAGTCCGGGTAGATCAGCATCAGCTCGCGCTGGCTGAACTGGTCGCGGTAGGCTACAGCCTCCACGACCGAGGCGCTGGCAGCGCAGCTGGCGTAGGCCATCGCACGCAGCTTCTTGGCCACCACCGCCAGCGCGGCGGTCACCGGCTGGGTGTCCAGGCCGGGAGCAGCCAGAATGCGCGGGGTAACACCCAGCTGGGCCTGCGCTACCAGCAGCGCCTGCAGGCCGGTGTACTTGGAGCCGTCCGCCTTGCCGATCACCTTGGTGGTGGTTTCCGAATCGTTCTCGCCAGCGGCCACGCGCACCACTACAGTGACGGGGTTGGACTGGTCGGCGATGGCGCGCAGGGTAGGGGCCAGGGTGCCCTTGGTGCCGGCCTTGCCGATGGCACCCAGCACGTCGGTGATCAGGACAGGGCGATCCAGCGGGAACACGGTGACGTCGGCGTCCTCTGCGGTGCAGACGATGCCGACGATGGCGGTGGCGACGGTACGGATAGGGCGGGTGCCACCGTTGATTTCGATGATGCGTACGCCGTGGTGGTAGTCCATGGGAACTCCTGTTTAGGGCTTGCGGTAGGTCAGGGGAACGGTCAGGCGGGTGTATTCGCCTGACCGGCGTTGGGAGGCGCGCTGGCCCACCAGGTTGAAGATGAAGCTGCCAGGCAGGTCGCCCTTCTCAACGGAGACACGCATGAGGCGAATGCGCGGCTCCCAGCGGCTGATCGCGGTGGCGATGGCCCCGAACAGCCGCAGCTTGGTCAGCGAGTTGAACGGCTGGTCGATCAGCTCCGGCAGCAGCGAGCCGTAGTCGCGACGGCCAATGCGGGAGCCAATAGGGGTGGTGAGGATGTCGGCGATGGACTGCGACAGGTGCTGCTCATCGTCCAGCGGCTTGCCGGTGCGGTTGCTCATGCCCCTCATGCCGGTGGCCCAGAGGTGCCGCTGCCGGGCTGCACGGCGCTGTGCTTGTGATCCTTGAGGCTGATGCCGGCACCGACCACATCGGTATCCGCGGTTGCCGTCCCCGACACCTGTGCATCACCGTTCACGGTGAAAAGGCCGTTGACGGTCACATCGGCGTTGAGGGTGATGCCGCCCGGTGCGGTTACCTGGGCGGTACCGCCGTCAGGGAGCGTGGCGTCCAGGGCGTGGGCGGCGCTGTCGTAGCTGATATGAGCTCCATCTGCGAACCGGATCAGGGTCAGTGACTCGCTGTCGGACGGGGCGGGAAACGCGTTGCTGTAGAGGCCACGCAGCACGATGCCGTTGGCCAGGTCGCCGTCGCCACACAGGACTGCTACCTGCTCGCCCATGCTCGGGCGATTCCAGACGATGACCTGGCCGGCGTACGGAACCAGCCATTGCAGGTAGTCGGTGACCATGTCCCCGACCTGCACGCGGCAAAGTGCACCCTGCACATCGGTAACGGTTCCGGTGCGAATGAGATTGTTGATGCGCTGGTCGGCGGCAGTAGACATGCCGCCATGGTGATTTCTGCGTCTCGCGCGCGCACGTACACAGCCTTGTAGGCGCTTCGCCTACAACGGCGGCTGCGAACTTACACCCAGCCAGTGGCCATGGCGCGCATCGAGCAGGAGGTGACGGTCGTGTGCCCCGTGCTGATCCGGCGCAGGTAGCAGACGACACTGATGGAATGATCGATGTTGGTCGTACTCGCGGCGGCAGCGCTCGCAGATATGCCAACACTGCGAGACGCACCAAGATTCTGATAGCTGGGTGCCGAATTGGATACAGAGCCGCCGCCACCCTGCGAGGTGGCCACACCGAACTGAACCTCGTAGTCGCCCACGCTGCCGCCGGCAGGAAGCCAGGTGCCCGATGCCTCCGTACGAGTTCCATCGCGAGTGCTGGAGCTGGTGATCAGCCAAGTGCCATCGCTGCTGATGGTCAGCCCTACGCTTGCCGAAACCGTGCCCTGCTGGTTGGTCAGAGCCAGCGCAGAGCGCGCGTAGTTGCCGCCGTTGAAGCCCAAGGCGTAGGTGGCAGTGCCCTTGGCGGCCCAAAGAGAGGCCAGGTCTGCGCCGCCTTGTCGGCGGCCCACGTCGCCGCGACGCGATCCATATTGAACGTGGGCGTATCGCAGCAGTTGACCGTCAGGGCGGCGATACAGAGTGGCTACGGGGCCGTTGCCCTGAATGTCTGGATCGAAGAGGTCATCAAAGTCCACACCTTGGTAGCGGTACCCGCTTGCCATGTCAGTGATTCTCCCTCGCAGAACGCAATTCGAGGCGCAGCTGATCCACGATCTCCGCTAGCTCGCGGACCGCATTGAAGATGACGGGCAGTCCCTGATCGAGCTTTACCGTGGGCACACGCTCCCCATTGAACTCTGCCCCCTCGGCGTCGACCATTTCCGGAATGACCTCCATCAGCTGTTCTGCATCGAAGAACAGGCGGATGCGCGAATCGGGGTTGTACTCAGGCTTGTACGAGCCGATGACCGTGCTGATGCGGCGCACGGCGTCCAGACCATACGGCAATGGGCCGGCAATTTCCTTCAGCTTTCGCGAAGAGCCGACGTCGTATCCGCCGTACGCGTTGAGCGCGCCGTTTGGCGCGAAGGTGAACATGTTACCAGCGCCGTTCAGCCAGAAACTCATCCAAGTGCCGTCGGAATACACAGACCAGTACCGATCGGTGTTGCTCCGGTCATAGAGGTTGACGGATGCCTTGGAACCGCCCCACACGTTCAAAGAGCCATCCATGATGCGGAAGTCTCTTGTGATGGTCGTCAAGCCCGGGCTGGTTCCCACGGTCAACTGGCACTCGCCGGCGCGCGCCCACAACGCGAGTGCACCGGTCTGGATGCGGTTGATGATGACACCATGCCCATCGGTGGCGCTGTTGAGACCGGCCAGTATCTGGATATTGGGATAATCCAGAGCGCGACCCGCATCGTCATACAGCGTGATGGCGGCAGCGGTCTTCATCATTCGGAGGGGCGCGTACACACTGAGTGTGCCGTTCACACGGTCGCCGGACTTGTTCACCTTGCCGTCGAGCGCGTCCTGCAAACCGTCCACCTGTGATACCGGGTGGTTATGCGGCGCGGGCGTCCACTGGGTGGGCAGTCCGGTGATGTTCTTGTACTCCAGGTAGTACGCGCCCTGCTGCCCATCCAGCAGGTCGGCGTCCAGTCCGTTGCCTGCACCTTCATCCTTCAGGGCGGCAGACTTCAAAGCAAGAGCGGTACGCAGCAAAGCTGCGGTGGCTTTGGTCATCAGGCTCTTAAAGAAGTCGCTCGGCGCGCCGTTGCCGAAGCGCTTGTCGACGTAGATGGCCAGGCCGCTCGGGGTTACCGCGACCGCATTACTTGACCCCGCCGCTGCCTCATCGTCCGTAGCGAAGCGTGCGACGCCGGCAATCGTGGTCGAAGCCGGCGGATTGATGAAGTCCACATCCCCGACCTCAATACTGGTGGCGGTGATCTTGGCAAAGCGAATGTCGGTGGCCAGCAGCAGCGTGGCGGCGGCCGCCTTCTCCATGATCGGCGTGGCCTGCGAATAGACGGCAAAAAGAACGCCGTTGGACAGGTACAGGCCGAACCCGCGCAGGGTGTAAGTGTCAGAGCTGTCGTCGCGGATGTTCAGGTGCAGCGTATCCACCGCCACGGCCTTGCCGCCGAAAGTACTGATGCGCTTGATTTCGCCTGGCAGCGCCGCGCCCACCGTGTCCACGTTGAACGCCAGCGGCGTCACGCCGACATGGCTGATGCGAACGGGCGCGGTGCCGTCGTGCTCAGCATTGACGATGGCGGCGAAGCCTGCCGGGGTGATGGTGATCTGCGGGAGGCTCATGGGGATTCCTGTGGTTCGACTGCGGCCATGTCCAGGCGCGCAGAGGCGAAGGTCCGGACCACGCCGAGGACGCCGACGCAGCCCACGGCGTTCACGCCTTGGGTGAAGGTGAAGTGGGAGCGCACGGGCTTGGCGCGCTCGACGGCGGCCATGACCTGGTTGACGTATTCGGCCGACACCTCGGTGCCGTTCTGGCCGGACAGGGTCAGCTGCAGCTCGAAGGTGTGCGGGGTGCCCTTGGGGGTGGTCTGCCACCACTCCACGATCTGGACCTGACCGCCGAAGCTGGCCACCACGTCGGCGATGCTCTGCGCGGTGCCCTTGTGGCGCTGGATGGCAAACGAGCTGGCAATTTGGGAGCGCTTCACGTACTCCGGCCAGTCGCTATTCCACGTATCCACCGACACGCTCCATGCCAGGTAGGGCAGGAAGGCGGCCTGGCATTGCCATGGATTCCACAGGTGCTGGTGGGCCATGGGCACGTCCGCCAGCTGCCCGTCCACGCGCTCAGCGGCGCGTTCCAGCGCCGTCGCATTCGGGGGTAGCAGGGAGGTGCGCTCAGCCATTGGACGGGGCGTGCTGGACGTCCACGACGGTGCAGTACGCGGCGGACTGGTCGTCAATGGTCATATCGGCGGTGGGGCTAGTCAGCGCCACGCGCTGGACGCCTTCCACGTGCAGAGCCGAGTAGATGGCTGACACCGGCACGTCACGCCCCAGCCGCTGGGACTGGCTCAGGTACTCGGTCAGCCGGCGATGCGACTCGGCGATGACCAGCGCGGCGTCGGGGCCGTTGAAGGTGGTGACCTGGGCGTGGATCTCGAACGGGACGATCTGGGCCGCCTGCACGGTGACGTAGTCGGTCAGGGGGCGCACGTTGCCATCCATCAGCGCGGCGGTGACGCTGGCCAGCAGGGGCGCGCTTGGGGTGCCGTCGCCGTCGCGGGCCAGCACCGTCACCAGCACTTCGCCCGGACTGGGGCTGGTCACGCTGGCGTCCAACACGTCCGGGCTGGAGGACAGGGTGTGAAAAATGTAGGCACCTTCGGGACCAGCTACTGACAGACCTTCCGGGGCCAGCTGGATGCGACGGCGGAAGTCGGCATCGCTCTCATACACGGCCGGAATGTTGTTCTCCGGATCGGCCGGCACCAGCAGCTTACGGGCCACGCCAAAGGGCACGGCGAGGTTGTCCAAGTCGTTGGCGCGCGAGTAGGGGAGCAGCAGGCCCCGGGCGCGCTCGTTGAACTGTTCACGCAGCAGCATTTCGCGGTAGGCGCTGGCCTGCAGCAGCTTGATGATCGGGTCAGATTCCACCACCGCGTCGTAGTCCGGCAGCAGCACGCGGAACTCAGCCAGGCGCTCGGCGTAGATCTGCTCGAAGGTCAGCTGCTCGAACACATCCGGGGCGGGCAGCTTGTCGACTTCAATGGCGGTAAACGTGGACATGGCGGGACCGTGCGCGGGACACGTCCAGCCTCGCCGCCAGCATGGGGCGGCACTACCAAGTCACGGTGTAGGGGGCAGGGCTACGTCACTGCCCGCGAAGATGGTCGATGATCAGGTCGCGGACCTGTTCCACAT
Source organism: Stenotrophomonas sp. (assembly GCA_039592995.1). Lineage (GTDB taxonomy): Bacteria > Pseudomonadota > Gammaproteobacteria > Xanthomonadales > Xanthomonadaceae > Stenotrophomonas. The sequence continues at coordinate 46,201 of JBCNQC010000010.1, read as the reverse complement.
CGGCCGGTGAGAAGCCCAGCAGGCGGCGGCGCTCATACGTCACACGCGGGCCACCGCGACTGACGGTATCACTCAGACCCTCTTGGTGCACGCGTGCGATGCGCGATACACGCGACATGAAGCCCACGCTCACGTCCTGGGCACTGGAGCGCACCCGCAGATGCTTGGCCTGTCGAATCTTGGCGAACATGGCCTTGCGCTTGATCCGCCCGGCTTTGGCGCGCTTCTCCGAGGGTGGCTTACGCGGTGTGAACCCGCTGCCGTCCGGGTTCTTCTGAGCGGCAATGCGACGCTGCTGGGAGCGCCGAAGGCTGGTGCCGATCGTGCGGCTCAGACGGGCGCGTTCAGCAGGCTGCAGCCGACGCAGCAGGGGCGCGGCCCAGTCCTCCAGCTGCTGCAGGTCATCGCTCATCCGGTGATTGCTGGCAGGGTGGCCACCACGATGCCCTGGGCATTGGTGACGGCGCCGCCGGCCAATGCAGGCGCAACCTCCAGCTCGCTGGGTGGCTCCGGCGCGTTCGTCAGGGTCAGGTTGCCTTCGGCGTCTGGATTGACCACTACGCGTTCGGTCAGCGGCAGGGTCAGGCTCACGTCCACCAGGTCGTTGGCCAGCACGTCCACTTCAAACTTGACCTCGCCGCGTCGTGCCGGGTTCGCCAGCAGCTCGGGCTGATGCCGCGTCAGCCATTGCAGCACCGGGAGCATGATCGAATCGGGGTTGCCGCCAAAGTCGGTGATGATCAGGTTCAGCGTGTAGGCGTAGCTGAAGGACAGGTTGTGGGAGTAAGCGCTCGAAACGTGCCCGTCTTCCACGAACACCAGCAGGCGGTCCGGGTTCGCAGCCAGCCCCGGTACCGCCTGCAGCAGATGGTCGCGCAGCTGCCCAGGCTTGATCACTGCTGCACGTCCTCTTGGCCGCGGATGAACTCTTGAAGCGCGATCACGGTTTCGGCGTTTTCGCGGCAGATGGCGAAGTTGGTGGTGGTGGTGTCGGCGACGGCAGAGAGCGTAATTCCTTCGGCGGGCGCATCAGGATCGCCGGCACTGCTGTCCAGCTCGGTACCGGTGGCGGCGGCGTTGAAGAGGCGCACGAAGCCAGCAGGCACAGTGCAGGCAGCATCAGCTTTCTGGGTGACATAGACGGGAACCTCTTTGACGATGGTTTGGCCGCGCTCGCGCACGACTTGAACGCGATCCACGTACTCGGTGACCACGGTGGTGGCAGATTGGCCCGCTGCCAGCGCCTGCTGGGCGGCGTTCTTGTCAGCAATGGCTTGATCGCGTTCGTTCAGCGCCTCGGTGCGCTCGCGCTGCGCGGTGCCGATCCGCGATTGCTGGCACGTCGCCAGCAGGGCAGTGCACAACAGCAGCGCCAGCAGGACGATCACGCGGGTGGTCATCAGCGCCCACCCAGCACTGCCAAGGCGCGCTCGGTGCGGTTGCGGCGGTCCTGCAGACCTTCGGGCATGCTGCGCGTATCGGTCCTGCCCAGGTTCACTTTGCGGCTGACGGCCAGCACGTCGCCTTGGTCGGCCAAGGCATTGAGGCCGGCATCGAGCCAGTAAGCGGCTGCTGCCAAGGCGCTGACTTCCGGGTTCAGCAGCAGCTGCGGCATGTCTTCCAGCGGGTGGCCGATCAGCTCACCGATCTTGCGATAGTTGCCGCGACCGGTCAGCGCGATGGCGCCTCTTCCCCGGTACAGATAGCCGTCCCCGCTGGCCTCGGAGCCGTTGCCGTTGCGGTTGGCGTAGACCCTGTTGCCCAGCTTTTCCGGCTGGTGCACGAATGCCGGCAGCTCAGCGGCGGTGAGGCGGCGGCCGAATACCTCTTCCAGCCGCGCGCGGCTGTACGACATGGCCTCTTCCAGCTTGGACAGGCCGAGGCTTTCATGCCCGACTTGGCCGAGGAAGTGCGCAGCGCGGCGCGGCGTGGTGATCTTGAACCGGCGCATGGCTGCGTTCAGCGGCTCGACCCAGCGCTCTGCGCGGCTCATGGGGCACTGCATGATCTGGGCGAGAGTGGCGACGGTGAGCATGGGTCAGTTCTCCGAGAGCAGGCGGGCGACGTTGCCGCGAGCGCGGAACACCGCGATCAGGAGCACGACCAGCAGTCCAAGCAGGAAGGGGTTGGCGGCGCTGCGAGAGCCCAGCAGCACGATGGCCAGTGCCTGGCCACCGGTGGAGGCGATCAGCAACCATGCAAGCCAGCCCACGAAGGGCCGGTGGCTGGCGTCGATGTGGGCGCGGTAGGTGAGCAGGCGCACGCAGATGCCCAGGCAGCACAGCAGCGTGGCGGCGGTGATCAGGCTATGCATTGGGGCCTCCCCGGCGGAACCAGCTCAGGTCGATGTTGCCGCTGCGTTCGATCAGTCCCAGCGTGGCGGTAATGACGCAGGCGGCGCAGAGGAACGAAGCGATCCCGGCCGACTCCAGCTTGGCCAGCCGCATCAGCTCTGGACCGGCGAAGTAGCCGGCGATCACGCTGATGGCCAGGTACACCACACGCTTGGCCAACGAGAGGTTCTTGGCGGACACCACGAACAGGGTAGCGCCTGCAAATGCGCCAATGAGGGCGTCGCCGTTGATGCCTGGCAACAGCGAGGCTAGGCCGACGCTGGTGGCCAGGGCCACAAGGCCGCCGGTAGAGGTAGGTTCGGTCATCGATCAGTCCCAGAGCTGGATAAGGGGCCGCTCTGCCGTAGCAGCAGCGGCCGAGGGTGGTTCGGGTAGTTGTACGAGCAGCCCCATGGGCAGGTGCGGGCCATGGAGGCTGATGCCCGGGTTCAGGGTCAGTGCCTGTTCGACCATGCCGCCGGTCACGCCCAGATGCCGGTAGCAGAGTGCGTCGAGGGTGTCGCCCTGTAACGCCATTACTTCCATCAGATCAGCTCCACCGTGACCCGGCGGGTGCCGAGGATGTCGCTGATGGCGTAGCGCACGTCGCGGCGCAATTCATCAATCGTCGGTTGCAGATCTTCGGCGCGCTGGTTGCCCTGCGCGGTGGCGTCGTACGAACGGAAGCGCTCGGTGATTTCCACGGCCACGTTGCAGTAGACGGCACGCCGATAGAGCTGGACCAGCCGGGACTGGCCGTCCACATGATCGCCCGGCACCTGGGCAAGCGAGGTCACGCCGCCTGCCTCCTGAACCGCGCGCCACTGCCGCAGTTCATCGTTGACGCTGATGACGGCGTTGACCACGGCCATGCGCAGCCGCTCTTCGCTCACGTTGCCTTCGAGCCGGACGGAGTTCCGAAGGTTCTCGATGTTGATGGCCGGCCAGAACGCACCGCTTTCCACGTCGGGGGACGCGGCTGGGCGAGAGGCGTTGGCGGTGAATCCGGACATGGGGAACCTGTGGAGTAAATCGCCGGTGGTCGGGGCGTCACGTCAGGGGGAGAGAAACCCTTCAGATCAGCCCCGAGCCGGCGGGGTCGCGGGGACGCTCGGTGTACGGATCAGTCGGTGTTCTGGCTGTCCGCGTGTTTGTTCAGCAGTCGCTCGGCACGCTTGAGGTCTTCCTTGCCGCCACAGGCGTCATGCAGCCCGATGGCGCGGCGCAGATCCTCCACGGCCTGCGTCACCAGTTCGATGGACAGCTCGCCCTTGCCATCGCCCAGCACGTTCCGGGCGCGGGCCAGCAGCAGCTTGGCGCGGACCTGATCGGGCATGTCTTGGCCTTCGGTCAGCTCCACCGCTCGGTCCAGCACGGCTCCATCAAACGGGCTGCTGGTGCGCTGGGCGTTGAGTGCGGCAGTGGCCACCTCTTCGGCCACCACGCAGCCCGTGGTGCGCTGGAACTGGTCAGGCATGGGCATGTCGTAGCACAGCACGTACTCGGCGATGGCCAGTGCCTGGGCAAAGTTGCCGACGTCGATGTGCCACAGCATCAGCGTGGTCACCACATCATCGCGGGCACCACGGCCCTCGCTCAGTACGCCCTGAAGATAGGGGGCGTACGCCGGCAGCAGCTCGGCCTTCAGCTTGGCCTTGCCCTCGCCGGACTGGATCTGTTTGAGGCGGCGCTTGTCCACGACCAGCTGCATCATGGTCTGCTCGTAGATGCCGGTGCCGTCCATGAGCTGGTCAGGGGCGGTGGCCGCCGCCGCGAGCGCGGCGCGGCGGCGGGCCAAGTGGCGTTTGGCGGGGCTGTCGGCCATGGGGATCAGCCCGCCAGCTCGATGTTCTCGACCACGCAGCCCAGGCCGTAGTCTTCGACCACGTAGGCGTCGTTGGACGACTCGAAGTTCGCGACGCGGTTTTTGTTCGGCTGCTCCTGCAGGTAGCGGCGGCGGCCGCCGATCTGCCAGTACAGCGACAGGTTGGTCAGCGAGGTGATCATCAACGTGCCATCGGGCATGAACGGCACCACCACCGGCTGCAGGCCACCAATGCGCTTGGCACCCAGCACCAGATCAGCGGCCAGCTGCTCGGTCGGCTTGTTGTCCTGATTGATGATCGGGAAGTACTTGTCGTGTACCAGGTTGCGGCCCAGCACCACGACAAGGTCCGGGTCCTGCTGATGCCAGGGGGCAATCAGCTGCGATACCGAATCCATGACCAGGGCGTCCAGATTGGCGTAGTCGCCGCCGGCACCCAGCACGATCTTGCCATCCACTTCGCCGCCATCCATGACGCGCTCGCTGGCGTGAAGGCGGTACTTCTGCAGCCAGCCGATGTTGACGTCCTGCAGCAGCGGGTTGGTGGTGCGATTGGTGGTCTTCTCGGCGGTTTTGCCGTTGAAGCCGATCATGATGCGATCCAGCGCCTGGCGCTCCAGAATCGCGTCGCGGATCAAGGTCTGGAAGTTCTGGTGGCGCGCCCAGGCATCCAGTCGTGCGTACGGAATGGCCGTGTCGAAGTCGGTCTGGAAGCACTCGTAACCTTCGGCGGCCGCGTCGGTCACATCGCGCGGCGTGCGCTCGCCATCGCCACTCGTGTCGGTGCGGCCGGCGATGGTGCTGGAAGCACCGATGCCGACCTTCTGGCCCTTGATCTCATCCACGCCGATGACGTTGATGGCAGACAGGAAGGCGCTGCTCTCCTGCATGCGCTGTTCCAGCGTCTGCTGGACACTGGGTTCCACGGCGAAGGTGAAAGCGGTGGAACCGACGTTGTTCAGCTGGGCGAGACGGGTGTTGTAGGCGTCGTACTGGGCGCGGGTATGGGTACGCATGGGTTGCTCCGGGAATCAGGGGTGGTGGGGCCGCTGGGCGGCTCAGCAGTCGGTGGCGTCGCCGCTGGTCGGGCCAGTGACGGGCGGGCGCTGGGTGAAGTTGCTCGGCGTCTGGGCCAGCTGCTCATTGAGAGTGGCCAGATCGCGGGAGAGCTTCTGCACCTCCGTGCGGCAGCTGGCGTTCTCACGGCGCAGCTGCGCCACGTCGCCTTCCATGTCCCGGAACAGCTGGAGGACCTGGGCGCTGAACTTGGCAACATCCGGTTCCTGCGGCTCTTCCTTCGGCTCCGGCTTCGGTGCGAGACCGATGCGGCTCAGCAGCTCGATGAAGGCATTGGCACGCGGGGTGTCGACCGACGCATCCTCGAACTCGAACTGGGTTTCCAGCGCGGCGGTGAACAGGTTGTCCGGCGACTGCTTGCGGGAGGTGAGGGGGTTCTTGTCCGGGTTCTGTGCGGCAAAGGCCAGCATCTCGGTGCCCAGGCTGGCCGGGGAGTCGGTGACCGCCAGGCCGACCAGATACGCCTTGCCGGTGTCGGCGAACTTCGGGGAAATCTCGATGCTGGTATACAGCTTCTGCTTGAGCACGTTGACCATGTTGACCAGGTCGTCGGTCGGCTCGATCTGGGCATACAGCGCCAGCTTCTTCGCTCCGCCAATGTCCGCTTCCTCGGCCGAAACGGCAATCACGTCGCCGAACGCGCGGAACGGGCCTTCCGGCAGCGTGCTGCGCATGTGTTCGATCCAGACGCGCGAGCCGTACACCTGCGGATCATAGCTGTCGGCCATGTCCTGAATGTGCTGACGCTCGATGACGCGGCCATCGGAGGTGGTGCCCTCCACGGCAACGCGGAACTTACGGGAACGCTTCTTCGTGGTGGCCATCTGTCGCCCTCTGCTGGTCCGGGTTGGCATCGGTGTTCGATGCGATGTCCCATGTTCGGCAGTGGCGTAATCAGCAGCAACGCGGCGGGATTGTAGGCCGCTGAATTACCGTGGTTTTTTGTGTCGCGCGCGCGTGAGCGGCGGCAACCTAACCGGGTGAACATCGTAGCCGATCAAATCCCCGTTGACGCACGTCGCCAAGCCAAATTCCTGTATTGGATGGGCTGGCGCGTGTGCGACATCGCCGAGGCTACCGGCGAGAAAGAGAAGACCATCCACAGCTGGAAGGCGCGCGACGAATGGGACCGCGCCGACAACGTGGAGCGGATCGGCGGTGCGCTGGAAGCCCGGTTGATCATGCTGATCATGAAGCCGGAGAAGACCGGCGGCGACTACAAAGAGATCGATCTGCTGCATCGCCAACTGGAGCGGCAGGCCCGCATCCAGCGATACCAGGGTGGCGGCAACGAGTCGGATCTGAACCCGGCGGTGGCCAACCGCAACGCAGGCCCGAAGAAGAAGCAGCGCAAGAACGACTTCAGCGAAGAGGACGTCGAGAAGCTGCAAAAGGCGTTCTTGGACGGGTGCTTTGAGTACCAGCGCACGTGGTACCGCGCCGGAACCCAGCGCACCCGGGTCATTCTGAAGTCGCGCCAGATCGGCGCGACCTTCTACTTCGCCCGCGAGGCACTGATTGACGCGCTCACCACCGGGCGCAATCAGATTTTCCTGAGTGCGTCCAAGAGCCAGGCTCACATCTTCCTCGGCTACATGCGGGCATTCGTCCGCGAGGTGCTGGACCGCGACCTCACCGGAGATCCCATCACCCTGGGCAACGGCGCGGAGCTGTTCTTCCTCGGCACCAATGCGCGCACGGCACAGGGCTACCACGGCAACTTCTACTTTGACGAATTCTTCTGGACCTATGGCTTCAATCAACTGAACAAGGTGGCCAGCGGCATGGCCATGCACAAGAAGTGGCGTAAGACCTACTTCAGTACGCCGTCCACCATGGCCCACGAAGCCTACGACTTCTGGACCGGTGAGCGGTTCAACAAGGGAAAGCCGAAGGCGCAGCAGGTCGTGGTGGATGTCTCCCACGGCCGGTTGCACGGTGGGCGACTGTGCGAGGACGCGCTGTGGCGTCACATCGTGACCGTGCTGGATGCGCACCACGGTGGCTGTGACCTGTTCGACATTGAGGAACTGCGCCGCGATTACAGCGCCGAAGAGTTCGCCAATCTGCTGATGTGCGAGTTTGTGGACGACAGCGCCAGCGTGTTCCCGCTGACCATGCTGCAGCCGTGCGCGGTGGACAGCTGGGTGGTGTGGGATGACTACAAGCCCTTTGCGGTCCGCCCCTATGGCGACCGGCCTGTCTGGATCGGCTACGACCCGGCCGAGAAGGGCGATAGCGCGGGGCTGGTGGTGGTCGCCCCGCCGCTGGAGCCGGGCGGTGAGTTCCGCGTGCTGGAGCGCCATCAGTTCAAGGGCATGGACTTCGCAGGCCAGGCCGAATTCATCCGCAAGATGACGAAGATCTACTGGGTGACCTACATCGGTATCGACACCACAGGCATGGGCACCGGTGTCGCGCAGCTGGTTGCGCAGTTCTTCCCCAACGTGACCACATTCAGCTACTCGCCCGAGGTCAAAACCCGGCTGGTGCTGAAGGCGTATGACGTGATCAAGAACGGTCGGCTCCAGTACGACGCCAGCTTCACCGACCTGACCCAGTCGCTGATGGCCATCCAGAAGACCAACACGCCCAGCGGGCGGCAGACCACCTACACCGCCGGCCGCAGCCGCGCCACTGGGCACGCCGACTTGGCCTGGGCACTGCTGCACGCGCTGCACAACGAACCACTGGAGGCCGGGATCACCGGCACCAGCACCAGCACCTTGGAGATCTACTGATGACCGATACTGCGGCCGACAGCGCGTCCACCCCGGCCGGGGTGCAGGCGTTTACCTTCGGCGAACCTACGCCCGTGCTGGATCAACGCGGCCTGATGGACTATCTGGAGTGCGCCCGCTACGGCCGCTACTACGAGCCGCCGGTATCGCTGCAGGGGCTGTCGCGGACCACCCGAGCCAACCCCTATCTGCACAGCGGCCTGCTGTTCAAACGCAACATGCTGGTGCGCACCTTCCGCCCGCACCGGCTGCTCAGCCGCGCCCGCTTCACGCAGCTGGCCCTGGACTTCACCACCTTCGGTACTGCCTATGTGGAGCGGAGGAATTCCGTTCTGGGCCGGGCCATGGAGATCCACGTCCCCCTGTCGCAGTATGTGCGGCGCGGTGTTGAGCCGGGGGAGTTCTTCCAAGTCCGCGGCTTCCACGCCGAGCATGAGTTCGATCCGGGCAGCGTGTTCCAGCTCCGCGAGGCCGATGCCGATCAGGAGATCTACGGCCTGCCGGAGTGGCTCCCGGCCGTGCAGTCTGCACTGCTCAATGAGTCAGCGACGCTTTTCCGCCGCAAGTACTACAACAACGGCTCGCACGCCGGTTTCATCCTTTACCTGTCCGACTCCAAGGTGTCCGATGCCGACGTGGCATCCATGCGCGAGGCACTGAAACAGGCGCGCGGACCGGGCAACTTCCGGAACCTATTCTTGCATTCGCCAGGTGGCAACAAAGACGGCCTGAAGCTGATCCCAGTCAGCGAGGTCGCGGCGAAAGATGAATTCACCGGCATCAAGAGCGTTACCCGCGATGACATGCTGGCGTCTCTGCGTATCCCGCCGCAACTGATGGGCATCGTGCCCCAGAACAGTGGTGGCTTTGGCTCGATCCGCGAGGCGGCGACTGTGTGGGCTGCCATGGAGCTGGAACCCATCCAGACCCGTATGCTGGCCATCAACGATTGGCTGGGCGAGGATGTGATCGCATTTGACCCGCTGACCATAGGTCAGGACCTGAGCTGACGCGCCCGAAACCGCTCTTCGGCCACTGCAGCAAGGTCGTGGGGTTGAGTGTCCGGTGCGTGCGGCAACAGAATCTAGCCTCGACCAGGCGTCGGAATCGCAAAGGGGCCTCAAACAGGCCCCTTATCGCAACGCCGCTAAAATGAATAACCTGCGGAGTATCTTCAGATCGTAGTAGCTGTGTCCAGCAGTTCTGCGATCTTGGAACTCCACTTCTCTGCGGTTGCGCTATCCCAAGTATCTTGGGGGTTGAGCGTGAGGAAGAGCTTCGTCAATTGCAAGTCAGACTTCGCGTACTGCCTCTTCTTATCCTTGAAGCTCAATCCGGCTTTCATTTTATTGTTGATCGCCTCATCAAGTGGGATCAGATTTCCCACGGTATTGACCCAGGGCAAATTTGAAGACTTGTCCTGGACGTGTTCAAGGGAGATGCTACCCACGTTGAGCTCAGTAGTACTTCGGAGGCTAACCTCAATTTTTCTAAAGATTGTCTGGATCTGCTTCTTTGATCCATCTTCTTTGGATAGCTGAATCTCCGCTGTCGAGGTCGCGATCTTGGATAGTTCAGGGCGCTTGCTGCGCAGATCAGCAAGAAGCTTAGTAATTACTGCCTCGGCCTTCGCTTTATTTGATCCTGCCTGGAACAATTGCTTGGCTGCCCGAGTGTACTTCCCCTCTAGACCTGATGCCCGCTCCTGACAGACATTTGAAAAAATGAAATGGAAGTTCTCAATTGATGTCACGGCCTTGATGAAGAGTGCCTGCGGTATCGATTTGTGAATTCTCTTGCACTCCAGTAGCGCAATGAGGAACGGGCGAGGCTGCGTCACCTTGTACTGGTTCAGGAGTGCTAATGAAAGTGTTACGCGCTTTTCTTTCTGGATGCTCCAGTCAGAATCACGCGGGTTGCCGATCCGCCTGTAGCTGTCAAATGCACCTTTGAGTTCTTGCAAAAACGCTCGCGCATCTGTGATCTGCTTTTTCTTAAGCGCGTCTTTGAAGCTTTTGTACAATCTGTCGTCAGACGCGAACGCGTACTTTGAGTTCCAGTAATGTCGAAAGAACATCTCGATGCTGGAGAACTTGGAGGCGCTACGCCTGATCTCATTCCAAGTTTCCTTGGCATTGTCGTGCGGATGGGTGTTCGGATAGTTCTTGAATATCCAATTCTTCACCAAATCGACGGATGTTAGGCTCATGCCGCGAGCGTTTAGCGTCTCAAAAATGGTGTAGGCATCGTCTTCATCCTTTGCGGTTACTTGGATGAACTTTAGGTGATCGAGCGTCTGATCGCGCAGTGCCTTTGCTGCTTCGACATCACTGAGGCCAGGGCGTTTGAAGGTTGAAACGCGCTTCTTAAAATGCGCATACGCTTCATTTAGAAGCTTCTCTTCCGTGCTAACGGCTTTGTTCAGATGCTGCGGGACGAATGACTGCACTTCGTTCTGAAAGAATGGCTTTGGGCTCTCGTTGGCGAGCTTGAAGTACTCGTTTCCGTCATGGTCAAGTCCTTGGATCGCGTTCTTGTGGAGGGCAAGGGCGGCCTTGTCCTCCTTCAGGTCTACCAGTCGATCCACAATCGCCCGCAAAAGGATCGTCAGCGTGGTCAATCGTTGCTGGCCGTCCACTATCAGATACTCAGAGCGAGAGTCGTCTCCTACTAAAACCACCGCGCCGATGAAGTATTCGGTGAAGGCCGGCTTCGCATCGACAACCTTGATTTGTTGACTGATGTCCTCCCAGAACTCTTCTAGCTGGTCGAGCTTCCAAGAATATTCTCGCTGGAAGCGCGGAACGATGTACTTCTTGTTTAGCGCGAACACATTGTTGACGGACCTAGTCTCTGCGTTAAGTTCCATTCTCAGGGTTCCTCCTTGTGTTTGGGCTGGGATGAGCGTCAGGGGCGACGCTAGCTTTCTAGGCTAGGGGCTACGGCTTGCCAAGTGGCACGCCCTAGCGCCGCGCTGGATTGCCTCGCGTTGGGAGGATACCCCCTTCCTCTTGAGCGCGCCTGCCGCCCCCTCCGGTTGTCTCGAGGGGGCGGTGCGCACTCGTCTCCCCGCCACGCCTGCGCTCTTGATAGGTTGCTTTTTCTGCGCGCCTGCGGCAGTGCCCCCGGCGCGCCCTGTATGGGCCGTGGCGGGCTGTTTGGCGCTGCCCGGCACCTGCGAAACCCCGCGCCGAACGGGGTTGCTGAAGAGCCCTGTGGCAGGTGCTTGGCCACGGCCCTCCAAGCTCAAAAATAGAGGTGGCCATCGGAAACAGGTAACGGGGTAATGTGGCGCTTGAAAACCGGCTGAATCCCTACTGCCACAAAGGATTCACGACATTACCTCGGCGGGTAATTTGAGGTAACGCCCAAGGTGGAAAGAAGTAATGTCATTGATTCCAAAGGATATTTTTTTTGAGGGGGGTTACCTGTCGAAAAGGTAATTGGATTACCTCAAGGTTACCCCTAAATTACCTTCCAGAGTGTCATATAAGTCATTGAAATATATGGACTAATGGCTGGAAAGAATCGCACGTTACCTAAGTTACCTGTTTCCGATGGCCATCTGGTTTTTCGCAAATTTATCGTCGGAGGCCTGCCTTCGCCGCCCCCGCACGCCCTATTCACGCTCCCCACCCATGCTCTAACGCGAGCAAGGCCCGCCTCGTGAATTTGAGATCTAAGCAGAACTCAGGTGCGTTCACCGCGTCGGTTCGACCCCTAGTCGCGCGCTAGAGCAGCAGCAAGCCTCTGCTCCAGATCTACATATCCATCGTCGGAGATTTCATAGGTAACGTTGTGGATGCGGCCCGTAAACGCCGACTTCGGGGGGTAGCGCGTAGAGACCGGGTCACCGCTGTCGTATCCCACTGCGAGCCCTTCCCCTGCCAGCGCGTAATGCCCGGTCTGGGTGCGGAAGTCCCCGCTTGCCACAGCGTGGTCATCCACGTGCAGCGTCATGCGCCCCAAGGCTTCGTTCTTTTCGCTGACGGACTTCTTGTCAAAACTCACCCCCACCAGGTGTCGGCCTTCCGCAGGGATAGCAGCTGTCAGCACCTGCTCTGGCGGGATGCCCAAGAAGTTGTAGACGAACTGAAGCTGGCCGTTGGCCACGAACAGGGTGTAGCCACCGAATCGCGAGCCCTGCGAAACGATAACACCCTGCGTATCCGCAGAAAAATCCACGTCGGCAATGATGCGGAACGAGGTGCCCAGCGTGCGCGCTGAAGATGCTTCAGGCACCTCCGTTGTGCCCGGGTAGTAGACGTAACGGCCATCCGCAGGGGGCGCCACCTTGTATTCCAGAGAGTGAATGCCAACTACACCGTAGTCGTTTAGTGGGAGCACGTTGAATCGTTTCGCTTCTTCAAGCCAGAGCGCAGCGAGTTCGGCTACTTTGTCTGGATGTTCGGCGGCGAGATCGTGGGCTTCCGCGCGGTCTTCGTCGGTGTGGAACAGCTGCCAGCGATCCTGTTCGAAGCCCCCCGTGTTGATCATCGGTCCATGCTCTGTGGCCGCTTTCCAGCCGTTGTGCCAGATCCCGCGCGTGCTTAGCATTTCGTAATACTGGGTCTTCTTGCGGGTAGCCGCATCGGCGTCGTCAAAGCTGTAGCGCATGGACACCCCAGGCAAGGGGGATTGTTTTACTCCATGCACCACCTCCGGCATCGCCACGCCGCAGCATTCCAGAATGGTCGGCACGATGTCGGTGCAATGGTGATACTGGTGGCGGACCTCGCCTTTGGCCTGGATACCCTGCGGCCAGTGGATCACCAGCGGATCGCAGGTGCCGCCGGCATATCCCGCGTAGCGCTTGAACATGCGGTACGGCGTGCTGAACGCGACGGCCCAGCCGGTAGGGTAGTGGTTGTAGGTGTCAGGTGAGCCGAGTCTGTCGATCAACGCCAGGTTAAAGGCGATATCGTCCGGGTAACCGTTGAAGAACCGGTTTTCATTGACCGAACCGTCGGGGCTGCCTTCGCCTGACGCACCATTGTCGGCGCAGTACAGGATCAAGGTGTTGTCGAGCTGCCCTGACTCTTCCAGGTAGTCGATCAACCGCCCGATCTGCACGTCGGTGTATTCAGAGAAGGCGGCATACACCTCGGCCATGCGGCTGAACAGCCGCTTCTCGTCGGCATTGAGCGTGCCCCAAGGGCGCACGCTGTCGCCTTCAATGAACGTCCCCTCCGACATCGGGTTGACGTCGGTCAGGGCGGTGCCCTTGGGCAGAACGCCACGCTCGATCATCCGCGCCAGCACCCACGGGCGATACGCCTCGTAACCGTCGTCGAACTTTCCCTTGTACTTGTCGATGTAGTCCTGCGGCGCGTGGTGCGGAGCGTGGTTTGCACCCGGGCAGAGCCACAGGTACCACGGCTTGTCAGCGCGGGACTGGCGGCTGTCCTGGATGAAGGAAATGGACTTGTCGACGATATCCTTCGAGAAGTGATATCCCTCTGCGGGCGTGGAGGGCTGGCTTACGTAGTGGTTGTCCTCGATCAGCTCAGGGAACCACTGGTTGGTTTCGCCGCCGATGAAGCCGTAGAAGCGGTCGTAGCCGAGCCCCAACGGCCAGTGCCGCCGGTTGGCCGCGATGTCGAACGCATCGACCGGCACATTGTGGTTCTTGCCCACCCAGAGCGTCGACCAGCCGGCATCACGCAACACGGTGGCCATGGTGGCGTTCTCGGGCGGGATATGCCCGGCATAGCCGGGGAAGCCGGCGGCCGATTCAGCAATGGTGCCGAACCCGTTCTGGTGATGGTTTCGCCCGGTGAGGAAGCAGGACCGGGTGGGAGAACAAACGGCGGTGGTGTGCCACTGCGTGTAGGTCAGGCCGTTGCGGGCCAACCTGTCCAGGGTGGGCATTTCGATCCGGCCGCCATACGCCGACCAGGCGGCCTGACCAGTGTCGTCATACAGGATGACCAGGACATTAGGGGCCCCCGCAGGGGCCTTGGGGTCAAGGAACGATGGCCAGTCCGCTTTGGACCGGCGGATATCAAGGTCGATGGAGCCGCCGAAAGTGCCGTTGGCCATGACAATCTCCTCTATAGGGAGCCTATTCGAAGCCAAACTGCGGTCGGATGCATCGGGGAATTTACCGAGTAGTGCCTCAGCAACATTACTGGTCAATGCACACTGTGCACCGGCGACCCCGTAGGTGCACGGCGACAGTTAAACCGACTGGGAGATTGCGCGGTCGGTTTTCAGGTAGGTAGCACTACTGGAAAAACCCACTGATGATGGCCGAAGAAATTGCGTTTCATCGCACGTGGCCACAATGGTTTCACGGCTCCCGCTCGAAAAAATTGCGGGGCATAAGTGATTGATTTATAAGTATTGACGCCGGGCCTCATAATCACTGCGCCCATCGATGTCTGCTTCCGGCCGTTCACTGCTGCAGGTCTTAGGCGCGTCTTTATTGCCTTGGACTGCCGCGTCGTGCTTACCTTCTTGAAAGGCACGAGCCGCCGTCTGGGTATTCAATCGCTCGAATCCTTACATTCCGTTGGCGCGCAGCAGCAGATCCCGGCGTCGCTGGTCATCCAACAGCCGGAAGAGTTCCGGCCGCGAAAGGCTTCCTGACTGCTGACAGGACTGGCAGGTGACCTTACACGTCGTGCCATCGTCGAGTAGCCCCGATGAAGCATCGAACCTGGCGCGCCGGCCGCATTGGCAGCACGTGGCATCGACGGATTCAACGGAATCAATGGATTCGATCCCTGCGGTCCAGCTGCTAGCGGACGCGAAGATCCTATGCGCCCTGAAGTGCGCAGAAAAATTCGTGGTCATGGATCGACGCTTCTGGCTGGTGCTTAACGCGGTAGCAAATGATGTTGCGCCGCCAGAAGCGTGAGGCCCGATGGTACATCAGTCCCTCGCATGACTGACGTGAAGAGGACGGGCAGCCTTACCACCGCATTGAACTGTGATGATCAAGCCGCGTTGCGGCAGCTGAGCAGGGGCTTCTGCCGATCCTACTACCGTAAAAATGAGCCGACTGACCTTGGCAGGTCAATGGTTTCACGGTACGGTCCCGAAAAAATGCAGGCGCTTATGTCATTGATTTTTATCATTTAGACGCGGGCCTCATAATCCTTTGGTTCCAGGTTCGAATCCTGGTGGGCCCACCACAGTGCACATCAGTGAGCTTGATTGCGCGATCGGTGGAAGGGAGGGGCGCGTGCAATCGGGTGGTCAGAACGCCAGTAGCTTGAACTCTGCACGACGCTGCATTGCCGAATCGCTTGCGATGCCTGAAGTGGCTGGCATTGAATTCGAGCCACCTCGAATGAGCATCAAACCTGCATCCGTCGAGTTCGAGTAAGGAAACTCACCGAACTAAGACTCAGCAGTACAGACGCGAGAATCGCTTGTTTCCTTGCGCGACTTCTTCGCTGTTGCCTTTGGAGGGACAAGGTCAATTTGAACCCTGTAACCCAGGGCGGTAGCTGCACGACTTAAAGTATCAAGCGTGAGCCCGGTGTCTGTTTCATCCAGCACGCGATCCAACTGCGACCGACTGGTTTGCATGCGCTTGGCAAGGGCCGACTTGCTGACCTTTGCCGCCTTCATTGCTTCGGCGACCTGCCAGGCAATCACGCGCTTCACCGCAACAGCTGCAGATGCTTCGAGAAGCCATTCCGAATCAAGGTATTCGTCAAAGCTCGAGCCGATATGCTCGTTCTTGCTCATTCGATGACCTCGTCTCTGTACTCGCACTGTGTACCGAAAATAGTACATATTTTCGGTGGTCCGGAAAGGCGCGACTGCCAAGAGCAGGAGCGGCCAGCGGGCACATTCTTTGACCGCATGTACGGTGGATCAAGTTTTGTGGATTTTAAGCGACCAATAGTCCGTCCTGGTCACGCAAAGTAGCCCCTGTCGCAACACCACCCAACAGGAGCTACCCATGAACACCCTAACCCGCACTGTCGCCATCGCCGCACTCGCCCTCTCCATCCAGGCCGGCCTCTCCGCCAGCGCCGCCGAGCCGGCACCGCGCGCCACCCCCACCGCCATCAGCCAGACCGCCAGCACCATCACCACCGCCGACGGCGTGCAGCTCTATTACAAGGACTGGGGTCCGAAAAACGGCCCGGTGGTGACCTTCAGCCACGGCTGGCCGCTGAACTCGGACAGCTGGGAATCGCAGATGATGTTCCTGGCCGAGCACGGCTACCGCGTGGTCGCGCACGACCGCCGCGGCCATGGTCGTTCCAGCCAGCCGTGGGACGGCAATGACATGGACCATTACGCCGACGATCTGGCCACGGTGATCAACACGCTGGACCTGCATGACGTGACCCTTGTGGGGTTCTCAACCGGTGGCGGCGAAGTCGCACGCTACATCGGCCGCCATGGCACCGGGCGGGTGAAGAAGGCCGTGTTGATCAGCGCCGTGCCGCCGCTGATGCTCAAGACCGCTGACAATCCGGGCGGCGTGCCGATCGCCGTGTTCGATGGCCTGCGCAAAGGCCAGCTGGAGAACCGCGCGCAGCTGTATCGCGATATCGCCTCGGGCCCGTTCTACGGCTTCAACCGCCCGGGTGCGAAGGTCTCCCAGCCGCTGGTGGATGCGTGGTGGGCGCAGGGCATGCAGGCCGGTGCCAAGAACACCTACGACTCGATTGCCGCATTCTCGGCCACTGATTTCCGTGCCGACCTGAAGAAGTTCAACGTGCCCACCCTGGTCATCCACGGTGACGACGACCAGATCGTGCCGATCGATGTGGCTGGCCGCATGTCGGCCAAGCTGATTCCGGGTGCGAAGCTGCTGGTCTATCCGGGTGCGCCGCACGGCCTCACCGAAACCCACAAGGACCGGGTCAACGCCGACCTGCTGGCCTTCCTGCAGCAGAAGTAAGCGACGCTGGTAGAACAGGCGGGCACCCGCTGCCCGCCTGCTCTGTGGCGTCCGCCCGTTTGCTGCGCTGCACCCGCATGCCGATTTAAATCGATCTAAGATCGAGCGAAATCAACCAGCACGAGGGCACAGCGCATGCGGCAGGGTGGAATTCGAGCACTGGCACTGACGGCGGTCATCGCACTCGGCGTATTCTCTGCGCAGGCCGTCCACGCGGCCAAACCGGCCATGTCCGGCAACCCGATCCTTCCCGGCTGGTACGCGGACCCGGAAGCGGCCGTGTTCGGCGATACCTACTGGATCTACCCGACCACCTCCAGGCCCTACGCGGAGCAGCGCTATTTCGATGCGTTCTCCTCGAAGGATCTGGTCAACTGGACGAAGCACCCGGGCGTGCTGAAGATCGAAGCCATCACCTGGGCGAAGGAAGCGCTGTGGGCCCCTTCGGTGGTGGAGAACGGAGGCAAATACTACTTCTTCTTCTCCGCCAACGACATCAAGAACGACAGCGAGGTTGGCGGCATCGGCGTGGCCGTTGCTGACAAGCCCGAGGGTCCGTACCGCGACCTGCTCGGCAAGCCGCTGATCGGCACGTTCCACAACGGGGCCCAGCCCATCGACCAGACCCTGTTCCAGGACGACGACGGCACCTGGTACATGATCTACGGCGGCTGGAAGCACGCCAACCTCGTCAAGCTCAAGCCCGACTTCACCGGCATCGAGCCGCTGCCCGACGGCACGCTGTACAAGGAAATCACGCCCGCCCCGGAATACGTGGAAGGCTCGCTGATGTTCAAACGCAACGGCCGTTACTACTACATGTGGAGCGAAGGCGGCTGGGGTGAGCCGGACTACTCGGTGGCCTATGCCATCGCCGAGTCCCCGCTGGGGCCGTTCAAGCGCATCGGCAAGGTGCTGCAGTCCGACCCGAAGGTGGCCACCAGCGCGGGGCACCATTCGCTGATCCGCACGCCCGATGATCAGTGGTACATCGTCTACCACCGCCGTCCGCTGGGCGAGACCAGCCGGCACCACCGGGCGACGGCCATCGACCGCATGTACTTCGACGACCAAGGGCGCATCCTGCCCATCCAGATCACCGCAGAAGGGGTGCCGGCGCGTCGCGTGGACGGTGGTTGATTCTGAATAATTCAGCCATGGCGTGAGGGCGTGCCCGACAGGTGACCGTGTGATGATTCCCTCTACCTGAATTCATTTATGCTCGGTCGCTCCTGACCCCGCTGTCCGGCGGGGTTGGCTCCCTTCAAGCAGGAACCACGCCATGGCGGCTTTGCAGCAGCGCACCATCGATCTCGTCCGCACCCATCAGGATCAGGTGGTGACCCAGTGGGCCGGGAACCTCAACGCGGGTACCCAGGACGCCCGCCTCTCGCCACGCGAGCTCGACACCCAGCTGCGTGAGTTCTGGCGCCTGTTCCTGGACACCCTGTCCCAGTCCAGCGCGGCCGGTATCGGCGGCAACGAATGGGCCGAAACCCGCAGCTTCCTCGAACAGCTCTCGCGCGACCGCGTGCTGAAGGGCTTCAGCTCTACGGAAACGGCCAGCTTCCTGTTCTCGCTCAAGCATCCGCTGTTTGAGCTGCTCCAGGATGGCTTGGCGGATGATCCACATTTGCTGGGCAACCAGCTGTGGGCGATCACCGAAGTCATCGACACCCTCGGTCTGCACAGCGTCAAGGTCTATCAGAAGACCCGCGAGGACGTGATCCAGCGCCAGCAGGAAGAAATGCTTGAACTGTCCACCCCGGTGGTGAAGCTGTGGGAGGGCGTGCTGGCCCTGCCGATGATCGGCACGCTTGACTCGCAGCGCACCCAGGTGGTGATGGAATCGCTGCTGCAGCGCATTGTCGATACCGGTTCGGAAATTGCCATCATCGACATCACCGGCGTGCCCACCGTGGACACCCTGGTCGCCCAGCACCTGCTCAAAACGGTGACGGCCATCCGCCTGATGGGGGCCGATGCCATCATCAGTGGGGTGCGCCCGCAGATCGCCCAGACCATCGTGCACCTGGGCCTGGACCTGCAGGGCATCGTGACCAAGGCCAATCTGGCCGACGCCCTGGCGCTGGCGCTCAGGCGCACCGGCCAGGTGGTGACCCAGGCGGCGCGTTGAGATGGAGCGCATTCCCATCCTTCAGATGGGTGACCTGCTGCTGGTCACCATCCAGGTCGACATGCACGACCAGCTGGCGCTGACGCTGCAGGACGACCTCAGCGAACGCATCCAGCGCACCAGCGCGCGCGGTGTCCTGATCGACATCTCCGCACTGGACATCGTGGACTCCTTCATTGGACGCATGATCTCGACCATCTCGGCGATGGCGCGGATCATGGATGCCACCACAGTGGTCGTCGGCATGCAGCCGGCGGTGGCCATCACCTTGGTCGAGCTGGGCCTGAAGCTGGACGGTGTGCGCACCGCGCTCAATGTCGAGCGTGGCATGCAGTTGTTGCGGCCCAGCGCCGAAGAGGCCCCATGACCGACCTTAGTGGATCCCTGCCGATCCGCGTTGAACAGGACGTGGTGCTGGCACGCCAGATCGCGCGTCAGGTCGCGGTGGCCTGCAAGCTGCGCCTGATCGACCAGACCAAGCTGGTCACCGCGGCCAGCGAGCTGGCCCGCAACGCCGTCATCTACGGCGGCGGTGGCAGCATGGCGTGGTCGGTGATTGAGCAGGGCATGCGCAAGGGGCTGCAGCTGGTGTTCGCCGACAACGGCCCCGGCATCCCCGACATAGCGCAGGCGCTGACCGATGGCTGGTCCTCCGGCACCGGCATGGGCCTGGGGCTGTCCGGCTCGCGCCGGCTGGTGGACGTGTTTGAACTGGACAGCGCACCCGGTCAGGGCACGCGGGTCACCATCGTCAAATGGATCTGAACTTCTCCGGCCAGGTAACCCGGGTCGTGGTCGTGGAGGAAGCCTCGCAGGTGGGGCAGGCCAGGCGCGATGCGCTGGCGCTCGCGCACCATGTGGGTTTCGATGAGATCGATGCCGGCCGAGTGGCGCTGGCGGCGACTGAGATGGCCACCAATGTGATCAAGCACGGCCGCGGCGGGCGCATGTATCTGTCGATCATCCAGGGTCGCAACGGCCAGGGCGTGGAACTGTGCGCGCTGGATGACGGTCCCGGCTTCTCGCTGGCGCAGTCGCTGCCTGATGGTTACTCCACCGGCGGCACCCAGGGCCTGGGCATGGGGGCGATCCAGCGCCAGGCGACCGTGCTGGAGGTATGGTCGGACCACAAGGGGGCAGTGCTGGTGGCACGCATCTATGCCAGCCGCTGCGCGCGCGATGAAGACGTGCCCTACGGGGCCCTGCGGCTGGCCCTGCGCCACGAGCAGGCCTGTGGGGATGCCTGGCACCTGCAGGCCACGCCGGAGGCGATGGCACTGACCCTGATCGACGGACTGGGTCATGGCTTGCCGGCAGCGGATGCGGCGCATGCCGGTGTGGCTGCAGCTGCCCAGCGAGGTGTAGCCGGTGCAGTGGAGCTGATTGACGCCATGCATGCCGGCATGTCCGGGACCCGCGGTGGCGCAGCGGCGGTGGCGCGGATCGAGGTCGCCAGCGGCAACCTCCAGTTTGCCGGCATCGGCAACATCGCGGCCAGCCTCTGCGAACCCACCGTCACCCGCGGCATGGCGTCCCACCCCGGCATCGTCGGGGTGCAGTACCGCAAGGCCCAACCATTCAATTTTCACGTCGCCGCTGGCACCCTTCTGATCATGCACAGTGATGGACTGCAGGCCCGTTGGAACCTGCGCGATTACCCCGGTTTACTGCACCGCCACCCGGCCCTGATCGTGGCGGTGCTGCAGCGCGACTTTGACCGCGGCCGCGATGACGCCAGCATCGTCGCCCTGCGCCTGGGAGACCTGCATTGAACACGCTCCCTGCCGAACAGGAACTGCAGCAGCTGCGTGAGCAGAACCAGGCGCTGCGCGCGGAACTGGAGGAAACCAACCAGGGCGTGCTGGCCCTGTATGCCGAGCTGGACCAGCAGGCCGAGCAGCTGCGCGAGGTCTCCGACCTCAAGAGCCGGTTCCTGTCCTACATGAGCCATGAGTTCCGTACACCGCTGGGCTCGATCCTGAGCATGACCCGGCTGCTGGAAGACGGCATGGATGGCCCGCTCAGCGAAGAGCAGTTGCGCCAGGTGCGTTTCATCAGTGCTTCGGCGACCGAGTTGCGCGAGATGGTGGACGACCTGCTTGACCTGGCCAAGATCGAGGCCGGCCGCATCACCATCTCGCCGGCCTGGTTCGACCTGATGGACCTGTTCTCGGCCCTGCGTGGCATGTTCCGGCCGCTGGTGGAAGGCAATACGGCGGATCTGGTGTTCGAGGACCCGCCGCCGCTGCCGATGCTGTACACCGACGACAAGAAGCTCGCGCAGATCCTGCGCAATTTCATTTCAAATGCGTTGAAGTTCACCCCCGATGGCCAGGTGATTGTTTCGGCGCGGCTGGAGAGCGACGAATGCATCCGCTTCATCGTTCGCGACAGCGGCATCGGTATTCCGGCGGAGGTGCTGCCAACGCTGTTCAAGGACTTCGTGCAGGTAGATACCCCGCTGCAGCGCAGGCTGCGCGGCACCGGCCTCGGCCTGTCGCTGTGCAAGCGCTTTGCCGAACTGCTGGGTGGCAAGGTGGGGGCGCACAGTACCTTGGGCGAGGGGTCGGAATTCTTTGTCACCTTGCCGCTGAAGCTTGCACCGGAGGCCGTCGATGCCGAACCGTGACCGCATCCTGGTAGTGGATGACAACGTGGCGACGCGCTACGCCGTGCGGCGTGTGCTGGAACATCACGGGTTCAAGGTGGATGAAGCCGGCAGCGGCGACGAAGGGTTGGCCAGACTCGCCAATGCCGATTACGGTGCGCTCGTCCTGGACGTCAACCTGCCGGACATGAGCGGTTTCGATGTGGTGCGGCAGTTGCGCACCGAACCCCGCACGCAGCTTCTGCCGGTGATCCATGTATCGGCCGCGTCGGTGGCGAGCGGCGACCTGATCACCGGTCTGAATTCCGGTGCCGATGGTTACCTGATCCACCCGGTTGATCCGGATGTGCTGCTGGCAACGCTTCGCAGCCTGCTGCGCGCGCGTCGGGCCGAAGAGGCGCTGCGCGAGGCGGAGGCACGCTTTGGTGAAATATTCCGACAGATCAATGCACCTATTGCGGTGCTCGATGCGACCTTGAACATTCATGAGGCCAATGACGCCTTCGTGCGACTGCTTGGCGAAGCGACGGCTACGGGGTCGATCTTTTCGGTGTTGCATGCACAGGCTGGTCCGGTTGAGGCGCTGCAGGTGGCCCTGCAGGAGGGGGAGCGTTGGCAGGGCACATTCGCGCTGTCGGTACAGGGCGCGCAGCGGGTGACCGAGTGGCGGGTCACGCCGTACCGCGGGCCTGGCCTGGGGTTGGTGCTGGTAGAGGACACCACCGAGCACCGCCAGGAACTGGAGACCGCCAACACCGAGCTGGCGTTCCAGATATCTGAACGCGAGCGCACGGAAATGGAGCTGTTGCAGGCGCAGAAGATGGATGCGCTGGGCCAGCTCACCGGTGGCATCGCGCATGACTTCAACAACCTGCTCACCACCATCATCGCCGGTCTGGACATGATTGAAATTGCCGCGCAGAGCGGCAAGTGGGACAAGGCATCGCGCTACGCTGACCTGGCCACGGCATCGGCGCATCGCGCCGCTGCACTGACCCAGCGCATGCTGGCGTTCGCGCGCAAGCAACCGCTGGACCCGCAGACCTTTGATGTGGCGGCGCGGATTCATTCGCTGGAAGACATGCTGCGCCGGTCCATTGGCGAGAACATCGAGCTGGACCTGGAACTCGGTGGCGGCGAGCTGATGGCGATGGCCGATCCGAATCAGTTCGAGAATGTGATTCTCAATCTGGTCATCAACGCCCGCGATGCGCTTGCCGGGCAGGGCCTGATCCGTATCCGCGCCAACCCGGTAACAATCGAGCGTGACCATGAGCTGGTACCGGGACGCTATGTCAGCGTGAAGGTGCTCGATAACGGCACCGGTATTCCGGCCGAACTGCTGGTCAAGGTGTTCGAGCCCTTTTTCACCACCAAGCCCCAAGGCGAAGGCACCGGCCTGGGGCTGTCGATGGCGTACGGTTTTGCCCGCCAATCAGAAGGTGTGGTCCGCATCGCCAGCGAGCCAGGCGAAGGTACCGAGATCGAGTTGCTGCTGCCCGAGGGCCAGTCCCACCCGGTCCAGCAACCGGACACTTCGGCCCCCGCCGCACGCGGCAGCGCGCAGCGCATCCTGCTGGTGGACGACACGGAATCGGTCCGCATGATGGTGCGTGAAATGCTCATCGAGGCCGGCTACGAGGTGGTCGAGGCGGCCGATGCACAGCGTGCGTTGCTGGAACTGCATTCGCCGCGCCAGGTCGACCTGTTGCTGTCAGACGTCGGCCTGCCCGGCATGAACGGGCGGGATCTGGCGGACGCGGCGCGCGCGCTGCGCCCGGAGCTCCCGGTGCTGTTCGTCACGGGATACACCGAGCAGGCGGCCGAGCGTGGCGCATTCCTGGGCCCGGGCATGGCATTGCTGCCCAAACCGTTCAATGTGCACGAACTGCTGCGCAGCGTGGGCGCGATGTTCGGACCAGTGCATTGACCCTGCCGGTATGGCGTGTGGGGACAGGTGGCTGGAATCGTTTGCAGGCGCGCGCTCGAAGTTGTGTACCGCCGCCGTCACACATTCTTCCCGGTTTTCCTATAGGGTGCGCATTCCGTCGGGCGGGGAGCCCGGCGGCTGCACACTGAAAGGAAACGAGAGTCAGACATGTCCAGCGTAGTGACGTCGCCCGAGCGGCCCCAGGCCGGCCCGCGCATCGCCCCTTGTCCCGTAGCCACCCAGGCCCAGCACCTGCTGGCCCAGCAGCAGTTCTCACTGGCTGCTTCGCGCGCATTGGCGCGCTTGCCGGTTTCCCCGGACGTCGCCGTGAGCCGTCCGCTCGGCTGAGCGGAGGTGCCATCCTGAATAGGGATCCCTTGCGGCACAAGGGCTGACGGTCGAGGGTCGCGTTCAAAACTGAATGGGCGGCAAGCCCGCCCGGGCCTCTTCGCACCCACCTTACATTTGCCCCCCTATGCTGGGCCGCATTTTTCGGCTCAGTGGCGTGGAGAGTACGTGGGTTCCGGTAGTGACAGACACAAACGGCGTGCCGTTTCCGGCAGCGACCTGACAGAACCCGCGCAGGGTAGCCGCGCATGAGTGTGCAGACCGTCAACGTCGTCATCGACGCGGGCCGCTCCGTGCTGCCGGCCGAAGTTCCGATGGCGATGCCCGAGCAGAGCTTCCGCGAAGGCCGCCTGCAGGTGCCGAAGCAGCGCACCGCGCCGCGCATGATGGCGCTGCGTCGCTTCTACATTCTAGGCGGCACCGCGGCGATGACGGCGGCCGCGACCGCAATGATGTGGAAGGTGCTGGCGAGCAACGGCATCACCGTGCTGGAAGCCTGCCTGCTGGTGTTGTTCGTGG
Organism: Stenotrophomonas sp.; assembly: GCA_039592995.1. GTDB lineage: Bacteria > Pseudomonadota > Gammaproteobacteria > Xanthomonadales > Xanthomonadaceae > Stenotrophomonas. Next base: position 21,811 of record JBCNQC010000010.1, on the reverse strand, counting down.
CCCTGTTCGCCTGGATCGCGTTGTCCTTCGCGGGGGCGCTGGCCGGCTTTCTCACCGCCGTGTTCGACCGGGGTTACAAGCTGGGTATCGACCCGGACGAGCCGCTGCCGCAGGTGCATACCCGCACTGCGCTGCTCATGCCGACCTACAACGAAGACCCGCGCCGTCTGCTGGCCGGCCTGCAGGCCATCTACGAGTCGGTGGCGGAAACCGGGCAGTTGGCGCAGTTCGATTTCTACGTGCTCAGCGATACCCGTCGCGAGGACATTGGCGCAGCCGAAGAGCAGGCATTCGCTGAATTGTGCGAGGCGGTCAACGGGCATGACCGCCTGTTCTATCGCCGTCGTGGCGACAACAGCGGGCGCAAGGCCGGCAACATTGCCGACTGGGTGCGACGCTTCGGTGGCGGCTACCCGCAGATGCTGATTCTGGACGCCGACAGCCTGATGACCGGTGACACCATCGTGCGGTTGGTGGCCGGCATGGAACACAACCCGGACGTGGGTCTGATCCAGACCCTGCCGGCCGTGATCGGCGGGCGCACGCTGTTCGCGCGCATGCAGCAGTTCGGTGGGCGCGTGTATGGCCCGGTGATCGGCCGTGGCGTGGCGTGGTGGCATGGTGCGGAAAGCAATTACTGGGGCCACAACGCGGTGATCCGCACCCAGGCCTTCGCCGAGAACGCGGGCCTGCCGCCGTTACCGGGCCGGCAGCCGTTCGGCGGGCACGTGCTCAGCCATGACTTTGTCGAGGCGGCGCTGATGCGGCGCGGCGGCTGGGCGACGCACATGGTGCCGTACCTGAAGGGGAGCTATGAGGAAGGTCCGCCGACGCTGACCGACATGCTGGTGCGCGACCGTCGCTGGTGCCAGGGCAACCTGCAGCACGCCAAGGTGGTGGCCTCGAAGGGGCTGCACTGGGTCAGCCGCATGCACATGATGATCGGCATCGGCCATTACTTCACCGCGCCGATGTGGGGCATGTTGATGCTGATCGGCATCGCCATTCCGCTGTTCCAGGGCGGCATCGATTTCAACGAGATGCTGCACATCTCACCGCAGTTGTACTGGCGCGCGCAGGATGAGGAAAAGGTGATCCGCATGTTCGCGATCACCATGGCGGTGCTGCTGCTGCCGAAGGTGCTGGGCTATCTTGCGATGCTGCTGGACCCGGTGGAGCGTCGTGGCTGCGGCGGTGCGATCCGTGCGTTCATTTCGATGCTGCTGGAAACGCTGCTGGCGGCGCTGATGGCCCCGGTGGTGATGTACGTGCAGTCGCGCGGCGTGGCCGAAGTGCTGGCGGGGAAGGACTCGGGCTGGGACGCACAGCAGCGCGACGACGGCGGGATTTCCTGGCCGGCGCTGATCCGCGGTTACGGTGGGCTGAGCGTGTTCGGTCTGTTCATGGGCGTGCTGGCCTACGCGGTGTCGCCGTCGCTGGCGGCGTGGATGGCCCCGGTGGTGATCGGCATGGTGCTGGCCATTCCGGTGGTGGCCCTGACCTCGGACCGCCGCGCGGGCACGTTCCTGCGCCGCCTGGGTCTGATGGACATCCCCGAAGAGATCAACCCGCCCACCATCCTCGTGCGCGCCGCCGAACTGCGCCGCGCCGCCGCAGAACGCGCGGCGTCCCACTGACTGCGGACTGTCGACGTGCTACGTAGAGCCGGGCTTGCCCGGCTGCTGTTGGTTCTTGGCGAACAGCCGGTGGTCATCGGTTCCCGTGTTAGGCGGCTCGGGATGGGCGTTCCGGGGGACGCTGCAAGTACGTCCATGTAAGCTCGATCGCCGCATCCATGCGGCTCACGCCCCCTCCAGCCCACCCCGACCCGCCTTCGACAGTGCGTCGGTGGCCTCGGAAGATCAAAACCAACTCATCACCTTTCCGTGCGCCGGACCTGCTTTGGTGGGATCGGTCGACAGACGATCGCCGTGAAATGACCAACATGCTTTAACGCATGAACTCATGATCGAAATACGCCCTTCGCATCACCAAACTGACGCACGCGAGCCAATCACAACAATTGGCCCGTAATCGCACGACCTCAAAAACACGCACGCACGTCACACATTGAAACATCGGCCACACGCGCCCCCTGTTTCACCTTCCTGCGCACGCCACTACTGCCACAAGCCCTCCACAAAACAACCGCGCCAATTGCGTCGCACCATTTGCCCGCGCGTGCAAAACCCGCCACGCTTGTGCCGCAATTGGCTATGTCAGTTGCCGTTCGATTCCTGCAGGGTAGGCCCCGGAGCGTAGAATCTCCACAGCGATTGCAACATGTTGTCCTGCGTGGGAAACGTATGTCCTGCGTCGGGAGGGTGGCTAATAAAACACCCCTGCAAAGGGGGAATACGCCCGCCGTTTCTGCATTCGTTGTGCGGTTCTAACCTCCCGACCCCTTGCCATTCCGGCAGGGGTCGCATTCTGCAGGAGGTTTGCGATGAATCCGCAACGGTCGGACATACTCGAAGAAGCGTTCAACAACGCAGCACCCGCGCACTGCTGCGCGGTATGCGGTGCCCCTGCACCGCCGCCGCCGTTTCCACCGCCGGATGACGATGACCTCGGCGGCGTTGAATACCTGATGATGCGCGGCCGCTGGCTGCGTTACATGGGGTTGGGTAAAGGCACGTGGTTCAGAGTGGAATTTGACGGCACGCGCATCATTTCAACGCCGGTGTATCCCCCGGGCTTCCGCATGCTGCACATGCCCACCGAAGTACTGCGCGAGGTGCACTACACGCAGGTACGTGAGCATCGTCACAACCCGCGGCCGGGCCGGCGGCGGAGGGTGCGGCGATGAGGAAGCCGGTCTGGATAAAGACAAAAGTGGAAGACGACCTGCGCTGCCGGTTCAAAGGCGCGGTGATGGAGGAGGATTACGCGCCGGCGGAAGCCATCCGGATGTTCATGGAGCGCGTGGTCGAGCGCAGCGAGAACCGGAACCGGGTGGACCTCACGCTGTGGAGCAACGCGGTTCGCGATGCGGCCGGCGATGTGGCGGATGCGATGTGCATTGGTCAGCCGGAGCCGCCGTACGGCGAGGAGGATGAGGTGCAGCGGGCGCGAAGAGAGGGATGGGCCAGCCCGGGGTTCGGGCGTGACTGACGGCTGGGACATGCGCCGCGAGGTTCCCGCATAATGCTCCCATCCCCCTTGGAGCCGCACGATGTCGCAAGCGTTGGAAACCGTGGTGAACGAAACCGGTGCCGATCCGCAGTGGTCGGTGATCTGGCTGCACGGCCTGGGGGCCGACGGTCATGACTTCGCGCCCATCGTGCCTGAGCTGGTGCGCGAACACTGGCCGGCTATCCGCTTCGTGTTCCCGCATGCGCCGGTGCAGCCGATCACCATCAACAACGGCCTGCCGATGCGCGCGTGGTATGACATCGTGGGCATGGACTTCCGTTCCCGCGCCGACAGCGCCGGTGTAGCCGCTTCGGTGCAGCTGCTCGACGGCCTGATCGACGCAGAGATCGCGCGCGGTGTCCCGGTCGAACGCATCCTGCTGGCCGGCTTCTCGCAGGGCGGGGCCGTCGTGCTCAGCAGCGCGCTGCGTCGCCGCTGGCCGGTGGCTGGCCTGATCGCCCTGTCCACCTATCTGCCGGACGCCGAGGCGGCTGCGGCCGCCGCCGCGGCGGAAGGTCCGCTGCCGCCGGTGTTCATGGCGCACGGGCAGAAAGACCCGGTAATTCCGCAGGACGTGGCCGTGCACAGCGCCAAGGCGCTCAAGGAGCTCGGCTTCCCGCTGGAATGGCATTCCTACTTCATGGCCCATCAGGTCTGCGCCGAGGAGATCCAGGCGCTGGGCGACTGGTTGGACGCACGCTTCCGATGAGCGACCCGCGCCAGCAGTTCTGGCTGCCCGACCTGTGCCGCCTGCCGCGGCTGGGTGCGATGCTGGGGCTGGCTGAACTGGTGGTGGTGGTGGTGGCACTGGCACCGGATGGCAGCCGCCAGTGGGGGCTGTCGGACTTCCTGTCCGCCAGCGGCCTGGCCGTGTGGCTGGCGTTGGCAGTCACGGTCACCCTGTGCACTGCACGCCCGCTGCTTTCGCGATTACCGGAAGCGCTGGGTACCGTGGTGGTGGTGGCGGCCGCTGCGCTGATCGCGGCGGTATGCACCGGCATCGTCCATGCGCTGTATGACGCGCTGGGCACGTCCGGCTTCACCAGCGATGTCGGCTTCTGGCGCTTCAGCCTGGGCTGTGCCACGGTTACCGCGCTGATTGTGGCGCTGGCATTGCGCTACTTCTATGTTGCCGACCGCTGGAGCGCGCAGACCGTGGCCAACGCACGCGCGCAGGCCGATGCGCTGCAGGCGCGCATCCGCCCGCATTTTTTGTTCAACAGCATGAACCTCATCGCCAGCCTGGTGCGGCGCGACCCGGTGGTGGCCGAGCGCGCGGTGCTGGACCTGTCCGATCTGTTCCGCGCGGCACTGGGGGCAGGCGAGGGCGATTCCACCCTGCAGGCCGAATGCGAGCTGGCCGAGGCCTATCTTTCGATTGAATCGTTGCGCGTGGGCGAACGCCTGCAGGTGCAGTGGCAGCGCGAAGAGCCCTTGCCCTGGTCGCTGCCGATGCCGCGGCTGGTGCTGCAGCCGCTGGTGGAGAACGCCGTGCTGCATGGCATTTCGCGCCTGCCAGAGGGTGGCACCATCGTCATCTCACTGCGTTGCGAGGGCAACCAGTTGCGCATCACCGTGCGCAATCCCGCCCCGGACCCGCAGGTGCGGGCCCTGCCGCTGGCGCATGGGGCCGGTCACGCGCAGCGCAACATCGCCCACCGCCTGGCCTGGCGCTACGGCCCCGGTGCGCGGATGACGGGGGACTGGAACGACGGCTACTATGCCTGTGACATCACAGTGCCCCTGCCGTGAGGAAGACTGCTTGAGAGTGGTGATTGCCGACGATGAGCCGCTGGCGCGCGAGCGGTTGCGCAGCCTGCTGGGTGAACTGCCGGGAGTGGAGGTCGTGGCCGAAGCGGAAAACGGCGAGCAGGCCCTGCATGCCTGCGCCGAGCTGCAGCCGGACCTGGTGCTGCTCGATATCGCCATGCCGGGGCTGGACGGGCTGGAGGCCGCGCGCCATCTGGCCACCTTCGATCCGCGCCCGGCGGTGGTGTTCTGCACCGCCTACGACGCACACGCCTTGTCGGCGTTCGAGGCGGCGGCCATCGACTACCTGATGAAGCCGGTGCGCGCCGAGCGTCTGGCGGCGGCACTCGAACGGGCACGCACGTTCCTGGCCGGTCGCAACGGACTGCCCGGCGCGCCCAGCCAGCAGGCCCGCACGCTGTTATGTGCGCGCCTGCGCGGCAGTCTGCGGCTGATACCGGTGGAAGACATCCACTACCTGCAGGCCGAGGAAAAGTACGTGGTGGTGCACCATGCGCGCGGCGAAGACCTGATCGAGGAGTCGCTGAAGTCGCTGGAAGAAGAGTTCGCCAGCCGCTTCGTGCGTATCCACCGCAACTGTCTGGTGGCCCGCCACGAGCTGGTGGAACTGCGCCGCAATGGCGGTGGCCAGGTGCAGGCGGTGCTGCGGCATGGCAAGGCGCCGCTGGAGGTCAGCCGGCGCTGTGTGGCCAGCCTGAAGCAGGAATTGAAGCACCTGTAGGGTCACGACCAACGGTCGAGACCTACCCCTGCGTGTCACCCGGTGTGTCACGACCGTTGGTCGTGACCCCCGTTGCGGCGATAATGGCGACATGGACACCCTGCGCATCGCCACCCGAAAGAGCCCGCTTGCCCTGTGGCAGAGCGAACACGTTGCCGAACGCCTGCGCCAGGCGCATCCCGGCCTGAACGTGGTGCTGGTGCCGATGAGCACCCGCGGCGATGAAGTGCTGGACCGTTCGCTGGCCGCCATTGGCGGCAAGGGTCTGTTCCTGAAAGAACTGGAGCTGGCCATGCTGCGCGGTGAGGCCGACTGCGCGGTGCACTCGCTCAAGGACGTGCCGATGGAGCTGGATGCCCCGTTCGCGCTGCCGGCAATGCTGCTGCGGCATGATCCGGCGGACGGCTTCATCTCCAACCTGTATGCCTCGCTGGACGCGTTGCCGATCGGCGCGCGCGTGGGCACCTCGTCGCTGCGGCGGCAGGCCCAGCTGCGCGCGCTGCGCCCAGACCTGCAGCTGCTGGACCTGCGGGGCAACGTCAATACGCGCCTGGCCAAGCTGGATAACGGCGGCTACGACGCCATCGTGCTGGCGGTGGCGGGGCTGGAGCGGCTGGGGCTGGGCGAGCGCATCGTCGCCCGGCTGCGCGCTCCCGAATGGCTGCCGGCACCGTCGCAGGGCGCTGTGGCGGTGGAGTGCGACGGCAGCAATGCGCAGGTGATGGCGCTGTTTGCCGCGCTGGACCATGCCCCGACGCGCAGTTGCGTGGAAGCCGAGCGGGCGATGAACCGCGCGCTGCATGGCAGCTGCCACGTGCCCGTGGCCGGATTCGCGCAGTGGGAAGGGGAGGATCTGTTCCTGCAGGGCCTGGTGGGCAGCGTGGCGGATGGGCGGCTGGTGCGCGCCGAGGCGCGGGGTCCGGGGAATGACCCGGAAGCGCTGGGGCAGGTGGTTGCCCGGGCGTTGCTGGACGGCGGCGCTGCGGAGATGCTGGCGGTTTGACCTATCGTGCCCACCAACGGTGGGCACCTACCGCGTGGGTGACCCGGTAGGTACCGACCGTTGGTCGGTACCCACGCGCACCCTTATTTGAACTTGTACACCACGTTCATGGTGGTCAACGTATCGGTCTTGCGCTTGTCCACGGCTACGTCGCTGTTGTAACGCGCCTGCCAGGCGGCCTTCAGCGCCAGGTGCTCGTTCATGCTGACCGACACGCCGAAGTCGTTCTGGCCGAAGGTGTTGTACGAACCCGATTCCACCAGCAGGGTGTTGATCAGGTCGGTGTTCGGAGTCAGCGAGTACTTCACGTCGAACAGGCCGCGGCCGATCAGGCCAGTGCGGGTTTCGTCGTCTTCGGTGTTGTGGGTGCGGCGCACACCGGGGCCGATCTGCGCGTCCATGTAGAAGCGGTCGCCGTCGATCAACCGGGTGCCGTAACCCAGGCCGAACGAGCTCTGGCGATCGTAGGTGGCGAAATCGTCGCGCTCGTAACGCACCGTGGCGGTCAGCTGGCGGTGCTCGCCCAGCTGCAGCGCGCTGCCGGCACTGCCGGTGTAGCGGTTGGCGGTGGTGTTGCGCTTGCGCGTGGTGGTGCCATCTTCCGCGGTTTCGGTGTATTCCGAGCGCGAACGCAGGCCGAACAGGTCCATGCTGTGCACCCAGTCGTCATCGGTGTAGCGCAGGCGCAGCCGACCGTTGGCGCTTTCGGTGTTGCTGTTGCCGCGCGCCGAGGCGAAGCCCAGTTCGCCGCCGCTTCCGCTCCACGGCGAGGTCATGGCGGCCAGTTCAGAGGTGTCCTGGGCAAAGGCGGCCGGGGCACTGAGCAGCAGGGTGGCAAGCAGCGTCACACGCACAGACATCAACAGTTCTCCAGATCAGGCGGGGGAGGAGCAACACCCGATGATACTGGAAGCCTTCACGCGCTTTTTGCATTTCACGGGCCCCGCTTTAGCAGGGGTTTGGGCTTCCCCTGTTCAGGGAAGCGCGATCTGCAGGCTGGGGTCGTCGAAACGGCTGTAGGTCACCGTGGCCTGGAAAGGCTGGCCGTTGCTCTGGCCCTGGCGCTCGATGCGTACCGGCAGGCCGGCGGCGTTGATCCAGTACAACATTCCGTCCGGTGCGGCGCTGGCGTGGCGCACGCGGTATTTGCGGGTGGCCTGGCCGCCCACGGTCTCCGCGCCCAGGTCGTCCACCTGCAGCTCCGCAGCGGCGGTGTCGGCGGGAATCGGGCTGCGCCACTGCGCCAGCAGTTCCGGCGGCACCGGCACCTGGCGCACTTCACCGGCCTGCTGCAGGAAGAACGTACCGTTGATGATGGTCTGCGCACCCGCCTCGGTCTCCAGCCGGTAGCGGTCGGGGGCGACGAAGGTCATCCCGGCTTCCATCGTGCGCGGGCCGCGCAGCTGCAGATGGGCCTGGAAGCTGCGCAGCTGGCCGAATCGCTCGCTGGCCTGGAGCACCGCCTGGGCAGGGCTGGCCGCCGCCGCGGGGATGGCCGGCGTGGCTGCAGTGGGCTCGCTGGGTTGCGAACAGGCGGACAGCAGCAGGCAGAACAGGGTGGCGACAGGTAACAGGCGCATGGCAGAGCGGTGGCGGGCGGGGCAGGGGTCCCACCTTAGCCGAAGATGCGGGCCAGGACCGCCACAACGGCGGCGACTCGGACATAATCGGGGGCATGGACCGATATGAACGCATCAACGCCCTGCATCGTCTGCTGAAGTCCGCCCGCTACCCGGTGACGGTCGGTACCCTGCAGGAAAAACTGGAGTGTTCCCGCGCCACCGTCTATCGCGACCTGGCCTTCCTGCGCGATGCGCTGATGGCCCCGGTGGAAGGCGATGGCGAAGCCGGCTTCCGCTACCAGGAAGACGAAAGCGACCGGTTCGAGCTGCCGGGCCTGTGGCTCAGTTCGGAAGAACTGTATGCCCTGCTGGCCTCGCAGCACCTGCTGTCACGGACCGGCGGCGGCGTGCTGTCGTCGGTGCTGGCCCCGCTGCAGCAGCGCATTGAAGGCCTGCTGGCGGCCCAGGCTGGCGTTTCCAGCTGGCCGGTCGACCGGGTGCGGGTCATTCCGCATCGGGGGCGCAAGTTCGATGAGGCCAGCTTCCGCGCCGTCGCCTCGGCGGTGCTGGAGCGCAAGCAGCTGGCCTTTGAATACCGCGCCCGTTCCACCGACGAAGCCACCAAGCGCACGGTGTCGCCGCAGCGCATGACCCACTACCGCGACAACTGGTACCTGGATGCCTGGGACCATGGCCGCGAGGGCCTGCGCAGCTTCGCCGTGGACCGCATCTACAAGGCGCGGGTGGTGGACACCCCCGCCCGTGACGTGGACGACAGCGAGGTTGAAGAGCAGCTGGGGGCCAGCTACGGCATCTTCTCCGGCCCGCCGAAGGGCTGGGCCACCATTGTGTTCAGCGCCAAGGCCGCGCGCTGGGTGGCCGATGAGCACTGGCATTCGCGCCAGCAGGGGCGTTTCCTGCCCGATGGCCGCTACGAGCTGAAGGTGCCTTACAGCGTCTCGCGCGAGCTGCTGATGGACGTGCTGCACTATGGTTCGGATGCCGAGATCATCGAGCCGGCCGTGCTGCGCGAGCAGGCCAAGGCGCTGCTGGAGCTGGCATTGAGCAATTACGAAGCGTCGCGCTGATACCTCCAACGCCGTAGAGCCACGCCCTGCGTGGCTGACGCGCTCACCCAACGTAGAGCCGGGCTTGCCCGGCTGCTGTCAGCGGGAAGCCCCAGCCACGCAGGGCGTGGCTCTACGGTGTTAAGGTCTACGGCTATTGGCCCTCCCTCGGACCCTCCCCATGAAAAAGACCCTGTTGCTCCCACTGCTGGCTGCCACCCTGGCCCTGGCTGCGTGCGGCAAGCCCTCCGCCGATTCGCAGAAACTGGTAGTGGCCGCCACCGCCGTGCCGCATGCCGAGATCCTGCAGGTGGTCAAGCCGATCCTTGAGAAGGAAGGCGTGGAACTGGACGTGCGCGTGTTCAACGATTACGTGCAGCCCAACGACCAGCTGGTGCAGAAGCAGGTCGACGTGAACTACTTCCAGACCGAACCCTACCTGGACGCCTACAACCGCGACCGCAAGACCGACCTGGTCACCGTCACCGGAGTGCACATCGAACCGTTCGGTGCGTATTCGCGCCGCATCAAGTCGCTTGATGAACTGCCCACCGGCGCGGACGTGGTCATCCCGAATGACCCCAGCAACAACAGCCGCGCCCTGATCCTGCTGCACAAGGCCGGCGTGATCACGCTGAAGGACCCGACCAACGCTCTGGCCACCCAGCGCGACATCACCGCCAACCCCAAGCAGCTGAAGTTCCGCGAGCTGGATTCGGCGATGCTGCCGCGCGTGCTGGACCAGGTCGATCTGGCCCTGATCAACACCAATTACGCGCTGGATGCCGGGCTCAACCCGACCCAGGACGCGCTGGCGATTGAAAGCAAGGATTCGCCGTATGTGAACTTCCTTGTGGCGCGCCCGGACAACAAGGACGATGCCCGCGTGCAGAAGCTGGCCAAGGTGCTGACCGGCCCGGAAGTGAAGGCTTTCATTGAAGAGAAATACAAGGGCGCTGTATTGCCGGCGTTCTAACCGAAACACGGCGTAGAGCCACGCCTTGCGGGGCTGGCCGCGCATGGGCGCGGCAACGATCGGAATGGGCTGTTCAGCCACGCAGGGCGTGGCTCTACGGAACCCTGAACCCCATCGTTGCCTCTACCGCCTGCTGCCAGCCGGCATACAGCGCTTCACGCCGGCTGGCCTCCATCTTCGGAATGAAGCGGCGGTCCACCGCCCACTGCCGCGCAATTTCCTCGCGGCTTTCCCAGAAACCCACCGCCAACCCGGCCAGGTAGGCCGCGCCGAGGGCGGTGGTTTCGGCCACCTGCGGGCGCAGCACCGGCACGCCCAGCAGGTCGCTCTGGAACTGGGCCATGAAGTCATTGGCCATGGCCCCGCCATCGGCGCGCAGTTCGGTCAGTTCAATCCCGGCATCCGCCTGCATCGCCGCCAGCACGTCGCGGGTCTGATAGGCCATCGATTCCACCGCCGCGCGGATGAAATGTTCGCGGGTGGTGCCCCGGCTCAGGCCGAACATCGCTCCGCGCACATCGCTGCGCCAGTAGGGCGCGCCCAGCCCGACAAACGCCGGCACCAGGTACACGCCGCCGGTATCGGGCACGCGCTCGGCGTAATCCTCGCACTCGCTGGAACGGGAGAACAGGCGCAGGCCGTCGCGCAGCCACTGCACCACCGACCCGGCGACGAAGATCGACCCTTCCAGTGCGTACTCGACCTGGCCGTCCACCTCCCAGGCCACCGTAGTGAGCAGGCCGTTGCGTGAGGTCACCGCCTGCGCACCGGTGTTCATCAGCATGAAACAGCCGGTGCCATAGGTGTTCTTGGCCATGCCCGGGGCAAAGCAGGCCTGGCCGAACAGCGCCGCCTGCTGGTCGCCGGCCATGCCGGCGATGGGAATGTGCTGGTCGAAGAAGAACTGCGCGCGCGTGGTGCCATACACCTCGCTGCAACTGCGCACCTCCGGCAGCATCGCCGCAGGAATGTCCAGCAGCGCCAGCAGCTCGGCGTCCCACTGCCGGGTGTGGATGTTGAACAGCAGAGTGCGCGCGGCGTTGCTGATGTCGGTGACATGCGCCGCGCCGCCGGTCAGGTTCCACACCAGCCAGCTGTCGATGGTGCCGAACAGCAGTTCGCCGCGTTCCGCACGCTGCTGCGCACCGTCCACATGGTCCAGGATCCAGCGGATCTTGGTCGCGGAAAAATACGCGTCCACCAGCAGGCCGGTGCGCTCGCGGATCAGCGCTTCATGGCCGTCGGCCTTGAGTTGTTCGCAGAGGGCGTGGCTCTGGCGCGACTGCCAGACCAGTGCGTTATGGATCGGCTGGCCGCTGGCCCTGTCCCAGACTACGGTGGTCTCGCGCTGGTTGGTGATGCCGATCGCGGCAATCTGGCGTGCATCGATCTGCTCGCGGTTGAGCAGTTCGGTGATCGTGGTGTAGACGCTGGTCAGAATCTCGCGCGGATCGTGCTCCACCCAGCCCGGTTGCGGGAAGATCTGGGTGAACTCGCGTTGCGCGCTGCCGACGATGTGGCCGGCGCGATCAAACAGGATCGCGCGGGAACTGGTGGTGCCCTGATCGATGGCGAGGATGTAGTTCGGGTTCATTCCAGGTTCTCGTGGGCCGGCCAACGGCCGGCGCTACCGGAATGTTGGTCGGTCATGGTCGGTAGCGCCGGCCGTTGGCCGGCCCTCACGATGGGTCAACGATCCGTGTCGTTCGGCCACCAATGTAATCGGCCAACGCCGCCTGCTGCACGCCATCCAGCTTCAACCCCAGATGACTGCGCCGCCACAGCAGGTCATCCGCCTCACACACCCACTCATGCGCCACCATATGGTCCACCTCGCGCTGGTACAGCTGCGCGCCAAAATGCGTACCCAGGGCATCAACGTGCTGCACATCCCCCAGCAAACCCGCCGCCCGGCTGCCATGTCGATGCGCCAACCCGCGCAGCAGTGCGGGCGGCAGCTGCGGGTAACGCGACTGCAGCGCGGCCAGCACCGTGTCACAGTCACCGTCCTCGCCGCCCGGCAGCACCGCACCCAGTGCGGTCCACGCCGGTTCACTGCGGCCCAGCGCCGTGGCCAGCTGATTCACCGCTTCCTCGGCCAGCACCCGGAACGTGGTGAGCTTGCCACCCAGCACATTGAGGATGGGGGCCTGCTGGGCGTCCAGCTGCAACCGGTAATCGCGGGTGACCGCTGCGGCGTCCTGGTGGTGGTCGGCCAGCAGCGGGCGCACCCCGCTGAACTCCCACACGATCTGCGCAGGCGTTACCGGCCTGCGCAGCCACCGGCTGGCGGCTGCGCACAGATAATCCACGTCCTCCTCGCTGGCGCGCACCGCGGCCGGATCGCCGTCATAGTCGACGTCGGTGGTGCCGATCAGGCTGTAGTCGTCCTCAAACGGCAGCACGAACACCACGCGCTTGTCCGGCTGCTGCAGCAGGTAAGCACTGTCATGGTCGTACAGGCGCGGCACCACGATGTGGCTGCCCTGGATCAGGCGCAGGCCGATGGGGGCATCCATGCCGGCGCGCTCGATCAGATTGCCGGCCCACGGGCCGGTGGCATTGGCAACGGCGCGGGCGCGCAGCCGGATCATCTGGCCGTCCTGCTGCCGAAGCACCGCATACCAGTGGTCACGATGCCGGATCAGCTGTTCGCAACGGGTGCGGGTGCGTATCCGCGCGCCGCGCTGCTGTGCGTCCAGTGCGTTCAACAGCACCAGCCGTGCGTCATCGACGCGCGCATCGCTGTAGCTGAAGGCGGTGCGCAATGGCTCCCGCAGCACCGCGCCGCGTGGGTCGCGCCGCAGATCCAGTCGCCGTGCATGCGGGAACGCCGGGCCTGCGTCAGCCAGATGGTCGTACAGCCATAGCCCGGCGCGCACCATCCATGCCGGACGTCCCGGCGATGACTGCGGCACGATGAAGGACGTGGGGGTGACCAGCTGCGGGGCCAGCCGGTGCAGCACGTCGCGCTCGCGCAGTGCTTTCCGCACCAGCGCGAACTGTCCGTACTGCAGATAGCGCAGGCCGCCATGAATCAGCTTGGTGCTCGCGCTGGACGTATGTGCGGCCAGGTCGTCCTGTTCGCACAGGCACACCGACCAGCCCCGTCCGGCCGCGTCGCGAGCAATGCCCGCTCCGTTGATGCCTCCCCCCACCACCAGCAGGTCCAGCATGTCTTGCATCGGCACCTCCCCGGGCGCGGTGGGGTCGTTGCAGTCACTATGCGGGGCGGTGAGACAAAAGCGAATGAAGACCGCTCAAACGACAACGGGCTCCCGAAGGAGCCCGTTGTGTACGCAGGCGCGTTGGATCAGAAGCGGGCACCGATACCGAAGCCCACGGTCCACGGGTCGAGCTTGGCTTCTTCGCCGGTGCTGCGGCCGTTGACGGTCAGGTCAGGACGCGCGTGCATGTAACGCGCATCGGCACGGGCGAACCAGGTGCTGTTGATGTTCATGTCCACGCCGACGGTGCCGATCGCGCCCTTGGCGGTTTCCAGGCCCACGTGGCCGACATCGCTGGCCAGGTTCTCGTTGCTGAAGTTGGACTCGTAGTAACCCACGCCGACGAACGGACGGAACACATTGTCGGCCTGGCCGAAGTGATACTGGCCACTCAGTGCGATCGGCTGCTGCTCCACGGTGCCCAGGTTGCCGGCATTGCCGCGCACGCGGTGATCGAACTTGTCGGCGGCACCCCACAGTTCCACCGCCCAGTTGTCGTTGATGTAGTAGCTGAAGCTCACGGTCGGAGCCGGGCCACCATCGACCTTTTTGATGCCGTCGATCGGATCATTCTTCGGCTGCAGCAGCGACACGCCGCCCACCACGGCAAAATGCTTGCCCGAGGCGGTGTCGTCAGTGGTGGAATCCTGCGCGAATGCGGCCGGGGCGAAGGCGAGGGCAGTCAGCGTAGCCAGAGTCAGAGTGCGGATGGAGCGCATGGGGGAATCTCCTCAGGTATTTTCTGTTCTTGGCCCCGTGTTTCGGGGTGAGGCAAACGTATTCCCCGCAACATGAATCGAATCCGACGCACGTTAAAAAATAGTTGTGATTGTTCAGCGAGCAGTTCGCAGTCCTTGCCGTGGCGCGTGTTTGCGCCTGCAGTGACGTTCACGCAGCTGGAGAAGATGTGATGGAAACCACCCGCTGCATTGGATTGCCTGCGCAGATCGACACGCAATGCCGCGTGCTGCTGCTCGGTTCCATGCCCGGCGTGGCCTCACTGCAGGCGGCGCAGTATTACGCGCATCCCCGCAACCGTTTCTGGCCGTTGATGGCGGCCCTGACTGGACTGGATCCCGCATTGCCTTACCTGCAGCGGCTGCAATCGCTGCGCGGACACGGTATCGGCCTCTGGGACGTGATCGGTCAGTGCGACCGCCGCGGCAGCCTGGACGCGGACATCGTGCGCGGCAGTGAGGTGGTCAATCCGCTGCCGGCGCTGATCCGGCAGTTGCCCCAGCTGCGCGCCATCGCCTGCAACGGCGGCACCGCGTTCGCGGCGTGGAGCCGGCACGTGCAGCCGCTGCTGGACCCTCGTGCGGCCGCGCTGCCGGTGTGGTCGCTGCCCTCCACCAGCCCGGCCAATGCCGGCTGGTCGCTGGAGCGGCTGACCGCCGCCTGGCAGCCCGTGGCGGTCGCGCTGGCGCAGTGACCCGGGTCGGCGCGGGACAATACGGTACCGACTGGAAAATCGCGGCAGGGCAGCATTTCCGCGCAGAATCGAAGCATGGCGGTGCCTGCAACAGCCTGTCCCGGGTCAGCGGCATTGAAAATTGCCGCAGCCGGTTGGCGCTGACGCCTCCTGCCCCCACAATAGGCGATTCCCTACACCAGATTGCCGGAGTTATCCCCATGGCCGAAATCAAGGAAGCACTTGTCCCCGATATCGGTGACTACAGCGATATCCCGGTAATCGAGGTGCTTGTCGCCGTTGGTGATACCGTCAAGAAGGATCAGGGCCTGGTGACCCTGGAGTCTGACAAGGCCACGATGGAAGTGCCGTCGTCGGTTGCCGGTGTAGTCAAGGAAATCAAGGTCAAGATCGGCGACACCCTGTCCGAGGGCAAGGTCGTGGCGCTGATTGAAGTGGCCAAAGGCGCTGCTGCGCCGGCCCCGGCTCCCGCAGCCCCCGCGCCGGCCAAGGCCGCTGCGGCTGCCGCCCCGGCCCCGGCCACCCAGGCTGCGCCCGCCGCCGCTCCGGCTCCGGCCGCTGCCGCGGCTGCCTCGGCAGGACCGGTGGAAGCCACCGTGCCGGATATCGGCGATTACACCGACATTCCGGTGATCGAAGTGCTGGTTGCCGTGGGCGACACGGTCAAGAAGGACCAGGGCCTGGTGACCCTGGAGTCGGACAAGGCCACGATGGAAGTGCCGTCGTCGGTTGCCGGCGTGGTCAAGGAAATCAAGGTCAAGGTTGGCGACACCCTGTCGCAGGGCAAGGTCGTGGCCATCATCGAAGCCGAAGGCGCTGCTGCGCCGGCTCCGACCCAGGCCGCAGCGGCTGCTGCGCCGGCCGCCGCCGAAACCGCCACCAAGGTCGAACCGGTCGCCGTCCCGGCCCAGCCGGACAAGCTGGCCGCTCGCGAGATTGCCGCCGCCCCGTCGGCCGGTGCCCCGAGCACCCCGCCGGTGCAGTTCAATGCCGACAACGTGCTGCCCTCCAAGGTGCCGTACGCCACCCCGGCGGTGCGCGTGTTCGCACGTGAACTCGGCGTGGACCTGAACCAGCTGACCGGCACCGAGAAGGGCGGTCGCATCACCAAGTCCGACGTGCAGAAGTTCGTCAAGTCCGTGCTGACCAGCGGTGGCGCGGCCACCGGTGCCGGCCCGGTGGCGGCCGGCGGTGGCCTCAACCTGCTGCCGTGGCCGAAGGTCGACTTCAGCAAGTTCGGTGAAGTGGAAACCCAGCCGCTGTCGCGCATCAAGAAGATTTCCGGTGCCAACCTGGCCCGCAACTGGGCCATGATTCCGCATGTCACCCAGTTCGAACAGGCCGACATCAGCGACCTGGAAGCCCTGCGCGTGGCGCTGAACAAGGAAAACGAGAAGGCCGGCATCAAGCTGACCATGCTCGCCTTCCTGATCAAGGCCAGTGCCGCGGCGCTGAAGAAGTTCCCCGAGTTCAACGCCTCGCTCGATGCGGCTGGCGAGAACCTCACCCTGAAGAAGTACTTCAACATCGGCTTCGCCGCCGACACCCCGAACGGCCTGGTCGTGCCGGTGATCCGCGACGTCGACAAGAAGGGCGTGGTGCAGATCGCGCAGGAAACCGGCGAACTGGCCAAGAAGGCGCGCGACGGCAAGCTGGGTCCGGCCGACATGAGCGGCGGCTGCTTCTCGATCAGCTCGCTGGGTGGCATTGGCGGTACCGCCTTCACCCCGATCGTGAATGCGCCGGAAGTAGCCATCCTGGGCGTATCCAAGTCGTCGATCCAGCCGGTCTGGAACGGCAAGGAATTCGAACCCAAGCTGATGCTGCCGCTGTCGCTGAGCTACGACCACCGCGTCATCGATGGCGCGCTGGCCGCCCGCTTCACCACCTACCTGTCGCAGGTGCTGGCCGACATGCGGCGCGTGCTGCTGTGAGGCAGGCCCGACATGTAGAGCCGGGCTCTGCCCGGCTCCAGCGGGGCAGAGCCCCGCTCTACGTGGTGATGTTGCTGGGCCTGCTTGCTGCAGGCGGCGCTTCTGCGGCATGCACCACCGACCTAGGCCATGGCTGGCCGCCGGCGGTGGGCAACTACGGCCAGGCCGTGGAAACCCTGTTCACGGGCCAGGCCCAGCCGATGCTGTCGCTGGTGACCCTGCCCAGGAGTGGCGTGGAAACCGGCGTGGCGCTGCTGCCCGGCACCCAGAACCAGGAATGGACCCTGCGTTACAGCAAGGCCGACAAGCGCGTCTACAACTGGAACAACAGCGCACGCAGTGGCGGCCTTGAACTGCGCGTGGACCAGGAACCGGACCAGTACCAGGTCAGCATCCCGGCCGCGCTGGCGCAGCGCCTGGTGAAAAGCTGGCGCGCCGCGCTGGATTCAGCGGTGCCGGCCGAGCGCAAGGCTCCGGTCAGCGAAGGTGAAGTGCTGTCGTTCCAGGTGGATGGCCAGCGCTACAGCGGTTCGCGCTGGGAGTGCGGGGCCGGCAAGCTGATGATGAAACAGGTGGCGCTGCTGATCGAAGCCAGCGACACCAAGGAAAAGAAGCTCGACCGTCGCTGGAATGATCTGGACGAGTCGCTCGACGAACTGCAGGAACTGCTCGCCGGCAAGGCCGGCTGAGCACCAGGAGAAGACGAATGGCCACTATTGAAATCAAGGTTCCCGACATCGGCGATTACAGCGACGTGCCGGTCATCGAGCTGCTGGTTGCCGTGGGCGACACGGTGAAGAAGGACCAGGGCCTGGTCACGCTGGAGTCGGACAAGGCCACCCTGGAAGTGCCGTCCTCGGCCGCCGGCGTGGTCAAGGAACTGAAGGTCAAGCTGGGCGACACGCTGTCTGAAGGCGACGTGGTGGTGGTGCTTGAGGCCGAAGGCGCTGCAGCAGCAGCTCCGGCTGCCGAGGCACCGAAGGCGGCCGCGCCGGCCAGCAAGCCGCCGGTAACCCCCTCGCATCGTGCCCCGGCTGAGCCGGCCGCGCCGAAGCCGGCGCTGTCGTCGGGCAAGCCGGCCGATATCGAATGCAAGATGGTCGTGCTGGGCGCGGGCCCGGGCGGATACACCGCCGCATTCCGCTCGGCCGACCTGGGCGTGGACACGGTGTTGATCGAGCGCTACGCCAGCCTCGGCGGCGTCTGCCTCAATGTCGGCTGCATCCCCTCCAAGGCCCTGCTGCACGCGGCCGCGGTGATTGACGAAGTGGCCCATGCCGGTGACTTCGGCGTGGAGTTCGGCAAGCCGACCATCACACTCGACAAGCTGCGCAGCTACAAAGAGAAGGTGGTCACCCAGCTGACCAAGGGTCTGGCCGGTATGGCCAAGCAGCGCAAGGTGCGCACCGTGCAGGGCGTGGCCACGTTTGTTTCGGCCAACGAACTGGAGATCGTCGGCGACGACGGCAAGACCCAGCTGCTGCGCTTCGAGCAGTGCATCATCGCTGCCGGATCGCAGGCAGTGAAGCTGCCGAACTTCCCGTGGGACGACCCGCGCGTGATGGATTCCACCGATGCGCTGGAACTGGCCGAAGTGCCGGGTTCGCTGCTGGTCGTCGGCGGCGGCATCATCGGCCTGGAAATGGCCACCGTGTATGGCGCGCTGGGCAGCAAGGTCACCGTGGTCGAGTTCATGGACCAGCTGATGCCGGGTGCCGACAAGGACCTGGTCAAGCCGCTGGCCGACCGCCTGAAGAAGCAGGGCATCGAAGTGCACCTGAAGACCAAGGCGGCCGGCGTGAGCGCCGACAAGAAGGGCATCACGGTGACCTTCGAGGCCGCTGCCGAAGGCGAAACCCCGGCACTGGCGCAGGGCACCTTCGACCGCGTGCTGGTGGCCGTCGGCCGCTCGCCGAACGGCAGGAAGATCGCGGCCGAAGCCGCCGGCGTGCAGGTCACCGACCGTGGCTTCATTCCGGTCGACCGCCAGATGCGCACCAACGTGCCGCACATCTTTGCCATCGGCGACATCGTCGGCAACCCGATGCTGGCCCACAAGGCCACGCACGAGGGCAAGCTGGCCGCGGAAGTGGCCGCCGGCGAGAGGAAGGAGTGGGTGGCCCGCGTGATTCCGTCGGTGGCCTACACCAACCCGGAAATCGCCTGGGTCGGCGTGACCGAAACCGAAGCCAAGGCCAAGGGCCTGAAGGTTGGCGTGGCCAAGTTCCCGTGGGCGGCCAGCGGCCGCGCGATCGGCATTGGCCGCACCGAAGGTTTCACCAAGCTGATCTTCGACGAGGAGACCCACCGCATCATCGGCGGTGCCATCGTCGGCGTGCATGCCGGTGACCTGCTGGCGGAGATTGGCCTGGCGATTGAAATGGGTGCGGAAGCCGAAGACATCGGCCACACCATCCATGCGCATCCGACCCTGAGCGAGTCGGTGGCGATGTCGGCGGAAATCTACGACGGCACCATCACCGATCTGTACATCCCAAAGAAGAAGTAGGTCACGACCGTTGGTCGTGACGCCGATGCAACAAAAAACCCGGCAATCGCCGGGTTTTTTGTTGGTTTGCGTATGACGCGCATGGCGCGTCACTACGCGCGGCCGGATCAGAACATCACGCTGATACCCGCCACCGGACCCTTGAATTCCTGCTTCAGGCCAATGATGCCGTCGCTGCCCTTCTGGTCCACGTCCAGACGGAACCAGTCGTAGCCGGCAAACAGGCCGAAGTTCTTGGTCATGCGGTAATCGACAATCACGTTGGCGCGGCTCAGGTCACCTTCGTAGTCATCGAAGCTGCCCCAGTCGGTATTCAGGTACTGGCCCTGCGCGGTGATCATCCACTTTTCCGACGGAGTGATCGTGAAGCGCGCGCCCACCACCGGAGCCACACCGTCCGTGCTTTCATCCAGGAACTGGCCTTCATACAGCGTGCCCACCGAGGCGTAGCCCTTGGTGCTGACCTTGGCGTACTCGGCACCCAGCTGCAGGCCCAGATCAAAGGTGTCGGTGTCGACCACCGAGTAGTCGTACACCAGGCTGGCCACCTGGTACTTCAGTTCGCCCTTGATGAAGCTGCCAGCCGGCACGCTCTCATCGCCGAAGCTGATGCCTTCATCCAGCGTTTCGCGGCGATCCTTGTCGTACTTGAAGTAGTTGAAGATCAGGCGCTGACGGTCGCTGATCCGGAACAGGCCGTCCACGCGCGGCTCCCATTCCTTGCCGCCCAGCTTGAAGTCTTCCGAGAAGCTCAGGTCCTGTCCGGCGATGGTGGTGCTGCCGCGGATCGTGTTGTCCGAATCGATGTTCATCGCACCCAGGCGCAACGCGAAACGGTCATCGCCTTCAGCGGCGTGCGCGTCGCCGGCGTGTGCCAGCGTGGCCAGGGCGAGGGGAAGGGCAAGCAGCGAGAGCGACAGGCGCATGAGGAAGGATCCTTGCAGTGATTTGAAGAAGTGGAATCACTGTGCGCTGTCGCGGCGTCCACCATTCGTGAACGTATGGTGGACGGGGCGTGTACCGTTCAGCCGCGGGCGGCCGGGATGTGACCCGGTCCGCGTTTCGGCACCTTCGACAAAAAAGGTGGCCCCGGAGAGAGCTTCGGGGCCACCCGTGCGGCCTGCAACAGGGCGTCGACGAGGATGAAGCGACAGGCCGATTGAACAGACCGCGGCCTGCGACCAAAGTTCAATATGCTGCGATGCGGCATCGGAAGCGTCACCGGATGACGGGATTGGCCCGCCAGAGCCCCCAAAAACTGTGGCGATGCAGCAACTTGCGGCCTTCCGGGATGAACAGGGGGCGGTTGTCTCGCAAATTGTCCCGTTGCTATAATTTGGCGGCTCGACGGGGCACTTGTTCTGGCCCCGGTCATCCTTCTCACAAACATGCAGGACTTCGTGTGCTGAACTCCGTTGATGCGGGTCGGCGACTGATGCTGCGCGCTGCGGTCTACCCGCTTGCCGCAGTGGCTGTCCTGGCGCTGATCTTCCTGCTGCTGGCAGGCCCGAAAGCCGCGCTTGGCGCGCTGGCCCCGGGTGTTGCGATCGCCATTGGTGGCTCGATCGCAGCGCGGATGGCGCTCACGGGCGGTGTGCAGGCGGCCGGTTCGGCGCTGATGCGCCTGATCCTGGGCATGGTGGTGAAGCTGGTTCTGGTTTTTGGTGTCCTGGCGGTGTGTTTCGTGGTCTTCAAGCTGCCTGCACTGGCGCTGCTGGCCGGAGTCGCTGTCGGACTGATGTTCCAGGCCCTGGCAATGGCCAGGCTCTGATCCCTCTTTATTTATTTAACTCAAGGTTCCGGACACATGGCAGGCGAGGCGCTTACACCCACCTCCTACATCCAACATCACCTGCACAACCTGACCTTCCACATGCAGGAAGGCGGTTTCTGGGCGATCCACGTGGACACCATCGTGACCTCCGTCGCGCTGGGTCTGCTGATGGTGTTCGGCTTCTGGCTGGCCACCCGCAAGGCCACCGCCGGCGTGCCGGGCAAGTGGCAGGCGTTCGTGGAGATCTGCCTGGAGTTCGTTGACCGCCAGGCCAAGGACACCTACCACGGCACCAGCAAGCTGGTGACCCCGATCGCCATCACGATCTTCTTCTGGATCCTCTTGATGAACCTCGTCAAGATGATTCCGGCCGATTTCATCGCGCTGCCGCTGGAAGCCCTGGGCATTCCGTACTGGAAGCCGGTGCCCACCGCTGACGTCAATGCCACCCTGGGCATGTCGATCAGCGTGTTCTTCCTGATGCTGTTCTTCTCGCTGCGCGCCAAGGGCTTTGGTGGTTTCACCAAGGAATTCCTGACCGCGCCGTTCGGCAAGTACATGATGCCGTTCAACCTGATCCTCAACATCGTCGAGTGGCTGAGCAAGCCGATCTCGCTGGCGATGCGACTGTTCGGCAACATGTTCGGCGGCGAAATCGTCTTCCTGCTGATCTGGGTGCTGGGCAGTGCAGGTATCGTCGG
>JBCNQC010000001.1:0-406146 GCA_039592995.1 Stenotrophomonas sp. | reverse complement strand
GCAAGCCTGACTTTCACTGCGTCGAATGTATCCCTTGGGCCGGCCAACGGCCGGCGCTACCGTGCCCGCGATTTGGCGAACGTCTGGCCGCGGGAACAGCATCCGCGAACACGGTTGCTACCAAGACGAGTCGGCGCAGGGGGCGCAGGGTAGCTGGGTCCGCGCGGCAGAGTTGGGACCGCAGCAATGTCAGCGCAGGGCTGGCGCGTGGAAGATGTGGTCGCGGGTTAGCGGGGCCAGTTCCAGATCCCCGGGGTTCTTCGGGTCGATCCAGGCGACTTCTTCCAGTTCTGCTTTGGGGTGGACTTCGCCGGTGTGGCTGAAGGTGTACACCTGCGCGGTTACGGTACTGCCGCGTTCGTTTACCGCGGGGGCGCTGAAGGTGCCGATGAAGACCGGCAGGGTGGGGGCGATGTTCAGGCCGAGTTCTTCGTCCAGCTCTCGGCATAGGGCCTGGATGGGGTCTTCGCCGGGTTCGATCTTGCCGCCGGGCTGGATGAAGGCGTGCGACCCCTTCTTTCTTACCACCAGCACTTTGCCGTCATCGCGGGAGATGACGGCTGCTGCGATCCGGATGACGTCTGGGGACATCGGGTGCCTTGTTCTCGGTGCGAGGAACGATGGTCAGGCCCCAGTTTAATAGCGCGGGCAGGTAGGGGCCTACCCGCGCTGCAGTCAGCCGGCCTTTGGCATCAACGCTTCTGCGTCCTTCCCGGCAGGAATCCGCATGGGTGCGCTCGGGTCGGTCACCGCGCGCCACACCGCTTCGGCCACGTCCTGCCCTTCGGTGATCGGACCACTGCTGTCGCGGAAGCTTGCGAATACGCGCTGCGCGAGTTCGCTGTAAGCGGACGTGTCTTCCGCCTGAGGGCGCACGAGGGCATTGGAGCCGAACTGCGTGCTGGGTGCTCGGCCAGGCAGCAACAGGCGAACGCGCACGCCGAAGGGTTCCACTTCAATCGCCAGCGATTCGGTGAGGGCGTTCACTGCGGCCTTGCTGGCGGAGTAGACGCCTACCAGCGGCAAGGGCTTCAGCGTAACCGAGGAAGTGACGTTGACGATCACGCCTTCGCCCTTGGCGCGCATCTGCGGCAGCACGGCCTGGACGACAGCCAGGGTGCCGAGCGTGTTGGTTTCGAACAGCGTGCTGGCGGTTTCCTGCGTGGTGAGTTCCACCGGCACGGCCGCGCCTACGCCGGCATTGTTGACCACAGCATCCAGCGGCCCTGCGAATTCGATGGCCCGGGTGATGCTGTCTGGATCGGTGATGTCCATGGGCAGCACGGTAAGGCGGTCAGAACGAGGTAGAAGGTCTTCGCGCGGCGTGCGCATGGTGGCCACCACGTTCCAGCCTCGGTCGAGAAAAAGTTTGGCGGTATCCAGGCCGAAGCCGGAGGAGGTGCCGGTGATCAGTACGGTGGGCATCCGGTGGTTCCTTGATGCGTGGGGGGAAGCCCATGTTCACCGGTTGTGGCTGGACGGTATATGCTGAACAATCTCCCATTCTTCGTAGATCGTCCGGATATGGCAGATCCGCTGGCCCAGGTCGTCTCTCTCCTGCATCCCACCGCCCGGTTCTCCAAGCGGGTGGAGGGGGCGGGAGTGGTGCGTGCATCGCGAGGGTGAGGGTGAGCCTTTCTACATCGCGTTGCTGGCGGGGGAATGCCGGCTGACCGTGGACGATCAGCCGCCGCTGCACCTGCAGGCAGGGGATTTCGTTCTGGTGCCTGCATTGCGTTCTTTGTTCAATTGCAGTGCCGGGACTGACGTAAATGCCGTGCCCGAGTTGCCGGTTCGGCTGGGCGAAGGATGGTTCCGCGTGGGGCGGCAGGAAGGCCCGGCCGAAGTACTGATGCAGATCGGGCATTGCCAGTTTGAGTCACCGGATGCGCCATTGCTGGTGTCGTTGCTGCCGCAGGTGTTGCATGTACGCGCTGTGGAACGGCTTGCGACGCTGGTGGAGATGGTGGGTGATGAGTCGCGCTCGGCGCGGCCGGGGCGTGAGGTGGTGCTGGAGCGGCTATTGGAGCTGTTGCTGATCGAGGCGCTGCGGAGTGCCGCGCAGTATTCCGCTGGCGCGGGGCTGGTGTATGGGTTGGCCGATGAGCGGCTGGCGGGGGCGCTGCGGGCGATTCATGAGCAGCCAGAGCAGCCGTGGACGGTGGCTTCGTTGGCGGCAGAGGCGGCGTTGTCGCGCTCCTCGTTCTCTGCGCGGTTCACCCAGGTTGTTGGGGTTCCGCCGATGGAATATGTGCTGGCGTGGCGGATGGCGCTGGCGAAGCAGTGGTTGCGCTCGCAGGCGCTGACGTTGGAGCAGGTGGCGGAGCGGGTGGGGTATGCGAGCGCGGTGACGTTCAGTGCGGCGTTTGTGAGGCGGGTGGGGGTTGCGCCTGGGCGGTATGGGCGGGTGGGGAGCTAGACGCTGCGTGATGGTGGCCGTGGTGGGCTTTGGTAGAGGCGGTCGTAAGACGCCTGCCGATAACGATTGTGGGTGCTTTGACGCATGGGCGTCTGCCGGAGATGTGCTTGCGTTTGGTGGTCATGCCCCGCCGAGCGTTGACACGATATTGGCGGTCGAGTGTCCTTCGACCCTACGAAAGCGCTGTAGGCGCGTTCGACTCCAGAGGGCTGGCGGTACACGGCGTGGGTGGGGTAGCTTGATGGGCCCGCCATAGGGCATGGATTTCATCATCGGGAGCAGGAAGTGCATCAGTACGGTGTGGTGTCACAAGAGGACGAATGGGGCTGTGCAGCAGCGTGCGTGGCGTCGTTGATGGCGGTGGATTACAAGCGCGCGAAACGCTGGCTGGAAAAGGCGAAAGGTGAGGGCGTTGATGCCGGTGAAAAGGGATTTGAGATTGATGAAATCGCCAATGCTCTCTTCGGGCAGGGAGTAAAAGTGGTGGCGGATTGGAACCCGCCAGAGGTCCTGCCTGACGGGACCATTGTCTGCATCCATAGCCGCGTTCGCTATCAGGACTACCACTACCTGCTCAAGGTTCCAGGTGGCTACATGGATCCTTGGTATGACCTTGCGGAAGTTGGCAAGGATGAGCAGCGGGTAGGTAGGTTCCGCGAGTCTCTACCGAGGGGGGCCAAGTTGGTTGTAGCCCTTGTTCCTTCGGTGCAGTAGTCGAGTGCATATGCTCGCGTTCGGTGGTCATGCCCCACTGAGCGTTGAGCTGTTATCAGCGGTCGACTGTCGTGCGACCCTACCGAAGCCACATCACCTGGCCACAACTTGTGGCCGGTTGTCCGGTCCGTTGAGGCCGGAAGGCCGTCAGGCCGTTGCGGCATAGAGCGGAAGGGCTTCCCGGTCCAGATGCTGCCAGCGGCCTTGCGCGAAGACGTAGCGCGTCCGCGCGCGCTCCCTTGGCGGGACCGGGGCTTCCAGTGGTGGCTTGGCGGGCGGGGGATCGCGCTCCGGCGGTGCCTCGTTCGGGGGATCTTCGCGGGTGGGCTCTTCCGGCGGCGGTGCTTCCACCGGCGGGGCGGTGGGTTCGGGCGTCTGCGGCGGTGGCGGCACCTGCGCGCGCAGGGCATGGAGGGTGGCTTCGATCTGCTGCATGGCGAATGCGGGGAACGGGGACAGTCCGATGGTTTCACGTGGCATGTCAACGCAAGGCGATAGCGCTGCGTAGGGCCCATGACGAAACAGCGGTGAACGCTGGAGGGCATCTGCTACACGCAGTGCCTACATCCTGGTCACGACGTACGCATGCGGGGGTGGGTATCTAAGAGCTTTGCTTGTTGGAGATCCTCATGCCTCGTTTGACAGGGAAGGTGCCCTGATGGTCGCGGTGCTGCACGAAACCACCCCGGCACGGGGCGGCGACCCGGTCGAAACAGCTGCCCGCACGTGGGTGGCCAAAGTCCCCGCGCTGCCCATGCCGGGAGGCGGCGATACGCTCGGCCGCTGGCAGGCGCTGGCGCACATGGCGGCGCAGGACCTGTGCCTGGTGAAAGTACTGGAAGCGCATTACGACGCGCGCGCCATTCTGCTTGCCCTGGCACCGGAACGGCTGCCGCCGGCACAGGCGCTGGGAGCGGTGTGGGCGGCGCACGGTCCGCAGGAAACCCTGCAGCTGGATCCCTGCGGCCGCACGCTGAGCGGCAGCAAGCCGTGGTGCTCGGGCGCGGGTTGGGTGGACATGGCACTGGTGACGATGCGCGAAGAGGAACGCACCCGGCTGTTCCTGGTGGATGCGCGCCATCCCGGGGTGCAGTTCGACACCAACGGGTGGGTGGCAACCGGCATGGCCCGCATTCCCAGCGGTACCGCGCATTTCAACCAGGTGCCGGCGGTGGAGATCGGGGCCAGCAATGCCTATCTTGAGAGACCCGGCTTCTGGCACGGCGGAGCGGGCATTGCAGCATGCTGGTACGGGGCGGCGGTCGCGTTGGCCGAGCCGCTGCGGCGCGCCGAGCGTTGCGCGCAGCCGGGTGTGGCTGCTGGGCTGCTGGGCGAGGTGGACATGCAACTGGCCAGTTGCGCGGCGTTGCTGCGCGAACTGGCTGCACAGATCGATGCCGACCCGCACACCTCCCACCGCATGGCGGTCATCCGTGTGCGCAGTGTGGTCGAGCGGGCGTGCATGCACACGCTGGATCTGGTCGGGCGCGCACTGGGGCCGGGGCCGATGTGTCTGGACACCTTCCACGCGCAGCGCTGGAGTGATCTTACGGTGTTCATCCGGCAAAGCCATGCCGACCGGGATTGGCAGGACCTCGGTGCGCTGTGCCATGCGGAGGAACACCCATGGCGTCTGTAAACAAGCCTTCCATCGCTGCGGATGCCGAGCTGCGTCGGATTGAAGGCGATGGCGTGCCGGAACAGGCGTGGCGCGAATGCAGCTGGCTGCGTGAGCTCCCAACTGAAGACCCTGAGCATCTGTTCGCGGGTGTAAAGCGGCTGGTAGTGGTATCACCGCACCCCGACGACGAGGTGCTTGCCTGCGGCGGGCTGATGGCGAGCGCGCATGCCCATGGGTGCGAGGTGCTGGTGATCTCCGTCACCGACGGAGAGGCGTGCTATCCGGATCAACCGGACTGGCCGCCGGAGCGGCTGCGCGACGCCCGGCAACTGGAGCTGGACCGGGCGCTGGAGCGCCTGGGGCTGGCGGAAGCGCCGAGAATTGCCTGGCACGTAGGTGACGGAACGGTGGCCGCGCACGAAGCGGACCTTCAGCAGTGGCTGCGTGCGGCACTGCGCGACGGCGACCTGCTGCTGGCTCCGTGGCATCTGGATGGGCACCCGGATCATGAAGCGGTGGGCCGCGCGTGCGCACAGGCCGCCGCAGCATGCGGTTGTGGGCGGCGTGAGTATCCCGTGTGGGGGTGGCACTGGCTTGACCCGTCGGTGGCACCTCGGGTGTGGCAGGGCGCATCGCGATTTGCACTGGCCCCTTCGCTACTGCTGCGGAAACGCCAGGCCATCGAGGAATTCGTGACCCAGACCGGAGCCGTGCGCGAGCTAACCAGCCCGCCGATTCTCCCAGAGTACGTGCTGCGACGGTTCCAACGCGACTACGAGGTGCTGCTTTCATGAGCAATGTCGCTTACTTCGATCATGTCTATGAGAATGACGATCCGTTTGGCTATCGCACGCGCTGGTATGAGGCGCGAAAGCGCGCGTTGTTGCTGGCCAGCCTGCCTTCGCCACGCTATGAACGTGGCTGGGAGCTGGGCTGTTCCAACGGCGTGCTGACCGCAGAGCTGGCGCACCGCTGTGCGCAGCTGCACGCGACCGACCTCAGTGAGGCGGCGATTGCCACCGCGCGCGCTTCGCTGGCCGACCAGGACCACGTGACCCTGGAGTGTGCGCAGCATCCGCAGCAGTGGCCGGAAGGTCGCTTCGATCTGATCGTGTTCAGCGAGATCGGCTACTACCTGTCACCCGAACAGATGCGTGACATGGCAGGGCGGCTGTGTGGGAGCCTTTCCTTTGATGGCGTGCTGCTCAGCTGCCATTGGCTGCACGCGTTCGATGAGGCGCGCTGCGATGCAGGCTTCGTGCACGCCCAGTTCGACGCGCGGCTGCCGCAGCTGTTCTGCTACCGCGATGAGGACCTGCTTCTGCAGGGCTGGTCGCGGATGACCACCTCGGTGGCCGCACGCGAGGGGCTGCGATGATCGCGGCTATCGTGCCCGCCCACAACGAGGAGGCGCTGATCGGGGCCTGCCTGCAGTCGCTGCAACAGGCCGCAGACCACCCTGCGCTTGAGCGGGAAGAAGTGCGCATACTTGTCGGGCTGGATCGGTGCGCCGATGGCACCGAAGTGGTGTGCAGGCGTTTCGGGGTAGAAACCGTCCTTGTGGACGCCGGCAATGTGGGCGTGACGCGCGCTCGCCTCGCTGAAGTGGCGGTGGCGCAGGGCGCGCGATGGATCAGCTGCACCGATGCAGACAGCACCGTCCCGGATGACTGGTTCGCCGCGCAGCTGGCCTGCGCAGCGGACGCGTTCTGTGGCGTGGTGCAGGTGGATGACTGGGAAGATTTCAGCCCGGCGGTAGGTCGGCGCTTCGCCCGCAGCGAATGCGCGCGCAACGGCCATCGGCATGTGCACGGGGCCAACATGGGTTTCAGCGCCGCTGCCTATCGCCGCAGCGGCGGCTTCCAGCCGCTGACATGTGGAGAGGATGTGGCACTGATCGAAGCCATCGAGCGCGCAGGCGGCAACGTGGCACGCCTGGGCGCACCGCGCGTGATAACCAGTGCACGAAGGGAAGCCCGTGCTCCGAACGGATTCAGCCACTTCCTGAGATGCCTGGAAACCGGCGTACCCGATTCCTCCACTGCCGGGGGCGTCTTGATCCCTGAATGGGCCTGACCGTGGAACCGGTGGATCTCATCGGTTGGGCAGCGACCCTGGTACTCGTCATCACGCTGTGGCGGCAGATCTGGAAACAGTGGCAGGCCAACGGAACAGAAGCCGTATCGGGCTGGCTGTTCGTAGGGCAGATCACGGCCTCGCTGCTGTTCATTCTGTTACAGCGCACTGCTGCAATCCTGGGTATTCGTGGTGACCAACAGCCTGGTGTTGCTGACCGCAGCAGCCGGTCAGATTCTGGCGAAATTGAAGCAACGAAGAAACACCAGGTGATGTTCAACCCTCGCATCGTATACATCTTGAAGACATTGGTTTTTCAGCAGGAATACAAGGCTTAACCATGTGATTTGAAGGTCACGCGGACTTCATTTGCAATCGGGAAAAGTGAGTCCACCCAAGACGGGCCATCCGCGAAATACATCCGCGAAACAACAGGAGCAGATACACGTGAGCACCCAGTCCAACACCGAGCACACCCTCAACGACCTGATCGAAATCGCCCGCGACGGCAAGGACTTCTACACCGAAGCCGCCGGCAAGGTGAAGGATGCCGAGCTGTCCGCACTGTTCACCCGCATTGCGGGCGTCAAGGCTGACATCGTCACCTCGCTGAGCAGCACCGTGGTCGCTACCGGTGGCGAGCCGGCCAAGCACGGCACCATGGTGGGTTCGATGCAGCAGTTCTATGGCAAGGTCCGCGCCGCCCTTGGTGACACCCAGTACGGCTATGTGGCCGAGCTGGAAGAGTCCGAAGACCGTCTGTTGAAGGCGTTCAAGGACGCCGCCACTGATAACGATCTGACCCCGGCCGCGCGCCAGGAAATCACCCGCTTCCTGCCGACCGTGCAGGAGACCCATGCGGTGATGCGCGACCGCAAGCACGCCATGAAGCACTAAACGCTGCATTGAGTGCTGGTAGCACTTGAGGAATGCCCCGGCCCAGCCGGGGCATTTTCTTTTTCCAACCCCTGCGGCGCGGATGGGGCATACTCGAACGACATCCTTACTGGAACTGCCATGGAAAGCATGCGCTGGCTGACGCTCCGCCTCGGCCACAACCAGTCCATCGGGCCCAGGCAGCTGCAGGATCTGTGGGCTGCAGCATGTGAGACCAACCATTCGTCGGTTACTCGCGAGGCGCTGGATGGCAAGCCGGTTGCCTACGCGCTGCATGCACCGGTTTCTCTGGGTTCGCCCAAACGCGCAGAGTTGCGCATGCGGCGGCTGCTGGAAGATGCAGGCTACCGGTTTACGCTGGGAACGCTGGACGATCGGCCACCGGCAACGCCCATTCAGCGGCGCTGAGCGCCGATCAGCCGGCCGGGTACACGGCCAGCACTTCGCAGCGGTCGCCGATGCCCATGGAGGCGCGCGGTAGGCCGGCGCTGCGGTTGATGAAGGAAAGATCCTCGCCGGTCGCATCCCCGCCCCCCGGGGCGTTGACCTGTGAGGTCATCACCACCACGTCGCCGGGGTTCCCGCAGATCAGGCTGGTGCCGAAGCCGGAGCGGAACTGGATCGCTGGCGAATGCATCAGGGCGCGGCAGTTGGCTCCCACTTCGACCACATACTCCTTGTTGCCACCGGAGCGCTTGGGGTTGGTCTGCACGGTGAAGCCTTTGACGTTGTCGCCGTAGCTACGTACGTGGCGTGTGTCGAAGCAGTACGAGGTAGAGCCGCGCAAAGTGCGCTTGGATTCTTTGACGTTGACGGCCGCCAGCGTGGCGATGCCGCCGCGGTCCGCTTGCCGGGCTTCTTCAGCGAATTCTTTGCGGGTCATCGGTTCAACCGAGACGATGCCGCAGTCCTTGCCATCGGCCACGACACGTTCCTGTCCGGTGCCGCAGACCCAGCTCTCATCTGCCAGGATGCGCGGGTTGGGTGAGGCCATCAGGCCGGGGCAGTTTTCCTTGAAGGTGACCTTCCAGGTGGACTGGTCGGCGGCGCGCAGGGAAATGTGGGTGTCGCTCACCTGGTTCATTTCGCGCAGGCCGCGGGCGTCCATGCAGTTCGGAGCCGGGGCCACGCGGTTGGGCGAGTTGGACGGGAGTGGGGTGGTGGCGGTTTCGGCGCTGGCCAGCGGGGCGGCGGCGAGGGCCAGGGCCAGCAGGGCGGGAAGGCGGGGGTTCGTCATTTCGGCACTCCTTTGCTGTACGGGACGGTTTGGAATATAGCACTGGGATTTTGGGAGAGGTTTCAGAGGCGGGTGTGGTGTGCGCGAAGAGCAGCCGGGCAAGCCGCGCCGACGTAGCAGCACGGCGTCCAGGCGACGAACGCGTCGCCACGCGCCATTGCAATGAAGGGCCGGTGCACGTGGTGCGTTGCAGCGGGGAGACTTGGGGGGCAGACTGGCTCTCCTGTCCAGGTTTCGTTACGTTCTGTGATGTCGTCCGCTGCCTTCAACCTGCGCCGTTATGGGCCGTCCTCTTCGGTGGACCGGCACGATGTGGCGCAGTGGGTGGTGCCGCTGCAGGGCGAGCTGTCGTTTGAGCTGGAGGGGCGGGGCAGTCGTTTGGATGTGCTGCAGGGCATTTTCGTGGCCCCGCAGGCGGGGCACGCGCAGACAGCGACGGCCAACGATCGGTTTCTGATTGTCGATTGCCCGGCCGACATGTTTGACGACCACACGCTGGAGCGCTTGAACGCGCTGCCGACCCTGGCGTTGCCGGCACCGGTGCGGGCGATGGCGCGGCGGCTGGCGATGTTGCCGGGCGAGGCGGTGGACGACGCAGTGGTTGAGCGCGAGTTGCCGGTGCTGCTGCAGGCGTTTTCGCCGGCGGGCACGGCGACGCGGTTGCAGGCAGTGTGTGCGCGGATAGCGCAGGCTCCCGGGCAGGAGTGGCCGGTGGTGCGGATTGCGGCGGCGGTGGGGGTCAGCGGCAGCCGCTTGCATGCGTTGTTTCAGCAGGCGTTCGAGTTGAGTCCGCAGGCGTGGCTGAGCGGGTGCCGGTTGCGCTGGTCGCGCGCGCAATTGGTGGAAAGCGACGCTTCGATTGCGGAGATCGCGCAGCAGGCCGGGTATTCGGAGCAGAGTGCGCTGACCCGTGCGCTGCGGCGCGAGTGGGGGATGACGCCGGCGGAGTATCGGCGGTTCTATCGGGCATTGCGTGTTGCCGGCCAGCGGCCGGCACTACCGGATGCCTGATAGCCCGACGGTAGTGCCGGCCGCTGGCTGGCAACCCGATAACCCCACTGCAGTAGCCTGGGTCAAGAAATCCCCCACCACTCCCCCTAAACTCCCGGCTCCCCCCATCCGGAGCCCCGCCGTCAGATGAACCGTTCAATGGGCGTTGGCATTGCCAACGGCGTCGCCGCTGGCGCGCTGTGGGGCGTGGTGTTTCTGGCTCCTGCCGTGCTCAGCCAGTTCAGTGCGGTGCAGCTCTCGGCTGGGCGCTACCTGGTCTACGGCCTGATCGCGATCATCCTGCTGGCCCCGCGCTGGAAGGAACTTCGCACGCGCATCGGTGCGGCCGAATGGAAGGGCCTGCTCTGGCTCAGCCTGGCCGGCAACCTGGTGTACTTCGTGCTGCTGTCCAACGCGGTGCAATGGGCCGGCGGTGCGGCGGCTTCACTGATTGTGGGGCTCATTCCGGTCGTGGTGACCCTGGTGGGCGTGCGCGAGAAAGGCGCGGTGCCCTTGAAGCAGCTGGCCCCGGCGCTGGCGCTATGTGTGCTGGGCGTGGCGCTGGTTGGCTACGAGGCGTTGCAGGCCGAACATGCGGAAGGCTCGGTGGGGCGGCGTCTGCTGGGGCTGGTGTGTGCGTTCGGCGCGCTGTTCTCATGGGCGCTGTATTCCATCGGCAACAGCCGCTGGCTGGCCCGGCGGCAGGATCTGTCCGGGCATGACTGGTCGTTGCTGACCGGCGTGGCCACGGGCGGGCTGGCACTGCTGCTGGTGCCGAGTGCGTTCGTGTTGCCGTCGGCCACTGCGCATGCCTCGTCGGACTGGGTGTGGTTCTGGGTGATCAGCGCCGGCGTGGCGGTGGTGGCCTCGGTGGTGGGCAATGCCTGCTGGAACCGCGCCAGCCAGAACCTGCCGCTGACGCTGACCGGGCAGATGATCGTGTTCGAGACCCTGTTTGCGCTGTTGTACGGGTTCGCGTGGCAGCAGCGCTGGCCGACGTTGATGGAACTGCTGGCGATTGCCTGCCTGGTTTCGGGGGTGCTGCTGTGTGCGCATGCGCATCGACCGCCGCGTGCGGTGGCCGAGCACGTCGGGTGAAAACCATTGCGCGGCCTGGATGGTCACATTCGTAACGTTTCAACGACGTTGCCTGAAGATTGACGGGTTTGGATTTTTGCAGCGCAACACTTGACAAGCTGCCCGGCGGCGGTGTTTTCTTGGCGCATGGTCCTGATCGCCGCCGCCACCGCTGCTCTGCTCACCACCGCCCTGATCGGCGGCGCGCAGACGTCTGGTCGCACCATCGGCACCACCACCATTACCACCGGTACCACTCGTCCGGTGCGGTCCGTCGTCTTCGCGTAACTTCCGAAAACCACGGCCCCGCACCAGACCAGGTGGCGGGGAATTCCCTTGAGCCTGGATGACGCGGGGCCTCAAACGAGGTCAACATGTCCATCGCTGCCGCTCCATCTTCTGACGCCGACGCTGCTTCCGCGCCGCTTTCGCCGCTGAAAGTCGCCACCGCCACGGTGGTGCACAAGTTCGGCGGCACCTCGGTAGCCGACGCCGAGCGTTACCGCCATGTGGCCCAGTTGCTGCTGGCCCGCGACGAGGCCGTGCAGGTCACCGTGGTCTCAGCGATGAAGGGCGTCACCGACGCGCTGATCGCACTGGCCGAACGTGCTGCCGAAGATGCCCCGCAGTGGCGCGATGACTGGCACGCACTGCGCGCACGCCATCGCGGTGCGGCGGTGGCGCTGCTGGGCGAGTATTCCGGTCCCACGGTGGAGTGGCTGGACGCGCGCTTCGATCATCTGGCTGAAGTGCTGGCCGCGCTGGGTGTGATCGGCGGGTTGCCGCCGGAAGTACTGGACCGCGTGCAGGGTCTGGGCGAGGTGTATTCGGCGCATCTGCTGGGTCACTATTTCCGCAGCATCGGACACGACTGCGCGGTGCTGGATGCGCGCGACGTGCTGGTGGTGGACCGCGGCGAACTCGGCGTGGACGTGGACTGGGTACAGAGCGCGCATCGCCTGGCCGAATGGCGCGAAGCGAACCCGGGCCCGAGAGTGGTGGCGACCGGCTTCGTGGCGCGCGATCGCCGCGACCGCATCACCACGCTGGGGCGCAACGGCAGCGACTACTCCGGCGCGATCTTCGCGGCGCTGTTCAATGCAGACGAACTGCATATCTGGACCGACGTGGACGGCGTGCTCTCCGCCGACCCACGCGTCGTGCCCGAAGCGGTGCAGCTGGAAGCGCTGAGCTACGACGAAGCCTGCGAACTGGCTTATTTCGGTGCAAAAGTGGTGCACCCGCAGACCATGTCGCCGGCGATCGAGCGCGGCCTGCCCATCATCATCCGCAACACCTTCCAGCCCGGTCACCCGGGCACCCGCATCACCGGCGAGCGCACCGTGGGCGGCCCGATCAAGGGCCTGACCCTGAGCCCGGACCTGGCGCTGCTGAACCTGGAAGGCACCGGGCTTATCGGCGTGCCGGGTACTGCCGAGCGCGTGTTCGCAGCACTGCGAAATGCACACGTGTCCGTGGTGATGATCTCGCAGGGGTCATCCGAACACTCCATCTGCTGCGTGGTGCGCCAGGCCGAAGCGGCGGCGGCACGCGCAGCGCTGCTGCAGGCCTTTGCACATGAGCTCAGTGTTGGCCAGGTGCAGCGCGTGCAGCTGACCGACAACGTCAGCGTACTGGCAGCGGTGGGTGATGGCATGGCCGGGCAGCCGGGCGTGGCCGCGCGGTTGTTCGAATCGCTGGGCCGTGCGCAGGTGAACATCCTGGCGATTGCGCAGGGCTCATCCGAGCGCAACATCTCCGTTGCCGTGGACAGCGGTCAGGCGACCAAGGCATTGCGTGCGGCGCATGCCGGCTTCTGGCTGTCGCCGCAGACCTTCTCGGTCGGGGTGATCGGGCCGGGCAACGTGGGTGCGGCGCTGCTGGACCAGTTGCTGGCCACGCATGGCGGGCTGCTGGCCCGCGCCAACGTGGACCTGCGCCTGCGCGCGGTGGCCTCGCGCAGCCGCATGCGGCTGGAGACGCGTGGTCTCAGCGGTGACTGGCGCGCCGCACTGGCCGGGCAGGGCGAAGCCTCTGATCTGGACAGATTCACTGAACACCTGCAGTCCGCACACCTGCCGCATGCACTGATCATCGACTGCAGCGGCAGCGCCGAAGTGGCTGAGCGCTATGCCGGCTGGCTGGCGGCGGGCATCCATGTAGTCACCCCGAACAAGCAGGCCGGTGCGGGTCCGCTGGCGCGCTATCACGCCATTCGCGAGGCCGCAGCGGCCAGTGGCGCGCGCTTCCGCTATGAAGCCACGGTGGGCGCAGGGTTGCCGGTGATCACCACGCTGCGCGATCTGGTCGATACCGGTGATGAGATCCTGGCCATTGATGGGATCTTCTCCGGCACGCTGGCCTGGCTGTTCAACAAATACGACGGGCAGGCTCCGTTTTCGCAGCTGGTCACCGAAGCGCGCCGGCTGGGCTATACCGAACCGGACCCGCGCGATGATCTGTCTGGTGTGGACGTGGCGCGCAAGCTGGTCATTCTGGCGCGCGAGGCCGGACGCGAACTGAGTCTGGAACAGGTGCGGGTTGAAAGCCTCGTGCCGGAATCTCTGCGCGAATCCAGCGTGGCCGATTTCATGGCCGGCCTGTCCAGCGTCGATGCGGCATTTGCCGAACGGCTGGCACAGGCAAAGGCGCACGGCGCAGTGCTGCGTTATGTGGCGCGGTTGTCGAATGAAGGTGCACAGGTCGGGCTGGTGGAGCTGCCGGTCAGCCATGCCTTCGCCAACCTGCGCCTCACCGACAATGTGGTGTCGTTCACCACGCGCCGTTACTGCGACAACCCATTGGTGGTGCAGGGCCCGGGCGCGGGCCCGGAAGTGACCGCTGCGGGTGTGTTTGCCGATGTGCTGCGGGTGGCCGCCGGCGAAGGGGCGCGCCTGTGAGCGTGGGCAGCATCGCACGCGCGTTTGCGCCGGCGTCGGTCGGCAACGTGGCGGTGGGGTTCGACATTCTCGGCCACGCCATCGCCGGGGTGGGCGACACCGTCACGGTGCGGCGTATTGCCGAGCCGGAGGTGCGCATTGCGGCGATTCGTGGCACCACGGTGGATCTACCGCGGGAGGCTGCCGCCAACACCGCCGGTGCGGCATTGATCGCGCTGCGCGAGGCGCTGGAGTTGTCGTTCGGATTCCAGCTGGAGATCGACAAGGGCATTCCGCTTGGTTCGGGCATGGGTGGCTCGGCAGCGTCCTGCGTGGCGGCACTGGTGGCAGCAAACGCGCTGCTGGATGCGCCGCTGTCTCGTGAGGCGCTGTATCCGTTCGCACTCACCGGTGAGGCGGTAGCCAGCGGCGGAAGGCATGGTGACAACCTGGGCCCGATGCTGCTCGGCGGGCTGGTGTTGAGCACGGCGGATCACCTGGTGAATCTGCCGGTGCCGGACGCGTGGCACAGCCTGCTGGTGCATCCGGATGCGGTACTGGAAACACGCCGTGCACGCGCCGCCTTGCAGGGGCACTACGCGTTGTCCGAATTCGTGGCGCAGAGCGCCAATCTGGCGCTGGTGATCAGTGGCTGTTACAGCGGTGATGCCGCGCGTGTGCGGGCAGGGCTGCGTGACGTGCTGGTTGAACCGCGCCGTGCTGCGCTGATCGTCGGCTTTGAAGCTGCCCGGGATGCCGCGCTGGCGGCTGGTGCGATGGGCGCGAGCATTTCAGGAGCCGGGCCCAGCGTGTTCGCCTGGTTCGAGCAGCGCGAAGCGGCGGAAGCCGCACGTGCCTCGTTGCAGCAGGCGTTTGCCGAGGCCGGTTTCGACAGCCAGGCATGGGTATCGCCGTTGAACGCGCCGGCAGCGCATCTGCTGTGAGCACGGGTTCGTCTATCTACCTTCAGGACTTTTCATGAATTTCGTTTCTACGCGTCACGCCGCGCCCGCCGCGTCACTCAGCCAGGCGCTCGCCGCCGGCCTCGCCCCCGATGGCGGTCTGTATGTGCCGGAAGTGCGGCCGGAGCCGCAGGCATGGTCAACGCGCGGCAGCCTGGGTGCCAATGCAGAAGCGGTGCTGGCCCCGTACTTTGCCGGCGACGCTCTGCAGGGGGATCTGGCGGCATTGTGCGAACAGGCGTTTACTTTTCCAGCCCCATTGGTGTCACTGTCCACCCCGGGCGATCACGTGCTGGAGCTGTTCCATGGCCCCACCGCCGCGTTCAAGGACTTCGGCGCGCGCTTCCTGGCCGCCAGCCTGTCGCGGCTGCAGCGCGACCAGAGCCGTCCGCTGACCATTGTGGTGGCCACTTCCGGCGACACCGGCGCGGCGGTGGCGGCTGCGTTCCATCGTCAACCCGGTATCCGCGTGGTGGTGCTGTATCCGGATGGCCGGGTGTCGCCGCGGCAGGCGCATCAGCTCGGCTGCTTCGGCGACAACATCCACACGCTGCGTGTGGACGGCTCGTTCGACGACTGTCAGGCGATGGTGAAGCAGGCGCTGGGCGATGAGGAACTGCAGAAGCAGGTGCCGCTGAGTTCGGCCAACAGCATCAGTCTGGGGCGTTGGCTGCCGCAGATGAGCTACTACGCCGATGCCGCGTTGAATCACCACGCCGCCACCGGGGAAGTGCTGAATCTGGTGGTGCCGACCGGCAACCTGGGCAATGCCATGGCGGCGGTGCTGGCGCGTGGCATGGGCCTGCCGATCGGGCAGATCGCGCTGGCCACCAATGCCAACGCGGTGCTGCCGCGCTTCTTCCATGGCGCGGCGTACAGCCCGGCGACCAGTGTGGCGACGTTGGCCAATGCCATGGATGTGGGCGCGCCCAGCAACTTCGAGCGGTTGCGGTGGCTGTTTGGCGAGGATGACGTGGCGTTGCGCGGGGCGTTCCGGTCGGAATCGGTGGATGACGCGGCGATTCGTGAGGTGATTACCCGGCGTCATGCCGAGGCGGGGGAGGTGTTCTGTCCGCATACGGCGACCGCGGTGCATCTATTGGAGCAGTTGCGGGCTGAAGGCGTGCAGG
The DNA here is from genome assembly GCA_039592995.1 of Stenotrophomonas sp. Classification (GTDB taxonomy): domain Bacteria; phylum Pseudomonadota; class Gammaproteobacteria; order Xanthomonadales; family Xanthomonadaceae; genus Stenotrophomonas. Next base: position 390,144 of record JBCNQC010000001.1, on the reverse strand, counting down.
GGCATTGGGCCGTCGCGGCGACCGCGCACCCGGCGAAGTTTGAATCGGTGGTGGAGCCACTGATCGGGCGGCCGTTGGAAGTGCCGGCGGCGTTGGCGGAATTGCTGGAGCGTCCGGCGAAGGCGGAGCCGTGTGCGCCGGAATATGCGGCGTTGCGTGAGGTGTTGTTGGGGTGATTGCGTGACGGGCATGGCCCGTCACTACGCAATGCGCGGCCGAACGGATAAACGCGTCGCCACGCGCCATTGTGGTGAACCATCCACGTAGAGCCGGGCTTGCCCGGCTGCCGTTCGCGCGCAAAAGGCCAGCCGGGCAAGCCCGGCTCTACGACATCGCGTCGTTTTTATAGTACGCGTGAGCCCCGAAGGTGCCTTTACGCCCAGCCTTCGTCGGCCGAAAGCTCGCGCAACCCATCCTGATCCAGAATCTCAACGGTGTTCAGATGGGGCAGGGCGATCAGCCCCGACTGACGCAGCTTGGTGAACGTACGGCTCACCGTTTCCATCGTCAGCCCCAGATGGTCGGCAATATCGCCACGCCCCATCGGCAGGGTCACCCGCAGCGCATTCCCGCCCAACGGTGCTTCACGCGCCGCCAGCCGCAGCAGGAAATCAGCCAGCTTTTCCGCCGGCTGCAGCCGGCCCAGCGCCAAGGCCGCATCGGCGGCAGCGTCCAATTCCTGGCAGGCGCGCTGCAGCAGCTTGCGCTCCAGGTGCGGATAACGCGCACGGAGGTCTTTCATCTGGCTCAGCGCCACCCGGCACACCCGGCTGTCGGCGATGGCCTCGATGTCGTAGCGGTGATGGTCGCTGCCGGTCAGGCCAAGGTAGTCGCCGGGCAGCACGAAGGTGCTGATCTGGCGGCGGCCATCGGCCAGGGTGCGGACCAGCCGCAGTGCGCCGCTGGTCAAGGTATAGACATGTTGGCGCGGCTCGCCGGCGCGGGCCAGGGTGGCCCCCAGCGGCAGCGGCTGCGAGACCGTCACCCGCTCCAGCGCCTGCACTTCATCCGGCGACAGCGCCGAGCAGACCGCCAGATGGCGGACCGAGCAGTGCAGGCAGTCCTTCAGTGTCGAACACCCCGGTGCGGGGTCGTCTACAGCGGAAAGTGCGGTGCCGGAATGGGGCCGGGTCATGTGCAGCCAGTAAGCGGGACACCCCTATGATACTTCATGCGGCAGTTCAGCCGGATTACAGCCCCTCATTGGGGCCGGAAGGCCGGCTGCGGCTACAATAGCCGGTCCGCACACCCCACGTTTCGAGCAGGAGCCCCGCAAGTGATCAAGCCCCGTACGCCGTCCGGCACCCTGGAACTGCTGCCACGCCAGCAGATCGCGTTCCAGCGCATGCTGGACGTCATCCGTCGCAATTACGAGCGGTTCGGGTTTCTGCCGGTCGAAACGCCGGTGTTCGAACTGTCGGATGTGCTGCTGACCAAGTCCGGCGGTGAAACCGAGCGTCAGGTGTACTTCGCGCAGTCCACCGGTGCCCTGGCCAACGCGGCGGAAGCCGGCGACAAGAGCCTGCCGGAACTGGCCCTGCGTTTCGACCTGACCGTGCCGCTGGCCCGTTACGTGGCCGAGCACGAGCACGACCTGACCTTCCCGTTCCGCCGTTACCAGATGCAGCGCGTGTACCGCGGCGAGCGCGCCCAGCGCGGTCGTTTCCGTGAGTTCTACCAGTGCGACATCGACGTGATCGGCAAGGACACGCTGAGCACCCGCTACGACGCGGAAGTGCTGGCGGTGATCCACGCGGTGTTCTCCGAGCTGCGCATCGGTGATTTCTCGGTGCAGCTGAACAACCGCAAGCTGATGCGCGGCTTCTTCGAAAGCCTGGGCGTGGCCGACGGTGAGCGCCAGCTCGCGGTGCTGCGCGAAGTGGACAAGCTGGACAAGCGCGGCGCGGACTACGTGCGCGAAACGCTGACCGGCGAAGGGTTTGGTATCCCCGCCGAGCAGGTGGAACGCATTCTGGCGTTCGTGGCCGTGCGTTCGACCAGCCACGCCGATGCACTGGCCCAGCTGGACGCACTGGTGGCGGACGCGGCCGCAAGCGAAACGCTGAAGGTGGGCGTGGCCGAACTGCGCGAGGTGCTGACGCTGGTGAAGGCACTGGGTGTGCCGGAAACGTCGTACTGCCTGAACTTCTCGATTGCACGCGGCCTGGATTACTACACCGGCACGGTGTACGAAACCACGCTGACCGACCACCCGCAGATCGGCTCGATCTGTTCGGGCGGCCGTTACGAAGACCTGGCCAGCCATTACACCAAGTCGAAGCTGCCGGGCGTGGGCATTTCGATCGGCCTGAGCCGCCTGTTCTGGCAGCTTCAGGAAGCCGGGCTGATTGCCGGCATCGAGGACAGCAGCGTGCACGCGCTGGTGGCGTTGATGGACGACAACGGCCTGCCGGACTCGCTGGACCTGGCCCGCCGCCTGCGCGCCGGTGGCATCAACACCGAGGTGCAGATGGAGCCGAAGAAGATCGGCAAGCAGTTCCAGTACGCCGCGAAGGCGGGCATCCGCTTCGTGGTACTGGCCGGCGAAGACGAACTGGCACGCGGCGTGGTGGCGGTGAAGGACCTGCTGCGCGAACAGCAGTTCGAAGTCGCCCGCGAAGAGCTGGCGAGCGCATTGCAGGTAGAACTGGAACAGACCCGCGCGATGGCGTGAGGTATGTGTTGAAAGGTCCAAACAACAACGGCACCTGACGGTGCCGTTGTTGTTTCCGGGGGTGCTGGGACGGCTTGATTGCACGCCATCCGTAGAGCCGGGCTTGCCCGGCTGCTGTTGGATTCAGGCGAACAGCGGGTGGCCATCGTTCCCCTGATTTGGCGGCTCGAGATGGGCGTTCCGGGGGACGGCGCAAGTCCCCCTCCGGGGCCCGGCCCAACCGCTGGCGGTTGGGCCGGGCCCCGGAGGGGGATTCACGGCGTGTCCCGCGAACCCACCCCGGTGCGCCCAAGCACGGAAACCGTTGACTGTCAGCTGTTCGCCTGAATCCAACAGCAGCCGGGCAAGCCCGGCTCTACGAAAGCAGATCCCGCGAAGATTTGGCACGGGGCCGAATTTGCGCTAATGTAATAGCACGCTATTACATTGATACGATGAAAACACGCCCCGACCCCCGTCAGAAGGACCCCCAGGCTGACCTTGAGTGCCTGGCGCGGGCCTTTGCTGGCCTGACTGAACCTGACCAGGTCACCGCCTTCCTGCGTGACCTGTGCACCCCCGCCGAGCTGGAAGCCCTGGCTGACCGCTGGAAGGTGGTGCCGTTGCTGCAGCAGGGCGTGCCGTATCGCGAAATCCATGAGTTGACCGGTGTCAGCGTGACCACCACCGGGCGCGTCGCCCGCTCCCTCGAGCATGGGCATCGCGGCTATGCCGCCGCCATCGCCGTCACGACTGCCACCCCCGAATCCGAGTAGAGACCTCCCCCATGAGTGCAACCCAGAACGCCCCGGCCCGCGACCGGCTGCGTATCGCCATCCAGAAGAGTGGCCGCCTCGCCGAGCCCGCCCGCAGCCTGCTGACCGCCTGCGGGCTGAGCTGGCGGCAGAGCCGCGACAAGCTGTTCTGCTATGGCGAGTCGCTGCCGGTGGACCTGCTGCTGGTGCGCGACGACGACATTCCCGGCCTGATCGCCGATGGCGTCTGCGACTTCGGCATCGTTGGCCGCAACGAACTGGACGAACAGGCCGCCGCGCGCCGCCAGATCGGTCTGCCCGATACGTACCAGGCATTGCGTGGTCTCAACTTCGGCCAGTGCCGGCTGATGCTGGCCGTGCCCGAGGAATGGGACTGGCAGGGCGTGCAGCAGCTGGCCGGCAAGCGCATCGCCACCAGCTATCCCGCGATCCTCACCGACTGGCTCGCCGCGCAGGGCGTCGATGCCCAAGTGGTGGAGCTCTCCGGCTCAGTGGAAATCGCCCCGCGCCTGGGCACTGCCGATCTCATCTGCGACCTGGTCTCCAGCGGCGCGACCCTGGCGGCCAACCAGCTCAAGCCGGTGGAAACGCTGCTTGAGAGCGAAGCCGTGCTGGCCGGCCCGGTGCGTACTCCCGACGATGCCCGCGCTGGCCTGATGGCGATGCTGCTGCGCCGCCTGGACGGCGTGGTGAAGCAACAGGACAGCAAGCTGCTGATGTTCCGCGCCGCCGCTGAGCGCGTGAGCGAGTTGACCCGCCTGCTGCCCGACGCCGACCCGCTGGAACAGCTGCCGGATGACGGCGGCCACCTGCGCCTGCAGACCATGTGCCACGGTGCGCTCACCTGGCAGCGTCTGGAAGAACTCGAACGCGCCGGTGCGCAGGGTTTGAAGGTACTGAGCGTGGAGCGGTCGCTGGCATGAATCGTCTGCAATGGAACCAACTTGATAGCGCTGCGCAGGCCGATGCGCTGCAGCGCCCGGTGCAAGCCGTGGCCGCGCGCACCCGCGAGTCCGTGGCCGCTCTGATTGCCGCCGTACGGGAAGACGGTGATGCCGCGCTGCGCGAAATCAGCCTGCGCTTCGACGGCATCGCGCCCGACAGCTTTGAAGTCAGCGACGAGGAATTCGCCGCCGCCGAACGCGCCGTGCCCGCCGAATTGCGCCAGGCGATGATCGATGCCGCCGAACGCATCCGTGTCTTCCACAAGGCCGGCATGAGCCAGGGTTACGCGGTGGAAACCGCGCCCGGCGTGCGCTGCGAGCGCATGGTGCGCGCGATTGGCCGGGTCGGCCTGTACGTGCCGGCCGGCAGCGCGCCGCTGCCGTCCACGGCGCTGATGCTGGGTGTACCGGCACAGCTGGCCGGCTGCCGCGAAGTGGTGCTGTGCACGCCGCCGCGCAAGGATGGCACCGCCGATCCTGCCGTGCTGGTGGCGGCGCGTCTTACCGGTGTGGACCGCGTGTTCAAGCTCGGTGGCGCGCAGGCGATTGCGGCGATGGCGTATGGCACCGACAGCGTGCCGGCCTGCGACAAGCTGTTCGGGCCGGGCAACAGCTATGTGACCGAAGCCAAGCAGCAGGTCGCGCAGGACGGTGCCGCCGCCATCGACATGCCGGCCGGTCCATCGGAAGTACTGGTGATTGCCGATGCCGGTGCCAACCCCGCGTTCGTCGCCGCCGATCTGCTGTCGCAGGCCGAGCACGGCCCCGATTCGCAGGTGCTGCTGCTCACCGACGATGCCGCGCTGCTGGAAAAGGTGGAGGCACAGGTGCAACAGCAGCTGGCCCAGCTGTCCCGCGCGGATATCGCCACGCAGGCTTTGGACAGTTCCAGACTGATCCTGGTCGAGTCGCTGGTGCAGGCGTTCCAGATCAGCAACCGCTACGCACCCGAGCACCTGATTCTGGCCCTGCGCGAGCCGCGTGACTGGCTGCCGCAGGTGGAAGCTGCCGGTTCGGTGTTCCTCGGCGACTACACGCCGGAAGCACTGGGCGACTACTGCAGCGGCACCAATCACGTGCTGCCCACGGCCGGTGCCGCGCGCGCCTACAGCGGGGTCAGCGTGTCCAGCTTCCAGAACATGATCAGCGTGCAGCAGGCCACGGTGCAGGGCATTGCCGGCATTGGTGACAGTGCACGCGTGCTGGCCCGCGCTGAAGGCTTGGACGCGCACGAGAATGCGGTGGCGCTGCGCATGGAGACGGCGGCATGAATGCCTCTTCCGTGCTTTCGCTGGTGCGCGACGATCTGCGCGCGTTCGCGGGTTACTCCTCGGCGCGCAGCAGTGCGCTGGTCGGCGATGTCTGGCTCAACGCCAACGAGTCGGCCTGGGCCAACCCGGCCGACCCGCAGGGCAGCGCACGCCGCTATCCCGAACCGCAGCCGGAGACGCTGCGTGCGCGGCTGGCCGCGCTGTACGGCTGCACGCCCGAGCAACTGCTGATCGGGCGCGGCAGCGACGAAGCGATCGACCTGCTGGTGCGCGCTCTGTGCGAACCGGGCCACGATGCGGTACTGGTGACCCCGCCGGTGTTCGGCATGTATGCGGTGTGCGCACGCCTGCAGAATGCGCCGCTGCTGGAGGTGCCGCTGGTAGACAGTGATGCAGGACTCAACGCCGACATCGACACCATCATTGCCACCGCGCTGTCGGGCAAGGCCAAGCTGGTGTTTCTGTGCACGCCGTCGAACCCGGCGGGCAGCAGCATTGCATTGACCGAGATCGAACGCGTCGCCACCGCGCTGCGGGGCAGGGCAGTGGTGGTGGTGGATGAGGCCTACAGCGAGTACGCCGAGCAGCCTTCCGCAGTGACCCTGCTGGACCGCTACGACAACCTTGCCGTGCTGCGTACGCTGTCCAAGGCACACGCGCTGGCTGCCGCCCGCATCGGCTCACTGATCGCCGCGCCGGAACTGATCCAGGTGCTGCGCCGCTGCCAGGCCCCGTACCCGGTGCCGGCACCGTGCAGTGCGCTGGCACTGGCCGCACTGGAGCCGGCGGCATTGACCACCACCGCAGCACGCGTGGCCGAAGTAAAGGCTGAGCGCGCCCGCCTGCAGCAGACGCTGCACAATGCGCCCGGCGTGCGCCGGGTCTACGCCTCGCAGGGCAACTACCTGCTGGTCCGCTTCAATGACGCCCAGGCCGCTTTCGACGCACTGCTCGCCGCCGGGGTGGTGGTGCGCGACCAGCGCGCTGCGCCGCAGCTGGGCGACGCCCTGCGCATCACCGTGGGCAGCCCGGCCGAGAACGACCGTGTGCTGCAGGTACTCACCGCCGGGAGGGCCGCCGCATGACCCCCATTCTGTTCGTCGACCGCGACGGCACCCTGATAGAAGAACCGGCCGATTTCCAGATCGACGCGTACGAGAAGATCCGTTTCGTGCGTGACGTGATTCCGGCCATGCTCAAGCTGCGCGATGCCGGCTATCAGTTCGTGATCGTCAGCAACCAGGACGGGCTGGGCAGCGAGGGCTACCCGCAGGCGAGCTTCGACGGTCCCAACAACCTGATGCTGCAGATCTTCGAAAGCCAGGGCATCGTGTTCCGTGACGTGCTGATCGACGGCACCTGGCCACATGACAACGCGCCGACCCGCAAGCCGGGCATCGGCATGATGCTGCCGTACCTGCAGGACCGGAACATCGACTGGGCACGTTCGGCGATGGTCGGCGACCGCCCGACCGACATCCAGTTCGCACAGAACATGAACATCCACGGCTACCAGCTGCGCACCGAACAGTTCGGCGGCGAGTGGGACTGGAATGGCATTGCCCACGAACTGGCCGACGCCCCGCGCCGCGCAACCGTGCAGCGCAATACCAAGGAAACAAAGATCCGCGTCGACGTCGACCTGGACCGTACGGCCGAGCCGAAAACCCACACCGGCCTGCCGTTCTTCGACCACATGCTGGAGCAGATCGGCAAGCACGGCGGCTTCGCGCTGAGCGTGAAAGCTGAGGGTGACCTGCACATCGACGAACACCACACCATCGAAGACACCGGGCTGGCGTTGGGCCAGGCGCTGCGCGAGGCGCTGGGCGACAAGCGCGGGATCGGTCGGTACGGCTTCACCCTGCCGATGGATGAAACCCTGGCCAGTGCGGCGCTCGATTTCAGCGGTCGCCCGTACTTCGTGTTCGAAGGTGAATTCAAGCGCGAACGGGTAGGCGACATGCCGACCGAACTGGTGCCGCACTTCTTCCGCTCGCTGTGCGATGCGTCCGGCTTGAACCTGCACCTGAGCGTGCGCGGCGACAACGACCATCACAAGGTGGAAGCCTGCTTCAAGGCGCTGGCGCGTGCGCTGCGCCAGGCGCTGCCGCGCCAGGGCACGGCACTGCCCAGCACCAAGGGGGCGCTGTGACCGAAGTTGCGCTGATTGATGCCGGTGGGGCCAATCTGGGTTCAGTGCGCTACGCACTGGAGCGGCTCGGCGCGCGCGTGCAGTTGGTGCGCACCGCTGCCGGGCTGGAAGGCGCGCAGCGGGTGATCCTGCCCGGTGTGGGTGCGGCCAAGCCGGCCATGCAGCGCCTGCACGAGCAGGGGCTGGTGGAACCGCTGCGAGGGCTGGAAGTGCCGCTGATGGGCATCTGCCTGGGCATGCAGCTGTTGTTCGAGCATTCGGAAGAGTCCGGCGTGGAAACGCTGGCGTTGATTCCCGGCACGGTGCGCAAGCTGGTGCCGGCCACCGGCATCCGCGTGCCGCACATGGGCTGGAACCGGCTGCTGCCGCTGAAACCGTCGCTGCTGCTGAAGGACATACCCGAGCGCGCCAGCGCGTATTTCGTGCACAGCTACGCCGCGCCGCTGAACGCCCATACCGTGGCCGCCTGTGACCACGGCGGCCTGTTCACCGCGATGGTGGAGCAGGGGCGCTATTTCGGTGCCCAGTTCCATCCTGAGCGCTCCGGCGATACCGGCTCGCTGATGCTGCGCAACTTCCTTGAGGGTACTGCTGTATGAGCTTCACCGTTTACCCCGCACTGGATATCCGCGAAGGCCGCGTGGTGCGCCTGCGCCAGGGCGATTACGCGCAGGAAACCCACTACGGCGACGACCCGCTGCCGCGCGCTCAGGCGTTTGAAGCCCAGGGCGCACGCTGGATGCATCTGGTGGACCTGGACGCGGCCCGCGCCGGCGGCTACACCCTGGCCCCGCTGCTGGGTGCGATCCGCGCCAATACGGGTCTGCAGGTGCAGACCGGCGGCGGCGTGCGCGGCCGCGACGACGTGGCGCGCATTCTCGATGCGGGTGCCAGCCGCGTGGTGGTCGGGTCGCTGGCAGTGCGTCAGCCGGAACAGGTGATCGGTTGGCTGGGCGAGTTCGGCCCGGAGCGCATCACCATCGCACTGGACGCCCGACAGGACGAACAGGGCCTGTGGCAGCTGCCGGTGCACGGCTGGACCGAGAATGCTGGCGTGACGCTGGACGTGTTGGCTGACCGCTATGCGGCCGCCGGCCTGCGCCACCTGCTGTGCACCGACATCGCCCGCGACGGCATGCTTGCCGGGCCGAATCTGGAGCTCTACCGCCACCTCGCTGCACGTCTTCCGGGCGTTGCCGTACAGGCCTCCGGTGGCGTGCGTGACGTGGCCGACGTGGCCGCTGCACGTGCGGCAGGATGCGCCGGTGCGGTGCTGGGCAAGGCGCTGCTGGAAAAGCGCATGGACCTGGGCGAGGCACTGGCATGTTGAGCCGGCGCATCATTCCCTGCCTGGACGTGCGCGACGGCCGCGTGGTCAAGGGCGTGCGCTTCCGCGACCACGTCGACATGGGCGACATCGCCGAGCTGGCGCAGCGCTACCGCGACCAGGGCGCGGACGAACTGGTGTTCTATGACATCGGGGCCAGCCCGGAAGCGCGCTCGGTGGACGTGGCCTGGATCGAACGCATCGCGCGGCTGATCGACATTCCGTTCTGCGTGGCCGGCGGCATCGACAGCGTGGACACCGCGCGCCGGGTGCTGTTTGCCGGTGCCGACAAGATTTCGATCAACTCGCCGGCACTGGGGCGGCCGGAGCTGATCACCGAGCTGGCCGATGAGTTCGGCGTGCAGTGCGTGGTGGTCGGCATCGACTCGGTGCGCGAAGCGGATGGCCAGTGGCGCGTGCGCCGCTTCACCGGCGATCCCAGCAAGACCCAGGCCGTACCCGTGCGGACCCTGGACTGGGTGCAGGAAGTACAACGCCGGGGTGCCGGCGAGATCGTGCTTAACTGCATGGACAGCGACGGCGTGCGCCGCGGCTACGACGTGGAACAGCTGAGCCAGGCCCGTGCGGTCTGCCACGTTCCGCTGATCGCCTCCGGTGGTGCTGGCGAGATGCAGCACTTCGCCGATGTGTTCGACCAGGCCGACGTGGACGGTGCGCTGGCGGCCAGCGTATTCCACAGTGGGTCGATTGCCATTCCCGCGCTGAAGCAGTTCCTGCGCACGCAACAGATCGAGGTACGTGATGTCTATTGAAGTGCTGCCGTCGCGTCAGGCGCTGGAACAGCTGGACTGGTCCAAGGGCGACGGCCTGCTGCCGGTGGTGGTGCAGGACGCCGACACCCTGGCCGTGCTGATGCTGGGCTACGCCAATGCCGAATCGCTGGCGGTCACCCTCCAGACCGGCCAGATGACCTTCTACAGCCGCAGCAAGCAGCGCCTGTGGACCAAGGGCGAGTCCTCCGGCAACGTGCTCACCGTGCTGGCGGTGCGGATCGACTGCGACAACGACACCCTGCTGGTGACCGCGCGCCCGGCCGGGCCGACCTGCCATACCGGTGCGGACAGCTGCTTCGAGCGTGCCCCGGGCAACTTCCTCGGACGTCTGGACGCCCTGGTGCAGCAGCGCGAGCAGCAGCGCCCGGACAAGAGCTACACCACCCGTCTGTTCGAGGACGGCGTGCGCCGCATCGCCCAGAAGGTGGGCGAGGAAGGCGTGGAAACCGCGCTGGCCGGTGTGGCGCAGGACGATGCCGCGCTGCTGGGCGAGTCGGCCGACCTGCTGTTCCATCTGATTGTGCTGCTGCGCGCACGCGGACTGTCGCTGGCCGATGCGGTGGCGGTGCTGCAGGATCGCCACGCCGGTTGAGGTGACCGGCGCCGTTTAACGTTGGTGCAACGCGGTCCGCGCGATGATGCGGGGCTTTACAATCGCCCCCCTTCGATACGGACCGCTCCGATGACCTGCAAGACCGCCTGGCTGGCCTGTTTGCTGCTGATTTCCGCACCGGCCTGGGCCGCCAGCGAGGCCACCGTCACCGGCAAGGTCTATCAGGAGCGCGACGGCAAGCCCGGCCGCGGCCCCACCGACCCGGCACTTGCAGGTGTGCAGGTCTCCAACGGCGAAGTGATTGTGCGTACGGCGGCGGATGGCAGCTACAGCGTGCCGGTGCGCGATGGGCAGACCGTGTTCGTCATCAAGCCCGATGAGTTTCGCTTCCCGGACCGCGCCGATGGCATGCCGGGCTTCTGGCGGCACTATGTGCCACAGGGTTCGCCGAAATTGAAGTACGACGGCATTGCCGCGACCGGCAGCAACACCCGCAACTGGGATTTTGCGCTGCAACCGCTGAAGGACGCCGATGGCGCGCGCGACGGTTTCGACATGCTGGTGTTCTCCGATTCGCAGACCGCGACCCGCCAGGAAGTGGGGTATTACCAGCGCGCCATCGTCGAGCCGATCATCGGCAAGCACAAGGCGCGCCTGGGTACCACGCTCGGCGATATCGCCAACGACGACCTGAGCCTGTACCCGGAGCTCAACAAGGCCACCGCGCAGCTGCAGGTGCCGTGGTTCCATGTGCCGGGCAACCACGACCTCGATTTCGACGCGGCCAACGACCTGCATTCGCTGGACAGCTGGCGCGCCGTGTATGGCCCGGATACCTACGCGGTGGAGGAGGGCGGGGCCAGCTTCGTGTTCCTGGACGACGTGGTCTATGACCCGAACGCCAAACCGAAGTACATCGGCGGTCTGCGCCCCGACCAGTTCACCTTCCTTGCCAATTATCTGAAGGCGCTGCCGCGCGATCGCCTGCTGGTGCTGGGCATGCACATTCCGCTGTTCGACGCCGCGCCGGGGCGGGAGACCTTCCGCCACGCCGACCGTGCCAGGTTGTTTGCGCTGCTGAAGGACTTCCCGCATGTGCTGGTGCTCAGCGGCCACAGCCACACCCAGCAGCACTACTACCACGGTGCTGCCGAAGGCTGGCAGGGCGAGAAGCCGCTGCACGAGTACAACGTCGGCGCGGCCTGCGGTGCGTTCTGGTCCGGGGTGAAGGACAGCAACGGCATTCCCGACGCCACCATGAGCGACGGCACCCCGAACGGCTACGCGCTGCTGAGCGTGAAGCCGGCCGGCGAATATGCGTTGCGCTATTACGTGGCGCGCGCGCCGGATGATTACCAGATTTCCCTGCACGCGCCGAAAGTACTGCGCAAGGGTGCCTACCCGGCGTGGGGCGTGTATGCCAACGTGTTCATGGGCCAGCACGACACCGCTGTGGAGTACCGCGTCGACGGTGGCGCGTGGCAGCCGATGAAGCGGGTGGAGCAGCCGGACCCGCGCCTGCTGGTGGAAAACGTGGCCGACGACACCGCCGAAAAGCTGCGCGGATTCGACCGCTCACCGGAAGCCACCGCCTCGCCGCACCTGTGGCGTGGCGCGCTACCGACCGACCTGACCGCCGGCGAACACAAGGTGGAAGTGCGCGCCGCGCAGGCGGATGGCTCCACCGCGACCGCCAGCACCACCTACCGGCTGCAGGTGGCCAAGCCCTGACGCTTGGTGGCGAATGCAGTTGCCGGACACGCGCGGGATGATGGCGTTGCAGCGTAGAGGCGGGCTTGCCCGGCTGCGCGACCAAACCGGAACGAACGCCCCAATGCGTGCGCGCGGCCAACCCGCTTCGAACGCCCCCCAGCCGGGCAAGCCCGGCTCTACGGGCCACATACGCCCGGGTACGGAAAGGATTGGTTTCCAAGCGCCCATCGATCAACGAAAATCCCCTCAATGCATCATTTTCTTACCAAGGCCCGTGCGTGAGCGCTGCAACCCCGTTTCCCAATCCGGCGCCGCGTCGCTCTGCTCCTGCTGACACCCTGATCGTGGCCGACGTCGGCGGCACCTACGCACGCGTGGCGCTGGCCGACGTCGCACCGGGCCAGCCCCCGCGCATCACGTCACTGCGTCGCTACGCCTGCGCCGACCACCCGAGTCTGGCCGCGATCCTGGCTGACTTCCGCGCCAGCGTGCCGCACGCTCCGACCGCTGCGATCGTCGCCATTGCCGGCGTGCTCAAAGGCGACGACCTGGTCAACACCAATCTGCCGTGGCCGGTATCGGTCCAGGCCACCCGCAGCGACGCGCAGCTGGCCACACTGGAACTCATCAACGATTTTGAAGCGGTTGCGTACGCGATTCCGTTCGTAGATGCGCAAGCGCGCGTGTCGCTCACCCCCGACGCACCGCAGGCCATCGCGTGGCCAGCCCTGGTGCTGGGCGCAGGCACCGGCCTTGGCGCAGCGCTGCGCTTTGAAGCCGGCTCGCGTGCCGTGCTGGCCAGCGAAGCCGGGCATGCCGCACTGGGTGCAGGAAACGCACTGGAACTGCAGGTGCTGCAACAGCTGCTACAGCGCTGGGAGCACGTGGACAACGAACGTGTGCTGTCCGGCACCGGCCTGATGAACCTGTACCCGGCGCTGTGCGCGCTGCGCGGCACGGCGGCGCAGTGGGACACTCCGGAGGCGCTGATCAGCGCGGCGCTGGACGGCGAAGATGCGGTCGCGGTGGAAGCCCTGGAAGTGTTCTGTGCCTGGCTGGGCAGCCTGGCCGGCGACCTCGCGGTGAGCTTCGGCGCGCGCTCGGTGTATCTGGCCGGTGGCATCTCCGCGCACGTGGCGCGCTTCCTGCACGACGGCTGTTTCCGCGACCGCTTCCTGTCCAAGGGCGTGATGCGACCGGTGCTGGAACAGGTGCCGGTATGGCGCGTGGAGCACGGCGAACTGGGCGTGCTTGGTGCCGCCGTGTGGTACGACGAACACCGCCGCGCAGCGGCCTGACAACAACACCCGGCCCTCCCGGGGCCGGCACATGGCAATGGGAGAGGCAGCGCGTGACTGATCGCAGAACATTTCTTCAGGCCGGTGCGCTGGCCGCAGGCGTGGCCGCATTCCCGCGCGTACAGGCCAGGGCCAGTCGCAAGGCCCGCGTCGTATCGACCTGGGATTTCGGCGTTGGGGCCAACCAGGCGGCATGGAAAGTGCTGGGCAACGGCGGCAGCGCACTGGATGCGGTGGAAGCGGGTGCGCGCTGGGCCGAGAGCGAGCTGTGCAATCCCACCGTGGGCCGCTGCGGCAACCCGGACCGCGACGGCGTGCTGAGCCTGGACGCCAGCATCATGAACGGTGATGGCAGTTGCGGTTCGGTGGCGGCGCTGGTGGACATCGCGCACCCGGTGTCGGTGGCCCGCAAGGTGATGGAGCAGACCCCGCACGTGATGCTGGTGGGCGAGGGTGCACAGCAGTTCGCCATGCAGCAGGGATTCAAGCGCGAGAAGCTGCTCACGCCGGAAGCGGAAAAGGCCTGGCGCGAGTGGTTGAAGACCGCGCAGTACACGCCGGAAATCAATGCCGAGCGCCGCAGCCGGCCGGGTGACAGCAGCAACCACGACACCCTGGGCATGCTGGCCGTGGATGAGCAGGGTCAATTGGCCGGTGCGTGCACCACCAGTGGCATGGCGTGGAAGCTGCACGGCCGCGTAGGCGACAGCCCGATCATTGGCGCGGGGTTGTACGTGGACAACGAAGTAGGCGCAGCCACTGCCTCGGGCGTGGGCGAAGAGATGATCCGCAACGCCGCGTCGTTCCTGGTGGTGGAACTGATGCGGCAGGGCCGCACTCCGGCGCAGGCCTGCCGCGAGGCGATTGCACGCGTGGTACGCAAGCGGCCGGAGGCCAGCAAGACGTTGCAGGTGTGCTTCCTGGCGCTGGGCCGCAATGGTGAAGTGGGGGCGTACGCCCTGCATCGCGGTTTCGTGTACGCGGTGTGCGATGCAGAGCGCAAGGATGATCTGCGCGACGCGGCTTCGGTGTACACGACGGAGCAGACCTGAGCATGGCGCACGTACTGGAAATCGCGTCGAACTCGGTCGCCTCGGCGCTGGCTGCACAGCGCGGCGGCGCTGATCGCATCGAGCTGTTCGACAATCTGGCCGAGGGCGGCACCACGCCGTCGTTCGGCAGCATCGCGCTGGCACGCGAGCAGTTGCAGATTCCGTTGTTCGTGCTGATCCGGCCGCGCCCGGGCGACTTCCATTACGACGCGCTGGAACGTGCGCTCATGCTGCGCGACATCCAGCAGTGCAGGGCACTGGGCTGCGGCGGCGTGGTGATTGGCGCGCTGGATGCGGACGGCAACGTGGACGTACCGCTGTGCCGTGAGCTGGTGCAGGCAGCGGGCCCGATGCAGGTCACCTTCCATCGTGCGTTCGATGCGGCACGGGATCTGTCGGCTGCGTTGGAGGACGTGATTACTCTGGGCTGTCAGCGGGTACTGAGTTCCGGGGGCCAGGCCAGCGCGGAGGCCGGCGCTGCTGTGCTGGCAGCGTTGGTGAAGCAGGCGGCAGGTCGCGTCAGCGTCATGGCGGGTGCGGGGATCACACCTGGCAACATCGCGGCGGTGGCGAAGGCCACGGGGTGCGTTGAGTTGCACGCATCAGCCAAGGCAGTGCAGCACTCCGCGATGCGCTTCCAGAATCCCGCACTGGTCGGCTTGTCGCCCGACTGGGTCGCCACCGATGCCGACGAAGTCGCCGCCCTGCGCGCGGCATTGGCCTGACCTCCCGCACCGGCATGGCACGCCTTTCGTAGAGCCGGGCTTGCCCGGCTGCTGTTGGCCGGTGGCTATGGGGAACGCCAGATCAGCGGCGATGTTGATCAGAGGTCATGCGTTACCGGATGTTGGGGATTTCACGGCGATCGTCTGTCGACCGATCCCACCGGGGCGACGTGCTTTTGATCTTGACTTGCAGCGTCCCCCGGAACGCCCGTCCCGAGCCGCCAATCCCAGTGGTGCCGTGAACCCCGGCTGTTCGCCAAAAGCCAACGGCAGCCGGGCAAGCCCGGCTCTACGTACATCGTGCAATCACTTAGAACGTGGAAATCGTGCAATCAGGCAGCGCGGGGTAATCGTGCAATCGCGCAGTATGCGGACATCGTGCAATCACGCAGACAAAAAAACGGCAGCCACCTGTACCAGCGCGGCTGCCGTGGAGGAACATCCCCCGCCGTGACGTGCGGCGGGGGTGGAACTCAGAACTTGTAGGTCGCGCCGAAGTAAAGCTGGCGGCCGGTGTACAGGTTGGAGATCAGGCGGGCGTCGGTGTCGTTGCCCAGGTGGATGCGCTGTTCCGACTTCGTGGCGTTCAACACCGAGGCGGTGAAGGTCAGCGAGTCGGTGAAGTTGTACGCAACGTTCAGATCCAGCTGATCGTAGGGCTCGCTGTACTCGGTCATGCCGGCGGTCAGGCCACCCACGATTTCACCACGGCGGTTGTACGAGGCACGCGCCAGGAACTTCTCGTTCTCGTAGAACACCGTCACGTTCGCCTGGTTCTTCGCGCTGCCGACCAGCGGCGAGGCACCCAGGTCCTGGCCGTCCAGCACGATCGACGCCAGGTTGGTGTCGTTGTAGGTGTAGTTTGCCTGCACGCCCAGACCAAAGTCGAAGGTGTACTGGCCGTACAGTTCCACGCCCTGCGACACGCCGTCACGGCCGTTCGCCTCGGTCTCGTAGTCCTGCACCGTCACCATCTGGCCGCCCACTTCCATCTGCAGGTCGCGCACCACCGGCACCGTGAAGTTGTTCACTTCCTTGCGGAACAGGCCAATACCCGCCACCGCGCCCGGCTTGAAGTACCACTCCAGGCCGATGTCGTACTGGTTGGCTTCGAACGGTTCCAGGTTCTTGTTGCTGCCATGGCCCGCCCAGCCTTCCTCCGGTGCACCACCGGCCACGCGACGGTCGTTCACGTACTCGGCGCTGTAGTAGCTCAACGCGCCCGGGGCCGCGATGCTGGTGTAGCTCGGGCGTGCGATCACCTTCGAGGCCGCACCGCGCAGCACCAGGTTGTCCGTGATGTCCCAGGCGATATTGAAGCTCGGCAGGAAGTCGGTGTAGGTCTTGTCCGAACCGATCAGCTCGAAGGTCTTCTCACGCGCCAGGTTGTCCGGCAGACGCACGAAGCCGCTTTCACAGCCGTAGGTCGGGAACGCGGCTGCGGCCGGGTCGTCGCACGACATCGGCGCGCCCGAGGCGTTGTCCAGGAAGTAGTCGTTGAAGCGTTCGATCGAGTCGCTCGACTGCGCGAACTGTTCGGTACGCACCATGCGCACGCCGACGTTACCGCGCAGACGCTCGGTACGGAAGTTGACCTGGAAGTAGCCCGAGTAGATCTTCTCGTTGACGTTGTAGACGAAGTCTTCCTCAACCCGGTTGTGCGAGCCGCCGTAGGTCTGGTTCAGATAATTGATGTACGCCGGGTAGTTGATGCCCGGGAACACGTTCGCATCGAAACCGCCGCGGATGCCGCTGATCGGGTTGGACAGGAAGAAGCCCGGCTGGGCGATGCCCGCCGTGCTGTCACAGCCCGCCTGGTAGCGGTTGTTGTCATAGTCGGCCGGGTCGGTGCCCGGGCACACCCAGTAGGTGTTGCCGGTGTTGCGGTGGACCTTGCCGTCACGGTACTTCGCGCCGAACTGGATCGAATCCAGCCAGCCGGTCTCGAACAGCTTGGTGAAGTCGGCCTGGAAGTAGTTCTGCTCCACTTCCGTCTGCATCCACGACGAATCGGTCGAGCCGGTGTCCACTTCGGCAATGCCGTTCATCAGCTGCTGCTGCAGGTCCGGCGAGAACGTCACCGACGGCGTGCCGGTCAGGTCCCACGCAGTGTAACGGTTGCCGGCTTCCCACACGCCATCGACGCGGCGACGTGGCTTGGCCGACATGCGGAAGTTCATCGACGGGCCACCTTCAGACCACGTGCGGCCGCCGGTGAACGACGCCTTCCACAGTGGGCTGATGTCCCAGTCGATGCTCAGGTCGGCGGTCTGCGACAGCGCCTTTTCGCGGCTGTATCCACCGGTCAGCTGCGGGGTTGGCACGGTGCAGTCGTCCGGTCCCCAGCCACCCGGGGCCATGCCGGCGGCAGCGGCTTCGTCTTCACTGCAGTAGTAGGTCTTGCCCGCCAGCTTCTCGAACTGCGCACCGGTGACGATGGTGCCGCTGGGGTCCATGGTCAGCCCGTTGAGCAGGCGACCACCGGCCCAGTTGCCGTCCTGGTTGTAACGCGCCATGTTCCATTCCGGCACTTTCAGCATGTGCTGTTCGTAGTTGCCGTCCAGCTCGAAGCGGAAGTAGTTCGCGGTCATGGTGACGTTGTCGACCGGCTTGAACTGGAAGGTGAACTGACCACCCTTGCGCTCCCGCTCTTCTTCCTTCACCGCGAAGTTCACCGAGGTGGGCATGAAGAAATCGGTGTAGTTGCGGCCGTTCTGGTCGTTGAAGCCGGAGTTGCCCCACCAGTAGTTGACGCCACCCTGGGTGATGTCGCGGCCGAACACGTCACGCGCGGTGGTGTCGGTGCCATACCACTGGTAGTTCTCGGATGTGACCTCCATGGTGCGGCTGGTGCGCTTCTGCTGGGTCACGCCGACCAGCACGCCGAAGCGTTCGTCCTGGCTGTGCCAGGAGTACAGCGCCGAGGCCTGCGGATCCACGTCTTTGTGGGTGTCCGAGGAGGTGCCTTCCAGGGTCACGTAGCCGGAGTTGGATTCCATCTCCAGCGGGCGACGGGTGTGCAGGATGACCGTGCCGCCGATGCCGCCTTCGTCGATGCGCGCTTCCGGCGACTTGAACAGCTCGGCGCTGGACAGCATGTTCGACGGCAGCAGGGTGTAGTTGAAGGAACGGCTGGCCTCGTCGTTGGTTTCCGAGGTGGCGATGTAATTGCCGTTCAACTGGGTCAGGGTCAGGTCCGGGTCGAGGCCGCGCACGCTGACGCTCTTGCCTTCGCCGCCGTCACGGGTGATGACCACGCCGGGCACGCGCTGCAGCGAATCGGCGACGTTCTTGTCGGGGAACTTGCCCACGTCCTCGGCGGTGATCACTTCGACCACGGCGTTGGCGTCGCGCTTCTGCTGCAGGCTCTGCTCGATGGCGTAGCGGTAGCCGGTGACCTGGACGCTGTCCAGGGTGGTGGCGTCGGCACTCTGGGCCGGGGCAGCGGCGGGTGCGGCCTGCTGGGCGAAGGCGACCGGTGCGAAGGCGGTCAGGGCGAAGGTGATCGCCGCCGACAGGGCATGACGACCGTTGTTACGGGACATCTGTTTCATTTCCACTCTCTCCCTCTCCTGGATCGAACTGGGGTGCTGGTACACGGATGTTATTGAATCGATCTAATCTTTTGTGCCGATTTCTCTGGGGTATCCGGGCTGCTCCCCCAGCGCGCCACGGCCGCTGTATGACGGTTTAGAGTTGGATCGATCTAAACCGCCGACCGGGGAATTTTAAACATGGCAGAAACAAAAGCGCATGCTGCTCCGCAATAACTGAACAGGCGGGCAGTCGTTCATGTTGCGGCGCAGAATGCATCGATCCAAACCGGCGTGGTTTACTCCGCCGCTTAAATCGATCTAAATTCCCGCCAACGGGGATTTGCACGCCCATCGACCCACAGGAACCCACTGCATGCGCCGATTGCCGTCCCTTCGCCCCCTTCCTGCCCTGCGCCGCCCGCTGCTGGGGCTGGCCTGTCTGACCGTGCTGGGCTTCACCCCGATGCTGCAGGCCGCCCCGGCCGCGCTGGAGCGTGAGGTCAACACCTTCATTGGAAGCAAGGACGACGGCAACACCTTCCCGGGTGCCTCGGCTCCGTTCGGCCTGATCCAGGTCAGCCCGATCGGTGAGCACTACGCCGGCTGGCGCTATGACGACCCGAAGATCCGCGGTTTCGGCCACTCGTTCCTGTCCGGGGCCGGGTGCTGGGAGCAGGGCGGCCAGGTCTCGGTGCTGCCGGTGACCGGCAGCATCGGGCCGGGTGGCGACTTCGATACCGACAATGCCAAGAGCTTTGACCACAAGGCCTACGCGTCCAACTACACGCATGAAGGCGAAGTGGGGCAGGCCGGCTACTACAAGGTGCGCCTGACCAGCTACGGCGGCATCGACGCCGAGGCCACCGCGCGCACCCGCGCCGCCGCCGAGCGTTACACCTTCCCGGCCGACCAGGCCGAAGGCCATGTGCTGGTCAACGTCGGCCAGGCCAACGAACGCCATTCGGTGATCGGCAGCGTCATCGACGTGGTCGGCGACCGCGTGGTGGAAGGCAAGCTGGTCACCAAGAGCTTCTGTGGCGGCCACCAGTACACGACCTGGTTCCGGATCGAGTTCGACCGCCCGTTCAAGGCCTTCGGCACCTGGGGCGAGGCCGGTGGCCTGCCCGGCGCGCGCCATGGCATGGAAGGCGAGCAGAAGCCGAGCGGGGCCTGGTTGAGCTTCGACACCTCCAAGGGGCGCGCGGTCACCGCCGTGAGCGCCATCTCGCATGTGGATGCCGAAGGCGCGCGCACCAACCTGCGCGAAGACGGCATGCAGGGCGGCAAGCTGCTTGGCTTCGAGCGCATGCGCAGCCTGGCCCAGCAGCAGTGGCGCAAGGAACTCAACACGGTGCGCGTGGACAGCAAGCACGCCGATGACCGTACCGTGCTGTACACCGCGCTGTACCACGCGCTGCTGCAGCCGCTGACCGGCAGCGACGCAGACGGCCGCTACCGCGGCTACGACGACCAGATCCATCACGCCGACGGCTGGACCTACTACGAGTACTTCTCGCTGTGGGACACCTACCGCGCGCAGAACCAGTGGCTGGCACTGACCCGCCCCGAGGTCACCCGCGACATCGGCCGCACCCTGCTGGCGATCAACGAACAGGGCGGCTGGCTGCCGCGCTGGGGCTATGCCAACTTCGAAACCAACATCATGACCGGCGACCCGGTCACCCCGTTCATGGCCGACCTGTGGCGCTTTGGTGCGCTCAAGGGGCGTGAGGCCGAGGCCTACACCGCGCTGCGCCGCAACGCGTTCGAGCTGCCGCCGATGAACTCCCGCCATGCCGGTCGCTCCGGCAACCCGGGCTATGTCCAGAACGGCTTCGTCGCCTACGACCGTGCGTTCCCCTCCAAGGGCATGGACGTTGACCCGCACCACGGCGGTTCGGCCACGCTGGAGTACGCCCTGGCTGACTGCGCGCTGGCACAGATGGCCGATGGCCTGGGCCACAGTGCCGATGCCGGCGTGCTGCGCGAGCGTGGGCGCAACTGGCACAAGGTGTGGGATGCCTCGGTGCGTGATGAAGAGACCGGCATGAGTGGCTTCCCGCGCCCGCGCATGGACGACGGCAAGTGGTACGTGCCGGCAGACGGCCACTACAGCCCGCGCTCGCACCATGGCTTCCATGAAGGCACTGCCTGGCAGTACCAGTGGCTGGCGCAGCAGGACGTGCCGGGCCTGGTCCAGGCCATGCACGGTCGCGAACAGGCAGGCAAGCGCCTGGATGCCTTCTTCGCCTATGACGCGCTGCTGCAGTCTCCGCTTCAGGCCGCGCGCAAGGAGTGGGTGGTGGGGCCGTACAGCTACTACAACCAGTACCGCTACAACCCGAACAACGAACCGGACCTGCACGCGCCGTGGATGTACACCCTGATCGGCCAGCCATGGAAGACCGCCACGGTGGTGCGTGCCGCGCAGCAGCTGTTCACCAACGCCCCCAACGGCGTCACCGGCAACGACGACCTGGGCACCATGTCGGCGTGGTACCTGTTCAGTGCGCTGGGCCTGTACCCGGCCGTGCCGGGCACCGGTGAGTTCCTGCTGCACACCCCGCGCTTCACCAATGTGGAAGTGGACCTGGGCACCGGCCGCACGCTGAAACTGCAGGCCCCGGGGGCCGAAGGCCGCACACTGCAGTACATCCAGTCGGTGAAGGTCGACGGCCAGGACCAGGACAAGGTCTGGCTGGACTGGAACCGCCTGCAACAGGGCGGCACCATCCGCTATGCACTGGGCACGAAGGCCCCGGAAAGCGGCTGGGGTACCTCGACCGGGGCACTGCCGGTGTCGTATTGCGCGACCCCGGGGGCGTCCCTGGAATGAGCCCGGCGCAGGCCGAGGCGATCGTTTAGGCTTGCATCTCCCTTGACCCGCCCGATGCCACGATGAAAAAGGAACGTTCTACTGCCAGAGGGGCCGCCACGAAGGCATCGTCTTCGAAGGGGGCCGCTGCATCCACGTCACGCGCAAGCGGGCGTGCGGTGACTGTGACCGACATCGCCGAGGCCATCGGGGTCTCGCGCGCGACCGTGTCGCTGGTGCTGCGTGGCAGCCCGCTGGTCAACGTGGACACCCGCGCCCGGGTCGAGGCCGAGCTGCGCAAGCAGCGCTACGTCTACAACCGCAGCGCGGCCAACCTGCGCCGGCGCACCTCCAGCAGCGTGGCGCTGGTGATCAACGACCTGTCCAACCCGTTCTTCGCCGAATTCGCTTCCGGCGTGGACGAGGCACTGGGCGCGAAGGGTTACGTGACCCTGCTGGGCAGCACCGGCGAATCGCCACAACGCCAGCAGGCGGTGGTGTCCACGCTGATGGAGCACACCCCGGCCGGGCTGATCCTGTCGCCTGCCGAGGGCACCGATGCCGCCGAGCTGCGCCAGGCGCTGGGCTTCAATGCCAACGTGCTGCTGTTCAACCGCGAGCTGAAAGGCGGGGACTGGGACTTCCTGACCCTGGACAACCAGCAGGGGGCCTACCTGGCCACGAAGCACCTGATCGAACGCGGGCACACCCGCATTGCCTTCTTCGGCGGGCATGCCGACTCCAGCTCCTGCCACCAGCGCCGTGCCGGCTACAAGCAGGCACTGGGCGAGGCGGGGCTGCCCGTACAGCCGCAGTGGCTGATCGAATCGGCACCCAACCGGCTCGAAGCGGCGGCGCGCACCGGCGAGCTGTTTGCGACTGAGTCACAGCCCACCGCAGCGGTCTGCTACAACGACACCGTCGCACTGGGCCTGATGCTGGGCCTGGCCTCGCGCGGCGTGCACCCCGGCACGGAGTTCGCGGTGACCGGTTTCGATGACATTTCCGAAGCAGCGGTCGCCTTGCCTCCGTTGACCACCCTGACCGTGAATCCGCGCGAGCGGGGCCGGCAGGCCGCCGAACTGCTGCTGCACCGGCTCGACAACCCCACCGCACCGCCACAACGCACCGTGGCTCCGGTGCAGCTTCGCATCCGCGACAGCAGCGGCACCGCCGCCTGACATCGCATCCCTTTCATCTGCCCGCACCCTGAGACGCGTCCCGCATGCCCATCTCTCCAACGCCCCGATTGCCCACTTCGTCTTCGTCCGCGCCCGTGGTCAACACGCGCGTCGCGCTGGCCGTGGCCACCACGATCTTCTTCATGTGGGGCTTCCTGACCTGCCTCAACGACATTCTGATTCCGCATCTGAAGGCAGTGTTCGAACTGAACTATGCGCGCGCGATGCTGGTGCAGTTCACCTTCTTCGGTGCGTACTTCCTGATGTCGCTGCCGGCCGGTCGGCTGGTGGCGCACCTGGGCTACAAGAAGGGCATCGTGGCCGGTCTGGCAATTGCCGCCGTTGGCGCGCTGGGCTTCTGGCCGGCGGCCGAACTGCGCGTCTATGAAGCCTTCCTCGGCGCGCTGTTCGTGCTGGCCACCGGCATCACCGTGCTGCAGGTGGCGGCCAATCCGTACGTGGCGCTGCTGGGGCCGGAACAGACCGCGTCCAGCCGCCTGACCCTGGCCCAGGCGCTGAACTCGCTGGGCACCGCGATCGCGCCGATCTTCGGCGGCCTGCTGATTCTGGGCAACACGGTGAAGAGCGCCGATGAGCTGGCCGCGCTGAGCGCGGCTGAGCAGCTGGCCTACCGCACCCAGGAAGCCCAGTCGGTGCAGGGCCCGTACGTGGGCCTGGCGATCGCGCTGGCGCTGCTGGCGGTGTTCGTCTATCTGTTCCGCCTGCCGGCATTGAATGAAACCACCGAGCAGGCCGACCCGGTCAAGCACACCCTGATGGATGCGCTGCGCCACCGCCATGTGCTGTTCGGCGTACTGGGCATCTTCTTCTACGTGGGCGCGGAAGTATCGATCGGCAGCTTCCTGGTCAATTACCTGTCGATGCCGAACATCGGCGGCTTCACCGAACAGCAGGCCACCGGCTTCGTGTCGGCCTACTGGACCATGGCGATGATCGGCCGCTTTGCCGGCTCCGCGATCATGGTCCGCTTCTCGCCGCGCGTGCTGCTGACGATATTTGCCGCCGCCAACGTGGCGCTGCTGGCGCTGACCATGAGCACCGAAGGCCATGTCGCGGTGTACTCGGTGGTCGCCATCGGCCTGTTCAACTCGATCATGTTCCCGACCATCTTCGCGCTCAGCATCGAGCGTCTGGGCGCGCTGACCAACAAGGCCTCCAGCCTGTTGATCATGGCCATCGTCGGTGGTGCGATCGTGCCGTTCCTGCAGGGCCTGCTGGCCGACCGCATCGGCCTGCACCTGTCTTTCATCCTGCCGTTGCTGTGCTACGGCTACATCCTGTTCTACGGCATGTGGGGCTCGCGCCCGCGTGCTGGTTTCAGCCAGGGGGGCTGAGCGCGTCATGACCAAGATTGTGTGTTTCGGCGAAATTTTGATCGATCTACTTGCGCAGCCACCGGCCACGCCGGATACCCCGCGCGCGTTCCTGCAGTACGCCGGTGGGGCCCCTGCCAACGTCGCCGTGGCCGCCGCGAAGCTGGGTGCGGACACCCATTTTGCCGGCATGCTCGGCCAGGACATGTTCGGTGACTTCCTGGCGCAGAGCCTGAGTGATGCCGGCGTGGCAACGGACTGTATCGTTCGCACCGACCGGGCCAAGACCGCGTTGGCGTTCGTGGCGCTGGACGCGCATGGCGAGCGCAGCTTCAGCTTCTATCGGCCGCCGGCCGCGGACCTGCTGTTCCGCGCCGAGCACTTCCAGCCGGCGTGCTTCGACGGCACGCGCACGTTCCATGTGTGTTCCAACAGCCTGACCGAGGCCGAGATCGCCGAGGCCACGCTGCAGGGCATGCAGCGCGCTCGCGCCGCCGGTGCCCTGGTCAGCCTGGACCTCAACCTGCGTCCGTCGCTGTGGCCGACCGATGTCGACCCGACCCCGCGTCTGTGGGAGGCCCTGAAGCTGGCCGAGCTGGTCAAGCTGTCGCGCGAGGAGCTCGACTATCTGGCCACACCGCTGGGTATCGACGGTGGCGATGCGGTGATCCAGAGACTGCTGGGTGCCAACGCGCAGGCGGTGGTGGTCACGGACGGGGCCGCGCCGATGCGCTGGTTCACCCGTCACGGCCAGGGCACGGTGACCGGTTTCCAGGTACCTACCGTGGACAGCACCGCCGCCGGCGACGCCTTCGTGGCCGGGCTGCTGTTCGCATTGGGCGAGCGCAGTGCCGATGGCGATGCTTTTGCTGGGTTCTGCCGCGATGCAGCCGGTCTGCGCGAGGCGATTCGTTTCGGGGCCGCCGTGGGGGCGCTCGCGGTCACCCGCAAGGGCGCGTTCGCCGCCATGCCCAGCCTGGCCGAAGTGACACAACTGCTGCAGCAACAACAGGACACCGCCGCATGACCCCGCATGTTCCGCCCCAGCCTGATTTCCGTTCGCCTGAGTTCCTGCGCGCACACATTGCGCAGACCATGGCGTTTTACCAGCCGCACGAAATCGACCCGAACGGTGGCTTTTTCCATTACTACCGCGACGACGGCAGCGTGTATGACGGCAGCCATCGGCACCTGGTCAGCAGCACCCGTTTCGTGTTCAACCATGCCATGGCGTACCGCGAGTTCGGCAAGCCCGAAGACCTGAAGGCGGTGGAGCACGGCATTGCCTACCTGCGTGACGTGCACCGCAACCCGGCCACCGGCGGTTACGCCTGGACGCTGCGTGACGGCGTGGTCGAGGACGCCACCAACCACTGCTACGGCGTGGCCTTCGTGCTGCTGGCCTACAGCTGCGCGTTGAAGGCCGGCATTGGCGAAGCCCGGCAGTGGATGGATGAAACCTGGCAGCTGCTGGAATCGCGTTTCTGGGAGCCGGAATTCGGCCTGTACAAGGACGAAGCGGACGCGGAATGGAACTTCAGTGACTACCGCGGGCAGAACGCCAACATGCACATGTGCGAGGCGATGCTGGCGGCGTTCGAGGCGAGCGGTGAGCAGCGCTACCTGCAGCGCGCACTGCTGCTGGCCGACCACATGACCCGCCGCCAGGCCGCGCAGGGCGAGGGCCTGGTGTGGGAACACTATGACACCCAGTGGAAGATCGACTGGAACTATAACCTCGACAACCCCAAGCACCTGTTCCGTCCGTGGGGCTTCCAGCCTGGTCACCAGACCGAGTGGGCCAAGCTGCTGTTGATCCTGGATCGCCACGTGCAGGCCGATTGGCTGGTACCGACCGCGCGTCATCTGTTCGACGTGGCGGTGGAACGCAGCTGGGATGCCGCGCGCGGCGGGCTGTACTACGGCTTCGCACCGGATGGCAGCGTGTGCGATGACGACAAGTATTTCTGGGTGCAGGCCGAGTCGCTGGCGACCGCTGCGCTGTTGGCCAGGCGCACCGGTGAAGCGGTGTACTGGGAGTGGTACGACAAGCTGTGGGCGTATGCCTGGCAGCACATGATCGATCACCAGTACGGCGCGTGGTACCGCATCCTGGATGCGGACAACCGCAAGTACAGCGACGAGAAGAGCCCGGCGGGCAAGACTGATTACCACACCATGGGTGCGTGCCACGAAGTGCTGAACGTGGTGCGCTGAGGGCAGCCGTAGAGCCACGCCCTGCGTGGCTTTGCGGAAATGATCGGCCGTAGAGACGCGCCATGCGCGTCTGCGCGGTGTATGGGTGGGTCGAAGCCACGCAGGGCGTGGCTCTACAGGAGGATGTATGCAGCGATTGGGCGTTCTGCTTCTCATTCTGCTCTGGGCGCTGCCAGCCGCAGCCACCCCGCTGGCAGCCGACTGGTCCTTCCGCCTCCTCCCAGGCAACGCCCAGGCGACCGCCCACCCAGAAGCCACCCAATGGCGCAGCGCCCAGATTCCCGGCTCCATCCACACCGACCTGCTCGCGCACCAACTCATCCCCAACCCCTACGCCGGTGCCCCCGAAGCCAGCCTGCAATGGATCGGCCTCGCCGACTGGGAATACCAGGCCCGTTTCGACGTGGATGCCGCCACGCTCGCGCGCAAACATGCAGAGCTGACCTTCGAAGGCCTGGACACCTTCGCCGAGGTCACCCTCAACGACCGCCCGCTGCTGAAGGCCAACAACAGCCACCGCACCTGGCGCGCCCGCGTTGATGGCCGCCTGAAAGCGCACGGCAACACCCTGCGCATCGTGTTCCGTTCGCCGATCACCACGCTGCTGCCCGGCGTGCAGGCGATGCCGCACAAAATCGCCGGGAACTATCCGTCGCCCTACGGTGATGAGCCCAAGGATGCGATGGTCGGCAACTTCGTGCGCAAGCCCGGCTACCATTTCGGCTGGGACTGGGGCCCGCGTTACGTGACGGCCGGTATCTGGCGTCCGGTCACGCTGGACAGCTGGGACGCACAGCGCATCACCGATGTGGCGGTGCAGACGCAGGCGCTGGATGAAACCCGGGCGACCCTCCAGGTGGACGTGGAAGTGGAGCGTGCTGCGGCCGGCACCGCCCAGGTGCAGCTGTCGCTGATTGATCCGGATGGCCGCGTCGCCGCCACGGTCGAGCAGACGGCCAGCCTGCGCAAGGGCAAGCAGGTGGTTTCCGTACCCGTGCAGCTGGCCAACCCGCGTCGCTGGTGGCCGGTGGGCTACGGCGAACAGGCGCGCTACACCGTGCGCACGGTGGTCGACGCCGGCAGGCAGGGCAGGGTGGAGCAGCAGCTGCGCACCGGCCTGCGCACGGTGGAACTGCGCCGCGAAGTCGACCGCGATGGCGGCCAGGGCTTCGCCTTCGTCATCAACGGCGTGCCGGTCTTCGCCAAGGGCGCGAACGTGATCCCGTTCGATGCCTTCCCGGCCCGGGTGGACGCCGCGCGCCTGCGCCGCGACCTCACCGCCGCGCGCGACGCCAACATGAACATGGTGCGCAACTGGGGCGGCGGCTACTACGAGGATTCCACGTTCTTCGACATCGCCGACGAACTCGGCCTGCTGGTCTGGCAGGACTTCATGTTCGGCGGCGGCATGCAGCCCGGCTATGACCCGGCGTTCCGCCAGAACGTGGTGGCCGAAGCGCGCGACAACGTGCGCCTGCTGCGCCGCCACCCCAGCATCGTGCTGTGGTGTGGCAACAACGAAGAAGAAACCGCCTGGAAGGACTGGGGCCACGGCCGCGACCTGACCGCGGCCGACCCGGTGTTTGCGAAGCAGGTATGGCAGGGCTACGTCGACCTGTTCGGCCATGACCTGCGCCAGGTGGTCAGCGAGCACGGGCTGGGCGTTCCGTACTGGTCGAGCTCGCCGAGCAACGACCTGGACGAGAAAGCCAACGACTCCACCCGTGGCGACAAACACTACTGGCAGGTGTGGGGCAATCCGGCGCTGCCGGTGCAGGCGTACCTGCGCGAGACTCCGCGTTTCATGTCCGAGTACGGCCTGCAGGCGTGGCCGTCGCTGCGCACGCTGGACGGCATCATTCCCGCCGACCAGCAGCAGGTGGACAGCCCGGTGGTGAAGGCGCACCAGAAGTTCATGGCAGGGAAGGGCAACCAGCGCCTGCTGCAGTACATCGAGCGTGAGTTCGGCACACCGCGCAGTTTCGATGACTTCGTCTACCTGAGCCAGGTGACCCAGGCCGAAGGCATCGCGTTGGCGGCGCTGCACCATCGCGCGTCACGCCCGTACACCATGGGCTCGCTGTACTGGCAGCTCAACGATGTGTGGCCGGGGGCGTCGTGGTCCAGCGTCGATTACGACGGGCGCTGGAAGGCGCTGCATTTCCATGCCAAGCGCTTCTTCGCCGGGCATGCCGTCGCTGCGCTGCGCGACGAAGGCGTGACCCGGGTCAGTCTGCTCAACGACCATACCGAGCCGCTGCGCGGGGCGTGGCGGTTGCGGGTGATGGATGTCGATGGCCGCGTGCGCAGTGATGAGCGCAAGGCGGTGACGGTGCCGTCGCTGGCTGCGCTGGAGGTCGGGCGGTTCACCGATGCGCAGCTGCTGGGCAAGGCGGATCCGAAGCGCACCGTGGCCGTGGCCGAGTTGCTGGACGGCGAGCAGGTGATTTCGCGGCAGGTGGTGTATTTCGCCGCGGCCAAGGATATGCGTCTGCCACAGGCGAAGATCGTCAGCCGCTGGGTTCGTGAGGGCGATGACAGCGTGCTGGAATTGCGCTCGGCGCAGTTGGCACGTGGGGTGTGGGTGGAGTTTGAAGGCTTCGATGCCGTGCTGGACGACAACGCGCTGGATCTGGTGCCGGGTGAGCCGGTGCGGATCCGGGTGAAGGCGGAGCAGAGTGCCAAGGCGTTGGCGGACGCGTTGCGTGTGCGTCACGTGGCCGAGGCAATGGGCCGGTAATCGAACGCGGCCCGGGATGGTCGTGGACACGCATGGCGTGTCCCTACATCCAGGTCGCGTAGGGACGCGCCATGCGCGTCCGCCGCGGTGCTGGAACTACAACGTGATCTGCTGGAAATTCTCAACCCGGTCATGGCCATGCGTGGCCTCACCGGTGCGGGGCAGCGGGTAATCCTGCAGGCGGTCCAGCAGGCGGGTCTGCAAACCAGCCTCGCGCGCCGCATCCAGCTCTTCCACCACGTCCGACAGGAACACAATCTCGCCCGCCGGCACGCCAATCGCCTGCACGATCTTGCGGTAGCTGTCGGCCTCACGCTTCCCGCCGATCTCCGTGTCGAACCAGCCCGACACCAGCGCAGTCAGGTCGCCGGCCTCGCTGAAGCCGAAGAACTGCTTCTGCGCCGGCACCGAACCGGACGAGTACACGTACAGCGCCTTGCCCTGCGCATGCCAGCCCTTCAGCACCGCGGCCACTTCCGGATAGAAGTGCGCCTGGTAGTCGCCGCGCTCGTAGCCGCTCTTCCAGATCATGCCCTGCAGCGCTTTCAGTGCGGTGTGCTTGCGGTCCTGGTCGATCCAGCCCTGCAGGGTTTCCACCACCAGTGCATCCTGGCAGGCACCGCCGATCTCGGCAGCGACCACGTCCAGCCAGCGGCGAACCTCAGGCTCCCGCCCATGCGCGGCCACGAACGCGGGCAGCGCCTTGCGCGCATACGGGAACAGCACGTTCTTGACGAACGAGATGCTGCTGGTGGTGCCTTCGATATCGGTCAAAACAACGCGGGGCGACTGCGACATGGATCAGGAAGCCTGGGTAGGAATGTAACGGGGGAATTTCTGCGCGATGTCGGTACCGGTGAAGTGACCGACCCAGCCGTCCGGCTCGGTGAAGAAGCGGATCGCAACAAAACTGGGTTCTTCGCCCATGTCGAACCAATGGGTAGTGCTGTCCGGCACGGCGATCAGGTCGTCCTTCACACACTCGATCTCGTACACCTTGTCGCCCACGTGCAGGGTGAACAGGCCGGAGCCGGCAACGAAGAAGCGCACTTCGTCTTCCTTGTGGAAGTGTTCGTCGAGGAACTTCTTGCGCAGCTCGGCACGGTTGGGGTTGTCCGGGGCGATCGAGGCCACGTCCACGCTCTTGAAGCCACGCTCGGCGACCAGGCGGTCGATGTCGCTGCGATAGGCCGCGAACACCTCGTCCTGGCTGGCACCGGGGGCCACGTCATGGGCCGCCTGCCAGCGTTCGAAGGTCACGCCGATTTTCTTCAGTTCTTCGGTGATCAGGGCACCGTCCTGGGTGTCCAGCAGCGGGGCCTCGGGGGCGGTGTCATTGAAGATGCGCAGTCGGCTCATGGCGGCAGCTTGAACGTGGGAACGGGGGTCTTCAAGGGTAGCAGCCGCAGCCCCACGGTGGGGGCGCGGCGTAATGACGCGGGGGAAACAGCATATGCCCCATCCGCGTGAAATCTGAATGTGCGCGCCGTCCGTACGCGACCGGGGTGCATCACGTAGAGCCGGGCTTGCCCGGCTGCTTTACACGGCAGCCGGGCAAGCCCGGCTCTACGTTCGCGGGTTTCAAAGCCCGCGCAGCTTCCTCAGCTCCAGCTCGCAATGGAACAGAAACTCGAACGCCTCCAGGTGCCGGCGCGCCTCGGCCATGTCCCGGCCCCACGCGTACAGCCCATGGCCATCAATCAGATAGCCCCACAGGCACTGCTGGTCGAGCAGGGCATCGACCTGTGCCGAAAGCACGGTCATGTCCTGGGTATTGGCGAACACCGGCACTTCAATGGCCATTTCGTGGGTGCTGTTGCCATGGAAGGCCTTCAGCAGCTCGTAGCCTTCCAGCCGGATATGCCCCTGCGCCGCATACAGCCGCGAGGCCACGGTCTGCACCGGGGAATGCGTATGCAGCACGCAGCCCACCTCCGGGAAGCGGCGGTACAGCTGGGTATGCAGCAGGGTTTCCGCCGAAGGCCGCAGCGGCCGGCCCACGGCCTGGCCCTCGAAGTCCACGACCATGATGTCGTCTTCAATCAGCCGGCCCTTGTCCTTGCCGGACACGGTAATTGCCGCGTGCTGGTCATCCAGCCGGTGTGAAAAGTTGCTGCTGGTCGCCGGTGTCCAGCCGGCCTGGGCCAGCTCACGCACGTTGTCGATCAGGACCTGGGCCAGCTGGCTGAGGCGGGTGGGATCGTAGGGGGTGTTCATGTGGGTGATTTTAACGGGGTTTCGGTTTGTTGGTCGCGAAAAGCGGGTTTCCTGGGGGGGCGGTCAGCCCAAAAGCGGCGCGAGTGCCGCTTTTGCTTTTCGGCTCCGTCACCGACGCCCTGTCGAGGGTGGGTCGGGATGGGCTGGAGGGGGCGTGAGCCGCATGGATGCGGCGATCGAGGCTACATGGACGTACTTGCGCCGTCCCCCGGAACGCCCGTCCCGATCCACCCAAACAGGGACCAATACAGAGCCACCGCTCTTGATCTTCGCGGGCGAGCCAGACACCGCGAGGACACGCATGGCGTGTCCCTACAGGGTCCCAGGCACCCCATTAACGGCCGCGCAGGCGGCTGTGGCGGAACCCGTACAGGAAGTAGATCGCAAACCCGATCACCGTCCAACCGATCATCAGCATCCAGTTGTGCAGCGTCATCGCCGACAGCAGCGCCAGGCAGCTCAGCACCCCCAGGCTGCACACCAGCCACGCCGCTGGAATCCGGAACGGACGCGGCAGGTCCGGCTGCGTGCGGCGCAGGATCAGTACCCCGGCGCAGACAGCCGCGAAGGCGATCAGCGTGCCCATCGAGGTCAGCTCGCCCAGCACGTCCAGCGGGAACAGCGCCGCCAGCAGCGCAATGCCAATGCCGGTGATCACCGTGTTGATGTGCGGCGTGCGGTAGGTCGGATGGATCTTGGTGAACACCGGCGGCAGCAGGCCGTCGCGGCCCATGATCATGAAGATGCGCGGCTGCGCGATCACCATCACCAGCACCACCGAGGAAAGCCCGATCAACGCGCCGATCTCCACCACCACCCGCAACCAGCCCAGCTGCGGATGCGCGGCCACTGCCGTCACCACCGGCTCATCGGTGCCCAGCAGGTTGTACGGCACCAGGCCGGTCATCACCGCCGCCATCGCGATGTACAGCACCGTGCAGATCACCAGCGACAGCATCATGCCGATCGGCATGTCGCGCTGCGGCCGATGCGATTCCTGCGCCGCCACGGATACCGCCTCGAACCCGATGTAGGCGAAGAACACCATCGCCGCGCCGCGCAGCACGCCTTCCATGCCGTACTTGCCCGGGCCTTGGTTCTCCGGAATGAACGGGGTCCAGTTGGCCGGGTCCACATACTTCCAGCCCACCACGATCACCAGGATGATCAGGCCGGTCTTCAGCACCACCATCGCCATGTTCATCGCCGAGGATTTGCTGATGCCCACGTAGCACAGCCAGGTCAGCAGCAGCACCAGGATGGCGGCCGGCACGTTGGCAATCGCGCCGGTCGGGCGCAGCTGCGCATCCAGCGGCGCGCTCACCAGCGCAGCCGGTAGATGGATGTCGAAATGGCTCAACAGGCTCAGGAAGTAGCCGGTCCAGCTGACCGCCACCGCCGAGGCCGAGACGCCGTACTCCAGCACCAACATCCAACCGATGAACCAGGCCGAGAGCTCGCCGAAGGTGGCGTAGGTGTAGGTGTAGGCGCTGCCGGATACCGGCACCATCGAGGCGAATTCGGCGTAGGCCAGCGCGCAGAACGCGCAGCAGATGGCCGCCAATACGAACGACAGCATGATTGCCGGGCCGGCATGGTTGGCCGCGGCCTGACCGGTGATCACGAAGATGCCGCCGCCGATCACCGCGCCGATGCCCAGCGCGGTCAGGCCCCAGGGGCCCAGGTGGCGCTTCAGGCTCAGTCCGTTGGCGTCTTCATGGGCAGCATGCGGGTGCTTGGTGGCCCACAGTTGTTTGAGCATGTGTTTGGGTCTTGTCGGGTGAAAACGAACGGGCCGGCACTGGGCCGGCCCGTCGCGGAATTATGACTGCTTGGCCAGCTTGCTGTTGCGGATGCCGTAGCCGAAGTAGATCAGCAGGCCCAGCACCGTCCAGCCCACGAACAGGTGCCAGTGCACCGCGAACGCCTGCCAGAACAGGAACAGGCAGGTCAGCGCGCCCAGTGGGCAGATGATCCACACCGCCGGCACCCGGAACGGGCGCTCCAGCTCCGGACGGGTATAGCGCAGGATCAGCACGCCGACGCAGACCGTGGCGAACGCCAGCAGGGTGCCCATCGAGACCAGTTCCCCCAGCACGTTCAGCGGCACCAGCCCGGCCAGTGCAGCGGCGATCACGCCGACCACGATGGTGGCCCAGTAAGGGGTGCGGAAGCGGGCGTGGACTTTGCCGAAAAGCTTCGGCAGCAGGCCGTCACGGGAAATGGTGTAGGCAATGCGGGTCTGGCCCATCATCATCACCAGCACCACCGAGGACAGGCCGGCAATCGCGCCGATCTCCACGGCGGTCTTCAGCCACGACAGGCTGGCGTAGGGTTCCAGCGCGGTGGCCACCGGCTTG
Source organism: Stenotrophomonas sp. (assembly GCA_039592995.1). GTDB lineage: Bacteria > Pseudomonadota > Gammaproteobacteria > Xanthomonadales > Xanthomonadaceae > Stenotrophomonas. The sequence goes on along the minus strand of JBCNQC010000001.1, from coordinate 356,483 downwards.
TCGGTACCCAGCAGGTGGTACGGCATCATGCCGGTCAGCACGGCGCAGACGATGATGTAGACCACGGTGCACACGGCCAGCGACCCCAGCAGGCCGATCGGCATGTTGCGCTGCGGATCCTTGGTCTCACCGGCAGCGGTGGAGACCGCGTCGAAGCCGATGTAGGCGAAGAACACGATGGTGGCCGCGCGGAACACGCCACTCCAGCCGAACTCGCCGGACACGCCGGTGTTTTCCGGAATGAACGGGGTCCAGTTGGCCGGGTCGATATGCGCCGCACCAATGCCGATGAACAGGCAGATCACGGTGACCTTGATCGCCACGATGATCGCGTTGACGAACGCTGACTGGGTGACGCCCACGTACAGCAGGCCCGATACCGCCGCCACGATCAGCACCGCCGGCAGGTTGAACAGCTTGCCGGAGGAGACAAACTCCTGCCCGGTCCAGGCAATGGGCGCGGCGCTGAGCGCGTCCGGGAACGGCATGTGCAGGGTGGTGGTGATGAAGCTGATCAGATAGGCCGACCAGCCCACCGCGACTGAGGCCGAGGCGAACAGGTACTCCAGCACCAGGCACCAGCCGATGAACCAGGCCATGCCTTCGCCGAGCGTGGCGTAGGAATAGGAGTAGGCGCTGCCGGAGACCGGCATCATCGCCGCGAACTCGGCGTAGCACAGGCCGGCCAGGGCACAGGCGAAGCCGGCGATCACGAACGACAGCATGACGGCGGGGCCGGCATGGTTGGCGGCGGCCTGGCCGGTCAGCACGAAGATACCCGCGCCGATCACCGCGCCGATGCCCAGCAGGATGAGGTGTCTCGCGGTGAGGGTCCGTTTCAATGTGGCTTCGCCATCCAGGCTGCCTTCAATCGGCTCGCCGGCATCGACGTGCCCGGCCGGTGCCACCGGTTTGACCCTCAACAGAGACTTCAGCATGCAGTGCTTCCCGTAACGCGGGGCCAGGCCCCGCTGAATGGAATGAGCGGGGCGCGATACATTGCCGCGCCCCCTTGATTGGGGTGGTGCCGCCCCAACGGGCGACCCGCTGTACCTTAGCCAAAGCTGAAGCCTGCGCACAAGCGCAAATGCAGCATCAGTGGCGATAATGGGTCAAACCTGTCGCCGCTACCCGATTCCATGTCGCTGAACTCTGAATCCCTTGTAGGACAAGACGCCGCTCTGCGTGCGCAACTGGCGAATTACGCTCGCCGGCACCCCGAACACGCCGCATTGGCTGACGAATTCAGCACACTTCTGGATGATGCCGGGAACCCGTTCCTGCGCAGCCGGCTGGCCGGGCATTTCACCGGCAGTGCCTGGCTGGTCAGCGCGGACGGCGAGCGCATTCTGCTGACCCACCACCGCAAGCTGGACCGCTGGCTGCAGCTGGGTGGACACGCCGACGGCGAGCGCGACCTGGCCAAGGTGGCGCTGACGGAAGCGGAGGAGGAATCCGGTCTGGGCGGGCTGGTGCTGGAGGACGGGGTGCTGTTCGACATCGACAAGCACTGGATTCCCGAGCGCAAGGACGTGCCGGGGCATTGGCATTACGACGCCCGCTACGTGGTGCGGGCGCTGGGCAGCGAGGCGTTCGTGGTCAGCGAGGAGTCGCTTGCGCTGGCCTGGCGCACGGTGGCCGAGGTGGCGGCAGAGGCGATTGAAACGCCGGATGGGGATCAGTCGTTGCCGCGCATGGCGCGACGCTGGCTGGCACGCTGACCCGTAGAGCCGGGCTTGCCCGGCTGAACGGTGTGCACGCCGCCGGCAGCCGGGCAAGCCCGGCTCTACAAAAGCATGCATGTCCTGCAGCCGCGCGTCCCGAGCGCGCCGTCCGGAAAGCAGGCATTTCGTGCACCAGCGCGTGAAAAACGCGCCGTCAGATCATCAATACAACACGCGCGTCCGCAGCGTGCCCGGAATCGCCGCCAGCTCCTCGCGCACGGCGGCGGCCTGTTCCTCGCTGGCGGTGATGTCGATCACTACATAACCCACCTTCGGGTCGGTACGCAGGAACTGGCCGTCGATGTTGACGTTGTGGCGCGAGAAGATCTCGTTGACCTTGGATAGCACGCCCGGCACGTTCTGGTGGATGTGCAGCAGGCGCAGGCTGTCGGCGTGCTCGGGCAGGGTCACCTCCGGGAAGTTGACCGCCGACAGGGTGCTGCCGTTGTCGCTGTAGCGCACCAGCTTGGCCGCCACTTCCACGCCGATGTTGTCCTGCGCTTCCAGCGTGCTGCCGCCGACGTGCGGGGTCAGAATGACGTTGTCGTGGGCGGTCAGCGGCGAGACGAAGGCGTCGCCATTGCCCTTGGGCTCGACCGGGAACACATCCAGCGCCGCGCCGCCGATATGACCGGAGTGCAGGGCAGCATCCAGCGCATCGATATCGACCACGGTGCCGCGTGCGGCATTGATGAGGTGGGCACCGGGGCGCATCTTTGCCAGCTGCGGTGCGCCGATCATCCACTGCGTGGCGGCGGTTTCCGGCACGTGCACGGTGACGATGTCGGCGCGGGCCAGCAGGTCGTCCAGGTCGATCGCCGCGCGGGCGTTGCCCAGCGACAGCTTGGTTTCAATGTCGTGGAAGATCACCTGCATGCCCATGGCTTCGGCCATCACCCCGACCTGGGTGCCGATATGACCATAGCCGATGATGCCCAGGGTCTTGCCGCGCACTTCGTGGCTGCCGGCGGCTGACTTGGACCAGCCGCCGCGATGGCATTCCGCGTTCTTCTGTGGAATGCCGCGGGTGAGCATGATCGCTTCGGCAATGACCAGTTCGGCGACGCTGCGGGTATTGGAGTAAGGCGCGTTGAACACTGGAATGCCGGCCAGTTCCGCCGCTTCCAGGTCGACCTGGTTGGTGCCGATGCAGAAGCAGCCCACCGCCATCAGGCGCTTGGCATGCGCAAGCACGTCGGCGCTGAGCTGGGTGCGCGAACGGATGCCGACGATATGCGCCTCGGCGATGCGTGCTTTCAGCTCCTCGTCCGGCAGCGCCTTGCTGTGCACCTCGATCTGCGAATAGCCGGCTGCACTGAACACGTCGATGGCGGTCTGGCTGACCCCTTCGAGCAACAGCACACGGATATCCTGCTTCGGGAACGAGGTCTTCTTCGGCGACATGGGCAAAGTGCAGCACGGTGGAGAGGGTGGACCACTATGCCAGAACGGCACCCCGATGGTGCGGCGCGGCAACGGTTTCAGATGCATCCATCCCGCCGTTCGTGGCGGTCGCACCACCAACGGTGGTGCGCTACCCTTGGTGGTTTAACGCTCTTGAGCCGCCATGACCGACCCGCGCCTTGAATCGCTGTTGCAGGACTGCCCCGGGCTGCGGCTCAAGACCGATGCGGCCGATCTGGAGCATTACGGGCGCGACTGGACCCGCCGCTGGACACCGGCCCCGCTCGCCATTGCCTTGCCGGCCAGCGTGGAGGAGGTGCAGGCGGTGCTGCGCTGGTGCAGTGCCCAGGGCGTGGCCGTGGTGCCCTCGGGCGGGCGTACCGGGCTGTCCGGCGGGGCCGTGGCTGCAAATGGCGAGCTGGTGCTCAGCCTGGAGCGGATGAACAAGCCGCTGGCGTTCAATGCCGTGGACCGCACCCTGACCGTGCAGGCCGGCATGGCCCTGGAAGCGGTGCACAACGCGGCGCGGGAACACGGCCTGATCTACCCGGTGGATTTCGCAGCACGCGGTTCCTGCTCGATTGGCGGCAACATCGCCACCAATGCCGGCGGCATCCGGGTGATCCGCTATGGCAACACCCGAGAATGGATCGCCGGCCTGAAAGTGGTCACCGTCAGCGGCGAGCTGCTGGAACTGAACAAGGGGCTGATCAAGAACTCCAGCGGCTACGATTTCCGCCAGCTGCTGATTGCCTCGGAAGGCACTCTGGGGGTGATCGTCGAGGCCACCCTGAAGCTCACCGATCCGCCACCGGCCAGCAACGTGATGCTGCTGGCGTTGCCCTCGTTCGAGGTGCTGATGGAAGTGTTCGCGGCCTTCCGCGAGCGCCTGCAGCTGCAGGCATTCGAGTTCTTCACCGACCGCGCCCTGGAACACGTGCTCGCGCACGGCGCGCAGGCCCCGTTTGCCGCGGTGCATCCGTTCTACGTGGTCACCGAATTCGCCGCCGGCGACGCGGCGCAGGAAGCCGCCGCAATGGCCGCGTTCGAGGCCTGCATGGAGCAGGGCTGGGTGAGCGATGGCGTGGTCAGCCAGAGCGATGCGCAGGCGGCACAGCTGTGGCGGCTGCGCGAAGGCATCACCGAAGCGGTGGCGCGCTACAAGCCGTACAAAAATGACGTTTCCGTCCGCATTTCGTCGATGCCGGCCTTCCTGGCCCAGACCCAGGCCCTGATTGGTGAGGCTTACCCGCACTTCGACGTGGTCTGGTTCGGACACATCGGCGACGGCAACCTGCACATCAACGTGCTCAAGCCCGACGGCACCGCCGACGCCGAGTTCCTGCAGCAGTGCGAGCACGTGACCAAGCTGCTGGCGCAGGTGCTGAAGGACTTCGATGGCAGCATTTCCGCCGAACATGGCATCGGATTGGTCAAGAAAGGCTATCTGGACAGCACCCGAGGCCCGGCCGAAATCGCCCTGATGAAGGCGGTCAAACGCACGTTTGATCCTCAAGGTTTGCTGAATCCCGGCAAGGTTTTTGACCTGTAGGACGCGACAGCTCTTCACGCACCCGATACGCTCTGTGCTTTCCCGCCTGAATGACACCCTGATGATGCGTCCGATTCTTGTTGCTGCCGTGCTTGCTCTGTCGCTGCCGCTTTCGGCCCTGGCTTCCAGCTTCGCCGGCTCGTCGGCCGGTTCCGCATCCGGTGCCTCTTCGGCCGGTTCGTCCAGTTCCGATGACGACAAGGTAGTGCTGGACGCGCGCGAAGACGCGGCCGCCTTCGTGGCCAGCGACGGCGCGATCCGCGGTGCCCGCCTGGAAGCGGCGCTGCTGCACCTGCGCGAGCGTGATGCCGCACAGCGCGAGGCCAGCGACCTGGCCCTGGCGCGGACCCTGCTGGCCCGCTGATGCGCTTACGCCGCTGGGCCCTGCGCCAGTGCGCGGCGGTCCTGGCGGCGTTGCTGGCCGTCCCCGCCGCCCACGCCGCGCTGCAGCTGGAACTGCAGCCGGCGGATTTGAGCGCCGCCGACCAGGCCGCGGCCGCGCAGGTACTGGCGGCTGCGCCGGATCTGTTGCCGGCCGGCTGGCAGGCGCGTTTCCACGCTCCGGTGCCGGTGCGCTGGTCTGATCGACTTCCTGACGGCGTACATGGCCGGGCACGGGGCGGGGCGATCACCCTGCGGCGTGCCCTGTTGAACGACGTGCAGCCCGGTCAGCCGCTGCCGCGTCCGCTGCGGGCGGCCTTGATCCATGAACTGACCCACGTGCTGGACCGCGCTGCCGACGGCGGCTGGTCCAGCAGCGCGCGCTGGCACGACCTCGCCGGCTGGCAGCGGCGACCGTGGCGCATGGGGCGGGGTGCCAATGCGTTCAGCGCGCGCAGCCCGGATGCCTACGAGCGGCACAGCCCGGCCGAGTTCCTGGCGGTCAACGCCGAACACTACCTGCTGGATCCGGACTACGCCTGCCGTCGCCCGGCGCTGGCGGCGTGGTTTGCCGAACACATCGGGCAGCGCGATACCTCCACGACCGGGTGCGATGTACGCCTGCCGCTGGTGCAGGCCGGCGAGGCCAGTGGCGAGGCCTCGCTGCTGGAACTGAACCCTTCGCGCGTCTACGCGGTGGAGTACCTGCTGGCCGAGGGCAATGACGCGCTCATGAGCCGCTGGGGCCACAGCATGCTGCGGCTGGTGATCTGCGCCCCCGGGCGGCCGCGCGGGCCGGCCTGCCGCATGGATCTGGCACATCACCGGGTGCTTTCGTTCCGCGCCTTCGTCGGTGACGTGCAGATTTCCAGCTGGGCCGGGCTGACCGGTGCCTATCCCTCGCGGCTGTTCGTGCTGCCGCTGAACCAGGTGATCAACGAGTACACCCAGGTCGAACTGCGCGGGCTTTCTTCGATTCCGCTGGAGTTGAGTGACGCGGAAATCGCCGCGCTGCTGGAAAGGGTCGCGCAGGTGCACTGGAGTTACGACGGCCGCTACCGCTTCATCAGCAACAACTGCGCGGTGGAGACCGGCAAACTGCTGCAGGAAGGGGTGCCGCGGCTGGGAGAGGAAGGGTTGAACCGGATCACGCCGCGCGGCCTGCTGTCACGGCTGCATCGGCAGGGTGTAGCGGAGATGTCCGTGCTGGATGACCGCCCTGAGGCGACCCGTCAGGGCTATTACTTCGCCTCCGCGCAGGCGCATTACCAGCAGTTGTTTGAGGTGGTGCAGGACGAACTGGCGGTGCCGGCAGCAGATGTCACCGCGTGGCTGCAACTGCCGGCTGTGCAGCGCGCAGTGTGGGTGGAGCAGGGTGGCCTGCGTGCGACCTCGGCGATGCTGCTGCTTGAACAGGCCGCGCGCAATCGCGAAGAGCTGCGTGCGCGCTCGGGATTGAAGCGCGCGTTGAGCGATCCGCGTGGTGGGGTGGATGCGGCGCATGCGGCGTTGTTGGCGTTGCTGGATGACGCCGGGCAACTGGTGAGTCCGGCCGGGTTGTTGCCGGCCGGCGGGTATGGGGTGCCCGTGGGCGATGAACGGGCGGCGGCGGAGGTTGCGACGGCGCGGCTGAGTGCGCGGGGCGTGAGTGGGTGGGAGGCGCTGCAGGCGGAGTTGCGGGAGCGCTTGCCTGTGGCGCAACAGACGGAGTTGCAGACGATTGAAGACAGTCTGGAACGGTTGGGTGCACGGATGCGGCGGTTGGCGCGTGATTAGCACCGCGAAGCCACGCAGGGCGTGGCTCTACGTTGTGCTAATCCACGCTTCACAGGCTCCGCATTACGATGATGTGCTGACGTAACCGATCGGCAAGGAGTCGAACATGCGCATTTCCCCCTGGATTCTCAGCGCCGCGATCACTGCAAGCCTGGCCGCCTGTCAGCCCGCCGCGCAGGACACCGGCTCGGCCGAAGTCGCGCCGCCGGCCGGCACCGCCACCAGTGATGAACGCACCTACGCGTTCCAGTGCGGCGATCTTGCGGTGCAGGCCACGTACCGTGGTCAGGACTCAGCCACCGTCGTGGTCGGCGGACGCACCTTCGTGATGTCCTCAGAAACTGCCGCCTCGGGCGCGAAGTACGGCGACGGGCAAGGCAATGTGTTCTGGACCAAGGGCACCACCGAAGGCACCTTGACCCTGGCCGGCGAGCCCGATCGCAGCTGCACCGGTTCCGGCACCGAAGGCGAAGCGGCACCCGCGGCGACGACGCCGGCAGCCTCCACCGCCGCGTTCCGCGCCACTGGCAATGAACCCGGCTGGCTTGCGCAGGTCAGCGACGGTGAAACACGGCGCCTGCATGTCGAGACCGACTATGGCGAGAAGAAGTATGAGGTCGCCACACCCACGCAGGGCCAGGATGGCTGGTCAGGCAAGGCCGAAGATGGCACTGAGATCAAGCTGACGTTCCAGCGCACGGTGTGCGAGGACAACATGAGTGGAAAGGCGTTTGGCGCGACGGTGATGTTGACCGTGGGTGCAAAGCAATTCCATGGCTGTGGTGATTTTGCCGGTGCGCCAAAGGTGGCGGCGAAGCCGTAAATCGGGGTGCAATGCTGCGCTTTGGATTCTTTTAGCCGCTGCAGATAATCCATCGGGGCTGCCCGTAGGCCTTCCCGCAGGGAACAATGGAAACGCCGTGGCCGTTGGCGATAGCGCCGAAAGCAGCCGGGCAAGCCCGGCTCTACGGGATGGCGAACGATCGGCGTCGCGGATGGCGGACCATCCGCGTTGCCGGTGATCAGATCAATCCGCGCGGCCCGCGAATTCGCCGGTGGTGGTGTTGACCAGCACGCGTTCGCCGTTGGCGATGTACTCCGGCACCATGATTTCAATGCCGGTGTTGAGCTTGGCCGGCTTCGGACGCTTGGTCGCGGTGCCGCCCTTCAGTTCCGGCGGGGTCTCGATCACTTCCAGCACCACGCTGGTCGGCAGCTGCACCGCCACCGGCTGGTCGTCGATCACCTGCACGTAGATGCCCGTGAGGCCGTCGGTGATGTAGCCGGCGTCGTCGCCGATCACGTCCGCATCCAGCGTGTACGGGGTGTAGTCCTCGTCGTCCAGGAACACGAACGCATCGCCGTCCTTGTAGGAGTAGGTGCTCTGGCGGCGCAGCAGCTCCACTTCCGGCAGGTTGTCGTCGGCGTCGAAGCTGGCATCCAGCTTGTTGCCGCCCGGCACGCTGTACATGATGAAGCGGAAGCGGACGTTGCCGCCACGGCCCTGCGGCGAGCTGCGCTCGATGTCGCGGATCTGGTAGACGCCGTTGTTGTACTCGACGACGTTGCCTTTCTTGATGTCACTGGCTTTCATGGGAATGAAGGTCGGTTGTGTGGGAGGTAAAGGATTACTTGGCGGCCAGACGCACCGCGCCGTCCAGGCGGATGGTTTCACCGTTGAGATAGGTATTGCCCAGGATGTGCGCCACCAGGCCGGCGAAATCGTCCGGCTTGCCCAGGCGCGGCGGGAACGGAATCGACGCCGCCAGCGATTCCTGCACGGCCGGCGGCATGCCGTCCACCATCGGAGTCCAGAAGATGCCCGGGGCAATGGTCATCACGCGGATGCCGAAGCGCGACAGCTCGCGCGCCATCGGCAGCGTCATCGCGACCACGCCACCCTTGGATGCCGAATAGGCCGCCTGGCCGATCTGGCCCTCGTACGCGGCCACGCTGGCGGTGTTGATGATCACGCCGCGCTCGCCGTCGTCGCCGGCCTCGTTGTGCTGCATGCGGTTCGCGGCGGCCTTGGCGACATTGAAGCTGCCGACCAGGTTCACCATCACCGTGCCCTGGAAATTGGCCAGCGGCATCGGAGCCTCCTTGCCCAGCACGCGGCCCGCGCCCAGGATGCCGGCGCAGCTGATCACCGCGTTCAGGCCACCCAGGAACCCCGCGGCCGCGTCGATCTGCGCGGCCACAGCCGCTTCATCGCTGACGTTGGTGTTGAAATAGCGCGCATTGTCCGCGCCCAGCTCGGCCACCGCGGCGGCACCTTTTTCGTCATTCAGGTCCCACAGGGCGACCTTGCCGCCATGGGCAACCAGATGACGGGCCACGGACAGGCCCAGGCCGGAAACGCCACCGGTGACGACGGCACGCACAGAAGACAGCTGCATCAGGTGATTCCGCAGGTTCAAGAACCGCCGATTCTAGCCGAAGCCGGGCCACGCGCCGTTGTGCACTGCCACCTGCGGCTCAGCCGCGCCGCGCCAGCCGGCGGGCAAAGTCGTCTGGAGCCAGCCCCGGCGCGAACAGGAAGCCCTGGCCGACGCTGATGCCCATGCCGTGCAACGCGTGCCGCTGCGCTTCCGATTCAATGCCCTCGGCCACCAGTCCCAGCCCCAGGCTGCGGGCAATGCCGCAGACGGCCTCGCACACCGCCACATCCGAGCGGTTGCCCGGGACCCCCTCGACGAACATCTGGCTCAGCTTCAGCCCGTGGATCGGCAGCCGGCGCAGGTAGTTGAGGGCGCTGTAGCCTTCGCCGAAGTCGTCGATGGTCAGCAGTACGCCCATCTCGCGCAGGCGTCCGAAGGTCTGCAGGGTGTCCGGCGCGTCTTCGATCAGGACCCGCTCGGTGAACTCCAGTTCCAGCGCGGTGCCGGGCAGGTCGAACTCCTCCAGCACCTGGCGTACGTTGCGGGCCAGGTCCTCGCCGACGAACTGCCGGTAGGACACGTTCACCGCCACCCGCACGATGCCCAGCCCCGCGTCCTGCCACAGACGCACCTGGCGGCAGGCCTCGCGCAGCACCCATTGGCCGATCCGCACGATGTCACCGGTGCTTTCGGCGTGGCCGATGAACACATCCGGGCGCAGCTCGCCCAGCTGTGAGTTGCGCCAGCGGATCAGCGCCTCGGCCGCGATCAGCTGGCCGCTTTTCAGATCCACCTGCGGCTGGTAGACCAGATGGAACTCCTCGTCGTCCAGCGCGCGGTGCAGGCGGCTTTCGATCTGCAGGCGGTCGTGCTGGCGCTGCGCCAGTTCCGGCGAAAACACCTGCCAGCCGTTGCGGGTGCGGCGCTTGACGTCGTACATGGCGATGTCGGCGTTCTGGATCAGCACCTGCGGGCGCAGCCCGTCCTGCGGCGCGCGGGCGATGCCGATGCTGGTGGTGACCGCGAACTCGTCACTGCCAAAGCGGAACGGCGGAATGAAGGCCCGGGTGATCGCCTCGGCCAGCCGCTCGGGCTGGTCGGCCTGGTCGCGGGTGTCGCAGACCACCAGGAACTCATCGCCGCCAAAGCGGGCCACCAGTCCTTCGGTGCCGATGGCGGTGGAGATGCGCCGGGTAGCGTCGATCAGCAGCTCATCACCGGCGTTGTGGCCGAGCATGTCGTTGACCGTCTTGAAGCGGTCCAGGTCGATGTACAGCACCGCCACCCGGCTGTGGGTGGGGCTGGCCATGCGCGTGGCGAGGTCGCCCAGCACCGCGTCCCGGTTCATGATGCCGGTCAGCGGGTCGGTGCGTGCCTGGATGCGCAGGGTTTCCTCGGCATGCTTGCGCGCGGTGATGTCCTGCACGGTGCCGGCGATGCGCGCGGCATCCACGTCGCCGGCTTCGGCTTCGCCGATCATGCGCACCCAGAACGAGTGCCCGTCGCTGCGTTGGCCTTGAAGTTCCAGCTCGAACGGCACCTGGCGGTCGATCACCTCCAGCAGTGCCTGCTGCAGCTGCTGGCGGTCGTCGGTGCGCAGGCACTCCATCAGGTGCGCCATGTCCTGCATGGGCAGGTCCTGGCCGAGGATGCGCGCGGCCTCGTCGGTCAGGTACAGCCGCTGCAGGCCGCGATCCCACTCCCAGCCGCCGATGTGCGCCAGCGACTGCGCGCGGTCGAACAGGGTGTTGTTGCGCTTGAGCTCGGTGATGTCGCTGAACAGCCCGAACACGTGGTCCGGGGTGTCGCGGCCGTTGCTGTACACCGGCACATTGGTGGTGGAGATCCAGATCATGCGCCCGCGCGGGCGGTGGTACAGGCCGACGATGGTGCTGCGGATGATCCGTCCGCGCTGCAGGGACTCGGCCGCCGGCCACTGCTCGCGGGTGAGCGGGTGGCCGTGTTCGTCCACGCTGATCCAGTCTTCCGGAGCCAGCAGGTGCTGCAGGCTGCCGCCGCTGGTGCCGAGGATGCGGTGCGCAGCCGGATTGGCCGAAACCACCTGCAGATTGCGGTCGAACAGGATCACGCCTTTGTCGATGGATTCCATCAGCAGCCGGTAGCGCGATTCGGCCTGCCAGCGGCTGCTCAGGTCGCGCGCGACCGCCACGATGCAATGCTCGCCCTGGTGCTCGAAGCCGGCCGAATGCACTTCGACCGGGAAGCGGCTGCCGTCGCCGCGCATGTTGGTGACTTCAATGACGTAGGTTTCGCCCCGACGCAGGGCTTCCCAGACCGGATCGAGGTGGTCGCTGGGCAGATCGGGATTGAGGATCTCGATGGGCTGCCCGACGATGTCCTCGCGCGGGCGGCCATAGGCGCGCACACCGGCGTTGTTGAGGTCCAGCACCACGCCGCTTTCGCTGAGGATGCTGACCGGGTCGGGCACCGCGTCGAACAGCGCGGCGTAGCGCCGCAGCGCCAGCTGGCGCTCGTCCATCGCTTCCTGAAGGGCCTGCTGCACGTCGCGCAGCACGGCATGCAGATCCTCGCCGGTGGGGTGGGCGAGGGCGCGTTCAAGGGCGGCCAGCGCGTGCAGATGGCCGGTGAGGTGGTCACCGACCGCTGCATCCCTGCGCGGGCCGCCGCGGCTCATAAGGCGGCCAGCGCTTTGCCGGCCTTGCTGCCAGTCTCGCGGCCCAACCGCGTCGCCAGCCAGCGGCCGGTCGCCGCAAGGGCGGGCAGGTCGATGCCGGTCCGCATGCCGATTCCGTGCAGCAGGTACACCACGTCCTCGCTGGCGACGTTGCCGCTGGCTCCCTTTGCGTAGGGGCAGCCGCCGGCACCGGACACGGCCGAATCGACCACCCGCACGCCTTCGTCCAGGCAGGCGTCGATATTGGCCAGCGCCTGCCCGTAGGTGTCGTGGAAATGCACGGCCAGCGCCGGCATCGGGATTTCACTGGCCACGGCCTTCAGCATCGCCCGCGCCTTGCGCGGCGTACCGACGCCGATGGTGTCGCCCAGCGAGATTTCGTAACAGCCCATGTCGTGCAGGGCGCGAGCCACCCGCACCACCTCGCTGACCGCCACCTCGCCCTGGTAGGGGCAGCCGAGCACGGTGGAGACATAGCCGCGCACCTTCACCCCGTCGGCGCGGGCGCGTTCCAGGATCGGCGCGAAGCGTGCCAGCGATTCGTCAATGCCGGCATTGGTATTTGTGCGGTTGAACGTTTCCGAGGCAGCAGTGAACACCGCCACTTCCTCCACGCCGACCGCACGGGCGCGGTCATAGCCCTGTTCGTTGGGCACCAGAACCGGGTAGTCGATGCCGGGACGGCGCTCGATGCCGGCGTAGACCTCGGCGGCATCGGCCAGCTGCGGCACCCAGCGCGGGCTGACGAAACTGGTGGCTTCGATGCTGCGCAGGCCGGTCAGCGACAGCTGCCGGATCAACTCGATCTTGTCGGCGGTGGCCACCGGCTGGGCCTCGTTCTGCAGCCCGTCGCGCGGGCCGACCTCGACGATGCGCACGAAGTCATCCATGGCAGTGCGCCTCCTGGCGGGAACGGCGCAGATCACACAGCGGGCAGCGAACAGATTCGATCACGAAAATTCCTGGCAACGTATTGGAGACCGCAGTTCCCTGGCAGGCCACGACAGGGTGTTACGCGGGATGGGCGATAAAGCGGCCATTGAAGGGTGCGACGGGGATCACGTGGGGGCATGCCGGTAGGTACCGACCGTTGGTCGGTACGCAGGGCGAGTCAATCCTGTGTCACCCAATGCGGCGAGCGTTTGTCCAGGAATGCCCCAAGGCCCTCCTGTCCTTCGGCAGAGACCCGCAGCCTGGCAATCAGGCTGGCGTTGTCACGATCCAGCGCGTCGCGGTCCGGCCCCTGCGCCACCCGGCGCACCAGTTGCTTGGCGCTGGCGGCGGCAATCGGGCCCGCCTTGTCGAGCAGACCCAGTTGGCGCTGGATGGCTTCGTCGATGCGCTCGGGCTCCACCAGCTGGTGGACCAGGCCGATCCGCAGCGCGGTCTCCGCGTCGAAATGCTCACCGGTGGCAAACCAGCGGCGGGCCTGGCGTGGGCCGATCGCCTCGATCACATAGGGGGAAATCACCGCCGGGAGAAGGCCGAGCCGGCTTTCGGTCAGGCCGAAACGGGCAGCGGTGCTGGCAATGGCGATGTCGCAGCAGGCCACCAGGCCAACCCCGCCGCCGAAGGCCGCGCCGTGCACGCGGGCCAGGGTGGGCTTGGGCAGCTCGTCCAGGGTGCGCATCAGCCGGGCCAGGGCCAGCGCGTCCTGGCGGTTTTCCTCCTCGCCGGCGGCAGCCATGCCCCGCATCCACTGCATGTCGGCCCCGGCCGAGAAGGACGGCCCTTCACCGGCCAGCACCACTGCGCGGATCTGTGGGTCGTGGCCGGCCGCATCCAGGGCCAGGGTCAGTTGCGCGATCAGCCCCGCATCGAAGGCGTTGTGCAGGGTGGGGCGGTTCAGGGTCAGGGTCAGTACCGCGCCGTGGCGTTCACGCTTGAGGGCATCACTCATGGGGGACCTGCAGTTGCTCCATATACATGTACGGATCATAGCGGTGCAGGGGCGCGCGGCCATGACGCGGCGCGGCGATGCTAATATTGATAACCATTCTTATCGACCCGAAGGCGACCTGTGACGTTGTCCGATCTGCCGCTGAACGGCTCCGCTCTGGTGGATTCCGTACAGGAACTTCATGCAAACGACGCCATTGCCCGTCGACTCCAGGAACTGGGGTTTGTCGCGGGTGAGAATGTGCGTCTGGTAGCCCGTGGCCCGATCGGCGCTGAGCCGCTGCTGGTGCAGGTAGGCTTCACTCGTTTCGCGCTGCGCATTGCCGAGGCAAAGCGCATCCAGGTGCGTCCGCTGGCCGAAGGAGCGCAGGCATGAGCGCGACCGCCGCACTGCGCGTGGCGCTGGTGGGTAACCCCAACAGCGGCAAGACCGCACTGTTCAACCAGCTGACCGGCAGCCGTCAGAAGGTGGCGAACTACACCGGTGTCACCGTGGAGCGCAAGGAAGGCCGCCTGCGTGCACCGTCCGGTCGCGAGTTCGCCGTGCTTGACCTGCCGGGTGCCTACAGCCTGCAGCCGGCCAGCCTGGACGAGGCGATCACCCGTGATTTCTGCCGCGGTTTCTACCCGGGCGAAGCCGCACCGGACGTGCTGCTGTGCGTGATCGACGCCACCAACCTGCGCCTGCACCTGCGCTTCGCGCTGGAACTGCGCGAGCTGGGCAAGCCGATGATCGTGGCCTTGAACATGGTCGACGCCGCGCAGCGCCGTGGCATCCAGATCGACGTGCCGGCGCTGGAAGAGGCATTGGGCGTGCCGGTGGTGGAAACCGTGGCCGTGCGCCGGCACGGAGCCAAGGCCCTGGTCGAGCGTCTGGATGCGATGGTGCCGCACCTGCAGGCCCCGGTGGAGGTGCCCGATAAGGCCGCCGACTACCACGCCGAAGTGCGCGGCATCCTGGCCGCGGCGGTCAGCATGCCCAGCCGCACCGCCAAGATCGACGACAACCTGGACCGCTGGCTGCTGCACCCGGTGTTCGGGTTGCTGACCCTGGTGGTGGTGATGTTCCTGATCTTCCAGGCGGTGTTTGCCTGGGCCACGCCGATGATGGACGGCATCGAGGCCGGCTTTGGCTGGCTGGGCGAGACCGTTGCCGCCACGCTGCCGGAAGGACCGCTGACCAGCCTGCTCACCGACGGCATCATCGCCGGTGTCGGCGGCGTGGTGGTGTTCCTGCCGCAGATCCTGATCCTGTTCGCCTTCATCCTGGCCCTGGAAGAATCCGGCTACCTGCCGCGCGCGGCGTTCCTGCTGGACCGCATGATGGCCTCGGCCGGCCTGTCCGGGCGCTCGTTCATCCCGCTGCTGTCCAGCTTCGCCTGTGCGGTGCCGGGCATCATGGCCACCCGCAGCATCCAGGACCCGCGTGACCGCCTGGCCACCATCCTGGTCGCGCCGCTGATGACCTGTTCGGCGCGCCTGCCGGTGTATGCGCTGCTGATCGGCGCGTTCATTCCGCAGAAAACCCTGTGGGGCTTTGTCAGCCAGCAGGGCCTGGTGCTGTTCGGTCTGTACGTGGCAGGCATCTTCAGCGCGCTGTTGATGTCGTGGGTGATGAAGAAGTGGCGGCGTGACAAGAGCGAGCATCCGCTGATGCTCGAACTGCCGTCGTACCGCATTCCGCACCCGCGTGACCTGGCCGTGGGCCTGTACGAGCGCGGCATGATCTTCCTCAAGCGGGTGGGCGGCATCATCCTGGCGCTGACCATCCTGCTGTGGGTGCTGCTGAGCTTTCCGGGCGCGCCTGAAAACGCCACCATGCCGGCCATCGATTACAGCTTCGCCGGCCAGATCGGCCACGCCATGGCGGTGTTCTTTGCCCCGCTGGGCTTCAACTGGCAGATCTGCATCGCGCTGATCCCCGGCATGGGTGCACGCGAAGTGGCGGTGTCCTCGCTGGCCACCATCTATGCGCTGTCGGCCGCCGATGACGACGCGGCCATCCAGGCACTGACCCCGGTGGTGGCCAATGGCTGGTCGCTGGCTACCGGCCTGTCGCTGCTGGTGTGGTTCATCTATGCACCGATGTGCATTTCCACCCTGGCCACGATCAAGCGCGAAACCAACTCCTGGAAGCAGGTCGGCTTTGCAACCTTCTACCTGTTTGCTGCCGCGTACGTGGCAGCGCTGGTCACCTACCAGGTGACCAAGGCGCTGGGAGGCGGTTGATGGAGTTAAGCCTGCTGCTGCAGTACCTGGTGATCGCGCTGGCCGCCCTGGTCAGCGCGTGGGTGGTGCTGAAGAAGCAGTTCCCGGGCACGGCCCGCCGCCTGCGTGGCGCGCTCGCCCTGGGACTGGTGAAACCGCAGCGGGCCGCCTGGGTGCAGGCGCTGGGACGGCGGATCGCGCCGCCGGCCAGCGGTGGCGGCGCGGGATGTGGCGGTTGCGACAGTTGTGGGCCCACGCCGCCGAAGGGCAAGCGGACGTCCTAGGCCTGCCGGGGAACGTCGGGCCGTGGCCGGACCGGTTTGTTGCGACACGCTGATGGGGAAACGGCCTGTGGGGTCTGGCACTCTCGCCGATGAGGCTCCAGGGCGAGCACCCGCCGCCCACCTCGTCAGGAGATGCCATGAAATGTGTATTGCAAACCGTCGCGGGGCCCGCAGCGTTTCCTCTGGATGCGCCCATGGCCACTTCCGGACGCAGAAGCCTCGAGCTCGCTACCATGCACAACGCGGGGGCGGCATCGAGTGATGCATCGGGTGCGGCCCCGCAGAAGATGCCGCGTACGGATGCGGCTGCAGCCGGACATTGGACGGCAGGATCTGCAATGCCTGGCAAGTCGTCTCCAGCGGGTCCGCTCGCCGACGCCTCGATCAATGACCACGTCGACTACTTTCACCTCAACGGTGATCGGCTCAGCCGGCCGGATACACTTTGGAACCACGAACTCCGCGCATTTTGCGTGGGGGCCGTGGCGGTGCCGGCGGTGAACAGGGAAATTCCGCGGCTGGTGGCTGGCAAGGTCGCTGACCAGCAGGACGTTGAATGGATTCGCCGGGTAGCCAGTGACGCCTTTTCACAGCCCGGAGCCGAGTGCATCCCGCCTGGCCAGGTAGGCAGCATTGCCGCGGCATTACAGCGGCTCTGGAGCGCGTCCGGCCTGGCTGAGAGTGTCGACGAATGAGTGTTCCGGGGTAGGCAAGCCGGGGCGAGCCTCGCGCCAGGGAGCAACACCCAAGGTGCTGACGCACTCCAGCACCGTTTCGAGATGGTCGCGGGCGCTGCCATGGCGGTACGCGGGCGCGACGGGGCGCTTCACGTCAATGGTGTTCCAGCGTCTGAACCGCTCCCTGGGCAACAGCTCCGCCAGCACCGTCCATGCCTGTCCCTGCGCGGTCCGCGCCAGTCGCCGGATGCGGTCGCGACGGTGGGGCAGTGTGTCCAGCTGCGCCAACCCCTCTTCCTCCGGATTTCGATAAAGCAGGACACACAGCAACTGGCACAGCTGGTCCCGGGCATGTTGCCAATGCGCGTGTCCTGGCAGGCTTTCGATCAGCCAGGGCGTGGTGGCGTCGGCCGGCATCAGCGCGTTCCGCAGCATATCCAGGCTGCACCGGTCCGCTTCCAGGGCGGCCGCGTCAGCGTCGTTGCTGCACCTCTGGCGGACATCAAGCGCCCACGCGTGCAACTCGGCAAAAGCGAATCGCATCAGTTCTGCGGGCAGTGCCGTGATGATGCCAGCGTGTGACTCCGCCTGCAGCGTCAGCGCCATGAGGGCCTGGAGGCGAGTCGCGGGGTCCCCCGGCGGTGTCGTCAACAGGTCCATGGCCAAGGCGTGTGGCGTAGGCCCCGCGCTTGTGGTCTGGAGGGTGGTTACTGCGACCTTGAACGCCTGCAGCAGCCTGCGGGCGCGCGGCGTGGCCTCGCAGGCCAGGCGCAGTGGCGAGGGCAGCGCCATTGGAGCGAAGACCACGCCGCGCACGGGCCAGTCCGCCGGGTCAAGGGGAAGCCCGCTGGCCACCAGAGCGTCGCGAACCAGCGGTGTTGCCGACAGAAGGGAAGGGCAAGGGTGCAGCACAGCAGGCGGGTGCCCGGCCGCAGCCAGGGCGGCTGCATGCAGGGCTGCGGTGGTTTCCAGCGGACTGGCGTAGGCGACCAGCGCGATGATGCGCGCGCGCTGCAGCGGGCTGAGCGTCGCCGGGGTTGGATAGCCTGCGGTGGGCAACAGCAGGTGCTGCAGGCTGTCCAGCGTCGTTGCCAGGCGCGCTGCAACATCGGCGAGGTCATCGGCCAGATGTACGGCGAGGCCAGCCACGGTCTCACTGGCATGGTTGCGGCGCGCGGAATCACTGTCGTTGGCTGCCACGGCGGTCTGCTGGCAGGTCTGGTAGGCACGCAGGCAGGCCAGCAGGCGCGGCGGCGGGATCGGGCCGGGTAGAACCAGCGGAGCCAGACTGGCGACTGCTTCCGGCGGGTAGACCAGCTGGAAGCGGTGATCGCCCTCCACGCTGACCTCGACGGCCTTTCCAACCTGCTGGCAGCGGGCGGTGAGACGGACTTCCCAGGCGGAGGCACCCGACAGCACGCGGCCTTCCGGCAGATCATCTGGAGGGGTAGGCAAGGGCACCGCGCGGGCCACGGGCCGCCGGTGCGCCACCGACAGCGTGACCGGTTGTCGTGGCGCGGTTCCGATGCACAACCGGAACTGCAGGTCCGGCTGGCGCTCCGCGGTCATGGGGCCGCCGCTGCCGAACAGAAGGGCGCGGTCTGGGTGGAGACGTTCGCTGATGAATCCTTCCGAGGCAGCGAGTATTCCCTGGTGGGCAGATTTCTGGACGAAGTGCTGCATCAGTGGGGGCAGCGGACGGATGGCTTGCTCGATGGGGCCGGCTTCGTGGATGCGGACGCCATCGAGGTAAAAGCTGCTGCGCGGGACGTCGCGCGCGACCTGCAACAGCGCCTCCTCCGGCGGAGCAAGGCGATGCATGTCTGTCAGGATGGCGTCGGCGGCTTCGCGGCAGACGGCAGTCGGTAGCGGGCCTTGATCCCGGCCGCCGCGTACCCGCGACAGCGAGGCGGCTACCTGACCGGCGGTCTGCACGGCTCCTGTGACAGGCTCGTATCCCCAGTGCCGCAGCAGGTCGGCGATCCTCTGCGCGTCGTGCGAAGTGCGCTGGTGCTGCGAACGCAGCAGGTGGCCTGCGTCGTCGGCACCTGCCAGGGCAGGAAGGCCGTCACGTAGCGTCACGGGGGCATCGGGCGATTGCTGCGAATGCGCTCGAATGGTCTCCAGGCAGGCACGCTGGGTGTCGGCGAGGGGCATCGGACGCGCTGGTTGCTGGCGCGGCGGCGAAACCGGCAGGGGCTGGTTGCCAAGCTCGACCAGCACCAGGCGTCCGCGAGCCTCGACGGGGGCCTCGGCTTTGGGGAGATCCGGCAACGATGTCCACCTTTCCAGGGGTGCGCCCTTCCGTGCGGTCGAGGAAGGAATCGACTGCATGCTGCCAAAACCGACGGAAAGCCCTTTCATGCGCGGCGTGCCTGGAGAACGAACGGCGAGCCTATGGAACCTTGCCTTCCCGCGCAGGGTGTAATTGCGACAGCGTATCCCACGGGTCAGCTGCCGTTGCCTTTGCGACCCTCTTGTGCGGTCTTGCCGGCAACCGCTAGCCTGCACGGATGACGACTTCTCCTCTTCGATTGCTTATTCATGGTGCGTCTGGCCGCATGGGCCAGGCACTGCTCCGGCTTGCGGCTGAACAGTCGGCCCTGCAGGTGGTGGCTGCCGTGACTGGGCGCTCCCCCGCACAGCGGGTGGTTGACGGTGTTCCACACTTCTCCAGCAGCGAGCTGTCGGGTGCGCCCCCGTTCGATGTCGCCATCGATTTCAGCCTGCCGGAAGGTTTCGATCCCATGCTGGCGCTGTGCGTGGAACGCGGGGCCGGGCTGGTGTCCGGAACCACCGGGATCAGCGAAACCCAGCGCCAGGCGCTGATCCTGGCCGCCGGCCGGATTCCGCTGGTGTGGGCGTCCAACTTCTCGCTCGGCGTGGCCGTGCTCGACGAACTGGTCGAACGCGCCGCCACCGCGCTGGCCGGCTGGAACTGCGACATTGTCGAATCCCATCACATTCACAAACAGGATGCGCCCTCAGGCACCGCACTCACCCTGGGCGCGGCGGCACAGAAGGGCGGGGCCCAGCCGCATTACGCCAGCCTGCGCGCCGGGGACATCGTCGGCGAACATCTGGTGCAGTTCACCGGCATGGGTGAGCGCATCGAACTGACGCACCGGGCCACCAATCGCGACATCTTCGCCCGTGGCGCGCTGTTTGCCGCCATTCAGCTGAATGGGCGGCCAGCGGGCAGCTACCGGGTGCGGGATCTGTTGGCCGGCGGCTGAATCCGGGGAGGTTGGGTTTCCGGGCAGCCACGCAGGGCGTGGCTCTACGGGGTTGATGGATTCCCTGCGTAGCGCCACGCCCTGCGTGGCTGAACGGGACGCCACGCGCCGTCATGCGCGACGGAATGCACGCAAACGCTGGCGCTGGCGTGACCTTCCTATTACAATTCCCGCTCGCCGAATCACGACAGCCGGACCGGATAAAAACCGCCGTCCGCGCTTTTTTGCAACCGCTTTTCAGTGGATCGCGCGGCGTGACTTCGGTGACCCCTCGGTAGCCAAAGTGAGATTTCCGTGACCCAAGCCGCAATCCTCGTCCTCGAAGACGGCACCGTATTCGAGGGCGAATCCGTAGGCGCGCCCGGCCTGTCCGTCGGTGAAGTGGTGTTCAACACCGCCATGACCGGTTACCAGGAAGTGCTGACTGATCCTTCCTACGCCCGGCAGATGGTCACGCTGACCTACCCGCATATCGGCAACACCGGCATGACCGACCAGGACGACGAAGCCCGCAAGGTGTGGTCGGCCGGTCTGATCGTGCGTGACGTGCCGCGCCGTCCCAGCAACTGGCGCAGCCAGGTGTCGCTGCAGGACTGGCTGATCCAGCGTGGCGTGGTGGCCATTTCCGGCATCGACACCCGCAAGCTGACCCGCATCCTGCGCGAGAAGGGCGCGCAGAACGGCGCACTGATGGCCGGTGACGACATCAACGTCGACGTCGCGCTGGAAGCCGCGCGCAAGTTCCCGGGTCTGAAGGGCATGGACCTGGCCAAGGTGGTGAGCACGGATGCGACCTACAGCTGGAACGAGGGCCAGCTGGACCTGGACCGCAACGCGTTCGTCAACGCCGCGCCGCAGTACAAGGTCGTCGCTTACGACTTTGGTGCCAAGCTGAACATCCTGCGCATGCTCGCCGAGCGCGGCTGCGACATCACCGTGGTGCCGGCGCAGACGCCCGCCGCCGAGGTGCTGGCCCTGAATCCGGACGGTGTTTTCCTGTCCAACGGCCCGGGCGACCCGGAACCGTGCGATTACGCCATCGACGCCATCAAGGTGTTCCTGGACAAGAAGCTGCCGACCTTCGGCATCTGCCTGGGTCACCAGCTGCTGGCGCTGGCCTCCGGCGCGAAGACCGTGAAGATGGGTCACGGCCACCACGGTGCCAACCATCCGGTGCAGGACCTGGACAGCGGCCGGGTGATGATCACCTCGCAGAACCACGGCTTTGCGGTGGATGAAGCCACGCTGCCGGCCACCCTGCGCGTGACCCACCGTTCGCTGTTCGACGGCACCAACCAGGGCATCGCCCGCACCGACGTGCCGGCGTTCTCGTTCCAGGGGCACCCGGAAGCCTCGCCCGGCCCGCACGACGTCAGCCCGCTGTTCGACCAGTTCGTGGCGCTGATGGCGCAGGCCAAGGCCTGATGCGTATCGTCGCGCTCCTGCTGTCGATGCTTGCTACCGGAACAGCGGCTGCCGCTCCGGCGCAGCCGAAAGAGGTAGAAGACGTGATGCAGGGCCTCGGCATTGTGCGCGATGCCCCTAACATCGCGCGCATGGCCCAGATGGAAGTGTCGAGCTGGAAGCAGCGTCCCGATTCACCGGTCAAGACCGATGACCAGGTCGAGTGCCTGACGAAGCTCCTGCTGCAGGCGAATGTGGATTCCATACGCGACGGCATCATTGAGGATCTCGGCGATGAGGGCGGTGACGTCATTGCGGCTTGGATTCAGTTCCTGGACTCGCCTGCAGGTGCGGTGATGCGCGCCAGGGCCTCGGGCACGAGCATGGAAGAGGTCAATGCCATGGTGCTCAGGCTGGATGAGGCGGAGATCGACAAAGGCAGGGCGTTCTTCGAATCGGCTCCTGGCCAACGGCTCAACGCGGTGATCGCATCCAACCGTGGTTTCAGCGGGTCCGAGTCTTTAGCCCGGGACATGCAGAACAGCTGCAAGATCCAGCTTCCAATTGAAAAAAGTTCCTGATCGACAGCGTGCGATCAATCCCCCTTGTCACGCTGTATTGACTTAGAGAAGAAAATGCCAAAGCGCACTGACCTCAAGACCATCCTCATCATCGGTGCCGGCCCGATCGTCATCGGCCAGGCCTGCGAGTTCGACTACTCCGGCGCGCAGGCCTGCAAGGCGCTGCGTGACGAGGGTTACCGCGTGGTGCTGGTCAACAGCAATCCGGCCACCATCATGACCGACCCGGAGATGGCCGACGCCGTCTACATCGAGCCGATCAACTGGCAGACGGTCGAGAAGATCATCGCCAAGGAAAAGCCCGACGCGCTGCTGCCGACCATGGGTGGCCAGACCGCGCTGAACTGCGCGCTGGACCTGGCCGACAACGGCGTGCTCGAGAAGTACAACGTCGAGCTGATCGGTGCCAAGCGTGAAGCGATCCGCATGGCTGAAGACCGCGAGCTGTTCCGCGTCGCCATGGGCGAGATCGGCCTGGAATGCCCGACCGCCGCCGTCGCGCACACCCTCGACGAAGCGCTGGAAATCCAGACCCGCGTCGGCTACCCGACGATCATCCGTCCCAGCTTCACCCTGGGCGGCAGCGGTGGCGGCATTGCCTACAACCGCGAAGAGCTGGTCGAGATTGTCAGCCGTGGTCTGGAACTGTCGCCGACCACCGAAGTGCTGGTCGAAGAATCGGTGCTGGGCTGGAAGGAGTTCGAGATGGAGGTGGTGCGCGACACCGCCGACAACTGCATCATCGTCTGCTCGATTGAAAACCTCGACCCGATGGGCGTGCACACCGGTGACTCGATCACCGTGGCTCCGGCCCAGACCCTGACCGACAAGGAATACCAGCGCCTGCGCGATGCCTCCATCGCCGTGCTGCGCAAGATCGGCGTGGACACCGGTGGCTCGAACGTGCAGTTCGGCATCAACCCCGAAACGGGTCGCGTCGTCGTCATCGAAATGAACCCGCGCGTGTCGCGTTCGTCGGCGCTGGCCTCCAAGGCCACCGGCTTCCCGATCGCCAAGGTCGCCGCCAAGCTGGCCGTGGGTTACACCCTGGACGAACTGAAGAACGAAATCACCGGTGGCCTGACCCCGGCCTCGTTCGAACCGTCGATCGACTACGTGGTCACCAAGATTCCGCGCTTCGCCTTCGAGAAGTTCCCGGCCGCCGATGCCCGCCTGACCACCCAGATGAAGTCGGTGGGCGAGGTGATGGCGATGGGCCGTACCTTCCAGGAATCGGTGCAGAAGGCGCTGCGTGGCCTGGAAACCGGCAAGGTCGGCTTCGACCCGACCGAGCTGGATCTGAGCAGCGAAGACGACCTGCAGACCCTGCGCCGCGAGCTGAAGGCTCCGGGTCCGGAGCGTCTGTTCTACGTGGCCGACGCGTTCCGCGCCGGCATGGGCGTGGAAGAGATCTACAACCTGTCGTTCATCGATCCGTGGTTCCTGGACCAGATCGAAGAGATCATCGCCGAAGAAACCAAGGTCGCGGCCGACGGTATCGATGCGCTTGACGCTGCGCGCCTGCGCAAGCTCAAGCGTGCCGGCTTCTCCGACGCCCGCCTGGCCCAGCTGACCGGCACCAACGAAGCCGCCGTGCGCGCGCTGCGTCGCGCCCACAAGGTGCGTCCGGTGTACAAGCGCGTCGACTCCTGCGCCGCCGAGTTCGCCACCGGTACCGCCTACCTGTATTCGACCTATGAGGACGAGTGCGAAGCCGCCCCGAGCAACCGCGACAAGATCATGATCCTGGGCGGCGGTCCGAACCGCATCGGCCAGGGCATCGAGTTCGACTACTGCTGCGTGCACGCGGCACTGGCGCTGCGCGAGGATGGCTATGAAACCATCATGGTCAACTGCAACCCGGAAACCGTGTCGACCGACTACGACACTTCCGACCGCCTGTACTTCGAACCGCTGACCCTGGAAGACGTGCTGGAGATCGTCGAGCTGGAACAGCCGAAGGGCGTGATCGTGCAGTACGGCGGCCAGACCCCGCTGAAGCTGGCGCGCGCGCTGGAAGCCAACGGCGTGCCGGTGATCGGCACCAGCCCGGACTCCATCGACCTGGCCGAAGACCGCGAGCGCTTCCAGCAGCTGGTCGAGAAGCTGGGCCTGAAGCAGCCGCCGAACCGCATTGCCCGCAACGACCAGGAAGCGCTGCTGCTGGCCCGCGAGATCGGCTACCCGCTGGTGGTGCGCCCGAGCTACGTGCTGGGTGGCCGCGCGATGGAAATCGTCTACGGCGAATCCGACCTGGCCCGCTATGTGCGCGACGCGGTGAAGGTGTCCAACGACTCGCCGGTGCTGCTGGACCGCTTCCTCGACAACGCCGTGGAATGCGACGTCGACATCATTGCCGACAAGGACGGTAACGTCCTGATCGGCGGCGTGATGGAGCACATCGAAGAAGCCGGCGTGCACTCGGGCGACTCCTCGTGCTCGCTGCCGCCGTACTCGCTGTCGGCTGAAACCCAGGCCGAGCTGCGCCGTCAGGTAGTGGAACTGGCCAAGGCCCTGAACGTGGTCGGCCTGATGAACACCCAGTTCGCGATCCAGGCCGGCGAAGACGGCAACGACATCGTCTACCTGCTGGAAGTGAACCCGCGTGCGTCGCGCACCGTGCCGTTCGTGTCCAAGGCCACCGGCATGGCGCTGGCCAAGATCGCCGCGCGCTGCATGGCCGGCAAGACCCTGGCCGAGCAGGGCGCGACCAAGGAAATCGTGCCGGACTACTACTCGGTGAAGGAAGCCATCTTCCCGTTCGCCAAGTTCCAGGGCGTGGACCCGATCCTCGGGCCGGAAATGCGCTCCACCGGTGAGGTGATGGGCGTGGGCCGCAGCTTCAGCGCCGCGTTTGCGCGCGCGCAGGAAGCCGGTGGCATCAAGGCTCCGCCGCAGGGCAAGGCCTTCGTTTCGGTACGCGACCCGGACAAGAAGCGCGTTCTGCCGGTGGCCAAGGCGCTGCTGGAACGCGGTTACACCCTGGTCGCCACCCGTGGCACCGCGGCATGGCTGCAGCAGCACGGCATGGACTGTGAGATCGTCAACAAGGTGGTCGAAGGCCGTCCGCACATCGTCGATTTGATCAAGAACGGTGAAATCGTCTACATCGTAAACACGACCGAAGGCCGTGCCGCGATCAACGACTCGTTCTCGATCCGTCGCGAGGCGCTGCAGCACCGCGTCACCTATTCGACCACCATTGCCGGTGCCAAGGCACTGGTGCAATCACTGGAATTCCGCGGGACCGGCCCGGTCTGGTCGCTGCAGGAGCTGCACAAGGAGTTGAATGCATGAGAGCACCCATCACCCTGAAAGGCGCGCAGAAGCTGCGCGACGAACTCGATCACCTGAAGACGGTCAAGCGCCCGAAGGTCATTGCCGCCATCGCCGAAGCGCGCGAGCACGGTGACCTGAAAGAAAACGCCGAGTACCACGCCGCGCGCGAAGAGCAGGGCTTCATCGAAGGCCGCATCAAGCAGCTGGAAGGCGAGCTGTCGCATGCCGAGATCATCGACATCAGCAAGCTCAACGCCGGCAGCAAGGTGGTGTTCGGGGCCAGCGTGACGCTGGCTGACGTGGACACCGACGAAGAGAAGCAGTATCAGATCGTGGGTGACCTGGAAGCGGACATCAAGCAGGGGCTGATCGCCATCTCCTCGCCGGTGGCGCGTGCGCTGATCGGCAAGAACGAAGGTGACAGCATCACCATCGACGCGCCGGCCGGCCAGCGTGAGTACGAAATCGTCAGCGTGCAGTACCTGAGCTGACCCATGGCCAGCGCGACCCTGCTGCTGCCGGCGCGCAGCCGGTTCCCGGCCGCGCCCTTGCCCGATGACGTGGCCAGGGCGCTGGGTCGCGCCGAGCGCAGTAGGGTGGAGGCGGGCGAGCGTGCACAGCTGCAGCGGCATTTCCAGCTGCAGCCGGCGCATTGGCCGGTCGCTGCGCTGACCCGCCAGCTGGATGTCGGCGATGCGGTGGACGGTGTCTGGCTGCGTGCCGATCCGGCCAACGTCGCCCCTGACATGCAGGGTGCGCGGATGATGGGGCATGGCGACACGCTGCGCCCCGACGCCGAGGACGTCGCCGCGCTGCTGCCTGCGCTGCAGCCGCTGTTTGCCGGCTACGGCTTCACCCTGGACGCCCCGGTGCCGAGCCGGTGGTACCTGCGCTTGCCCGAAGAGATCCAGCTGCCTGCGTTTGCAGCGCCGGATGACGTGCTGGGGGATGATCTGTTCGACCACTTGCCGCCCGGTGACACCGGGCGGTTATGGCGGGCGCTGCTGACCGAGGCCCAGGTGGTGCTGCACCAGCACGACTGGAATGCCCGTCGTATTGCCGCGGGCAAGCGCCCGATCAATTCGTTGTGGTTCTGGGGCGGTGGTGAACTGCCGCAGAGCGTCAGCACCGCCTATGCGCAGGTGCGCAGCCGTGAATCCCTGCTGCAGGCGCTGGCCAAGGCGGCCGGGGTGGAGGTCGGCGGTGACCAGCCGGTGGACGCGCTGGTGGACCTGCGCCAGCTGCGTTCGCTGGAGCAGCTGGGGAATGAAGCGATCCGGCCGTTGCTGGCCGCGTTGCAGCGCGGCGAGTTGCGCCGGCTGGTGCTGGATTTCGAAGATGGCCTGCGCTTCGAGCTGGACAAGGGCCAGCGCTGGAAGCTGTGGAAGAAGCCATTGCAGCTGCAGGATGCCTGACACCCCGTAGAGCCACGCCCTGCGTGGCTTCGACCAACCCCGGCACCGCCCAGTCACGCAGGGCGTGGCTCTACGTCGGGTTCCACGCGCGTATCATGGCGGCACCGTTTTGCCGTTGCCCGATACCCCGCTTTGACCACCTCCCACACCGCCCGCATTCAACGCCGTCCCGCACTTGAATGCGCGGCCTGGCCCGTCGACACGCTGCCCCTGCTGCAGCGCCTGTATACCGCGCGCGGCGTCACTGACCCGGCCCAGGCGCAACCAAAACTGGCCCAGCTGCACGCCCCGGAACTCATGGGCGGCATGCAGGCCG
Organism: Stenotrophomonas sp.; assembly: GCA_039592995.1. Taxonomy (GTDB): domain Bacteria; phylum Pseudomonadota; class Gammaproteobacteria; order Xanthomonadales; family Xanthomonadaceae; genus Stenotrophomonas. The sequence continues at coordinate 329,310 of JBCNQC010000001.1, read as the reverse complement.
CGGTCGAACTGCTGGCAAACGCGATCGCCCACAACGAACGCATCCTGGTCGTCGGCGACTTCGACTGTGACGGAGCCACCGCCTGTGCAGTCGGGGTGCGCGGGCTGCGCATGCTGGGTGCCCGCGACGTGGTGCACGCGGTGCCCAACCGGATGCTGCATGGGTATGGTCTGTCACCTTCGCTGGTGGCCGAACTGGCCGCGCTGCAGCCGGGGCTGCTGGTCACCGTCGACCACGGCATTGCCTGCCATGCCGGTGTCGCAGCAGCCAAGGCGCTCGGCTGGAAGGTGCTCGTGACCGATCACCATCTGCCCGGCGAACACCTTCCGCCAGCCGATGCGCTGGTCGATCCCAACTTGCAGGGCGATGCCTTCCCGAGCAAGGCGCTGGCCGGCGTTGGCGTGATCTTCTATGTGCTGATGGCGCTGCGCCGCCACCTGCGTGCTCAGGGTGCGTTCGCCAGCACGCCCGAACCCGACCTGCTGACGTTGCTCGATCTGGTCGCGGTCGGCACGGTGGCGGATCTGGTCGCGCTGGATGCGAACAACCGTGCGCTGGTTTCGGCCGGCCTGCGCCGCCTGCGGGCCGGGCAGGGCTGTGTCGGCCTGCAGGCACTGATCGAAGCCAGCGGGCGCGATGCAAAGCGGCTGAGTGCCACCGACATCGGCTTCGCGCTGGGGCCGCGCCTCAATGCCGCCGGACGACTGGAAGACATGGCGCTGGGCATCGAGCTGCTGCTCACCGAAGACCGCGCCCAGGCCCGTGAGATTGCCCAGACCCTCGAGCAGATCAACGCCGAGCGCCGCGCCGTGCAGCAGCTGATGACCGACGACGCCGAACTGGCGGTGTCACGCGCGGTGCTGACGGCCGAGGGTGAGCGGCCGATTGCGGCGTGTCTGTTCGATGCCGAATGGCATCCAGGTGTCGTTGGGCTGGTCGCTTCGAAGATGAAGGATCGCCTGCACCGGCCAGTGATCGCGTTCGCGCCTTCCGAACCCGGTAGCGATTCACTGCGTGGTTCGGCACGTTCCATTGCCGGCTTCCATATCCGTGACGCGTTGGCGCTGGTCAATGCGGCCCATCCCGGCCTGATCGAGAAGTTCGGCGGCCATGCGATGGCGGCCGGGCTGAGTCTGGCGCAGGTGAATCTGGCCGCGTTCGAGCAGGCATTCGTAGCGGTGGTGCAGGCGCAGATGGACCCGGCTTCGCTGCAGCAGTTGCTGTTGAGTGACGGCGAGCTGGGCGCGGATGAGCTCGACTTCCGCCACGCCGAAGCGTTGCGCCTGGCCGGTCCGTGGGGGCAGGGCTTCCCGGAACCGCTGTTCGACGGCCATTTCCAGGTGGCGCGTTGGCAGGTGCTGAAGGAGAAGCACCTCAAGCTGAGCCTGCGCGTGCCGGGCCGTGCTGAGCCGCTTAACGCGATCCACTTCAGTGGCTGGACCGGCAATGCACCGGCCAACCACGTGCATATCGCGTACCGGCTGGTGAGTGATGACTATCGCGGTGGTGGGGCGATCCAGTTGATCATCGAGCATTGCGCTGACGCGTGATTGGGATTTCGCCGATTCACCCAAGGGCCTGATGCCGCGTAGAGCCACGCCCTGCGTGGCTGTCGTGGGAATCGTCATGGCGAAGCCACGCAGGGCGTGGCTCTACGGCGGTGTCGCGCGTCAGGGTTCCTTGACCTCGCTTACCAGCGACGGCATCGGCCAGGCACCGCCGGCGGCAACCAGGCGGCACAGGCCGGTGCTGCCGTCGTCGGTCTGGATGTACTCGCTGCCGTTCCACGCCCACATGGCATTATTCCAGCAGTCGCCCAGTCCGCGGCCCTTGTGCGATGCACTGATCGTAAGCGTGTCGTCGTCCACGCCGAGGTTGGTGATGTAGCGGGGCTGGTAGGGTGCGCGGTCGTTGGTCACCCAGTAGCCCGACCCCTCGTTGTAGGCCCCGCGCCAGCACACCGTTGAGACCAGCAGGTGCCGACCGTCCAGGCGCTTGACCGTGACCGGCTGCGGTTCCTCGTCAAACGGGGTGCCCTCGGTCGGATGCAGGGCATCACAGTCGTCGGCCGACGTGGCCGCTACCAGGGCGGCGCGCAGTGCGGGCACGCTGGCCAGCGCCTCATCCGCTGCGGTGGTCGGCACGCGCTTGCCCAACGTCACCACCGGCACCGGCAAGGCCGGCGGCACACTGGATTCGGCGCGATTGCCCTTGCGCATCACCGCGCCGGGCGTCCCCAGCCGGCCCTGGAACTCGTCCATCTTCAGCAGCACCGCCGAGGCACCGCGATCAGACAGGGCCCAGCGGCGACCATTGTTGCCGACCAGCTCGATCCGGCTGTCCTTGACCAGCGCCTTGAGCAGCGCGCTGACCTGGGCTGCGGAAAAGTCCGCGGTGTTCTTCACCGCGCCCAGTGGCGAGCCATTGATGTGCAGGGTGACGGCGCTGGGTAGATCGCTTTCGTCGTACTCGCCCAGCATCAACTGGCCGGTGATCGGCTGGTCCGGTCCGCCCTTGCGGGTCAGCAGGACCGACACCGGGTCATCGCCGGCGTCTTCGTTCTGGTAGCCGGCCGCGCGGCAGGTACGGGTGTTGTCGCAGGCCAGGGTCCAGTCGTTGTGCGTGAACTCCACCCCCTTCAGCGGGGCAGCGTGGGCAGCGGGTAACAGCGCGGCAAGCAGGCAGGCCAGGGGCAGGCGCATGCGATCTTCCTTGTTGGATACAGTCCGTGGGCCTGTCAGGGTGGCGCACGACGGCCCTGCTGTCCATGTGCAGTGATTCCAACCCCGTTTGCCACGCTGGTGCGTTGAAGGTTCCGTCATCGTCATCAGGAGCGTCACATGGACAGCGTGCTGCGCAGGTTGGGCTGGGTCATTGCGGTGGGGGTCGGGTTGGCCGCGGGGCAGAGCGCATCCGCCCAGACCGTCAGTCAGGGCGTACTCAAGGTCGCCGGGGCGGAGCGCCCGGTGCTGCTTGAACGGGCCACGCTGCACAGCCGTGTGGCGGCGGGACTGGGCGAAACCCGTGTCGAGCTGGTGTTCCGCAATCCCAACCACCGCGTACTGGAAGGTACCTTGGAGTTCCCGTTGGCCGACGGCCAGCAGGTGACTGGGTTCGCGCTGGACATTGACGGCACGATGCGTGACGCGGTGCCGGTGCCCAAGAACCAGGGGCGGCAGGTGTTCGAGGCCATCGAGCGTCGCGGTGTGGACCCGGGGCTGCTGGAGCAGACGGCCGGCAACCAGTTCCGCCTGCGCGTCTATCCGATCCCGGCACAGGGCACGCGCCGGGTCACCCTGACCGTGCGCGAGACGCTGCCGCTGGATGCAAAGGGGCTGCGTTGGCGGTTGCCGATGCAGTTCGCCCAAGGTGCGCAGCAGGTGGAACTGCAGCTGGAAGCGTTCGGAACCGGCGTGCCGGTGCAACATGATCGCTCGCCGGTACAGCTGAGCCTGGGCGGTGCCAGTTGGCGGGCGCGCTGGCAGGGGCGCGGTGATGCGTTACCGGCGCAGCTGGGCTGGACCCTGCCGTTGCCGCGCGGCATCACCAGCGTGCAAGGGCTGTTCAACGGCGAGCGTTATTTCATGGCACAGGTGCCCGTCGCGGTCCAGGCTCGACCGCGTGAGCTGCCGCGCCGCATCGGACTGGTCTGGGATGCCTCTGGTTCGGGTCGGCAGCGCAACACTGCCGCCGAGCTGGCGGTGCTGGATCAGTACTTCCAGGCGGTGGGACAGGCCCAGGTGCAGTTGATCGTGCTGCGCGACCGCGCCGAACCGGCACGTCGCTTCAGTGTGCAGGGCGGTAGCTGGGGCGCGCTGCGGCGCGAGCTGGAAGGCCTGGTGTACGACGGTGGCAGCGCGCTCAACGACTGGGCGGCCAGCCCCGATGTCGACGAAACCCTGGTGGTCAGTGACGGCATTGGCAATTTCGGTGCCCGTACCCGGCCGGGATTGCAGGCCGGTCAGCCGCTGTACGCCCTGAGTGGCGCGGGTGCCCGTACCGATGCGGCACACCTGCGCAGCTGGGTGGAAGGCAGTGGCGGTCAGGTGCTGGTGTTCAGCGGACCGGACGATGTGACGTCGGTCACCGAACGCCTGCTGCGACAGACCCCGGTCGGCGTCGAGCCGCAGGGTCATGGCGTTGCCGATCTGCTGCTGGACGATACGCAGGCGGGGCAGGGCTGGGTGCGAGTGATGGGCCGCATCACCGGTCAGCCGGCCGCGCTGCGACTGCGCCTGCCTGGTTCGGACGGTGCCACCACCGAGCAGGCGCTGGCACTGGGTGGCCTGCCGGACACCGACGGCGGGTTGCCTGCGTACGCCTGGGCCTCGCATCGGCTGCAGCGCATGCAGAGCGACCGCATCCTTTCGCAGTCGAAAACCCAGGCATTCGCGCTGAAGTTTGGTCTGGTCAGCGCGGATACCTCGCTGCTGGTGCTGGAAACCGTAGATGACTACCTGCGCTACGGCATTCGCCCGCCAGCACCGTTGCAGGCCGAATACGACGCGCGTTTCGCCTTGCAGATCCAAACCGACAGCGATGAGCGTGGCCAGCGCCTGGACCACATCGCCCGCCAGTTTGCCGAGCGGGAGCAATGGTGGAACCGCAGTTGGCCGAAGGGAGCGCCCCCGCCGGCGGAGACGCCTGCCAAGCGGCGCGCGGCACCGGCAGCGGCGATGGCGGAAGCCCGTGCTGCGCCGCCACCGCCGGCGGCACCTGCAATGACCCTGGGCTCCACGCGCGGCGATGACAGCCTCACCCTGGATACCATCATGCTCACCAGCAGCAGGATGCAGGAAGCGGCCGACGCGCCCGCCGCCGGTGCTCCGGCCAACGCTGGCCAGCTGCGCATCACGCTGGGGGCGTGGCAGCCGGATTCTCTTTATGCCCGCCAACTGCGTGCCGCCGCGCCGTCGCAGGTCTATGCCCTTTACCTGAAGGAGCGCGACGCGCATGCCGACAGCAGTGCGTTCTATCTGGACGTGGCCGATATCCTGCTGGAGCGCGGGCAGCGGGAGCTGGCCCTGCGGGTGATGTCGAACCTGGCCGAAATGCAGCTGGAGAACCGCCACGTGCTGCGCGTGCTGGGCTACCGGCTGATGCAGGCCAAGGCCCCGGCACTGGCGGTGCCGGTGTTCCGCCAGGTGCTGGCGATGGGCGAGGAGGAGCCGCAGAGCTTCCGCGACCTGGGCCTGGCGCTGGAAGCGGACGGGCAGATGCAGGCCGCGGTGGATGCGCTCAATGAGGTAGTGATCCGGCCGTGGGACTCGCGCTTCGACGGTATTTCGCTGATCGCACTGGATGAACTGAACACGCTGTCCAGCCGCCACAAGGTGGACCTGCGCAAGGTTGACCCGCGTCTGCGTCGGGCCATGCCGCTGGACCTGCGGGTGGTGCTGGGCTGGGACAGTGACAACAGCGACATGGACCTGTGGGTGACCGACCCGAACGGGGAGCGGGCCTACTACGGCAACCGGCTTACCTACCAGGGCGGCCAGATGTCGCGCGATTTCACCGGTGGCTATGGGCCGGAGCAGTTCTCGCTGCGGCAGGCCAAGCCGGGCCGGTACAAGGTGGAAGCCAACTACTTCGGCAGCCGCGAGCAGCTGGTGACCGGGGCGACCACGCTGATGCTGCGGCTGACCACGAAATGGGGCGGCAAGGGCCAGCAGGACCAGTACGTGACGATGCGGCTGAAGGACAACAGTGAGACCGTGCTGGTCGGGGAGTTCGAGGTGAAGTGACGGTCAACATGAACGGGGCCGCTGACGTTATAATCGGCGGTCTTGTCCAAGCCTTCATGACTGCCGATATGATCGAGCTCAATCCCGTGCGCCAGCGAATCACCGATCTGACCGATCGCGTGGTCTCGCTCAGGGGGTATCTTTGACTACGACGCCAAGAAAGAGCGTCTGGAAGAAGTAACCCGGGAACTGGAAAACCCGGATATCTGGAACAACCCGGAGTATGCCCAGAACCTGGGCAAGGAACGCTCCCTGCTGGACAAGACGGTGGGCGGCATCGCCACCATCCTGGACGGGTTGACCGAAAGCACCGAACTGCTGGAACTGGCGGAAAGCGAGCAGGACGAAGACACCGCGCTGGCCGTGGTCGCCGACCTAGACAAGTACCAGAAGCACGTGGAACAGCTGGAATTCCAGCGCATGTTCTCGGGCGAGATGGACAGCGCGGCGGCCTTCGTCGACATCCAGGCCGGTGCCGGTGGCACCGAAGCCCAGGACTGGGCCGAAATCCTGCTGCGCATGTACCTGCGCTGGTGCGAATCGCGTGGCTGGAAGACCGAGCTGATGGAAGTCTCCGGCGGTGACGTCGCAGGCATCAAGTCGGCCACGCTGCGCGTGGAAGGCGACTATGCCTATGGCTGGCTGAAGACCGAAACCGGCGTGCACCGCCTGGTGCGCAAGTCGCCGTTCGACTCCGACAACCGCCGCCACACCAGCTTCACCTCGGTGTTCGTGTCGCCGGAAATCGACGACAACATCGACATCACCATCAACCCGGCCGACCTGCGCACCGACGTGTACCGTTCGTCCGGTGCCGGTGGTCAGCACGTCAACAAGACCGAGTCGGCGGTGCGTATCACCCACGTGCCCAGCGGCATCGTGGTGGCCTGCCAGACCGGCCGCAGCCAGCACCAGAACCGCGACAACGCGATGAAGATGCTGGCCGCCAAGCTGTACGAGCTGGAAATCCAGAAGCGCAACGCCGAAAAGGACGCCGTGGAAGCGACCAAGTCGGACATCGGCTGGGGCAGCCAGATCCGCAACTACGTGCTCGACCAGAGCCGTATCAAGGACCTGCGCACCGGCATCGAGCGTTCCGATACGCAGAAGGTGCTGGATGGCGACCTCGACGAATTTGTTGAAGCCAGCCTGAAGTCCGGCCTGGAAGTCGGCTCCAAGCGTCTCGACGCGTAATCCCCCTCCCTTTAGTTCCCCGCACAAGACCAGCGACCACGCCATGAACGATCAGACCCCCGCGCCGCAGACCCCCGTCGACGAGAACAGCCTCATCGCCGAGCGCCGCGCGAAACTGACCGCGCTGCGCGGGCAGGGCATTGCCTACCCGAACGACTTCCGTCGTGAAGACTTCGCCGGCAACCTGCAGGCCGAGTTCGCCGATGCAGAACAGTGGACCGCCGAAGCGCTGGAAGCCACCGACCGTACGGTGAAGATGGCCGGCCGCCTGATGGCCAAGCGGGTGATGGGCAAGGCCAGCTTCGCCCAGATCCAGGACGAATCCGGCCGCATCCAGCTGTTCCTTCAGGGCAACGCGCTGGGCGACGTCTACACCGCCTTCAAGGGCTGGGACGTGGGCGACATCATCGCCGTGGAAGGCGGGCTGACCCGGACCAAGACCGGCGAACTGTCGGTCAAGGCGACCAGCATCCGCCTGCTGACCAAGTCGCTGCGTCCGCTGCCGGACAAGTGGCACGGCCTGGCTGATGTGGAGCAGCGCTACCGCCAGCGCTACGTCGACCTGATCGTCACCCCGGAATCGCGCGAGGTGTTCATCAAGCGCTCGCGCATCATCCGCGCGATGCGCGCGTGGCTGGACAGCCGCGACTTCCTGGAAGTGGAAACGCCGATGATGCATTACATCCCCGGCGGTGCCACGGCCAAGCCGTTCACCACCCACCACAACGCGCTCGATCTGGACCTGTACCTGCGCGTGGCTCCGGAGCTGTACCTCAAGCGCCTGACCGTGGGCGGGCTGGAGCGGGTGTACGAGATCAACCGCAACTTCCGCAACGAAGGCGTCAGCACCCGCCACAACCCGGAATTCACCATGATGGAGTTGTACGAGGCCTACGCCACGTACAACGAAATCATGGACCTGACCGAAAACGTCATTCGTGACGTCGCCCGGAGCGTACTCGGCACCACTGAGGTGGAATGGGATGGCGCAAAGATCGACCTGGGCCCGGCGTTCCGCCGCTGGCGCATGGACGAGGCCGTGCGTCACCACAACCCGGAAATCAGCGCGGCCGACTGCACCGACCGTGACGCCCTGCTGCGGCACTGTGAGCGCCTGAAGATCCGGGTCAAGCCGTCCTACGGCTGGGGCAAGTTGCTGCTGGAGATCTTCGAGGCCACGGTGGAACACACCCTGATCCAGCCGACCTTCATCACCGACCACCCGGTCGAGGTCTCGCCGCTGGCCCGCGCCAACGACAACGACCCGGGCTACACCGACCGCTTCGAACTGTTCATCAACGGCAAGGAGCTGGCCAACGGCTTCTCCGAGCTGAACGACCCGGAAGACCAGGCGGCGCGCTTCCAGGCGCAGGTGGCGGCGAAGGAAGGCGGTGACGACGAGGCCATGCACTACGACGCCGATTACATCCGTGCGCTGGAGTACGGTATGGCCCCGACCGGCGGCCTGGGCATCGGCATCGACCGCCTGGTGATGCTGCTGACCGGCAGCAGCTCGATCCGCGACGTGCTGCTGTTCCCCTACATGCGCCCGGAAAACTGAGACGTAGTTCTCGGATGACCTGGAAAGGGCCGTCCCCCGGGGCTTTCGCCGACATGGCCGCGCGAGTATGGTTTCTGCGTGGCCTCATGAACTCCCAGACACTCTGGCCACGGATCATGGACCGGTTGCGACCGACTGACGGCCGCTTCACACTGTGATCACGATCATGAACTGGGGCGATCATGAGCGGAGGTGGCGCGTGCAAGGTCCCGGTGTGCAAGGTGGCGGAGTATCCTTTACCCAGCCTGTTCCAATGTGGTCCCGGCAGACGACGGAAGCAGCCTTGAATATTGTCATCGTTGACGATCAGACGTCCGCGCGCACGATGCTGCGCCATGTCATCGAAGACATCGCGCCGGAACTGAGCGTGCACGATTTCGGTGATCCGCTCACCGCGCTGGCGTGGTGCGAATCCAATGCCGTCGATCTGCTGCTGCTGGACTACCGCATGCCGGAAATGGATGGCCTGGAGTTTGCCCGCCGTTTCCGCCGCCTGCCCAAACACCGTGATATTCCGGTCATTCTGATCACTGTGGTCGGCGACGAGCCGATTCGTCAGGCCGCCCTGGAAGCCGGCGTCATCGACTTCCTGGTCAAGCCGATCCGGCCGCGCGAACTGCGTGCACGCTGCTACAACCTGCTGCAGCTGCGCCAGCAGACCGAGAACGTAAAACAGCGTGCACTGTCGCTGGAACAGCGTCTGCTGGCCAGCATGCACGAAGTGGAAGAGCGCGAGCGCGAAACACTGTCGCGGCTGGCCCGTGCGATCGAGTTCCGCGATGCCGGCACCAGTGCCTACCTGGAGCGCATGGCGCACGTGGCCGGGCTGATTGCCGAACAACTGGGCCTGCCCGAAGAAGAAGTGCGCCTGATCGAGATGGCGGCCCCCCTGCATGACATGGGCAAGATCGCCATCCCTGATTCGGTGCTGCTCAAGCAGGGTAAACTCAACGACGAAGAGCTGGCGATCATGCGCCGGCACCCCCGGATCGGTTACGAGCTGCTCAGTGGCAGCCAGAACCGGTTCATCCAGGTGGGCGCGCTGATCGCGCTGCGCCACCACGAACGGTATGACGGCAGCGGGTATCCCGACGGCCTGGTTGGCGAGGCGATCCCGCTGGAAGCGCGGATCGTGGCGGTGGCCGACGTCTTCGACGCCCTGATTTCGCCGAGACCTTACAAGGAAGCTTGGAGCATGGAAGCCACTTTGGCCTATCTGTACGCGCAACGCGGTCGTCTGTTCGACCCGCGCTGCGTGGATGCGCTGCTGCGGGGTCGCGTTCAGCTGGACGAGATCTGCGCGCAGCATTCCGTTGCGTCGTCCCGACCGGGGATGTGACATGGGCGGTGTGTTCCAGAAAGTAAGGCAGCGTCTCGGTGCGAGCGGTGCCCTGGCGTTTCTGCGCGCGCGGCTGAGCGGCCGCCCGGACAGCGAACACGGGCAGGCCATCGTGCGCATGGTGCTGATCGTGCTGATCCTGGCCTATGTGCTGATGCCGAACGTGCGCAACGACCTGCCGCACCATCAGTACCAGGTGGTGCTGGGCATCGTGCTGACCGGCCTGACCTTGTCGGTGCTGCTGTTCGGCTGGCTGCTGGCAAGGCCGGGACGTTCCGATCCGCGCCGCGTGGCCGGCATGTTGGCCGACTACGGCCTCATCGCCGCCGGCATGGTGCAGATGGGCGAGCCGCTGGCCTGGGTCTACATCGTGGTGATGTGGGTCACGGTGGGCAACGGCATGCGCTTCGGCAACCGGTACCTGTATGCCGCCGTGGGCATGGCACTGGTCAGCTTCGGCGTGACCCTGCTCACCACCGACTACTGGCGCGACAACGCGCGCCTGGGCTTCGGCCTGTGGCTCGGACTGGCTGCGGTGCCGCTGTACTTCGCCAGCCTCCTGCGCCAGCTGACCCGCGCCATGGACGAGGCGCGCCGCGCCAGCGAGGCCAAGAGCCGTTTCCTGGCCAACATGAGCCATGAGTTCCGCACCCCGCTCAATGGCCTTTCGGGCATGACCGAGGTGCTGGCCACCACCCAGCTGGATGAAGAGCAGCGCGAGTGCGTGAACACCATCCAGGCCTCGTCGCGCAGCCTGCTCACCCTGGTTGAAGAGGTGCTGGACATCTCCGCCATCGAGGCCGGCAAGCTGCGCGTGGTCGAGGAAGACTTCGCGCTGGCCGACGTGATCCAGTCGATGGGCCTGATCCTGATGCCGCAGGCAAGGGTGAAGCGGCTGGATTATGTGGTCAAGGTAGACGAGGCGGTGCCGTTGCTGCTGCGCGGTGACCTTGGCCACCTGCGCCAGATTCTGCTCAACCTGGCCGGCAACGCGGTCAAGTTCACCGAGCATGGCAAGGTGGAGGTCCGGGTCGGATTGCTGGGTGAAGCGGGCGATGGCCGCGTGCGGCTGCGCTTCGACATCTTCGATACCGGCATTGGCGTCAATCCGGAGATGGTGCCGCGTCTGTTCCGGGCGTTCGAGCAGGCCGACGTCAGCCTCGGCCGCCGTCATGAAGGCTCCGGGCTGGGCACTTCGATTGCGCGCGGCCTGGTCGAGGCCATGGGCGGTGACATCGGCTTTGCCGACAACCCGCCGCAGGGCAGCCATTTCTGGTTCGAGCTGCCGTTCGCGCTGCCGCCGGTGGAGCAGGGCCGCTTCACTCCGGCCGTCGTCGGCGAGGCAGCACCGGGTGGAGCAGGCAACGTCATCGCCTTCGCCGACCCGTTCCTGCGCCACCGTGCGCGCGTGCGCAGCATGAAGGTGCTGGTGGCTGATGACCACCAGGCCAACCGGCTGGTACTGCAGCGGCTGCTGCAGAAGGCCGGGCACAAGGTGGTGTGCGTCAACGGCGGCGAAGCCGTGCTCGACGCCATGGCCGAGAGCGACTACGACGTGGCGATCGTTGACCTGCACATGCCCGGCATGAGCGGGTTGGACATGCTCAAGGAACTGCGCGTCATGCAGTCCGGCGGCGGCCCGCGTACGCCGGTGCTGGTGCTCAGTGCCGACGTTACCCCCGAATCGATCCAGCAGTGCACCCAGGCCGGCGCGCATACCTTCTTCGGCAAGCCGGTGGTGCCGGTTCGCCTGCTCGACACGTTGGCGGAAATTGCCAGTAACGACGTGCGCAGGCCGCGGGTCAACGTGGTGCCGGCTCCGGCGGTGGGTGTGGGTGTGCTCGACACCGGCGTGCTGGACGAGCTGGCCTCGCTGGGCATGGGCGAGAGCTTCGAGCAGGAGTTCATCCGCCAGTGCCTGGTGGATGCCAAGCAGTGCCTGGTGACGGCCAACGAGGCCGGTGAGCGCGGCGACTGGGTGCTGCTGCGTGAGCAGGCGCACGCCATCAAAGGCGTGGCCAGCAACCTGGGACTGGTACGGGTGGCGTTCCGCTCCGGTGAGGTGATGCACATGGCCGACTGGCAATTGAAGAGCGAGTGGAAGGAGCGGATGAAGCAGATCCGCGCGGCCGTCAAGGAAGGCCGGCAGGCGTTGGCAGCCCGCATGCACCCCAGCGCGGTCACCGGCGACAGCGACATCGACATCGGCTGAGTCCGCAGCGGACGCGCATTGCGCGTCCCTACATGGGAATGACCTCGCGTAGTGACGCGCCATGCGCGTCATGCGCCATGCCGGACAACCCTGAACACTGTTCACGTAGGAGCCGTTGACGGCTCGTACCCATGTTTGCATTGCGCCGCGCTTCCCCGGTGTAGGATCGCGGCGTGTGGACCCGTCAGGCCTGCCGCCCACCGTCCTCCCTCCAGGCCAACTCGCCGAGGAAATTGCCATGCAAACGATCGAAAAGCTCCCCACCACTCCCCGCGGCTACGCCACCATCCGCACCGAAACCACGCATGACAACGCCGCGCACTGGTTGTTCATGCACGCCGACGCCGCCACCGGTATCCGGCCCTGCTGCCGCAAGGACATGCTGGATGAAATGTGGACGGTGATGAGTGAGATCACCGCCAGCCCAGCCGAGCGCGCCAGTGGCAGGTTGCGTCATTTCGTGTTGGCATCGGATGCCACCGCCTACAACCTGGGCGGCGACCTGGAACTGTTCGCCCGGCTCATCCGCGAAGGTAATCGCGACCGTCTGCTGGCCTACGCGCAGCGCTGCGTGGAAGGCGTGCACCATCTGCACACCGGCTTCGGCGGCGATGTGCGTTCCATCGCGCTGATCCAGGGTGATGCCTTGGGTGGCGGCCTGGAAATGGCGCTGGCCTGCCACACCATCGTGGCCGAAGCGGGTAGCGGCATGGGCCTGCCGGAAGTGCTGTTCGGCCTGTTCCCGGGCATGGGCGCGTACTCGTTCCTGTGCCGTCGCGTGGCCCCGCAGGTGGCCGAGAAGATCATCCTGGAAGGGCGTGTGTACAGCGCCGAGGAAATGTATGCGATGGGCGTGGTCGACGTGCTGGTCCCGAAGGGGCAGGGCATGAAGGCCGTGGAAGACCTGATCCGCCAGCACCAGCGCACCCCGCGCACGTACCTGGCCATGAACGCTGCGCGCAATCTGGCTCAGGCGGTGAGCTATGACGAGCTGCTGGAAATCACCAGGATATGGGTGGAATCCGCGCTGGCTCTGGAAGACAAGTCGCTGCGTACCATGGACCGGCTGATCAAGGCGCAGACGCGCCGTGCCCAGTCCGATGCGGCGTAACGCCGGAATCAGGGGGAACTGAAGGCCCGGCAATGCCGGGCCTTCTTTGTTTCAGAGCTTACTCCGCCGGTGCGTCGCGCAGTTCGCGGCGCAGGATCTTGCCGACGTTGGTCTTCGGCAGTTCCTTGCGGAATTCCACGATCTTCGGATGCTTGTAACCGGTCAGGTTGGCACGTGCGTGTTCCTTGACCTGCTCGGCGGTGAGGTTCGGGTCCTTCTTGACGATGACCACCTTCACGATCTCGCCGGACTTGTCATCCGGCACGCCCACTGCGGCCACTTCCAGCACGCCCGGCATCATCGCGATCACGTCTTCCACTTCGTTCGGGTAGACGTTGAAGCCGGACACCAGAATCATGTCCTTCTTGCGGTCGACGATGTAGAAGAAGCCGTGCTCGTCCATGCGCGCCATGTCACCGGTGTGCAGCCAGCCGTCGGCGTCGATCGCCTTGGCGGTTTCTTCCGGACGCTGCCAGTAACCCTTCATCACCTGCGGGCCGCGGATGCACAGCTCGCCCACGTCGCCCGGCGTGATGGTCTGGCCGTCGTCGTTCTTCACGCAGGCATCGGTGGACGGAATCGGCAGGCCGATCGCGCCGTTGTACTCGGCCAGGTTGAGCGGGTTGATGCACGCGGCCGGCGAGGTTTCGGTCAGGCCGTAGGCCTCCACCAGGGTGACCCCGGTGACCTTCTTCCAGCGCTCGGCGACGGCGCGCTGCACGGCCATGCCGCCGCCCAGGGTGACCTTCAGCGACGAGAAGTCGACCTGGTCGAAACCGGGGGTGTTGAGCAGGCCGTTGAACAGCGTGTTGACGCCGGTGATGGCGGTGAAGCGCGTCGACTTGAGCTCCTTGACGAAGCCCTTCATGTCGCGCGGGTTGGTGATGAGGTGGTTGCAGCCACCGAACTTCATGAAGACCAGGCCGTTCGCGGTGAGTGCGAAGATGTGGTACAGCGGCAGGGCGGTGATGATCCACTCCTTGCCCATCTCGATGCCGGATGCGGAGATCCACGCCGAGGCCTGCTGCATGTTGGCGACCAGATTGCGGTTGGTCAGCATGGCACCCTTGGCGACGCCGGTGGTACCGCCGGTGTACTGCAGGAAGGCCACGTCGTCGTGGTCCATCTCGACCTTGGGCAGCGTGTGCTGGCTGCCCACCTTGAGTGCCTGCCTGAAACGGATGGCACCGCGGATGCTGTAGTTCGGCACCATCTTCTTGATGTACTTCAGCACGAAGTTCACCAGCACGCCCTTGGCACCGAGCATGTCGCCCAGGCCGGTGGTGATGACCTGCTTGACCTGGGTGTCCGCGATGACCTGCTGCACGGTGTCACCGAAGTTGTCGACCACCACCAGCACGGCCGCGCCCGAGTCGACCAGCTGGTGCTTCAGCTCGCGGGCGGTGTACAGCGGGTTGACGTTGACCACGGTCAGGCCGGCGCGCAGCACGCCGAAGGTGGCCACCGGGTACTGCAGGCAGTTGGGCATCATCAGGGCGACGCGGTCACCCTTCTTGAGCTTGAGTTCGCCCAGCAGATACGCGGCGAACTGTTCGACCAGGGCGTCGGTTTCACCGTAGGTGAGCACCTTGCCGAAGCTGGAGTAGGCAGGGCGGTCGCGGAACTTGGCAACCGAGGTATCGAATACGGCCGAGACCGAAGCGAATTCGTTGACGTCGATCTCGGCGGGCACGCCGGCGGGATAGCTGTTCAGCCAGGGACGTTCCAGACTCATATTCCCCCTCCAGGAAACGTTGATGGTGTGCGGTGACGGTGAGTATCCGTCGTTTCGGCAGTGGGCAGCATACCGGGCCGAATGGAAAACGCGAAGGATTTGTGAAGCAGGTGTGCACAAGGCCCGTTCAGGCTCGTAGTGGCGCGGCGTTTGACCATCATGCGGCACTGCCACCGGCGCTGTTTTCGCTGCACTGCAGCGCAGCTTCCATCAGCGGCACGGCCCAGTCCGGGGTCTGGCGCAGCTGCCCGGCATCGTCCGGCTCGGGCCAGACCAGCTGGCCGGCCTCCATCTGCAGCACCAGCTGTGGATCCGGCACAGCTTCGCCGGGTGCGGCGTCGCGGCTGTTGTCGTAGACCTGCAACTGGGCCAGGCGCGGCATCAACGTGGCCAGGTTGGCCAGTGCCAGCGGGTAGCGGCGACGGATGTCGGCCTCGTTGATCGGGTGGCCGCCGGCGCGAACGCGGGCCTGCACCCGGGCCAGATGATGCTCGGCAGAGGGCAGGCCGCAGTACCACATCAGCACGTCGTGGGTGGCGGTGGCCTCGGCCAGCAGTGCGGCGATGGAGCGGCCGCCAAGGGTGGTCTCGAACGCGTGGTTGCGCCGCTCGGCCAGCGCACGCTTGATCCGGTCCACCCCTTCGGTCCAGGCCTGCGCGTTGGCCTGGGCCTGATCCATGCCCATTTCGGTGCGCAGCTGGCGGGCCCAGCTGTCAGGATTGAACCAGTCCAGCCCGGCCTGACGCAGCAGGTGCCCGCCGATGGAGCTCTTGCCGGCTCCGTTGACCCCGGCCAGCACGAACAGGAACGGACGCGGCATCAGTAGCCGGTACCGGCCGCGACCTTGCCCTTCAGGCGTGCCGGCTTGCGCAGCAGCGCGCGGGCCTTGTTGCCGGCCCCGGCCGCATCCAGCGAGGACAGGCGCGCGTCGAAGCTGTCGCGCAGCTGCTGCAGCACCGGGCTCTGCTCGCGCAGCGAGGCCAGGTCGCGCTGCAGGCCCACGACCTGCGCCTGCAGGGCCTGGTACTGCTCGGCCGAGATGATCACGGCCTGCGGTTCATTGTGGTTGGTGACCAGCACGGCCTGCTGGTCACGCACGTCCTGCATGACCTTGCGCCAGTGCTCCTTCACCGACGAGGCGGTGGTGCGGGTCAGCTCGGTGATCGGGTCGAACTTGAGGGCGTGCAACATGGCGGAGATTCCGGCAGCAGCGATGACCCGAGCATAGCGCGGATGGGATGAAATGGGAATTTAATGAAAAATATGAAAATGTGGGGTTCAGGGTGGTGATGGGCGGTAGCGCCGGCCGTTGGCCGGCCCAAGTGGTGCGTGGGCCGGCCAACGGCCGGCGCTACCGGTCGATACCGTTATCCCTTGCTGGCCAGCTGCCGCAGCACGTACTGCAGCAGGCCACCGTGCTTGAAGTACTCCACTTCCTTCGGCGTCAGCAGCATCACGTGGGCCTTGAAGGTCACCACCGTGCCATCGGCCTTGGTCGCGGTGACGGTGGCGGTCTTGCTGGCCCCGTCCTGCAGGCCGGTGATGTCGACCACCTCCGACCCATCCAGACCCAGGCTCTGTGCGTTCTCGCCGGCCTGGAACTGCAGCGGCAGCACGCCCATGCCGACCAGGTTGGAGCGGTGGATGCGCTCGAAGCTTTCCGCCATGACCGCCTTCACGCCCAGCAGGTTGGTGCCCTTGGCCGCCCAGTCGCGTGACGAACCGGTGCCGTATTCCTTGCCCGCGAACACCACCAGCGGCACGCCGTCGGCCTTGTACTTCATCGCCGCGTCGTAGATCGCCAGCTTCTCCGGTTCGCCGCCGGCCTTCGGGAAGTACAGCGTGTTGCCGCCTTCCTCGCCGCCGAACATCAGGTTCTTGATGCGGATGTTGGCGAAGGTGCCGCGCACCATCACGTCGTCGTTGCCGCGACGGCTGCCGTAGCTGTTGAAATCGGCCGGCTGCACGCCCCGTTCCTGCAGGAAGCGCCCCGCAGGGGAATCCTTTTTGATGTTGCCGGCCGGCGAGATGTGGTCGGTGGTGATCGAATCACCGAACAGGCCCATCACCCGCGCACCGTGTACATCGTCGACATGGCCGACCTGCATGGTCATGCCGTCGAAGTAGGGCGGGTTCTTGATGTAGGTCGATGCACCGTCCCACTCGTACAGATCGCCCTCGGGCGACTGGATGGTGTTCCAGCGCGAGTCGCCCTTGAACACGTCCGCGTAGTTCTGCTTGAACATCTCCGGGCCGATCGTGGCCGCGATGACGTCGCCGATTTCCTTGTTGCTCGGCCAGATGTCGCGCAGGTAGACCGGCTGGCCATCGCTGCCGTTGCCCAGCGGTTCGGTGGTCAGGTCGATGTCGGTGGTGCCGGCAATCGCATAGGCCACCACCAGCGGCGGGCTGGCCAGGTAGTTCATCTTCACTTCGGGATGCACGCGACCTTCAAAGTTGCGGTTGCCCGACAGTACCGAAGTGACCACCAGATCACCGGCGGCAATGCCGGCGCTGACTTCGGTGGGCAGCGGACCAGAGTTGCCGATGCAGGTGGTGCAGCCGTAGCCGACCACGTAGAAGCCCACCTTCTCCAGTTCGGTGAGTACGCCGGCTTTCTGAAGGTAGTCGGTGACCACGCGCGAGCCCGGGCCGAGCGAGGTCTTCACCCACGGCTTGCGGTCGAGGCCCTTGGCGGCGGCGTTGCGGGCCAGCAGGCCGGCCCCGATCATCACCGCCGGGTTGGACGTGTTGGTGCACGAGGTGATCGCCGCGATCACCACCGCACCGTCCTTCAGGCGGAAGCGCTGGCCGTCCAGCTCGACATCCGAATAGCCCTTTGCCAGCTGCTCGTTGCCGACCGCCGCACCGCCGCCTTCGTTGACGAACTTGGAGACGTCTTCGTTGCGCTTGTCGCGGTTGGTGGTCAAGCCACCCAGGTTGTCACGGTAGTTCTGCTTCACGTCCTGCAGCAGCACGCGGTCCTGCGGGCGCTTCGGGCCGGCCAGCGACGGCTTCACTTCGCCCATGTCCAGTTCCAGCGTGGCGCTGTAGCTGGCGTGCGGGCTGTTGGCGTCGTGCCACAGGCCCTGGGCCTTGGCGTAGGCTTCGACCAGTGCGATCTGGTCCTCGCTGCGGCCGGACAGGCGCAGGTAGTTCAGCGACTCCTGGTCGATCGGGAAGATGCCGCAGGTGGCACCGTATTCCGGGGCCATGTTGCCGATGGTAGCGCGGTCAGCCAGCGGCAGGTGCTGCAGGCCTTTGCCGAAGAACTCGACGAATTTGCCGACCACGCCGTGCTTGCGCAGCATCTGGGTGACGGTGAGCACCAGGTCGGTGGCGGTGGCCCCTTCCGGCAGCTTGCCGGTCAGTTTGAAGCCCACCACCTGCGGAATCAGCATGGACGAAGGCTGGCCGAGCATGGCCGCTTCGGCTTCGATGCCGCCTACGCCCCAGCCCAGCACGCCGATGCCGTTGATCATGGTGGTGTGGCTGTCGGTACCAAATACGGTGTCCGGGTAGGCCACGGCCTTGCCGTCCTTGTCCGCGGTCATCACCACACGGGCCAGGTTTTCCAGGTTCACCTGGTGGACGATGCCGGTGTTGGGCGGCACCACCTTGAAGTTGTCGAAGGCCTTCTGGCCCCAGCGCAGGAAACCGTAGCGTTCCTGGTTGCGCTGGAATTCGATCTTGCCGTTGAGGTCCAGTGCCTCGGGCTTGCCGAACACGTCCACCTGCACCGAGTGGTCGATGACCAGTTCGGAGGGGATCTGCGGATTGATCTGCTCCGGGCGGCCGCCCAGTTTGACCACCGCGTCGCGCATCGCCGCCAGGTCGACCACGCAGGGCACGCCGGTGAAGTCCTGCAGCACCACGCGCGCCGGCATGAAGGCGATCTCCACGTCCGGCTCGGCCTTGGGGTCCCACTTGGCCACGGCCTCGATGTGCTCACGGCCGACGGTCGCCCCGCCGTCCTCGTGCCGGAGCAGGTTCTCCAGCAGGATCTTCATCGAATAGGGCAGGTGGGAGATGTCGAACTGCTGGCCGAGCTTGGGCAGGCTGAAGTAGTCGTAGGCCGCGCCGCCGACATCCAGCTGGCTGCGGGTGGAGAACGAATCGCTCATGCGGGGAAACTCCTCTTGCGGATGGCTTGCAGTGGCCCGCGGACGGGCCTGCTTGCGGTGGCCGGCGCGGGGCGGGCCCGGCCGGCATCGTGCCCAGTATGGCCGATGCCGGAAGGCCCGCGCAGGGGCCGGCTCAGAACGCAAGGTTATACATTCGTATGTAGTTTTCGTGTCACGGCGCGACGGTAGCGGCCGGCGCGCCATGCGTGCGTCGTCTATCTCAGGGTAAAGAACTTGGATCTGCTGAGGTCGTTCGGCCCCAGAATAGTCATCACATACTGACCCGGTGCTGCCTGAGGGTCGATGAACAGCAGATGCTTGTACCGCTCTATGCCCGGATGCGGTTCGTTTTCAAGCCTGGCATCCCAATCCAGCTCCGAGTGGGGCAGAAGAATGTCCTGTGCATCGTAGAACCGCGGTGCGGCGATCAGCTGGGCCGTTTCAGAAGCTGGTATGTCGATGACCTCTGAGGGAATGTACACCAGCTCCACACGGGTACAGACCATGGTTCGAGTGTCGTGCAGTTTAAGGGTTTGATGGCCCGCGAGCTGTCCTTCCAGCCAGACCTGCAGCGTCACGATTGCGGGCCAAGGGCCATCGTAGTGGCGCAGGAACTGCTGATCGATCCAAAGTGCCCAGTAGGGGCCAACTGCCTGCAGATAAAGGCCTTCATGCCGCCCGTCATCGCCGTTGAGCTGGTAGTCGAAAACAAGTTCGACCTCTGGCGGCAACGACGTTCGAAAGCTTACGGTCTCCGGCAGCGTTTCCCGCACAGGCGGATAGACGTCGTAGCTGCTCAGTTCAAAGTCAATATCCAGCGGAGGTAGCACGACGAGAGACAGCAGCTGTGACACGCCAGATGGCTCGTCGATCAATACGCGGATCTCGCCCGCCGCTGTCCCCGGTTCGATGTGGATCGAGGCCCCATCCACCTCAAGACCGGGGGGGTGATCAGGCAAGGCTACTCTCCATGGCACCTCGTCCCGAGGAAGTTCCAGACCAGCACGGTCATAGAACCTGGCAATCGACCTGACAGTGATCGGTTCGACGTCCGAGGTATGGATGGGGTTGGGCAGCAGGTTTGCCTCCACGCGGTGGATCTGCATGTTGCGGGTGTCGTGCAGCCACATTGTGGCATCTTCGGCTATCACCCCATTTCTGGAGGCTTGAACGGTAACCTGGACCGGCCAGGTGTCTGGATGGAGGTTGATGAAGCCTGGATTCACCCACAAGGTGCCACCGGCACCGCTGCTGGTACGCAGTTCGATGCCGGGCGGTACGCCGGGGACGCCGTTCACAACTAGACTGAACTCCACCGCTTCGCCTGGCGGCAGGGCGGTGATGATGCCAATGACAGCCGGACCGGTGCCCAGCAGAGGGGGGTAAAGATCGGTCTGGCTGAGGTGAAGTCCGATGGTGCGAGAGAATCCGCTGGACGTAATCATTTGGGACGCTCCATGAATGACCCCCGTCATCGGCTTCGGGAAAGCGGGTACAGGAAGCAATACGCAGCCACTCAATACAATCGGCCATGACGCACGGAAAGGGAATTCCGTGCGCTTACCGGCTCAGGGCTTGGCCCGCCACTGGCTCATCAGCATCTGCAGGAAGCGTTCGGCGCTGGGTGAAAGCAGGGCCCCACGGCGACGTACGATGCCGATGGTGCGTGACACCACCGGGTTGCCGATGGGACGGGTCACCAGAATGGGGTGGTCGCCATCGGGGGTGGCCATTTTCGGCAGCACGGACACACCAATGCCGGCCTCCACCATGCCCAGCGAGGTGGACAGGTGGGTCACCTCGTAGTGCCAGCTCAGCTTCAGGTTTTCGCGCGCCAGCGCACCGTCAAGCAGAGTGCGGTTGCCGCTGGTGCGGTGCACGGTGATCAGCTGGTGGCGAGCCAGGTCGGACCATTCCACCTTGCGCTTTTTCGCCAGCGGATGATCGCGGCGGCAGGCGAGCACGAACGGATCTTCGGCGAGCACGTCGAAGTCCAGGTTGGGATCATTCGCGCCCATGAAATTGATGCCGAATTCCACTTCGCCACGCTCCACCGCCTGCAGGCCTTCGGTGGCGGGAATGTCGAGAATGCGGAAGCGCACGTTCGGGTGTGCGTCATGGAAACGTGCCATCACGCTGGGCAGGAAGTAAAACGCGGCGGTGGGCAGGCAGGCGATGGTGACCGTCGCACCCCGCGTGTCGTCGTGTCCGCGCAACGAGAACAGCGACCCGTCGAACTCCTCGATCATGCGCCTCACCAGCGGCAGAAGGTTCTCGCCGACGGCAGTCGTGGATACGCTGCGCGTGGTGCGTTCCAGCAGCGGTGAGCCCACCGCCTGTTCCAGTTTCTGGATGCGCCGACTCAGCGCCGGTTGCGAGACGTGCAGTGTTTCTGCTGCACGGTGGAAGCTGCGGGTTTCGGCCACCAGCAGGAACGCGCGCAGGTCGAGGATTTCGCAATTGATGCTCATGGGGCATTAATCATCCAAAAATCAGCAATTCACAGATCAATCGGGGTCATGCCAGTATCGAATCACAGGGTGATATTCATCCGCTACAAGCATCAATCTACCACACGTATGTCCAACGATCTCACCTCGATTCCCTGCGTGCTGATGCGCGGCGGTACCTCCAAAGGGCCGTTCTTCCTGGCGTCCGATCTGCCGGCCGACACCGTCGCACGTGACCGGCTGCTGGTGGAGGTGATGGGCTCGGGGCATCCGTTGCAGATCGATGGCATCGGGGGTGGCAATGCCCTGACCAGCAAGGTCGCGATCATCGACAGAGCCAGCCGCCCGGACGCCGACGTGGACTACCTGTTCGCGCAGGTGAAAGTGGAGCAGCGTCTGGTGGATACCTCACCGAACTGCGGCAACATGTTGGCCGCCGTGGGGCCGTACGCCATCGAACGCGGCCTGGTGCAGGCGCATCACCCGCGCACCGAAGTGCGCATCCACAACGTCAACACCGGCAAGGTGATCGTGGCGACAGTGGAAACGCCGGGTGGCCAGGTAGTGTATCGCGGCGACACCCATATTGCCGGCGCACCCGGCGGTGCCGCACCGGTGCAGCTCGCATTCCTCGACGCGGCGGGCGCGCGCACCGGCAAGCTGCTGCCCAGTGGGCACGCGATGGAACAGATCGACGGTGCCGATGTCAGCCTGATTGATTGTGCGATGCCGATGGTGCTCATCCGCGCCAGTGATCTTGGCGTGCAGGGCGGTGAATCGCCGGCAGAGCTCAATGCAAATCGTGAGTTGATGACGCGGATGGAAGCCATTCGCATCCAGGCCGGCGAACGCATGGGCATCGCCGATGCCGGCAGCAAAGTGATTCCTAAACCCGTTTTGCTTTCCGCACCGCAACATGGCGGCACGCTGCAGGTGCGCTATTTCATGCCACATCAATGCCATACGGCGCTTGCGATCACCGGCGGCGTGGGCATTGCGACGGCAGTCGCCACACCGGGCACATTGGCTAACACGTTTGTCGGGTGTGACGCAGTGCCCACTTTGATTACTCTCGAACATCCGAGCGGTGCCCTGGACGTGGGCTTGAGTCGCAGCTCGGAACACGCGCCGGTAGTGGCCAGCGTGGTGCGCACCGCCCGCCGTCTGTTCGAAGGCCGGGTATTTGCCACCACGCCGATTGCCACCAACACCACGCAATGGACTTCAGCGGCATGACCTGACCCTGGACGGCAGGCCGCGCCCCTGGCACGACCTTCCGCCCTCCACCGAAACACCGTTACACGCAGCAGCACATCCTGGGAGGGATAGATGTACAAGCGATTTCTGATGACCGCGCTGGTCGCGGCAAGCCTGGCTGTTGCCGGCTGTGGCAAGAGTGGCTCCGAAGCGGCCGCCAGCGGCGGCGACAACGCACCTGTCCGCATCAGCGTGGGGTCGTACAACCTCAACAACCTGCCGTTCTTCATCGCCGATTCCAAGGGCTACTTCAAGGAAGTGGGCCTGGAGGTGAAGACCGAGAACTTTGCCCAGGGCGGTTCGAAGGTGCTGCAGGCGCTGGTCGCAAATTCCACCGACGTGGCCGTGGGCTTCTACGACCACACCATCCAGATGCAGGCCAAGCAGAAGGACGTGGTCGCCTTCGTGCTGCTCTCGCGCAACTCCGGCCTGGTGATGGCGGGCCGCGATGACGCGACCTTCGACCCGGCGCGTCCTGAAACGATCAAGGGCCAGAAAGTGGGGATCACCGCACCGGGGTCATCGTCGGACTTTTTCGTGCGCCACTTCCTGGCCCAGCATGACATCCCGGTCGACAGCATCTCGCTGATCGGCGTGGGTTCCGGCGCAGCTGCCGTGGCAGCGCTGGAGCAGGGCAAGATCGACCTGCTGGTGAACTACGACCCGGCGGCCACGCTGATCACCGAACGCAAGGTCGGCAAGATCATCATTGATGCACGCAGCGACGAAGGTGCCCGCCAGGTCTACGGCGGTCTGTACCCGACCTCGGTGATGTACGCCAACCAGAGCTTCCTCGACCAGCGCCCGGACGCGGCCGAGAAGATCGCCCGCGCGGAGCAGAAGGCGCTGAAGTTCATCGCCGACAACAGCGCTGAAGACATCGTGGCCGCGCTGCCCGACAGCTACGTTTCCGGCGACCGTGCCACCTATGCACGAGCGGTTGAGAACGCCCGCGCCATCTTCACCAAGGACGGCCACTTCACCCCGGCCGATCTGGAAACGCCGCTGAAGGTGCTGCGCGAGTTCAACAAGGACGTCGCCAACCACGACATCGACCTGTCCAGGACCTATACCAATGCCTTCGTCGAGCGCGCCAGTGCCTCGACCCCGGCTGCCCAGAACTAAGCGGAGGTAACCCATGGCCCTCAATGCCACCGTGCGCAAGCTCAACGGCGCACCGCAGCTGGAGCCTGCACAGACCATGGTTGCGATCAACCAGGTCACCATGTCGTTCGGCGACTTCACCGCCGTACGCGATGTCGACATCCAGGTAGGCAACGGCGAGTTCCTCGCCATTGTCGGCCCCACCGGCTGCGGCAAGAGCACGATCCTCAATTCCGTGGCGGGGCTGCTGAAGCCGTCGGCCGGTGAGGTCAGCATCGACGGGCGTGCCGTGAGCGGCGTGCAGGAGTCGGTCGGTTACCTGTTCCAGCAGGACGCGCTGCTGCCGTGGAAGACCGCGTACCAGAACGTCGAACTGGGCCTGAAGTTCCGTGGCGTCAGCGATGCCGAGCGCAAGCAGAAGGTCAGCGCGTGGCTGGCGAAAGTGGGGCTGACCGGCTTCGAACACCGTTACCCGCATCAGCTCTCCGGTGGTCAGCGCAAGCGCGTGCAGATGGCACAGGCGCTGATCGTGGAACCGAAGGTGATCCTGATGGATGAGCCGTTCTCGGCGCTGGACATCCATACCCGTCACCTGATGCAGAACGAACTGCTGCGCCTGTGGCAGGAAGATCGCCGCTCGGTGATTCTGATCACGCACGACCTGGAAGAAGCCATTGCGCTGGGCGATCGCGTGGTGGTGCTGTCGTCCGGCCCCGCCAGCCGGGTAGTGCGCAGCTTCGACGTGGATCTGGAGCGCCCGCGCAACGTGGCGGAAATCAAACTCGACGAACGTTTTACCGACCTGTACCGCGACATCTGGGCCTGCCTGCGCGGCGAAGTGGAGAAGAGCTATGCACGCCAGGACTGACAAATTCATCCAGCTCGCGCTGATCATCCTTGTTTTCGGTGGCTGGGAAGGCGGCATCGCCATGGGCTGGATCGACCCGTTCTTCTTCCCGGCTCCCACTGCCATTGCCAAGCAGTCGTGGACCTGGCTGTCGGATACGTCGTTCTACCAGCATGTGTACATCACGCTGACCGAAACCGCGCTGGGCTACCTGATCGGTACCGCGCTGGGCGTGGCCGGTGGTGTGTGGCTGGGCCTGAGCCGGCGTTCGGCCCGGATCCTGGATCCCTTCATCAAGGGCTTCAATGCGATCCCGCGCGTGGTGCTGGCTCCGATCTTCGTGCTGTGGCTGGGCCTGGGCCTGTGGTCGAAGGTGGCATTGGCGGTGACGCTGGTGTTCTTCACCACCTTCTTCAACGCCATGCAGGGCGTGCGTGAAGTGAACCCGGTGGTGCTGGCCAACGCCCGTATCCTGGGTGCCAGCCGCAGCGATCTGCTGCGCCATGTGTACTTCCCGGCGGCAGCCAGCTGGATTCTGTCGTCGCTGCGCACGTCGGTGGGCTTTGCGGTGGTGGGCGCGATCATCGGCGAGTACCTGGGTGCCTCGGCGGGCCTGGGTTACCTGATCGCGCAGGCTGAAGGCAACTTCAACGCGGTGGGCGTGTTCGCCGGCATCATCATCCTGGCGGCCTTCGTACTGGTGATCGACGCCATGCTGGACCTCGTCGAGAACAAGGTCATTACCTGGCGCCCGAACGCGCAGCAGGGCGCGACCAGCTGATGGCTTGACCCGGCACTGGGCCTATCCCGGTGCCAGGGTTCCCGTAGAGCCACGCCCTGCGTGGCTGTCCGGCAGATCGCAGCCACGCAGGGCGTGGCTCTACATTTCCCCCGCATCATCGCAATGCACCCGCCAGGCCAGAGGCCGGCGGGTTGGAGAGAACCCATGAAGACGCATCCCGTGCTGCCTCGCGCAGCGCTGTCGGTGGCGCTTGGCCTGTTGCTGGCCAGTGGCCACGCCGCCGCCCAGTCCACGCCGCCGGCTCCGCTGAGCCAGGCCGAGCTCACCGCGCTGGTGCAGCAGCAGGCGCAGCAGATCCAGCAGCTTCAATCCCGCCTCGACGCGCTGGAAGGCACCGGCACCACCGCAGCGGCACCTGCAGCTGCCCCGGCCCCTGAACTCGAAACCCGCGTGGCCAAGCTGGAAACCCAGCAGTCGAAGGCACCGAAGGTATCCTTCAGCAAGGGCGCACCGGAGTTCACCAGCGCCGATGGCAACGTGACGTTCCGCCCACGTGGCCGCCTGTTCGTGGACGGTTCCAGCACCGACGGCTCGTCCAGCAACGACCGCAACATCAACGGTACCGAGATCCGCTCGGTGCGTCTGGGCGCGGAAGGTCGCTACGGCATCCTGGGCTGGGCGGTGGAAGGTGACTTCGCCGACAACGAGGTGGCATGGAAGTCGGTGTACGCCACCGTGGACCACAAGCTGTTCGGGCTGCCCGCCGACCTGACCGTCGGTAATCGCCTCAACGACCGCGGCATTGACGGTTCCAGCAGCACCTCCAACACGCCGTTCCCGGACCGCAATGTGGTCGGCACATTGATGCTGCCGCAGCGCGGCCTGTTTGGTGTTGGCCTCACCGAGCGCGTGTACGGCAGGAACTGGCACGCCAGTCTCTCGGTGGCCGGCAACGATCTGAACAATGTCGGCGACAACAACGACAGCCAGACCTGGGCCACCCGCGTGCACTGGAACCCGCTGGCCAGCAAGGCGGCCACGCTGCATCTGGGTGCGTGGGCGTTCCATGAGGAAATCGCCGCCGGCTCTACCGGCGTGCTGCGCAGCTCCGCGATTGCCGGTCACTTCAACGATCTGGTCAAGATCACCCCGGGGACGTTGGCCGGCACCGACCGCAGCACCGCCTATGGCGTGGAAGCGGCCGGCTTCTTCGGTCAGGGTTGGGCGACGGGCGAGTGGGGCACGCGCACCCTGCGCGGGGCAGATGCAGCCGGCCGTTACGATCTCGATCATGACGCCTGGGCCGTATCGGCCGGCTGGTTCCTGAGCGGTGCCAGCCCGTCGTACTCGGCCAAGGCCGGTACCTGGGGCAAGGTCAAGGTGGCTGACCCGGTGACCAGCGGCGGTCGCGGCGCGTGGGAACTGCGCGGGCGCTATGAAGACGTGGACTACGCCGAACTGCCCACCGGCGGCACCGGGCACGCTTGGACCGTAGGCGCGAACTGGTACCTCAACGATTACAGTCGGGTGATGTTCGATGTAATCCGCTGGGAAACCGACAACCGCAGCGGTGCGGTGCAGGGCAAGGACCAGGGCACCACGTTCAATACGCGGTTGCAGGTGGCGTTCTGAGCGGGGTGACGGTGCCGGCAAGTGGAAGTGTTGGTAACTGGCAAGGGTAGAGGCGGTCGCAAGACGCCTGCCGATAGAGTTGATTGGTGCATTAACGCATGGACCCTTCCACGCAAACGCCTCCGTTTGAGGTTCATGCCCCACCGGTCGTTGCGCCACTATCGGCGGTCGACTGTCGTGCGACCCTACCGACGCGGTCCGTGCAGTCCGTGCGGTCGATGCCGTTCATGAGGTCCATGCGACCGGTCACTGCAGCGTGCAGGCGCGGAAACGAAAACGGGGTGCCAATGGCACCCCGTCAGGTCAGCTTTGTTCCGGTGACTCAGCCGCCCAGGAACGGGTTGCCGGTCTTGGCCGGGGCAGCGCCGCGCGACTTCTTCTTCAGCACGCCATCTTTGCCGAACTCGAACACGGTGGATTCCTGCTTGTTCTTGAAGTGGCCGATCTTGGCGTAGTCGTAGTACCAGACCTGCTCGTCACCCAGCTGTTCGCGGCGGGTCGGGGCACCGAAGGCGTCCTGGATCTGGTCCTTGGTGGCCTTGCCGACTTCGATCGCTTCGAGCGTCTTGTCGGGGATCTCGACGCCGGACTTCACGCCGCCGAACGGATTGGCATGAGCGGGGGCGACGGATAAGGCAAGCGGGGCGGCCAGAACGGCGGCCAGGGCAAGCGCGGAAATACGCATCGTTGGGATGTCCTTCTCAAATTCGATGGGTGGCGTGAGCCGGGTGGTCGGGCAGGGTCCCAACGGGGCGTCCTGCTCCGGCAGCGCAAGGCTGCGCGCTCATAGTACTGATGTGAGGGTGAAATACTGCCAATTGCGTCAAATTCCGGGCTGAAGGGGTGACGCAGGTCGCTGAACGGTAAGAAACAAGGGCCACCCTGACCCCGTGCCATGCGCTCTGCGCGCTGGCGGTATGGGGTCGGAAGTATGTATAATTCGTGCATACCGAAGAGGGCGTACCCGATGGAAGCCACTGTCGCTGAACGCGGTCAGATCACTCTGCCCAAGGCCGTGCGCGACGCGCTGGGCCTGACCAAGGGCACCCAGCTGAAGGTTGAGCTGGACGGCAGCCGCATCATCCTGCGCAAGAGCGTTGACGACGCCATATCGCGCGCCCGTGGAAAATTCGCCTTGGACGGCTTCGATTCGGCCCAGGCCGCCGTCCGCGCGGTGCGCGACGAGGACTGATCCGTGATGATCGCCGTCGATTCACCGGTGCTGGTGGAACTGCTGAGCAATGGCCCGCAGGCCGACGCCGTAGAAGCCTGCCTGCGGCAGAGCCTGGTCAGCGGCAAGGTGGTGGTGTGTGGCGCCACCCTGGCCGAGGTCTGCGCAAGCCTGCGTGGCGGAGCCGAGGTACTGGAGGCACTGGAAGAAATGGGCGTCCATTTCAATGCGCTCGAAGCCAAGTCCGCCCTTCGCGCCGGTGAGATGCACCGCCGCCACCGCCAGCGCGGCAGCACCCGCCGCAGCCTGGACGACTTCATGGTGGGGGCCCATGCACTGCTGCAGTGCGATGGCCTCATCACCTGGAACGACACGTTTTACCGCGACTACTTCAAGGGCCTGAAGCTGATCGTGCCGAACGCCTGAGCCCGCTGCATTCCTTTCACTGTTTCATTCAACGTATTACCCGGGAGTTGTCATGTTGGAAGCCTATCGCCACCACGTAGCCGAGCGCGCCGCGCTTGGCATCCCGCCGCTGCCGCTGACCGCCCAGCAGACGGCCGACGTCATTGAACTGCTGAAGAACCCGCCGGCAGGCGAGGCCGAGTTCCTGCTCGACCTGCTGACCCACCGTGTGCCGGCCGGCGTCGATGACGCCGCCAAAGTCAAGGCCTCGTACCTGGCCGCGATCGCGCTGGGCAGCGAGCAGAACCCGCTGATCAGCCGCGAGCGCGCCACCGAACTGCTCGGCACCATGCTGGGCGGCTACAACGTGGCCCCGCTGGTCCAGCTGCTGGACGATGCCGTTGTGGGCACCATCGCCGCTGACGGCCTGAAGAACACCCTGCTGGTGTTCGATGCCTTCCACGACGTGCAGGACAAGGCCAAGGCCGGCAACGCCAACGCCCAGTCCGTGCTGCAGAGCTGGGCCGATGCCGAATGGTTCACCAGCAAGCCGGAAGTGCCGCAGAGCATGACCATCACCGTGTTCAAGGTGCCGGGCGAAACCAACACCGACGACCTGTCGCCGGCTCCGGACGCCACCACCCGTCCTGACATTCCGATGCACGCCCTGGCGATGCTGAAGAACAAGCGCGACGACGCGCCGTTCACCCCGGAAGAAGACGGCAAGCGCGGTCCGATCCAGCAGATCCTGTCGCTGAAGGACAAGGGCCACCTGGTTGCCTACGTGGGCGACGTGGTCGGCACCGGTTCCTCGCGCAAGTCGGCCACCAACAGCGTGCTGTGGTGGACCGGCGATGACATTCCGTACATTCCGAACAAGCGCGCCGGTGGCGTCTGCCTGGGCGGCAAGATCGCCCCGATCTTCTACAACACCATGGAAGACGCCGGCGCACTGCCGATCGAACTCGACGTTTCGCAGATGAACCACGGTGACGTGGTGGAACTGCGTCCGTACGAGGGCAAGGCGCTGAAGAACGGCGAAGTGATCGCCGAGTTTGAAGTGAAGTCCGAAGTGCTGTTCGACGAAGTGCGCGCCGGTGGCCGCATTCCGCTGATCGTGGGCCGTGGCCTGACCGGCAAGGCGCGTGAAGCGCTGGGCCTGGCCCCGACCGACCTGTTCCGCCTGCCGGTGCAGCCGGCCGACACCGGCAAGGGCTTCTCGCTGGCACAGAAGATGGTCGGCCGCGCCTGCGGTCTGCCGGAAGGCCAGGGCATGCGCCCGGGCACCTACTGCGAACCGAAGATGACATCGGTGGGCTCGCAGGACACCACCGGCCCGATGACCCGCGACGAGCTGAAGGACCTGGCCTGCCTGGGCTTCTCGGCCGACCTGGTGATGCAGTCGTTCTGCCACACCGCCGCTTACCCGAAGCCGGTCGACGTGAAGACCCACCACACCCTGCCGGAGTTCATCTCCACCCGTGGCGGCATCTCGCTGCGTCCGGGCGACGGCGTGATCCACAGCTGGCTCAACCGCATGCTGTTGCCCGACACCGTCGGCACCGGCGGCGACTCGCACACCCGTTTCCCGGTGGGCATTTCGTTCCCGGCCGGCTCCGGCCTGGTGGCCTTCGCGGCCGCCACCGGCGTGATGCCGCTGGACATGCCGGAATCGGTGCTGGTGCGCTTCAAGGGCCAGATGCAGCCGGGAGTGACCCTGCGTGACCTGGTCAACGCGATTCCGCTGTACGCGATCAAGGCCGGTCTGCTGACCGTGGCCAAGGCCGGCAAGAAGAACATCTTCTCCGGCCGCATCCTGGAAATCGAAGGCCTGCCGGAACTGAAGGTCGAACAGGCGTTCGAACTGTCCGACGCCTCGGCCGAGCGTTCGGCCGCCGGTTGCTCGGTGCGCCTGAACAAGGAACCGATCATCGAGTACCTGACCAGCAACATCACCCTGCTGAAGTGGATGATTGCCGAGGGTTACCAGGATCCGCGTTCGCTGCAGCGCCGTATCGAAAAGATGGAAGCCTGGCTGGCCAACCCGAACCTGCTGGAGCCGGATGCCGACGCAGAATACGCCGCCGTCATCGAGATCGACCTGGCCGACATCCACGAGCCGATCGTGGCCTGCCCGAACGACCCGGACGACGTGAAGACCCTGTCCGAAGTGGCCGGTGCCAAGATCGACGAAGTGTTCATCGGTTCGTGCATGACCAACATCGGTCACTTCCGCGCCGCTGCGAAGCTGCTGGAAGGCAAGCGTGACCTGCCGACCCGTCTGTGGGTGGCTCCGCCGACCAAGATGGACGCTTCCGAGCTGACCAAGGAAGGCGTGTACGGCACCTTCGGTGCGACCGGTGCGCGCATGGAAATGCCGGGCTGCTCGCTGTGCATGGGCAACCAGGCACAGATCCGCGAGGGTTCCACCGCGATGTCGACCTCGACCCGCAACTTCCCGAACCGTCTGGGCCGCAACACCAACGTGTACCTGGGTTCGGCCGAGCTGGCCGCGATCTGCTCGCGTCTGGGTCGCATTCCGACCAAGGAAGAGTACATGGCCGATGTGGGTGTCATTGCCGCCAGCGGCAGCGAGATCTACCGCTACATGAACTTCGACCAGATCGAGGAGTACCAGGACGTGGCCAAGACGGTCGCTGCCTGATCGGTTGATGCGTTGAACGAAGACCCCCGGTGAGAACCGGGGGTTTTTGTTTGTGTCGTGGGTGGTTGCGGTCGGGTTATCGGTGACACGCATGGCGTGTCACTACAGGGACATCCAGGTGCCTGGGACGGGTAGGGTCGGTCGACAGACGACCGCCGTGGAATCGTCCGCGTCCGGTAACGCATGACCTGTATCGGCATCGCGTCGGCCGGCCAATGGCCAGCGCTATCGGATTTCCCAGTCGGCCGTGCCCTCCATTCGCCGGCCTTGGTAATGCAGAACGCCCTTGTCACCCACCACGTCCATTTCAAACCACGGCAGTCCGTCGCGGCGGCGCGGACGGATGTAGGCATGTTTGCGCGCGCGGTCAAGCTCGATGTAGTACTCGCGTCGCGGCATGTAACCTTTGAAGTCACTCGATGACGCCTGCACCATGCCGGGGTCTTCCCGGCCCGTCATCTGCAGTGAAAAGTGGAATTCTCCCCGTGACGCCGAGAATCCGAACAGATCGCCGCTTGCACCGACCGGGGTGGGTGACAGGAGCGAGAAGGAAAGAAGCGCAAATGCGCACAGCAGGCGGACAATTGACCGATCCATGTCAGGAGTTCCTTTGGCGGTAGCGCATAGTGAAGCATGGATATCGCGCAGGAATCCGGACATCGGTCACGGGTTTTCCCGTTCCAACACCGCGTCCGCCGGCCGGCCCACGGAAGGTCTTCCGTGGTGACACGCCATGCGTGCCAATGGTCGGACGTCCACAGTGCCTGGACGGATGGCAGCCACGGAGCGCGTGGCTCTACGGCTCCAAGGGGGCCAGCTCCGGGAACAGGCGCGGCAGTGCTTCGGCGTAGAACGCCGCGCACTGATCGGCGATCTCCTCGGCAGCTGCCTTGACCAGGGCGTAGTCATTCTCCTGCCAGGCGGCAAGTGTGTTGGTGCGCGGCTCGTCGTTGCAGTGGATGGTGCTTGACGGCCGCCCTTCAGCGCTCATGAAGCTGATGGACGCCCGGTGTTCGAGCATGTAGGGCGTCTCGTCGTCAGAAAGCTTCAGATACGTCAGTGACCATTGTCCCGGATTGACCTGTATGTGCCGGCGCTCATAGGGAACTGCATCCGGGTAGTCGGCAAAGTAAGCGGTGAGCTGCTCGCGCAGCCTGACGGGAATCAAGCGTTCCGAGGGGCTCTTCAATGTATCGACGTGGGTG
Source organism: Stenotrophomonas sp. (assembly GCA_039592995.1). Classification (GTDB taxonomy): domain Bacteria; phylum Pseudomonadota; class Gammaproteobacteria; order Xanthomonadales; family Xanthomonadaceae; genus Stenotrophomonas. Next base: position 296,812 of record JBCNQC010000001.1, on the reverse strand, counting down.
CCGCGAAGATCGTTCTTGCGGAAACCTTGTACTGGGCGTCCGCTGAACATGGACAGCGCAACCAGCCCTGCCGTGCCAGCCACGGCCTTGCCGGTATCGCCGCGGGTGACCACGCGCAACGAGTCCTCGCCGAACCGGATGCCATTGGGACCCAGGCTGAGACCCGTGCTGATCCAAACAGTATCAGTCCAGTCGCGCAGCGGGCCAGAAGCTTCGGCGGGTGCGTCGGCTGCGTCCACCTCAGTGATTTCGTCCTGTGCCAACGCGGCCGTGCAGGAGGGCGTCTCCGCGTCCGCCTGCATCAGCTCAAGAGTGCCGTCCGCATGCACATGACGCGCGGAAAAGCGGCATCTTCCGTTGGCCATGCGCAGGGCCACTTCGTAGTCCTGGCCGGGCTCTGCCACGAACTGCAGGTTCATGTTGCCCAGACAGCGGTATCCATTGTTGCCCTCCATGCGTGCGGCGAAGAACAGCGGCTGTCCGCCTTCCACCGCGTATTCCTGGTAGTTGGGCTTGGACATCTGCTCGCTTTTCATGGTGCGCACGCTGTCGGTTTCCGGCATGCCGATCGACACATCGCTGGGTGCGCCGATGAATGCACTGCTCACCGCGCGGGATACGGAACGGGCCACCTCGACTTTTTCGGCGGCCTCGTCGCGGCAGGTCGCGTTCCGGTACATCGTGATGCCCTGGCCATTGGCACCGAAGATGCGAACGCGCGCCTTGTCCGGGGCGGAGGCGGTCTGGGCCATGGCCGTGGTGGACAGCAGCAGGCCGGCGAACAGGGCGGTGATCAGCGGCGAAGGCGAAATGTTCACGGGTGTTGCTCCATGTGAGATGCGCCGGGCTCGGCCCGGCGGGTGATACCGGGCGGTGCCAGGTGTTGAAATCCTCAGCCGCGCGCCAACGCCATCAATCGCTCGGCAATACGCTCCAGCGGCAACTGCTCATCGGCCGCGCCCAGCTTGAACGCTGCACCCGGCATGCCCCAGACCACGCTGGTGGCTTCATCCTGCACCAGGGTGGGCGCGCCGGCGTTCTTCAGCTCCAGCAGGCCGCGCGCACCGTCGTCGCCCATGCCGGTGAGGATCGCTCCGATCGCATTGGCACCGGCACTTTCGGCCACGGAACGGAACAGCACATCCACCGCCGGCTTGTGGCGATTCACCGCCGGGCCGTCGTCAATGCGGCAACGCCAGCGCGCACCGTCGCGGATGATGCGCAGGTGCTTGCCACCTGGCGGCAGGTAGGCGTGGCCGGCAAGCACGGCCTCGCCGTCGCTGGCTTCGCGCACGGACATGGCCGAATGCTTGTCCAGGCGCTCGGCAAACGCGGTGCTGAAGGTGGCCGGCAGGTGCTGGGTCAGCACCACGGCCGGGGCATCGGCGGGCATGCCTTCCAGCACGATGCGCAGCGCTTCGGTACCACCGGCGGAGGCCCCGATGGCGATCAGGCGGTCGGTGGTGCGGAACTGGATGGAGCGTGGCTTCGGTGCTGTCGCCGGGTCCAGCCGCACCTGCGGCACCACCGGGCGTGACAGCGTGCGCACGCGCGAGCGGGCGGCGGTCTTGACCTTGGTGATGATTTCTTCGGCGTAGTCCTGCAGGCCACGGGCGACGTCGAATTTTGGTTTGGACACGAAATCCACCGCACCCAATGACAGGGCCTGAAGGGTGGTATCCGCGCCGCGTTCGGTCAGCGAGGAGATCATCACCACCGGCAGCGGGTGCAGGCGCATCAGGTTTTCCAGGAATGCAAGCCCGTCCATGCGTGGCATTTCCACGTCCAGGGTGATCACGTCCGGAGCCAGGCGTTTGATTTTCTCACGCGCCAGCAGCGGATCGGCGGCGGTGCCGACGACCTCGATGCCTGGGTCGCTGGCCAGGATTTCGCTGAGCATCTGCCGGACGACCGCCGAGTCGTCCACGATCAATACACGGCACGGGGCTCCGGTGATCATTCGAACAGCTCCACGCCACCGGTGACCGGGGCCTTGGACAGGCGGGCACGCACGGCCGATTCGGTCGCGGCCACTTCGGCTTCGTGCGCGTGCGGCAGGCGCTGCACGACCACGCGGCCGCTGTCGGCGAAGAACCACACCTTGCGCGGATGGATGCCGCACAGATCTTCGGCCAGCACCGGAATGTGTTCGGCCTGCAGGTACTGGCGCACGAACTCCGCATTGCGGGTGCCGACCGGATTGCTGGTGAAGCCCTTGAGCACGTTGGCCCCGCCGAACACCTTGGCTTCCAGGCGCTTGCGATGTGCGCCGCGCTTGAGCAGGTCGTTGATCAGCAGTTCCATGGCGTAGCTGCCATAGCGTGCGGGCGCACCGTCGCCGACATTGCCTTCCGGCAGCAGGAAGTGGTTCATGCCGCCGATCTTCAGCACCGGGTCGCGCAGGCACGCGGCCACGCACGACCCCAGTGTGGTGGTCAGCGCGGTGTCGTCGTCCACCACCAGGTACTGGGTGGGCAGCAGCTTGGCCGCCGTCACCTTGAAGCGGCTGTCGAAGTAACGCATCACCTCGTCATTGCGCACGGCCTGGTTCATGCCGAGGCTCCGGGGTTGCGCTTGTACAGGGTGCGGCCGCAGGGCTGGATCAGATCTGCGGCGTGCAGGTAGTTTTCCGAATGACCGGTGTAAAGCAGGCCGTCATCGCCCATGTGCTGGATCAGGCGCGAGAGGATGCCGCGCTGGGTCGGCTTGTCGAAGTAGATCATCACGTTGCGGCAGAACAGCGCGTCGTAGGGGCCGCCGACGTCGTAGCGCGGTGCCAGCAGGTTGAGCGGGCGGAATTCGATCAGCTCGCGCAGGGCTGGAATCACCCGGCACTGGCCTTCGTTGGGGCCGCTGCCGCGCTGGAAGTAGCGCTTCTTGATCGCCAGGTCCAGGCCATTGACCCGGTCCAGTGCATACACGCCACGGCTGGCCGTGGCCAGCACCTGGGTGTCCACGTCGGTGGCCAGGATGCGCACCGGCGGCTTCAGGGTGCCGAATGCTTCGCAGGCGGTGATGGCCATTGAGTAGGGCTCCTCACCGGTGGAGGCTGCACATGACCACAGCTGGAGGGTGCCGTGGCCGGCACGCGCACGCAGCTCCTCGTTGAGCTTTTCGAAATGATGCGGCTCGCGGAAGAACGCAGTCAGGTTGGTGGTGAGCGCGTTCGTGAACGCCTGCCATTCGTCGCCGCCGTGGGCTTCGAGCTGGTTGAGGTAGTCCTCGAAGCTGCGCATGCCCAGGGCGCGCAGGCGGCGCGACAGACGGCCGTAGACCATGTCGCGCTTGGCTGGGGCCAGCGAGATGCCAACGCGCTGGTAGATCAAATCGCAGATGCGGCGGAAGTCGCGGTCGCTGAAGTCGAATTCACGGCTGTTGGCGGAAGCAGGGGCGGAAGGCGTGGTCACGGGCGACATCCATCGAAGGGGGACAACGACTGCGGGGTGGGGCGGGTTGTAGAGCCGGGCTTGCCCGGCTGTACGTCAGATCAGCCGGGCAAGCCCGTCAGATCAGCCGGGCAAGCCCGGCTCTACGCCAGGGATTAGAATTCCTGCCAGTCGCCTTCGTCTGCGCCGGTGGTGCGCGGCAGCGGCTTGGCAGCCGGCTTCGGTGCGCTGGCAACCGGCTTCAGGCGCGGGGCGGCGGCGTTGACCGGGGCGACCCGGGCGGTGACCGCACTGACCGCGGCGGCGACCTGGTTGTCGAGGCGGAAGATGGCCACGGCATCGGCCAGCTGGGTCGCCTGTTCTTCCATCGCACGCGCGGCAGCGGTGGCTTCTTCCACCAGCGCGGCGTTCTGCTGGGTGGTTTCGTCCATCTGCACCACGGTCTGGTTGACCTGCTCGATGCCGGCCGACTGTTCCTGCGAGGCAGCGGAGATCTCGGCCATGATGTCGGTAACGCGCTGCACCGAGGCGACGATTTCGCCCATGGTGCTGCCGGCCTTGTTCACCAGCGCCGAACCGTCGGCCACGCTGGCCACCGAGTCGTCGATCAGGCCCTTGATCTCCTTCGCAGCGGCAGCCGAGCGCTGGGCCAGGGTGCGCACTTCCGAGGCGACCACGGCGAAGCCGCGGCCCTGTTCGCCGGCACGGGCGGCTTCCACTGCGGCGTTCAGCGCCAGGATATTGGTCTGGAAGGCGATGCCGTCGATCACCGAGATGATCTCGGCAATGCGCTTGGAGCTGGATTCAATCGCGCTCATGGTGGTCACCACCTGGCCGACCACTTCACCGCCCTGCGAGGCGACGGTGTGCGCGCCGATGGCGAGCTGGTTGGCCTGGCGGGCATGCTCGGCGTTCTGGCGCACGGTGGAGGTCAGTTCCTCCATCGACGCCGCAGTTTCTTCCAGGTTGGCGGCCTGCTGTTCGGTACGACGCGACAGGTCGCTGTTGCCGGTGGAGATCTCGCTGGCGGCCAGGTTGATGCTGCTGGCGGAGGTCTGGATCTGGCCGACAATCTGGGTCAGCTGGGCAACCGTGGCGTTGGCATCGTCACGCATGGTGGCGAACACGCCCTGGTAGTCGCCGTGCATGCGCGCGGTGAGGTCGCCTTCGGCAATGGCCGAGAGCAGCTGCGACAGCTTGCCCAGGTTGTCGTCGCTGACCTGCATCATCGCGTTCAGGCTGGCGATCATCTGGCGGAAATCGTGATCGAAGCGGGCTTCGTCACCGCGCTGGGTGAAGTCACCGGCAGCGGCAGCGCTGCCCAGGCGCTTGATCTCGGCGTTGATGCTGGACAGGTTCTGCTTGACCGTATCGACGGTGCTGCTGATCGCGGCCTTGTCGCCAGGGTAGCGCGGCGCATCCACGCTGAGATCGCCCACGGCGTAGCGCTGGACCACGGTCAGCACGTCCTGCATGGTCTGCACGTGCGCACCGACCAGTGCATTGGTTTCATGCACCATCAGGCCGTACTCGCCCGGGAAGGCAGTTTCGTCCATGCGGTAGCGGGTCTGGCCGGCATCGTGCTGCGCCGCCATTTCGCGCTGGGCGGTGATCACGGCGTGCAGCTGCTGCTGCATGCGGCCCATGCTTTCCAGCAGGCGGCCCGGTTCGTCCAGCGCCTGTGCGCCGATACGGCTGTCGAGCTTGCCGCTGGCGATGCTTTCAGCCACGCCCGTGGCCTGGCGCAGCGGACCGGTGATGCGGTTGCCGATGATCCAGCTCAGGGCCAGCACGATGAACACCAGTGCACCGCCGGTGGCGGTCATCACCGCGGTGAAGGCGAGGGCGTCGTTCTGCACGTCATCCATGTAGACGCCGCTGGTGACGACCCATTGCCACGGCTTGTACATCGAGGCGTAGGTCGCCTTCGGAATCAGGCCTTCGGCACCGGGCTTGGTGGTGGAGTAGTAGGTGTAGCCGCTGCCATGGTTGACCGCATCGTCCACCTGCAGCTGGTACAGCGCGACGCCGTCAGCGGACTTGTAATCCTTGACCATCTGGCCCACGCGCTTGGGCTGGAACGGATGCACGTGCAGCACGTAGTCAGTGGTGAGAATGTTGTAATAGGCGCTGCCGCCGTCGGCGCGCATCGCATCGACCGCCTTCATGGCGTTTTCCTTGGCCGCTGCTTCGGTCAGCTCACCCTTGTCAGCCAGGGCCTTGTAGTGGTCCATGATTCCGAAGGTGATTTCCACCTGGGTTTTCAGGCTTTCCTTGCGGGTCTCGTACAGGTCCAGATACTGCTTGCGCGCGGCAATGACGGCCAGCGCGATGACGCCGATGGCGATCAGCACGGTCAGCAGATTGAGCTTGTTGCGGACGGAGAGGTTGGAGAAGAACTGGTTCCAGCGGCTGAGCAAGGTCATGGGAGAGGATCTTTACAGTCGGGGGCATGCTGCGATGCCTGGTGTGGTGGCGATGGCCGTTGCGGGCCTACGTCGACGAACGTGCCGAGGCAAAGGAGATATCGGCCACCCCCGGTCTGAATTGAGATGTGGAAACTGAGTGTGTTCAGGTTTGAAAAGAAGAACGCCCCGATGCGTGTGCATCGGGGCGTTCGGTACTGCGTGGGGCCGTAGGGCCGGGCTTGCCCGGCTGCAGGTCAGATCAGCCGGGCAAGCCCGGCTCTACATCAGAATTCCTGCCAGTCGCCTTCTGCCAGTTCGGCGGCGGCTACTGCACGGGCCGGTGCCTTGCGCGCCGGGGCCGGGGCCGGGGTGGCCACGGAAACCGGACGTGCCGTGCGGGCCGGAGTAGCGGCAACCACCACCTGGTCTTCCAGCTTGAAGATCGACACCGCATCGCTGAGGTGACCGGCCTGTTCTTCCATCGAGCGGGCGGCGGCGGTGGCTTCTTCCACCAGCGCGGCGTTCTGCTGGGTGGTTTCGTCCATCTGCACCACGGTCTGGTTGACCTGCTCGATGCCGGCCGACTGTTCCTGCGAGGCAGCGGAGATTTCCGACATGATGTCGGTGACGCGCTGCACCGAGGCAACGATCTCGCCCATGGTCTGGCCGGCCTTGTGCACCAGTGCCGAACCGTCATTGACCTTGCCGACCGAGTCGTCGATCAGGCCCTTGATTTCCTTGGCGGCACCGGCCGAACGCTGGGCCAGGGTGCGCACTTCGGAAGCGACCACGGCGAAGCCACGACCCTGCTCGCCCGCACGGGCGGCTTCCACCGCGGCGTTCAGCGCCAGGATGTTGGTCTGGAAGGCGATACCGTCGATGACCGAGATGATCTCGGCAATCTTCTTCGAGCTGGTCTGGATCGCGCTCATGGTGGTCACCACCTGGCCGACCACTTCACCGCCCTGCGAGGCGACGGTGTGCGCGCCGATGGCGAGCTGGTTGGCCTGGCGGGCATGCTCGGCGTTCTGGCGCACGGTGGAGGTCAGTTCCTCCATCGAAGCGGCGGTTTCCTCGAGGTTGGCCGCCTGCTGTTCGGTACGGCGCGACAGGTCGCTGTTGCCGGTGGCGATCTCGCTGGCGGCCTGGCTGATGGCCTGGCTGCTCTGCTTGATACGGGTGACGATGCCGCTGAGCTGTTCGGCGGTGGCGTTGGCGTCGTCGCGCATGGTGGCGAACACACCGTGGAAATCGCCGTGCATGCGTGCGGTCAGGTCGCCCTGCGACAATGCCGTGAGCAGGCTGGAGATCTGTTCGATGCTGCTGGCGTTGGCGTCGAGCAGGCCATTGATCTGCTGGGCCAGCTGCAGGAAGAAGCCGTCCTTGCCTTCGGCGGCAATACGGCCGCTCAGGTCACCGGCGGCGGCCTGGGCAATGACACGGGCCACTTCGGCTTCCACCAGCGCTTCCGGGGTGCGGTCGCGCCATTCCACCACGTGGCCGACGGTGTGGCCGTCGTCGTTGCGGATGACCGAGACCACCTGGGCGAACTGGGCATCGCCGAACTGCATGGCGCGGCGGGCAACGCCGTTCTGCTTCAGGTTGGCGAGCAGGGTCGGATCGGTTTCGCCGTTGTGTTCCAGCACGGTCAGCGGGTGGCCGACCAGGCTCTGGCTGGCGTCGAATGCCGGCAGGTCCTTGCGCAGTTCGTCCTGGTACTGGGACAGGGTCTGTTCCAGGGCGCGGTTGGCATAGACGATGTTGAGGGTGTCGTCGGTCAGGTAGACGCCGGTCGAGCTGTAGTCCAGCGCGGTACGGATACGCAGGTTTTCGCGGGCAACGGCCTGTTCGGTCTCGGTGCGCTCGCGCAGGTCGCGCTGCATGCGCTGCATGGCCTGCAGCAGGTCGCCGACTTCATCCCTGCGGGTGACGTCGATGTGGCCGTCCAGCTTGCCGCCAGCGACTTCGTTGGCGACCGAGACGGCACCGCGCACGCTGCCGACCAGCGAGCGGGCAAACAGGTACACCAGCACCAGACCCAGGGCGGCACCGCCAAGCAAGGCGATGACGGTCAGGGTGGCCGAGGCGGCGTAGGTGGATTCGGCTTCCTCGCGCGAGGCGCGGGCGAGGCGGTTGTCTTCGGCGATCAGCGCCTCAAGGGCGGCCGAGGCCTTCTGGTGCTTGCCACGGGTTTCGCCGACGAAGGTGTCGATGGCGTCGTCGGGCAGGTCCAGTTCCAGCATTTCGGTGACGGAGTCGTACGACGCGAGCGAGTCGGTCCACTCCTTGGCGAAGGCGTCGAACAGCTTCTTCTGCTGCGGGCTGTCGATCAGCGAAGGGTACTTCTTGATCGAAGCGTCAATCTTGCCGCGCAGGTCGGCGGCGCGGGTCTTGGCTTCGGCCTTGACGTCGTCGCTGGCGCGGATCAGGCCCTGGTAAGCCGAGTTGCGGTATTCACCGAGCATGCCACGCATTTCGCCGGCCATGCGGATGCTTTCCATCCGGTTGCCGGCCAGTTCGGTGGTGACGTTGTTGAGGGAGTGCAGGCCGCGGTACGCGACGATGCCTTGAAGCAGCATCACCAGCAGCAGGACGCCGAACGTCAGCATCAGCTTCGGCATCAGTTTGAGATTGTTGATCCATTGCATGGTGGTGCACTCTCTCCAGTGGCAAACGCGCCCGGGCGTGTCCCGGTTGCAGCGACCACGCCGGCCAGCGCCGGCGTGGCAGGGCGTACGGGAATTACTTGATGTCGGCCAGCTTCAGGCCGGACGGACCGCTGACTTCGATTTCAGCGCGCGAGGCATCGCGCTGGATGGTGCCGATGACGCAGACGGTCTTGCCTTCCAGGGTTTCCAGCGGGAAGTTGAACTTGCCGCGGTTGGAACCGGCGATGCGGGCCGAGAAGGTGTGGCGCGGGAACGCACCGCCCATGTACAGGAAGGTGGGCTGGCCTTCAGAACCTTCGGCGTAACGGGCCTTTTCGACCTTGCCGCAGACCATGCCGTCCTTGCCGACCGAACGCGGAGCCAGCTCCGGCGGAATCATGGCCGACTGGGCGGAGACGGGAGCAGAAGCGGCGGTGGCCAGCACGGCGACCGAGAACACGGCAAGCAGAGACTTCATCGGGAGATACTCCGGGGGATTTGGATGGTTGGCCTGGCCGTGGAATGCCCACGGCACGAGGTCCTGACACGAGCTATCGGCCAAACGCGACACAACTGAAGTGAGAATGTGTGCTGTTCATCACATTTCTTCACGGCGGTGCGTCAAGCGGCCGCATCTTCCAGCTGCTGGGCCTGGCCCATGTCGGCGCTGTCGAGCAGGGTTTCGATGTCGAGCAGGATGAGCATGCGATCGTCCTGGGTGCCGATGCCGGAGATGAAGCGGGTATCGACGGCGGCACCGAATTCGGGGGTGGGGCGGATCTGGTCGGCGTTCAGCGGGATGACGTCGGAGACGCTGTCAACGACGATGCCGACGACGCGGTCTTCAACGTTGAGCACGATCATGACGGTGAAGGCGTCATAGCGGGCCTCTTCCAGGCGCAGCTTGAGGCGCAGGTCGATGACCGGCACGATGGTGCCGCGGAGGTTGATGACGCCCTTGATGTAGTCCGGCGCATCGGGCACGCGGGTAACCGAGTCGTAGCCGCGGATTTCCTGGACCTTGAGAATGTCCACGCCGTAGTGCTCGGCACCGAGGGTGAAGCTGAGGAATTCGCCGCCGCTGCTGGCGGCATTCTTGTTGCTGTCGTTCATCGGGAAGATCCTGGGTCGGGCGTGGCGGTCGAAAGAAACCGGGTGTCACGCTGGATATCGGCCTGGATCTTGTTGTCTTTAGCGTCAAAGTTTGACGTAACAGCCTGCCTCGTCGGTCGGTCTACGAGCTTGGGCCATCGGGGGGAGGGGGTACGGCACATCTCACGTGCCTGCGGCCCGTGAGATCCGCGCATTCTTCCTAATCCCCGCGCTTTCAGCGCGCCCCCTTGAACATCAAGGGGGCTCCTCTCCGGAAGATGCCCGGTGTGTCGACCTGCCTGCCGTCGGATGCATGTGCGTGGGCCGGCCAACGGCCGGCGCTACCGCTTCTCCCATGGCCCCCACCCCCGTCGGCCCAAGCTCCTAGAACGTCCGTTGCCAGCGCTGTTAGCGCAGACCTTCAGTCCCCGTTCTTTCTAGCGCTGCGTTGGCGGTCAATGCGGAAGATGTAGCGCTGGATGGCGCTGTCGCCGCCGCGGGGGAGGCCGTCGAAGCGCATGCCGATGCGCTTGGTCTCGGTGCCGTTGGCCATCTTGATGTTCAACTGGTTGCAGACGATCAGCGAGACCTGCAGGGGGCCGCTGTCGGGCATGTCCAAGCGGGCGTCGTAGCGCTTCTGCAGGCCGAAGGCGCTGCAGCTGGACGGGACGGTGACCGCCAGGCCGCCGGCGCTGATGTCCACCACGCGCAGGTGCAGGGCCTCGCTGCGGTCCTCGTTGACCGGGAACAGCAGGTGCGGTGAATCGGTGATCGGGGTTTCCAGGCGGTACAGTTCGCGCCGCTGCAGGTGCACCAGTTCGGTCGGGAACGGCGCGCGGAAACCAATGTGGCGGTGGTCGCCGGTGCGTTCCAGGTGATCTACCCGGAAACGCACCATCACCCGGTCGAGCTGGGCGAAACAGAGCAGGTGGCCGGCTTCTTCGGCCGCACGATTGGCCGCTGGCGAGGGGCTGCCGTCCAGCAGCAGCCAGTCCTCGTCTTCGTCCAGTTCCAGAACCGCAGTCGGGAACGACTGGTCGCGACCACCGAGGTGCGCGTTGATCAACGAGCGCTGGTCGATCAACGCCTGCAGCAACTGCCGGATCTGGCGCGGGTTGCGAACCAGGAAACGGTCGTCCGTGCCGTCGTCATCGGCGGCATGGGCGGTGTCGTGTGCGTCTGGGCTGCCTACGGACATGAATTCTGCTGGGTATTGCCGGGTCTCCCTGCGTTTATCGGCAGCCCGTCACACTTCTGTAGGGTAATTCTGGCCAGAAAGGCGCTCATGGGGTTGCGTCCACGATCTGCTGGACCCGCTGCATCACGCTCAACGGACGGGCCGGGTCGTGCAGATGGAAGCGGGCTACCGCCTCGGCCAGGGTGCCGGCCTGTTCTTCCATGCTGTGGGTGGCCTGGCGTGAGGCGTCCACCAAGGCTGCGTTCTGGCGCGTGCCCGCATCCATCTGCGCGATGCTCTGGTTGACCTGCTCGATGCCGGTGGACTGTTCCTGCGAGGCGGCGGAGATCTCCGCCATGATGGTGTTGACCTGACCGACCGCGCTGACGATGCCACCCATGGTCTGGCCGGCACGGTTCACCAGCTGCGCGCCGTGCGCGACCTTGTCGACCGAGTCGGCAATCAGGCCCTTGATTTCGCGTGCCGCGTCGGCGGAGCGCTGGGCCAGGGTGCGTACTTCGGTGGCGACCACGGCAAAGCCGCGGCCCTGTTCACCGGCGCGGGCGGCTTCGACCGCGGCATTCAGCGCCAGGATGTTGGTCTGGAAGGCGATGCCGTCAATCACCGTGATGATGTCGCCGATCCGCCGCGATGCGGCTTCGATCGCGCTCATGGTGTTGACCACTTCGCCGACCACCGTGCCGCCCTGGGCGGCGACATCGGCCGCTTCGCTGGCCAGGCGGTTGGCCTGGCGCGCGTGCTCGGCGTTCTGGCGTACCGTGGCGGTGAGTTCTTCCATGGTGGCCGCGGTTTCTTCCAGGCTGGCCGCCTGCTGCTCGGTACGGCTGGCCAGGTGGGCGTTGCCGTGGGCCATTTCGCCGGCGGCGTGGTTGAGGTTGTTCGACGCGCTCTGGATGCGGCCGACGATGTCGGTGAGCTGGGCGATGGTGGCGTTGGCGTCGTCCTGGATGCGAGCAAACACGCCGTGGAAGTCACCGTGCATCTGCGCGGTGAGGTCGCCGCGCGACAGTGCGGCCAGCAGCTGCGAAACCTGCTCGATGCTGCCGGCGTTGGCGTCCAGCAGCGCGTTCAGGCGCTGCGCCAGTTGCAGGAAGAAGCCCTGTTTGCCCGCGGTGACCACGCGGCCGCTGAAGTCGCCTGCGGCGGCGGCTTCGACAATGCGCCCCAGCTCTTCTTCCACCTGCACTTCCAGGGTGCGGTCCGCCCATTCCACCACGAAGCCCTGGCGGCTGCCGGCATCATCGATGATGGGATTGACGATCAGCTGCATGACCCGGCCGCCGACGCGGATCTGCGCGCGGTGGGTGGTCTTCAGGGTTTCCAGCAGCCGTGCCTGGTGTTCGGGATGGCGGTGGAAGATGTCGATGTTGCGGCCAACCAGGTCGGTGGCACTGAACTGCGGCAGGTCGCGGCGCAGGTCGGATTCGGCGGCGGCCAGCATGCGCTGCAGCGGCCGGTTGACGTAGACGATGTTGCGCTGGGCATCGGCGATCATCACGTTGGTGGTGACGTCGTCCAGCGCCGCACGCACACGCAGCATCTCGTCCAGGCTGGCCTGTTCCTGCTCGCGTCGCGCCAGCATCTGGTGGCTGCCGTGGACCATGGCGCGGGCCAGTGAGTCAGCGGGGAACTGTGCCTCGTGCAGGTCGGTCGGCAGGGGCTGGTCATTGGCGACGCCTCGGGCCAGCCGCGCCAGTTCGCGCGGGTCATGGCCGAGCAGCAACAGCTGGCGGCGCATCTGCACGGCCATGGCGCAGAGCAGGGCGGTTTCCACCCCCACGTAGGCGGCGTGCAGCAGCACCACGCCAAAGCCGCTGCCGGCGGCAAACACCGGCAGGTCCAGGCCACGGCTCTGCAGCACGAAGAACAGCACGTGGTGCACGGCAATCGCGGCCGCGGCGACCACGATCGGCAGCCAGTCGCGGTAATAAAGCAACAGCGCGATCAGCACGATCACCCCGAAATGGGTTTCGAGCATCCCGTGGGTCTGGTGGATCAGGGTGGCGGCGAGGACCATCCACACCAGCGCCACAGTGCAGCGCGACAGCCGGGTGCCGGGCAGCCAGCGGGTCTGCAGTGCGACCAGCGCAAGGCTGGGCAGGCTGATCGCCAATGCCGGCGTCCACGCGCCATTGCGCCAGGCCAGCACCAGCGAGATCGTGGTGAGCAGCGTGGTGACCGCCAGGAACAGGCGATCCGCCTCGGCGGCAAGCGCCTGCAGATAGGGCACGTTCTCGTGACCTACCAGTGAATGGGGAACAGGGCGGGATGCGGACATGCGGTCGACTCCTTCGGGCATGGGCGGCGGATGGGTCGCTTACCTGCTGGGGGCGGCGGGCGAGCAGACGGCTTGGGTGATTCCCACAGCGGTGACGCGGGACGAGGGTGTCTGGTACAGCAGCGGGATCACCCAGCCGAGCCATAGCGCCAGCGCGGTAATGCCGGCCACGGCGCGGGTGGTGGAGACCGGGCGCGGCGCGCCTGGTGACGATGAGGGTGCTGCCATGTGCTGCCCTCCCAGGCCACAACGGTCCCTTCTTAACGGCCCGCAGGCGTACGGACTTGATCCTGTTCAGCGCGCGTTTTGCCGAATCCGGTCGAGTTTCGTTCAATTGTGTGACGCGCTGCTCGTTTTCAATGGGAGAAACAGAACACCCCGCCGAAGCGGGGTGTGTGGGCTTGCCGAAGCAGCAATGCGGCCGGTCAGAACTCCTGCCAGTCGCCTCCGCTGGCGAGTGCCGTTTCACGCGCGGGCGCGCGCTTGGCGGGCGCGGGCGAACGTCCGCGAGCCGGAGCTGAGGTGCGCACCGGTGCCGGCGCAGCAGCAACCGCTGTGACCGGGCGCGGTGCCTGGCCTTCGAGCTTGAACAGAGCAACTGCGTCGGTCAGGTGACCGGCCTGTTCCTCCATGGCGCGGGCAGCCGCAGTGGCTTCTTCCACCAGCGCCGCATTCTGCTGCGTCGTTTCGTCCATCTGCACCACGGTCTGGTTGACCTGCTCGATGCCGGCCGACTGTTCCTGCGACGCTGCGGAAATCTCCGCCATGATGTCGGTGACGCGCTGCACCGAGGCGACGATCTCGTCCATGGTGCTGCCGGCCTGGTTGACCAGCGCGGAGCCTTCGGCAACCTTGTCGACCGATTCGTCGATCAGGCTCTTGATCTCCTTGGCGGCGCTGGCCGAACGCTGGGCCAGGGTGCGCACCTCGGATGCGACCACGGCGAAGCCGCGGCCCTGCTCGCCGGCGCGGGCCGCTTCCACGGCGGCGTTCAGTGCCAGGATGTTGGTCTGGAAGGCGATGCCGTCGATGACCGAGATGATCTCGGCGATTTTCTTCGATGAAGTTTCAATCGCGCTCATCGTGGTGACCACCTGGCCGACGACGTCGCCGCCCTGGCTGGCGACGCTGTGCGCACCGATGGCGAGCTGGTTGGCCTGGCGTGCGTGCTCGGCGTTCTGGCGCACGGTGGAGGTCAGTTCCTCCATTGAGGCGGCGGTTTCCTCGAGGTTGGCGGCCTGCTGCTCGGTACGGCGCGACAGGTCGTTGTTACCCGACGCGATCTCGCCGGCGGCGGTGCTGATGCTGCTGGAGGCCTGCTGGATGCGGCCGACGATCTGGGTCAGCTGGGCGACGGTGGTGTTGGCGTCGTCGCGCATCGCGGCGAACACGCCGTGGAACTCGCCATGCATGCGCGCGGTGAGATCGCCACTGGCGATGGACTGCAGCAGGTGGGACAGCTGGTTGAGGTTGCCGTCAGCCACTTCCATCATGGTGTTGAGGTTCTCGATCATGATCCGGAAGTCATGTTCGAAACGCAGGGCATCGCCACGCTGGCTGAAGTCGCCGGCGGCGGCGGCGCGGGCCAGCGACTGGATCTGGGTGTTGATCGCAAGCAGACTGGCCTTGGCCGCGTCCATGGATTCATGCAGGATCGCGCGGCTGCCGGGCAGGCGGCGGGCATCACGCGAGAGATCGCCGGCGGCGTACTCGTTGAGCACGGCGATGGCATCCTTGATGGCGTCCAGGTGTTCGAAGATGACGGTATTGGTGCCGACTGCCAGCTCACCGTACACGCCGGGGAAATCGATTGGCATGTGGTGGGAGATATCCGGGCCGGCATGCATCTCGGCCATCCTGCGGGTTTCGTCGGAGTAGCGGCGCAGCATGGCGGTCATGTCGCCGGTGGCGACCAGCATCTGGCCGACTTCGTCGTTGCTGGTGGCGCGCGTGCTGACGCTGAGGTCACCTCGCGCCACCGACTTGATCGCATGCACGGCCTGGCCCAGCGGGCGGGTGATGGCGCGGGCGATGACCACGCCGGCACCGACGGCGAGCAGGGCCAGCAGCACGACGGTGGTGATGATGGCCACGACGCTGCTGCGATGGGTGGCGTTGGCCTCGTCGATGCGCGACTGCATCAGCTTGCTGCTGAAGGCTCCCAGGGTCTTGAGGTCGTCAAACATCTTGCGACGGGCCGGACGCGAGCGATCATCGGAGATCTGCTGGGCCAGCACGCCGTCACCGGCGGCAATGGCGGCGCGCATGTCGGTGTTGGCGGCGAAGTAGGTGTCGAGGTCGGCGGCGACGTGGCCGTACAGCTTCTTCTCTTCTTCGCCGGCCGGCAGGGCGGCATACCCGGCCAGTTCGTCGCGCGCGGCCTTGGCGGTGGTGTCCATGCGCTTGTTGTAATCCGCCACCTTGTCGGGCTGGTCAAGCATGCTCAGCTGCGCCAGCTCATAGGTACGGAACTCACCGAGCAGGGAGCGCACTTCGCCGAGGTGTTCGACCGAGGGAATGTCATTGCTGGCCATGGCGGCCAGCTGGGCATTGGCCCCATTGAGGCGCACCAGGGCAAACACGCCCAGCGCAACGGTCATCAGGGTAGTGAGTGCAAACCCGACCGCGAGCTTGCGGGCGATGGGCAGATCGTAGAACCACTTCATACTGTGAACTCCGGACAAGGCGGGGCGCGCAGCTGTGGGGGCGCTGGGCGAGGGGGCATGGACGCAGGTGGGGCGCGGAACATGACAGTGTTCCTTCACCATCTCTCCGGTTAGCGGCGTCTTCACGCGCGGACTTTAGTGTTCCGCATCACGTTTTTGTTGTGATGTCTGTCGGGGGGGGGCTGTGTATCGCCGGGCTCTGCCCGGCTGCTGTTGGTTTTGGGCGAACAGCCCTCGGCTGCCGGGCTACGTGTTTAGTGCCATCGGATGGGTTTACGGCGTGTCCCGCAACCCACCCTGGCACGCCAAAGCACGGAAACCGATGACCGTCGGCTGTTAGCGCAGACAACAAGAAGCCCCGCAATGCAGGGCTTTTGCTTTTGCTTTACGCGATAAACCGGAAGAAGTCAGGCCGCCTGCGGCACTCGAAGCGAGCGCACCAGGCCGCCGATGTCGACGATCAGGGCGACGCGGCCGTCGCCGAGGATGGTGGCACCGGAGACGCCACTGATGCGACGGTAGTTGTTCTCGATGTTCTTGACCACCACCTGCTGCTGGCCGACCAGTTCGTCCACTTCCAGTGCGATCTTCTGACCGTCGCCCTCGACCACGACGACCAGCGAATCGTCGTTGGCGCGGTGGCCGTAGCCGTAGTACTCGCTCAGCGACAGGATCGGCAGGTATTCGCCGCGCACGCGCAGCACGCGGCCTTCGCCGGCCATGGTGCGGACGTCTTCGGCTTGCGGCTGTAGTGCTTCCAGCACATAGGCCAGCGGCAGGATCAGGGTTTCGCCGGCCACCGAAACGGTCATGCCGTCGAGGATCGCCAGGGTCAACGGCAGGCGGATCAAGGTGCGGGTACCCGCGCCCAGGCTGCTTTCAATCTGGACTTCACCACCCAGCGCCTGGATGTTGCGACGGACCACGTCCATGCCCACGCCACGACCGGAAAGATCGGTGACCGCATCAGCGGTGGAGAAGCCCGGCTGGAAGATCAGGTCCCAGACCTGGCTGTCGGTCGGATTTTCCGGCACGCTCAGGCCGCGTTCCTGGGCCTTGGCCAGGATCTTCTCGCGGTTCAGGCCGCGGCCATCGTCGCTGACTTCAATGACGATATGACCGCCCTGGTGCGAGGCCGCCAGGGTGATGGTGCCAGTTTCGTCCTTGCCCGCGCCCTTGCGCACGTCCGGCATTTCCAGACCATGGTCGATCGAGTTGCGGACCAGGTGGACCAGCGGATCGGCGATCTTTTCGATCAGACCCTTGTCCAACTCGGTGCCTTCGCCGACGGTGCGCAGGCGGACCTGCTTGCCCAGGCGGCTGGACAGGTCGCGGACCAGGCGCGGGAAGCGGCGGAACACCGCGTCCACCGGCAACATGCGCACGCCGATGACGGCTTCCTGCAGGTCGCGGGTGTTGCGTTCCAGCAGGTCCAGGCCGGCGAACAGCTGCTCGGCATGCACCGGGTCGAGTGCGTGCGACACCTGCTTCAGCATGGCCTGGGTGATGACCAGTTCGCCGACCAGGTTGATCAGCGCGTCGACCTTTTCCACCGCGACGCGGATCGAGGTTTCTGCTTCGTGTGCGGCGGCCGGCGCGGCGGCACCGGCGGCGGGTGCAGCGGCAGCGGGAACCACGGCGGCGGCAACCGGTGCGGCCGGGGCCGGGGCGCTGGTTGCCAGGCTTGGCGGTGCGGCCGGACGGATGTCCAGTTCGCAGTCGTCCACCACCCAGGCGAAGGTGTCTTCAATCTTGCTGCGCGGCACCTTGCCGACCAGGCCCAGGTCCCAGGCCAGGTGCGCTTCCAGCGGATCCAGCGCGTCGAAACCGGGCAGGCGTTCGAGACGGGCGGCCACCTGCAGCGAACCCAGGTGTTCCAGTTCGCGGATGATGCGCAGCGGATCATTGCCGCTCATGAACAGCGACGGAGCCGGCACGAAGCCGATCTGCCACGCTTCCGGGGTGTCGTCGACCTTGGCCGCCGCCGGTGCGGCGGTGCTGGCGGCGGTGCCGGACAGTACCGCTTCCAGGCGCGCCTTTACGGTGGCGACGGCCTGCGGGTCGGCCGGCTGGCCGTGTTCGGCTTCGCGCAGCAGCGCACGCAGTACGTCCACCGACGACAGCATGGCATCGACCGCAACAGGCTCGAGCGCGCGCTTGCCGGCGCGCAGCTCGTCCAGCAGTGTTTCCAGCACATGGGTGAGCGCGGCGATGGCATCGAAGCCGAAGGTGCCGGCACCGCCCTTGATCGAGTGGGCGGCGCGGAACACCGAGTTGATGATTTCAGGGTCCTGCTGGCCCGATTCCAGTGCCAGCAGGCCAGCTTCCATCGCGTCCAGGCCTTCGCGGCTTTCCTCGAAGAAAGTGGCGTGGAAGCGTTGCAGGTCCATGCTCATGACAGTTCGGGTCCGGTTACGGGGAAGAGGGAAGGCGGGTGGGGATCAGCCCAGGACTTTCTGGACGGTGGCGACCAGCTGTTCCGGGTTGAACGGCTTGACCAGCCAGCCGGTGGCACCGGCGGCCTTGCCTTCGGACTTCTTGTCGGCAGCCGACTCGGTGGTCAGCATCAGCATCGGGGTGAACTTGTAGTCCGGCAGCTGGCGCAGCTCGCGGATCAGCGAGATGCCGTCCATGTTGGGCATGTTCACGTCGGTCACCACCGCGTTGAAGCGCTGGCCCTTGGCGCGGCCGAGGGCGACCGCACCGTCTTCGGCCTCTTCAACAGAAAAGCCGGCCGAGGTGAGGGCGAAAGAGACCATCTGGCGCATCGACGCCGAATCGTCCACCACCAAGATACGTGCGCTCATGCCGCGTTCTCCACAGATTTCAGGTTGTCATGGGTTGCATCCAGGCCCAGGGCCTGGGTGAGGCCGAGCAGGCGCGCGGCATCACGGAAGGTTGGGGTGCAGCCGTCGAATCCGGTCGCGTGGCCGGCCTGGCGGCGGGCGTCGACGAAGGCGCACAGCACCTGCATGGCGGCGGTATGGATACGGCCGACCTGGCTGGCGTCCAGCGTCAGGTCGCCTTCCTGGTCCACCAGGGGGGCGAGGCGGGTTTTGAGCTCGGTGCTGTTCTCGATGCCGAGATCATCACCCAGGGCCACAGTGCTCATCGTTGCTCCGGACAAACGGTTCCTAGGTCAATAACGGCGGGGTTTGGGGAACCTTTAATGTGATTTTCGTAGAGCCACTCCCTGCGTGGCTTCGACCGGGTTTGAGATCGCGAAGCCACGCAGGGCTTGGCTCCAAGGTGTTTCAGTTCAACAACTGGGTGGCGTCGAGCAGGATCATCGGCTGCGCCGAGATCCGCGCCACGCCGCGGAACAGGTCGTTGGAAATCTGGCAGATGCGGGCGGTGTCGGGCGGTTCGATCTGCGAATCGGTGAGGTTGGCCACGTCTTCCACCGCCGATACGCGCAGGCCCATGGTTTCGCCGTTCTCTTCCAGCACCACGATGCGGGTGTTGGCGTCCTCGACCGCCGGGCCGGCTCCAAGGTGGGTGCCCAGGTCCATCACCGGCACCACCTGGCCACGCAGGTTCATGATGCCGAGCATCGCCGCCGGGGTGCCCCGCAGCGGCAGCAGCGGCACCGGCAGCACCACTTCCTGCACCTTCAACAGCTCCAGCGCGTAGGCCTGGCTGCCGCAGCGCATGCGCAGCCAGCGCGAGGTGCGTTCGTTGGCGCGACGGTGTTCGCGCGGGCTGGAGGCAGGGTTCAGGGCCTGTGCCTGCAGTTCCTGCCAGCTGCCCGGGCGCGCCGGGTTGGGGGCGTTGGCCGGCAGGATCGGTGCGGCGCGGGCGACCGGAGCCGGTGCGGCGCGCTGCGGTAGCGGGGCGGGGGCCGGCTTTGCAGGTTCGTGGGCAGGAGCCGGGACCGGTGCCGCGGCGACGGCCGGCGTGTCGTGCAGGGCTTCGTCGGGCAGATCGTTCCAGTCCGGGCGTGCGTCGTCGGACGCAAGCCGGGCAAGGCCCGGCTCTACGACGGGGTCGGCGGCGTCGGACGTAGAGCCGGGTCTTGCCCGGCTGCTTTCGGCGATCACCGGCCCAAACGCCGGATCGTTCATCAGTTCGTCGAGCAGGGCGAGATTGGCCGGCGCACCTGGGGATGTCGGGGTGTCGAAGGCCGCGACGGGGCCGAGCGCCGGATCGTTCATCAGTTCGTCGATCAGGGCCAGATTGGCCGGTGCACCCGGAGAGGTCGGCGTGTCAAAGGCCGAGGCGGGTGCGTCGGGTTCCGCAGGCACCGCCGGTGCCACGGCAATCGCATCTCCGAGCAACTCGTCCAGGTAATCGTCCAGTACACCGGGCGTGCTCATGCGGCGCGCTCCATCTGCTGGGCGTCGTCGGCCAGGATCCACTCCAGTGCGCGGCGGTATGCGGCTAAACCGCGCCCCGGGTAGTCATCGGACTGCGCCGGCACGGTCAGGCTGGCGGCGTTGCAGATGCGGGTGTCGACCGGAATGGCATCCTCCCACACGCGATGGCCGTGGCGGTCCTGCATTTCCTTGACGGTTTCGTTGCCGGCACGGGTGCGGCGGTCGAACAGGGTGGGCAGGATGCTCATCGGCAATGCGCGGCGGCGCGAACGCTCGACCATCTCACCGGTGCGTACCATGCCGTCGAGCCCGTGCAGGGCCAGCGGCTCGGCCTGGGTCGGAATGATCAGGCGGTCGGCGGCAGCCAGCGCGTTGATCATCAGCAGGCCCAGGGTGGGCGCGCAGTCGAGCAGGATGTAATCGTGCTGGCCCTGATGCCGGGCCATGGCGTTCTGCAGTGCCAGGCCGAGGCCGGGCTGGTTGGCGCTGCGGCGCTCCAGTGTCGCCAACGCCGCCTGCGCGCAGACGAAGTCGAGGCCCGGAATGTCACTGTGGTGCGCCAGCGTCGCCAGTTCCGCGGGCGGTGCCGCGAACAGCTCCAGCACGCCGGCGGGTGCCGGGTCGAGCGGTACGCCGAAGGCGCGCGTCAGCGAGGAGTGCGGGTCCAGGTCGATGAGCAGGACGCGGTGACCCTGCGCAGCCAGGCCGCGCCCAAGCGCCAACGTGGTGGTGGTCTTGCCGACGCCGCCCTTCTGATTGGCAATTGCCCAGATACGCATTGCTTCACTCCTTCATTGCAGGGGGAACGGCGGCGCCCACGCGGCTGCCGGCCGGCACCGGTGGCAACTGCACCGGTGCGATGGGGGAAATGGGGGGTGTGGTGGTCGGTTGGCCAAGCGCATCCGGGGTGGTCTCGGCGGTGAGCTTCGCTCCGAGCGCGTCCACGCTCTGCGAGGTGTCGGCCAGGATGATCACCATTACCCGACGGTTGCGGTTGCGGCCTTCGGCGCTGGTGTTGGCATCGCGCGGACGGAACTGGCCGTAGCCGACCATGGCCAGTCGCGCCGGTTGCAGGCCCTGGTCGGCGAACAGGTGCACCACGCTGGCGGCGCGGGCGGCCGACAGTTCCCAGTTCGACGGGAACAGCGCAGTGGCGATCGGCACGTCATCGGTGTGGCCTTCGACGCGCACGCCGTTGGGTGCCTCGCGCAGCACCTCGGCGAGGCTGGACAGGGTCTGGCGGGCGTGCACGTCCAGCGAGGCCGAACCGGTGGCGAACAGGATGTCGCTGTTGATCTCGACTTCGATCCACAACTCGGTGCGGCGCACGGTGATCATGCCGCGCTCGATCAGCGGAGCCAGCGTTGCGGTCAGCCGGTCGGCGATACCGTTGAGCTGCTGCTCGGCACGTCGGATCTGTTCCTGGTCGTGCACCGACACCGGCATGCGCATCTGCGACGCCATGGCCGGCAGCAGGGTGGGGTCGTTGGACGGGGCGGGTGCGGATGGGCCGATGCGGTTGCCAGCCTTGATCACGTTGGGGCTGTCCCAGCCGCCGCCCTGTACCTGCTGGTTGCCGACCTGGACCGGGTTGATGGTGCGCGGCGCGCCGCCGAAGGCGGTGGTCAGCGCATCGGCCATGACCCGGTACTTGCCCTCGTTGATGGACGAAATCGCGTACATCACCACGAAGAAGGCAAGCAGCAGCGTCATGAGGTCGGCATAGGGGATCGCCCAGGCCTCATGGTTGGCATGCTCTTCGTGGGCTTTGCGGCGGGCCATGTCAGTGCAGGAACCCGGACAGGTTGGTTTCGATGTTGCGTGGGTTTTCACCCTGGGCGATGGAGATCAGCCCTTCGATGATCATTTCGCGGTCGCGCGAGTTGTGATGGATCACGCTCTTGAGCTTGGCCGAAATGGGCAGGAACAGCAGATTGGCCGAGGCGATGCCGTAGATGGTGGCGGTGAACGCGGCGGCAATGCCGTGGCCGAGCTTGCTCGGGTCGGCGAGGTTCTTCATCACCGCGATCAGGCCCAGCACCGCGCCGATGATGCCGAGGGTTGGCGCATAGATGCCCATGCCCTCGAACACCTTGGAGGCGGCGAGGTCCTGGCTTTCCTGGTTGCTGAGTTCGATTTCCAGCATGTGGCGGATCGACTCCGGTTCCACGCCGTCGACCAGCAGTTGCAGGCCCTTGCGCAGGAACGGGTCGTCCTGCGCGTCGACCTGGGCTTCCAGGCCGAGCAGGCCCTGGCGGCGGGCGATGTTGCTCCACTCCACGATCTGGCGGATCAGGTCCTGGCGGTCACTGCCGGGCGGGCGCACGATCCAGCGCACGATCTTGAACGCGTGTTTGAACACCGCCGGCGAGGTGTGCAGCAGGATGGCGGCGAGGGTGCCGACGATCACGATCACAAAAGCGGCCGGCGACCACAGCGAGGCCAGACCGGCTCCCTTGAGGATGCTGCCCCCGACCAGCGAGGCCAGGGCGAGAAAAAGTCCGATGAGGCTGAGTCTGTCCATTGTTCGGGTATCGGCGGGCGTGAAGCGGTCTTGAGTGACCGGGTGTCGCAGGGTGGACGGAGTTCACATTTCCGCCCGGTGCGTAGTGCCGGGCCATGCCCGGCAATCGGCCAAGATGGATCTATCGCAATCCATCCACATCCAGGATCAGCGCCATGCGGCCATCCCCGATCAGCGTTGCCCCGGCATAGCCGCGCAGGCCGCGCAGGGTTTTGGGCAGCGGCTTGATCACCACTTCCTCGCGGCCTCGGACCTGGTCCACCACCAGCCCGAAGCGCGCTTCGCCGGCCTGCAGGACGACGATGGTGAGCAGGGGCGAGGCCATCGGTTCGACCGCCAGCCAATGGCGCAGGTCGACCAGCGGCAGGGTGTGCGAGCGACGGTCCAGCACCGCGCGGCCATCGAACCAGCCCAGCTGCGAGTTGGGCGCGTGCAGGACTTCCATCACGCGGGCCAGTGGCAGCGCATAGACGTCCTCGCCGGCCTGCACCAGCAGGGTCGGCAGAATGGCCAGGGTCAGCGGCACGCGGATCATGAAGCGGCTGCCACGGCCCAGTTCGGACTGGATCTGGATCTGGCCGCTGAGTTCGCGGATACGCGACTGCACCACATCCATGCCGACGCCACGGCCGGAGATGTCGGTGACTTCCTGCTTGGTCGAGAAGCCGGGCAGGAACACCAGGTGCAGGCATTCCTCGCTGCTCAGGCGCGCGGCCGCCTCGGGATCAATCAGACCCTTTTCACGAGCCTTGGCGCGCAGTCGCTCCGGATCGATGCCGGCTCCGTCATCCTGTACTTCAATGCTGACGTAGTCGCCTTCCTGCTGCGCCGACAGGCGCACATGGCCGCTGCGCGGCTTGCCCTGGGCTTCGCGCAGGTCGGGCATTTCCACGCCATGGTCGATTGCGTTGCGGACCAGGTGCACCAGTGGGTCGGCCAGCGCTTCAACCAGGTTGCGGTCCAGTTCGGTGTCCGCGCCGATCAGCTCCAGCTCCACTTCCTTCTTGAGGTTGCGCGCCACGTCACGGGCAACCTTGGGGAAGCGCGAGAAAACCTTGCCGACCGGCTGCATGCGGGTGCGCATCACCGCCGACTGCAGGCGTGCGGTGGCGATATCCAGTGTGGAGACGGCGCGGTCCAGCTCCTCGTCGTGCAGGCGCGCACGCAGGGTCTTGAGGCGGTTGCGTGACAGCACCAGTTCGCCGATCAGGTTGACGATGGCGTCCAGGCGCTTGGTGTCCACACGCACAGTGTGTTCGGCTTCGGCGACCGGCTTGGCAGCGGCGGGCTTCGGCGCGGCGGCCGGAGCGGGTGCTGCGGCGGGGCGCGGGGCCGGCGCAACGGCTGGGACCGCAGCGACCGGGCGGGCACCCGGGGCGGCACCGCCGTGCAACTGGTCCAGCAGCGCTTCAAATTCGTCTTCGCCGATCAGGCCGTCGTCGGCCTTTTTGGCGGTGGGCGCAGCGCCACCATGCAGCTGGTCGAGCAGCGCCTCGAACTCGTCGTCTGTGATCAGGTCGCTGGCCGGAGCTGCCGCAGCCGCAGAGGGCGTGGCGGCGGCCGGGGCAGGCGCGCCGCCGTTGACGTCGAACTGGGCAATCAGTGCGGGCGGTGCATAGCCCGGCTCTTCGCTGGCGGACACCGAATCCAGCATCGACTGCAGATAATCCAGCGACTGCTGGGCGGCATCGAAGTGATGCGCCTGCAGCACGGCCTGGCCGGAGCGGGCCATGCCCAGGGTTTCCTCGGCGGCGTGGCACAGTTCCACCATGGCCTGGATGCCGAGGAAGCCGGCACCGCCCTTCAGGGTGTGGAAACCGCGGAACACCGCGTTGAGCTGGTCGGCGTCCTGCGGGGCCTGTTCCAGCGTGACCAGCTGTTCGCCGAGGCGATCCAGGATCTCCTGGGCCTCGAGGATGAAGTCAGCGGCGATATCGTCTGGAACAGCACTCATGGTCTTAAAGCCCTAGATCGGAAAGCAGGTCATCGGCGTCGACCTGCGACACCGCATGGCGGTCCAGCCCGTTGACCGCGGGGCCGGCCAGGCCGTTGTCCTGCTTCCTGCGGTCGTCTTCGTTCGGCGGCGGCAGGCCCAGTGCACCAAAGCCTTCGTGCACGCGGCGCACGATCCCCACCACGCGGCGGATGATCTGACCGGTGAGATCCTGGTAGCTCTGGGTCAGCGCGATTTCGGTCAGGTTGTGGCGGATGCGGTCCAGCTGCTGGTCCTGCTCCGGGTTCAGGCCTTCGGCGCGCAGCTGCTCGGTGAGTGCACGGCATTCCTCGGCCAGATCCAGAGTGCGGTGGGTGGCCTGTTCGGTCATCGCCACCACGTGGTCCAGGCGCGCGCAGGCGTCATCGAGCTCACCGGCTTCGGTAGGCACGGTGGGCAGCTCGCCCAGCGCCTGGCCGAGCTCGCGTGCCAGCCGGTTGAGGCCGGCCATCATCGGCTGGGTGCGCAGCGCGGCGAGTGCGTCGATTTCCCGGCGCCAGCCTGCTTCGTCGCCACTTTCCAGCGCGGCGAGGGCATCCTGCAGGCGCTGCACCAGCGCCGACTTGTCGCTGAGGGTTTCCATCAGGCGCTCGCTGCCAGTCGTTCGAAGATCTTGTCCAGCTTCTCGGACAGCGTGACGGCGGTGAACGGCTTGATGATGTAGCCGTTGACGCCATTCTGGGCCGCTTCGATGATCTGCTCGCGCTTGGCTTCGGCGGTGACCATCAACACCGGCAGGGTCTTGAGCTTGGCGTCGGCGCGAATGGCCTTGAGCAGGTCGATGCCGGTCATCACCGGCATGTTCCAGTCGGTGACCACGAAATCGAACGGCTGGCTGTTCAGCAGCGCCAATGCGGCATGCCCGTCCTCGGCTTCGGCCGTATTGGTGAAGCCCAGATCGCCCAGCAGGTTCTTGACGATACGACGCATGGTCGAGAAGTCGTCGACGATCAGGATACGCATGTTCTTGTTCAAAGCACTTTCCTCGGTATCAAGTGTTCTCGAGGCCGGCGTCGGCCGCCTCGAAGATCTTCAGTCGGCCACGCAGGCGCAGCACCGCCTGGCCGTGGATCTGGCAGACGCGCGACTCGCTTACGCCGAGTACCGCGCCGATCTCCTTCAGATTCAATTCCTGTTCGTAGTACAGCGACAGCACCAGCTGTTCGCGTTCGGGCAGCAGGCCGATGGCTGCGCCCAGCTCGCGACCGAACTCGCCACGCTCCAGCACCTGTTGCGGGGTGGGGCCGCCCTGGGCCACGGTATCCAGTTCGCCCTGGTCCTCGATGCGCGACTCCAGGCTGAGCACCTGGCCACGTGCGGCGTCTTCCATCAGGCGCAGATACTCGTTCAGCGGCATCTCCATCGCGGCCGCTACTTCAGTGGCGCTGGCCGCGCGGCCGGTGCTCTGCTCCAGCTTGCGGATCGCCGACGCCGCATCACGGGCACGACGATGCACCGAACGCGGCACCCAGTCGCCACGACGGATTTCGTCGATCATCGAACCGCGGATGCGGATCGAGGCATAGGTTTCGAAGGAGGCTCCCTGGTCGGCGTCATAGCTGCGCGACGCTTCGATCAGCCCCATCATGCCGGCCTGGATCAGGTCGTCGATCTCAACGCTGGCCGGCAGGCGCGCGGCCAGGTGGTGGGCGATGCGTCGCACCAGGTCCGAGTGCTGGGCAATGCACTCGGTGGCAGCGGCACGCTGCACTTCTTTGTATTGCGCGGCACCTTTCATGCGGCCACCCCACGCTGTTTGAGGATGCGTTCGAGGAAGAACTCCACGCCACCACGCGGTTCGGTCGGAGCCTGCCAGCGCGCGGTGCGACGGGCGATTTCGGCGATGGCCTGGGCGGCCGGGCTGGACGGATAGGCCTTGACCACCGGTTGCTGGCGCTGCACCGACAGGCGCAGCCAGTCGTCCTGCGGCACGCAGCCCAGATAGTTCAGCGAGACATCCGCCAGGAACTTGTCGCAGACCCGGCTCAGCTTTTCGTACAGCACGCGGCCTTCGTTCGGATCGCGGGCCATGTTGGCCACGACCTGGATGCGGTCCACGCCGCGCTCGCGCGACAGCACTTTGATCAGCGCGTAGGCGTCGGTGATCGATGCCGGTTCGTCGCAGACCACCACGACGGTGTCCTGGGCGGCCTGGCAGAAGGTCAGCACGCCGTCGGTGATGCCCGCGGCGGTGTCGACGATCATGAAGTCCAGTTCGCGCTCCAGTTCGGAGAACACGTTGACCAGGCCGACGTGTTCGGCCGGCTGCAGCTCCGCCATGTGGCGGCGGCCGGACGCGGCCGGCACCACCAGCACGCCCCCGGGGCCTTCCATGATCACTTCGTCCAGGGTGCAGCGCCCCGCGACCAGGTCGGCCAGGGTCAGCTTCGGCTGTAAGCCCAGGATGACGTCGATGTTGGCCAGGCCCAGGTCGGCGTCGAGCAGCAGGGTGCGTTTACCCATGTCGGCAAGCGCCACGGCCAGGTTGGCCGAGACGTTCGTTTTGCCCACGCCGCCCTTGCCGCCGCTGACGGCGATGGTGCGGACCGGGCCCAACGGCTGGCTGCGGGTGGCCGACAGCGGGAAATTCTGGGTCAGCTTGGCGTACTCACGCGACGGCATGGTTCAACTCCGGGTTGCAGGGCATATCGGCCGCGCGGCGCAAATCTTCAAGGCGAAGTACAAGATTGGCAGCGGTGGCCCGGTGCAGGTCTTCGGGAACGTCCTGGCCGTCGGTCACCCAGGTGATGGGCAGGCGGTGGTCGACGGCCACCGAGAGGGCGGTGCCGAAGCGGCCGGTCTCGTCCAGCTTGCTCAGCACCACGCCCTGCGGGTTGGCGGCGCTGAAGCGACGGACCACTTCGTCCATGTCGCCGAAGCTGGTGTTGGCCGGCAGCACCAGCAGGGTGCGGATCTGGCTGGCGGCACGCAGCCACTGCAGCTGGGCAGCCAGGGCGCGGTCGCGCGGGCCGAGGCCGGCGGTGTCGATCAGCACCAGCTTGTAGTCCTTCAGACGTTCCAGCAGCTGGGCGAGGTCGCTGCCGCTGTTGGCCTCGTGCACGGCGATGCCGAGCTGACGGCCGAAGCCGTACAGCTGTTCGCGGGCACCGATGCGGCCGGTGTCGGTGGTGACCAGGGCGACGTCGCGCGGGGCATGGGCTTCGGCAAAACGCGAGGCCAGCTTGGCGATGGTGGTGGTCTTGCCGGCACCGGTGGGGCCGACCAGGGCGATCACGCCGCCAGCGTCCAGCGGGTCGATCGGGGCGATCGGCAGCTTGCGCGACAGCAGGCCCAGCATCAGCCCACGGCCACGATGGGCTTCGGTATCCAGCGGGATCTGCAGGGCCACGTCGCGGCTGATGCCGGCGTCGAAGCCGTACTCGTCCATCAGGTCCAGTGCGGCGGCGCGCACCGCCGAGCCGCGCAGGCGCTCGTCAGTGAAGCGGGTCATCTCACGTTCGATGACCTGGCGCATGCCGGCCACTTCGTGACGCAGCTGGCGAAGCTCTTCGTCGTCGCGCGGGACCAGGTTCAGTGCCGGTGCCGGGGTCGGAACCACGGTCGGGGCGAGGACCGGCGGTTCCATCGCCTCGACCGCTGCGGCCAGGGCCACCGGCAGTTCCGCCGGTTCATTGGCGGCGCTCATCGGGGCCAGCGGGCGGGCGGCCGGCTCACGGCTGGCCGGAGCCATCCAGGCCATCGGCGCGGCCGGGGCCATCGGTGCCGGAGCGGCCGGAGCCGGGGCGGCCGGGGCTGCTTCGGCGACCGGGGCGAACACCGGCGAGTCTTCAATCGGATTCAGCGCGGCGACCGCCGTGGTCACCGGCACCATCGGCACGGTTTCCCACAGCGGGGCAATCGCGGCTTCGGCCGGGATGCGCTGCATCTGCTGGGCCGGCATCGGCGGCGGCACCGGGCGTGCCACCGATGCGCGCATGTCCAGCACGGGCTCGTCGTCCATCGGCGGGTCGATGATGAAGCGGGCGCGGTTGACCGCGGCCGGCGGGGCCACCGGAGCTGGTGCCACCATCGGGGCGGGCGTGCGTTCGGCGGCGGCGGCCTGTTCCACATTGAACGGGGCGAAGATCTGCTCCGGCAGGGCATCCATCAGCGGCTGCGAGCTGGCACGGGCCAGGGTGGCGGCAAAGCCACTGCTGCCCGGCGGCGGCACGTTCTCGTTGGCGGTGTCCAGGGTGCGGCCGGTGGCACCGACGGCCGCGCGGGCCAGCGCGGCGACCGCCGAGGTGGTGGCGGCCACCGGTTCGGCGGCCGGTGCGGCCGGCTTGCGGCGGGTGACCGCGGCGATCATGGCATCGGCGGCGCTGCGCGGACGCGGGGCCGGCGGCGGCGGGGCCACGTCCTTGCGCGCCGCTTCCAGTGCACGCTGCACCGCGCCTTCGTCGTAGTTGGCGGCGGCGACGATCTCAACGCCTTCCTCGATCCGGCGATTGGACAGGATCACGGCGTCAGGGCCGTGTTCCTTGCGCACCAGGTTCATGGCCGAGCGCATATCGGGAGCGACAAAGCGTTTGATTTTCATGCTGTTGTACCGGGACTTGGGCGGCTGTTCGGGTGAAGGGAAGCGCTGGTTTTCGGTGGTCTGCACGGTCCGGGTTTCCCTTCTGTTCCTGCTGCGTGATATTTGAAGAGGTGTCTATTTTCTGACGCTGTACTGTCGGAGTTCCGGCTCAGCTGATCGTGCCGACCAGCTTCAGCCGCTTGTCCTCGGGTACCTCGCTGTAGGCCAGGACCGACAGCGACGGAACGCTGTGGCGGACCAGGCGTGCCAGCGCGGCACGTACGGGGGCGGGGACCAACACCACGGCGGGCTCGTTCTTCGCTTCCTGCTTGCCGACACATTCGGCCAGGCTTTGATGCAGTCGCTCGGCGAGTCCGGGTTCCAGCGCGGCGCCATTCCCCTGGGTTGACTCCTGCAAGACCCGTTCCAATTGCGGGTTGAGGGTGAACACCGGCAGCTCCGGCGACATTCCGGCGATCTCCTGGACGATGAAACGGCCCAGCGCGTTGCGCACCGCCGCGGTCAGCACGCCCGGGTCCTGGCTCAGCGGAGCGTGCTCGACCAGCGATTCGGCGATCTTGCGCAGCTGGCGGATCGGAATGCGCTCGATCAGCAGGTTCTGCAGCACCCGCACCACCACCGACAATGGCAGCGCCTTGGGGGTGAGGTCTTCGACCAGCTTGGGCGCGCTCTTGGCCAGGTTGGCCAGCAACTGCTGGGCTTCCTCGAAGCCGAGCAGTTCCGGCGCGTGTTCGCGGATCAGGTGCGACATGTGCGTGGCGACCACGGTGGCCGGGTCGACCACGGTGTAACCCATCGATTCGGCGTGGGCGCGCTGGTGCGGCTGGATCCAGGTGGCATCCAGGCCGAACGCCGGGTCTTTGCCGGCAATGCCTTCCAGTGCGCCAAGCGCGCTGCCCGGGTCCAGTGCCAGTTCGCGGTCTGGATGGATCTCGGCGGTGGCCACCGGCACGCCGTGGATCAGCAGACGGTAGGTGGTGGCCCCCAGTTCCAGGTTGTCACGGATGTGCACCGAGGGAATCAGGAAGCCGATGTCATGGGTGAGCTTGCGGCGCACGCCCTTGATGCGCGCCATCAGCTCGCCGCCATTGGCCTTGTCGACCAGCGGGATCAGCCGGTATCCGACCTCCAGCCCGAGCGGATCGACCGGGCGCAGTTCGTCCCAGGTGAGTTCGGCGGTGGGCGAGGGGGTGCCGCCCGGCAGACCGATCACCGGGGCGTTCGGGTCCAGCGCGGCCGCGTCGGCGGCGGCCGGTGCCTGCTGCTTCTTGTAGATCTTCCAGGCGATGAAGCCGACAATGGTGGCCAGCGTCAAGAAGGCGACGTTGGGCATGCCCGGTACGAGGCCGACCACGCCCAGGATGGCAGCGGTGATCGCCAGCGCCCGGTACTGACCGAAGGCCTGGCCCATCATGGCCTGGCTCATGTCCTGCGAGCGCGAGGCACGGGTCACCAGCATGGCCACCGCCGAGGAGACCAGCAGCGCCGGCAGCTGCGCCACCAGACCGTCACCGATGGACAGCAGGGTGTAGGTGGCGGCGGCGTCACCGAATGGCATGCCGTGCTGGAGCACGCCGACGGCCAGACCGCCCAGCATGTTGATGAACAGAATCAGGATGCCGGCGATGGCATCGCCGCGGATGAATTTGCTGGCACCGTCCATCGCGCCGTAGAAATCGGCTTCCTCACGGACCTCCTCACGACGGACCTTGGCCTCTTCACGCGTCAGCAAACCGGCGTTGAGGTCGGCGTCGATCGCCATCTGCTTGCCGGGCATGGCGTCCAGGATGAAGCGCGCGGTCACTTCCGACACGCGTCCGGCACCCTTGGTGATGACCACGAAGTTGATGATGGTCAGGATCGCGAACACGACGATGCCGACCGCGTAGTTGCCGCCGATCACGAATTCGCCGAAGGCGGCGATCACCTTGCCGGCGGCGTCATGGCCGTTCTGGCCGTTGAGCAGGATGACGCGGGTGGAGGCCACGTTCAGGGCCAGCCGCAGCATGGTGGTGACCAGCAGCACGATCGGGAAGATGGTGAAGTCCAGCGGGCGCTTCACGTACACCACGGCCAGCAGCACCATCAGCGAAATGGCGATGTTGAAGGTGAACAGGGCATCCAGGACCGGCGCGGCCAGCGGCACCACCACCATCGCCAGCAGGGCAAGCACGATCAGCGGAGCTCCCAGGCCGCTGCGGATCATGTCCAGGATCTTGCGGGCGTTCATGCCACCCTGGGCGGGCTGGGCGCTCATGGGCGGCCTCCCTTGCCGAATTCATCCACATCGATACGCGGCGCAGCCGGCATCGGGCCGCCGCGCCAGGCGCGCAGCTGGTAGACGTAGGAGAGGACCTGGGCCACGGCCGAATACAGTCTCACGGGGATTTCCTTGCCGAGTTTCCCTTCCCGATACAAGGCGCGTGCCAAAGGCGGGGCGGAGACCAGCGGCACCTTGTTGCCGTCGGCCACTTCACGGATGCGCAGGGCGGTTTCGTCCACGCCCAGGGCGACCACGGTGGGGGCCCCCATCTTGCCGCCGTCGTACTTCAGGGCCACCGCGTAATGGGTGGGGTTGACCACCACGACGTCGGCGCTGGGCACGGCTTCCATCATCTGGCGGTTGGCCATCTGGTGCTGCATCTGGCGGATGCGGCCCTTCATTTCCGGGCTGCCCTCGCTTTCCTTCATTTCCCGGCGCAGCT
Source organism: Stenotrophomonas sp. (assembly GCA_039592995.1). Classification (GTDB taxonomy): domain Bacteria; phylum Pseudomonadota; class Gammaproteobacteria; order Xanthomonadales; family Xanthomonadaceae; genus Stenotrophomonas. The sequence continues at coordinate 265,058 of JBCNQC010000001.1, read as the reverse complement.
CCTCACGGGTCATCTTCAGCTTGCGCATCCAGTTCCAGCGCTGGTACGGCGCATCGATGGCGGCGAGCAGCACCATGGCTCCGCCGGTGGCCAGCATCAGCTTGACGGTGAAGCCCAGGCCGTTGACGATGGCCGCTTCCAGCGGCTGATGGACCAGGTCGCGCAGGCCGCGGATGCCGTGCCACACCACCAGGCCGGCGGCTACGCCGACGAAGGCCACGCGCAGCAGCGACTTGATGAATTCGGCGATGGCCTCGGGGCCATACAGGCGCTTCATGCCGGCCATCGGGCTGAGCCGGTTGAACTGCGGCATCAGCGACTTGTTGGACCAGCGCAGACCGTCCATGACCAGGGGCGAGAGCAGGCTGGCCAGCAGGCAGATCAGCACCAGCGGCCACATCGCGACCAGCAGTTGCAGCAGCAGCTCGCCGAAGTGGCCGAACAGGGCCCGTGGATGCAGGCGCAGGCCGGGCTCCGGGCTCAGCGCGGACTTCATCCATTCGCGCGAGTTGGTCGCCATCGTGCCGGAAAATGCCATCAACGTGGCCACGGCCGCCCCGAACACGGCCGCGGTGCCCAGCTCACGCGAGCGCGGGGTATTGCCTTCTTCCCGGGCATCGCGCAGGCGTTTTTCGGTAGGTTGTTCGGTTTTTTCGCCGGCTTGTTCTTCGTCGGACATCGTTCACACACCGCGGGGTATCCCCGGGGGCGTGCAAGATCCGTGCCCAACGGCAGCCACGCAGGGCGTGGCTCTACGGAATGGCGTACGACCGTTGTGACACGTCATGCGTGTCAGCGCGATGGGTCAGTTGAGGAAATCGCCGCCTTGCGGTTCCTTCCAGCCGGCCGCGAGCTCCATCCTCGGTCGGGGCAGGTCATGCAACTGTTTGAACCGCACTGGATCCACCGGATGCCCCAGCAGGTAGCCCTGCAGATAGTCGCAGCCCAGCCGTTCCAGATACGCGCGCTGTCCGGCGGTCTCCACGCCTTCGGCGACGATATCCATGTCCAGGGCATGGCCCAGGGCGACAATGGCCGAGACAATCACCACGTCCTCGGAACTGATTTCCAGTTCGCGCACGAACGCATGGTCGATCTTGATCTCCGAGGCCGGCAGCCGCTTCAGATACAGCAGGCTGGAATAGCCGGTGCCGAAGTCGTCGATGGAAATGCCCACCCCGAGCCTGGCCAGGGACTGCAGCAGGCGCAGGCTGGTCTCGGTGTCGCGCATGACCGTGCTTTCGGTGATCTCCAGTATCAACCGGCGCGGCTCGACGCGGTGTCGGGCCAGCACATCGCGGACCTCGTTGATCAGCTGCGGCGCGCTGAACTGGATGGGCGACAGGTTGACCGACATCGTCCAGCTGTCGTGGCCAGCGTCATGCCACTGGCGCAGCTGACGACAGGCTTCGTTGAGTGCCCAGCGCCCGATTTCGTTGATGATGCCGCTGCGTTCGGCCAGGCGGATGAAGCGGTCCGGCGGAATCAAGCCCTGCTCGGGATGCTTCCATCGGATCAGGGCCTCGGCACCGCTCACGGTGTGCCGGGCGACGCTGAGCTTGGGCTGGTAATGCAGGAACAGCTGGTCGGTGCCGATCGCGCTGCGCAGGTCCGCCAGCAGCCGGAACTGCTGTTCGGCGCTGTCGTTCATCCATTCGGCAAACACCGCAAAGCCGTTGCGGCCGGCTTCTTTGGCCTGGTACATGGCCGAGTCCGCGTACCCCATCAGGTGGCGTTCGGTCGCAGCGTGGTCAGGGCAGATGGCAATGCCGATACTGGCGGTGACCTGCAGTTCGTGGCTGGGCACCAGCCGGCTGCTGCTGATGGCGTGGATGATGCGGCTGGCCAGCGCAGCCACATCTTCGTCGCCTTCAATGTTCACGACCATGACGAACTCATCGCCGCCCAGCCGCGCCAGGACGTCACTGGCGCGCAGCAATTGGCTGGTGCGCTCGGCCACCGCGACCAGCAGGGCGTCGCCGGTTTGATGGCCGTAGGCATCGTTGACCTGCTTGAAGCCGTCCAGGTCCATGAACATCACCGCGAAACGGCTGCCGCGCTGCTCCGCTTCAATCAATGCGCTTTCGATGTGCTGCTGCAGCAGGCGGCGATTGGGCAGCCGGGTCAGGGGATCGTGCAGGGCTGCCTGGCTGAGTTCGGCGTGTGCGTCGTTGAGCGAGCTGCGCAGGTCCTGGTTACGCATGCGCAGCAATTCCGACTGCATGCGCTGGTCGAGCCAGGACACCAGCAGCACCACGGCGAGGATGGCCACGGTGAGAATCATCACCAATGTGGCCAGCCACTGCGAATGCAGGCCGTCGCCGGCTGCGGCACCGCAGACGCTGCCGGCCGGGAACCGGGCTGCTGCCATGCCGGTGTAATGCATGCCGACAATGGCCAGGCCCAGCACGATGGCCGGCGGCACGCGGTGACGCAGCCGGTTGTCGTGGTGGCGCAGCCGGAATGCGACGTACAAAGCCACCCACGACGCGGCTACCGCGATCACCAGTGACAATGTGACCCAGCCCGGGTGGTAATCGATGCCAGGCTGCATGCGCATCGCAGCCATGCCCAGATAATGCATCGATGCGATGCCGGAGCCCATCAGCAGAGCTCCGAAGGCCAGATGCGGATGTGGGAGCGTCGGGCGGGACACCAGCCACAAGGCAAACAGTGACGATACGATCGCCGACAGCAGCGAAACGACGGTCCAGAGAATGTCGTACCCCAGGGGTATGGGCAGACGGAACGCCAGCATGCCGATGAAGTGCATGGACCAGATGCCCAGGCCCATCGCGCAGCCGCCCCCCAGCAGCCACAGCTGCCCCTGCTTCTGCGTTGCCGCGCTGGTGATGCGATTGGCCATCACCAGCGCGGTGAAGGAAGCCAATATGGCTACCAGCAGTGAAACGGCGACCAACCACGGTGAGTAGTTGCCGACGAGCATCTAAGCATCTCCTGAAACCAGCACGCGATAATCGAAAGGTTCTATCCAAAAATCTTTCGTTTGCAGCTTCCACTGCGGCAGACAGCGGCCCCCGTTGCCGTGCGCGCAAACTGTACGCACAACCCCCGGGGGGTGTGCAATACCTGAAAGGATAATTTTTGTCGTAATTATTTTATTGGCTGTTTCTACGTGAGAAAATCACGTCAAATACACGCAGCATAATCAACAGTAACGAGTTGATCATCAGTGCGTGACGCTGTCCGCTGCCTGGAAAGTGGCATCGAACAGGCGCTGTACCGGCGGCCCCATTTCGCCGGCCAGCACGGTCAGCAGGAACAGACCGAGCAGCAGCGATACCGGCAGGCCAAGCTGGATGGGGTTGAGCGCAGGGGCTGCCTTGGCCAGCACGCCAAAGGCAAGATTGATGGCCAGCATGGCGACTACCACCGGCAAGGCCAGACTGAGTGCGCCGCGCAGCACCTGCAGCAGAAAGTCGGGGGCGACGCTGAGGAATGCGTCGATGTCTGGCAGGGACGCGCCAATGGGCACTGCTTTGTAGCTGTCCATCAACAGCGAGATCAGCGCGAGATGCCCGTTGGCGCTGAAGAACAGCAGGCCAAACAGCAGATAGAACCACTGCCCGATCACGCCGGAGCTGCCGCCGCGCATCGGATCACTCATCTGCGCAAACGCCAGTCCGGTCCCTTGCGCCACCAGCTCGCCGGCCAGTGCACCGGCCTCGAACACCATGCGCAGCAGGAATCCGATGGAAATGCCAATGGCGAGCTCGCGGGCGATGCTCAGCACGGTGGCCGCATCGAACCCGGTCCACTCCGGCACCGGCGGCAGCATCGGCGACAGCGCGATGGCCAATGCGCCGGCGAGCATGACCCGCACGCGCGCGGGCACCGCACGGGTGCCGACCAGGGGCATGGCCATGATCATCGCGCCGATGCGCAACATGGTCCACAGAATGGTGCCGATCATGCCGAAGGCCTGCAGGCCGTCGGCGGCCATCTGGGTGGCGGAATCCATGGCCGTGGCTACCCGATCAGATGCGGTATGCGCTGGAACAGCAACGTGGTGTATTCCACCAGATGACCAATGAGCAGGCTGCCCAGCGCGAACAGAACCGCAGTCAATGCAGCGGCCTTGGCGACGAAGGCAATGGTGGGCTCATTGAGCTGGGTCGCGGCCTGCACCACGCCGACCACCACACCGACAATCAGAACGGTGAGCAGCAGCGGGCCGGCCACCCACAGCACGGTGATCAGGCCACCGCGCAGTTCGGTAAGGGCGAGTTCGGGGGTCATGGCAGGCTCACACGGCGTTGAAGCTGGCGGCCAGCGTGCCGACCACCAGCACCCAGCCGTCGACCAGCACGAACAGCAGGATCTTGAACGGTGCTGACACCAGCATCGGCGACAGCATCATCATGCCCATCGACATCAGCACGCTGGCGACGACCAGGTCGATGATCACGAAAGGAATGAAGATCAGGAAGCCGATTTCAAAGGCGGTCTTGAGCTCACTGGTGACGAACGAGGCGACCAGCACCGGGAACGGAATGGCATCCGGGCTGGCATAGGTACCGTGCCCGGCCATGCCGGCAAAGGTCATCAGGTCGGTTTCGCGGATCTGCGCGAGCATGAAGGCGCGCAGCGGCTGGGTGGTCAGGTTCCAGGCCGTCTGGAAGTCGATCTCGCCGTTGAGATACGGAGCCATGCCGCTTCCCCAGGCCTTCTGCCACACCGGCAGCATGACCATGGCGGTGAGGAACAGGGCCAGGCCCAGCAATACCTGATTGGACGGGGTCTGGCCGGTGCCCAGTGCCTGCCGCAGCAGACCCAGCACGATGATGATGCGGGTGAACGCGGTCAGCACCAGCAGCATCGACGGAATCAGCGTGATCGCCGTCATCAGCAGCAGGGTCTGCAACGGCAGGCTGACGTTCTGGCCGCCGATCCTGCCGACATTCACGTCGGGCAGGGCGGGCACGGCCGGCGCACCGGGGGCGGCCATGGCCAGCGCCGGCAGGGCGCACAGCAACAGCACGAACAGCAAGGGCAGGTAACGGGTCCAGGGCGCTCGGAGGCCACGCATGATCATTTTTCCTTGCGCAGCCGCTGCTGCAGCAGCTGGGCGAAATTCGGCAGGTTCTTCACGTCCGGCAGGCGTGCCGGTTCGGGAGTGGGCAGCGGCTCGGCGAGCTGATGCAGGGTGTTGATGCCGCCGGCGGTCACGCCGAGCAGCAGTTGCTGGCCGTTGACCTCGACCACCACGATGCGTTCCTTGGCACCCACGTTGAGGCTGGCGACCATGCGCAGGCCGTCGGCCGGCTTGAAGCCGCTGCCGGGCATGCGCTTTAGCACCCAGCCCAGGCCGACGATCAGCGCCAGCACCGCCAGCAGGGCGAGGATGGCCCCGAACATGCTGGGCGCGGCGGCGGCATGCTGGCCGACCTTGACCGCCGGCGTGCCGGCGGCGATGAGTGCCAGGGTGATCAACGCAGTCTCCGGATGCGCTCGCTGGGGCTGACCACATCGGTCAGGCGCACGCCGAAGCGGTCGTTGATGACCACGACTTCGCCGTGCGCGATCAGGGTGCCGTTGACGAACACGTCCAGTGATTCGCCGGCACCGCGTTCCAGTTCGACCACCGAGCCCTGGTTGAGCTGCAGCAGGTTGCGGATCGGCAGGCGGGCGCGGCCGACTTCCAGCGACAGGGTCACCGGTACGTCCAGAATGACGTCCAGGTTCAGATCCGGTGCACCGGCGTCTTCGGCATGCAGGTCGGAGAACTGGGCGGCGGCCGGTTCGTTGGTTTCGATGTCGTTCATTGCGGGTCTTCCTGGATGACGGGTACGCGCGGGCGGGTGCCCGGAGGGTGGGTCGCGGTGATCTTGACGGCGTTCATGCCGTTGGCGATGCCGAACTGGCCGGTGAACACCGGGATGTTCTCGATGCACACCGGAACCTGGTTGGGCAGGTCGATGGGCAGGATGTCGCCGACTTTCAGCTTGGTCAGCTCGCGCAGGCTCATGCGCTTGCTGGCGAGCACGCTGGAGAGCGTGACTTCGGCGATGTTGAGCTGCTCGCGCAGCATCACGCCCCAGCTTTCATCGCGGTCGTTGCGGTCGCTCTGGATCCCGGCGTCGAGCAGTTCACGGATCGGCTCGAGCATGGAGTACGGCAAGGTGACGTGGATGTCGCCGCCACCGCCGTCGAGTTCAACATGCAGGCGGCAGACCACGACGTACTCGCGCGGGGTGACGATGTTGGCGAAGTGCGGGTTGATTTCCGAGTTGATGTACTCAAGCTCGACATCCATGACCGGTGCCCAGGCTTCGCGCAGGTCGGCGAAGGTCTGCTTGAGCAGCAGGTGGATGACGCGCATTTCGGTGGCGGTGAATTCCCGGCCTTCGATACGGGTGGGATAGCGCCCGTCGCCGCCGAAGAAGTTGTCGACAATGGCGAACACCAGGGTGGGTTCGAACACGATCAGGCCGGTACCGCGCAGGGGCTTGAAGCGGATCAGGTTCAGATTGGTCGGCACATACAGCGAGTGCATGTAATCGTTGAACTTGATCAGCTCGATGCCGCGCACGGACAGTTCGGCCGAACGGCGGATCAGGTTGAACAGGCCGATGCGCCAGAGGCGGGCGAAGCGCTCGTTGACCATTTCCAGGGTCGGCATGCGACCGCGGATGATCCGGTCCTGGCTGGCGAAGTCGTAGTTGCGTGCCTCGCCGGGCGGGATGCCTTCGTCCTTGGTTTCGACCGCGCCCGAGTCGACGCCATGCAGCAGGGCATCGATCTCGTCCTGGGAAAGCAGGTCATTCATGGGGCGGCCCTTACTGGGTGACGAAGCTGGTGAACAGCAGTTCGTCGACGCTGTTGCTGCCGGTCTCGGCCTTCATCAGCTTCTGCACTTCGGCCAGGGAGTCGGCCTGCAGTTTTTCCTTGCCGGCGCGATCAGCGATCTGGGCGGGCTCGACCTGGGAAAACAGCATGAGCAGCTTGGCGCGGATGGCCGGGGCGTGCAGCTTGAGGGCTTCGAGGGCGGCAGGATCGCGGGTCATGAGCTGCACTTCGACCTGCAGGTAGCGGGGGCCGTCAAAGCTGCTGCTGAGGTTGACCACGAACGGCGGCTCGAGACCGAAGTACTGGGCGGGAGCGGGCACTGCGGGCTTGGCGGCGGCCTTTTTGTCGGGGGCCTTCTCGTCGTGGCCCTGGGTGAAGTACCAGACGCCACCGCCGGCGGCACCGGCGGCGAGGACGGCGATCAGGGCACTGATGAGCAACGGGCTGCGCGGCTTGGCGGCCTTGTCCTTGTCGGCGGATTTCTTGGTTTTGTCAGCGGCTGCGGCCACGAGGGGAAGCTCCATTGGATTGCTTCCTGGCTACATGCAAGCGCTGTGCCGAACAGCGCTGGTTTCCCGTTGTCGGGATTTTGACGTCTTCCGCCAACGTCAACGTCAACGTCAACGTCAAAAGCGTCGGCTCTGTGTTGCTTTCTGGCTGGGCCGGTCGGGGTGGGCGTTCCGGGGGACGGCGTGAATCCATCCATGGAGCCTCGGTCGCCGCATCCATGCGGCTCACGCCCCCTCCAGCCCACCCCGACCGGCCCTCGACAGATCGTCGGTGACGGAGCCAAATTCAACGACAACGGCAACGGCAACGGCAACGGCTAAGGCCACTGTCATCCGTGGGTGGTCGCGGGGCCTGCTTTGGTGGGGGCGGTCGACAGACGCCCGCTGTGAACGGTGCAACGATCTGTAACGCATGACCCCGGAACGACGCCGGCTTTGGCGCTTTCTCGATTACGCGTAAGCGTCAACCAATCCTCGTTGCCGCATCAACTGCGCTGAACTGACGGTGGTCTCCACCATCCCAGGCTCATCGCCGCCACCAATCCCACCGCGCTCGCTATGACCGCCGCCAGACCTTCCATCCTGCGCGGTCTGCTGATGCCCCACATCCGCATTACCGAGCTGGAAGCCCTGATCGTTCAGCATTTCCCGCAACCGGGGCAGGCTGCTTTCCAGGGCGTGGCGAACATCGGCATGGGCGCTGCTGAAGCTGGCGTGGACCTTGTCGCCGTCCATCTGCAGGCGCACTTCGATCAGGCCGAGGTCATGGGGAGTGACCTTGATGGTGGCGTGGCCGATCTTCTGGTCGGCCAGCCAGCCGATGCGGGCGCTGATGTCTTCGTCGAAGGACTCGCCACCGACATGCGGGGTGGCGGTGGGGCTGCCGGCGAACGGGGCGCTGGCGGCACCGGTCTTGAGGTCGGCGGCGGTCTGCAGCGCGTGCAGGAACGGGGTGGCGGGGGCGTCAGCGTCGGCGCTGCTGGCGCTCAACGCGTCGGCGAGCGCTTTGGGCAGGGCGATGTCGTCGTTGGCGGCGGCGTCCAGGGGCAGGGCGATGGGGCCGGCGTCGGCGCTGGCGGTCGCGGCATTGACCGCTGGCGTGGCGGTGGCGGTGCCGCCGGCTGCGGAGGCGGGCGTGTTCGCGGTCAGCAGGGTGTCAGCCTTACCTGCCAGCAACGGGTCGGCAACGACGGGCGTCGTGGCGACAGGGGCAGCCTGCGCATCCGCCGCGGTGGAGACCACGCCGGTCAGGGCCAGCCCGGCCAGGCCGAGTGGGGGCCAGGGAGCGGCATCGCCCTGTTCACCGGCGGCGGGCTCAGCGGGGGAACTGGCCTCTGCGCTTGCGGTGGAAGGGGCGGTGGCGTCGCTGGATGTCTCGTCGGCGTGGCCGGGCTTGTCGGTACTGCGCTTGCTGGTGGGGTCTTTTGCAGCGGCGGTTTCGTCTTTGCTCTGGCTACGGTCGGTGCCTTTGGGCTTGGGCTTGACCGAAGCTTCGGGTGCGCGTGCGCTGTCTTTGCCGCCCTTGAGCAGGGCGTCAAAGTCCTGGCGGCTGCCGGTGCCGCCGCTGGCGCTGTTGCTGTTTCCGGCGGAGGTGCTGCGGGTGCTGGTGTCGGTGGAAGGGGCGCTGCCGCCGAGCAGGGTGGGGGACATCACGGGGTACCTCCGGATTCGACGTCTTCGTTCTGGGTCTGGCGGCTGCGACGGGCACCGATGTCGTCCATCTCGCGCTGGTCGCGGCGGTCGATCAGCACCTTTTCCTGGGCGCGATAGCTGGCGGCGAGCTGTTCAAGCACGGCTTTGTCGCGGCTGGCCAGGATCAGGCGGGCGCGCTCGGCTTCGACCTTTTCACGGTTGCTGTCCACGGTCTGGCTTTGCTGGGCGACCGCGCTGTCGAGGCGGTCGAGGAAGGCGCGGCGGTTGAGTAACTGTGCCGGGCTGGTCGCGGCCATCTGCGCGTTGGCGTATTCCTCGGCATAGCGACGCAGCTCTTCCAGGCGGGCCAGATGGGTGTCGAGCACGCGCTGGCGTTCGGCCAGGTCGCGGGCGACGGCGTCTTCATGGTCCTGGGCCCGCTTCAGCAGCGGGTCAATGCGCTTGGACTGGATCATGCTTGAGTCTCTCTTTCCACCAATTGCTTCAGTGCGGCCTGGCTGTGCGGCAGGTCGGCGGCCTTGCCGACGTCCTGGCCCAGGAATTCAACAATCTCCGACCAGCGCTCCAGCGCTTCGTCGGTGGCCGGGTCATTGCCGCGCTGATACGCGCCAATGGCGATCAGGTCGCGGTTGGCCGAGTACGCCGAGACCAGGCGCTTGAGTTTGCGGATGCGCAGGCGCCACGGTTCGTCGGCGATTTCGGTGACTACGCGGCTGACCGACGATTCGACGTCGATGGCCGGGTACAGGCCACTGTCGGCGACCCGGCGCGAGAGCAGGATGTGGCCGTCGAGAATGGCGCGGGCGGCGTCGGCGATGGGGTCCTGCGGGTCGTCGCCTTCGGTCAGCACGGTATAGAACGCGGTGATCGAACCGCGGCCCTTGGCTCCATTACCGGCGCGCTCGACCAGCGCGGGCAGCTTGGCGAACACCGACGGCGGGTAGCCGCGGGTGGTGGGCGGCTCGCCGACCGACAGGCCGATTTCGCGCTGGGCCTGTGCGAAGCGGGTCAGCGAGTCCATCAGCAGCAGTACGTTCAGGCCCTGGTCGCGGAACCACTCGGCGATGGCGGTGGCGCGGTAGGCACCGTGCAGGCGGGCCAGCGGTGGCCGGTCGGCCGGGCTGGCGACGACGACGGCGCGGCGCAGGCCCTCTTCGCCCAGGGTGCTTTCGACGAAATCACGGACTTCGCGGCCTCGTTCGCCGATCAACCCGACCACGATCACGTCGGCCGAGGTGTAACGGGTCATCATGCCGAGCAGGGTGGATTTACCGACGCCGGAACCGGCGAACAGGCCGACACGCTGGCCACGGCCGATTGGCAGCAGCGCGTTGATCGCGCGGACGCCGACGTCCAGCGGCTGGGTGATGGGTTCGCGGGCCAGCGGGTTGATCGCCACACCGGCCATGCCGACGGTGCCCTCGGCGCGGATCGGGCCCTTGCCGTCCAGTGGCACGCCGTCGCTGTCGATCACGCGGCCAAGCAGGCCTTCGCCGACTTCAACACCGCCTCGGCCCAGCGAAGGCACCACGCGGGCATTGGGCAGCAGGCCGTGCAGCTCGGCGCTGGGCATCAGGTAGGTGCGCTCGCCGGCGAAGCCAACCACTTCCGCATCGACCCAGGCACCACCGGCCACTTCGACCTTGCAGCTGGCTCCCATCGGCGATTCGCAGCCGACTGCTTCCAGGGTAAGGCCGACCGCGCGGCGCAGCACACCTTCGCGGATCAGGCCGCGACCATGCGTGGCATCGGGCTTGATCCCGTCGAGCCGGGCCGCCAGGCGCAGGTTGCGGGCGGCGGCCCAGTCGGCCGGCGGCGGGGGCAGGGGTTCGGTGTTCATGCGCCGGCTCCAGTGGTGCGCAGCACGGCATCCAAAGCGCCGCGCAGACGCGCTTCCAGGGTGCCGTCCACGCGCACGGCCTCGGCGTGTACGCGCAGGTCGCCGCGGCTCAGGCTGAGATCGGGCACCAGGCGGTGCTGCGGGGACAGCTGCAGCAGCGGCGCAAGCGCGGCAATGTCGTCCGGGTGCAGGCGTACTTCGACCTCGCGGCTGGCTCCGCCCACCGCGTCGACCGCTTCCTGCACCAGCTGGCCGAGCAGGGCCGGGTCGGCCTCGTAGGCGCGGCCGACCAGGGTGCCGGCGATGCGCACGGCGAGCTCGCCCAGTGCGGCGACCACTTCGTTTTCCAGCCGCACCAGCGGCCGGCTGAAGTTGTCCAGGATGCCTTCGATCTGTGCGACCAGACGGCGCACTTCGGCCTGGCCCTGGGCATGGCCATCGGCATGGCCGCGCTCGAATCCCTCCTGTTCCGCTGCGTCCTGGATCTGCTGGATCTCTTCCAGGGTCGGCGGCTGCAGGACCGGTTCAGGCACGTGTTCAGGGTCGAGGTCGTTGAACTCGAAGTGTTCGTCCTGCGGCAGCTCCGGGACGGCCAGCAGGTCGGGGGCCATCCAGCGTACGGCGTTGTTCACAGCATGGCCTCCGCGCTGCCACCCAGGGTGACGGTACCTTCATCGGCCATGCGTTTGACGATGGCCAGGATCTCGCGCTGCGCGGCTTCGACGTCGGACAGACGCACCGGGCCACGCGCTTCCATGTCTTCCAGCAGGATCTCGGCGGCGCGCTGGGACATGTTGCGGGTGATCTTGTCGCGCACCTTGATGTCGGCACCGCGCAGGGCCAGGCCCAGGCGTTCGCCGCTGACTTCGCGCAGCACCAGCTGCATTTCGCGGTCTTCCAGGTCGATCAGGTCGTCGAACACGAACATCTTTTCCTGTATGCGCGCACTGAGCGGGGCATCGATGCGCGAGATCTCTCCGAGGATTGCCTGGTCCTGGCCACTGTCCATGAAGTTGAGGATGTTGGCCGCACACTGCACGCCGCCGATGTTGGACGACTTCAGGTTCTGGTTGCCGGCGAACTGGCGCTCCATGATCTCGTTGAGTTCGTTCAGCGCGTTGGGCGGAATGCCGTCCAGGGTGGCGATGCGCAGCAGCACGTCGACGCGGGTGCGTTCTGGCAGCAGCTTCAGCGCATCGGCGGCCTGGTCGGTTTCCAGATGGGCCATGACGATGGCGATGATCTGCGGATGCTCGTTGCGGACCAGGTCGGCAACGGCGCGCGGGTCCATCCACTTCAGCGCGTCCAGGCCGGTGGTGTTGCGGCCCAGCAGAATACGGTCGATCAGGTTGCCGGCCTTCTCGCTGCCCAGCGCCTGCACCAGCATGTTGCGGATGTAGTCGTCCGAGCCCACGCCCAGTGAGGTCTTGGAGCCCAGCTCGGTGTTGAACTGGTCCATGACCCGTTCGACCTGTTCACGGGTGATGTCACTCATGGTCGCCATGGCGATGCCGATCTTCTGCACCTCCTTGGGTTCCATGTGGCGCAGTACCTCGGCGGCCTCCAGCTCACCCAGGGACAGCAGCAGCACGGCGGCGCGCTGCACGCCGCTCAACGATGCGGGTGTATCAATCATTGGCCACCCACCCCTTGACCACCTGGGCCACGCGCTTGGAATCGGTCTTCACAGCTTCACGCGCCATGCGCAGTCGTTCCTCATAGGAGTCCACCGGCAGCGCCAGCGGCTCGTTGCCGGACAGGTTGACCCGGTCGCCGGCCAGCAGTGGCAGGCCCTCGCCATCGTCCACCAGCTGCACGTCGGCGCTGTGCGGTTCCTGGGTCAGTTCCTTGGCAGGCTTGACCGGGCCGGTGATCGAGCGCAGCGCCGGCCGCAGCACGCCGAACAACAGGGCCAGTACCACGATCGCTCCGAGCAGCAGACGCAGGCCGTCCTGCACCTGCGGCAGCTCCCACCAGTTCGGTGTTTCCACCGGGGTGGTCTCGCGCACGAACGGGGCGTTCATCACGCTGACGGTGTCGCCACGCTCGGCGTTGAAGCCGACCGCCTGCTTCACCAGCGCTTCAACGCGGGTCAGTTCGGCGGCCGACAGCGGCTGTTCCACTGTCTTGCCGTTGGCACCCGGGCGCGGCACGTTGTCCAGCAGCACCGCCACCGAGACGCGCTTGATGCGGCCGGCCGGCTGGCGGGTGTGCTGCAGGGTGCGGTCCAGTTCGTAGTTGCGGGTCGCGTTGCGCGAGGTTTCAGTGGGGGTCTGCGCGGTCGGCGGTGCGGCAGCAGCGCCCGGCGGGGTGTTGCTGGCGGCACCCGGCACGCCCTGCGGGCCGGCTTCGGTGCTGGTGTTTTCGCTGGTCTGCTCACTGCGCAGCTTCTGTGGCTCGCCGTTGTACAGCTCGCGCGCTTCTTCGGTGACCGAAAAGTCCATGTCCACGCTGACTTCGGGATTGACCCGGCCGGGGCCGGTCATCGGTTCCAGCAGTTCGCGGATGCGCTGGTTGAACGAGGTTTCCTGGCGGCGGACCTGCTCGAACTGCGCGGCATTCACCGCCGCTTCGCTGTTCGGGTCGGACACGCTGAGCATGCGGCCGCTCTGGTCGACCACGGTCACGCGTTCGGCGGCGAGATCGGGAATGCTGGCGGCGACCATGTGCACGATGGCATCGATCTGGCCGCGTTCCAGCTGCTGGCCGCCGCGCAGTTCCAGCACCACCGAGGCGCTGGCCACGTCACGCTGGCGGGTGAAGGCGCTGGGCTTGGGAATGGCCAGGTGCACGCGCGAATCGCGCACCGGGCGCAGGGTGTTGATGGTGCGCGACAGCTCGGTTTCCAGCGAGTGCTGGTAACGGGCGTTCTCCATGAACTGGCTGACGCCGAAGCCAGGATCGCGTTCCATCAGTTCAAAACCCAGCCGACCACTGTCGGTCAGGCCCGAGCCGGCCAGCTTCAGGCGGGCATCGTGCAGGTTCTTTTCCGGTACGGTGATGCCGCCGGTGGCCGGATCCAGCTCGAACGGAATCTGCGCCGCACGCAGCAGGTCGGTCGCTTCGGCCGTGGCTTTCTGGTCCAGCCCGGTGTACAGCGGCACCATGCCGGGCTTCTGCGACCAGAAGAACACGAACAGGCCTGCCGCCACGGCCACGGCGATCATCGCCATCAGGCCGAGCCGACGGGTGATCTGCAGGCTTTGCAGCCGGTCAAACCACTGGCCCGCCTTTTCGGCGTTCAGGGATTCCTTGGTGAGCGACAGGGCCATGCGGGTCTATCCTTACAGCGGCATGTTCATCACGTCCTGGTAAGCCTGGACGAGACGGTTGCGGACTTCCACGGTGGCGCGGAAGGCGATCTGGGACTGCTGCGAGGCGACCATGACCTTGGCCAGGTCTGCACCGGGTTCACCCAGTTCAAAGGCACGCGCCAGCGCGCCGGACTTCTGCTGGGCCTCGTTGACGCCGGCCAGCGCACCCTTGAGGGTGTCGGTGAAGCTGGGGGCCTGTACGTCCTGCGTGCCGGCCAGTCCCTGCAGCGCATTGGTCTGCGGTGACTCGGCCAGCGGATTCACCGCGGAGGTACCCATCTGGGTTTGATAGGTACGGATCTGGGACAGGATCGAGGTGACGGAATGTGACATCTGGAGCGTTCCGAAAACAGGGATGGGGGATTGCAGGTGGATACGATGCAAACCCTGTGCCGAAATCGCTGAGTGGTTCAGATTTGTGGTGATGTGAAGGTATGTGAGGGAGCTGAGCACCGTTGCGCCAGGGATCCGGCGGGGAAATGTGACGTAGATCCGGTGCAGTGGCGTGTCGCGGCATGCGTGCCAGAACCCCGGCGTCGGAAAACCGGCGGCTGCATGCGTCGACGCCCGGGGCAGGCCCGGGCGTCGACGTTCCCCAATCGTGTGCTTTACCAGGTGAAGCCGAGGCCGCCACCGTAGGAGCGCTCGTTGCCGGCGCTGGATACGCCGAGCGAGCCGGCAATGCGTTCGGAGAAGCGCCGGCGGTACCCCACCGCAATGGCCTGCTCGCCATCGGTGGAGCCGACCCCGACGCCGAACCAGTTGTCACCCACAGCCGCGGTGCCCAGGCTGTGGGTCAGGGCGACGGCCATCGCGCCCTGCCGGCTGACCCGGCGATCCATCTTGCGCAGACTCTCGTCGATTGCGTTGAGGCGGTCGTCCACGCCCGAAAACCGGTCGTTCATTTCGGTGCGTAGCTGTTCCAGATCGGCCGAGGCGACGCCGCCACCGCCACCGCCCAACAGCGCGATCTGCTGGTCGGTGTAGCTGTTGGCCTGCTGCAGGGCCCCGTCAGTGTAGGTGTTGGCCTGCTGCAGCGTGGTGGCCGCGGTGTCGTTGAGCTGGCTGACGTTGACCCCGTCGGTGTCAGCGGTGCCGGCAGCGACGTTGGTGATCCGACGCTCCGCCCCGGCGGCCCCGACCGAAACGGTGTTGGCCTGGTCGGCAACCGAGTTGGCACCGAGGGCCACCGAGTTGCCGGCGGTGGCGCTGCCGAGGTTGCCGAGCACCACGCTGTTTTCGCCAGCGGCGGAGGCGGTCCGGCCAATGGAGACTGCGCCGATACCCCCTGCAGTGCTGTCTCCGCCAATGGCCACCGAGTCATTGCCGGTCGCTTTGGCGGCGAAACCCAGTGATGTACCAGCGTAACCGCTTGTCTCTGCGCTGCGCCCTACGGCCGTCGCGTACTCGTTCGTTGTCGCCGCAAGCGCACCTACGGCAACCGAATTGCTGCTGGTGGCGCTGGCGGTGGTACCAATCGCTGTCGAGGTACCGCCCGGAGCAGTCGCACCATCGCCGCAGGCGAAGGATGAGCCCCCGGTCGCAGTGGGCGGGGTGCCGCCGACCGTGGTGCAGACGGACTGCGCGAACGCTGCCGAGGCGCTGCACAGGGTCAGGCCCAGGGTAAGTGCGATACGCAGGGAGGGGGAGGTGATACTGACGCAGGCGGTGCGACCGCCAACGAGGTTCATCGTGGTACGTGCCATGATCGAGGTCTCCGTCAGCAGCACGCGCCGGCCTGCCGATGGGCGACCGCGTGGCTGCAAGAATCCCCCGATTCCCCGCAGGCCCGGATAGGCAATAACGCCCTGGGGCATGCAGCTGGGGGCGAACGTAGTCGCCCCTGTGTCACGGCGCTGTGAAATTGATTCCGCAGGGGTGTGCGATGTGTCACAGATCGCAGCATCTTTCGGGGTTGCCGGCCGCTGGCCGGCAAACCGTCAGCCGGCCAGCAAACCGTCAGCCGGCCAGCTCGGTCTGGTCGCGCTCGATCCCGTACTTGCGCAGCTTCTCCACCAGCGTCGTCCGGCGCAGGCCAAGCAGCTGGGCGGCGTGGGCGACGACGCCTTGGGTACGTTCCAGCGCTTCGTTGATCAGGGCCAGCTCGATGTTGGCCATGTGGTTGCGCAGGTCCAGTCCGTCATTGGGCAGGGCGTGCGTGCGTGCTGCTTCCGCCTGCTTCTGCGGCGCTGCAGCCGAGCCTGCGCCCGGGGTATGGAACGAGAAGCTGCGCAGGTCGAGGCGTTCGTCACTGCTGGCCGCCGGTGCAGGCGCAGCCACCGGGGCAGCCGGGTTGAAATCACCCCGGTAGCGCGCCGGCAGGTCCTGCACCCGCACCGTGCCGCCGGGATGCAGCACGGCCAGCCGCTCGACCAGATTGGTCAGTTCGCGCACATTGCCCGGCCATTCGTAGGCGGCCAGCGCCTGCAGCGCTTCCGGGCTGAAACGCACTTCGCCGCGCCCGGTGCGCGCCAGCTGCGCAGCGATGGTGCCCACCAGTGCGGGAAGGTCTTCGGTGCGGTCGCGCAGCGACGGCACTTCGATCGGAAACACGTTGAGGCGGTAGAACAGATCCTCGCGGAACTTGCCTTCGGCGATACGCGATTCCAGATCACGGTGGGTTGCCGCGACCACGCGCACGTTGCAGCGGATGGTCTGGTTGCCGCCCACGCGTTCAAAGCTGCGCTCCTGCAGCACACGCAGCAGTTTCACCTGCATTGGCAGGCTCATGTCGCCGATTTCGTCGAGCAGCAGGGTGCCGCCCTCGGCCATTTCAAAGCGCCCTTTGCGCGCACTCAGCGCACCGGTGAAGGCTCCTTTTTCGTGACCAAACAACTCGCTTTCCAGCAGATCCGCCGGAATCGCGCCACAGTTGATTGCGACGAACGGGCCGTCGCGGCGCGGCGAGCGCTGGTGGATGGAGCGTGATACCACTTCCTTGCCGGTGCCCGATTCTCCGAGGACCAGCACGGTGGTGTCGAACGCAGCCACCTGCTCGATCATCTGGCGCAGCTCGGTCACCGCCGCACCGTCGCCGGTGGGGCCGTTGTCCTGGGCAGCACCGGCCTGGTGTTCGGCGTCCAGTCGCTTCAGACTGGCGCGGCGCAGCAGGGCTTCCATCTGCGCGTGGCGCAGCGGAGCCTCCAGCGGCCACACATTGGCTTCGTGCAGGCCGTGACGCTGCGCGAAAGCGGCGGTGTCGCCGTCGATCAGCATCACCGGCGGCGGCAGCGTGCCGTGGCCTGCCCATGCAAACAGCGCGTCGGTGGCAGGGCTCTGCTCGAGGCTGCCGATGATGACGGCCATCCAGTCATTGCTGCGCTGGCGGCTGCTGTCGAAATCGCCGGCATCGACCACCCAGCGCGGATTGAAATCCATGAATTCCAGCAGAGCGACGGTGCGCTCGGCGCGCACGGCGTCGTTGTCCAGTACCAGGATGCGCGACTCGCTCATGCCGGTACTCCCTTCAGCCCCTCCAGTATCGGCATGACCTCCTGGATATAGGACAGCTTGCTGACGAAGTTGTCCGCACCCGCGCGCAGCGCGTGCTCGCGGTGCTCGGCGTCGTCGAAGTGGCTGGCAATGACGATGTAAGGCGCATCGTCCTGGGTTTTGATCAGGCGGGTGGCCTGCAGCCCGCCCATCTCCGGCATGGCCAGGTCCATCAGCACCACCTTCGGGCGCAGCGACTCGGAACTGGCAATGGCTTCCAGGCCATTGCCGGCGCTGCCGACGATCTCCAGCCAGTCGACCTTGCGGAAATGGCGCATGGCGGCGTTGATGAAGCCTTCGTGGTCATCGACCAGCAGGACGGTGAGCTTGTTCATGACGTGTACTTCCTTCAGCCCACCCGGGCCAATAGCGGGGACCGGGCGCTGGCCCGACGGCGTTCACGTGCCGGGGCAATGTCCAGTTGTTCGCGGTATTTTGCAACGGTACGGCGTGCAATGTTCACCCCCTGGCGTGACAGAAGTCCCGCAATTGCCTCGTCAGCCAGCGGGCGGCCTGCCGGTTCAGCATCGATCAGGCGGCGCACCATGGCTTTGACTGCCTGCCCGGACACGCTGGCTCCTTCCAGTCGTACCGCGAAGAAGTGCTTCAGCTCCAGGGTACCGCGCGGGGTCTGCAGGTACTTTCCGGTGGTGATGCGCGAGATGGTGGACTCGTGCATGCCGATGGCATCGGCGACTTCCTTCAGGGTCAGCGGGGCCATGGCCTCTTCACCGCGGGTGAGGAAGCCGGCCTGGCGTTCAATGATCACAGCGGTGGTGCGCAGCAGGGTGTCGTAGCGCATGGAGAGCCCACGGGTCAGCCAGCGCGCTTCCTGCAGCATGTCCCGCAGCGGCTGGGCCGCATCGCCAGCGTTGGTCAGCGCCTGCTCGTAGCTGGCATTGATGCTGAGTCGACGGCTGGTGGCGGGGTTCAGGGCCACGCGCCACTGCCCGTCGGCGTGCCAGGCCATCACATCGGGGATGACCGCGCCGTTGCTGTCTGGCAGCAGGCTTTCAGCGGGACGCGGCTGCAGCGAGAGAATCAGGCGTACGGCTTCGTGGATGTCGGCCTCTTCGGCGTCGAGCTGCCGGGCCAGCGCCGCATAGTCGTGGGCCGCCAGCAGGGCCAGGCCCTGGTCGAGCACGCGCTGGGCCAGGTGGCGGGCCGGCACGCGACCGTGCAGGGCGCGCAGCTGCGCCGACAGGCATTCGTGCAGGTCGCGCGCGGCCAGCCCGGCCGGGTCGCCGTGCAGGATCTGCTGGCGCACCGCTTCCACCCCGGCCGCGTCCATGTCGCTGCGGGCGGTAGCCAGCAGCTGCAGCTGCTCGAGCGGGGCGGTCAGGTAGCCGGCGTCGTCGCAGTGTTCCAGCCAGAAGCCGGCGACCTCGAGCTGGCGGGCATCCAGTTCCAGGGACAGGCGCTGCAGGGCGCGCAGCTGTGGATCGCTGGATTCGTCGGCCGCAATGCGCTGCATGCGGTCGTCGTCACCGTCGTTCCAGCTGGCACCGGCCACGTCCCACAGGCCGCTTTCGGGCAGCTCGTCGAACGCGGCGACCTCGACCTGGGTGGTGTCGACAGTGGTGGGGGCGGTGTCCTGCTCGGGCGCTTCTTCCAGCTCCAGCAACGGGTTGGTCTCCAGCGCACGGCGGATTTCCAGCTCCAGCTGCAGGCCATCAAGCTGCAGCAGCCGGATCGACTGCAGCAGCTGCGGCGTGAGGTGAAGTTGCTGACCCAGCTGGGTCGACAGTGTCGGCTTCATGCGTGTTCCCCGTCGCACCGTGTCCCCGGTGCGTTCTGGAACACATCTTGCTTGTACCGCGTCAGGGGGGGAATCAGGGGGTTCCTGAGTGCGGTCGTTCAATTCCTGACGGGGTGTAAGGGTATTCCTTACATGAGCGCGGCAATTTGACGCTGAGCGCCTGCAAGTGGCTGATTCTGGGTCGGCGTGGCGACTGTGAAGCGTTCGGAATTCCGACGGTGAACGGTCCGGGTGGGCATGCGTGTCGGGGAATTGTCGCGGAGCAGCGGGGCAAGCCCCGCTCTACAGTTCGTGCTGGTGGCGGGCGGCCAGCAGCAGCAGGTCGTTTGCACGCCGGCAGCCGAGGGACTCCATCATGCGCGCGCGATGGGTTTCGACGGTCTTCACGCTGATCCCCAGGTCGGCGGCGATTTCCTTGTTGCTTTCACCTTTGCCGATCTGGCGCAGGATCTCGCGCTGGCGAGGGGACAGCGCGGCAATGCCGACCGGCTTTTCCCGGCCCAGCATGGGGGCGAGCATCTTGGCCGAGATCTGCGGGCTCAGGAACACCTGGCCGGCATGGGCGGCGCGCAGTGCCAGTTCCAGTTCCTGCGGGGCGGCGTCCTTGACCACGAAGCCGACCGCGCCACGATCCAGCGCATCGCGCACGTGCACGGCATCGTCATGCATGGTCATCATCACCACCCGGGTGCCGGGCGCGCGCATCAGAATGTCGCTCAGTGCTTCCAGCCCGGTGCGACCGGGCAGCGACAGGTCCATCAGGATCACATCGGGCGAGTGCTGCAGGGCCAACTGCAGGGCCTGTTCGGCGTTGCTGGCCTCGGCCACCACGGCTACGTCGGCGAAGGTCTGCAGCAGCCGGCCAAGGCCAGCCCGGACCAAAGTGTGATCGTCGACGATGAGAACGCGCACAGGATGTGTGAGAAAGGGTGAGGACAAGTCCTTCACATTACCCGGTCGCGGCCGGCTCGCCAAGCGTGCGTAATGTCAATAAGGTTGTTTCTGTCAGGAGTCCCGCCCGCGGCGGCTTTCGGCGATCTGGCGGCGGTGCAGGCGGAACAGGTGTCGTTCCAGCGCCATTTCCAGCGCATCGCTGACGGGCTCGAAGCGCAGCCACAGGTAGTAGGCCCCGCCGCCGGTGGCGGCCTCGGCGAGAACCGAGACCGGCAGGTCGATATGGTCGGGCAGCCAATCGCAGGGCTGCAGCCGGATGATGCCGAGGTTGCCTGGCACCGCCGAGCTGCGGTTGCCCAGCTCCAGCCGGATGCCCCGACGCGACCAGCGCAAGGGGCGCAGTGGCAGGTCCTGGGCTCCCTGGCGGACCAGCCGGCCCAGCAGCACCATCACCAGGTCCAGCTTGGCTTCCAGCCGCAGCAGGTGCTGGCTGGATTCGCCGCGCTCGTCGTGGCCGTCGTCGCTGCGGCTGTCTTCGACCAGGGCGACGCTGCGCAGCAGGGTTTCGGCACTGCCCGGGCGGATGACCGCGCTGCCCAGGCGGAACTCAGCGGGCAGGGCCACGTCGCAGCTCAGCGTTTCGTCGAACAGCGCGCTTTCAGCAGGATGCAGGACTTCGCTGGCGCGGGGATTGTTCATGCCAGCGATTCTGCGCGCAGATAGGCGAGCGAGGCGCGAACGGCGCGTCGACCGGCGGTGATGTGTTCGCCGGCTTCGTCGCGGCGGGCGGCCATGCGGATGCTCAGCTGCTGCTGGCGGGCGATCAGCCCGTGCAGCGCGCCGGCGTCGATCTGGCCCTGGTCGCCGTCCAGCCAGGCGCGGACCTGGCCGTCGTAGGTATCCATCAGCCGCTGGGTGAGGTCGTGGTCCTCGCCTTCGACGGCGGCGGACAGCTCGTCCAGCGCTGAATGCAGCAGCTGCACGTCATCGATGGCGAGCGCGGCGTTCATCAGGCACCCACCGCAGCGGGCTGGCGCTGGTCATGCGGAATGGCGTTCCAGGCCGCGTCGATCTCGCTCAGCAACTGCAGCGACTCCTGCAGGGCAGTCGCGTCGTTGTGCAGGTTGGCATGGGTCAGGCGCTGCATCACGTAGTCGTACAGGGCCGACAGATTGCCGGCGATGTCGCCGCCCGCCTCATGGTCAAGCGAGCCGTTGAGGTGGCCGACGATGGCGCAGGCCTCGCCGATGGCTTTGCCTTTGCGCGCCTGGTCGTTGCGCGCCAGGCAAGCCTCGGCCAGACGGACGCGCTCGCAGGCCCCGGCCAGCAGCAGCGCAACCAGCTTGTGCGGGTCGGCGTCGGTGACGGCGGTGGCAACGCTCACCTTGCGGTACTGCTCTGCGTACTGACGGCTGGAACCGTACATTCGAAACTTCTCCTCTCTTACCGGAACCTGCAGCGGCTGCGGTTCCTGGTGGTACCGGGCGCTGCCCGGTCAGCCCCATCGCGCGGTAATGGCGGTGGGTGTTGCCCTCAATATCGGCGCTGGTGGGTGCAAACTTGAGGAGCGGTGTGAGAAACGGTGATCAGCTGCTGGTCTTCTTGGCCAGCGCCTGGGTCAGGCTGTCGCTGGTGCTCTGCATCTGGGTAACCAGCGTTTCCATGGCGGTGAACTGCTTGGTGTAGCGGTCGGAGACCTTCTCCATGCGCGCATCGAGCGCGTCCAGGCGGCTTTCCAGGTCCTTGATCTGCTTGTCCAGCGAGTTCTTGCGCTGGGTAAGGGTGCCGGTTTCCTTGTCCAGGTTGCTCTTGATCAGGCTGTTCATGGACTTGCCGATGCTGCCCTCGGACCCGAACAGTTTGGAGACGGCTTCCGGGTCCTTGCCGATCGCGGTTTCCATCTTGGCGCTGTCCAGCGTCAGAGTGCCGTCGGCGGCCATCGTGACGCCCATGTCCTTGAGCGCGTTGATGTTGGTGCTGAACTGGCTGCGCAGCTGCTGCTGCAGTCCACGCACCATCGCATCGCCGGTCAGTGCGGACGCGGTGTTGGTGCTGGTGTTGTAGGCGCTGGAGGACTTCAGCGCGCTGTTCATCGCGTTGTACGCGGCGACAAACGCCGCCATGTCGGTCTTCAGCGAGGTGTTGTCGCGGGCGATGGTGAGGGTCTGGGTCTTGCCCGCCTCGGTACCGGCCTTGGTCAGGGTGAGGTTCACCCCGGGCACGATGTCGCTGATGGTGTTGGAGCTGGAGGTGCGGGTGAAGCCGTCGACGACGACCACGGCATCCTTGGGCTCCACGGTCTGCGTCATGCCGGAGCCGGCGGTGCCGTCATAGGTGAGGTCGGCCAGCCCGCCATTGCCGCCACTGGTGCTGACGGTGATGGCACCGGCGATGCCGGTGTCGGTGGCGCTGAGCACGAGGTGCTGGCCATCGTCGGCGGTGATGACGCTGACGGTGACGCCCTTGCCGCCGGCGGCCTTGTTGATGGCGGCGGCAATGTCAGACAGCTTGCTGTCTTCCTTGATGGTGACATCAAGGGTGGTTTCGCCGTACTTCAGGGTCAGGGTACCGTCGCCGACCACGGTGTCCTTTTCAAAGCCCTTGGAGCTGAGCTTCTGGCCCTGCGCCAGGGATTTGACTTCAACCTGGTGGGTGCCGGCGGCGGCGCTGGCGGCACCATCGGAGGTATCGATGGTGGCGCTGAAGTTGGAATCGGTGACGGTGGTGGCCTTGAATGCCGGCTTGTCGGCATTCTTCATCAGGCTGGTCAGGGTGGTCTGCAGGTTGGTCATGCCACTGGTGAGGGTGGCGATCGCCGACAATTTGGCGCTGGCAGCGGTGCCGGCGGCATTGATCTGGTTTTCCTGCGGCTCGCGTTCCTTGGCGACCAGCTGGGCCACCAGGGTGGGGATGTCGAGGCCGGTACCGATGGTTCCAATTGCCATGTCTGCAGTCCTGTATTCGTAACGGTGGGCACGCAACCGCCTGCTGTGCCTGCAGGGGTATCGGCCCGAAACGGGAAGTCTTGAACCAGGGCCGTGTGGGGGTCCTGGTAATGCAGGAGTTCATGCAAGCCCTGTGCCACCCTGGTTTGGCGGCTCGGTGGCCAAGGAAGATCAAAAGCACGTAGTGACACGCCATGCGTGTCAATGGACGTTCGGGTATCCCGATGACACGCATGGCGTGTCACTACGCGGGATTTGGCCCAAATCCAACAGCAACAAAAAACCCGGCCGAAGCCGGGTTTTTCGCTTTACACCTGAAGCAGGGGATCAGCCCTGCAGCAGGCTCATCACGCTGGACGGCGACTGGTTGGCCTGGGCCAGCATCGCGGTACCGGCCTGCTGCAGGATCTGCGTGCGGGTCAGCTCAGCGGTTTCCTTGGCGTAGTCGGTGTCGCGGATACGGCTGCGCGAGGCCGACAGGTTTTCCGAGGTGGTGTTCAGGTTGGCAATCGTCGAGGTGAAGCGGTTCTGGATCGCACCCATGTCGGCACGCGAGCTGTTGACCGACTTCAGGGCGTTGTCGACGATCGACAGGGCGCGCTGGGCACCGGCGACGGTGCTGATGTTCAGGTCGCCGACCGAGGTCTTGGTGGTCGAGACAGTGCCGCTGTTGGCCGCGGTACTGGTTTCGGTCAGGCCGAGGTTGGCGGCCGTGGCCGCAGTGGCACCAGCGGTCGGCGTACCGGCGTAAGCGACGTCGAACGCCTGGCCGTCCTTGATCCCGGTCAGGGTAATGACGCCACTCTTGACCGAGGCGTAGACGCCGGTGGTGTCCATCTTTTCGTTGATCGCCGCAGCCGTGGCTGCGGTGATCGACTGGCCGGACTTCACGTTGATGTCCGCGATGTTCACGGTTTGCGCGCTGCCGCCCTTCGGGGTGTAGGAGATCTGCAGGCCCGAGAAGGTGGTGTCGGCGGTGGCGGCGTCAGCGGTACCCAGGGTGGTGCCGACGTAGTCGCCAGCGAAGAAGCCGCTGCCAAGCTTGCTGGCGCTGGAGTCGACGATGCTGTTGATGCCGATGGTCTGGCCCGAATCCGCACCGACCTGGAACAGCGCGCCGGAGAACGTACCGTCCAGCAGCTTGGTGCCGTTGAAGTTGGTCTGGCGGCTGACGCGGTCAATTTCCGAGGTCAGCTGCTTCACTTCCGCGTTCAGTGCTTCACGGTCGCTTTCCGAGTTGGTCGCATTGGCCGACTGCACCGACAGCTCACGGATACGCTGCAGGTTGTTGCCGATTTCGACCATCGCGCCTTCGGCGGTCTGGGCCAGCGAGATGCCGTCGTTGGCGTTGCGCACGGCAACGTCCAGACCGCGGATCTGGGTGCTGAAACGCTCGGAGATCGCCAGACCGGCGGCGTCGTCCTTGGCGCTGTTGATGCGCAGACCCGACGACAGACGCTGGATCGTCGTAGCCAGGCTGGAGCCGCTGGTCGACAGATTGCGCTGCGCGTTGAGCGACATCACATTGGTGTTGATGACTTGTGCCATTTTCGTGCTCCTGGTGGCGAGGGTGATGCTCGCCGGGTAATGGAGGTGTTTCCCCTTGCGGAGGTGCCACGCAAGGTATTCATGCTGTGGCTGAAGTCATTAGCGACATTCTGTCAACAACCTTTAATCAAACCACCTGAAAAAACCTCGATTTCGTCGCGTTTTCGCAGACTGCCGACAAAAGAAAAACCCGGCCGGAGCCGGGCTTTTCGTGTTGCACCTGACGCAGGGGATCAACCCTGCAGCAGGCTCATCACGCTCGACGGCGACTGGTTGGCCTGGGCTAGCATCGCGGTACCGGCCTGCTGCAGGATCTGCGTGCGGGTCAGTTCAGCGGTTTCCTTGGCATAGTCGGTGTCGCGGATACGGCTGCGCGAGGCCGAGAGGTTTTCCGAGGTGGTGCCGAGGTTGGCGATGGTGGAGGTGAAGCGGTTCTGGATCGCACCCATGTCGGCACGCGAGCTGTTGACCGCCTTCAGCGCCTTGTCGACCACGTCGATGGCCTGCTGGGCACCGGCGACCTTGGAGATGTCCAGGCCGGCGGCATAGCTCTTGTTGGCGGGTGCGCCGGTGGATTGGGTAAACGTCGGGGCAGTGGTGGCGGCCGGCGTGGCGGCCGTATTCGACCAGGTGCCGACGGTCACCCCGAACGCCTGGAACGCGCCGGCAGCGTTGGTGCTGTCCTTGATCGCGGTCAGGTTGATCTTGGTCGCGTCGGTCTTGTCGACTTCCGCATACACGCCGGTCTGGTCCATCTTCTCGTTGATGGCAGCAGAAACGGCCTTGGCGGTAGCGTTCTGCATGTCAGCGGCGGTGGTGCCGGTCGCCTTGACGTTGATTTCAGCCAGGTCGATCGCCTTTCCGTCCGAACCGGTCACCTTCATGCCAGTGATCTTCATCCCCTGCCCAGCGGTGACGGCAGCGGGGGCGACGATCAGCGAGTTCTTGTCGAACTGCGAACCGCCCAGTGCCGAGCTGCTGGCGTTGACGATGCTGTTGATGCCGATGGTCTGGCCAGAATCGGCACCGACCTGGAACAATGCGCCGGAGAAGGTGCCGTCCAGAAGCTTGGTGCCGTTGAAGTTGGTTTGGCGGCTGACGCGGTCGATTTCCGAGACCAGCTGCTTCACTTCGGCATTCAGCGCTTCGCGGTCGCTGTCGGAGTTGGTGGCGTTGGCCGACTGTACCGACAGTTCACGGATACGCTGCAGGTTGTTGCCGATTTCGACCATCGCGCCTTCGGCGGTCTGGGCCAGCGAGATGCCGTCGTTGGCGTTGCGCACGGCAACGTCCAGGCCGCGGATCTGGGTGCTGAAGCGTTCGGAGATCGCCAGACCGGCGGCGTCGTCCTTGGCGCTGTTGATGCGCAGACCCGACGACAGACGCTGGATCGTCGTGGCCAGGCTGGAGCCACTGGTCGACAGATTGCGCTGCGCGTTGAGCGACATCACATTGGTGTTGATGACTTGTGCCATTTTCGTGCTCCTGGTGGCGAGGATGTGGTCGCCGGGTAGTGGAGGTGCTTCCCCTTGCGGGGGTGCCTGGGATGGCAATCACGCAGTGGTTGCTGTCAATAGCGACACTATTTCTCCAAGCTTTAGCCGATCGGATACGTAGTGACACGCCATGCGTGTCACCACCACCACGTCACCAACAAAAAACCCGGCCGAAGCCGGGTTTTTCGCTTTACACCTGAAGCAAGGCTTAGCCCTGCAGCAGGCTCATCACGCTCTGCGGCGACTGGTTGGCCTGGGCCAGCATCGCGGTACCGGCCTGCTGCAGGATCTGCGTGCGGGTCAGCTCAGCGGTTTCCTTGGCGTAGTCGGTGTCGCGGATACGGCTGCGCGAGGCGGACAGGTTTTCCGAGGTGGTGCTGAGGTTGGCGATGGTCGAGGTGAAGCGGTTCTGGATCGCACCCATGTCGGCACGCGAGCTGTTCACCGCGGTCAGCGCCTTGTCGACGATGGACAGGGCCTGCTGTGCGCCTTCGACCGAGGAAATGTTCAGGTCCTTGGCGTAGTTGGTCTTCAGTCCGGCCTGGCCGGCGGCGTCGGTCTGGGTGTAGGCAGCACCCGGCAGGGCCACACCGGTGGTGGTGCCGACGCTGCCGAAGGTGACGTTGATGGCATTGAAGGTGCCGGTGTCGGTCACGTTGTTCTTGACCGAGGTCAGGTTGATCGCACCTGCGGTACCGGCTTCAGCGTAGACACCCGTCATGTCCATCTTTTCGTTGATGGCAGCGGCGACAGCGGTGGCGGCGGCTTTCTGGGTGGCGGCCAGGTCAGCGCCGGCCTTCACTTCGATGTCAGAGAGGGTGTAGGCCTTTCCGTCAGCACCGGTGATGGCCATGCCGGTGATCTTGACGTCGCCGTTGGCTGCGCCCTGGGCGAGGGTGAACGAACCAGTGTCGAACTTGGCACCGCCCAGCGCGCCGGCGCTGGCATTTACGATGCTGCTGATGCCGATGGTCTGGCCGGAGTCAGCACCGACCTGGAACAGTGCGCCGGAGAAGGTACCGTCCAGCAGCTTGGTGCCGTTGAAGTTGGTCTGGCGGCTGACGCGGTCGATTTCCGAAACCAGCTGCTTCACTTCGGCGTTCAGCGCTTCACGGTCGCTGTCGGAGTTGGTGGCGTTGGCCGACTGCACCGACAGCTCACGAATACGCTGCAGGTTGTTGCCGATTTCGACCATCGCGCCTTCGGCGGTCTGGGCCAGCGAGATGCCGTCGTTGGCGTTGCGGACCGCAACGTCCAGACCACGGATCTGGGTGCTGAAACGCTCGGAGATCGCCAGGCCGGCGGCGTCGTCCTTGGCGCTGTTGATACGCAGGCCGGAGGACAGGCGCTGGATGGTGGTTGCCAGGCTGGAACCGCTGGTCGACAGGTTGCGCTGTGCGTTCAGCGACATCACGTTGGTGTTGATGACTTGTGCCATTGCCGTTCTCCTGATGCGTATCTGGTGTTGCTTGGATGGGGTGCCCCGGGGGAGGCAGTAGGGCGATGTGCCCTGGTTGATAACAATAACGACACGTTTCCGGGAACCTTTAGGGTTCGATTTCCGAGATTTTTGCGAGTGTCAAGGGGCGGGCCATATGGCAACAAAAAAACCCGGCCGGAGCCGGGTTTTTCGCTTTACACCTGAAGCAAGGGCTTAGCCCTGCAGCAGGCTCATCACGCTGGACGGCGACTGGTTGGCCTGGGCCAGCATCGCGGTACCGGCCTGCTGCAGGATCTGCGTGCGGGTCAGTTCAGCGGTTTCCTTGGCGTAGTCGGTGTCGCGGATACGGCTGCGCGAGGCCGACAGGTTTTCCGAGGTGGTGTTGAGGTTGGCGATGGTCGAGGTGAAGCGGTTCTGGATCGCACCCATGTCGGCGCGCGAGCTGTTCACCGCCTTCAGGGCGTCGTCGACAATCGACAGGGCCTTCTGCGCACCGGCCACCTTGGAGATGTCCAGGCCACTGACGGTGTCGCGTACGCCGGCGGCGGCCGTAGCGGCGGCTGCAACGCCGGTAAAGTCAGCATCCAGCCCGGTGGCGGTGCTGTCAGCTGCCTCGAAGGCGAAGTTCTTGCCTGACTTGAGCGACGTCAGTTCCAGCTTGCCTTCGTTCAGCGAAGCGTAGACACCCGTCTGGTCCATCTTGTCGTTGATGGCGTTGACCAGTTTCTTGCTGGCGACTTCGTCCGTGTCGCCCACCGCGACGTCGACGTCGTCGATCTCGATGGTGTTGATGGTCATTCCGCTGATCTTGCCAGCGGCCGTCGCGGTGCCGTCGAGCGCGGCAGCGGTCGTGGCCTGCTTGGCGGCGTACTGGCCGCTGCCCAGTTGCGCCGTGCTGGCGTTGACGATGCTGTTGATGCCGATGGTCTGGCCCGAATCCGCACCAATCTGGAACAGGGCACCGGAGAAGGTGCCATCCAGCAGCTTGGTGCCGTTGAAGTTGGTCTGGCGGCTGACGCGGTCAATTTCCGAGACCAGCTGCTTCACTTCGGCGTTAAGCGCTTCACGGTCGCTGTCGGAGTTGGTGGCGTTGGCCGACTGCACCGACAGCTCACGGATGCGCTGCAGGTTGTTGCCGATTTCGACCATCGCGCCTTCGGCGGTCTGGGCCAGCGAAATACCGTCGTTGGCATTGCGCACGGCCACGTCCAAACCACGGATCTGGGTGCTGAAACGCTCGGAAATCGCCAGGCCGGCGGCGTCATCCTTGGCGCTGTTGATGCGCAGGCCCGAGGACAGGCGCTGGATCGTGGTGGCCAGGCTGGAACCGCTGGTGGACAGATTTCGCTGAGCATTCAGCGACATCACGTTGGTATTGATTACTTGTGCCATGTATCTGTTTCCTGTGGGCAATGTCCGGCCACGGCGTGCACCCGGACTGACGCAGTAGCTGCGTCAGTGAACGACGCAGTGCTTGCAGGAGGGATAACGGCGAGGTGTGAGAATGCTTGAGGAAAAAAACGCCAAGAACATCACCCTGGGCAGGGTGATGGTCGGCACAAGCGTTGTGGCACAAGGCTTCCAGCGTAGTGACGCGCCATGCGCGTCAACCACGTAATGTCAGCGGATGGCGTTGAAAAGACTCATCTGCTGCATCTGGGTGAAGATGGTCTGCGCGGCCTGCAGGGAAATCTGCTCCAGCTGGTACTGGCCGATCGCTTCTGCGTAATCCAGGTCGCGCATGGCCGACAGCGTGGTCTTGAGTGTGACGCTGTTCGCATCTCTGAGCGCACCAGCATCATCAATGGCTTTCAATTGCGCACCACCGGCGGCGCGTGCATCGATGAACTTTTCAGACGCCCGGGCCACGTCACGGATCGCGGCCTGCAGCACATTCTGCTGCTGGGCGACGGCAGTGGGATCATCGGCGGCGGTGTCCAGCGCGGAGATCAGCCCATCCAGCGTGGCAAAAATGTCGCGCGAACTGGCCGCACCCACGCCGAAGCTGTCGCCGGCGGCCGGTTCACCTTCAATGCGCATCGACACGCCCTCGAACGTGATGTCTTCACCGGCCTTGAAAGTACCGGTCTGGACCACGGTGTTGGTGGCGTCGACCACTTCGTAGGTATCAGCAGCGGTGAAGCGCAGGGTGTAGCTCTGGCCGTTCCAGCTGCCGGAGGCGGCATGTTGGCCGAAAGTGGTCAGCACGCCAGTACCGGTATTGCCGGCAGCGGCACTGCCGTCCAGGCGGCCATCGCCGGTAGGAATGCGCAGGAAGATCTCGCTGCCGGGCAGAACGTCCTTGACGAAGGTATCCGGGGCCACTTCGATCTGACGCTGGGTCTGGTCACCGCTGTAGGTCACCACGCCGTTGGTCAGCTTGAAGGGGGCCTCGGAGTCATTGGTACCGCCAAACAGGTAGCGACCGGTGCCGTCGGTGCTGTTGGCCAACGCCAGCAGGCCTTCCTGCACGCTCTTCAGCTCCGAGGCGATGGCCTTGAGGTCGGAAGAGGACAGGGCAGGGTTATTGGCCTGGATGGTCAGTTCGGTGATGTGCGCCATCATGTCGCCGGCCTGGGCCAGCGCGTTTTCCTGAAGGCCCAGGCGGTTCTGCACCACGTCGCCGTTGCGCTCGAAGCGCTCCAGTTCGGCCACGGCGCGGTCCAGTCCGACCGCGGTGCCGGCGGCGACAGGGTCGTCCTTGGCGCTCACCAGCTTCTTGCCGGTGGCCAGCTGCTGTTCGAGGTGGTTCATCTTGCTCTGTTTGGCCATCATCAGGTTGATGGACTGGTTGAACATCATCCCGGTGGAGATTCGGTTGTTCATCGCGATACGGCCCCCAGGATGGTCTGGAACATGGTGTCAGCGGTGGAAATAAGCTGCGAGGCGGCCTGGTAGGCCTGCTGCAGGCGGAGCATGTCGGCGGCTTCCTCGTCCAGGTTCACACCGGAAATGGAATCACGTGCGGCCTGCGCCTGGTCGGTGATCACCTGCTGCGCCTGCAGCGAGTAATCCGCCGCGCGTGCGGCCGAGCCGACCAGGGTGGTCAGGCCGCCCAGCGCGCCGTTGAGCGTGACCGTGCCGTCATTGAATGCCTTGGCATCTTCCACCTTGGCCAGCAGCAGCGCGTTGCTGTTGTCACTGGAGCCGGCCGGGGTCGGCGTGATGTTGAAGCTGTCGCCGGTCTTGGGCGCACCATCCAGCACGAAGCTCCAGCCATTGGCGCTGATGGTGCCGCCAGCGGTGTAGGTGAACGGTCCGGTGCCGTCGATGGTGTACTCGGTGGCGCTGGTGAACACAATCGCCGCCGGGTTGCGCAGATTGGCGTTGGCGTAGTCGGTCACGGCCACGCCGCTGACCTTGCCGGTACCGGTGTTGGTCAGACCGGCAGCGGCCTTGACCGGGGCGGCCGCCGCGATGCGCGAGGTATCGGTGATCGCCACCGACAGGCTGCCGGCTACGCCCGCGGTGGGCTGCAGCAGGAATCGGTCGTTGTTGGCTGGTGTGCCCGACATCACCAGTTCCACGCCGTTGATGACCAGCGGGTCGGCTGCGGTGCCGGTGCCGGTCATCGGAATGGCGGCACCGGTGTCGGCGCGGGTGGCCTGCCAGGTGGTGCCGTTGAACTGCAGCATCACATTCTGGCCGTCCAGCTTGGACAGATCGCCGTACGCTGCGCTGAAGCTGGCGCTGCCGGTGTTGCCGGTATTGCCGGTGATGCGCGGGCTGCCGAAGTTGAAGAAGTCGGCCCCCATCTGGCCGTACAGGTCCACGCCGTTGTGGTGGGCGTCGTTGAAGCTGCTGGCCAGGCCCACCGCCAGACGGCCGAGCTCGGCCTGGGTCGGGGTCAGCACGGTCTGGCGGAATTCCAGCAGGCCACCGATCTGACCGCCCAGGTTCTTCGGGTCCAACGTGATCTTGTGGCCCTGGGTCTCCAGCGCCAACTGCAGGCGTTCGGGCTGGTACGGGTCGGTGACGGTGGTGACCTTGGTGGCGCTGGTACCGACCACCAGGGCCTGGCCGCCGGCGGTGTAGACGTTCATGAAGCCGCCGTCCTGCATCACCGCGGTGCCGCCGGTGTAGCCGATCAGATTGGCGATCAACTGGTCGCGGCGGTCCAGCAGGTCAGGCGCGGCGTTGTTGGCATTGCTGCCGATGGCACCGTTGATCTGGGCGATCTCAGCGGCGAGGCGATTGACCTCGGAAGCGCCGGCGATGAGGCCGTTGTTGACCTCTTCGTTGAGGCTGTTGAGGTTCTCGTTGAGCTGCTTGAAGCGCTGCACCAGGTTGCCGGCCGAATCCAGCATGTTCTGCCGGTCGGCGGTGCCGGATGCATTGGACGACAGCCCGCTGACGGTGTCGAAGAAGTTCGACCACACCCCGGAGACATTGGTTGCGGTGTCCGAGAACAGGGCGTCGACGCGGTCGGCAAGGGTGGAGAGCTGCTTCAGGCGCGCCAGTTCGCCGCTGCCGTCAAGCAGGCGCGAGATCGCCAGCTGGTCTGCCACGCGGCGGATGTCGCTGATGCGCGTACCGTTGCCGACGTCGCCATAGCCCAGGTTCTGCGGGGTGGCGGTGGTGAAATCAACCTTTTGCCGGCTGTAGCCTGGCGTGTTGATGTTGGCGACGTTGTGGCTGGTGGTGGCCAGGGCACGCTGGAAGGCGAGCAGGGCACTGGTGCCGGTGGAAAGTACGGACATGGGTTACCTCAACGTCGAGTGACACCCAGCCCGGCCGGGCTGGTGGTGCTGGCAAAGGTGCGTCCCAGGCGCTGGCTTGCGTTGTCCACCGCGGCGACGGCGCGCTCGATGGTCGGACCGCCGGCAATGGCGGCGATCTTGGCGGCGTAGGACGGGTCGGTGGCATAGCCGGCCTGCTGCAGGCCGCGGGCGAAGCCGCGGACGTTGGTGCCGGCCTGCAGGGCATTCTGGTAGCGAGGACTGTTCTTGAGCAGCTTCACGTAGTCGGCGAAGCTTTCGCCAACCGAGCCGTAGGCGCGGAAGCTGGCGGTTTCGTTGCGGCGTACGCCGTTGACGTACTCATGGGTGCCGGTGGTGGCGCGTTCGCCGCTCCAGCCCGTGGCCTTGATGCCAAACAGATTGTGCGAGCTGCCAGCACCGCCATTGCGCTGGATGAGCTTGCGGCCCCAGCCGGTTTCCAGTGCGGCCTGGGCGACCAGCGCCTTGGCATCCACGCCGAGTTCGCGCGCGGCCTGCTGGGCGTGGCCCCAGATGCTGGCGACGAAGCCTTCCGGGGTGTGCGCGCCGAGCTGCGCGGCAGCCGTGCTGCTGGCCAGGGTGTCCACGGCCGACGTTGAAGATGCCGGTGCATTGACGCCGCTCCAGCGGTCGTCAGCCATCGCCGACCAGTCGGCGTTGGGGGCGTCGGTGGCGGCGTACGGCTCGCTGCGGCCGATCGCCTCGTGCATCTGGCTGGTCTCGCGGCCGGCGATCAGATCCAGCGCGCGCTCCATCGGCTGCAGCACCGCCGATGGATCACGGCCGTTCAACTGCTGCAGCAGGTCGACTTCGCTGCCGGCCCTGGGTGTGGAGGTTGCATCGGCCGGCAGCGCCATCGGCGCGGCGGACGGCGCGTTCAGGCGATACGCGCGCAGCGCTGCGCCGGGATCCAGGCGGGTATCGACCTGCCTGGCGGCATCCGCGTCGCCGCCACCGAGCTGCCGGGCGATCATCGCCGACAGGCCCAGGCCGCGTCCCTTGGTCATCGCATCCGAAATTTTCTGGTCGTACATGTCGCGGAACATGGTGTTTTCACCGGGCAGCAGCGAGTCGCCGAAGCTGGCGTCGCGCATGCTCTTGACCAGCATCTGCGCGAACTGGCCTTCCAGCTGCCGGGCAACCTTGTCGACCTTGGCCGGGCTGTTGGGCTGGGCGGGATTGAGTTCGAGTGCTGGTTGAATGCGCATCAGATCACCTCGAGTTCGGCGCTCAGCGCACCGGCCTGCTTGAGGGCTTCCAGAATGGCGATCAGGTCGCCCGGGGCCGCGCCCACGGCGTTGACCGCATGCACGATTTCATCCAGCGTGGTGCCGCCGTTGAACTTGAACATGCGGCTGCCATCGGCGGTGGCGGTCACGGTGGATTGCGGGGTGACCACGGTCTGCCCGCCCGCGAGCGCGTTGGGCTGGCTGACGTTGAGGTTCTCGTTGATGGTGACGGTGAGCGAGCCATGCGAAATGGCGGCCGCGCCCACGCGGACCTGTGCCCCGATGACCACGGTGCCGGTGCGCGAATTGACCACGACCTTGGCCGGTGCCGCGCCCGGGGTGAGTTCCAGGTTCTCGATGCGGGCCAGCATGCCGATGCGCGCACCCGGGTCGCTGGGCGACTGCACAGCAACAGTAACGCCATCCACCGCGCGGGCAGCACCTTCACCGAAGGCGGCATTCAGCGCGGTGACCATGCGCGAGACCGTGGTGAAGTCGTTCTGGTGCAGGTTGAGGGTGATCTCGCCGCCCGCGCTGAACACGTCGGGCAGTGCGCGTTCCACGGTCGCGCCGTTGGGGATGCGACCGACACTCGGTACATTCACCGAGACGCGTGAACCGTCCTTGCCCTGCGCGCCAAAGCCGCCGACCACCAGGTTGCCCTGGGCAATCGCGTACACCTGGCCATCCGCACCGCGCAGCGGTGCCATCAGCAGCGAACCGCCACGCAGTGACACCGCGTTACCGATGGACGACACGGTGATGTCGATCGGCTGGCCCGGCTTGGCGAACGGCGGCAGTTCGGCATGGATCGCCACGGCGGCCACGTTCTTCAACTGCGGATTGACGTTGGCCGGCACATTAACGCCCAGCTCGCCGAGCAGGTTCTTCAGGCTCTGCACGGTAAACGGTGCCTGGCTGGTGCGGTCACCGCTGCCATCCAGACCCACCACCAGGCCATACCCCACCAGCGCGTTGCCGCGTACGCCCCCCACCTGGGCCAGGTCCTTGATGCGTTCCGCCGAAGCGTTCGCAGCAAAACCAAGCACCCCAAGAATCGTGACGATGGCGTAGAGCCACGCCCTGCGTGGCTGCACAACCCGAACGAAATAAATGTTCATGTGAATACTCAGAACGGCGTCAACGCCGAGTTGAAGAACCGGCTCAACCAGCCCATCGCATTGGACTGCGCCACCGGCCCGCGTCCGCCGTACACGATGCGCGCGTCAGCGACCCGGCTGGACGCAATCGTGTTGTCCGGCGTGATATCCGCGGCGCGCACGATGCCCTGCACCTGCACCAGCTCGTCCCCCTGGTTGAGCCGAAGGTTTTTCGCACCCTGCACCACCAGGTTGCCGTTCGGCAGACGCTGGATCACGGTCACGGTCACGCTGCCCTGCAGACGGTTGCTCTGCGCGCTGCTGCCCTTGCCGGTGAAGTCGCGCGAACCACTCGCGGTTGCGCTGAGAATGTCCTTGCCGCCCAGCGTCACCGGCGCACCGAAGATCGTCGGAGTGCCCAGCGCCAGGTTCGATTCCTTGTCGGTGCTGGTGTTGGCCGTGGTCGAGGCAGTGGTGCTTTCAGTCAGAGTGATGGTCAGCAGGTCACCGACATCGCGCGCGCGACGATCCGAATACAGCTGCAACCCAGGACCGGCGGCGTAGATCGCGCCGGCGGTCGGCGCGGCCTGGGGAGCCATCACCGGGGTCACCGGGGCCATGGCCGGGTAAGGGCGGACATCGCCGGCGATCACGCAGCCACCGAGCAGGGCGGTGACGGCGCTGGCCAGCAGCAGGCGGAGGGCAGGGCGCAGTGACATGGGAAAGTCCTGGTTCAGACCGGTCAGACGTTGGTGTTGAGGTAGCCGAGCATGGCGTCGGTGGTGGAAATGGCCTTGGCGTTCATTTCGTAGGCACGCTGGGTTTCGATCATCGAGACCAGCTCTTCGACCACGTTGACGTTGCTGCCTTCCAGCGCACCCTGGACCACGCTGCCAAGGCCGTTCAGTCCGGGGTTGCCGTTCTGCGCGGGGCCGGAAGCGGTGGTTTCCAGGAACAGGTTCTCACCGCGGGCCTGCAGGCCGGCCGGATTGACGAAATCGGTCAGGGTCAGCGCGCCGATTTCCACGGAAGCGGCGTCGTCGGCCATCTTCACGCTGATGGTGCCGTCGGTACCGATGGTGAGCGACTGCGCGCCTTCGGGAATCTGGATGCCAGGCTGCACCGGGTAGCCGCTGTTGGTGACCAGCTCGCCATTCTGGTTGCGCTGGAACGAGCCGTCACGGGTGTAGGCCGAGGTGCCGTCGGGCATCTGCACCTCGAAGAAGCCGCGCCCATTGACCATCACGTCCAGCGCGCGGCCGGTCTGCTGCTGGCTGCCCTGTTCGAAGTTCTTCGAGGTGGCGACCACGCGCACGCCGGTGCCCAGCTGCAGGCCGGTCGGCAGCTGGGTCTGTGCCGAGGAGGAGCCGCCGGGCTGACGCACCTGCTGGTACAGCAGGTCTTCAAAACTGGCACGGTCCTGCTTGAAGCCGGTGGTGTTGGTGTTGGCGAGGTTGTTGGACACCACCGACATGCGAGTCTGCTGCGCGTCCAATCCGGTTTTTGCGATCCACAGTGCCTGGTTCATGGCGGTGTTCCTATCAAGCGGTTATCAGGGGTGATGCATGGCGCGTGCCAGAACTGCGCCGGAAAAACGTCACGGCGGCCTATCAGCCGCCTAGACGCAGCAGGGAATTGGCACTGCGGGCGTTTTCGTCGCCGTGCTTGATCACCTTCACCTGCATTTCGTATTGACGCTGCAGCTGGATCATCTGCACCAGGGCACCGGCGGCGTCGACGTTGCTGCCTTCCAGCTGGCCGCTTTCCAGCGACTTGCCCTGGGCCTGCACGAACGGCTGCTGCGGGTCGGTGTTGCGCATCAGGCCGTCCAAGCCGCGTTCCAGGCGGTCATCAGCGGCCTGCACCACGCGGATGCGGCCGATGTTGGCCATGGTCTGCGGCCCCTCACCCAGCGGGATGATCGAGATCGTGCCGTCATTGCCGATGTCCATCGCCTGGTGTGGCGGAATGGCGATGGGAGCACCGTTTTCGTCCAGCACCGCGTGGCCGCCGGCGGTGACCAGCTGACCATTCGGGGTGATCGACAGCGCAGCACCGCGGGTATAGGCCTCACCGCCACCGGCGCCGGCCGGGGCCTGCACCGCCAGCCAGTTGCCCGCCTGCAGCGACAGATCCAGCGGATTGCCGGTGATCTGCTGGGCGCCCTGGCGGCGGTTGAATCCGGCGTCCACGTGCAGAGCATCCACGCGCGAGGCATAGCCGTCGCCCTTGATCGGAAACGCCTCGGTGTTGGCGAGGGCTTCCTTGAATCCAGGCGTATCGGTGTTGGCCAGGTTGTGCGACAGCGTGCCCTGCGCCTGCAGGGAGGCGCGGGCGCCGGTCATCGCAACGTAGAGTGCCTTGTCCATGATCGTGTTCCGGTGTGACGGTCAGCAGCTCATCAACGGATGTTGATGATGGTCTGGGTGATCTGGTCCATCGTCGAGACCATCTGCGAGTTGGCCTGGAAGTTGCGCTGGGCGGTGATCATGTTGACCAGCTGCTCGGTCAGGTCGACGGTGGAGGCTTCCAGCGAACCGGCCTGGATCTGGCCCAGATTCGAGCTGTCCGGTGCGCCGGTGCGCGGTGTGCCCGAGCTGAAGGTTTCCACCCACAGATTGTTGCCCTTGGCTTCCAGACCCTGGTTGTTGTTGAAGGTGGTCAGGGCGACCTGGCCCAACGGCTTGTCGTCACCGTTCGAATAGCGGGCATACACGACGCCCTCTTCGCTGACGGTGATCTCATTGAGCTTGCCGGCAGCGTAGCCGTCCTGCTGCGTGTTGCGCAGGGCGAACTTCTCGCCGTACTGGGTGGAGCCGCTCACGTCCAGGGTCATCGACAGGGTGCCGGCACCGGTGGTCGGGGTAAACGGATCCATCACGATCTGCCCGTTGGCCGGCTGCGTCAGCGCACCGGCGTTGTTGAAGGTCAGCGTGGTCGGCGTACCGGCTGCCTGGCCGTCGACGTAGTTGTAGACCTGCCATTCGTTGGGATTGGCAGTCTTCACGAAGTACGAGGTCTGGGTGTGACTGACGCCCAGCGAGTCATACACGGTGATGCCACCGGTGGAGTGGTTGTAGCTGTTGGAGTTGGTCGGATCGAACGCGGCGACGGTGGGCTGCGATGCATTCGCCGGCAGGGTGAACGCGGTGTTGACCAGCGCGGTCTGCTTGGGCGGGCTGTCGGTGGTGAGCAGCTGCAGGTCGGTCAGGCGGCCGGCGTCGAAGCTGGTGCCGTCGGCGTTCGGTGCGAACACCTGCAGGCGAGCACCCTGCGGGTTGATCACGTAGCCGGCCTGGTCGGTCTGGAAGTTGCCGGCGCGCGAATACACGCGGGCACCGTTCATGCTCATGGTGAAGAAGCCCTCACCGGAAATGGCCATGTCCAGGCTGCGACCGGTCTGCTCGTTGTTGCCCTGCGAAAACTGCTGGGCCACGTTGCTCAGACGCACACCGGAGCCGACGGCATTCTTCGAAAGCCCGTAGCTGGTGGCCGAGAACAGGTCGGCGAACTCCGAGCGGGATTCCTTGAAGCCGGTGGTGTTGACGTTGGCGATGTTGTTGGCGGTGACGTTGAGGTCGGCGTTGGCGGCATTGATGCCGGACAGCGAAATGTTGAAGCCCATGGCGTTCTCCTTCGAATGCGGTACGGGGGGTATCAGCTGACGCGCAGCACGTAGTCGAGCGGGGCGGTGCCCAGCCCCTTGAGGTTGAGGTACAGCCCATCGGAGCCGACCGTGACGCTTTCCACCGGCGCTTCGACGTAGGTGCTCAGCTTGGTCTGGGTACCGCTGGTGTCGGTGTGGGTGGCGGTGAGGGTGTACTTGCCGGCATCCAGACGATTGCCACTGGAGTCCTTGCCGTCCCAGTCGAAGGTGACTTCGCCAGCGGCCTTGGCTTCGACACTGATCTGGGCCACCTTCACGCCATTGGCATCGGTGACGTCGACGTTGACGTAGCCGGCACCGGGTGCGGCCACCATGCCGGTGGTGTCGCCTTCGCTTTCCAGCTGCCACTGCGTGGACGGCACCAGCACCTCGTGGCCCACCAGCGCAGCACCGCGCAGCACCTGGTCGCCGGCCATGGCTTCCTGGAAGCCCTTGACGGTGGTGTTGAGGTCGGTGATGCCCTGCACCTGTGACAGCTGCGCCATCTGCGCGACCATCTGGGTGTTGTCCATCGGCTTCAGTGGATCCTGGTGCTGCAGCTGCTCGGTCATCAGGCGCATGAAGTCGGCCTGGTCGAGGGTGTCTTTCTTCTTGGTGGTGTCGCTGTTGGGCGCGGTCAGGCCCAGTGCGCTGTAGATGTCGGTGTTGCTGACGCCGCTGGTGGTGCTCATGACGGGGTGTCCTGCAGGAAGAAGGGTCAGCGACCCATGGTCAGGGTGGCCAGTGCCAGTTCCTTGGCGGTGGTCAGCATTTCCACGCCGGCCTGGTAGTTGCGCGAGGTCGAGATGAGATTGACCATCTGCGCGACCGGATCGACGTCGGGCTGGTAGATGTAGCCATCGGCGTCGGCCAGCGGGTGGCCGGGCTCGTAGCGCTTGATCGGCGCGGCGTCGCTCTGGCTGATTTCCTTCACCTGCACCGTGGTGATGTTGGGATCGGTGCGGCTGGTGACGGCCTGGAAGATGGGTTCCAGCGGCTTGTAGACGGTGTCGGCCGAGCCGGTGACGGAGTCGGCGTTGGACAGGTTGGAGGCCAGCGTGCTCATGCGCACGGACTGGGCCTGCAGCGCGGAGCCGGCGATATCGAAAATGGGCAGGTTGCTCATGGTTTATTGCCCCGTGATCGCGGTGAGCATGGAGCGCACCTTGGATTCGACGAAGCTCAGCGACGCACGGTATTCCAGTGCGGCGCGGCCATAGGCGGCACGCTCCGTATCCGGGTCAACGGTATTACCGTCCAGACTGGGCTGGATGCCTTCCTTGGTGATCTGGAACGGGTTCAGGCCGTTGCCGGTGAGGAAGTGCTGCTCATTGGTGGCCTGCATCAGCCCATTGCTGTCCAGCCCCTGGGCATTGCGCAGGGCGGCGTCGAAATCCAGGTCCTGGGCTTTGTACCCGGGCGTATCGGCATTGCTCAGGTTGCTGGCAATCAGCTTCATCCGCTGCTCGCGCAACGGCATGGCCTGGGCATGGACCCCCAGATAGTCGGAAATCAAGTTGGGCATGACGCACTCCCACGGGATGTTGCGTGGGGTGTTGCAAGGGTTATGCCAAAAGCAGCGAGTCGTTGTTCAGGAGGGCAGGTCCGGACAGGGCCATCCGGGACACGCCGTAAACCCATCCATGGGGGCTCGTAGAAAACATCCATGTTTTCTACGGTCCCGGCTGGCCCTATCCGGACCCGCCAGCCCAGCATCTGCCTCGACGGATGGGCAAGCCATGCCCCCGCGCGTTTGGATTGCCCCGTAGAGCCGGGCTTGCCCGGCTGCTCTGTCGGCCCAGGCAAATCTCTCGGGTGGAGAGCCCCCTTGGTGTTCAAGGGGGCGCGCCGAAGGCGCGGGGATCAGGTGGAATGCGTGGATCTCACGGGACGAAGGCCCGTGAGATGTTCACGGCGTGTCCCGTAACCCCCGACGTGCAGGCCCCCACACGTGAAACCCACCGCTGCTCTTCGCGCTAAGCCGCCAACGCCACTTTCCGCAACCGCTCCAGAACCAGGTCGGCCAGTTCATGGGCCGAATACTTGGCGACGAAGGCGTTGGCCCCGACGCGCTCGACCATGGCGTTGTTGAATACGCCGGAGAGGGAGGTGTGAAGGAGGACGTACAGGCCAGCCAGGCCCGGGTGGCGACGGATTTCCGTCGTCAGGGTGTAGCCGTCCATCGCCGGCATTTCAATGTCGGAGATGACCATGGCGTAGCGCTCGGACGGGTTTTCGCCCGAGGCATGGATCTGCAGCAGGTGGTCCAGCGCCTGCTTGCCGTCCGAGAGCAGGGTGGCCCCCACGCCGAGCTGGTCGAGCACGCTGCGGATCTGCTGGCGGGCAACACGCGAGTCGTCCACCACCAGCACCTGCAGCTGCGGGGCGTCGGCGGGCAGGGCCATCGAGGGATCCAGGACCGCCTCGCCGCGGATCTGGGCGATGTCGGCCAGCACGCTTTCCACGTCGATTACCTGGATCAACTCGCCCTGGAAACGGGTGACGGCAGTGAGATAGCTCGATTCCGCCCCCAGTTCCGGCGGCGGGTGAATGTCTTCCACCGCGATGTTCACGATCCGCTCCACGCCGCTGACCAGGAAGCCCTGGATGGAGCGGTTGAACTCGGTGACCACCAGGTAGCCCGGGGCCTTGTCGGCGTCCGGCTCGCGCTCGGGGTGGCCGATCGCCAGGCCGAGGTCGAGCACCGGTACCGAGCGGCCGCGCACGTCGGCGACGCCGGCGAACTGGCTCGGCAGGCCCGGGACCTGGAACAGGTCGGGCCGGCGCAGCACTTCCTGCACCTTGAAGACGTTGACGCCAAAAAGCTGACGTCCGCCCAGGCGGAACAGCAGCAGGGCAAGGCGGTTGTGGCCAGCCAGACGCGTCCGCTGGTCGATGCGATTGAGCAGGTCATGTGACATGGGAGAGGTATCGGCGTGCCCGGCCATCCCTTGAGCGCCGATTGCGGCACGGCGCTTGCATGACCTCGGCCATGTGCCTTTCACGTGGAGTCGCCATGCGTACTCTTGTTATTACGCTCCTGTTCGCGCTGACCGCTGCCAGCCAGGCTCCGGCCATGGCCGCCGGTGCCTGGCAGCCGGTCGAGTCGATTCGTGCTGCCGCGCTGTCCACGCTGTCGGCCGGCAGCGAAGGCGAGACCACGCTGGATTCCGCCCTGCGCCTGCCGGCGTGTGGACAGGCACTGGTGGCACAGCCCACTGCTACCAGTACGGTTGAGGTCAGCTGCCCCGACGCGGGGGGCTGGCGGCTGTTCGTACCGGTCAAAGTGCGCCGCAACCAGACCGTGCTGATTCTCAATCGTGGCATTGCCGCTGGAGAAACCATCGGCGTGGCCGATATCACCGCTGCACAGCGTGACGCGGCCCGGATTGCCGGGGCCGCCCTGGCCGATCCGGCCGCAGCGGTCGGGCGGGCGGCCCGGCGCACCCTGGCTGCCGGCAGCCTGCTGTCCGCCAACGATCTGGTGGCGCAGCGGCTGATCCGCCGGGGCGACAGCGTTTCGCTGGTGTCGCGGCGGGGCGGGGTGGAGGTACGGGTGGCAGGCAAGGCCCTCGCCGACGCTGGTGAAAATGAAAGGGTGTCAGTCGAGAACCTGTCTTCACGCAAGATCGTGCAGGGTACGGTCGCGGCCAGTGGCGACGTTTTTGTGACGCGGTGAGCAGAAAACTGAATCCGGGGCTCAAAGTGGAAAAAAACCGCAAAAGCCCCTAAAGATGGCGGCCCCCGTGCCGTTATCCCTTGTGAACGCAATTCCCCAGGACAATTCCATGAGCCAGAAAATCGACGGCAACCTGCAGGCGACCGCCCATCTGCGCAGCATTGCGCCGGGAAACAAGCCCAGCGTCAGCACCGATTCCCCGGCGCGCCCGGTGGACGCGGCTGCCAGCCTGAAGCTGACCGGTGAAGCGACCAGCCTGCAGGCACTGCAGCGCGAACTGAGCACCGCCCCGGCCATCGACGCGAACCGCGTGCAGGCCGTGCGCGAGTCGCTGCAGAACGGCACCTACAAGATCAATCCGGACGCGATTGCCTCGCGCATGCTCGAGCTGGATCAGCAGCTGCAGGGATGAAACCGGCGATGAGCGAGCCATTGCAGCGCCTGAGCGATGCCTTGGACGTCGAGCGCCAGGCATTGGTAGACCATGATGTGCAGGCCCTGATCCGCGCCACCAGCGCCAAGCT
This sequence comes from Stenotrophomonas sp., assembly GCA_039592995.1. Taxonomy (GTDB): domain Bacteria; phylum Pseudomonadota; class Gammaproteobacteria; order Xanthomonadales; family Xanthomonadaceae; genus Stenotrophomonas. The sequence goes on along the minus strand of JBCNQC010000001.1, from coordinate 222,461 downwards.
GGAGGCACTGCGGGCCCTGGAGGGCACTCCGCCGCTGGGCCATGCCGAGCGGTTGCAGGAGCTGGCCGAGCGCAACCGCGCCAACGGCGTGCTGCTGTCGCGCCGCCGCCGCGAAGTGAACTGGGCCTTACGCCAGCTGGGCCGCAGTGAAGAATCCTCGGCCTACGATGCCAAGGGCCAGTCGCACACGCTGCACCCGCGCCGCCCGCTGGCGGTAGCCTGAGCGCGCGCGGGTCGAACGCACCCGCACCATCTGAACGCGGGTATATTGGGGACCGGATTCAACTGCCCCCTTTGACCGTGCCCACACCTCAAACGTTTGTCACCGCGGCGCTGCCGCCGCAGCCGGTGCTGCTGGCGCTGTTCGAGCAGATCAACGAAGGCGTGCTGCTGTTCCGCGAGGACGGCAGCATTGCGCTGGCCAACGCCGCAGTACGCGGCATGCTCTCCCCGGCCGAGCGCGAAGCCGGATTGAACCCCGCCACCTGGCTGCGCCAGCTGCTGCCACCGGATGCGCTGGAGCATGCGCGCAGCCATGGGCACTGGAATGGCAGCCTGCCGGTCGGCGAGCGGATGGTGATCGCGCACGTCTACCAGCACGATGACGCGGGCCAGGGCCACTATCTGGCCCTGTTCCGCCGGATCGAGGGCCAGGAGGACTACGAACGGGAGCTGCAGCAGCGCCAGGCGGAGTTGCGGCAGGCCTACCTGCGTCTGAATGGTACGCAGGAAAAGCTGCTGCAGTCGGAGAAGATGGCATCGATCGGCCAGCTGGCCGCCGGCGTGGCGCACGAGATCAACAATCCAATCGGTTACGTTCACTCCAACCTGGGCAGCCTGCAGGAATACCTGCGCAGCCTGTTCACGGTGATCGAAGCGTACGAACGGGCGCTGCGTGCACCGGACCCGAAGGCGCTGATTCCGGAAATCGACGATATCCGCAACCGCTTCGATATCGATTTCATCAGCCGCGACCTGCCGCAGCTGATGGCGGAGTCGCGCGAGGGCATCGAGCGGGTGACGCGGATCGTGCGCGATCTGAAAGACTTCTCGTATTCGGGCCGTGACGAGTCGTGGAAGCTGGTGGACCTGCACGCGGGTCTGGAATCGACAATCAACATCATCTGGAACGAGCTGAAGTACAAGGTCGACCTGAAGCGCGAATTCGGCCAGCTGCCACTGGTGGAATGCCTGCCCTCGGAATTGAACCAGGTCTACATGAACCTGCTGCTCAACGCGGGGCATGCGATTGCCGAGCGCGGCACGATCACGGTGCGCACAGGCGTGGATGGCGAAACGGTGTGGGTGGAGTTCGAGGACACCGGCGGTGGTATTTCGCCGGAACTGCGCCAGCGCATTTTCGACCCGTTCTTCACCACCAAACCGGTGGGCAGCGGCACCGGCCTGGGCCTGTCGATCTCCTACAGCATCGTCAACAAGCACCACGGCCGCATCGACCTGGACAGCACCCCGGGCGTGGGCTCGAAGTTCCGTCTGGTGCTGCCGATCAAGCAGCCGCGGTAAGTTCTTCGCTTACTGCCCTGATTGCACGATTTACGTATCGCCGGGCTTTGCCCGGCTGCTGTTGGATCTGGGCGAACAGCCGGTGTTCACGCGATCTCTGGTTTGGCGGCTCGGGACGGGCGTTCCGGGGGACGCTGCAAGTACGTCCCTGTAAGCTCGATCGCCGCATCCATGCGGCTCACGCCCCCTCCAGCCCATCCCGAACCGCCACGACAGTGGGTCGGTGGCCATCGAAGATCAAGATCAACGGCGGCCCCGTTCCATTGTCATGCGTTACCGGATGTTGTCCGTTTCACGGCGATCGTCTGTCGACCGATCCCACCGGAACTACGTGCGTTTGATCTTCCATGGCGACCGGCCATCTATCTGGGGCGTGCCGGGGTGGGTTTGCGGGACCGTAGAAAACATGGATGTTTTCTACGAGCCCCCATGGATGGGTTTACGGCGTGTCCCGCAAACCCACCCCGGCACGCCCAAACACGGAACACGATGACCGAGGGCTGTTCGCCCAAATCCAACCGCAGCCGGGCAGAGCCCGGCGATACGTAGCGCCTGCAATCAAGGCTCGTCTTCGGCAGCCACCGGCGGTGCGGTGTTGGCGCGGCGTTGTTCTTCGTGGGTGCGGAAGGCCTGGTGGATGTGCTTGCGCAGCTCGTCGTCGTTCCAGGGCTTGGTGAGGAAGCGGTAGATCGCGCCGCGGTTGATCGCGTCGGTGACCGTGTTGAGGTCGGTGTAGCCGGACAGCACCAGCCGGATCGTGTCCGGGTAGAGCATCTTCACCCGGCCCAGGAACTCGGTGCCGCTCATGTCGCTCATGCGCTGGTCCGACAGGATCACCTGGACGTCGTTGATCGCCAGAAGGTCGAACGCATCGCGTACGTTGCCCGCTGCCAGAATGCGGTAGCCGTCGCGGCGGAACAGGCGTACCAGCGAGCGCAGCACGTTTTCCTCGTCATCCAGCAACAGCAGGGTGCGGTCCGGACGGGTTTCCGCGAACGCTTCCGGGCGCAGGTAGCGCCGACGCAGGGTCATGCCGGCGGCATCGGCCGACATCGGTTCGCCGAACAGATAGCCTTGGAACACATCGCAGTCGTTGCGACGCAGGAAGCCCAGCTGTGCCTGCGACTCCACCCCGTTGGCGATCACCGTCATGCCCAGCTGGTGGCCCATCGCGATGATCGCGCGTGCAATCGCCGCCTCACGGTTGCCCGCCGGTGCGCTCTTGATGAAGCTGCGGTCTATTTTCAGCTTGTCGACCGGGTAACGCACCAGCGCGCTCAGGCTGGAGTCGCCGGTGCCGAAGTTGTCCAGGCTCAGGCTGATGCCTTCGTTGCGCAGGTTGACCAGCGTTTCGTGCACGAAATTGACGTTGTTGGTCAACGCGCTTTCGTTGATCTCCAGGGTCAGCATGTGCGCCGGCACCCCCAATGTCTGCATCATCGCCATCACCTCGGCGAAGAAGTTCGGGCGCAACAGCTGCAGCGTCGATACGTTCACTGCGATGGTGAAATCGTCGAAGCCCTGGTCGCGCCATTGGCGGGCCTGCTTCAAGGCCCCTTCCAGTACCCAGGTGCCGATCTGCACGATGATGCCCAGGCGTTCGGCGGTGCGCATGAAGCGTTCCGGCACCAGCATGCCCAGGGTAGGGGACTGCCAGCGCAGCAGCGCTTCCATGCCCACCACATGGCCGTCGCGCGCGCTTACCAGCGGCTGGTAGCGCAGCTTCAGTTCACCGTTGGGGATCGCATCGACGATCTGCCGCGCGATGATGCTCTCGCTGTGTGCGCTGGACGGCGTGTTCACTGCATGGATGCGCACCGCGTTGCCGCCCTCACGTGCCGCCTGGTGCAGGGCGTCTTCAGCGTGGTCCAGCAGCCGCGACGGTTCGCTGGCATGCTCCGGGCACAGGCTCACTCCCAGCTTGCCGGTCATGAACAGCGTGTACGGCAGCACCGACAACGGCAGCTCCAGCTGCTGGCGGATCTCTTCGGCAAGGTCATCCGGAAGCGGCAGGTCGCCGGAGCGCGGCACCGCGATCAGGAATTCGTCGCTGCCGTGGCGCCACAGTTTGCCGCGCCCGCGCAGGTGGTGCTGCAGGCGCTGGGCGATCAACACCAGGGCCTGGTCGCCCACTTCCGCGCTCATGTTTTCGTTGACCGAGGCAAAGTGGTCGATGTCCACGTGCATCAGCATCAGCGGTGTACCGCCGGAGGCGGCCTCATGCACCATGGCCTGCAGTTCAGGATTGCCTGCGCCCAGGCGCGGGGGCGCGTCCTCGATGCTGACCAGGGGCAGGGAAGGGTTCCACATGACTCAATGTTCCAGAAATTCAGAAGGCACCGCACCGTCGCTGCGGTACGGCAGATAAAGGTCGATCAGGGTGCCGGCTCCGTGCGCCGACTCAATCTTCAGGGTGCCGCCCACGCTCTGCGCGCGTTCGCGCATGACGATCAGGCCGAGCCCGCGCGGGCCGTCCGGGTCGAACCCTTCGCCGTCATCGCGGACCTGCAGGTGCAGGCCTTGGTCGTCCAGGTCGTACAGCTTCAGGTGAACCTGGCTGGCGCGTGCGTGGCGCAGCACATTGGTCAGGCTTTCCTGGGCGATTCGGAAGCAGGCCTGCTCGATGTCGTTCTGCGGGCGGCGCGGCAGTGACTGGATGTCGGGCAGCAGTTCGATCGTGCCGGAACGGAACAGCATGCCGGCCTGCCAGCGCAGTGCGGCCTCCAGCCCCAGTGCATCCAGCTGTGGTGGGCGCAGCAGGGTGGAAATGTCGCGCACCTTGGCCACCGTGGCGTCTGCCAGATGGATGATCTGCTTCAGGTCCTCACTGCGGCGCTGCGGGTCCTCTTCATCGCGCGCGGCAAAGGCGGACAGCTTCATTGCGGTGATCGCCTGGCCGATGTCATCGTGCAGGTCGCGCGAGATCGCCCGGCGTTCGTCCTCCTGCAGCGAGAACAAACGACCGGCCATGGCCTGCAGTTCGCCGTTGCTGGTTTCCAGTGCCGCGCGGATGCGTTCGGGTTCACTGAGATCGCGGACAATCAGCAGCTTGCAGTTGCGGCCACCATAACGCACGTCGCCCACGGCCAGACCGGCCTGGAAGCAATGACCATCCAGCCGGCGCATGCCGATGACTTCGCCGGCACCGGTACCCGGCAACGGAATGGTGGCGAACAGCTGCGCGCGCACCCGGGCCAGGTCGCGCCCGTCCACCAGCGCGGACAGCGGCTCACCCAGCAGGGTGTGCTGGCCGTAGCCGAACTGGGCGGCCGCGCAGGCGTTGGCGTACAGCACGTGCTCGTCGGACAGGATGACCACGCCGTCGGGCAGCACCCGCACCAGTTCGCGGAACTGTTCCTCGCGCTCGCGCAGCAGCCGTCGCGACTGCTCGCGCTCGGTGACGTCCTGCAGGGTGCCGAGTACACGAGGACGACCGGCATCATCGGTGCCGCTTTCGGCGCGGAGGTGCACCATCAACGCACGACCGTCCATCGCCAGCACCGGCAGCAGCACGTCAATCTGCACCTGTTCGCCACGCATGTCCTGCAGCAGCTGTTCGCTCAGCGCGGCGGTGGAAGAGTCAGCCGGCACCAGAAGTTCGTCGAAACGGTGCCAGCGCCGTGCGCCCGGTGGGCGACGACCGAGCAGGTGGTACACCTGGTCGGCAAAGCGGCCCAGCCCGGTGGCCGGGTCCACTTCCCACGCGCCGATGCGCGCCATTTCGTGCGCTTCCTCGACCCGTGCCAGGGCCTGGTCGCGCCGGCGCAGCGCCTGGTCCTCGCGGGTGCGGTCGATCGCGATCAGCAGCCGGGCCGGGCGGCCGTCGTAGTCCAGGTAATTGCTGCGCATTTCCATGCGTCGCGGGCTACCGTCCTTCAGCACCAGGTCGGCGGTGATCACGCACAGCTGTTCGGGCTGGGAGCGGATCTGCTCCAGCTTGGCATTCATGGTGGCTTCGTCGCCGGCCGGCCACAGCGCGGTCATCGGCAGGGCCAGAAACTCCTCGCGGCTCCAGCCGAACAGGCTGCAGGCCGCCGGGTTCACGTCCAGCACCTCCAGCGTCTCCAGGTCGTAGACCAGAATCGGGCCGGGGTTGTCCTCGAACAGTTGCCGGTGCCGCAATGCGGACTGCGCCAGTCGCGCATGCGCATCCAGGACGTGCTGGGCCAGCGGGCGCAGCAGCAGATAGATGACGGCTGCGCTGGCAATGACGAAGAACGCGCCCTTGGCGGTCTGCCAGCGGGCCGCGGTGAGCGGGTCGACCGCCACCATCTCCACAGCGGCGTCACTGGCCAGAATCCAGACCAGCGCCAGCACCAGATAGCCGATCACCACCCGCCAGCGATCGCGGCGCAGGGCACGGGCCAGCGTTCGATCATGCGCGGAGGTCGGCGGCAAGCCGGACGGGACGTCGGTCATGGGCGGCGGGGTAACCGGAACAAGGCTGGGGAGTCCGTAGATAGTAGTGGGTCGGCACGCACATGGCACTCAACTATCGGCCGGGGCCGCCGTTAACGGTTACGTTCCCGGCTGTCGGGTGCGTTTTTCGGAGTCTTACCGCGTGGACCAAGGGATTATCGCGAGTCTGCTGCAGCACCCCCTGGCCTCGGCCCTGGTCATCCTGGACCGGACCGGGCGCCCGCTCGCGGCCAATCCGGCCGCGCGCGAGCATGGGCTGCCGGCAACCGTGGCAGCCTATGGTGAACTGCTGGAGTCGCTGCGCCTGCTGGCCGCCGATGGTGGCCTGGTGCCGTGCCAGTTGCCGGGCGGGCCGCGTGGCCGGTTCGATGGCTGGCTGCGCGCGGTGCATGACCCCGACGGGCAGCTGCTGGCGTTTACTCTCAGCGTGCCCGAGCCGGTGGCCCCGTATGCCGGCAGCCGCTGGGAGCTGGCCCTGGACCACGCCGGCCACGGCCTGTGGGACTGGGACCTGCCGCGCGACGCGGTGACCCGCTCGCGGCGCTGGGACGACGTGCCGCGGACGGACGACGAAGCGGCACCGGCCGGCGCGGGCAGCGCCTTGCTGTCGCAGGTCCACGCGGACGACCAGCCGGCCGTACGCGCGGCGCTGGATGCGCATCTGGGCGGCGAGGGTGAGGTGTACAGTGCGCAGTACCGCATCCGCCACCCCGAGGGCGGCTGGCGCTGGGTGCTGGACCGGGGCCGGGTGGTCGCCCGCACCGTGGACGGCCAGCCGCTGCGCATGGTGGGCACCCATACTGACATCCAGGCGCAGAAAGAGATGGAGTCGCTGCTGCTGGAGCAGCAGTTGCATCTACGCGAAGCGCAGCGGATCGCCAGCATGGGCAGCTGGTCGTGGGACCCGCACAGCCGTGAGTTCTGGTGGTCGCCGGAATTCCTGGCGCTGCTCGGCCTGGTCACTGCACCGCGCAGCCGCCGACGCTGGCTGCGTCTGCTGTCTGCGTCGTCGCGCACCGAGCTGCAACGCGCCTGGCGACGCCTGCTGCGCGACGGCAAGCCAGCCACCCTGGACCTGGAGCTGCCGCGCGGCAGCGAGGGGGTGCTGTACCTGCGGCTGTGGATGCAGCCGCTGCTGGGCCCGGATGGCCGACTCCAGCGTCTGCTGGGGCAGGTGCAGAACATCACCGAACAACACCAGACCGATGCGCTGATCCGCTGGCGGACGGAACTGCTCAACCGGGTCTCCGCGCTGGGCCGCATTGGCGGCTGCGAGATCGAGGTGGGCACCCGCAACATGCAGTGGACCGAAGAGTGCTACCGCATCCACGGGCTGCGCAAGCAGCCGATCAGGCTGGATGAGGCACTGGCGCTGTACACCCAGGATTCGCGCGACAGCTTCGAGGCGGCGCTGACCCGTATTGCCGACGGCGGACTGCCCGAGCAGCTGGATCTGTGTTTCTATCGCCACTCCGGCCTGCGCATCTGGGTGCAGGTGCTGATCGAACTGGACCATCGCGACGGCCTGCCGACGCGTTTCGTGGTGCTGTTCCGTGACATCACCCGCGAGCGTGAGGCCAACGAGCGGATCGAGCTGCTGGCGCACTACGACCTGCTGACCGGGCTGCCGAACCGGATGCTGCTGCGTGAGCAGACCGCGGAGGCCATCGAGGAGGCGCGTGACCGTGGCGCGTCGCTGGCGATGCTGTTCATCGACCTGGACGGCTTCAAGACCATCAATGACACCTTTGGCCACGCGACCGGGGACACCCTGCTGAAGGCGGCCGCGGCGCGCCTGCACCAGAGCCTGCGCAACGCAGACCTGTTCGGGCGCTTCAGCGGTGATGAGTTCATCGTGGTGCTGCGCGATCTCGCCGACCCGGAAGATGCCGGGCATGTGGCCCGCAAGCTGATCGCCTCGCTCGCCGAACCGCTGCAGCGCGGCGACATTACCCTGAAAGTCGGCGCAAGCGTCGGCATTGCGATGCTGGACGACACCCGCAACGATTTCGATTCGCTTCTTCGCGCGGCCGACGCGGCGATGTATGCCGCCAAGGAAGCGGGGCGTAATACCTACCAGTATTACAGCCAGGACGCGCTGGCCCGGATCCAGCGCATGCTGGAGATCGAGCATGCGCTGCTGGGCGCGATCGAGCGCGAGGAATTCAGCCTGGCCTACCAGCCGCTGATGCACGCGGCGAACGACCAGCCGCCGGCGATCGAGGCGCTTCTGCGCTGGCATCGCCCGGGCATCGGCTACTGCAGCCCGGCGGAGTTCATTCCAATTGCCGAGAAGTGCGGCGAGATCGTGCGCATCGGCGACTGGGTGCTGACCGAGGCCTGCCGGCAGGCGGCCGCCTGGGACCGGGCTGGCCTGGTTTTCGACCGGATCGCGGTGAATGTGTCCGCGGTGCAACTGCGTGACAGGGGCTTTGCCGAACGGGTGATCGAGATCTGCCACGCGCATGGCTGGCCACCGAGCCGGTTGGAGCTGGAACTGACAGAGTCAGCGCTGATCCGCGACACCGAAGTGCTGCGGCACTGCTTCGATGTGCTGGAGCGGCACGGCGTACCGCTGGCGGTGGACGACTTCGGCACCGGCTTTTCGAACCTGCACTACCTCAATCGCTTCCCGGTCGGCCGCCTGAAGATCGATCGCAGTTTCGTCCAGGGCATGCTGAGCGATGCCGGAACCGCGGAAGTAACCCAGGCCATCGTGCACCTGGGCCACGCGCTGGGCATGAAGGTCGTCGCCGAAGGCGTGGAAACCGAGCAGGAAGAAGCGCTGCTGCGCCGCCAGGGCTGCGATGAGATCCAGGGCTACCTGTACTCCCGCCCGCTCACCCCGCGCGATCTTGCTCAGTTCCTGAAGGTGGGTGCGGCGGCGGTCATTCCGCGCGAGGCTGTGGTACTGCCGTAACGGGTCTGCCCTCCGTTTGGCTGCGATTGCAAAGTATCCGTAGAGCCGGGCTTGCCCGGCTGAAGTTGGATTCGTGCGAACAGCCGATGGGTCATCGGTTTCCGTGTTTGGCGTGCCGGGGTGGGTTTGCGGGACACGCCGTGAATCCCCCTCCGGGGCCCGGCCCAACCGCCAGCGGCTGGGCCGGGCCCCGGAGGGGTACTTGCGGCGTCCCCCGGAATGCCCATCCCGAGCCGCCAAACCCGATATGCCGTGACCGCCAGGCTTTTCGCACAGATCCAACAGCAGCCGGGCAAGCCCGGCTCTACGTAGCGTCTGCAATCACAAGGACGGCGTTACGGGGTGAACTTGTCGCCGCTCAATCCCAGGTCCCAGGCGAGACCGGCGTAGGCGGGGTCTGCCGTGGGGGAGGGCGAGGGTGCGGGCTGTGCGGCGATCAGGCGGGCCAGTTCCTGCTGGGCAAGCTGCTCAAGCACCGGCAGCAGCGCACGGCCGTTCGGCGGCGCTGCCGGGGTGTTGGGCGCGCGCGCGGCATCCACCGGAAGTTCGTTGAGCGTGCTCGCGATCAGTGCTGCATTGGGGGCGTTCAACAGCATGAGGTGTCATCTACAAAGCTGGGGGTAGCTGTGCATGCACAACGGCCCCGGGAGTGCCGGGGCCGTTGGGGCTGCCGTTGCCGGCAGGTGCATCCGGTCAGAACAGCTCGACCGCGCCGGCCGACATGTTCTGCTGCGCGACCGCCTTGTGCGGCGGGCGCTCCCACTCCACGCGCATGTCGCGCAGGCGGTTGCCGGTACGCTGCAGCGCGCTGACGATTTCTTCGTCGAACACGCCGCCATTACGGTGCAGCAGTTCCTGCAGGGCCAGCGCTTCGCGGTTGATCGATGTCAGGCGGTCCAGGTGGGTGTGCACGCCGCCCAGGGCCTGGGTGGCAATGTCTTCAAACTGCAGGGCGCGGACCGCTTCGGCCACGCTGCTGTCGATCGCACGACCGCACTCGGAGATTTCACGCATGCCGTCACCCAGCGACGCATTGATCTGGGCCACGTTGTCCAGCATGGCCGCCGCTTCGTGACGCGCTTCGCGGGAACGGTCCATGTCGCGCGAGGCCATGTGCGAGACGGTTTCGCGGACCTTGGCGATGGCGTCCTTGGAGCTGTGCGCCAGCTTGCGGATCTGCTCGTTGAAGGTGGTCGAGCGCTCGGACAGGTTGCGGACTTCGTCGGCCACCACTGCAAAGCCGCGACCGGCTTCGCCGGCACGGGCGGCTTCAATGGCGGCGTTCAGAGCCAGCAGGTTGGTCTGGTCGGCAATCGACTTCACGTCTTCCAGCAGCGCGAAGATGCCGTCCAGGTGCTGCGCCATCTGGTCGATGTGCTGCACGGTGGTGCTGCTCTGGCCGCTGACCTGTTCCAGCGCTTCCACCAGCTGTTCCATGCGGTGGCTGGCGTGCTGGGCGAAACGGGCCACGTCAACGCCGGCACCGCCATCTTCACCGGCGCGGTCGACGATGCGGGCCAGGGCCTGGCTCTGCTGGCGGGACTTGCGGTTCATCGCGTCGAAGCTGCTGCCCAGACCGCCCACCGCGTGGCGGATCAGGTCACGGGCGCGTTCCACTTCACCGCGCGAACCTTCGATTTCATTGCCGACGAACTGGCGCAGTTCGGTCAGCAGCTGGTCCTGTTCGCGCAGGATGCGGGCATGCTCGGGGGAGCGCTGCGCCTGGGCGCGGGTAGTCCACCAGGCAAAACCCAGCCAGCTGAGGGTCATCGTGGTCAGGATCGCCCAGCGCAGTGCGGCGGGCCAGTCCAGGCCAATGGCCAGGGGAAGCAGGAGGGTCAGGACCAGGGGGGCGGCCAGACGGATGAAAATGCGTGAGTACATGGACGTTCTCGGGAGGTGCACGGTGAATGTATCGGCCGTACCCCCCGGAGCTTTAGCGGCAGTGCACAAATTGCTGTGCCGGTGCCGCGTGGACACGCATGGCGTGTCCCTACACGGGTCTTAGCGAAGGTGGCGGTCCACGGCCTCGACCATCGCCTTGCGCGAGATCAGGAAGTCCCAGTATTGCCCGCCGGTCTGTCGCCACAGTACCGCCGAACGCACCGCGGCCAGCAGCAGGGCGCGGATCTCGGCAATGACCCCGGCCTGCCCCAGGTAATGCGGGTTGCCCTGGACCATCACCCGGGGTTTGAGGTGGCTGATGGTGTCGGCATACAGCGACCCGAGCGCCGCCAGCACGTCCGGATGCGCGCTGTCGCCCAGTTCGGCGGCTTGTCGCTGGGCGCGGGCGATGCCCTCGCTGACCGCGCCAACCACGTCACCATTGCGCACGAAGGTGCGCTCCAGCTGCAGCACGGCGAGTGCCAGGCGCGGCAGGATCTCGTCCTGGCCCTGGTTGCGGAAGTAGTTGTGCAGCAGGCGCAGGCCGGGGGCCAGCTGGGCGGCATTGCCGTACACGGCCTGCGGGCTGTCGGCATCGATCCGGAACACACTGTCGATGGCGGTGCGGACCACGCCGGCCTCCGAATGCCCGGTTTCGGCGATACGGCGCACCTGCTGCAGGGCCTGGGCAATACCGGCCAGCGCTAGCACACGGTCGTCGACGGAAAAACTCATGCAGCAGTTACCTCAAAGGGAGAAGGGGTGGTCCGCAGCCGCTGTTCAAGCGGGGCGTCGGTGGCGGCGATCACAGCACCGCCCAGGCAGACCTCGTTGTCATACAGCACCAGGGATTGACCGGGGGTGACGGCCCGCTGCGGCTGGGCGAATCGGACGTCCAGCGTGCCATCATCGCGTACCTCCACCATGCAGGGTTCGTCGGGTTGACGGTAACGGGTCTGCGCGGTGCATTCGAAGCGCCGGGCCGGTGGCGCGCCGGCAATCCAGTGGGCCACTTCCGAATGCAGACGCGTGGACTGCATCCACGGACTCTCGCGGTCCTGGTCGACGTACAGCACGTTGCTGGCCACGTCCTTGCCAACGACATACCAGGGCGCGGCCGGGCGTCCGCGCACGCCGCCGATGTTCAGGCCTTCGCGCTGGCCAAGGGTGAAGTAAAAGACACCGGGGTGCTGGGCAATCACGTTGCCCTGCGGGTCGTGGATCTCGCCGCTGCGCGCGGGCAGGTAACGGCCCAGAAATTCGCGGAAATCGCGCTCGCCGATGAAGCAGATGCCGGTGGAGTCCTTCTTGGCGTGGGTCGGCAGCCGCGCATCGCGGGCGATCCGGCGCAGGTCGTTCTTCTCCAGGTCGCCAATCGGGAACAGGGTGGCAGCCAGCTGGGCCTGGCCCAGTTGGTGCAGGAAGTAGCTCTGGTCCTTGCTGCGGTCGGCCCCACGGAGCAGCGCCCAGCGCCCGCCCACCTGGGCAACCCGGGCATAGTGGCCGGTGGCGATGCGTTCGGCTCCAAGTTCGCGGGCGGCGTCCAGGAAATGCTTGAACTTCACTTCGCGGTTGCACAGCACGTCCGGATTGGGGGTGCGCCCGGCCGCGTACTCGGCCAGGAAGTGCTCGAACACGCCCTGCCAATATTCGCTGGAGAAATCGCGGAAGTGGAACGGAATGTCCAGCAGGCCGCATACCGCAACGGCATCGCGGCGGTCGTCCTCGGCGCGGCACTCGCCGCTGCCGTCGTCGGCCCAGTTCTGCATGAACAACCCGGCCACCGGCTCGCCCTGCTGGACCAGCCGCCAGGCGGCGACCGACGAATCCACGCCACCGGACACGCCGACCATGATGCGGGGCGTACTCATGCCGTTTCCTTCATCAGGGAAAGGGGATGCCGCTGGCCAGCGAGGTAGTCGCTGACGACCTGCTGCACCAACGGGCTGCGCAGCCGCTCGGGTGCGGCCTGCAGTTCGGCAGGCGTCAGCCACAGCGCGCGCAGGATGCCTGCGTCCAGCGGCAGGGTCGGATCATGGGCGACCGGGTCGCCGGCAAAGGCGAAGCGCAGGAAGGCCGTTCCGTCCGGGGCGATCCATTGGTAGCAGCCGATGAAGGCGGTCAGTTCGACCTGCCAGCCGGTTTCCTCCAGCACCTCGCGCACGGCGGCAGCGGCCAGGCTTTCACCTGGTTCGAGGTGGCCGGCCGGCTGGTTCAGCACGGCCTGGCCGTTGATCGACTCCTCGACCAGCAGCAAGCGGCCGTCACGCACCACCACGGTGGCCACGGTCACATGCGGAGCCCAGCGCTGTTCGGTTGTGGCGCTCACGTCAGTATTCGTCCTGCCCGGTCAGGGCGCGTTCCATTTCGTCGGCCGTATGCGTGGCGGCGTCGATCGCATCGGCCAGGACCGGGCCGTCGGCATCGGCGTCCACTTTCACCACGAACATGGCCAGCTGCTGCTGCTTGACCCAGCCGCCCAGCTTGGCGCTCTGCGCATCCTCCAGCAGGCGGTTGGCAATCTCGGCGCTGAACTGTCCGGTGGGCGCGTTGTAACCGGGCGACCATATCTCGCGGATGCGATGGCTGCCATAGTCTTCGACCGCCGAGCGCACGAAGACCAGCTGGGTACGGTCGTTTTCAACATCAAAGACCATCTTGTAATCGCCGTCCTCATCCACCTCGTACGGGTAGCCGAGCGCGTCCAGCGCCTTGGCAACCGACGGATCGGGCGTGGTGGCGTGCGCACCGAAGGCCGAAGCCATCAGCAGCAGGGCGAGGGTGGTCTTCATGAAAGCCCCGTGAAAGTCCTATGCATGAGCGAATTGTGACGGGCGCGGCCAGCGGCGTCCAATCCGGCGGAGCCGCGTTTATACTAGGCAGATGCCTCGCGAGCCTTCCCAAGAACCCCATCACGACCACGGTGTTGCCCTTGAACCGGCACGTCCGGAGGTTGCGCCGCCGCCGTTCTACCAGGTGATGCTGCTGAACGACGACTACACCCCGATGGATTTCGTGGTGACGGTTCTGCAGCACTTCTTCTCCATGGACCTGGACAAGGCCACCCAGGTGATGCTCCACGTGCACACCCGGGGCCGCGGCGTGTGCGGGGTGTTCACCCGCGAAGTAGCCGAATCCAAGGTCGCCCAGGTCAACGAATTCTCGCGCATGAACCAGCATCCGCTCCTGTGCACGATGGAAAAAGCGGGGTAAACCCCGCAGGTAGTGCCGGCCGCTGCCCGGCAACCTCCGTATGCATGCCGGCACATGGCCGCTTCGCGGCCTGGTGCACGTCCTTTCCTGAAACAGCGCCAGGGAACCGCGGGGGGGCGGAGGGCGCACGAAGGGGCCATGACATTCTCATCACAGCCGGACGGCCAATGCTGGGCGCAGGTCCGGGCATCGGGCGACTGCCAACACTGTCTGAACGCACCCTTCCACCAGGGTGATGGAATTTCCGCCGCTAGGCCGCATATTGTTCTCAACTGCCGCCGGAGTAGAACATGTTCAGCAAAGACCTCGAACACACCATCGGACAGTGCTACAAGCGCGCCCGTGAGGCCCGGCATGAGTTCATGACGGTGGAACACCTGCTGCTGGCACTGTTGGACAACCCGTCCGCCCAGGCCGTGCTCAAGGCCTGCGGGGCCGATGCGGAGCGCCTGCGCCAGGAGCTGGAGCAGGCCATTGAAGCCTCTGTGTCCCGCCTGGCCGACGATGACGGCCGCGACACCCAGCCGACGCTGGGCTTCCAGCGGGTGCTGCAGCGCGCGGTGTACCACGTGCAGTCCTCGGGCAAGAAGGAGGTCACCGGTGCCAACGTGCTGGTCGCCATCTTTGGCGAGAAGGACTCGCACGCGGTTTACTACCTCAACCAGCAGGACGTGACCCGGCTGGACATCGTCAACTACCTCTCCCATGGCATTGCCAAGATGGGCGAGGAGGGCGAGGTGCCGCCGTCGGGCGAGGCCGAAGGGCGCGCTGAAGGCGGGGAGGGCGAAGGCAAGGGCGATGCGCTGGCCGAATTCGCCAGCAATCTCAACGATGCGGCCCGCAGTGGCCGGATCGACCCGCTGGTTGGGCGTCGGGACGAAATCGAGCGCACCATCCAGGTCCTTTGCCGCCGCCGCAAGAACAACCCGCTCTACGTGGGCGAGGCTGGCGTGGGCAAGACCGCCATTGCCGAAGGGCTGGCCAAGCGCATCGTGGAAGGCTCGGTGCCCGAAGTGCTGGCCGACGCGGTCATCTACTCGCTCGACCTGGGCGCGCTGGTGGCCGGTACCAAGTACCGCGGTGACTTCGAAAAGCGGCTCAAGGGCGTGCTGACCGCGCTCAAGAAGATGCCCAATGCGGTGCTGTTCATCGACGAGATCCACACCATCATCGGGGCCGGTTCGGCGTCGGGTGGCACCATGGACGCCTCCAACCTGATCAAGCCGGCGCTGGCCTCGGGCGAGCTGCGCTGCATCGGCTCGACCACGTTCCAGGAGTACCGCGGCATCTTCGAGAAGGATCGGGCGCTGGCCCGCCGCTTCCAGAAGATCGACATCGTCGAGCCGACCGTGGGCGAAACCTACGAAATCCTGCAGGGGCTCAAGCCCAAGTACGAGGCGCACCACGGCGTGACCTACGCCGACGATGCGCTGCAGGCGGCGGTGGACCTCTCGGTCAAGCACATTGGCGACCGCCTGCTGCCGGACAAGGCCATCGACGTGATCGACGAGGCCGGTGCCCGCCAGCGGCTGCTGCCGGAAGGCGAGCGCAAGGAGCTCATCGACATCGAGGAAATCGAGACCATCATCGCCAAGATGGCGCGCATCCCGGCCAAGCAGGTCAGCGCCACCGACAAGGACGTGCTGCAGCATCTGGAGCGCAACCTGAAGATGGTGATCTTTGGTCAAGACCCGGCCATCGAGACACTGTCGTCGGCGATCAAGCTGGCCCGGTCCGGCCTGGGCAACCCTGACAAGCCGATCGGCAACTTCCTGTTCGCCGGTCCTACCGGCGTGGGCAAGACCGAGGTGACCAAGCAGCTGGCGCTGCAGCTGGGCATCGAGCTGGTGCGTTTCGACATGAGCGAATACATGGAGCCGCATTCGATCAGCCGCCTGATCGGTGCCCCTCCGGGTTATGTCGGTTTCGACCAGGGCGGCCTGCTGACCGAGAAGATCGTCAAGACCCCGCATTGCGTGCTGCTGCTGGACGAGGTGGAAAAAGCCCACCCGGACATCTTCAACATCCTGCTGCAGGTCATGGATCGCGGCATCCTTACCGACACCAATGGACGCGAAGCCAACTTCAAGAACGTGGTACTGGTGATGACCACCAATGCCGGTGCCGCGCAGGCCTCGCGTCGTTCGATCGGCTTCACCCGCCAGGACCATGCGACCGACGCGATGGAGGTGATCCGCAAGAGCTTCACCCCGGAATTCCGCAACCGCCTCGATGCGGTGGTGCAGTTCCAGCCGCTGGGCTTCGAGCACATCCTGCGCGTGGTGGACAAGTTCCTGATCGAACTGGAAATGCTGCTGCAGGAGAAGCACGTCAGCCTGTCGGCCACGCCGACCGCACGCGACTGGCTGGCCCGCCACGGCTTCGACCCGCTGATGGGCGCACGCCCGATGGCGCGGGTCATCCAGGACAAGGTCAAGCGCCCGCTGGCCGACGAACTGCTGTTCGGCAAGCTGGTCAACGGTGGCCGCGTCAGCATCGATGTCCGCGACGATGAGCTGTTCGTGGAAGCCCAGGCCGAGCCGGAACGACGGCTGCCTGCCACGGTGGAGTAAGACAAAGGCCCCGGTACCCCGGGGCCTTTTCTTTGCCAGGTCGTCAGCGTGCCCGGCTGGCGAACACCTTGGCGCTGATCGGCTCCAGCCGGGTCACGTCACAGGTCTGCTGGTCGGTCTTGAGTCGGCTTGCGCGGGCTCCGCACAGCTGGCCATCCTGCCCCGGCGTGCTGAACTCCAGCTTGCGCGAGATCGTCGCGCTGCTGCAGGACGTGGCCAGATGCACGATGTAGTGATCGCTGCCGTTGCGCAGCAGGACGGAGCGATCCGCGTTCTTGCGCACCAGTTGCTTGTCGTTGGACAGGGTGATGCAGTCGCTTCCTGCCTCGTTGTCAGTCGGGGTCTGGGCGAAGGCTGCCCCGGTCGTCGTGGTGGCGATAAGCAGGCACAGCATGAACAGGGTTTTCATGTCGGGGCCAAACGATGGCGGTCCGGACTGGACCGGGTGCCAAGATGACGCTGTTCAGGCCCGTGCGAATCTGCTTCAAGACAGCCTGACCGATGTCAGGGTGAGGCCGGTCACAGTGACCTATGACCCAATGAGCTGAATTGCGCCCACGCAAAAAGGCCAGCGCAAGGCCGGCCTTCTGTCGCAACCCCCTGGGGAGTTACGCCAACCGCTTACTTCATGCGGTAGGTGATGCGACCCTTGGTCAGGTCGTACGGTGTCATTTCAACTTTGACGCGGTCGCCCGTCAGGATGCGGATGTAGTTCTTGCGCATGCGGCCGGAGATGTGGGCGATGATTTCATGCCCGTTTTCCAGTCGAACGCGGAAAGTGGTGTTCGGCAGCGTTTCGCTAACGGTGCCTTCGAACTCGATGGAGTCGTCTTTCGACATGTAGTCCTGTGCAGTTCTGTAAACGGCCGATCTGGCCTCAAGGGCGGGCATTTTACGCGCCTGGGCCAAATCATGCAAAGGTATCGTTAATCTGCCGCGCGGGGATCACCCCAAACCGCTGCCGCCACGACCCCACCAGACCTTCTTCACGCACCTGACGCCGGACCAGGGCCAGGAACTGCTCCCGGGGCCAGTGCTCGGCCCCCATGCGCAGCAGGTGGTCGTTCTCCACCTGCGCGTCGAGCAATGGCCAGCCCCAGCCGTGCAGGCAGCGGGCCAGGCCGGCCAGGGCGACCTTGGAGCCCCCGCTGACCGCGCTGAACATGCTTTCGCCGAAGAACATACGACCGATCGCCACCCCGTAGATGCCGCCGACCAGGGTGTCGCCATCGAACACTTCCACCGAATGCGCATGGCCCAGTGCGTGCAGGGCTTCGTAGGCCAGCACCATGTCCTCGCTGATCCAGGTGCCATCCTGGCCCGGTCGCGGGCTGGCCGCGCAGGCGCGGATCACCTTGCCAAAGCAGCTGTCAGCGTGCAGCGTCCAATTACTGTGACGCAGGCTGCGGCGGAACCGGGATGAGAGGTGCACGCCATCGGTGCGGAACACCATGCGCGGGTCGGGTGACCACCACAGGGGGGGCTGGCCCTCCGAGAACCACGGAAAGATGCCGCCCGCATAGGCATTGAGCAGGCGCACCGGCGACAGGTCGCCGCCTACGGCCAGCAGGCCGTCTGGTTCGCGCAAGGCGGTCTGGGCGGGCGGAAACGGCGCATCAGGCCGCGGGTCCAGCTGCCACGGGTAGCGGCGGTTCATGCGGGTTCCTGCGCCTTGAACGGACTGTGTGCGGCGAGCGCCAAAGCGTAGCGCTCGACATCGGCGCGTTCCTGGCGGCACCAGCCTGCCAGCGCACCCGCGAAATCCGGTTCGGCCAGCCAGTGCCGGCTGCGCACCCGCTGCGGCAGGAAACCACGGGCGAGCTTGTGCTCTCCCTGCGCCCCGGGTTCGAAGCGTGCCAGACCTTCGCGCAGGCAGTATTCGATGCCCTGGTAGTAACAGGTCTCGAAATGCAGGCCCGCCAGCGGCGCGCCGCCCCAATAGCGACCGTACAGGGTGTCGCCGCCGCGCAGGCACAGTGCTCCGGCAACGGCTTCGTCGTTGATCATGGCCAGGAAGATGACCAGCTGCCTCGGCATCGTGCTCGCGAGGTGCTGCAGGAAGGGCAGGGTGAGGGCGGGCGCGTTGCCGTACTCGGCAAAGGTCTGCAGGTAGAACCCATGCATGGTCTGCAGGTCGTCGCTGCTGGCTTCGTCGCCGTGCACGATGCGGTAGCGGATGCCGGTGCGGGCCAGCTTGGCGCGTTCCTGGCGGATGTTCTTGCGGTGCTTGTGGTTCATGTCGGCCAGAAAGCCGTCGAAGTCCTTCCAGTGGCCGGGGTTGTGCCACTGGAACTGGATGTCTTCGCGCAGCAGCCAGCGCGCGTCGAACGCCGTGTCTTCGTCCTGGGGATGGAAATTGACGTGGGCGGAGGACCAGCCCATGCGCTGCACTTCATCGCGCAACGCGTGTACCAGCGCGGCGCGATGGGCTCCGTCGCGCGCCAGCAGGCGAGGGCCGGTGACCGGCGAGTAGGGCACCGCGCCGAGCCACTTCGGGTAGTAGTCCAGTCCGTGCCGCGCGTAGGCATTGGCCCAGGCGTGGTCGAACACGAACTCGCCGTGCGAGTTGTCCTTCAGGTAGCCCGGCACGGCACCGACCAGCGATTCGCCCTCCCATAAGGTGAAGTGACGCGGACGCCAACCCCACTCCGGGCGCAGGCAGCCGTGTGCTTCCAGCCCGGCCAGGAAGGCGTGGCTGACGAACGGGTTGGTTCCGTCGTGCAGGGCATCCCAGGCGTCGGCTGGGAGGTCGGTCAGGAGGTGCAGAAAACGTGACTCGGTCATGCCCGAAGGATAGGGCAGCCGTGGGGAAAAGGGGCAATCCCACCGCACCCCCGAGCCATCCGCGACATCCCGTAGGGACACGCCATGCGTGTCCATCGCGATCCAAGCGTCGCCATTGTCAATGCAGGGCGCATAGGAGGTGAGTTGCGCCATCTGTCACTTCGTCGATCCGCAGCGGAACGCCCACGTCTGGACACGGTTCCGAACGCTGTTCGCAAGTTCGACGCAGAAAAACGTTGACAGCTTCAGAGGTCTGTTCTCAGCAAGAAAACGCTCATTTTTCACGCCCCGCAAAAGTGCGACGAAGTGCGCACTTTTGACGCATCGCGAAGAGCAGAGTCCGCCGGCGCATCGCCCGATGCGCGAACGCCATTCAAGGAGCATCAACATGGTCGAGAACATCCCGCGTCTCACATCGGGAAACTGCGGACTCATCCTGGGCATCGCATTGGCACTTCCACTTGCCGCGAACGCGCAGACGTTTGGATACGAAGAATCAGAAGTCAGGGTTGGGCAGGGGGAAGCTGAGTCATTGCAGGAGAGGAGCGAGGAGGTCGGTAGCCAGGAACGGACGGCTTCTGCCGTCATGGCGGCCGAAGCGCGGAAAGAAGAGCAGACTCCGGTGGTCAGGTTGTCACCTGAAGTTTCGAGCACTTCGGCGGAAATGTTGGTCGATAGTGACAGTGAACTCGATGCAATCGTGACTCAAGTTGCGAGAGAAGCAGTAGAAAGGGTTGAACTGCTTGACGGCCAGTCACGCAGTCGGAGTGTCGTGGCCTCGGTAGATCTCACTGAAAGGTTCGTCATCGTCCGCTTGGATGAAGGGTTTGTTCCGAGCAGCTACGGCGCAGCGTTCGAGGATCAGCAGAGCCTGATTAGCAATGCGGTTCTGCATGTAGCTGAAAAAGTGGAGGCCCTCCGAGGGGTGAAGTACCTCTATGGTGGCTACGACATCTATCACTACTTTCCCGAAGTGAAGGCTGCTGACGACGAGGCGCGCGAGGCCGGGGAGCGGCGTCGCCAGGAGAGCGTGAGCAGGGGCGTGCGCGACTCCGGAGTGGCGTTCGTCTCCGCCGGGCATGGCTACTACTTCAATTACAGGAACCAAGCGTGGGAGACCCAACGCAAAGAGCACAATGGCGTGCTGGAGGATATGGTGACGCCTTCATACGCCTCCGAGCTCAAATCATTGCTGGAGGTTCGCTCAAAAATGCCAGTAATTCGACCGCGTGCTCAGGTCATGACGGGCGCGCATCCGGAAAGCGGTCACGACTGGTGGCGCATGGCGGGAAGGTACTCGATTGCCCATCAGTATCCCGGTCGAACAGATATCTGGAACACATTTGCCGGAAGTACGGCGAATGATCGCGAATACAACGAGGACATCAATAGCCGCCCGCTGCTTGCCAATCATCACGATGCTGATTTTGCCGTGCACCTCCACAGCAATGCAGAAGACAGTCTGACAGTGCGTGGGTCCAGGGTCATCATCCAGGCCGGCCGGCCCCAGGATGCCGCGTTGGCGAAGAGCGTCCTCTGCTCGATGAAAGAGCAGATTCAAGTCGTCCCAGGCTACGAATCGTTCACGGTCGCGCCCGCGCCCCATGTCGCGAACAAGGGTGAGAATCGATTGGCGAAGATGCCGTCCATCATCGTCGAGACGGCATTCCACACCCATCCGGAGGATGCCAAGGCGCTGCTGGATCCTGCGTTTCGCGCCGGATCGATGAAGGGCGTCGAGAAGGGCATTCGACTCTTCCGCGAAGGCAAAACCTGCCAACCGTTCGTACTGGCGCAGTTGCCAGATGTCTCGTTGCCGACAGGAACCTCAAAAGAACAGCCCATGGTGTTCGCTGGCAATCCGCAGTTCCCGGTCACCATGGAGTTCACCACCGCCAACTGCAGCAAACCAGGTGCGTGCAAGCCGAGCAAGACGACCTTTGCCGACCCGAACGCGCCGATCAAGGCGAACATGCGCTGCCACGGCACCCTGACCGGCACCGCCCGCTGGAGCGTGGTCCTGCGCGACGTCGACGGCGTCGCCACCGCCCCGGTTGAGTTCCAGCAGACCTGCCACAAGCCCGGTGCCGCGTAGCGACGCGCCATGCGCGTCGGCAGAAACCTGTGGCCACAAAAAAGGGACGCGCATGGCGCGTCCCTACGGGGTCCATCAGGCTCGCGGGCCGGTCAGGCCAGCGCGCCCTTGGCATCCAGGTAACGCTCCGCATCCAGCGCGGCCATGCAGCCGAAGCCGGCCGAGGTGATCGCCTGGCGGTAGTGCTGGTCGGCCACGTCGCCGGCGGCGAACACGCCTTCCACCGAGGTCTGGGTGGCGTTGCCGCCCAGGCCCGAGCGGATTTCCAGATAGCCGTTGTTCATGGCCAGCTGGCCATCGAACAGGGCAGTGTTCGGGTGGTGGCCGATGGCCACGAAGAAGCCGTGGGCACTGATGTCGCGGGTGCTGCCGTCCTGGGTGGACTTCACGCGCACGCCGGTGACCCCGGCGTCGTCGCCCAGCACTTCTTCGATGGTGTGGTGCCACACGGTCTCGATCTTGCCGGCCGCGACCTTGGCGAACAGCTTGTCCTGCATGATCTTTTCCGCCTTCAGGGTGTCGCGGCGATGCACCAGGTAGACCTTGCGGGCAATGTTGGACAGGTACAGGGCCTCTTCCACGGCGGTGTTGCCGCCGCCGACCACCACCACGTCCTGGTCACGGTAGAAGAAACCGTCGCAGGTGGCACAGGCCGACACGCCGCGGCCCTTGAAGGCTTCCTCGGTCGGAATGCCCAGGTACTTGGCGGTGGCACCGGTGGCGACGATCAGCGCGTCACAGGTGTACTCGGCGCTGTCACCGATCAGCTTGAACGGGCGCTGCGACAGGTCGGCGGTATGGATATGGTCGAAGATGACCTCGGTCTCGAAGCGCTCGGCGTGCGCCTGCATGCGGGTCATCAGGTCCGGGCCCATCAGGCCGTGGGCATCGCCCGGCCAGTTGTCCACTTCCGTGGTGGTCATCAGCTGGCCGCCCTGCTGCAGGCCGGTGATCACCACCGGCTTCAGGTTGGCGCGGGCGGCGTACACGGCGGCGGTCCAGCCGGCCGGGCCGGAGCCCAGGATGACCAGCTTCTGATGACGGGAAGGCTTGGAATTGCTCATGTAGACTCGCGTAAAGAAGAGTGGGGCGGGGTGCCGGGGGTGATTGCCGGTGCCCATGTTCACGCCATAGAGTGGCGGCACGGGCGAGGTGATTCAAGGCGACCCATGGAACGCGGCAACCTGCGGGGGGCAGGGCCGGGTCTATCAGGGGGCTGCGGCAGGGCTTGCAACGCCCTGCCTGAAAACTGCGCCGCAGTCGTTTATTATCAAGCACTAACAGAGTATTCCCAAGGTCTGGTCTAAGGTGGCGAAACAGGTCCCGGAGCGATCCAAGTCAACCGACAGCAAGGCGTCATCGCGCCGGGCTGCACCCGCGCCGGCTGCGGACAATCCGCGCCGACAGCGGCTGTGGCGTGACCTGGGGCTGATCGCCATTGCCCCGGCCCTGCTGTATCTGGTGGCCAGCCTGTTCACCTATTCGGCGACCGATCCGGGCTGGTCGCACACCGGCAGCGTGGTGGCTCCCATCCACAACATGGGCGGGCGGGTCGGTGCCTGGGTGGCCGACGTGCTGCTGCAGCTTTTTGGCTACATGGCCTTCGTGCTGCCTATCGTGCTCGGCGCGGTGGCCTGGTTTGCCATGTTCGGGCTCAAGCGCGAGAACACTTCGGAACATGACCTCGACCCGGCGCTGCGGCTGGTCGGGCTGGTGGGCTTCCTGATTGCCGGCACCGGCTTCCTCCACGTACGCCTGTTCACCGGCGATGTTGCCCATGCGGGCGGCATCCTTGGCCGGCTGGTGGGTAATTCGCTGACGGCGGGCTTTGGTGCGCTGGGCGCGAACCTGTTCGTGCTGGTGCTGCTGCTGGCGTCGATCACGCTGGCCACCGGGTTGTCCTGGTTTGCGGTGATGGAAAAGATCGGTCGGGCGATTCTGGCCATTCCGCCGTTGCTGGACCGCAAGAAGGAACAGGCGAGCGAATGGCAGCAGACCCGTGCGATGCGGGTGGAGCGTCAGGAAGTCCGCAAGGTCGACGCCGAGGTCCGGGCAAAGCGCGAACCGGTGAAGATCGAGCCGCGCCCCGAACCGGTGCTGGAAAAGAGCGACCGGGCCAAGCGCGAAACCCAGATTCCGATGTTCCGTGGCGTCAATGGGGATGGCTCGGACCTGCCGCCGCTGGCGCTGCTGGATGACCCCAAGCCGCAGCCCAAGGGCTATGACGAAGAGACGCTGGAGACCCTGTCCCGGCAGATCGAGTTCAAGCTGAAGGATTTCCGCATCGAAGCGCAGGTGGTGGGAGCGTACCCGGGCCCGGTGATCACCCGTTTCGAGATCGAGCCCGCCCCGGGTGTGAAGGTCAGCCAGATCAGCTCGCTGGACAAGGACATCGCGCGCGGCCTGTCGGTGAAATCGGTCCGCGTGGTTGACGTGATTCCGGGCAAGTCGGTGGTGGGTCTGGAGATCCCCAACGTCACCCGCGAGATGATCTATCTGTCCGAGCTGCTGCGCTCGAAGGAATACGACAAGTCCGCCAGTGTGCTGACCCTGGCGCTGGGCAAGGACATCGCCGGCCGGCCGACCGTGGCCGACCTGGCGCGCATGCCGCACCTGCTGGTGGCCGGTACCACCGGCTCGGGTAAGTCCGTGGCGGTCAACGCGATGGTGCTGAGCCTGCTGTACAAGGCCTCGCCGAAAGACCTGCGCATGCTGATGATCGACCCGAAGATGCTCGAACTGAGTGTCTACCAGGGCATTCCGCATCTGCTGGCCCCGGTGGTCACCGACATGAAGGAGGCCGCCAATGGCCTGCGCTGGTGCGTGGCGGAGATGGAACGCCGCTACAAGCTGATGAGCGCGGTTGGCGTACGCAACCTGGCGGGCTTCAACAAGAAGGTGAAGGACGCCGAGGACGCCGGCCAGCCGCTGATGGACCCGCTGTTCAAGCCCAACCCGGAGCTGGGCGAAGCCCCGCGTCCGCTGGAGGCGCTGCCGTTCATCGTCATCTTCATCGACGAATTCGCCGACATGATGATGATCGTCGGCAAGAAGGTGGAGGAGCTGATTGCCCGGCTGGCGCAGAAGGCCCGTGCCGCCGGCATCCATCTCATTCTGGCTACCCAGCGCCCGTCGGTGGACGTGATCACCGGCCTGATCAAGGCAAATATTCCGACCCGCATCGGCTTCCAGGTGAGCTCGAAGATCGACTCGCGCACCATTCTCGACCAGTCCGGTGCGGAAACCCTGCTGGGCCACGGCGACATGCTGTACCTGCCACCGGGTACGGCGCTGCCGGACCGCGTGCACGGCGCGTTCGTGTCCGACGAAGAAGTTCACCGCGTGGTGGAACATCTCAAGGCCAGCGGTCCGGCCGATTACATCAGCGGCGTGCTCGACGAAGTGCAGGTCATGGGCGATGGTGTGGTGGTTGGGCCGGGTGGCCTGCCCGAGGCCAGTGCCGGTGCCGGCGACGAGTCCGACCCGCTGTACGACGAGGCGCTGCGCATCGTCACCGAAACCCGGCGGGCGTCCATTTCAGGCGTGCAGCGCCGGCTGAAAATCGGCTACAACCGCGCCGCACGGCTGATCGAGGCCATGGAAATGGCCGGTGTGGTCAGCCCGCCTGAGCACAACGGTGACCGCAGCGTGCTGGCCCCACCGCCGCCCAAGTAAGCAGCCGGTTGCGCCCATCGCAACCGACCTATCCGGTAGCGCCGGCCGTTGGCCGGCCCTCGGCACCCCAAGGAACCTCGATGACGCTGAAGCAATGGATGATGCTGACTGCCTTCTTCCTGCCCGTGGGTGCGAATGCCCAGGTGCCGGCCCCGTCCCCGGCCGCCCCCACGCAGCCGTCGAGTGCGCCTGCCAGCGACGCCCAGGCCAGCAACAACTACAGCTTCGTCCGCTACCGCGCCGACTACGTGGTGCGTGCGGATGCCGGCAATGTGCAGACCGAGGAATACGAGATCCTGCTCAAGACCAAGGCAGCGGTCGAGCAGTTCAGCCAGGTGCGCCTGAGCTACAGCGAAAAAATGGAAACGCTGGAGGTGTTGTCGGCCTACACCATCACCGCCGACGGGCAACGCCGCGAGGTGCCCGCCGAACGCATCTACACCCAGGAAAGCTATTCCAGCGCGGCCGCGGCGATGTATGCCGACCGCAAGGTACGGGTGGTGGTGTTTCCCAACCTGGCCCCGGGCACCCGGCTGGTGTACCAGACCCGCCGCACCCAGACCCAGCCGTACTTCCCGGGCTATTTTGGCCTGTGGGAAACGTTCAGCGTGTTCAACCAGTACGACGACGCCAGGGTGACCCTGACCGCACCGGCCAACCTGCCGATGTTCGTGGAACAGCGGGGCGTGCAGGGCAGCACCCGGCCGAAGCGGCGCGGGGAACTGGCGCAATGGGAGTGGCGCTACCAGCGCACCACCCCTATGCCGGTACAGAACTGGACGGCGGCGGCCTGGGAGTTCAGTCCCACCATCATGGCCAGCACCTATCAGGATTGGTCCGAGCTGGCGCGCGCCTACCAGGCCAAGGCGGGCGTGGCCGCGCAGGTGACCCCGGGCATCCAGACCCTGGCCGACCAGATCACCCGTGGCATCAGCGGCCGCCGCGAGCAGGCCGATGCGCTGTATCGCTGGGTGGCACAGAACATCCGCTACGTTGCGGTGTACCTGGGCAATGGGGGGCTGGAGCCGAATCCGGCGCAGAGCATCCTCGATAACCACTACGGCGACTGCAAGGACCATGTGGTGATCCTGGAAGCGCTGCTGGCCGCCCGTGGCATCGACAGCACGCCGGTGCTGATCGGCGCGGGGGGCGGTCCCACCTTGCCGGCGGTGCCGATGCTGGGGCGGTTCAACCATGCCATCACCTACGTGCCCGAATTCGATCTGTATCTGGATTCCACCAGCACCTATGCCCGCTTCGGGCAACTGCCCGAGGGCGATCTCGGCGTCCCGGTGCTGCACACCCGCACCGCCGCGCTGGCGCGCACGCCGGCCAATGACAGCGCGCGCAACGGGGCTGGCTTTGCGGTCAGCTTCCAGTTCGACCGCGAAGGGAACCTGCAGGGACGCACCGAACAGGACCTGCGCGAGGTCGGCGAGATCGGGTTGCGCGCCGCGTTCGCGCGCCTCAATGCGCAGAACCGCAGCCGTGTCGAAGAGTCGATCATGGCCTCCTCCGGCTTTGACGGCAGCGGGCAGCTCACCCTGCTCGGCGACCCGCAGGATCTGGGCCAGCGCTTCAACTATCGCTACGACTTCCACGCCCGCGACTATGTCGACTTCGGGGTGGTCGGCGGCATGCCGCTGCCGGATGCGCCGGGCGGTGAGTCGTTCCGTGACATCTACAGCAACACCTCGGCCGAGCAGAACGCCACGCCGTTCTACTGCAACGACAACCTGCGCGAGGAGCGCTACCGGCTGGAGTTTCCGGCCGGCGTGCCGATCGTGGCGATTCCGCGCGACCTCGACTTCCGCAATGCCGCGGGCGAGTACCAGCTGCGCTGGAGCCGGGAAGGGCAGGTGATCGTGGCCCAGCACCGCCTGCACCAGCGTGCCGTGCGCGGGGCGCAGGCGCTGTGTCAGCCCGCCGACTACCCCGCGTTCCGCGAGCTGTACCAGCAGGTACGACGGGGTTTCCGCGGGCAGGTGTTGTATGGCGACCTGCGCACGGTGCAGGCCGATCTATAATGCCGGCTGTCCCGTGTGCCAATGTCGAGTCGCCGGCGGCAGTAGCTGCACTGCCCATTCAGCTTTAGCCGGGCACACTGGCTCCATCCTTCAATATCGCCTGGATACCCGAATGCAGACCTCTCTCCGTCGCCACCTTGTTGTTGCTGCCCTGGTATGCGCCAGTGCCGTATCGGCCAGCGCCTGGGCCGGCGGGCGCGATGAGCTCAACCGCTTCACCCAGGGCCTGAAAGGCCTGGACGGGCAGTTCAGCCAGCAGGTGTTCGACAAGAACGGCAAGGTGAAGGAAAACACCAGCGGCCGGGTCGCGTTGTCGGCTCCAAGCCAGCTGCGCTGGGAGTACCAGAAGCCGCACGTGCAGCTGATCGTGGCCGATGGCAAGACGGTCTGGGTGTATGAGCCGGACCTGGAACAGGCGACCAAGCGCGTGCAGGGCCCGGAGGAGCAGAACAGCCCGCTGGTGGCGCTGGTCACCCCGGCGCTGCTGGACAAGCAGTACGACGTCAGTGAGGAAGCCGCGCCGCGTGATGGCCTGCAGTGGCTGTCGCTGAGCCCCAAGCGTGAAACCGAGACCGCCTTCCAGTACGCCGCGCTGGGCTTCGATGCGCAGGGTCTGGCCCGGATGGAAGTGCTGGATGCGGTCGGCCAGCGCACGGTGATCAGGTTCAGCGGCTGGAAGCGCAATCCGGCCTTCAGCAAGGACACGTTTACCTTCACGCCGCCGAAGGGCACCGACGTCATCGGCGAATGATCGCGCCCGTCATACAATAAGGCGTGGCCAGAAACCGAACGACATTCAATGGTCCCGATCTGCTGACCGTGGATCGTGACCACCTGCGCCCGCTCGCCGAGCGGATGCGTCCCCAGACCCTGGATGAGATGGTCGGGCAGAAGCGCCTGCTCGCCCCGGGCAGCGCACTGCGCCGTGCGGTGGAGTCGGGGCACGTGCACTCGATGATCCTGTGGGGGCCGCCCGGCTGCGGCAAGACCACGCTGTCGCTGCTGCTGGCGCATTACGCCGACGCCGAGTTCCGCGCGATCTCGGCGGTGCTGTCCGGCTTGCCCGAGGTACGCCAGGTGCTGGCGGAGGCGGCGCAGCGCTTTGCCGAAGGCCGCCGCACGGTGTTGTTCGTCGACGAGGTGCACCGTTTCAACAAGGCCCAGCAGGACGCGTTCCTGCCGCACATCGAGCGCGGCACGATCGTATTCGTCGGCGCGACCACCGAGAACCCTTCGTTCGAGCTGAACTCGGCACTGCTGTCGCGCTGCCGCGTGCACGTGCTGGAAGCGGTATCGCCGGCCGACGTCGTCGAGGCCCTGGAGCGGGCGCTGCAGGACCCGGAGCGGGGCCTGGGTGGGGAACCGGTGCAGGTGAGTGCCGAGGCGCTGCTGGAAATTGCCACCGCCGCCGACGGCGACGTGCGCCGGGCGCTGACCCTGTTGGAGATCGCAGCGGAACTGGCGGGCGGCGACAACGGGGTGATCACCCCGGAAATGCTGCAGCAGGTGCTGGCCGACCGTACCCGCCGCTTCGACAAGGGCGGCGAGCAGTTCTACGACCAGATCTCGGCGCTGCACAAGTCGGTGCGCAGCTCCAATCCCGATGCGGCACTGTACTGGCTGACCCGGATGCTGGACGGCGGCTGTGACCCGGCCTATCTGGCGCGGCGCCTCACCCGGATGGCGATCGAGGACATCGGCCTGGCCGACCCGCGTGCGCAGAGCATGGCGCTGGAAGCGTGGGACATCTACGAGCGGCTGGGCAGCCCCGAAGGTGAGCTGGCCTTTGCGCAGCTGGTGCTGTATCTGGCCAGCACCGCCAAGTCCAATGCCGGCTACGCCGCCTTCAATCTGGCCAAGGCCGAAGTGCGCGAAACCGGCACCCAGGAGGTGCCACTGCATCTGCGCAATGCGCCAACCAAGCTGATGAAAGAGCTGGGCTACGGCAAGACCTACCAGTACGACCATGATGCCGAGGGCGGCATCGCGCTGGACCAGACCGGTTTCCCGGATGCGATGGGCGAGCGGGTGTACTACGAGCCGGTCCCGCGCGGGCTGGAAATCAAGCTGAAAGAGAAGCTGGACCGCCTGCGTGCGGAGCGTGCACAGGCCCGCGCCGCAAAGGGCAGGACATGAGCCTGCTGCCGGGTGCCTGGTGGCAACAGCTCGGGCTGGTGATGCTGGGCGGCGCGCTGGGCGCATCGCTGCGTTTCATCATCGGGGATGCGATGCTGCGCCAGTTTGGCAGCGGCTTCCCGTGGGGCACTCTGACGGTCAATCTGATGGGGGCCTTCGCAGTCGGTTACGTGATGGTCTGGCTGCAGACCAAAGGCGCGGCGGCCCCGTACTGGCGGGCTTTCCTCATCGTCGGCATCATCGGCGGGCTGACGACGTTTTCGTCGATGATGCTCGAGGCGGTGCTGCTGCTGCGCAACGGACACGGTTGGGGGATGCCGGTGTATCTGGCGGTCAGCCTGCTGGCGGGCTTCGTGCTGGTCTGGGCGGGGGCCCGGGTGGCCGAATCCACTGCCTGACGTGGTATCTTTCGCGCCCCCGTTTTACCTCCCGATCCGTCATGCGTGATGAAGATGACCCCGGTACCCTGGAGCTGATGCTGCCGCGCAAGCGCGGTCGGCCGCCCACGTTCGGATACGCGATGACCGATGCCCAGCGGGCGGCCCGCTACCGTGCGCGTCGGGCCGGGCAGGCCGGGCATGCTGACGTGCGTACCTGCAGCGACATGGTCTTGCTGGACAAGATCCGCGCATCAATCACGGCCAAGGATCCGGAACTGACCGGGTTTCTGGTGCATGTGCTGTGGCAGCGCTATCCGTTGCAGCTGAAGTAGGGCAGCTGCGCGTCAGCAGCGCCAACGCCGGGCGCAGGTAGCCCAGCAGGCGCTCCACTTCCAGCCAGTCGGCAGGCTCTTCGAGGTCCAGCTCGTGCAGGTCGGAGGCGATTCCCGCCAGTGACGGTTGCCCCAGCATGCGCAGCACCCCGGCCAGGCGGTGGGCGTGGTGGCGCAGGCGCTTGCCATCGTGGGCGCGCAGCGCTTCATTGATGGCCTGCTGCTCTTCCAGCACGGCCTGGAGATAATGCAGCCACATCGGATCATCGTTGGCGGTGAGCGACACGTCCGCAACGCCTGCAGCAGTACTGCCCATCCCCAGCAGCGACAGCAGCTGACGGGTATCAAGGGGTTTGTACAGCACCGCATCCATGCCGCAGTCGCGACAGCGTTGCACGTGCGCCGGTGCGTCGTTGGCCGACAGCGCGATCAGCATGGCGGGCGGACGTTGCTGCTCCAGTTCCTGCCGACGCAGCAGCCTGGCCAGGTCGTAGCCGCTGATGTCGCCCAGCACGCAGTCCAGCAGCACCACCCCACAGGGCTCGCTGGCCTGGGACTGCAGCGCGGAGGCAGCATCGGCGGCGGTGCTGACCGATGCCCCCAGCGCCGCCAGCTGCCGGCTGACCACCGTGCGGTTGAGCGCATGGTCTTCGACCAGCAGCAGCGAGCGCCCGGCCAGTGGCTGGCCGACCGGCCCGCTGTCCGGGGCTTCAATGACCACCGGCAGCAGGACTTCGAAGCTGCTGCCCTGGCCGGGCACGCTGCACAGGCTGACGTGACCGCCCAGTGCCTTCACCAGGTCGTTGCAGATCGACAGGCCCAGGCCCGAGCCGCCCACCTTGTGTTCCTGCGCGTCGTGCACCTGGGCAAAGGGTTTGAACGCAGCGTGCTGCTGATCGTGCGCAATGCCGATGCCGGTGTCGTGGACGCCCAGCAGCAAGGTGGCACGTTCGGGTTCCAGCTTCAGTTCCAGCAGGATCTCCACGCTGCCTCGATCGGTGAACTTGAGCGCATTGCCGAGCAGGTTGTTCAGCACCTGGCGCAGCGCGTCGGCGTCCACCCACATGCGCGGCAGCGGATCGGTCAGCTGCCGCACGGTGAGGGTCAGCCCTTTGTCCTCGGCGCTGGGGCGGTGGGTCGCCGCGCACTCCAGCGCCAGTTGCCGCATGTCTTGCCAGGCGGGGTGTGGCTGGTACTCGCCGGCGGCAAGACGTGAGTAGTCCAGTGCATGTCCGAGCAGCTGGCGCAGTCCGGTTCCTGCGACACGCGCGGCATCGGCCAGCTGCTGCTGTCCCTTGTCCAGGCCGGACTGATGCAGCAGGTCCACCGAGGCCACCAGTGTCTGTGCGGCGTTGCGGACCTCATGGCTCATCGTGGCGATGAATCTGGCCTGCTGACGCTCGCTGCGTCGTGCAGCCAACTGCATGCGGCGCAGCCAGAAGCCGGCAGCAAGCAGCGACAGAACGGTCAGGCCCATGGTTGCCAGTTCCCAGCGGAAATGCTGCGACAGCACGGCAATGGAGGGGCCGCTGAAGTAGGTGGCGCGGGTCCAGCGCTGCATCAACAGCGCGTGTTCCTGCGGGCTGATTGATCGCATCGCCTGGTGGATCTGGTCCAGCAGCGCGTGGTCCTGGTGCCGCACCACCAGATGCAGGCTGCCCGGCAGATTGCCGGGTGCCCCGTGCAGCAGCAGGCTGTCGCCGTGGTCCCGGCGCACCGCCGGCCGCATGGCCACATCCAGCTCCAGCGCGACATCGGCAACGCCGGTTTCCACCGCCGCCAACGCCTCGCGGAGCGTGGGTACCGACATCGTCTGCAGGTTCGGGTGATGGGTGGCCAGCCACTCGGCGTAACGGCTTCCGCCGATCACCGCAACGCGGCGCAGGTGCGTAAGTTCGGGTGGGTTGGGGTGGGTGTGACGGCTGGCCAGCAGCGCCTGTCCGCGGTAGTACGCAGGCGAGGCGACCAGCGTGTTGCAGGGCGCACCCTCCAGTCCACCCAGCAGCAGCATCAGATCGGCCCGGCCATCACACAGCGCCTGCAGCGCGGCGCGCGCCGATTCCACCCTGTGCTCGCGGAAATCCAGCCCGGTTTCCTGGCTCACCAGCTGGGCGTAGCTGCTGACCAGGTTGGCATCTCTTGCCACCCGGGTTTCCGGGGTGAGCAGACGATGCTGTGACGGATCGGCCGCCACACGGATCAGTCGACTGCCGTCGGACGCATGGGCGGAGAGCGCCAGAAGCCAGGCAGTCAACAGTGCCGCGGCGCAGCAACGAACCATGCTCACAACACCGCCAGCTGATGGCGCAGCGTGAACAGGTCGCGGTCGGTGCGCAGGCCAAGCTTGCGGAAGGCAGCGTGCTTCTGTGTGCTGATGGTCTTGATGCTGCGGTTGCGCACAGCGGCGATCTCGGTGACCGTCATCCCGCTCAGGCACAGCTGCAGCACTTCACGTTCGCTCGGGGTCAGTCGATGTTCAGCGTGCTCATCACGATAGCCCTCGGGCAGGTGGATGTGGCCAGCGGCAACGCGGCCCACGGCGCGCGCCAGCTCCTCCAGTGACTGGCTCTTCGACACTACTCCGGCGGCACCGGCTGCGATGGTGTTGGAGATCATCACATGGTGGACGTTGGCCGAGAACATCAACAGACGCACCCGCGGGAAGCGGCGGCGCAGCATGCGCAGTAGTTCCATGCCCTGCAGGTCGCCTTCGGCCAGCGCGTAATCGATGACCGCCACGTCGACGTGGCAACGTGCCAGCGTGGCAATCAGGGCGCTGCTGCGCGCATGGTTGCCTACCACTTCAAGCCGGTTGTGGTTGGACAGATGGACGCAACTGCCATGGCGGACCACGTCGTGGTCATCGAGAAGGGCAATCTTGAGAACGGACGGAAGGCATTTTCCGCACACGGGACCTGGATGGCGCTTGGACACGGGAGGCACGCAATCGTGGGATTTGCGCCATTCTTACTGCTTGAACGCGTCACAAGGTTCTTCTCACATCAGATTAGGATGATTCCTATAAGCGGAGCAGGGCTCCACGGCGCTTCACCGTCATCTGCCAGAACGTCGTTTTTTCAACCAACCGCGCCGGGAACCGTTGGCGTGCACCGCGCTCAGCGCTGTCCGCGGTCCAGCAGGCGCGCGAACTGGGTGGCAAGGTCCACGATGATCGGCTCGGCAGCCGGTCGATGCAGCAGCGCCACCTCAAAGCTGTCCATGGGGGCGAATCCCTGGCGTGCGCCGAGCACGCGATGGTCTCGGGTGACGGCGCGGGCCGGCAGCAGGCTGATGCCCATGCCGTCGGCCACCGCTCCCTGGATGCCGCTGAGGCTGGAGCTGGTGAAGCTGATCCGCCAGCGCCGTCCCAGGCCCTCCATTGCCGCAATCAGCTCATCGCGGTACAGGCCACGCGGCGGGAAGGTGACCAGCGGCACCGGGTCCTCCTGCAGGCGCGGCGTGCGCGCACTGTCCACCCAGCGCATCGGCTCGGGCCAGCAGGCCATTGCCGGCCGGCTGGCGCGTCGCTGCTTGACCACGGCCAGATCCAGCTCGCCGTGGTCGAACGCCTGTGCCAGGTCGCGACTCAAGCCGCTGGTTACTTCCAGTTTCACGTGCGGGTGACGGCGGTTGAAACGGCCAAGCAGGGTGCTGGTGCGGCGGCTGACAAAATCCTCCGGCACGCCCAGGCGCACGGTGACCGCCACGATGGCACCGGCCAGGACCTCGCGCATCTGGTCGTTGAGTGCCAGCATCTGGCGGGCGATGCCGAGCAGCGCATGGCCGGCATCGGTGGGATGAACATCACGATTGGCGCGCACCAGCAACGGACGCCCGGCGATGTCTTCCAGGCGCCGGATCTGTTGGCTGATCGTGCTCTGGGTGGAGTGCAGCCGCGCCGCCGCCGTAGTGAAACTGCCGCAGTCGGCGACCATGACCATGGCGCGCAGCAGGTCCAGATCGAACAGCGTGCGTGGAGAGGTGGCGCGGGCGGTCATGGGCGACCAGCATACGCCACCCCGCGCAGCAGGCGCGCACTGGTGTCTCGCAGATGCTGCTGCAGTTCCGGCGGGCCCAGCACCTCGAACTCCACCTCCAGCATGATCAGCCAGATCTCCAGCAGCCCGGGGGCGTACTCGGCACAGCGCAGCAGGCAGCTGTCCGCGTCCCGCAGCTCCAGTGCCCCCAGGCTGGGCGGCACCCGCTGGCGCATGGCGGCCAGCGGCGCATGCAGCACGACCTGTGCCTCAACGGCGTGACTGGGCAGCGCGAGAATCTGTTTCACGTAGCGGCCGAGGTCGCCATCAGCGGGCGATGGCCGTGGCCGGAAATGCACGCCGACCTGCGGTGCCGCGGTGATGCGGTCAATGCGGAAGGTGCGCCAGTCCTGGCGTGCCGTGTCCCAGGCGACCAGGTACCAGCGGCGTTCGGCCTGGACCACGCCCTGCGGCTCGACCTGGCGATGACTGCCAACGCCGTTGCGGTCGG
The DNA here is from genome assembly GCA_039592995.1 of Stenotrophomonas sp. Classification (GTDB taxonomy): domain Bacteria; phylum Pseudomonadota; class Gammaproteobacteria; order Xanthomonadales; family Xanthomonadaceae; genus Stenotrophomonas. The sequence goes on along the minus strand of JBCNQC010000001.1, from coordinate 188,011 downwards.
CGTAGTCAAAGCGCAGCTGCAGCTGGTCGCGGCAGGCAGCCGCCAGGGTGCCAAGCAGACCGGCATCGACCACCGGACCGCCGGGATGGGTCGGCACGATCGCGGTGCGCAACGCATCCAGGCGCCGTCGCAGGCGCAATGGCATCACCTGTTCCAGTTTGACCAGGGCGGTGATCGCAGTCTGTTCAATGCCGCTGATGGTGCCGGTGACGGCAGTGCGCAGGGCCAGCGCGGCGGCCAGCGCCTCTTCGTCGTCCAGCAGCAGCGGCGGCAACGCCCTGCCGGCACGGAACGCGTAGCCACCAGCGACGCCGCTGCTGGCCTGGATCGGGTAGCCGAGCTCGCGCAGGCGATCGATGTCGCGGCGCAGTGTGCGCGCATGCACACCCATCTCGGTGGCCAGTGCCGGGCCGGACCAGTGCGGCCGCGACTGCAGCAGCGACAACAGGCGGAGCAGGCGGGACGAGGTGGTCAGCATGAGCGCAGGATCGCCACAATCGAGGACAGGAACTGTCCGCAATGGTCGCTAGCCTGCATCCATGGTGCAAGCCCCGGTGGCGGCACCGCGACGTCCCTCAACACAAAGGAATGCACATGTCTCTTGTCTTCTACTGGCACCCGATGTCCAGCGCCACGCCGATTGCCTGCGCGCTGGCGGAACTGGCTGTTCCCCACGACCGCGTCCGCATCGACATCCGCAACGGTGAGCAGCGCACCCCCGAATACCTGGCGATCAACCCGAACGGCAAAGTGCCCTGCCTGGTAGTGGATGGCACGCCCATCTTTGAAGCCCTTGCCATCCACCTGTGGCTGGGCGCGCGCTTCGGCGTTGCCCAGGGCCTGTGGCCGGCGGAGGGAACGCCCGAGCGCCTGCAGGCCATGTCCTGGTGCGCCTGGTCGTATGTGACCTACGGGCAGGCCATCAATCGACTGCGTCTGGCCAGCACCGCAGGTGAACTCGAGAACGCGGCGCATGCCGAAGTCGCGCGTGCGCTGCTGCAGGAACTGCTGGACATTCTGGAGGCGCGGCTCAGCGCGCAGGACTGGATGGTGGGCCCGGCATATTCCCTGGTCGACCTAGTCGTGGCGCAGGTGGTGGGTTATGGGGTGTACGTCGGCGCGCAGGTAGACGGGCATCCCGCCGTTGCGCGCTGGCTGGGCGAGGTCATGGCGCGACCGGCGATGCAGGCCGACGCCTGAGACGTATTTGTTTCATGAATGTAGTACATGGTGAAATTTAACTGGTGAATATGTGCCCCTGCGCCGTAAGGTGCAGGGGACTCCACATTTCGACCTGCCATGAAGCGTTCCGTAGTGCTGCTGTCCCTGTTGTTGGCCATGTCGCCGGCGGTCTCTGCTGCCGAGCGCGCCGACCTGATCATCCGCCATGCCACCGTGGTCGACGTGGAACAGGCGACCACGCATCCCGACCAGGCGGTCGTGGTACGCGGCGATGCCATCGTGGCGGTGGGTGCAGATTCGGCCATCGCGAAAGCATGGACCGCGCCGCGGCGGATCGACGGCAGCGGTCGCTACCTCATTCCCGGCCTGTGGGACATGCACGTGCATTTTGGCGGCGGTCCCGAGCTGGTGGAGGAGAACAAGGCGCTGCTGCCGCTGTATATCGCCCACGGCATCACCACCATCCGCGACTGTTCCGGTGACCTGCCTGGCCAGGTGCTGGCATGGCGTGAAGAGATCGCGCAAGGCACGCTGGAGGGTCCCCGCCTGTTCACCTCGGGTGCCAAGATCGAGGGCGTCAAGCCGGTCTGGAAGGGCACCATCGAAGTCGGCAGCCGCGAAGACCTGGACGCCGCCTTCAAGCGCCTGCGCGAGGACCGGGTGGACTTCGTCAAGATCACCGACAGCACGCTGACCCCGGAGCTCTTCCTGCAGGCGGTGAGCGGTGCGCGGGCCAACGGACTGCGTGCGTCGGGCCATATTCCAATGGCCTTGACCGTCCAGCAGGCCGTCGATGCCGGCATCAGTTCGATTGAGCACCTGGATTACGCCTACAAAGCCGGGGTCAAGGACGAAGCCGCCATTGCCGCCGATTTCGCTGCCGGGCGGATCAATCGTGCAGAAGCCAACCAGCGTCTGGATGCGGGCTTCGACCGCGACACCGCGCTGGCGGCGTATCGCGGCTTTGCCGCCAAGGGCGTGTACGTGACGCCCACGCTCAACGGCGGGCGCATCCTGGACTTCCTGGACCAGGACGATCACGCCAGCGATCCGTACCTTGAGTACATCGGGCCCAAGCTGCAGGGCACCTACGCATGGCGGGTCGAGCGTGCTGCCAAGGCCACGCCGGCGCAGATCGAAGCGCGCCATCGGCAGTATCACCAGGTGGCAGCGGTACTGCCGTTGCTGCAGCAGGCCGGTGTCACGATCATGGCCGGTACCGACGCCGGCTTCCTCAACTCGTTCAACTATCCCGGCATCGGGCTGCACGACGAACTGAGTCTGTTCGTCAAAGAGGGCTTGACCCCGGCGCAGGCGCTGTCAGCCGCCACCCGTGCCGGCCCCGCCTGGTTTGGCCAGCTCGACCGGTATGGCAGCGTGGGCCAGGGGCGTGCGGCGGACCTGGTGCTGCTGGATGCCAATCCGCTGCAGGACATCCAGGCTACGCGCCGCATCAACACCGTGGTGATGCGCGGACAGGTCTATGACCGCCAGGCACTGGATGCGTTGCTGGAGCGCACGCGTGCCCAGGTGTCCACATGGCGCACGGCTGCGACACCCTGACCGAGCGCAATGGAGCACCCCTACAACGCCCCGTGTGACGGGGCGTTGTGCGTTCTGGCTGCGCATTCCGCAAGGATTCCTACGCCGCCTTGAAACAAGTTGCATGGGGTGCGGCGGGCCGGCGCGCCTACTCTGTGCGTCCTGTTTGGTGTGCGGCGACGACAGCCGCATGCAGAGCGCTCCGTCGTGGGATCTGTTGTGATGAAACGACTGCTGTGGCCGTTGCTGTTGTCTTTCGGGTTGCCTGTCATTGGCCATGCGGCCGCCCCGAGCATCCATGTCGGGGCGATGTATGAGTACCTTGAGTCCGACCAGGCCAGCCTGCTCAAGCGCGTGCACAACCGTGGAACCGCCACGGCCTTCGTCCGGGTCGTGATCAGCGAGGTGGTCTATGACAATGACCAGCGCGCACACGAACATGCGGTGGATGCCACCGCAGCGGGTGGGGACGGGCTGGTCGCGAGCCCCGCACGGCTGATCATTCCTGCCCAGGGACAGCAGGCAGCGCGCCTGGTGTTCCTGGGCGATCGCAGCCGCGAGCGCTATTACCGTGTCCGCTTCATCCCGGTGCTGCCGAAGGCGGCGGATGAGTTCGCGCTCACCACCGACGAAGCACGCGACTACGACGCGCAACTGTCCGCCGGGGTCAACGTGCTGGCGGGCTACGGCGTGTTCGTGATTGTCCATCCGGAAAGCGCGCACTACGAGGTCCGCACCGAGCACGGACCGACCCATGTTCTGTTCCACAACGTGGGCAACAGTACCGCCGTGCTGGATGACCTGCGTACCTGCGTTGGCAGCGGCCGTGCTGAAACGTGCAGCCCGGCGCAGCGCATCCACCTGCTGCCGTTCCGGCAACACCGTCTCGATCAGGACCAGGGCCAGCGCCATCGACTGCAACTGGTGGAAGGCGAACGCCGCCGGCCGCTGCAGCTGCCCTGACCTCTCCCGTTGTTCAAGCCCGGCCGCGCGGGTTCCGTGACGCGGCATCCGTTCCAACCTCTTCTGGAGATGACGTTATGCGTTTGATGATGATTCCGTGTGCCCTGGCGGGCGCGCTGCTGCTGGCCCCGCTGGGTGCGATGGCAGCGGTTGAGCAGTATCCGCTACAGGTGACGGTGGAGGCCGTCGTGCCTTCACCCACCGGCCTGCAGATCTCGCCGGTGGGTGATTGGGCCGGCCGCGTGCAGAGCATGCGCTGGAACCTGGCCACCGAACGGCTGGATCCGATCCGCCAGCAGATCGACATGAAAAGCGGGCTCGGCGCGATTGTCGCCTATCTCAGCACCGAGGCGCTGCTGACCAGCGCCGGCAACCAGATTGGTCTGACCGTCAGCGTGGCGGGCCAGGAGCTCGGGGTCGGCGCGGCGGCCGCCGCCGAGGTGGCCAGTGCCACCGAAGCGGCGGCCAGCAAGCGCGCGGCGGTGGAGATCCTGGCGGCCGCTCCCACCGCAGGCGGCTATGCGCAGGGTAACTACCAGGGCAACGTTTTCATGATGTTCGAAAGCGGCACGCCCTGATCCTGCCCACGCTGTGCCGGTGCCGTGCGGCACCTCGCTGGTTCCGCACGGTGCCCGTCCGCGTGTGCCGCTACTGATTCACTCTGCTGGATTCCTCATGTCGCGCCTGCTTCCCCTGTCGACCGCGATGCTGCTGTCTTGTCTGCCTGCATCCGCCAGGACGGCCCCCGTGGTGCTGGACAGCCTGCATCTGCTGGAGCAGGCCGGCCAGTTGCCGGATGATTTCCAGCATCACTTCTTCGACGCGCCGCTGATCCTTCGGGTGGAGAAGGATGGCCATTACCTCGGCGATGCGCGGGCGGTGCTGTCGCGCGATAACGCCGTATCGCTGCTGGAGTTCGTGGAGCACTCAGGCAGCCGTTTACCGGAGGCGGAACGCGCACGCTGGCAGGGCGCTCTGGCGATGCCGCATCCGCTTGGTCCGTGCACGCGCAACTGTCCCGCCGGGATGACCCGGCTGCACTACAGTCTGGAAAGTTCGCTGCTGTCGATTGCAAGTACCGCAGCCGACGCAGCGGGCGTCAGCGCGCCCCGCCATCATGCGCTTCCGCAAGGGGGAAGCCGGGGGCTGATCCTGCACCACCAGCTCAATGCCTATGCCAGCGAGGGCGCGACCCATGCGGGCCGCTATGCGCTGGACGCCCAGGCCAGCATCGGCAACTGGAGCGTGGACGGACACTACCAGGTGTACCGGGACAGCGATGTCGACAGCGGGCTCCGTCATGTAGTGCAGAGCCTGTACGCGCAGCGGGAATTCAACGATCACTTTGTGCGGGCAGGCTACTTCATGCCGAACTTCCAGGGTGTCACCCGACAGCCGCGCGCCGCCAGCAGCCGGGTGTTCACCACCGCCGGCCTGATGGCCGGTTCCTCCGACAGTCTGCGCGTGGACGGGCGGGCGTCCAGCCTGTATCCGGTGTACGTCACCGCCAACCGCGAAGGTCGGGTGGAGGTCTACCGTGATGGCGCGCTGATCCAGAGCCAGCCGGTGCGCCCGGGACTGCAGCGACTGGACACGCAGCGACTTCCCGGCGGCATCTACGAGGTGGAACTGCGGGTCATCGAGGATGGTCGTGAAACCAGCCGCGAAAACGCGGTGATCCACAAGCCGACGCACTGGCGGGATCCCAGCCGGCGGTGGCGTTACAGCGCCTTCGCCGGTGTGCAGCGCAGCCTGCTGGACAGCGTGGACGACCCGCAGTCCGGTGAGCTGGGTGCAGGCGGGGTGATCAACTACCTGGCTCACGCCCGTGCCGTGCTGGGTGTGGCCGTGCAGCACATCGGGCATGCGCGGGCCGCGGCCGGTTCGCTGGACTGGCAACTCAACGACCGCGCAAGCCTGTACACCAATGCCTACACGTCCAGCGCCGATGGCCACGGTGTCGATCTGCAGGGATTGATGCGCTATCGGAATGGCAGCGTGATGGTCTCGCACAACCGCAGCTGGCAGGAGCGGCGGCCGCTGGCGGCTCCCTGGTACACGGTGGACGAGGGGGTAGAGCTCCGCGAAGGTTGGCTGCAGACCAGCGCGATTGGACTCAACCATCGCGTGGGCGACAGCGGTCACCTGGCCGCGCGGGTTTCGCACCAGCGCGGTGTCAGCCGCGGCGTTGGAGTGGACCTCTCTTTCAGTCGACGCCAGCGCCTGTGGGGCAGTGACGCCAGCTGGCGCGTTTCGCTGTTCGACCGACCGGGCAACGCCAGCACCGGGCTGCGGCGCAATCGGGGTGTCGACCTCAGCCTGAACATCGCGCTCGGACGCGACCAACGCCGCGTCAGTGGCAGCCTGGGTTCGCGCGCAGGCCGGCAGGGCGGACGCGACCTGTACGCCAGTCTGGGCGTGCAGAATGAATTCGAACAGGGGCTGCTGCAGGGCGTTGGTGTGCAGGCCACCGCAGACCGGGACGGCATCGGCGTCAGCGGCAACGCGCAGTTCGAGCATCCGGCGCTGCGCGGCGACGCCTACCTGCAGCGATCGTCGCTGCACGGTGAGCGCAGCGGGGGGGTGAACCTGGAAAGCACGATGGCCGTCGGAGGTGGGCGGATGGCGTTGACCGGTGCCGGTCACCTCGGCGGCACGCGTACCGGAATGATCGTGGACGTGCGCTCGGACGTTCCCGGTGTCGCCTTGCGTGCGCATGACCACCAAGGTGGCAGCTATGTTCTACGCCCGGGCCGCAACCTGCTGCCGGTGCCCGCGTACCGGGCCGGCGCGCTGCAGATCGACTTCGATGGCCGCCGTGCGCCGGCCGCCAGCATCCAGCCGTCGGTGCTGCCGTATCACCTGAACCGCGGCGGCGTCCTCCATGGTGCGGTCGAGGTGCTGCAGACGGTGACCGTGCTGGGGCAGGTGCGTGATGCGCAGGGACGCCCCTTGACCGGTGCCCGCGTGGTCAATCACGCCGGACGCAGCGTGACCGAAGCGGACGGCTTCTTCGCGCTGGAAGTCAGTCGCCGCGTGCCGACGCTTGAGGTGCAGCACCCGGAGGTGAACCAGTGCCAGTTCGCGCTGGATGGCAAGGTCACGCGGTCGCAAGGAGATGTGTGGATGGCGGGTGTCCTGAAGTGTCCGCCTGCAGGTCTTGCGCAGCGCGGGAATACGCCTGCTGGAGAAGCGCCATGATCTTCAAAGCGCTGACCTCTACGCTGTTGGTGCTTGCCCTGGCGGGTCCGGCAGGCGCCGCGGACGTGTACATCACGGCCGAGTTCAAGCCGGATCTGAATGACTCCGCCGTGCGGACCTTCACCAACACCACGCCCTGGACCGGCGTGTGCGCGCAGGCGCACCTGGAGCGGTGCAGGCAGAACAACTGGTGGAGCATCGACACCACCCTGCGGGGTAGCAAGGACGCCGTCCGCGTGACCGACTGGGGGCCGGATGGGTTCTACATCCGCATGCCGCCCCCGCGGACGGTGCAGGTTACCTCGGAGGACGGGGCGAGCACGTTTGACCTGGAGCTGCGCATTATTGGCGCAGCGATGCGCTACTCGGACGAGGAGCGCGACGGTGCGGACTACTTTGCGTCCACCGGCAACGCACGCGGCTGTGATTTTGGCATCACCGGAAGCGGTCCCTACACCCTGATGCGCATGCTGCTGCGTCGGGATGGCGGCCAAGGCTCGGCGGCGTGCTCGCTGCACTGGGTGAACACCAACAACTACGCCATTCCCATGCTGGATTTCGTGTACGCACTGGACACGCCGGCCCCGTTGGACATGCGCAGTGGCGTCTACAACGGCTCCACCGTTTACAGCTTCGGAGGCACGGGCGAGGGTACCGACTTCGATCTCGGCAACGGGATAGCCCTGACAGATCGCCTGGTGCATGTGCATTTCCGGCTGGATGTGCAGCATGCGTTCCGGCTGGACATTCCGCCCGGAAGCGACCGGGCCCTTCTGGTGCCAACAGGCGGCTGGCGGGCATGGACCGAGCAGGGCATCGTGCCGGCGGCGCTGGAACGGGAGCTCGCCTTCGGCGTCAGCAGCAGCGGTCGCTTCAGCGTCTCGCTGCAATGCCAGTATCCGCAGCCGGACGGACGCTGCGGCATCCGCAACACCACGGTTGATGCCGAAGATGCACCGTTGGATGTCAGTGTGACCCTGCCAGGCTTCCGCGATGTTGCCAGCGGCGCGGCCGCCGTGGCGGTGGGGCTGAACAGCCTTGGCGCGCCACCGGTGTTTGGTGCGGACACCGTGGTGATCGGGCGGCCGGCACGCTTGCATCTGGCGGTGCAGGGGGGGGCGGTACAGGCGATGCTGGCGCACCCGGGCACGCGGTACCGGGGTGATGTCACGGTGGTGTTCGACGCCGATCCGTGAAGAGCAGCCGGGTAAGCCCGGACCTACAAGTGATACCCATTCGCATTTGAGATACACTGGGTCGATTGTGATCCCCGGTGTTGCATTTGTGTCCAGCCGCTTTCATCTCCCTTTCTCCGTTGCGTGCCGCCGGTTCGCCGCCGTCGCCATGCTGTGCATGCTCGCCATGAGCAGCGTCCACGCCCAGCAGCGCAATCCGCTGCAGAAGATCGGCCACACGGTGCTGGATGAGCCGGCGCAGTCCTACCGCTTCGAACGTTTCGTGATCGACAGCGCCGACCACTCGCGCCGCTGGCGGGTGACCGTCGGTGTTCCGGCGGCTACACCGAAGGCACCGGCCCCGGTGCTGTACATGCTGGATGGCAATGCCGCTGCGATGGTGCTGGACCAGGCGATGCTCGGGGAACTGGCCGCCAGGGCGGCCCCAGTGCTGGTATTCATCGGTTACGACAACGACCTGCGGGTGGATTCCGCAGCCCGCACCCAGGACTACACCGCGTGGATCGATGTCGCCGACGACGAAAGCGGCAAGACCGTATCCAGTGGTGGTGGTGCGTTCCAGTTCATGGACATGATCGAGCGTCAGATCAAGCCCGAGGTGGAAAAGCGCGCCCGCATCGACCCGAGGCAGCAGTCGTTATGGGGGCATTCGCTGGGCGGGTTGTTCGTGCTCAGCACCCTGTACACCCGCCCGGCGGCGTTCCAGCACTACATCGCGGCCAGCCCGTCGCTGTGGTGGAGCCAAGGTGCGCCCCAGCGCGATCTGGAGAAACAGTTCATCGACAACCGTCGCGGCCAGCCGGCGCAGCTGACGGTGATGCTGGGCGGCGACGAACGCAGCGGCAACCGCGGCGTGCGGGACATGAACAATCCCCGGGTGGTGGCACACCTGCGCCGCATCGGCGGAGCCACCCCGGATGCCGCGTGGAAGCTGAGCCAGCGCCTGGGTGAGCTGCCCGGCCTGCAGGTTGGCTACCGTGAGTTTCCCGGGCTGGGCCACGGCCCGATGCTGCCGGCATCGCTGAAGGCCACCCTCAGCCAGTTGTATGGCATTGCCGACCGCAGTGCCACACCCACCGCGGCGGACGGTACCGCCGATTGATCTGTTTTTCGCTTACCCAGGCAGGGCGTGGCCTACCGCCACCGCCGCGATGCAGCGGCCATGCCAAGGCAACCCATGTGACACCGCGCGGCAACGCGCGTCCCCAACAGAAGGAGTCTGACATGACCCGTTTCACCGTATTGACCCGTACCGCGCTTGCGGTTGCCCTTGCCGTCGCCAGCAGCAGCGCGCTGGCAGAACCGGTGTTTGATACCCCGGCCAATGGCTTCCGCGGCCAGGTGAGCGCCCGCAATGAGAACGTGGTGCCGGGCAGCGACGCCCAGGTCACCGGTCGCCAGTTCGTGCCCGGGCAGCAGATCACCCTGTTGCGTGGTGACACCGTGCTCAACGCCACCCCCGTGGTGGTCGACGCGCAGGGCAACTTCAAGGCCACGGTGACCGTGCCGGCCGACGCGGTGCCGGGCCAGCATCCGGTGGTGGTGCGCGCCAGCCAGCCGGCCGCCGCTGCGGTGGCGACCCTGCGGGTGTCGCCGAACCTGCCGCTGAGCGGCGAAAAGGCATTCAACCTGACCTCCGGCAAGCTGGTCCAGGGCCTGTACCAGAGCGCTTACAGCCCGGCTGCCAATGCGCTGTACGTCACCTCGGCCGTGGGTCGCCCGCCGGTCACCCAGTCGCAGCTGCTGAAGGTGGACCCGAAGTCGTTGAAGGTGGTCAAGGCGATCACCCCGGCGCAGGTGCCGGATGCCAAGGGGGGCAGCGTCTATGCCGTGTACGGCGTGGGCGTGGATGATGCCAATGGCAACGTGTGGGTCAGCAACACCCGCCAGGACACGGTGGCCGTGTACCGCCAGTCCGATCTGGGCCTGGTGCATCAGTTCCCGGTCGGTACCGTGCCGCATGCCCGCGACGTGGTGATCGACAGCCAGCGTGGCAAGGTGTTCGCTTCTGCCACCGGTGAAGACCACCTGTCGGTGTTCGATGCGAAGAACCTGAAGGTCCTGGATCCGATCACCCTGGAATCGGGCGTGGACGATGGCAAGATCGTGCCGATGAGCCTGACCCTGGATGCAGCCGGCGGAAAGCTGTACACCGTCAGCATGGACACCCCGGAAGCGGCGGTGATCGACGTGGCCAGTGGCAAGGTCGACAAGGTGATCGACCTGGGCAACGCGGTCAGCGCCTCGGGCGTGGCCGTGGATGCAAAGAACAACCGCCTGTACGTGGCCTCGCAGGGCAGCGACAACCTGCTCATCGTGGACATCGCCAGCGGCAAGGTGCTGCATGATGTGGCTGTGGGTGCGGGCGCGCTGAATGTGGCGTTCGAACCGGTGTCCGGCCTGGCCTACGTGACCAACCGCGGTGCGGGCACCGTCACCGTGGTCGATGGTAATGGCCAGGTGGTCGGCAACCTGGACGGTGGCACCTTCCCCAACCATGTCAGCGAAGATGGCAAGGGCAACGTGTTCGCGGTCAACAAATCGCGCGGGGCGGAAGACCCCAAGGGCGACCGCGTGACCCGCATCGCCAAGCGCCGTTGAGTGAAACCCGCGCACGGGGCACTTGCCCCGTGCGCTTATCTGGAGAACCATGATGCGTCGTTCGATCAACCTGCCTCAATCGCTGCTGGCGCTGGCCTTGATGGGCGCGTTGAGCGCCTGCGGCGACAAGCCGGCCGCACCTGAAACTGCGACTTCCGCGGCGGCGGCGGCCGCGGCATCCGGGGAGACGAAGGCCGATGCACTGCCGGCAGGCTGGCAGCATGTGGCAGGGACCGATGTGCCGAGTGTTGAGGGAATCACGCCAGTGCTGCCGGTGACCCTCACCTCCGACGACGGGGCCTCGGTCACGGTGACCGATACCTCGAAGATCGTGGCCGGTGGCGATGACGTCATCGCGGTGATTGAAGCGCTGGGCATGGGCGCTCAGGTGTACGCCGCGCCGCTGCGCTCGGCCACCGCGTCCGGGCGCAACGCACCGAAGCAGTTCCTGTTCAACCGCACCACCGGCGTCGAGGGCGTGCTGAGCCTGGAAGGCTCGCTGTTCCTCGGCAACAGCCTGCGCCGACACACTGAACTGGCGAAGAAGCTGCGTGGCGCAGGCGAGGCGGCCGTGGTCGTGGATGACCTGCAGCCGGCCCCGGACAAGGTGCGCAAGGTCGCCGCCGCGCTGGGTGCTGGGGAGGCCGGTGAGACGCTGGCAACGCAGGTGCAGGCGCAGCTGGATGAGGCCGCCGTGGTGGCAAAGGCCAGCGCGCAACGTCCACGGGTGATCCACCTGTCGGCCACGGGGGCCGGCGGCGCGCCGACGGTGGCCGGGGCAGACAGCGCGTCGGGCAAGCTGATTGCGCTGGCCGGCGGCGTGAATATCGGCACCGAAGCCGGTGTGCAGAATTATTCGGCGCTCAGCAATGAAGGCGTGGTCGCGGCCGCGCCGGATGTGATCCTGGTGACCGAGAACGACCTGCAGCTGTTCGGTGGCGAAGCGGGGCTGTGGAAGGCGTATCCGACCCTGAAGCAGACGCCGGCGGGTGCGGCCAAGCGCGTGTGGGTGATGCCCGACGTGCAGCTGAAATCGACCAGTGTGGGCTCGGGCAGCGGCGCGTTGGCGCTGGCCAAGGCGTTGGCGGCGTTGCCGGCACCGTGATGACCGGTCGTACCCGACGCACGGCCGGGGGCTGGGTGCTGCTGGCCATGGCGCTGGCACTGCTGGGCGCGATTCTGGCGTCGTTTGCGGTCGGTCCGTTGCGTCTGCCGCCGCTGGAAGTTGTGCAGGCGATCGGGGTCAAGCTGGGCTGGGTGGATCCCACGCAGGTGAGCACGCGTGACCTGGCAGTGGTGTGGAATCTGCGCATTCCGCGTGCCCTGCTGGGCGCGTTGGTGGGGGCATCGCTGGCGATGGCCGGTGCCAGTCTGCAGGGCCTGTTCGGCAATCCGCTGGCCGACCCGGGCATCGTGGGGGTCACCCAGGGTGCCGCGTTGGGCGCGGTGGCGGCGATCGTGCTGGGGGCGGGCAGCGTCGGCGGCTGGACACTGCCGCTGGCCGCGTTCGCCGGCGGTGCGGCGGCGATCAGCTTGACCTATGCGCTGGCGCGGCCGGGCCGCAACAGTGGTACGGCCACGCTGCTGCTGGTGGGCATCGCGATGGCGGCGTTCTGTTCGGCGGCGATTGGTTTCCTGACCTACATCGCCAGCGAGAGCGAACTGCAGTCGCTGGTGTTCTGGCAGATGGGCTCGCTGGCGCAGGCAGACTGGGCGGATGTGGCGGCGGCAACGCCGGTGTTCGTGCTGGGGACGCTGGCGCTGCTGCGTCTGGCGACGCCGCTGGACATGCTGGCGCTGGGGGAGCGCCAGGCCCAGCATCTGGGGCTGGATGTGCAGCGCACGCGGTTGAAGCTGATTGCGTTCAGTGCACTGCTGGTGGGGGCGGCAGTGGCGTTCGCGGGGTCGATCGGCTTCGTGGGCCTGGTGGTGCCGCACGTGGTGCGGATGCTGGTGGGTCCGGGGCATCGCTGGCTGCTGCCGGTGTCGGCGGTGACCGGGGCGCTGCTGATTGTGGTGGCCGACACGGCGGCGCGTACGCTGGATCCGCCGGCGGAGATTCCGCTGGGACTGTTCTCGGCAGCACTGGGTGCGCCGTTCTTCCTGTGGCTGGTGCTGCACCAGCGGCGGAGCGGGGCGGTATGAGCGCGCCCTTCCTGCACCTGCAGAAGGTGGGCCTGCGCTATGGGGAGCGCGCGATCCTGCATGACATCACGCTGGGCTTTGCACCGGGGACACTGACCGCGCTGGTGGGGCCGAACGGGGCGGGGAAATCGACCCTGCTGGCGGTGGCGGCGGGGGATGTGGCCGCGGATGCAGGGCAGGTGATCCTGCATGACCAGCCGATCGCGCACTGGAAGGCAAAGGCGCTGGCACGCGAGCGCGCGGTAATGCCACAGGACCATGCGGTGCGTTTTGCGTTCACGGTGGAGGAAGTGGTGGCGATGGGTCGGCTGCCGCATCCGGCGGATCCGGCGCGTGACGCGGCGCTGATCGAGTCATCGCTGGACAAGGCGGAGATGCAGGGATTGCGCACGCGCGAAGTGCGCACGTTGTCCGGCGGTGAGGCCGCGCGCGCGACCTTTGCCCGCGTGCTGACCCAGGACACGCCGTTGCTGCTGCTGGACGAGCCAACAGCGGCGCTGGACCTGCGCCACCAGGAACGCACGCTGCGTGCGGTGCGCGACCTGGCGAACAACGGTGCCTGCGTGATCGTGGTGGTGCACGACCTCAATCTGGCGGCCGGCTACGCCGACCGCATCGTGCTGCTGGAGCAGGGCCGGGTGGCGGCGGACGGCACGCCCGACGAAGTGCTCACCCGCGAGCACATCGAACGCGTGTACCACCAGCCGGTGCTGGTGCTGCGCCATCCCCAGCGCGATGTACCGCTGGTAGTGGTGGCGGACAGCTGATCTCTGGCACTGCGCCAACTGCTCGGATTGCATGGTGCACGTAGAGCCGGGCTTGCCCGGCTGCTGTTGGTTTTTGGCGAACAGCCCTCGGCTGCTGATCTACGTGCTTGGGGCCATCGGATGGGGGGTACGGGACACGCCGTTAACCGTCCTCCGGGCCCCGGCCCAACCGCCAGCGGTTGGGCGTTCAGTCGCACGCGAGGCAGTGCCTCGCAAGCCGTGCGCCTTCACCCATGGGGGCTCGTCGAAAACATCCATGTTTTCAACGGTCCCGTACCCCCCATCCGATGGCCCCTCGATACTTGGTCGGCGGCCATGGGAAATGACACGGCCAAATCAAGGGCGATGTCGATCCGGGGTCATGCGTTACCGGATGTTGTCCGTTTCACGGCGATCGTCTGTCGATCGATCCCACCGGGGCTACGTGTTCTTGATCTTCCATGGCCACCGGCGAACTGTCTGGGGCGTGCCGGGGTGGGTTTGCGGGACCGTCAAAAACATGGATGTTTTTGACGAGCCTACAGGGATGTATTCACGGCGTGTCCCGCAAACCCACCCCGGTACGCCCAAACACGGAAACCGATGAGCATCGGCTGTTCGCCAAAAACCAACAGCAGCCGGGCAAGCCCGGCTCTACGTAGTGCATGCAATTGCAGTGCGCATGTCCGCGGCAATCAAGTGCATGCAATTGCAGTGCGTACGTCCGCGGCAATCATGCGATCACATCACCAGCCGAACGTCGCCGTCGCCATCACCGTGCGGCCGCTGCCGTAGTAGCAGGACGAGACGCCGGTGCAGGTGGAGACGTAGCGTTTGTCGGAGAGATTGCTGGCGTTGAGGGCCAGCTGTACGTGGGTGCTGCCGAGCTGGCCCAGGTCGTAGCGGATCGCTGCGTCGAACAGGGTGTAGGAGGGAATGCGATACAGGTTGGCGCTGTCGCCGTAGCTTTCGCCGTTGTAGCGCGCGCCGGCGGCCAGGCTCAGCCCGCGCGGTGCGCCGGCCTGGATGGTGTAGTCGGCCCAGAACGATGCCGTGTAGTCCGGCACCATGGCCAGCTGCCTGCCGGCGTAGGCGCTGGAACGGATCATTTCCGAATCCATCCGCGAGGCCGCACCGATCAGGCTGAAACCTTCGAACGGGGTGATGCGACCTTCCAGTTCGATGCCGCGCACGCGGCCTTCGTCGCCCTGGATCGAACACACCGTCGTGCCCGTGCTGCCGCAGTTGCGGTGCGCCGGATTCGGGTCGTCCACGATCATGTTCTGCTGGCGCAGGTCGTACACCGCCAGCGTCAGCAGGCCATCCACGTTCGCCGGCTGGTACTTCAGCCCCGCTTCCCACTGTTCGCCGGTGACCGGGTCGAACGCGTTGCGGGTGAAGCTGTCCAGCGGCGACTTGGTTGATGGCTGGAACGACTCGGCGTAGCTCACGTACGGCGTCAGCCCGTTCTCGAACACATACAGCACGCCCGCGCGGCCGGTGAACGCCTCGTTCTTGATCACATTATGCGGGCCCGGCTGGGAGATGCCGGTGGCAATGTTACGGGTCGCGCTCAGCGTGTCGTCCTTGGTCCAGTCATAACGACCGCCCAGGGTGAAGCGCCAGTTCGCCACCGCCAGCTGGTCCTGCAGGTACACGCCGCTCTGACGGTTCACGCCCGCCGTCGGCGTTTCCGTGCTCACCGTGGGCTGATAGTTGTAGTACACCGGGTTGAACACATCGATCGCGCGCGGGTTGCTCATCGCACTGCGCACGCCTTCCCAGTCCGCACGCTGCCAGTCCCAGCCCAGCAGCAGGGTGTGATCCACTGCACCGGTAGTGAAGCGCGCCTGCAGGCGCGTGTCGAACGTGTCGCCGTCGGAATCGCCGGTGCCCTGCACGCCGCGCCGGTTCTGGGTGCGGCCGTCGGCATTCAGCGCGCCGAAGGTCACCACGCCGCGGTATAGCGAATCCACGTGGGTGCGGCGCGCGTTGTGGATCAGGGTCAGATGATCGTTGAACGCGTGCTCGAACATCCAGCCTGCCGTCCACAGGGTACGGTTGAAGGTGTTCCAGCCCGGCTCGCCGATGAAGGTGGTGTTCTTCATGTAACCGTACTGCGTCGGCTGCAGCGTGCCCGCCATGGGCAGGAACTGATAGGTCGAGCCGCCGTCATCCTTCTGGTACATGCCCAGCAGGGTCAGGCGCGTGCGCTCGGCAATCTGCCAGGTGTAGCTGGGGGCCAGGAACCAGTGCTCCTGCCCGGTGTGCTTGATCTGGGTGTTGCCATCACGGTACAGACCGACCAGACGGCCCATATGGGTGTTGTCGGATGTGCCCGCACCCACGTCGAAGGCCGCGCTGTACTGTCCATTCGCATCCACGCCCAGGCGCAGCAGCTGTTCCTGGTCCGGCGTCGGGGTCTTGCTGACCTGGTTGACCATGCCGCCGGGTGCCATCTGACCGTACATCACCGCCGACGGGCCCTTCAGCACTTCCACGCGGGCCAGGTTCCAGCTGTCGAACATGCTGCGGTTCCACTGGCTGCCCTGCGGCGCGCGCATGCCGTCCAGGGTGACATTGTTGGCCCAGCTGCCGGCGTCGAATCCGCGGATGCGGAAGTCATCCACGCGGTTGTCGATGCCGCTGCTTTCCAGGCTGACGCCGGCCACGTAACGCATGGCGTCATTGAGCGACTGCACGCCGCGCGCGTCCAGCTCCGCCCGTTCGATCACCGACACCGACTGTGCGGTTTCCGCAATCGCGGTGCTGGTCTTGGTGGCACCGCTGGTGCTGTTGGTGGTGCGGTAGGCGTTGACCTGGACGCTGTCGAGTTCGGTCGTGTTCTGGGCGAAGGCGGCCGGTGCGGCCACGGCCAGTACGCAGGCAAGGGCAAGCCGGTTGGGTGACAACCGAAGGGAACGGGCAGGGGACAAAGACATGGGGCACTCGAAGTTCGGAAGGGGCGCAGGCGCTGGCCTGTGCGCGCGAACCGAAGCGGCTACCAGCGTCGAAACCGTCGTGGATACGACGTTGCGTGACGCATTTTAAAAGTTGAATCCGCATGATGCAATTGCGACCTATTCGCATATACAAAAAGCTGCCGGCAGATGAGTGTTTCACAGGAGTTGGCATGCGAGAAAAATGATCGCCTGTGTTCCACTTGTGCGTGCAATTGTCCCTTGCATACCGCTATAGGAGGTCTAGAATGCGCCCCATACCCCGGACCTGAACCGAAATGACCTTGATGCCGCTCCTGACGTTTTTTACCCAGAACCGCGTTCGCGCGGAACGGGCGCGTCTGCCTTGCGGCTCAGGCGGTTGACCGGAAAGTCGGTCACACCCCGGAACCCAGACAGAGCGCCCACCGGGCGCTCTTTTCGTTTCAGCCACTGCAACCCACCGACGACCAAGGAGAACGTGCCATGCACCTGATCGCCGAGCCCGAAACCTGGCCGCACGCCCGTTAGCCAATGACGGCGTGCGGCTCTTCCAACGTTGGCAACGAGATCGCATTCCATGAACACCCAGAACACCCTCAACCTCCGGCGCAACCTCGGCATCATTGCCCATATCGACGCCGGCAAGACCACGCTCACCGAGCGCCTGCTGTGGAAAACCGGCGAGATCCACCGCGTGGGCGAAGTCCACGATGGGGCGACCACCACCGATTTCTCGGCGATCGAGCGCGAGCGTGGCATCACCATCGGTGCCGCCGCCGTGCAGGCGCATTGGGCACCGCGTGACCAGCTCCTGCATCACCTGACCCTGATCGATACCCCGGGCCATATCGACTTCGCCATCGAAGTGGAGCGCTCGCTGCGCGTGCTCGATGGCGCGGTGGCGGTGTTCTCTGCGGTCGACGGCGTGCAGCCCCAATCGGAAACGGTCTGGCATCAGGCGCGTCGCCATGGCGTTCCGCTGATTGCGTTCGTCAACAAGATGGACCGCATCGGCGCGTCGTTCGAGCGCGTGCTGGATCAGCTGCAGGACAAGCTGCAGGCGCGACCGTGGGCGCTGGGCGTTCCGATCGGTGCCGAAGCGGCCTTCAGCGGCTGGGTCGACCTGGTGGATCGCAGCGTGGTGCGCTGGGACGAGGCCGGTACGCCGACCCGGATCGGCTGGAGCCCGGACGAACACGCCCAGTGGGAGCCCGAGCGTGCCCGCCTGGTCGAATCGGTTGCCGACCACGACGAACTGCTGGCGGATCTGTGGCTGGGTGGCGGTGACATCGGTGCGCCGGCCCTGCGCGCCGCGCTGCGCCGGGCCACGCTGGCCGGTTCCGGTGTGCCGGTGCTGGCGGGTGCGGCGTTCAAGAGCAAGGGGATTGAAACCCTGCTCGACGCCATCGTCGATTACCTGCCGGCCCCGGAAGATCGGCCAGCGGTGGTCGCTGAAGACGCCCAGGGTGAGGTGGTGCTGCCGCCGGAGGCCACCGGTCCGTTGGCGGCGCTGCTGTTCAAGATCACCCACCAGCATCACGGTGCGCTGAGCTTCGTGCGCCTTTACTCGGGTACGCTGCGGGTGGGCGATACGCTGGCCAGTTCGCAGCATCCGCAGGGACGGCGGGTGAGCCGGCTGGTGCGCGTGCAGGCCGACCAGACCCACGACATCCAACAGGCCGTGGCCGGCGACATCGTGGCCGTGCTCGGCTGGAAGGACGCGGTGAGCGGTGAAACGCTCAGTGCACCGGCACATCCGTTGCGCCTGGACGCAATCCAGGCGCAGCAGGCGGTGCTGGCGTGGCGTCTGACCGCAGAGAAGGCGGCCGACCTGATCCGGATCAGCCAGGGCCTGGCCAGCCTGGCCCAGGAGGATCCGTCGTTCCGCGTCGATACCGATGCGGACACCGGTGAAACCCTGGTCTGGGGCATGGGCGAGCTGCACCTGGAGGTGATGGTGGAACGCCTGCGTACGGAGTGGAACGTCAACGTGCGTACTGGCGCGCCACGCGTGGCCTACCAGGAAACGCCGAAGCAGTTGGTGCGTGCGGTGGAAGGCAAGGTGGTCAAGCAGACCGGTGGTTCGGGTCAGTTTGCCCGCGTGGTGATCGATGTGACCCCGCGCGACGATGGCGAGGTCAGCTTTGAGGATCGCACCGTGGGCGGGGCGATTCCGCGCGGGTTTGTGGCGGCGGTGGAGAAGGGCGTGCGTGCGGCGCTGTCGGAAGGCCCGCAGGGCCACCCGGTGGTCGGCCTCACGGTCAACCTCATCGACGGCCAGACCCATGCCAAGGACTCCTCCGACATGGCCTTCCATCGCGCCGGCGCGGAGGCAGTAAAGGCCGCGCTGGCGCAGGCCGGCACGCGCCTGCTGGAGCCGGTGATGGAGATCGCCATCCATGTGCCGTCGGTGCATGTCGGTGACGTGGTCGGCGACCTCAACCGTCGGCATGGACGGGTGTCGTCGATTGATGACCTGGGCGGTCGTGCCGAGGTGGTCGGACTGGCACCGCTGGCGCAGTTGTCGGGTTACACCACGGCGCTGCGCTCGTTGACCCAGGGACGGGCATCAAGTGACATGCGTTTCACCGGATATGAGGAAGTACAGGCCGCATGAAGCGGGAAGGGGAGCCGGGTTGCCGGCTCCCCTTTTTGTTTGGGGTTCCGACGACACGCATGGCGTGTCGCTACAATGGCGTCAAACGAAACTGGAAATTTGTGCCATGACGACTTCACACTTCTATCCGGTGGGCACGCCCGGCCAGCCGTGGGGCGCCGCCGAACGCACGCAGTGGCGTCAGCGCCAGATCGTCCAGCGCAGCCATGCACGTGATGTGGTTCAGGTGCTGCAGGACCTGCCGGCCACGCTTGAGGTGGTGCAGTACGGTGAGTTGGAAACCGGCCCCGACCGTTACCCGCTGCTGGCCGTGGTCAGCCGCACCTGGGATGTGGCGTTACCGACCGCGCTGGTTACCGGTGGCGTGCACGGCTATGAAACCAGTGGCGTGCACGGTGCGCTGCAGTTCCTGCGGCAGCACGCAGGGGATTACGCAGGCAGGCTCAACCTGGTCGTGGTGCCGTGCGTGTGTCCCTGGGGCTACGAGCGCATCCAGCGCTGGAACCATGATGCGGTGGATCCCAACCGCAGCTTCCGCAATGGCGGTCTGATCGTGGAGTCCGCCGCGCTGATGAACTGGGTCAGCGCGCAGGGCATCACGCCGCGGGTGCACCTGGACCTGCACGAGACCACCGACAGCGACGCGCACGAATTCGATCCTGCGCTGGCCTCGCGGGACGGTAAAGCCTGGGTGCCGGAAACCATTCCGGATGGGTTCTACGTCATCGGCAACAGCGAGAACCCCGAGCATGCGTTCCAGAACGCGCTGATCGCGGCGGTGGAGCCCATTACCCACATCGCACCTGCGGACGCGCAGGGGCACCTGGTGGGGCTGCCGCTGCAGTCGCACGGCGTGGTCTGGGGTGAATCGCGCTCGATCGGGGCCTGCGCCGGGTTCACCGACGCCCGCTTTGCCACTACCACCGAAGTCTATCCGGACAGCCCGCGCACCAACGCGGCCGAATGCAATGCGGCGCAGGTGGCCGCGGTGCGTGCCGGACTGGATTTCGCGCTGGCGGCGCGCTGATTCGTGACCGCGCGCAATGCAACCGGTGCCACCCCGAATCCGGCGGCGGCCGACGACGGCGACGCGCTGCATTTCTGCAGCACCTGTGCCTTTTCGGAAGCCTGCATGTCGCAGGGTTACGACAAACAGGCGCTGGGTGAGCTGCACGTGCTGGTGGACCACGTCGGGCCGTTCAAGGCCGGGGAGTATCTGTTCCGCGCCGGTGATCCCTTTGACGCCATTGCCGCGGTGCGTGCCGGCATGGTCAAGACCTTCCTGGTCGACAGCCAGGGGGTGGAGCAGGTGCTGGGCTTCAGCCTGCCGGGCGAGGTGATTGGACTCAACGCGATTCATGGTGCCCGCTATCCGTGCAATGCGGTCGCGCTGGATACCGTGTACCTGTGCCGGTTCTCGTTCCCGAAGATGAGCGTGCTGGCCGGCCGCATGCCGGGATTGCAGGCGCGGTTGTTCAGCCTGCTCAGCGCGGAAATCGGCAAGGTCACCACGCTGGCGGCCAATCACCGGTCGGATGCGCGACTGGCGGCGTTCCTGCTGGATCTGTCAGCGCGTTATGCGCAGCGCGGCTTTTCGGCCACGCGTTTCAATCTGACCATGACCAAGCTGGACATTGCCAACTACCTGCGCATGGCCCCGGAAACCACCAGCCGGGTGCTGCGTCGGTTCAGTGAAGAGCAGTTGATTGCGGTGAACCAGCGCGAGATCGTGCTGCTGCAGCCCGAGCGCCTGCACGCGCTGGCTGATGTAGAGCGGGGCTTGCCCCGCTGATTTTCGCGGGGACCCACCTGTAGAGCGGGGCTTGCCCCGCTGCTTCTCGCGGGGACCCACCTGTAGAGCGGGGCTTGCCCCGCTGCTTCTCGCGGTACCGCCGAAAGCAGCCGGGCAAGCCCGGCTCTACATGGCTTCGCCATCATCGCCACCCCGGTGGCAGTCGGGTGCCATCATCGCCACCCCGGTGGCAGTCGGGTGCCATGTTCGCCATTCCGTTGGCAGTCCCGTTTGCGGTCGGGCGGGTCAGTAAAGCTCGCAATGCAATCGGCCCTGTTCACGCAGCAGGCTCCACGTATCGGCCTGCCCAAACGCCGCCGCACCCAACTGGTTGATGGTCTGCTGCAACGCGCCGTCCAGATGCCGCTTGTTGCCGCACAGGTACAGGTGTGCCCCGCGTGCAATCAGATCCACCACCGATCCGGCCTGCTCGGTCAACGCATGCTGCACGTAGTACTTCTCACTGCCATCGCGCGAAAACGCGGTGTGCAACCGGGTGATCCAGCCATGTTCCTGCCAGGCCTGCAACTGCGGCTGGTACAGAAAGTCCAAGGCACGATGCTTCTCTCCAAACACCAGATGCACTTCACGCGGCGTTCCCGCGTTGGCCAGTTCCTGGACCAGCCCCATCAGCGGCGCGATGCCCGTCCCGGTGCCGACCATCAGCAAAGGGGCTGCGCTGTCGGCCGCCAGATGGAAGCCCGGATTGGAGCGGCAGTACACCCTCGCCGTTGCGTCAGTGTGCAGGAGGCCGGACGTGGCGGTGCCCACACGCTCGCGCCCGTTGCGCAGATAACGCACCTCGCGGATGCACAGACTGACGCTGTCGCCGCCGGATGAAGCAATCGAGTAGGCACGCGGCAGGCACGGCGACAGCCGTTCCAGCAGTGCCGTAAACGGTACGCTGTCGGGGGTGGCGTGGTCGCTCAACACGTCCAGCAGGTCGGCACCGTGCAGATAGGCCTCCAGTGTGGCGCGCCGGCTGGACTTGAGCAGGTCTTTCAACGCCTCGCTGCCGCTCATCCGGGCCAGGTCGCGCAGCAGGCCCTTGCCCAGCTGACGCAGCTCGCGATGGCGCAGCAGTTCAACAGCAGCAGGGTCGCCGTACCACTCCGCCAGCGCCTGCAGCAGTGCCGGGTCGTTCTGCGGCACCACATGCAGGGTGTCGCCGGCACGCCAGTGCATGCCGCTGCCGCGCAGGTCCAGCTGCAGCTGCCACGCGGCGGGTTCACTCAGGCTGAGCCGCCGACGTTCGGTGATCGGGGCAATGAACGCATCGTCGGCGCTGTAGGCGCTGACCTGCAGGTGCAGGTCGCGGCCCGCGTCCGGGGCTCCGTTCAGCACGTCGCCCAACACCGGTGCCCATTGCGCGAAGAAGCCTTCATAACCGGCATCCGCATCGACACGCTGCAGCAGCGGTTGCGCCTGCTTTTCGCCGAGCAGGGCATCGAGTGCCTTGGTGAATCCGCAGAAACGGGGGTAGCCGGTGTCGCCCAGCCCGAACACGGCATAGCGTAGCCCGGGCAGGGCAGGATGCTGGCGAAGCGCTTCGGCGAAGCGTTCAGCGTTGGCCGGCGGCTCGCCGTCACCAAACGAGCTCGACACAGCCAGCAGCACGTCGCCCGCGCCCAGGCCGGCGACGTCGATGTCGTTGAAGGGCAGTACCTGTGGTGCGTGCGCGGTCAAGGCCGGAAACGTGCCCAGGCGCAGCGCCAGGGCACGGGCGTTGCCGGACTCGGAGCCGTAGCCCACCAGTACGCGGCGGATCGGAGACATGCTCAGGCGGCCTCGTAGAAGTCGTCAAACTTTTCCTTGCTGAACTCCACGGCATCGAACTGCGTCATCAGGTCGTTCACCACCCGACGGATGCTGATGTAGCCGTTGATCTGCCCCGCGTCGTCGAACAGGGGCTGCACCGTGGTATCAACGACATACAGCACGCCGCCCTTGCCGAGGTTCGGCACGATACCGGTCCAGGTCTTTCCGGCCTTGATGGTGTCCCACATGTCCTTGTACACGGCCTTGGGCACATCGGGATGGCGCACCATGCTGTGCGGCTGGCCGATCAGTTCCTCGCGCTTGAAGCCGGTCAGGGTGCAGAACAGATCATTGGCATAGGTGATGTTGCCCTGCAGATCGGTGGTGGAGATGACCATCACGTTCTGTACGGCATCAAGCAGCTGCGCGGTGCTGGGTTGGTAGGACATCGGATCTTCCTCGGGGTGTGGACGATGGTTCTTGTGGCCCCAGCATGCGCAGCCGAGCGGAGGGGCGACATGACATTGGTCAAGCCGGGGCCAGCGCGGCCTGCGGCAGGGTGTCGCAGGCGCGCTACCGTAATTTCCTGCGTAGAACTACTGACGCCGCGCGGGGAGGGTTCCTGCATGATCGGCAGGACGTCCTTGCTGAATACCGGTGGCTGCCATGAATTCCACTGTCGTCAAGATGACGCGCGCCCAGCTCACTGCCATGGTGGTGGGTGGCATGATCGGCGCGGGCATGCCTCGGCTTGCTGATCGCAACGCCCATTCCCGCACAGCAATCCACGTCATCCGGTGCGGCACCCGCCACGCTGTTTGCCAACGTGCGGATATTCGACGGCACCCACGCGCAGCTGTCACCACCACGCCATGTGCTGGTGGAAGGGAACCGCATCAGCCGCATCTCCGCCACACCGCTGGAAGCCCCCGGTGCCCGACGTATTGAAGGTAACGGGCGCACCCTGATGCCGGGCCTGATCGATGTGCACTGGCACAGCATGTTCGCCGCCGTTCCGATCCAGACAGCGATGACCGCGGACAATGGCTTTCTGAACATCACGGCAGCGGCCGAAGCCCGCAGGACGCTGCTGCGTGGTTTCACCACGGTGCGCGACGTCGGCGGTGCGGTGTTTGGATTGAAGGCCGCCATCGATGCCGGGCAGGCGGAAGGACCGCGCATTTTCCCGTCTGGCGCGATGATTACGGTGACCAGCGGCCATGCCGACTTCCGTGATGCTTCCGACCTGCCGCGCGCGGTGGGGCAACCCGGCTCGCGCCACGACGTGGTAGGCGACAGCGCGATTGCCGATACCCCCGATGAAGTCCGGGTTCGTGTACGCGAAATGCTGATGCGGGGCGCAAGCCAGATCAAGCTGACCGCCGGTGGCGGCGTGTCATCCCCGCACAGTCCGCTGGACGTGGTGTCATTCAGTGAGGCCGAGCTGCGCGCCGCGCAGGATGCGGCGCGGGATTGGGGCACCTATGTCACGGTCCACGCCTATACCCCTGAAGCCATCACCCGCGCCATTCGCGCCGGCATACCGTGCATCGAGCACGCCAGCCTGATGGACGATGCTACCGCACGCCTGATGCGCGACCGGGACATCTGGTTGAGCACGCAGCCGCTGCCACCGGAGCTGGCCAATGCGTTCCCGCCCGACTCCGACCAGTGGCACAAGGCCCAGGAGGTATTCGCCGGCACCGAGCAGACCTATGCGCTGGCGAAGAAGTACCGGTTGAAGACGGCATTCGGAACCGACGTGCTGTTTTCCCAGGCGTTGGCCGCGCGACAGAACCACATCCTGGCCAGCCTGACCCGCTGGTACACGCCCGCCGAGACGCTGATCATGGCGACCGGCACCAATGCGCAACTGCTGACACTTTCAGGCAAGCGCAGCCCTTACGCGGGCCGTCTGGGTGTGGTCGAGGAGGGGGCCCTGGCCGACCTGCTGCTGGTCAACGGCGACCCCTTGAGCGACATCAACGTGATCACCGACCCGGAACGCAACTTCGTGGTGATCATGAAAGACGGCACCCTGGTGAAGACGCTTCCGTGAACCGGTTCAGTTGCCCACCGTCATGCCGAAGCCGCCGCTGGCCTTGAAGCTAAGTACCAACTGCGCCACCCGCCAGGAAATGAACGCGTAGGTGCAGCACAGTGCGATCTGTAGAAGCAGGTGCCACTTCAACCGGCTCAGGCGCCAGATCCCGTCCAGCAGGTTGAGCAGCAGCAGGCAGGCCCCGATCGCGGTCACCACGTAGCCTACCAGGGTGGGATGAGCCAGATCGAGCTCGCCAGGCCCGGTGCGGACCACTTCCAGGCCAGCAGCGGTGATCAGCGAGGAGACCGCCAGGTTGCGGGTGTTCTCGAAAATCAAACGCAGCACGCCATCTTCAAACAGCAGCGTCGCAATGCGGCGCAGGGGGGCAGGCAGCATGGGAAACGCCTCGGTGCAGGAGCTGTTGGGATGAGGGGTGCCCCGGCGGCATGAAGATTGCGTGCAATCTCGCAGCCTGCGTCGTTCACTGGCAGCCGATCCGTAGAAGTACTGACGCAGCCCACCGGGCCATTGCGCATGCTCAGGGCCAGTCGAGACACGATCTCGCTCACTGTACGGGTGCCTGCATGGATATTCCGGCCAGCTATCCCACGCTGCCTCTCTGGTTGATCACCCTGTGCTTTTTTCTGGCGCTGCTGATTGCGCGTGAAATCGGCGCGGCCGTGGCGCGGTGGCAGCGTAAACGCCGTCCGGTAGCCGCCGCGCCAGTGGATGAGAAGGACAATGACGCCTTCGCGATGACCTCCGTGCTGGGGCTGCTGGCGCTGCTGATCGGCTTCACGTTCTCGCTGTCGCTCGGGCGCTATGACGAGCGCCGCCAGCTGGTGGTGCAGGAAGCCAATGCGCTTGGCACCACGTGGCTGCGTACCGATCTGCTGGACGGTGCCGACAGGACCCGGATGCAGGACGTGCTGCGGCGCTACGTGGACGCCCGGGTCGACTTCGCCAATGCACGCACCGCAGAGGAGGAGATCCAGCAGAACGCGCGTACCGTGGCGCTGCAGAACGAGCTTTGGCAGGCGCTGGTGGCAGGCACGCAGAGCTTCCGTGACACCCCGCGCGCCTCATTGCTGTTCACCACCACCAACGAGTCCATCGACCTGGCCGCCGAGCGTTTCGCCGCGCGCCAGGACCACATTCCGCCTCGCATTCTGCGCATGCTGCTGCTGTTTGCGGTGCTGGCGGCGGGGCTGGTGGGGTACGAACGCCCCAGCCAACGCCGCAGCACACTGCTGTTGCTGCTGCTCCTGACCCTGGCCGTGGGCCTGATTCTGGATCTGGATCGGCCCAGCACCGGGGTCACCCATATCCCGCAGGAGCCGATGACGGACCTGCAGCGAAGCATCGCACCGGAAACCTCCCAATGAGAAGCCTCATCGCAGCCTTCACGTTCGTGGCCGGGTTGGCGTCGTCTCCAGCATTCGCCCAGCACGATGCCGACGATCTGGCAAAGAAGCTGTCCAACCCGGTGGCCGCGCTGATCAGCGTGCCATTCCAGTACAACTACGACCAGACCTATGGTGACGATGGCTATCGCCACAACCTCAACATCCAGCCGGTGGCACCCTTTCAGATCTCCGAGCACTGGAATGTGATCTCCCGCACCATCCTGCCGCTCACCTACCAGAAGGACGTTGTGCCGGGTACGGATCAGGCTGGAATGGGGGATGTCACCCAGAGTTTCTTCTTCTCGCCGCGAGAGCCGGGACCGTCCGGTGTGATCTGGGGCATCGGCCCGGCGCTGCTGCTGCCGACCGGCACCGATGACCTCGGCGCGGACACCTGGGCAGCCGGACCGACGTTTGTGGTGCTGAAGCAGGACCACGGCTGGACCTACGGTGCCCTGGCCAACCATCTGGCAGATGTGGCGGGTACTGGAAGCCGTCGCGCGGACATCAGCTCAACGTTCCTGCAGCCGTTCGTGTCAAAGGGGTTCACCGGTGGCCGCACGCTCACTTTCAACCTCGAGTCCACCTATGACTGGAAGGCCAGCCACTGGACCGTGCCATTGAACATCCAGTACTCCAAGGTGAGCAAGCTGGGCGGACAGATGCTGAGTTACCAGGGCGGCGTCCGTGTGTATCTGGAGGCCCCGCGGGGTGGGCCGGATTGGGGGTTACGCTTTGGGGTGACGCTGTTGTTCCCGAAGTAAGGGGCCGATCGCGCACCCCAGGGGTCAGTGATCGAGGAACAACCACAGTGCCGTAAACCCGCCCAGCAGCAACAACCCGAGACTGAAGCCGATGGTCGCCCGATGACGCGGCATCATCACGCCGCGCTCGATGTCCTTGCCGACCTGCCAGTAGCGCAGCAGCGACCAGACCAGCAGTGCCAGACCCAGCACCACCATGCCCACCCCGGCGTTGCCTGCATCGCGCAGCAGCATCCGGCTGCCTTCGGGACCCTGATCGTTCTGCACCAGATACATGCTGAAGCGGTTGATGGTGATACCAAAGCCGATCAGCGACACCGTGGTGCGCAGGAAGGCCAGATGGGTGCGCTCGTTGGCCATGTGGGTGCGGCCACGGGCCAGGTCGTTGGAGAGCGAAGAGGCGGGCGGTGAAGTCTGTGAATCGGTCATGGCGTAGTCCTGCTGCAGCGTCACCTGATGAATCTACGCAGTTGCACCGCAATCTTCCTGCGTAAATGTACCGGTCATCACACGCCTTCACATGTGCCCCACCGGCGCGGGCCTAAAAAGGCAGTCGACTGTCACAGAGGGCACCTGCCCATGCCACGACCGATCTGGACCGGCTCGCTTTCATTCGGATTGCTGAACGTCCCGGTATCGCTGATGTCCGGCGAGCGCCGCATGGACCTGAGCTTCCGCATGCTCGACGCCCGCGACAAGAAGCCGATCCGCTACGAGCGGGTCAATGCGGATACGGGCGAGGAGGTGCCGTGGAAGGACATTGTGAAGGCCTTCGAGTATGACAAGGGCAGCTACGTCGTCATCGAAAAGGAGGACATTGCCGCCGCCGCGCCGGAAACCCACGAGTCGATCGATGTGGAAGCTTTTGTCGATGCCGACAGCATCGACCTGCGCTATTACGAAAAGCCCTACATCCTGATTCCCGGCAAGAAGGCCGAGAAGGGCTATGTTCTTCTGCGTGAAACCCTGAAGGACACCGGCAAGGTCGGCATTGGCCGGGTGGTGATCCGCACCCGCGAGTACATCTGCGCGGTGATGCCCGAGGAAGACGCCTTGATCATGATCCTGTTGCGCTACCCACAGGAGCTGGTGGCGCTGGACGAGTACAAGCTGCCCAAAGGCAGTGCCAAGGACTACCGGGTGGCTCCCAAAGAGCTTGAGATGGCCCGGAAGCTGATCGAAAGCATGACCTCCGACTGGGATCCTGCCGAGTACCAGGATGAATTCCGCGAGCGTCTGTCGGACATCATCAAAAAGCGCATGAAGCAGGCCGGGGCCACCACGAAGTTCGAGGAGCCCGAGCACCACGAAGACGCTGCCACCAACGTGGTCGACTTCATGTCCCTGCTGCAGAAGAGCCTGGACAGCAACCGGCGCACGCCCGCCAAGGCCAGCAAGGCAGCAAAGAAAGCCGCGCCGGCAAAGAAGACAACAAAGAAGGCGGCAGCCAAGAAGGCGCCGGCCAAGAAGGCGGCGACCAAGGCGCGCAAACGCGCGTGACCGGAAGCGCCGCATGAGTCTGAGTGAATACCGCCGCAAGCGCAGCTTTGACAAGACCCGTGAACCCGAACCGGGCAAGGCCGCGCCACGTGGCCATCGCGCTCTGTTCGTGGTCCAGCTGCACCATGCCAGTCGCCGGCATTACGACTTCCGCCTGCAGGTGGGGGACGCGCTGAAGAGCTGGGCGGTGCCGAAGGGGCCCAGTTACGATCCCAAGGTCAAAAGAATGGCGGTCGAAGTGGAAGACCATCCACTGGACTACGCCGGGTTTGAAGGTGAGATACCCAAAGGCCAGTACGGCGGCGGCCATGTGGCCCAGTTCGACCATGGCGTGTGGTCAACCGAGGGAGACGCCGAAGCGCAGCTTGCCAAAGGCCACCTGCGATTCGAACTGTTTGGAGACAAGCTGAAGGGTGGCTGGCATCTGGTGCGCTCGGGAAAGCCAGCGCGGCAGCCGCAGTGGCTGCTGTTCAAGGACAACGACGCGTTCGCCGGACCACTTGAGGCGGATGATCTGCTGGCCGACGTCACCTCGGCCCCGTCAGCGGATCGCAAGCGCGCGGGTACCGGCAAAACCCACAAGAAGCGGTTGACCACCGTGGCAACCAAGGCGCGCAAGCGGCGGATCGACTGGGCCAAGCGGGCGCTGGCATTGGCGGGGGCCCGGAAGGCCGGCGCACCGACGGGACCGTTTGCGCCACAACTGGCCAAACTCGGCGACAGTCCGCCGCAGGGGGACGCCTGGGTGCACGAAATCAAATGGGATGGTTATCGCATCCTGGCGACAGTCGACAAGGGCGTTGTACGCCTGTGGTCGCGAAACGCGCTGGAGTGGACCGACAAGGTGCCGGAGATCCGTGACGCCGTGGCTGCGCTGGGTCTGGAGTCGGCCGCACTGGATGGCGAACTGATCGCCGGCGAAGGCACCAAGCAGGATTTCAATCTGTTGCAGGCCACGCTGTCCGGCGAACGCCAAGGCACGCTGACATACGCCTTGTTCGACCTCCTGCACGTTGACGGCGTGGACGTTTCAGAGGCACCGCTACTGGAGCGCAAACAGCTCCTGCAGACGCTGCTGGAAGGCTCCCCCCGGCAGCTGGCCTACAGCTCGCACGTTGAAGGCGAGGGTGAGAAGGCCTTCCAGATGGCAGGCGAGCAGCATTTCGAGGGCATCATTTCCAAGCGAGCCGACCGCGCCTATCACGGCGGCCGCAGTGATGACTGGCGCAAGACCAAGCAGCTGGCCAGCGACGAGTTCGCCGTGGTGGGGTACACCGCGCCAAAAGGCAGCCGCACCGGCTTCGGCTCGCTGCTGCTGGCCCGACCTGACTCCGAACATGGCTGGCGCTACGCCGGCCGGGTAGGTACCGGCTTCACCGAGGCTCGCCTGCGTGAGATCAGTGCGCTGATTGGCAAGGCGGGCAGCAAATCGCCCAGCGTGCATATTCCCGAGATGGACACCGACCTGCGCAGTGCCACCTGGTTCAAGCCGCGCTTCGTAGTGGAGGTGTTCTATCGGGGAATAGGCGGGCAGCAACTGCTTCGCCAACCCTCCCTGAAGGCAATACGCGAGGACAAACAGGTGAGCGATCTGAAAGACAGCGACCGGGGCAAGCAGGCAGCACACGCCGGAACCGCGGTTCGATCAGGCAGAAAGAAAAAGGCCACTGCCACGGAAATGCCAACGCTGTCCTCACCCAGCAAGGTCCTGTTTGCTGACGACGGCATCACCAAGCAGGACGTGTGGGACTACTACACCGCCATAACGGATTACATCCTGCCGGAGGTTGTCGGGCGTCCGCTGTCGGTCATCCGCTGCCCCAGCGGCACCGCGAAGGCGTGCTTCTTCCAGAAGCACCACACGGCTGGGATGGACATCGTGGACAGCGTGCGGCTGAAGGAAGAAAGCGGGTCGCAGGGGGACTACCTCGTGGTACGCGATGCTGCCGGACTGATGGAACTCGTGCAGTTCAACACGCTGGAGTTCCACCCATGGGGCAGCCACGCCGAGTCACCGGACCGTGCCGACCGCGTGGTGTTCGATCTGGACCCGGGCCCGGGTGTGCCGTTTTCCGAGGTCAAGAAAGCGGCAACTGACATTCGTGACAAGCTGAAGCAGCTGAAGCTGGAATCGTTCCTGCGCGTATCCGGCGGCAAGGGGCTCCACGTGGTGGTGCCGCTGCGTTCGGGGTGCGATTGGGACCTGACCAAGCGCTTCGCCAAGGGCTTTGCCGAGGCGCTGGCCGAGTCCGAGCCGGACCGTTTCCTTTCCAAAGCCACCAAGAGCCTGCGCAACAAGCGCATCTTCGTGGATTATCTGCGCAACGGGCGCGGTGCCACTGCGGTCGCGTCGTACTCCCTGCGCGCCCGTCCCGGTGCACCGGTGGCCATGCCGATCAGCTGGGCCGAGCTGACCAAGCTGCAGCGTGCCGACACATTCACCCTGAAGACGGTGCCCGCCAAGCTGAGGCGACGACGCAAGGATCCCTGGCAAGGCATCGATGTGCTGAAGCAGAACCTCTCGCGTTGGGCGCGCAAGCCCTCAGGACGGTGATCTCCTGGGGCGGACCGAAACGTGCGGATGATCGGGCACGCACCATCGCCAGGGAAACTCGACGGCCTTGCTGATGCCGATGCGCGGCCCCACCCACGGGACGGCGGGGGGAGGGGTCCCGTCGCTGACGATGGCAATGCCAGCATCCGCACTGACCAGGTCGGCCCCATCCAGAGCGCGCGTGATGCCGAAAGCCTGCGATAGCTTGCCCGGGCCGCTGGCAAGGTCGCGGTCACGCCGCGCCGCAGGGCGTGAGGTGCGCATGAGTTCAAGTGCGCTTACCGGCTCGGCCGCACGCAACAGCACGCCCATGCCCTGGCCAACGGGCCCACAGACCGCATTGCTGCCCCAGTGCATGCCGTAGGTGAAGTAGACATACAGGTGACCCGCTTCTCCGAACATGGTCGCGTTGCGCGCCGTTTGTCCCCGGTAGGAATGCGCGGCAGGGTCTTCGCCGCCCGCGTAGGCTTCCACTTCCACAATACGCGCGGCACGCCCATCGTCGCGCACCAGCAGTTTGTTCAGCAGTTCGGGGGCGACTTCGGTCGGGTGGCGCGCGTAAAACCGGCGTGGCAGCACGGACCACTGGGTCGGAATCCACGCCGGGGCAACCGCATTCCTCGCCATCAATCCTCATCCTCATCCTCATCCAGACCATCACCGTCCCACGCCACGCCTGAATCAGGTGGCCGTTCGTCGAAAATTACTGGCTCGAGCAGCGTGTAGTCATCCTGCTTCGGGTCGCGCACCGCCTTGCTGACGTAGTGCACTTCCAGCGCGTCCGTGTGGGAACGGGCCTTCAGTGATGCGGGGGTACTGATGGAGCCGCTCAGCCAGTCCACCGCTACCTGAGGCGGGACGAAGACCGGGCCATCCTGCGAGAGTGGAGCAGGAATGCCCGGATTGGCGTCGGTCAACACCGTGAAGCTGTCCAGAACGTGGCCGGCTTCGTCCTGCCAGCGTTCCCACAGCCCGGCTGCCAGCAGCGCCCGCCCATCCTGACGTTGTACGAACATGGGCCACGGTGGTTTCCGCTCCCGGTCCCATTTGTAATACCCGGTCATCGGCACGATGCAATGGCGATGCTGCCAGGCGCTGGTGAACAGGCGGCTGGACGGTGCCTTGCCCAGGCGCGCAGTGACCGTGGTGTAGGGGGTCGAGGGCTCCTTGGACCAGCGCGGCACCAGCCCCCACTGCATGTCCATGATCGATGGATCATCGCCATCGGCCGAGAACAGAACCGCCGCAGGGCAGCCCTTGCCGATGTTGTAGCGTTGCTGGGCGCTGGCAAGCGCCAGCGTGAGGTGATCCGGAAGGCCGGGAGCAAAGGCGTCCACGTCGACGAAGGCTTGGGCGAAACGGCGCATGGGCGAATATTATCGCGGGATGGGTGATCCGCCTGTCATGCCGGCTTGATGCAGGTCGCAAACACATCCTGCGTCGGGTCATAGGCCCGGGTGCTGACCTGCATCAGCCCCAGCAACGAGGAGAACAGCGCGTCATGATCGGTACGCTGGCGGGCACGCCGGGCCAGACAGGTGGTGTCCAGGCCGCGCGATTGGGCAAAGCGCTGCGAGAACCACATCACCATGGGGACCGAGGTCTGTACCGCCGGGGCAATGGCGTAGGGCACACCATGCAGATACAGGCCTTTCTCGCCCAGTGACTCGCCATGGTCGGAGACATACACCATCGCGGTGTCGTAGTCGCTCATTGCCTGCAGCTCATGGATGGTGCGGGCCAGGAAATGGTCGGTGTACAGTACGGCATTGTCGTATGCGTTGGCGATCTGCTGCGGAGTGCAGTTGCCAAGCTCCGGGTTCTGGCACGGTGGGGTGAACTTGCGGAAGTTGTCCGGATAGCGCTGGAAGTAGCTGGGGCCATGGTTGCCCAGCTGGTGCAGCACCACCACGCGGTCACCGGGGACGGCACGCACCTTTGACTCCAGGCCGGCCAGCAGTATCTCGTCCATGCAGCGACCGTCCTTGCACAGCGACGGATCACGGGCATCGGTCAGCGATTCAAACGCGGTGCCCTCGCAGACGCCCTTGCAGCCGGACTGGTTGTCGCGCCACAGTGAGGTGATGCCGGTGCGATCAAAGACGTTCAACAAGGACTGCTGTCCGCGGATGGCTTTCTCGTCATAGTTGCGCCGGCCGATCTGCGAGAACATGCAGGGCAGCGATACCTCGGTACTGGTGCCGCAGGAATGCATGTCCGGGAAGTTCACCACGCCGATCTGCGCCAACTCGGGAGTGGTCTGGCGTGCGTAGCCATTCAGACCCCAGTTCTGGGCGCGCACGGTCTCGCCCACCACAACCACCAGCAGGCGCGGACGGCTTCTGGCCGGGCGCGCGGCCACGACGGCGTCCTGCGCGATGGGGATCTTGGGTGCTTTGGCGATGGGCGAGCTGCTGTGCAGGTTCTGCTTCAGCCCGATAACGTAGTTCATGGGCGTGGCCAGATACTTGATCTCGCGGTGATTGCGCAGCATGGAGGCGACATCGGCAGACGCCAGCATCACCGAACCTGCGCCGATCACCAGCAGCCCCAGCATGAACACCGGGCGTACCCACAGGGTGCGGGTGAAAGTGCGCGGCACGATGCAAACCCGCCAGAGCAGAAGGGCAGGGAGCACGGCGGTGATCAGCAGCGGCAGGATCAAGCTGGGGGTCATCAGTTCGCGCGATTCCTTGACGTCGGTGGCCAGCACATTGCGCACCATGTCGGCATCGAAGTAGACACCGTAGCGGGTCATGTAATGGACTGCCATTGCGGTAACAAACAACAGCACCATGAGCACTGGCTTTGCTGTCCAGCGCCAGACCAGCAGGGACAGCAGCAGGCCATTGGCCGCGACCAGAACCCCCGCCAACGACACCAGAAACAGCACGCTGCCCGGATGCAAGGCGTGGGCAGCATTCCAGAACGGCCCATTGCTGACCAGCGCAAAGAACGCACTTGCCGCAAGTATCAACGTTTCCTGGTTCAGCGCTGGGCGAAAGGCAGAAAGCCGGGCGAACACGGCCGCTTTGGATGTCGAGGTTGCGACCGACGCATCCAGCGTGATCGACGAAGGAGAGGGGGTTGCAGGAGCCACGCGACCAGCCACCGTTGGATAGATGGCGGCGATTCTGGAAACCGCGAGGTCGGATTCCGGTCGGAGCCGGGCTAGAGATTCGTTAACTACGCGTCTCAGCAACACAGTTGCGGGCGTTTCCCGGCACGTTCCGACAGCTTTCTGACAGTTGCCGGTTCGCCAGCATTCAGCAGCAACCTGCCGGGGCGCGACATTTCCGCGACACCCCCGCGCCATCCTCCCGCCCCAACAGCAGGCCAGAGGATCGCCGCCACCATGAAACACCGCCTTACTGCCCTGACCGCAGCGCTGCTGCTGGCCGGGGCTGCGCTTGCCTGGGGTTGGCATCAATCTCCCTCCACCGCATCGCCGTCAGGCGCAGCGGTGCCTGTGCTTTCCGTCAGCCTGGTGCAGCCACGACAGGAGACGCTGCCGCTGCGGGTGCCGGCGACGGGCAACATCGCGGCCTGGCAGGAGGCCAGCATTGGAGCCGAGACCGACGGCCAGCGCCTGACCGAAGTGCTGGTCAATGTCGGTGATGTAGTGCGGCAGGGCCAGCTGCTGGCGCGATTCAGCCCGACGTCGTTGCAGGCCTCGCTGGCCGAAGCCGAGGCAGCCGTGACCTTGGCGCGTGCCGAGGCCGACGAGGCCACCAGTAATCATCAGCGCGCACAGGGTCTGGACGCTGCCGGCGTGATGTCCAAGCAGCAGGTCGGCCAGTACCGGGCTGTCGCGCTGAGCAGCCGTGCCCGGCTGCAGGCCGCGCAGGCCGCAGCCGAGCTGGCCCGGCTGCGGGTGCAGCAGACCCGGGTGCTGGCCCCGTCCGATGGAACCATCAGTGCGCGCATGGCGACCGTGGGTGCCGTGGTACCGGCCGGCCAGGAGCTGTTCCGGCTTATCAAAGACCATCGGCTGGAGTGGCGTGCGGTGGTATCCCCCACGGGGCTGGCGCAGGTGAAGGCAGGTCAGTCGGTGCGGATCGCCAATCCAGCGCAGGCCGACGTTGTGGCTCGGGTGCGCATGGTCGGGCCGATGATCGACACCGCCACCCGCAGCGGGTTGGTCTTCGTGGATCTGCCGGCGACAACCGCGTTGCGTGCCGGTGCGTTCGCGCAAGGCCAGATCGAGGTGGGTGATCACACGGGCCTGACCCTGCCGAACAACGCCGTGTTGGCGCGCGACGGCTTTGATTACGTGATGGAAGTGGGGCAGGGCGGTGTGGTGCGCACGCGTCGGGTCACGCTGGGACGGCGCGTGGGCGAGCGGGTGGAGATCGCTGGCGGCCTGGATGCCGGCACCCGCGTCATCGGCTCGGGCCTGGGCCTACTCAACGACGGTGACACGGTGCGCGTGGTGAACGGCGCTGCGGGGGGCATGCAATGAATGCCAACCTGTCCAGCTGGTCGATCCGCAATCCTGTCGCAGTCACGCTGTTGTTCGTACTGCTGGCGCTGGCCGGTCTGGTCGGCTTCCGCGAGATGAAGGTGCAGGATTTCCCGGATATCGACTTCCCCATCATCACGGTCACCGCCACGCTTCCGGGCGCGTCGCCGACGCAACTGGAGAACGACGTCGCGCGCGGACTGGAAGATGCGCTGGCGAACCTGCAAGGCATCAAGCACATCACTGCGACGCTGGGTGACAGCGTGGTGGCTCTGAACGCAGAGTTCGAGGTCGGAGTTCCTGTCCAGCAGGCCATGGACGACGTGCGCAATGCCGTGGCCGGCATACGAGCGGATCTGCCCGCCGAGCTGGAAGACCCGGTGATCCGGCGGGTGGAACTGGCGAGCCAGCCGGTGCTGACCTTCGCATTGAGCTCTACGACACTGGATATGGAGCAGCTGTCGTGGTTCATCGACAACCAGGTGAGCAAGCGCCTGCTCGGCTCGCCAGGCATCGGGGCCGTACAACGCGTAGGCGGGCTCAGTCGCGAAGTGCGGGTGGCGTTGGATCCGGCCCGCCTGCAGGCACTGAACACCACGGCGGCCGACATCTCGCGGCAGTTGCGTCAGTCACAGCTGGAGGCTGCTGGCGGGCGCGTCGCCCTGGGCGGCGTTGAGCAGTCCGTGCGCACGCTGGCCGCGACGGCGTCTGCTGCGCAGATAGGTGCGTTCGAGATCACCCTGGGCGACGGGCGCCGACTGCGTCTGGACGAGGTGGCCAGCGTAAGCGATACCACGACTGAGCCCCGCGCAGCCGCCCGCATGGACGGCTGGCCGGTGGTCGCCTTCGACGTGATGCGCGCACGCGGGGCCAGCGAACTTGAGGTGGCTGCGGTGGCGCGGCGGGTGATGGAGGAGCTGCAGCGTGAGCACCCGCAGATCCAGGTGGAAGAGGCGGTCAGCTACGTTGATCCGATTGCTGCCAACTATCGCGGCTCGATGCTGTTGCTGCTGGAAGGTGCGCTGCTGGCGGTCATCGTGGTGTATCTGTTCCTGCGCGACTGGCGCGCCACCCTCATCGCGACCGTGGCGTTGCCGCTGTCGGTCATACCGACCTTCGCAATGATGCAGCTGATGGGGTTCTCGCTCAATACGGTGTCGCTGCTTTCGTTGTCTCTGATCATCGGCGTACTGGTGGATGACGCGATCGTGGAGATCGAGAACATTGAACGCCATATGCTGATGGGAAAGACCCCGCTGGCCGCCGCGCGCGACGCCTCCACCGAGATTGGCCTGGCGGTGGTGGCCACCACGCTGACGCTGGTGGCGGTATTCGTGCCCACCTCACTGATGGGCGGTACCGTGGGCCAGTACTTCGTGCAGTTTGGCTGGACCGCTGCGGTTGCCGTGCTGTTCTCGCTGCTGGTCGCGCGAATGCTCACGCCCACCATGGCGGCGTATCTGCTGAAGGCGGCACCGCGCGCCGGTACCACACCGCGCTGGGTGCTGCGCTACCTGCACCTGGTTCGCACCTGCCTTCGACACCGCTGGCTCACCCTGGCGGCCGCCACGGCCGTGGTGCTGCTGGGGCTGGGGGTCGCCACGCTGCTGCCGGGCGAATTCATGCCGCCGGACGACGGCAACCACATCCAGATCCAGTTGACCCTGCCGCCGGGCAGTCGGCTGGCCGACACCCTGGCCAGCGCGGAACAGGCGCGGGCGTTGCTTGCACGCACCCCGTACGTGGATTCGGTGTACGCCGCCGTCGGTGCAGGTGGCGCGCGCTCGGGTGAGCCGGATGAAGCCGCGCCGAGTGTCGGCGTTACCACTGCGGCGATGACGGTGAACCTCGTCCCGCGCGGGGAGCGTCCTCGACGGCAGGACGTGGAGAGGGCGCTGCGTGAGGCCTTGCGGCCGCTGGCCGGCATCCGCGTGGAGGTGGGGCAGGGCAGCGAGGGCTTCGAGCTGGTGCTCAGTGGTGATGACGGGGACCTGCTGGCACGACATGCGCGGGTGGTGGAGCGTGAGCTGCGGGGAATTCCCGGCACAGGCGCGGTGGTCTCATCGGCGGCCACGGTTCGCCCCGAACTCGAGATCCATCCCGATCCGGCCCGTGCCGCAGACCTGGGCGTGAGCACCAGCGCCATCGCCGACGCACTGCGCGTGGCCACCCTCGGCGACTATCGCCAGGACCTGGCCAAGCTGAACCTGAGTGAGCGCCAGATCCCGATCGTGGTGCGGCTGGACAACGCAGGGCGCGACGACCTGGACACGCTGCGACGACTGCCGGTCGCGAGCGCCCAGGGCGCGGTGCCGCTTGAGAGCGTGGCGGACGTGCGTCTGGGCAGCGGGCCGGCGGAGCTGAGCCGCCATGATCGCAAGCGCAACATCAGGCTCAAGGTCGCCCTGAACGGACTTCCGCTGGGGGAGGTGGAGCGCCAGGCGATGGCGCTGCCCAGCGTGCGCCCGCTGCCTCGCGGTGTTGCCGTGGCGGTGGCCGGCGATTCGGAAGTGATGGGCGAACTGGTCGCCGGCTTCGTGCTGGCGATGGGAGCCGGCGTGCTGTGCGTCTACATGGTGCTGGTGCTGCTGCTGAAGGATTTTGCCCAGCCGCTGACGGTGCTGGTGGCACTGCTGCTCTCCATCCCTGGCGCTTTCGTGGCGCTGTGGTTGAGTGGGCACACCTTGTCCATGCCCTCAATGATCGGCCTGATCATGCTGATGGGCATCACCACCAAGAACGCCATCCTGCTGGTGGACTACATCGTCATTGCCCGCAACGAGCTTGGGATGCGCCGCCACCGCGCAGTCATCGATGCCTGTCGCAAGCGTGCACGTCCCATCGTGATGACCACCGTGGCGATGGGGGCCGGCATGCTGCCGGTGGCACTGGGCTTGGGTGCCGATCCCAGCTTCCGCGCGCCCATGGGCGTGGTGGTGATGGGCGGGCTGCTGACCTCCACTGTGCTCTGTCTGCTGGTGGTGCCGGTGGCCTACACGATGATGGATGACGCCGTGCAACACCTGAGACGGCTGTGGCGACAGCGGCTGCAGGCACCGGCTCTGCAGGAGCGACACCCATGAACATGGCGCTGCTCATCCTGCTGCTGGCCATGTTCTATGCCGCTGCTTGCGTCTTCTATGTGTACCGCGTGCGCGGCCAGCATCGCTACGCCAGCCTGTCCCAGTACCTGCGCAAGAGCTGGCCGGTATTCGCACCGTTCAATTGCCTGCTGTACATGGCCACGCGTCGAGAGGCCCGCCACCCGGTGCTGGAGCCGCATTATCTGGAAGGTATTCACCGGCTGCGCCGCAACTGGCGGCGTATCCGCGACGAAGCGCTGGCCCTGCATGCCGCCGGCGGCATTGATGCGGCGTCGGCACCGGGTACCGCAGGCCATCACGACGTGGGCTTCCGCACCTTCCACAAGCGGGGTTGGCGGCGGTTCTATCTGAGCTGGTATGGCGAGCCGCATCGCTCCGCGCAGCGCCTGTGCCCAGGCACTGTGCGGCTGCTGGAAGGAATCCCCGGCGTGCGCGCGGCGATGTTTTCGGTGTTGCCGCCCGGCGCGGAACTGAGCCTGCATTCGGACCCGCTGGCGTGCTCGCTGCGCTATCACCTTGGTCTGGATACGCCCGAGTCCGACGAGTGTTTCATCCAGGTGGACGGTCACTCAGTGTCCTGGCGCAACGGCCAGCATTTCGTGTTCGATGAGACGTATCCGCACTTCGTCAAGAACAACACCAATGCGGTGCGCATCATCCTGATGTGCGACGTGGAGCGCCCTATGCACCTTCCGGGGCGCGTGTTCAACCGGCT
This sequence comes from Stenotrophomonas sp., assembly GCA_039592995.1. Taxonomy (GTDB): domain Bacteria; phylum Pseudomonadota; class Gammaproteobacteria; order Xanthomonadales; family Xanthomonadaceae; genus Stenotrophomonas. Next base: position 148,777 of record JBCNQC010000001.1, on the reverse strand, counting down.
GTACGCTGGGTTGGCGCGGGCCATGACCGTGCCGAACACACCTGAAGACTGGCAGGGGCCGGTGAGCTGGCTGTTTGCACAGGTGGCTCCGCTGCGTGAACGCGGCCTGCGGCTGAAGCGTTCGCATCGCCGCCTGTACGATCTGCTCAAATTAAGCCTCAATATTGGCCTGTTGCTGTTGTGCCTGGGCGGCGCATGGGCCGTGCTAGAGTTCGCCTCACAGGCGTTCGCGCTGGTGAAGCATCACGCCTCCGGGATCACGTTCCCGACCTTTTTCCTGGGACGGTCCTGGCCATGAGCACTACCTCACTGTCGATCCTGATCATCGAAGACAACGCCCAGCTGGCGGCGAACCTCTACGATTACCTGGAAGCCTGTGGTCACCAGCTGGATGCCGCACCGGACGGCCTTTCTGGCCTTCACCTGGCATCTTCCAAACACTATGACGCCATCGTGCTGGACTGGAACCTGCCACGGCTGGACGGCCTGAGCATGCTGCGCCGGCTGCGCGGCGATGCAAAGATCATGGTGCCGGTGATCATGCTGACCGCGCGTGACCAGGTGGCCGACAAGATCGACGGTTTTGAATCCGGGCTGGACGACTATCTGGTGAAGCCCGTTGCGCTGCCAGAGATCGAAGTACGTCTCCGTTCGCTGGTGGCCCGCCGCCGTCAGGCCGGGACCGCGGCCAATATATTGAGTGTGGCGGACCTGCACTTCGACCTGGGCACGCTGCAGGTCCAGCGGGGTGAGCGTGAGGTGGCCCTGACCCGAACCGGCCGTCGACTGCTTGAACTGCTGATGCGTGAAAGTCCGCAGGTGGTCAGCCGCGCACGCCTGGAACACGCGGCGTGGGGCGACGCGGTGCCTGGCACGGACCTGCTCAGGTCACACATGTATGTGCTGCGTCGCGCGATTGAGGTGGACGAAGAACCGCCGCTTCTGCACACCGTGTCCGGCTCCGGTTACCGGATCTTCGGCCGTGACTAGGCCCGTGCCCCGGCGTGGGCGCGGCGTGCATTGGTGGACCAGTGTTGCCCTGATCGTACTGGGACTGCTGATCCTGCTGGCGATCGCCATCCAGAGCTTCAGCGGCCAGTTGCTGATGGAAAGCCGCTATTGGCCCCAGCTGCTGCAGTCCATGTCCAAGGAGCATGCGCAGCTGGTACGCGAGGGCAGGCAGGATCTGCTGCCGCGCGAGGGGTTGGTGCGTTCCTGGTACGTGGTGGGCGAACGGGGCAGGGCCGATGTTCCCGCGTACCTGGTGGATCAGCCCCCGGGGGCCTACACCTCGGAATCCTCGATCCTGGGTGACACCCTCAGCACCGGCCCGGAAGACGGTGAAACCTATCATGCGCTGGTCGTCGACCTGCCGCCCGGTCGGTTGATCACCCAGATCAGCATCGAGCCCCTGGAGCAGCAGCAGAACCGTTACGCGCGGTACAGCGCGTTGTGGGTGTTCTGCTTCGCTGGCGTGATTGCGGGTTTGATCGCCTGGCTGCATGCGAATCTGGTGCGCCCGGTGCGCGATCTTGCCGCACGCATGCAAAGCATCGACCCCAGTGACAGCGTGGCCCGCCTGCCCACCGACTACCGGCGCGAGGAGATCCAGATCATTGCCCAGGCCAGCAATGCGCATCTTGAACGCGTTGCCCGTTTCATTGAACGCGAGCGCAGCCTGCTTGACCAGGCCAGCCACGAATTCAGAACGCCGATTGCGGTGATTGCCGGTGCCATCGACGTGCTCAAACAACAGCCCTTGCCAGCAACATCGGCCCCGGCCATGTTGCGCATCGAGCACGCCGTGGCCGATCTTTCCGAGACCATGGTTGCGCTGCTGTACCTCGCCCGCGAAGCACCTGCTGCCGGCGCTCCACTGGAAATCACCGCACTGCATGACCTGCTGCCGCGTCTGGTGCAGGACCACGAACATCTGCTGGGTGGCAAAGCCGCATTCCTGCAGCTGGGTATTCTGGAGCCCACCTTCGTCACCGCACCCGAAGCGATGGTGCGTATCGCCGCCAGCAATCTGTTGCGGAACGCGATCGAGAACACCGAGTCGGGCAAGGTGGAAGTTGCGTTGCAGGGCGGCGTGCTGAGCATCACCGATTCCGGCAAGGGGTTCGACCCGGTCGAGGCCGCGCGTCGCTATCGCGACATCCTGCGACAAAGCGCCCCGATACGCGGTCAAGGTCTGGGCCTGTTCCTGATCGGCCGCATCTGCGACCGCTTTGGCTGGGCACTGACGTTGGATTCCAGTGAACGTGGCACACGCGCTGCGCTGGACATGTCCCCCAGCCGCGTCGACATCGGCTGAGACAGACAGCACGTATTCATCCCCAGCCTTCACGCGCGACATTTCGGCGACATCGAACGCCCATTCTGCGCTCTCCATCAGCAGAGGTCTCGTGTCTTATGAAGAAGTTCCTGTGGCCGGTACTGGCCTGTGGTTTGTCCTTCCATGCGGTGGCACAGGAAGGCGCGGAGGGCAACGGACCGGGCGAGCAGGGGCCGCCACGGTGGGGTCTGGGCATCGGCGCGGTGGTGACCGACAGCCCGTATGCAGGGGAGGGCACCCGGGTGATGCCGTTCCCCCTGGTCAGCTACAACGGCGACCGTTTCTATGTGGAAGGCATCAGCGCGGGTTGGAAGTTCATCGAGAGCAACAACTTCAATGCCGCCGTCGTCGCCAAGGCGCGCATGGATGGTTTCGACGTCAAGGACCTCGGTCGCCGGGAACTGGCCGACAACGGTATTGACTACCGACTGCTGGAGGACCGCGACAAGGCGCTGGACCTGGGCACCAAGCTGGTGTGGCGCGGCAGCTTCGGCGAACTGGAGTTCGAAGCCCTGGCCGACGTGACCGACGCCAGCGGTGGCCAGGAAGCTTCGCTGCAGTACGGGTATGGCTTCAAGGCCGGCAAGGGCCAGCTCACCCCGAACGTGGGTGTCACCTGGCAGTCCAAGGACATGGGCAACTACTATTACGGAACACTGAAAGAAGAAGTCGCACGTGGCGTAGTCGATTACCGTCCCGGCAGCGTGACCGTACCGCACGTGGGCGTGAGCTACTTCCGTCCGCTGGGCGAGAAGTGGAGCATGATGGGCTTCGCGCAGTACAAGCTGCTGCCGGACAAGATCACCGACAGCCCGCTGATCGAGCGGGATACCGACGGCAGCGCCACGGTGTTCCTGGGCTTCATGCGCGGGTTCTGATGCCGTCCAGGTGCGGGGATTGATCGAAGCACTCAAGCAACAGCTCGGTCAGTACCCGCACCTTGCGTGACGGATGTCGTCCCGGTGGGCGCACCACATAGATGCCTGCGGACGGCGGTGGGTAATTCTGCATCACCACCTGCAAGGTGCCATTGGCGAGGTGTTCGGCGATGATGCCGTCTGGCAGCCAGGCTACGCCCAATCCGGCGACCGCCGCGACCGCCAACGCGGTACCGTTGTCGGCCTTGAATCGACCCTGTGGACGCACACTCACCACCTTGTCGCCATCCAGCAGCTGCCAGGGCTCGGTGCCCTGCATCAAGGCCTGGTGCTGGGCCAGCTGCTCCGGTGTTTCCGGTGCCCCGTGCGTGGCAATGTAGGCGGGACTGGCCACCATCTTGCCGTTCAATGGGCCCACGCAGCGGGCCACCAGGCTGGAGTCGGCAAGGTAGCCAACGCGGATGGCGCAGTCGAAGCCCTCTGCCACCATGTCGACAAAGCGATCGCTGTAATGCGTATGCACCTGCAGATGCGGGTGTCGTAGTGCAAGTTCGGCAAGTATCGAAGCGAAGTGGGTGGGGCCGAACGTCAGCGGCAGGGCAATGCGCAGGCGTCCACGCAGCTCACCTTCAGGCTGCAGCGCTTCGCGCGCCTGATCGATCTCCGCACAGGCCTTCGCCGCATGCTCTCGAAACACCGTACCCGCCTCGGTCAGCGTGGCCCCGCGGGTGGTGCGGGCAAGCAGCTGGACGCCCATTTCAGTCTCCAGGCGCGCCAGTGCACGGCTGGCAATCGACTTGGAGATGCCGAGCCGACGCGCACCGGGCGAAACACCGCCGGCATCAGCCACCTCTACAAATGTCCGCAGATCTTCGATATCCACACCGCACCCTCCAGCTGAATCCGCATCCTGACACACCTGCACCGTGGGTGCCGTTCCGCTTCGCGCGACACAGCTGCGCGCAGCGTGTTACTACCTGCCGCCGCGTGGGGATGACAAGGTTTCCTGCAGGCCAGCCGCATTCCGGCTGGCCGATACCGACACCTTCCCTGCAGCAAAGGATGCATTCATGGCTTTTCGAAATGGTCTTTCCTCGCTTCTTCGCCCCGAAGACTCGGTTGTGGTGCTGATCGACCATCAGCCCTACCAGCTGGCGAACCTCAACAGCCACGACCCGCAGGCCGTGGTGAACAACGCTACCGCACTGGCGAAGGTCGCCAAGGTGTTTGATGTTCCGACCATTCTCACCAGTGTCATCGCCGAGCGTGGCGGGCTGATTTTCCCGCATATCACCGACGTGTTCCCCGGGCAGAAGGTGATCGATCGTACCTTCATCAATACCTGGGAAGACCCGGCTGTGGTTGACGTGGTGAAGGCCACTGGCCGCAAGCAGTTGATCATTGCCGGCCTGTGGACCGAGATCTGTGTTGCCATGCCGGTGATCCAGGCGCTGGGTGAAGGCTGGGACGTGACCGTGGTGACCGACGCCTGCGGTGCTGTTTCCACTGAAGCTCACGAAGTGGCGATCCAGCGGATGATTGCTGCTGGTGCCAATGTAATGACCTGGGTGGCGGTGGCCGCCGAGTGGCAGCGCGACTGGGCGCGCTTGGAGCACGTGGAAGCACTGACCGAGGTGTTCAAGTACCACGCTGCGGGCAGTGGCGTGGCCTACCTGTGGGAACAGCAGCTACTCAACACGCCGGTCCCGGCAGCGGCAGGCTGAGGCTGGGCGGGTGGCCCTCGGCGGAGATCTTCCATCGAGGGGCGCCCGCACCTTGCAGTAACAACCCAGGGTTGATGGCGACAACCACAGCGGCGTCACCTGGTCCGGGTGATAGTCTGGCGTGAGCTGTTCTGTGGGTGCGAGAGAATGAAGATTCTGGTGACCGGAGCAACCGGACTGGTGGGGCAGGGCGTGGTCATGGCCTGCCAGGCCTCGGCAGCGGTGGAGCGTTTGGCCGTGCTGGTGCGCAAGGGCGGGGACGCACCCGCCGGCGTTGAGGAAATCGTACTGGCCGATTTCCTGCAGGCACATGAAGTGGTGCCGTTGTTAGGCGGATTCGACGCCTGTTTCTACTGTGCCGGCGCACCGCCGGTAGGCACGCCGGAGGCCGAATACCGCCGGGTAACGCTGGACGCCACCGTGGCGGTTGCCCGCGCATGGGCCCAGGCCAATCCCGCCGGGCGATTCCTGTATGTGTCCGGTGCCTATGCGGATCCCGACAGCCGGGTGATGCCGCTGCGGATCAAGGGCGAGACCGAGCGTGCGCTTGCGGCCCTGCCGATTGAAACGGTGATGCTGCGCCCGGGTGGCGTGCGGCCCGTGGAAGGTACCGGCACCCGACATGGCGCGCTGAAGCCGCTGTATCAGCTTGGCGGACCGTTGATGAAACTGGCCCAACGCATGACGCCGGGCATGGCCACCAGCAACGAGGCAATTGGCCGTGCCATGTTGGTCTTGTCAGCCATGCCTTCACCTCCTGACGTGGTGGAATGCGACCAGATCAATGCGCTGGGGGCGCAGTAGGCGGATATTTGCGACCATTTCCGTGACGCATCACACCCGCCAACCCACCCAAGTCGAGGCATGCGATGTCGAAACACGGAGTAGGGGAGAGTGCACATGCCCTGGCGAGGCGGGAATGCACCTTAATTTTGCAGGGGCTTTCGGCCAGCAGCGCCCCTGAGCCGGCCATCCACTCTGCGCGCAAGGCCATTCGAAGGCTGCGCGCCGTGTTGGCATTGCTGGAGCGAAGCGAGCTGGACCTTGATCGTGCGGATGCGTCGCTGCAGCGGTTGGGCGACAGCCTTTCAGGCATGCGTGATGCCCATGTGGTGGCGGAGGCTGCTGAGCGCCTGCAGGCGGAGCATCCGGAGGTTCAGTTGGGGCCGGCATGCGAAGCATTACAGCGGCGCAGTGAGCGCGTTATGCGAAATGAGCTGGATAAGGATCCCTTACTCGGCCGTCGGCGAAAGCAGCTGGCAGATGTGGCGCTTTGGCTGGATGCACTGCCTTGGCATGCGGTGGAGTCGTCTGACGTCAAAGCTGGATTGCTGCATAGCGAGCGTCGCGTCCGCAAGGCACAGAAACGCGCTGCGCACGACAATAACCCCGAGAACGTCCATCGCTGGCGTCGCCGGGTACGCAGACTTCGTATGCAGCATGAGGCATTGCCTGAGCTGGGCTCGAAGACTGCCGCTTTGGTCGATGGGCTGCATGGCCCTGGCAAAGCCATGGCACTTCATAAAGTGAGTGATCAGTTGGGTTGGCAGCAGGATCTCCGGATGCTGCGGAACCTGGTTCGGCCAATGTCCGTTTGGGATGGCAAGCCGGACGTGCTGGGTCTGATTGATCGATTGATGGCGGATGCTGGTGCTCGAGATGCGGGGGCATAGGCCGGTCGGATTTCGCCCGTGCGACGGCGCGGATTTCTTGAAATCTGGGTGACCTGCAGGGGCTGAGGGCTGCAGATTTCAAGCTTGCATTGCGGTCCAATGGCGATAAGCGCGTGTGTGTCGGTTCTCAAACTGAGACTAGCGACAGCTCGCGTGATTCTTGGAAGAGCTTCAGGCCTGGGCGTGTGAGCATGCTCAGACCGGCAAATCCTTTTGGTGAACATGACTAGCAGACATTCAGACGGAACCGAACCCAAGACTGGCGTAGGTGACCTGGCTTCGGGTAGTCCTGGGCGCGCGGATGCAGCGCAACCAGATAGCCAATCTGCTGCATATGTTGAATGGCTTGCCGATGAGATCATGGCGGCGATTGATGACCCGAGGCCCAGCATCCCCCATGAGGACGCGGTGGCGGGGGTACGGCCCAGAATGCAAGAAGGACCCAGAAGTAGGCGTAGCGGGCCAGACCTTCAGCAACATAATATACATTATGCGAAATTGAGGAGGCGGGGCCAGAAGCGCCGCCAAGGGCGGTAAATGGCTGCTTGTCAGCTTCCTTAGTTCGTGTCCCTTTTTGCAGGATCATTGTTCATCGACAGACAATTCTGCCCTGATCAGGTAGAGATTCTGCCCCTTCAGGCAGACAATATTGGCTCGCCGTGAACCCATGCAGACATTTTTGGCTGTAGGTTGGCCCGTGGACTTTGGCCACCGTTCGCCATCGCGTTGCCGTGCTGTCCACCACGCACCGGCTCAAGCAACTGCCCAATCCCTGCGAGCAGCCGGCGATCCGCACCGTGCTCAGTCGCGGCGCGAGCCGCAGTCAAGCGCGGTGAGCGCCCGCGCAGGAAGACTGCGATCACCCTGGCCGAGCTGGAGGCTATGCTGGCCACCTGCGACGACGGCCTGGAAGGAATGCGGGATCGCGCCCTACTCTGCTTTGGTTTTGCCAGCGGTGGTCGCCGGCGCAGCGAGATCGCCGCCGCCGACCTTCGCGACCTGCGTCGGATCGGCGCGGCGGGATATATCTACCGACTGGAGCACAGCAAGACCCAGCAGGCCGGGGTCACCGCGACCTCGACGCCGGACAAGCCGGTACTGGATCGGGCGGCCCTCGCCCTGCAGGATTGGTTAGAGGCGTCCCGGATCACCGAGGGGGCCATTTTTAGAAGGCTTTGGAAACAGCGCGTCGGTCCTGCGCTGTCCCCGGCTGCGGTCGGCGAGATCGTACAGCGACGGGCGCGCCTGGCCGGGCTGGAACGGGACTTTGGTGGGCACAGCCTGCGGTCGGGGGGTAATCCCCCCTCAGACTAGCAGCAGCCATAAGTGGAATTTTCTCGTAATCTAACCCGAGGAGATCCCATGAAGAAATCACGATTCACCGACAGCCAGATCATCGCGGTCCTCAAGCAGGCCGAGGGCGGATCGCCTGTTCCAGACCTCTGCCGTCAGCACGGCATCAGCTCGGCGACCTTCTACAAATGGCGCAGCAAGTTCGGCGGGATGGACGTGTCGATGATGTCCCAGCTGAAGGAGCTTCAGGACGAGAACCGGCGTCTAAAGAAGATGTACGCCGATGCGCAACTGAGCGCGGACCTGCTGAAGGAGGCGCTCGCAAAAAAATGGTAAGGCCATCTCAGCGTCGCGAGATGGCCCGACAGGCGGTGAAGGCCGGCAGTACAAGCATCGCCCATGCTTGCGCGACCTTCGGTGTCAGCCAGACCTGCTATCGCTATCAGGCCAAAGCCAGCGAGGACAACTCCGTGATCGCTGATTGGCGCATCCGGCTGACCAGCGCCTATCGGGATTGGGGCTTCGGATTGTGCTTTCTGCACCTTCGCAACGTGAAGGGCTTTGGCTGGAACCACAAGCGGGTCTACCGCATCTATCGCGAGCTGGAGCTCAACCTGCGAATCAAGCCGCGGAAGCGTCTCGTACGCGAGCTGCCAGAGCCACTGGCTGTGCCGGAGAAGCCGAATCTGACTTGGTCAATGGACTTCATGCATGACCAGCTGGTGGACGGTCGCAGCTTCCGGATACTCAATGTCCTGGACGATTTCAATCGCGAAGGACTGGCCATGGACGTGGACATCTCGCTGCCAGCCACTCGCGTCATCCGCAGTCTTGACCAGGTCATCGAGTGGCGTGGTAAGCCAGATTCCATCCGCTGCGATAACGGGCCTGAGTACATCAGTGGAGCTGTGCAGGCCTGGGCAGAGCAGCAAGGAATCGAACTACTCTACATCCAGCCCGGAAACCCCCAGCAGAACGCCTACATCGAGCGGTACAACAGGACAGTTCGGTACGCCTGGCTGGCCGGGAACCTGTTTCAGACCATTGAGCAGGTCCAGGAAGTTGCAACACGCTGGCTATGGACGTACAACAACGAGCGGCCGAACATGGCGCTCGGCGGTATCACCCCAATGCAGAAACTGGCATTGGCGGCCTAATTCCACTTTTGGCAACAGCTAGAAATGGGGGGATTACCCAATCTGTGAGATGGCGCCGGATCCAGCGCCAATTAGCCTTAATTTTTCAGGGATGTAGTTGACATGCTCTTCTCCTCGCTTATGAATCTTAGTTACGCCGAATCCGGCAGAATTGAGCTCGATGCGCTGCGGCAGGCACTTCCATCCACTCCTGAGGATGTTCTCAACCAAGTTTATGCAGACCACGGACGCAACTGCGCCTTCCAGAAGCAATATGGACACCTCGATATTAGTCGCATAGAGTGGAAGTTGGAACGTGTTCCTGCCGAGGAGATTGCTGCCTGTACTGTCTGGCGGGAATTTCAGGATTGGTTCGATAGTGTGGCTGCGCGAGTTAATACCTTTGCCACCCGGGGCTGGAACTGCATCGATGTTCGCTCCGACGTCCGCCTGAGTTGGGAATGCGAGGGCACTTGGATCAGGCCTCCTATCCTTTTGAGTGGAGCCATTGCTCCCTTGGCCCCAAGACTGCATCTTGTCGAAGGTCACACTAGGATCGGATTGCTTAGAGGGCTCATTGCGGCGGACGTGCTGTCAGGCATGTCCGAGCACCTTGTATGGATTGGAAGAGTCCCCAGTTCTTAGTTGCCCTCGCCAATACGCTGCCCGCTCTTGGCCACGACCAGCCCACTGCCCTACCCCCCCCAGTAAATCTTCCAGCCCCCCTGCCCCGCAAGCTTCTTCGCGATGCCGCAAGCTGAGATCAATCGACGTCTGAGCTACGCCAATGAAAACCGGCGTCGGCTTTGGCAAGCCGTCAGGTGGCGTTCTCGACATTGCGTTGGACCAACCATTGCTGAGCAAGGGTGACGAAATCCGAATAAGAAATGTCGTCAGATTCGAGCTCAGCTTCGCCGCAGAGATCTGGCAACAACGCATAGAAATCATTGAACGCATTCTGTATGCGCACATGGCCAGGAATGTTCTTCCTGTTCGATTGCTGGAGAAGCCAGCCTCTGACGATACTGATCGTTCTTGAAACCGATCCCGCGTGCGCCTTCAGGTCCTGGCCGGCAATATCAGATAAACACTTCTGGGACGTGTAGGCTGTCCGCTCCATGATCAGCATGGGTCGCCGTGCGTACTGCGCGCGGGCGATCTTCTTGCAACCAATGACCATGCCTAGCTCAAATGGCATGTTAAACCTTGGCAGTTGGTTTGTTTGGTCTAGTTCAACGGCGGAAAGGTCATGAATGCTATAGGCCGACTCGCTGATTAGCCGCGCGATCTTGTCGAGACGAACATCACCCGCATCACCTGCCTCCATAGCGGTTCTCGGTCGAAAGCCGCAGGAGAGTACAGTGAAGATGATTGAATGGAATATCTGCTTGTAGTCAGCAGTAAAAGGACAGTTAATGAAAACCGAATCTTCATCTTCAGGCGCTGCTGCCATAATCCCCACCCTATTTAGCAGTTTTCTTGGCGACCTTCCTGACGATCGACGCACCTCTCGTCTGCGTTAGCGTGCTTCCCGCTACCTTGTAGGTCTTAACAGGAAATGGCTGCTTCTTCTGGGAAAGGACGCTTGCAGCGCTTTGCTTCTGAGACTTGCTAGAGCGAGGATCTGCCAGAACCTTCGCCGCTGTCCTCGCCAAGGCCTCCGAAGTGGCTTTAGAAGACCGGCCCTGAGTGAGGACGCTGCCGGCAAGCGACTTTGCTTTGCCGGAAGTCTTGCCGTCCTTAAGGGTGGACGAGGCGCTCTTCGTATCTTTTCGATTCGCCTTCAACGCTGACATGACTAGTCCCTACTTACCTAATTTGATCATAGCGCGAACGTCCAGATGCCGTCTTATTGCTAAAAATCGACACACCGCGGGCGGTACCGGCTTCGGCATTGAGGCGACTACTTTCTGGTCTTTTGAGTGAGGACACTGCCTGCGACCGTCTTAGTGGCTCTGCTAGTGCCTGGCCGATCCAATGCCTTGGCAGCAGTAGTCGCGACCTTAGAAGAAGTAGTCTTATTCGTACCAGATTGTGCAAGTGCGCTGCCGGCAATTGACTTATCTGATTTGCTAGAACTCGAACTGCGGAGAATTCCGGAAGCCTTAGTGGCTACACGGCCGGATGTTTTTTCACCTTTCGACATGAATCCTCCCATAGTAGGATTGGCGGAATCCGCAGCATCAAATTGCTAGTACCTTGCCTACCGTGCGCCGCAGGGTGGGATAACCTCCAGGCCCGGAATCATGTTAAAGCTGGTAGCCCCGACTAGCAAACCCACAAGTTTCAGCACCAAGTGAGATTTGGCATACGTATGACGATGTCTTCTCAGCGACCGAAAGCAGCGCGCTTTACCCCCGATAAATCCCCCTTATCCCCCGCCCTGCCGATGTCCGCTCCCGGCCAGAAGCGGACATTCACAATCGCCCGAAGCGCTGACGGCGACGCGGGGTACGGGTGTTGTAACGCCTCCAGCCATGATTGACAGAGCTCATCATTGAACGCCCTGCCCTCGGCGAATTAGAACGAAAGGATGCAACTGGCGCACCACTGGGGCTAATTTCAGCTCTGCCGCACCACTTGAGGCAGCTTGTAGATTCCATCGAGAATTGCCGCATCCGGTACGTAGGCGCGGACGATCAGCGCGAACGCGTCGCGTGGGGCGGGCAGCCAGTTGGCCTTCCCGGCCACATCCCGGGGTTCGTCGCTGGACAAAGCGAGCGTGAGCGAGCCGTCCTGGTCGAAATGCAGTTCGTTGGCGTCGAGGTTGACCGTGCCCAGGTTGTGCCGGCCGTTGGGGCTCTCCGGCAACATATAGTAGTCCTTGTCGTACATGGTTAGGGACCAGAACCCACCTCGCGTACGATCCACCGGTGGCAGTTGATTCTTTTCGAATCGCATCGTGTAGTGGTAGCGACCGTTCAACAGCGCGCCTTGGTCATCGACGCCGCGGATGAGGTAGGCCGCTTCTTCGAAGTCATTGACATAGATGTAAATCGCGGCCGCCTGCGCCCTGCTCAGCCAGTCGCTGCCCCAGCGTCCACTGTTGGCCTGGCGCTGCCAACCGTTCCCGGCGTCCGTTCCGACCTGCTCGTAACGTGCGCCTTGGAACAGTTCGGCGTCGGCGATCAACACCGTCTGGTCCAACAGCGACTTCCATGCCGGATCACGCTCGCGCAACGCGAGCAATACGCGCGCTTGTTCGGCCATCACGGCATCGTCCGGGCCGACTTGTGGATTGGCGTCCAGCGCCCGCTTCAGATCGTCCCAGAAGGTCTCCCCATGCACAGGACGCTCGCGCAAGATGTCAGGATCGGCTGCGAGGATATCGGCATTGAGATTGGGTGGATATACCTTGTTTCGCGCACTGGACTCGCAGTCGAACTGTCGCATTCCCGGCCGATCCTCGCTGAGCGGCGTAGCGCCCATCTGATTAAGTACGGCGCGTGCCTGTGCCTTGGCCTCGGGCGTGCGCGCGGCGAAGCTTCGCGCCATTACTACGGCGACATCCGTCGGTGAGTGCAGTACGCCGCTGAAGCCTTGTGGCGTCCCGCCTCGCCAGCTAGGCCCGACCAGAAGGAACTTGCCGGCTGGCGTTTTTGACGCAGAGCCCAGTTGGTGGATCACGTTGGTAAACGCATCCACAATCTGAATGGTCCAGTAGTGACCTACGGGAACATCGCTCGGTGTCTGTACTACTACGGGTTCTTCGCCAAGGTCTGCGAAGCAGGCACCGTAGATCGTGTCGTTGTTCGGCGTCACGATTTTGCGTTGGGCGGCGGGCAGGTAGTCATCCACATAGCCCATGTGGTTCTTTGGCGAGCCGGGGAACAGGCCCATGGCCATGCCGGGCCCGTGGCCCTTCATGAGTTCCCAAGTGCTGGTGCGCCGGAACGTGTTGACCAGGGGATGACCCCAGATATAGACCACCCGTGCCAATGCCTCGGCGTAATGCTGGCTGGCCACGCGCGCCGGCACGGCGGCACCATTTTTAAGGTCCGGATGGGCCGGCGAAAACGCGCTGACCTGAGCGGGGTTGGGCGAGGGTTTGCTGCTGGACGTGTGCGGGCTGGACATTATGGTGCTCCGAAAGAGTGATGAGATTGGCCTATGCTCGCCGGATGAGGGGCGGCGGATAGTAGCTGCCATCGGCGACAGCGCCGCGTGGGCCATAGAAGCGGAAGGTCAAGCTCCATGGCTTGCCGGCGCTGGTCGGCAGCCAGTTGGGCTCGGGCGCGTCCGCTGGCTTCTCCGGTGCAAAGTAGAGCGTGAGCGAGCCGTCGTCGTCTTTGACGAGGCCCGACTGGTTGTTCAGTAGATAGCGTTCCAGCGGATTCGGCAGCACCCTGCGGTGCAGGCGGTCGACGGCGATAACTGACCAGAAGTACTTGGCAAACTTGTCCGGAAGCGCGTCGGCGGGAAATGTCAGGGTGTAGCTGCCATCGGGTTCAAGCGCTGCGCCGGCGCTGTCCAAAGCGCCGCGGTAATACAGCACTTCATCGAGCACGTTTGCCCAGATCCCACCAAAGTTGACGGTGGTCCGGCTCATCCAGTCCTGGCCCCAATGGCCGCAACAGGCCGGCCGCGCCCATCCGTTGCGGATGCTGCCACGGCCGATGTATGGCGCGGCATCGGAGAAGTCTTTGAACGCCTTGCTCCGGACAACTGCATCGACGCGGGCTCGCTCGGCTGGTGCCCGGATCGCCAGGGCAATCGCCCTGACTTTGGCTTGGAGCTGCTCCAGAGCACTGGTGTCCGGTTCGCGCAATGCCAGCTCGGCCGATTCGAACGCCTCCACGCCGGGCAGCTCCGCGATATCGAACATCACCGTGCGTGGAACTTCGGGCAAGGTCGGGTTTCCCTGCATCTCGAACCTGAACTGCCGTTGCAAGTCGATCGCTTCGTTCCAGTCTGCACCCAGCTCTACGCGCAGCAGGACCCGAGTGACCATGGCCGGCACTTCGACCCGCTGCACCCCCTCTGGAATCCTCATGTCGCTGCCTGTCAGGCACACCGCGAACTGGCCGAACGGATGGTCCGGATAGACCCGTTCATTGATGTTTGCGACGGTTTCACCCCACCCGTCGATAAATTCGACCACGTAGTACCGCCCCCTGATCTCCGGAACGGTGACAAGCAGCCAGGCGTTATCGTCAAGCGCTATCCACGCCTCGGAATAGGCCACGTCCAAGTTGGGATTCGGCCAGTCGACCTGCCCCGGCTTGCGATGCAGCAGCGTGTTCCACCGCAGGCCTTCTTCGTCGAAATCCGCCTGCTGCTGACGCGCTATCAGCAGGCGGCCGAGTAGATATATGTAAGCATCGCTGATGTCCTGGTCGGATATCGATTGAGCGACGTTCTCATGCGGGTTGGCAATTTCGGACACGGGATCACACTCCTTCAAAAAGTAAATTGCTCTCTCGTGCAGCGTGGAAGGTACCGAGAGAAATCCTCAGCCGCAGTTCGCCTCTCGTCACACGACATCGCAAGGTGGACGGAACAGTCGGCAGCCTGTATAGGTGCTGATGGTTGGTCTAACCGTGATCACCATTGCCAGCGCATGCCGACCTTTCCGTTCCACGATGTCTCGTCGCCATCGAAACTCCATGTGTAATCCGCATCTGCGAAGAGATAGCCGGTGGCGCTGATTTGCCATGTGCCACCCAGTCCCGCTTCGCCCCAACTGTCACCCAGGTCGGCGGTGAAAGGCGCTCCGGCGCCATGTACACCGTTGCATTGATGAAGGTGGCATTCGCAGGCGCAAAACTCGCGGGTTCACTGAACACGGATATCGGGCTGAAGTAGCTCCCTGCCGGGCGCTCGGCAACAGTTTGGTAGTCGGTGAATGTCGCCGTCGTGCGCGGATTGGCAGTGATGCCGAAACAGCCCACAGGGGCACCCGGCGCGGTCGATAGTGTCGTGCCGCTGCCGACCGGCTCATAGGCGTCTGGCAACTGGGCATCTGCCGGCGGGGCCGCCTGCGCTTGATGCGTGGCTAGGTTCAAGATAGCCGTCGCAAGCGACATTACCAGGAATTTCCGATCCATTTCCCAACTCCGGGGCAGCAAGGCCCATCCTTCAACCTGGCGCCGACCGGACGCGAGAAGTCGCCAAATGCATGCTGCAGCATTTGCCTCGCCTTTACTTCTGCGGATCTACGCAGACGACTTCAGTAAAACTACTTTGCAACCTGTGACCTGCGTGCTCCTGCCGAGCTACTACGTCAATAGACGCCGCGACTCGTGATCGGTTGATCTCGGTCCGCGGGGGGCAGTGGGAGATGCCCTCCGGCTCGGCGTCTACAGTGCGCTGCCCGTAGCGTTTCTTGTCCAAATTCCGACACGGGTCGACGCGTATGTTTACTTAAGCCGGTTGCGCTTTTTACCCTTGTCAGCAGTGGTCTGGCACTCCACCTTCGGACTACCGCAAGCGAGGGGTGCTGCCATGCCTGTTCATACGGATCGAGCCGGCGGGGTGAACTATTGGCCTGAAGAGTTGTGTGTATTGAGCGTTGCCTTGGCAGTGGCGATGGCATCACCTGTCGCGGCGCAGACCTGCCCCACGCCCGCCGTGGCCACCGCCGGCGGCGAATGCACCATACCGACCGGAACCGTCGTTGTCGTGGCAGCCAACGCCACCGGTGCTTCGGCACAATCGACGGGATACATCATCGCTGACGGCATCATCGAAAACCTTGGCGGTGCCAATGCGGTGGGTGCGTACGCACAATCGGGCGGCCGGATTAGCTTCAACGCAAGCACGGTACGAACCGTGTCCACGGCCGCTACCGCCAGCGGGCAGATCGGGCTGCGCGCAAACGGCGCGGGCAGCGCCATCACCTCCAGTGGTGCCGTCATCACGATGACACCCGCAGGCACCAGTACGCCGGCCAATCTGCGCGGAGTAAGCGCCGAGGCGGGTGGGCAGATCAGCCTGGACAACGCGCAGATCCAGGTAACCGGCGGCTCCAACGCGCTCAACAACCATGCCGTCGTAGCGACCGGCACCGGCAGTGTGATCGAACTGACCTCAGGCAGCATCAGTTCCAGTTCGCGCGGTGCATTCGGCGCGGCAGCGCTCGACGGTGGGCTGATCACCTTGAACGGCACCACGATCAGTACGGCAGGTGCGCAGAACACCACCACCCAGGACGGCAGCCATGCCATTCTGGCGCGCGGCGCGGGCAGCCGGGTCACCGGCCAGGGCGCGGTCGTGACCACCACCGGTACGCTGGCCAACCTGGTCCGCGTGGACGCCGGCACGGTGTCGCTGAGCGACACCCTGCTCTCGCATGTCGGCGCGGGCAATGTCCTCAATCCCGCAGCAGGCGTGCGCGTGACCAGCGGCGGTACGTTCACGCTTGACGGCACCAGCGCCATTACCACCAGCGCGCTGTATTCGCCCGGACTGCTGATTGCGGATGCCGGCTCAAGCGCCCGCATCGAAGATGCAACGATCACCGTGGGCGGCGCACGTTCCATCGGCGTTTCGGTGCTGGCAGGGGCAACCGCATCGCTGGTCGATACCCAGGTGCTGATGCGCCCGTCCGGTGCCACCGGTCCGTGGGCGCCGGCGGTACTGGCGGACGGGCTGGCGGCCAACGTGACCCTGCAGGGCGGCAGCGTGAGCACCGAAAGCGCCACCGCCTACGGCGTGCGCGCATTGGCCGGTTCCACCATTGCGGTGGACGGCACCACCATCAGCACGCTGGGCGTGGACGCGGCCGCGCTCACTGCGGGCAGCGCCAGCATCAACGCCAATAACGTCACGATAGTCACCCGTGGCAATGACAACGCCATGGGCGCGCTGGCCGACATGGCCGGCACCGTGACGCTGACGGGCGGCTCGATCACCACCTACGGCAACCAGGTGCGGCAGTCGTCATTCGCCCATGCGCTTGGCGCACGCAATCCGGGTGGACTGCTGCTGGCCAGCGGCACCGCCGCCCGGACCTACGGCACCTACGCAATGGGCGTGTGGGCAGACGACGGCGGCACCGCCACGGTGGATGCGGTGACCGTAAGCACCGAAGGCAGCGGGGCCAGCGGCATCCTCGCCATCACCGAACAGCTGGGTGCGCAGTTTCCAGCCCAGGTGACGTATACAGGCGGCAGCGTGGAAACGTTCGGCGACCTCGCCCACGGCGCCAATGCGCAAGCGCGCAACGACCTGGCGACCGAACTTGCGGCCATCACCCTCACCGGCACGCCGGTGACCACGCATGGCATCGGCGCGGTCGGCCTGCGCGCGGTGCTGGTGGACTATGGCTCCGCACCGTCCGGCCGTGGCCAGGCGCGGGTCATCGCAGAAAACCTCACCGTCTCCTCCGAAGGCGCGGGTGCGCACGGCGCGCTGGCGCGCGATATGCCAACGCAGGTACAGATGAACAACGTAGCGTTGCGCACCGGGGGCGCGGCGGCACATGGGGCGGTGGCGCTGATCGGGGGGCAGTTGGCGGGTTCGGCCACCACCGTGGCTCCCACCGGCAGCGACGCCATGGCCCTGTTTCTGGTGGGGACGCCCACATCTGTTTCGCAGGCGGAATTCACCGGCAGCACGTTGACCAACGCCAGCGGGCCTACGGTTGGGGTCGCGGGCAACGGCAGCATCCGCCTGACCGATACCAGCGCAAGCGGCGCCACCGAGTGGCTTCGGGTGGGCGACCTCACCAACTTCCCATTGCTGGCGACGAGCGAGCCGGGCGTTCGCGGCCCCGCCGATTTTCCTGATGACGACGGCAACCTTCCCACCGAGCCACTGCCGCTGCCGCCCGGTGCTCCCATCCCGACGCTGCCGGGCGCGGCCGACATCACGGCGACCCGCAGCACGCTGGTGGGATCCGCCTCAACCGCCGCTGGCAGCGTCTCGAACCTCGTGCTGGAGGAGTCTCTGTGGCGGATGACCGGCAGTTCCAACCTTACGACACTGGTCAACGACCCCAGCCGGATCGAGTTCACCCCGCCCAGCGGCGATCCCACCCTGGCGGCGTCCTACAAGACCCTCACGGTGTCCGGGTACAGCGGCGATGGCACGCTTGCCCTGAACACCTGGCTCGCGGGGGATGGTGCGCCTTCGGATCAGCTGGTCGTCTTCAACGGCAGCAGTAGTGGGCCAGGCATGATCGAGGTCAGCAACACCGGTGGGTTGGGCGAGCTGACGCTCGCCGATGGCATCCGGGTGGTGCAGGCGCTCAACAGCACAACGACGGCAGACAACTTTGCACTTGCGGCACCGGTGGTCGCCGGACCGTATGAGTACTTCCTCTATCGCGGCGGTGGTCCTGCGGCGTCCGGCAATGACGTCGAGAACAGCTGGTACCTCCGTTCGGTGATCGACTGCGCGGCCGCAGGCGCGCCCTCACCGCCGTGCCCGGCGCCGCCGACCCCACCCCTGCCGCCCAATCCCCCGGTGCCGCCTACGCCCCCGCCGCCACCGGACCCAGATCCGGATCCGCCCAACCCCCCTGCCCCGCCCACGCCGGCCTTCCGCCAGGAGGTGTCGCTAATTGCCGCCGCGCCGGCAATGGCGCAGGTCTATGGACGCACCCTCATCGACACCCTGCATGAGCGGGTGGGCGATGAGCAGCTGCTGCACCAGCGTACCGACCTTGATCCTGATCGCAGCGGCTTCAATGGCGCGTGGATGCGCTATGTAGGCCACGACGGCGAGCACGACGGTGGCCGCCAGGGCATCTACGGCAATCGCGGCCCTGATTTCGACTATCGTTTTGATGCCCTGCAGATCGGTGTGGACCTGTACCGTCATGTCGATACCGATGATGGCAGCCGCGAGCACGCCGGCTTCTACCTGGCCTACGGCAAGGGCAAGGGTGAGGTCCGGCACAACCTCCTGGACTACCAGTTCCACGCCGGCACCGATCGCTTCAAGGCCGGCTCGGTGGGTGGCTACTGGACAGGCTTCAACGACAAGGGCGCATACCTGGATGCCGTGGGTCAGTACACTTGGTATGACCTGCGCATACAGTCGCCGCGGATGCAGGACAGCTTCGTCGATGCATACGGCCTGGCGCTGTCATTGGAGGCGGGCTGGCCTTTCATCCTGAATGACGGCGACGGCCGCACGCTCGAGGACGGGCGCTGGCGGCTCGAGCCGCAGGCGCAGGTGATCTGGCAGCAGATCGACGTGGATGATCTGGACGTGGGCAATGCCCAGGTACGCTTCAGCGACGGCGATTCGCTGGTGGGGCGCATCGGCGCGCGACTCAGCCGCAATGGCCAGCGCGAAAGTAGGCAGGGGCAGCTGCGCGCAGACAACGCATGGCTGCGCGCCAACATCTGGCGGGAGTTCCGCGGCGAACCCCGGGCGGAGTTTGCAACCAGCAGCGGCTACGTGCCGTTCGCGGTGGATATGGGCGGCAGCTGGGCTGAGGTGGGCGTGGGTGGCACCTGGCAGGTGTCTGAATCGGGCTATCTGTTCGCCGACGTGGACTACAGCTGGAGCTTCAGCGGAAATGAAACTGCGTGGAATGGCAAACTCGGACTTAGTTGGGCATGGTAGACGGGAAGGGTCGCGGCAGTGCACGTTGACTGATGCGCATTCCATCGGTCGGTAGGGCAAAGAAAATGCTCGGGCCGCACGATTGAATCTAGCGCAGGGTGCAACTCCCTAGAGAAGCGATAGATCTGCACACGCTCGAATTTATCCCTACCCAACCGTCAGCACGATCTTCCCGCGCGTCCGGCCAGCCTCAGACAGCGCCAGCGCCTTCGTTACCTCAGCAAGAGGGAACACCGCTTCAACGTGCGGTGTGGCCTCTCCCCTCTCGACCAACGCAGTGATCTCCCCGAGGCTGGCGGCGTCTGGTCGGGTAAAGGATCGCTTGACGGTCACTCCAAAGCGCTCACCTTCATCTTGGGGGAAGGCCACAATGGTCACCATGCCCCCGCCCTTCCGCAGGACCTTGAAAGCTCGCTGGAACGTGTCGCCACCCATTGTATCGAGGACCACATCCACGTCACGAATGGCTTCCTCGAACGGTTGCTGGGTGTAGTCGATGAACTCGTCAGCGCCCAGGTCTCGGACAAACGCCTCGTTTCGCCCAGACGCCACTGCGATGACATGCGCGCCGCGTGCCTTCGCCAGCTGGACTGCCAGAGACCCCACGCCGCCCGAACTGTTCGTGATCAGAAGTCGCTGTCCGGACGAGAGCCCGGCTTCATTGAACATCGCTTGCCAGGCTGTGGTGCCCGCCAAGGGCAGCGCGGCTGCCTGCACAATGTCGAGATTCTCCGGCGTGCGGGCCAGATGATTTGCCTGAGCGATGGTGTACTCAGAGAAGCCGCCTGATGAAACCATGCCATACACCAGATCGCCTTCTTGGAAATGGTCCACGCCGGGGCCCAGTGCCTCGACCGTGCCGACCACCTCGCTTCCCAGGTGAATCGGCAGCGTCATGCGCATGCGCTGCCCTGCTCCGCTCCGGATCTTCCAGTCGATAGGATTTACGCCAGCGGCACTCACCTTGATCAGGACCTCGCCCGGTTCGGGCGTGGGCCGGGTTACCTCGGCGAGTTCGACCTGATCGTTGGACCCGTACGCCCGGATAAGCACAGTCTTCATCTTCATCAATCCTTGAGTGCACCGTCCTCGTGATCGGTGGCCGAATAGGTCGGTGTAGGAATCTCGGCGTCATGCGGATGCCGCAGCGCTTCGCGCACGTCTGCCGGCAGCTGATCCAGCGCCAAAAGCACTTTGCCCGAGTGCACCTCCTTGATCGCCCGCCTCGGCAGCTTGAAGTCACCGCCGTTCTGGATGTTCACCACCCAATCGTTCTCGCCGACCTCGCGGACAGCTCCAACACCAAGCTCGCCGTCTGCAACAAAGACCATCTGACCTACTTCCAGTGATTCGGACATGGGACACCTCGGTAGTGATTGAACGTGTGGCTTGCGCTTGCACGTATGGACACCACGATGATCCCTATGGCGCAGTCACGCGGCCGTGAACTTTTGCCTCTGCACCTTCTAGTCATCCTGTCTGGCGACCCTTCGCCGCATCCTTGGGTTGTGGCGTCGCTCGACGTACGGTGATATCGGGGTAGAACCCCCGGCTGCTCTGGCGTCATTGGGGGCGGTTGTTGATGGTTTGTCTGCGAAGAACAGCCGGGCAAGCCCGGCTCTACAAGAACAGCCGGGCAAGCCCGGCTCTACAAGAACAGCCGGGCAAGCCCGGCTCTACAGGAACAGCCGGGCAAGCCCGGCTCTACGGGGCGCGGTGTCGGCGGCGGGGTCAGTCGCCCTTGGCGGCACTCTCAATCAGCCGTGCAGTCACATCCGGGTGGGACACCATCACCACGTGCGATGCGCCAGCTACCACTTCGGTCTTCCTGGCATGCGCCCGCTCAGCCATGAATGCAATCGCCTTCGGCGGAATGTTGAGATCCTTGTCGCCATACACAAACCAGCTGGGGATCGAGGTCCACGCCGGCTTGCCAGAGGCCTCATTAAGCGCAGCATCGGTAATCGGCCGCTGCGTAGCCGCCATCAGCGCAGCCTCTGCCGCCGGCACATCCGCAGCAAACTGATGGTGGAACTTGTCCTGCAGGATATAGAGGTCATTCCCACCCGTAGTCAGCTTCACCGGCGGCGCAATCGCCGGCCCCAGCGTGCTACCCGGGAACTTGGCCGACAGCCCTGCCGCGGTCTCGCCCGCGTCGGGCGCGAAAGCGCTCACGTACACCAGCGCCTTGACGTTGGCGTGGTCCCGCGCCGCTTCTGTGATCACGCTGCCGCCATAGGAATGGCCGACCAGCACCACCGGGCCCTTGATGTTGTCCAAGGCGTCGGCCACATAGGCCCCATCGCTCGCGACGCCACGCAACGGATTGGCCACGGCCAGCACCGGGTAGCCGTCCTTCTTCAGGATCCGGATCACGCCGTTCCAGCTGGACGAATCGGCAAAGGCCCCGTGCACCAGCACGACGGTGGGCTTCGGGGTTTCAGCAAATGCGCTGGGTGCGATCACGGTCGCAACGCCCAGGGCGAGTGCGGTAAGCAGGTTCTTCATGGTGCTCTCCTTTGTATCGTTGGGGATCAGGCGGGGAAATCGCAGGTAACACTCAGCTCGCGCCACTGCGCGAGCTCTTCAAGACGTGTGCGCTCGACCGCTTCGATTGCCCGCACCGCATCGCTGCCGAGCGCGAGGCGCAATGGCGGCGCGTCCATTGCGGCGATCTTGAGGACGGCTTGGGCCGCTCTTGCCGGGTCGCCAGGTTGGCGTCCGCTATAGGCGCGCTGCATGCGGGCGGCCGCGCCCACCACCGCGTCGTACTCCGGGCGGCCCTCGCTCAGTGAGGTTGAGCTGCCGGCGAAGTCGGTGCGGAAACCGCCCGGCTCCACGATCGTCACGTGGACGCCAATCAGCGCCATCTCCTGTGCCAGCACTTCGGAGAAGCCTTCCACGCCCCACTTCGCCGCAGAGTAAGCGGCACGGCCCGGCGCACCAAGGCGTCCGCCAACCGAAGAGACCTGGATGAGGTGGCCACTCCGCTGTGTGCGCATCAGCGGAATTGCCGCCTTCGTCATGATGACGGTGCCGAACAGGTTGGTCTCAATCTGCTGGCGGAAGTCTTCCAGCGTGACGTCCTCCACGGAGTTGATGTTGCCGTAGCCGGCGTTGTTCACCAGCACGTCCAGTCCACCGAAGGCATCCCTGGCCGACTGGATGGCACGCTCACCGGCGATCGGATCGGTGACATCAAGCGACACCGCCCTCACCTGTTCTCCATAACGGTCTACCAGATCCTGCAGATCGGCGGCGTCGCGGGCGGTGGCGACCAGGTAGTGCCCCGCCTCCAGCACGGCACTCGCCATGGCCCGGCCCAGGCCGCGTGAGCTTCCGGTGATCAACCATCTTTGTGACATGACTGCGATTCCTCATGTTTACGGGCGGCATCTAACCAGCGCGATGGGCGACTGGCGATAACACGTTGGTATGTAGGGCCCCGTGGCAGCACCGATTAACCAGCGCCAGGCATACACCAAGGTGTAGGGGCCTATACCCAGGGACTATTTGAAACTCCGGTTTCGGCGAATAGCGTTCACCGGCACGGACGGCAGCTTACGCCGCGAAACAACGGTTGCCAGCGCGAGTTTGTAACGAACTGTAGCCCCCGCCTGGTTGGACAAGATCGCTTACGAATCCAATGGATTATCGATACGCAGGCGATACATCAGCGCTGTGAAATGGCTCCAACGCCGATGCAGGCCGCACCTTGCCGCATCACCGGCGCGATTCCATCCCCTTATGGAGAACGCGATGTCGATGTTCGAACCCGAAGCCGTCCCCTCCCCTGCACGCCGCCGCCTGCTCGGCACCGTGGCCATGGCGACCGCCACCGCTGCCCTGCCCGGCTTGCTGCCCGCTGGCAGCGCCCAGGCTGCCAGTCCTGCCGTCACGCGAAAGGCCGTCGGCACCAGCGATGCAATCCGCCCGTTCCAGGTGCATCTGCCCGAAGCAGACCTCGTGGACCTGCGCCGACGCGTGCGCGCCAGCCGCTGGCCGGACCGCGAGCTGGTCGCCGACGATGCCCAAGGCCTCCAGTTGAGCCGGTTGCAGACCCTGGCCAGCTATTGGGGCGGCGACTACGACTGGCGCAGGCTGGAAGCGCGGCTCAATGCTCTCCCCCAGTTCATTACCGCCATCGACGGCGTGGACATCCACTTCATCCATGTGCGTTCGCGTCAGCCGGGCGCGTTGCCGGTGCTGCTCACGCATGGCTGGCCCGGCTCCATCCTCGAGTTCGTCGGTGCCATCAGGCCGCTGACCGACCCCGTCGCCCATGGCGGGCGCGCGGGGGATGCCTTCGATGTCGTGATTCCTTCCATCCCCGGTTACGGCTTCTCCAGCATCCCCACCGAGTTGGGCTGGGGCCCGGAGCGCGTCGGTCGCGCTTGGGACACGTTGATGAAGCGCCTGGGCTACGACCGCTATGTGTCACAGGGGGGTGACCACGGCTCGGTGATCTCTGATGCGATGGGCCGGCAGGCACCGGCCGGCCTGCTCGGCATCCATCTGACCATGCCCGCCACCGTGCCGGCCGAGCTGGTGCCGGCCATCAACAGCGGTGCCCCCGCTCCTGCCGGACTGGCGGCGGACGAGCTGCGCGCCTTCACCGCGCTCAGTCAGTTCTTCGGTCGCAACGCCGCCTATGGGGCCATGATGGTCACGCGCCCACAGACGATCGGGTACGCGCTCAACGACTCGCCCATCGGCCTGGCCGCGTGGATGTACGACAAGATTGCGCAGTGGACGGACAGCAACGGCATGCCCGAAGCCGTGCTCGGCCGCGATGCCATTCTGGACGACATCAGCCTGTACTGGCTGACCGGCACCGCCACCGCCGCGGGCCGCTTCTATTGGGAAAACAACAACAACAACTTCAGCGCCACCGCGCAGAAGACCACGCAGATCACCGTGCCGGTGGCCGTTTCGGTGTTCCCGGGCGAGATCTACCGCGCGCCCCGCAGCTGGACCGAGCGCGCCTACCCGTCGCTGTATTACTTCAACGAAGCCTCCAAGGGCGGCCACCTCGCCGCCTGGGAACAACCGCAGATCTTCGCCAACGAACTGCGCGCCGCGTTCCGTCCGCTGCGCGCCTCGCTCTGATCGTCATCCCACCCCTTTCGTAACAGGAGAACGCCCATGCATTCGTCCGCCCCGACCTCGCGCAAGACCTCCCGACTGGCACAGGTGCTGATCGCTGCCCAGTTGCTGCTGGCCGGCAGTGTCGCCGCTGCCGCCCCCTCCCCTGCCGCTGCCGCCCCGAGCACCCCCGGTGCTCTGGTGGCCAACAAACACGTCGATGCGGGCGACCTCAACGTCGGCTACGCGGAGCTGGGCCCTGCCAAGGGCGAGGTCATCATCCTGCTGCATGGCTGGCCGTATGACATCAACGCCTACGCCGACGTTGCACCGCGACTGGCGGCGCAGGGCTTCCGGGTGATCGTGCCGCACCTGCGTGGTTACGGCAGCACCACCTTCCGCTCGGCAGACGCACCGCGCAACGGCGAGCCGGCGGCGCTGGCGTCCGACGTGATCGCGCTGATGGACGCCCTGAAGATAAAGCAGGCCAATCTGGCCGGCTTCGACTGGGGTGCCCGCTCGGCCGACATCGTGGCCGCGCTGTGGCCGGAACGGGTCAAGTCGCTGGTGTCGGTCAGCGGCTACCTGATCGGGAGCCAAGAGGCGGGGAAGAAGCCCCTGCCGCCGGCGGCCGAGCTGCAGTGGTGGTACCAGTTCTACTTCGCCACCGACCGCGGCCGCGACGGCTACGCGCAGAACACGCATGACTTCGCCAAGTTGATCTGGAAGCTGGCATCGCCGAAGTGGCAGTTCGACGACGCCACCTTCAACCGCAGTGCCGCCGCGCTCGACAACGCCGACCAGGTCGCCATCGCGATCCACAACTACCGCTGGCGCCTGGGCCTGGCCGAGGGCGAGCCGAAGTACGTGGCGCTGGAGCAGCGCCTGGCGCAGTTGCCGTCCATCAGTGTGCCGACCATCACCATCGAAGGCGATGCCAATGGTGCGCCGCATCCGCTGCCGGAGGCCTACCGAGCCAAGTTCACCGGCAAGTATGAGCACCGCACCTTCACAGGCGGCATCGGCCACAACCCGCCACAGGAAGCGCCGGTGGAGTTCACGCAGGCCGTCATCGACGCCGCCCATCTGTAAGGAGCACGCCATGAAGCCTTTCCGTGTTGCTGTCATCTCAGGTCTCGCCGGTGTGCTGGCGCTTGGCGTTGGGTACATGGCCTTCGCCGATGCGCCGGCCGGCCCGGTCTCACCGATCTACGGCGTGGGCCTGCCTGAGGGCTACCGCGACTGGCCGCTGGTCGCGCCCGCACAGGAAGCTGCGCCGCTGGATGAGCTGCGCGTGGTGGTGGCCAACCCAATGGCCTTGAAGGCCTATCGCGAGAACGTCCGCCCGTTCCCGGACGGCAGTGTTCTGGTCAAGCTGGCCTGGAAGCATGAGCAATCGCCGGACTTCGCGCCGGCCTCCATCCCGGGCGCGGCCACCACCGTGCAGGTGATGGTGAAGGATTCCAAGCGCTACGCTGAGTCGGGCGGCTGGGGTTATGGGCGTTTCATCAATGGGCAGCCTGCCGACGAGGCGCAGCATCAGACCTGCTTCGCCTGCCACTCATCGCGGGTCAAGGATCGGGATTACGTGTTTACCCGGTACGCGCAGTGACGGAACCGGCGGCACTTGCATGTGCCGCCGGCGCCAAATTCAACTCGCTATGCGCGGCATGTACTTCTCGCGCATCATCTTTATGTACTCTGCCTCCGAGCTGGACCGCCTCGCATCAACAAGCGGCTTGATGTCCTCCGTCGCGACATAGCGCAGCTGCGTAGTACCGTCAGTCACCGCGTCGAAGATGACGTTTGCCACGTCTGCAGACGTGGCCAGCCGGTTGGCGCGGAGGCCGGCGAATACCTCCTCGGTGCCGGCGATGAATTTCGCGTAGTCATCGGGTGCGGCGGGCGCTACCGCTGCCTCCTGAGCCAAGCGCTCGGAGAACTTAGTGTCCAGCACACCACCAGGCTCCACGATCTTGACCACGATGCCCTGCGACAGCAGCTCGTACGAAAGCGACTCGGAGAACCCCTCGAGCGCGAACTTGCTGGCGTTGTAGGCGGAGATCATCGGCAGGCCGAAGACCCCCGCACCGGAACTGACGTTCACGATGACGCCTTTGCGGCGAGCACGGAAGTGCGGAAGGATGCCGCGCGTGACATCCATGACGCCAAACACATTGACGTCGAATTGTTCCTGTATTTTCTTGCGGGGCAGCGATTCGAACACGCCCCACAGACTGAATCCCGCGTTGTTGACGACGGCATCGATGTGGCCGAACCGGTCGATGGCCGTGTTCAATGCTGTCTGAATGCTTTCCGGATCCTGCACATCCAGATGTGTCACGATCACGTTCGGTAGCCCGTCTAGTTCAGTGGCAGCGGCGGTGTTCCGCATCGTGGCAACGACGTTGTGGCCCTTGGCGGCAAAGAGCTTGGCGCTTTCCAGGCCAAAGCCCGAGGATGCACCGGTGATGAGGATGTTCGACATGGATAGTCCTGCGTGGGGGTGATGCAGACAATCTAGGTTTGGCTCCTCGGAACAACAATACGCTATGCATTGCATGCATCCATGAAAGAAACAGGACAATGGCAAGACCCGATATAGCCAACCTCAACGCGGTACTCAGCGTGGCCCGTCACCGCAACTTCCGGCGTGCCGCGGCGGAGCTCGGCATGTCGCCGTCGGCCGTCAGCCATACCATCGCGGAACTGGAACATCGCCTGGGCATTCGGCTCTTCAATCGAACTACGCGTAGTGTGTCGCTGACGCCTGCCGGCGAGGAGTTCACGCGCAGGGTGGAGCCCGCACTGCAGGAGCTCGCGCTCGCGCTCGACGCGATGAATCAGCATAAAGAAACCCCATCAGGCAGGATCCGGATCAACACCTCCGTCGGCGGCGCCCAGGTGCTGCTGGCTCCAATCCTGCTGCCGTTCCTGGCGCTCCATCCAGAGGTCCAGGTGGAGCTTGGTTTGGATGATGGTCTGATCGATATCGTTGACCAGGAGTTCGACATCGGCGCGCGCTTGATCGAAAGCGTTCCCAAGGACATGGTCGCGGTCCTGTGCAGCCCGCCGCTGCGCCTGGTCGTGGTGGCGTCGCCGACCTACGTCGCCGCGCAGGGAGCGCCCCAGGTTCCGGAAGACCTGCTGGAACACGCGTGTTTCAGAATGCGATTCCCCAACGGTGGCATCTACAAGTGGGAGTTCTCGAAGGACGGGGTTACCAAGGAAATTGATGTGCCGGGACAGCTCACCCTCTCCGGCCATCAGGATCTTGCGCTGCAGGGTGCCCTCGCGGGCTACGGCCTAGCGCTTGTGGCGGAACACATTGCACGGCCCCATCTGGAACAGGGGGCGCTGGTGACGCTGCTTGACGACTGGACACCGCCCATCCCCGGGCTCGCCCTCTTCTACCCGCCCGGCCGACCGATGACCGCAGCGCTGCGCGCATTCATCGAGTACGCGAGGTCACCTGATCACTGGCCGACGTAGGTTTCGGCGTAAGCTTCCATGCACAGCTTGCAGGTCCTCCTGTCCTTCCGCTGGAGAAGCTACATGAACGCCCTTATCCCCGCGTTGTTGTGTATCGGACTATTGAGCGCATGCCAACGCGCGGAGCCCACGGCAACCGACACGCCTCCACAGGCCACGCTGTCCGAGTCGCCCGCGCCTTCGCTGGTGCTGTTTGGGAATGGCTATCCGACCGACGGGGCACCCTGTCGCCGCGTCGGCGAGAGCGAGGCAACGTCGCAGTGGCTGGATCACACTGCGGATCTCGTGGGTTGCCCCGATGCCGCGTCCGCGTCTACACTCGGGGGCAAAATCGTCGCCACGATTGAAGGTGTGACCGTGGTGTCCGTGCCTCGCAAGTCGCCTGCGGCCACGCATGCCGTTGAAGGTGGCAGCGGCCCGACGCCTTGATCGTCAGCGGCTGGACGCCTCGCTGGTAGGTGAGCCCCTCGGGGCGGCGATGCCGCCGCCCCGCCTACCGTCTTATCAGTCGGCCCGGACCAGTTTCCAGCATTCTCCGGTGGCCTGGAACCGCACGACCAACTTTGAAAGCGCCTCCGCTGATGGATTGGCCGCCAGCACCATCAGTTCCTGTCCAGTGCCCAGGTACATCCGCCTGCCCGGCTCAACGCCCAGATCGCGAATCCACAGGCCGCGCGTCTTCATGCAGGGCACGCTCGGGCAGTTGGGATAGGTCTTTTCACCCTCATGGGTAAGCGCGTTGATCATCACGCTCTTCGGTGCACGCCAGAAGCGCCTGCGGAATTCGCGCTGCTCTTCGGTCAGGTTGGCCCAGTTGTTGTCCATCATGGTGTTCCTCGTGATGCTCCATCGCCGGGATGGCAGTTCAGAGCGTTGACTAGCGGTGGGGCGTACTTCCGCGAAGGTGCTGTGATTCGTCACCCAGCAGGCATACGTCGTCCAACTTGCAAACAACTAATCAAGGCTCTAACACCCAAGGCCACAACATGCGCCAGAAATGAGGATAGCGGAGTTCGTCGTTCTCACGAAACCAGACATGTCGCTTTAAGCATCAATGGCTCGTGATTAACGATGCACTGGCGGTTCGAAGCGCCTGCATGACGTACGGCTTGGACGGCGCGCTTCTTCTGGTCGGCGTGGCGCTCTTGTAGAGCCGGGCTTGCCCGGCTGGTCTTGGCGAGCGAGCGTAAAAGGTTTACTCCCTACTCGCGAGGCGATTGGGCGAAGGGCAGCCGGGCAAGCCCGGCTCTACGGTGGGCCGATGGCTGTTCAAGGCTGCTGGTCTTCAAGGGAAGCTTCCAGCAAACTCACATAGGTATCCAGACGGGTTCGCATGGCAATCAACACCCATCCCATTACGTAGAGCAACACGAGCGCGAAGATAAGCAATCCGGCGACAAGGTTGACATCAAATGCTCCCGCCCAGTCACCCCATTCCCAGTTCCTGAACTGCAGGTAGAGCGCAATCAGCAACGGAAAAGGACCGAGCTTTTGGAGTCCGCCGTACATCAGTCCTGTGCGATCAATCATGCCGGTCCTAAGCTGGCTCACGTAGCGCAGCCGTTGCTGGCGTTCCGTCTTCGGGAACGCCCGGAGACGGGCGACCAGCGACTTCCAATGATTGAACTCGTCGTCCATCTCGTTTGCATGGGAGAGTCGTGGCTTGCGGTACTGCCGCCCTTCCCTGCTGAGCATCAGTGCAAATGCGAGTACGAACCCAGCTACCTCGATAGCGAGACATACCTGAAGCGCACTGACCATCCAAAGCGCCGGCTGCGTGATTACCGGCAGTGCAGCTATGGCCAGCCCAACGCCCGTAGCTGCAAAGCCAGTCCAGAATGAACCACGCTCCAGGCGTGATGCCTTGGGGTAGATCGTGGTGGAAGCGTAGGCCTGCACCTGCTGGTAGAGCCAGGTGAACGTCAGTTCGGGCTGGGGTTCGTGGCTGGTGGGGCGTGCGCTGTTGGCGACCTGCATATCCATTGCGGGTTTTTCCTTGTGGGCGATAGGAGCTGTGTCCGTGTGGTGGCACAGGTTATTGCAGATCTATCGTACTATCAGGACGGTTCTTCTGACATATGGTGCGCCGAGCTGATGCGTCGTTGATCGTTGTTTGCGTGGGCCGGCCAACGGCCGGCGCTACCGGGTGCGGCCATATCGCGCTCGGCCATGTAATGATATGGCATAACATTACGTGGTAGGCTGCTCGGCCCCTCTTCCCACGCGAGTGCCGCATTGACCTCCCCTACCCCCGTCATCGACGTCCGCGACCTGCAGGTGGCGTTCTCCGGCAAGCCCGTCATCAACGGTCTGAACCTACAGGTCGAGCCCGGCAGCATCTATGCCCTGCTGGGTGGTAACGGGGCCGGCAAGTCCACCACCCTCTCGGTGTTGCTGGGCTTCCTGAAGCCCCAGGCTGGCGAGGTCCTGGTCGCTGGGGTGACGCCTTGGGAAGATCCGGCCCGTGCTCGCAGCCAGCTGGCGTATCTGCCGGAGAACGTGGCGCTGTATGAGCATCTGACGGCGGTGGAGAACGCGGATTACCTGCTTTCGCTCAGTGGCACGGTGGTGTCTCGGGATGCGCTGGTGGAGGCGCTACGTGCTGCCGGGTTACAGGAGGCGGCGTGGCATCAGCGGTTGGGGCGGTTCTCCAAGGGCATGCGGCAGAAGGTGGCGATCGCCATTGCGTTGATGCGGCAGGTGCCGCTGTTGCTGCTGGATGAGCCCACTTCCGGGTTGGATCCGGGTGCCAGTGCGGATTTCCATGGGCTGCTTGAGTCGGTGCGGGCGCGGGGTACGGCCGTGCTGATGGTGACGCATGACCTGATGGGGGCTGTTGAGGTGGCGGATCGGATTGGGGTGTTGGAGCGTGGCTCTATTGCCTATTCGTCCGAGCGGGCTTCGTTTGATTTGCCTGCGTTGCATGCGCATTTTTCTGGCAGGGCTGGGGTTGCCGGCCATGGGCCGGCACTACAGGGCATTGCGCCATGACCAGGGGACGCGTGATGACCAGGCCTCGAGTGGTGAGTGCCTGGGTTCTGGTGATGCGCAATGAGTTGCGTGCGATGTTGCGGGACCGTACGGCGGTTGCGGGCATTGTGCTGCTGACCTTGTTGGCGGTGGCCGCCACGGTGGTTTCTTCTCACCACATGCAGTCGGCGGCGGAGTATCGGCAGCGGCAGCAGGCGGCGGCGCAGGAGGCGTTTGACGCCCAGCCGGACCGGCATCCGCATCGCGTGGTGCACTACGGGCACTTCGTGTATCGGCTGCCCTCGGCACTGGCGGCGTTTGATCCCGGGGTTGATCCATTTACCGGCAGCAGCATGTTCCTCGAAGGCCATCGGCAGAACACGGCCAACTTCGGCGATGTGATGCAGAGCTCCATCCTCACCCGGTTCGGTCAGCTCACGCCGGCCTTTGTGCTCCAGATCCTGGCACCGCTGGTGCTTATCTTCCTTGGCCACGGGGTACTTGCCCAGGAACGTGAGCGCGGCACATTGCGTCAGTTGATGCTGCAGGGGGCTTCGATGCGCGCCATTGTGGGCGGCAAGCTGGCCGCGCTGTGGCTGGTGTCGCTGGTATTCATGCTGCCGGCCTTTATTGGATTGGCGCTGCTGGCAGCAGCGCCCGGGGCATCCGGGGTGGTGGCGTCCGTGCTGATGTTTGGCTATGTGCTCTATCTGGGCAGCTGGTGCGCGGTGATTGCCGCCGCATCCGCGCTGCTGGCACGTCGTCGCGATGCGCTGCTGGTGCTGGTGGCGGTGTGGGCGGTCTCTGCCCTGCTGGTGCCGCGCGTGGCTCCCGATGTGGCATACGCCGCTTACACGCTGCCGGACCGGTTGCAGACCGAGGTCGGCATCGGCCGCGATCTGCGGGCGCTGGGCGACAGCCACAATGCGGACGATCCGTACTTCTCCGCGTTCCGCCGCAAGGTGCTGGAGAAGTACGGCGTGTCGCGTATCGAAGACCTGCCCGTGAACTACAAAGGCCTGCTGGCGGTGGAAGGCGAGCGGATCACTGCCGGGCTGTTCAACGACTATGCCGGGCGCAGCGCCGAGGCGCAGCACAAGCAGAACCAACTGGTGGGGCGCTTCGCGCTGCTCAGCCCGTCCATCGCGCTGCGTCAGCTTTCGATGGCGGCGGCCGCGACGGATCTTTCCGCGCACCTGCGGTTCCTGGACCAGGCCGAAGCGCACCGTTATCGCCTGGTCCAGCAGCTGAACCAGCTGCAGGCTGACGGGGTGAGCTACGCCGACGACACCGCCAAGGACGCCGGTGCCGACCAGCGCAAGCGCGTGGACAGCAGCCATTGGCAGGAGATTCCGCACTTCCAGTTCAGCCCTCCGGCGTGGACGACTGTGCTGCACAGCCTGTTACCGGGGTTGCTGATTCTGTTTGGCTGGTTGCTGGCCACCCTGCTCGCGCTCGCCCTGAGCGCCCGCCGTCTGGAGGTGGCGCGATGAAACTGTGGAAGTACGAATGGACCCTGCTGCTGCGCTCCAAGGTGGCGGTGGCCGGCCTGGCGTTGCTGGCGGCGTTGACCGTGGCCAGTCTCATCTCCGGCGTGCAGCGGATCGACAGCCAGCGTGAGGCCATCGCCCGCATCGCCGGGCTGCAGGCCGAAGACATGGCCGCGTTGGTCTCGAAGAATGGCGCGACGCAGGATGCGGGCACGGCTGCCTATTACTCCTTCCACCCCACCTGGAATCCACCTTCCCCGCTGGCGTTTGCTGCGGTGGGCATGCGTGACGTGGCCCCGTTTGTGCTGCGTGTGCGGGCCTTGGGGCTGGAGGCGCAGATCCACGATGGCGATGCATTCAATCCGGAGCTGGCCCTGGCCGGCCGCTTTGACTTCGCGTTCCTGCTGACCTTCCTGGCTCCGCTTTTCCTGATCGTGCTGTTCCATGATCTGCGTTCGGCCGAGCGTGAGACTGGGCGGGAGCGGACGCTGGCGAGCCTGCCCGGTTCGCTTCCTCGTCTGTATGGGCGGCGGGCGGTGGTGAGGGGTCTCGCTTTGAGCCTTTGCCTCGGCGTTCCGTTTGCGGTGGTAGCGGTCCAGCAGGGTGTGCCTGCTTTGCAGATTGTTGGGGTGCTGGCGCTGATGGTGGCCTACCTCGCCTTCTGGGTGGCTGTGGCGCTGCTGGTGGCGTGGCGTAGCTGGGCGTCGGGCACCAACGCCGCGACGCTGGCGGCGGTGTGGGTCAAGTTGGCGCTGGTGCTGCCTGCGTTGTCCAACGTGGCGATCGAGCGGTCCATTCCGGTGGAGCAAGGGGCCGAGATTGCGCGCGCCCAGCGTGAGGCGGTGAACGGCGCGTGGGATATCCCGCGCGAGGACACCATGAAGCGGTTCTATGCGAAGTATCCGGAATGGAGCGATTCGGCACCGTTGGGTACTGCCTTCCATTACAAGTGGTATCTGGCGTTTCACCAGAACGGGGATGATGCGGTTGCGCCGATGAGTGCGGCGTATCGTGAGGGCATTGAGAAGCGCACGGCGGCGGCGAACACGCTGGGATGGGTGCTGCCGCCGGTGGGGCTGCAGGCGGCGCTGACGCGGATGGCGGGTACGGATATGCAGGCGCATCTTGCGTATCAGGATCGGATCCGGGCTTACCACGCGCAGTTGCGGCGGTTCTATTACGGGTTCCTGTTTGGGGACAAGCCGTTCCGGGAGGAGGATTACGGGCGAGCGCCGGAGTTCGCGCCGTAACGTTGTTCAGCCACGCATGGCGTGGCTCTACCGGGGTGGGGTTTCCGTAGAGCCGGGCTTGCCCGGCTGCTCTTGGCGAGAAAGCTCAGAGGACCTGCCCAGTATCCGCGACGCGATCAAGCGCGCTCTCGTGTTGATTTTTCCGCGAAGAGCAGCCGGGCAAGCCCGGCTCTACGTAGGGGGTCGCTATCTGTCCATCCGGAAGGGAAGCTCATGCAACCCGTCTGGCGCAACCGCCAGCTCTTCTATGCGCCCGTACTGGTCTCGTTTGAACACGACCAGGGTTCCCTGCAACTGGGCCAACCCCTGCGCTTCAAACACATCCTTCGTGCGGGGTTGTAGCGAGGCAGTGAGCTGGGACATGCCGCGCACCGTGAGCTTCAATTGCGTCCCGTCGACGGTGACGTCGTAGCTGGCAAGCAGCTCATCGCTGCTGAAGCGGCCCTGGTACTGGCTCAGATCTACGGTTTCTGGCTGCACTTCCGGCACCCTCTCCCATGCCAATGCATTGCCGTAGCTTTGCCGCGTGATCCGATCTGGCTGACCTCGGTCGAAGTGGTAGGTGTATGGACCCATTACGAGCTTGGCATCTTCCACTCTGGCTTGATTGGGGAAGGACCACAGTGCCAGCTGGCCATTGTCGATGCGACGGTAGACGCCATTGTGTGCGGACAGGTCCTCCGAGCCACTGGCGGGCATGGGCTCGCGGGCAGGAGTATCTTTGGGTAGGAACAAGTCGATAATGTCATGTGGGTCGACATTGTCGGCATCGCTGTTGCACAGATACGACATCGAAAGGTCGGCTTCCGGATAACGTGCCACCCAGGAGATGTAGGTGCCGTTGTAGCCGCCATGCTTGACCTCACGCAGCCCTCGATACTGGCCGACGATCTCACCTCGCGCGTAATCAATTACGAAACCGTTGCGGAGCTTGGCACGCTCCTCGAGCTGGGCCGTGAGCTTCGGGCCATAGACGTTGCGCGACAGAGCTAGATTCCAGCGCTGAAGGTCGCCCGCGGTGGTCAGAAGATTGCCATTGCCGTAGATGTTTCGTGCAGTCGGGTACTGAATGAAGCGGGCCGGCCTGCCGTCCGATGCCGGTTCAGCCAGCGCATAGCCATTGGCGCGATATTTCACCAGTTGCTGACTGTCGACTTCCCATTGCGTGTGCTTCAGACCAGCTGGCGCAAACAGGCGCTCCCGACTGAAATCCTGGAGGCTGCGGCCACTGACGCGCTCTACGATGATTGCCAACAGCACATAGTTGGTATTGCTGTAGGAGTGCGATTCCCCAGGTGCGTGGTTCAATGACTGCAGCCGAGATGCGTAGTCGAGGATGTCCTGATTACGCTGAGGCAGCGTATCGCGCCCGACCAGCCAATCGGTATAGCGGAAGTCGCGCAGCCCGCTGGTATGGTTGAGCAGGTGGTCGAAGGTGATCGGCTGCTGCTGGGGCGGGAGCTCCGGCAGATATCTGCGAATGGGATCTTCCAGGGAAATCTTCCCCTCGTTGGCGAGCAGAAGGATGGCGGCGGCTGTGAACTGCTTGCTGGCCGACGCAATGTTGAAAATGCTATCTGCGCTCATGGCGGTTGGGCGTTCAATATCCGCCTGACCATAAGCGCGCAGAACGTCCACGTTCTTCGAATGCACTCCCAGCACACAGCCCGGGGTTCCGCTGCTGCTACCCTGCCCCATTATTCGGTCGATCGAATCCAACAGTTCCGGTGAGGGCTCGCTATTGGCCGTTGCGGCTTTGGCCGATGCTGGTTCACCCGCCAATACCAATAGACTTACGGTCACCGCTGTAATCAGGAGCCTAAGCTGCATGGATTGCGCCATTGGTTGTCCCGGGACTCGATGAGTTGGCGAAGGTTAGCACCTCGCCTTGGAGGATGTCCCGAGCGGCCCCATGGAAGTGTGGCGGTTTGTAGAGCCGGGCTTGCCCGGCTGCTCTTGACGAGGCACCCCCGGAACACAGTTGAGCAAAAGCAGCCGGGCAAGCCCGGCTCTACGAAGCCGTTCATTTCCCCGAGTGGCGGGCAAGCAGACTCGGGGCAACCAGTACAAACCACCTGGCGGCTCCGTAGTTCTACGGTGGACCGATGAGACCGGCGGCCGGAAAGTGGAACCGCACTGGCGGCCCCCTACCCCGCCTCTGGCTCCACGATGGCAGATCTCCGCGATATCAAAGAAGCTCTGGCACTCGAGCCCCTTTCCTTTCTCGGACTGGGGGTCAGCGTCGGCGACGCCCTCGCCGGCCTGCTGGCGCTGCTGGTCACTTGGCTGCTTGCCAGCATGGTCCGGCGCGGCATCCGGCGCTATGGCACGCGCCATCCCGACGCCAACCAGGCGACGCTGTATACGTTCTCCCGGCTGCTGCATTACGTGATTCTCGGGTTTGGCGCCCTTGTCGCCCTCCAGGTCGCGGGAGTGCCGCTGAGCCAGTTCGCGGTGTTCACCGGTGCCATCGGCGTGGGCCTGGGCTTTGGCATGCAGGCCATCTTCAGTAATTTCGTTTCCGGGCTGATCTTGCTGTTCGATCGCTCGCTCAAGGTCGGCGATTTCATCGAGCTGGACAAGGAGACCCGCGGCGTCGTGAAGTCCATCGATATCCGTTCCACCCTGATCACCACCAACGACAACATCGATGTGCTGGTTCCCAACTCGGAATTTGTGACCAAGCGCCTGGTGAATTGGACGCACGGTTCGCTCAATCGCAGGATCCGGATCGCGTTCTCGGTGGATCTGGATGTGGACAAGGAACTGGTCAAGAAGGCTGCGCTGGATGCGGCCCTGCAGGTGCCCTTCACCCTGGCGGCTTCCGGACCCAAGCGGCCGCAGCTGTGGTTGATGGGGGGCGAAGGTAGTTCGATGGACTACATCCTGGCTGTTTGGCTCACCGAGGCGGCGTCGCGACGGAACTCTGCCGTGCGGGCGGCTTATCTGTGGGAGCTGGATAGTGCGTTCAAGCGGCATGGGGTGGTTAATGCACTGCCCCGTAGTGAGATTCGCTTTTCGCGGGCGTCTGCGCGGTCGTCTGGTGACGCGTTTGAAGGCCAGGGAGTGGCTTCTGTGAATGACGCGAAGGAAGAGGCTCAGATGGCGGCGGAAGAGGCGCAATCACGGACGTAGTGCCGGGCTTGCCCGGCTGCATTGGGACTTTTGAATGGCGTGGTGTGATGGTTTCTCCCGAAGAAGCAGCCGGGCAAGCCCGGCTCTACGTTGGTTTCGCCATATGTAACGTTGTGTGTTACATACTTGGGTCACACCTTCTGCAGAGCCCTCATGTCCACCTTCCACGACGCTGCCGCCGTCGCCCGATATCAAGAGACCGCCCAAGCAAAAGTGCCCGGAATGGCGGCCCTCCACCGCATGACCCATGTGCTGCTCGCCGAATCCGTCCCGGCACACGGCGAAGTGCTGGTGCTCGGTGCCGGCGGCGGGCTCGAGCTCAGCGCCTTTGCACAGGCGCATCCCGGCTGGCGGTTTGTCGGCGTGGACCCCTCTTCGCCCATGCTTGAGCTTGCGCGGGAGACGCTGGGGGCCGACGCTTCGCGCGTTGAGCTGCTGGAGGGGTTTATCGAGGATGCGCCGCTGCGGGAGTTCGATGGGGCTACCTGCTTGCTGACGCTTCACTTTCTCGACAGTGATGCACGGCTGAGGACATTGCGAGAGCTGTTCCAGCGGCTGAAGCCTGGTGGTGCGTTGGTGGTAGCCCACCACAGCTATGCGCCTGAGAAGAGCCTGCATTGGCTTCGTCGCTCTGCTGCTTTTGCTTCGGCAAGCGGTGTGGTGAGCGAACAGGAGGATGCGGGGATTGCTGCGATGGCGGCCAAGCTGCCGGCACTTTCCTCAAAAGACGAGGTGGCGCTGCTCGAGGCTGCGGGGTTCACGGACGTGGAGTTGTTCTACGCTGCCTTCAGCTTCAGAGGCTGGGTGGCGCGCCGACCGCAGGTCTAGGCGGCGCGGGGGTATCCCGGCGACGGCCGCTCCTAGGGGATGACGTCAACGGTCAAGCCAGCGCTTGCGAAATGCTTCCCGGCCCGCAAGCATGCGGTCGTCTGCACGACGGACGCTGCGAAGGTTCCAGCGGAGCCGGGCTTGCCCGGCTGCACTTGGCGGTCTTGAGGGGCGTGGCGTGGCGATTTGTCGGCGAAAAGCAGCCGGGCAAGCCCGGCTCTACACGCGGGCATAAAGCTCGCTCACCCACTCCACAAACACCCGCACCTTCGTGCTGAGCTGCCGGCTCGGGGCATACGCGATGTACACGTCCAAGGGCGCTGGCCGCCATTCCTGCAGCACAGGCACCAGCTCGCCGCGATCAATGGCCGGCCGCACCATGAAATCCAGAGTATGAATCACGCCAAGTCCGACCAAGCCCGTTGCCAGATGGGCGTTGCTTTCATTGACCATGACCGCACACTCGGGAGCGACCTCCAGCGGCATGCCGTCGGCGAGGAGTCTATGCCGCCACGAAGGCCGCGCTGCGCTCGTTTGTGCGGACCTGGGCGTCTGACCTCAAGGGTCGGGATATCCGGGTCAATCTTGTGGCTCCCGGCGTGGTGGTTACCCCGGCGTACAAGTCCGAGCTTGGCATGAGTGACGAGGACATCAATGCTTACCTGGCTGATATTGCGCAGAAGGCTCCGCTGGGGCGTGGGGGTAGCCCGGATGAGATTGCCAAGGCCATGTCGTTCCTGGCGTCGGAGGATGCGTCTTACATCACCGGCACTGAGCTGACGGTTGATGGTGGGTTGACCCAGGTTTGACCGGTGCCGCGAAGCCACGCGTGGCGTGGCTCTACAGGGGGGACGGCGCGGTGCTTCTGTAGAGCCGGGCTTGCCCGGCTGCTCTTGGCGGCGAAAAGCAGCCGGGCAAGCCCGGCTCTACATTCAGGGTGACCGGTTGATTGCGAGAAGGTCCAGGGTAACCGGTCGTTTGCAAACGTGGGGTCCATGGCGCAGCCCGGTGCACATGCTACGCTGGGCTGTTGCGTCCACCCTGCCGGCTACCCATGACCGCTTCGCGTAAGCCCCGCTTCGATTCCCCCAATGCCGGAGCTGCTCTCCGCTCGCTTTGGCCACTGCTGGGGGTGATGTTGTTCTTTCTCGGCAGCGGCTTCCTGGCCAGCAAGAACATCGGCACCATTCGGGAAGGCAGCGCCGAAGTCATCCGCTCGCAGGAAACGATGACCGCCCTGAGTGAGCTCCTTTCGGCGGTCCAGGATGCCGAGACCGGCCAGCGTGGCTACCTGCTCACCGGCAATGAAAGCTATCTGGAGCCGTACGAGACCGCACTGCGGGGTGCCAACACGCAGTTGCAGCGCATGGAACAGGCGCTGGGTTACGACCCCGCCCAGACCGAGCGGCTCAAGCTCCTCGCCCGGGGCGTCCAATCCAAGCTGGAAGAACTCCACGAAACCATCGAGCTGCGGCGCAATCAAGGGCTGGAGCCCGCCTTGGCCGTGGTCAACTCCAATCGCGGCAAGGTCGCCATGGACGACATCCGCGCCCGGTTGGCGGCCATGCAGGCCGTTGAACTCGACAAGCGTGCCGAGCGGCTGGCCGAGATGGACAAGGCGTACAGCGCGGCGCTCACCACCGGTGCGGCCACCGCCGTGCTGGGCATCATCCTGACCACTCTGATTGCCTTCCTGCTGCGTCGCCACGCCCGGGCGCGCGACCGTAGCGCCTGGCTGCAGCAGGGCCGGCTGGAGCTGACCACTGCCACCGGCGGCGACCTGGACAGCATCGTGCTGGCCAAGGCCAGCCTCGGCTTCCTCGCCCGCTACACCGGTGCCGAGGCCGGCATGCTGTTTGTACCAACAGACGCCGGGTTCCAGCGCATTGGCGCCGTGGGCACCACCTCGGTGGTCGACATCATTGAAGGCGGCGCGCTGCGCCCGGCCGAGTCCCTGCTCGGCCGCGCGGTGGACGAGAAGCGCGTGCTGCTGGTGTCCGACGTGCCTGCCGGCTACTTCACCGTCGGCTCAGGGCTTGGGCAAAGCCAGCCCCGACACCTGGTCGTCGCCCCCGCGGTGCACGAAGGGGAAGTCACCGGGGTGATTGAACTCGGCTTCTTCGGCGACGTGCCCAGCGAAGTCATCGAACTGCTCGAGCTCGCCTCCGGGGACATGGCGGTGGCCCTGCGTTCGGCGGCGTACCGGGCCAAACTATCCGAACTGCTCGCCCAGACCCAGGCGCAGTCCGAAGCCCTGCAGGTGCAGAGCGAGGAGCTGCGGGTTTCCAACGAAGAGCTGGAGGAGCACAGCCGCGCCCTGCGCGCATCCCAGCACGAGCTGGAAGAACAGCAGGCCGAGCTGGAACAGACCAACAACCAGCTGTTCGACCAGTCGTTGCAGCTGGAGGAAGAGCGCGACAAGCTCGCCCGCGCCAATGCCGGCATCGTCGCCGAAGCCAACAAGGTGCAGCGTGCCAGCCAGTACAAGTCCGAGTTCCTGGCCAACATGTCTCACGAGCTGCGCACCCCGCTGAACTCTGCGCTCATCCTTTCCAAGCTGCTCGGCGACAACCGCGAAGGCAACCTCACCGAAGAACAGGTGAAGTTCGCGCGCACCATTCACTCTTCGGGTTCGGACCTGCTGAATCTCATCAACGAGATCCTGGATCTTTCCAAGATCGAGGCCGGGCATATCCAGGTGCATGCCGAGCCGTTCAGCGTGGAGAAGCTGCTGGCCGACATTGCCACCCTGCTCCGCCCGGTTGCTGCCGAGAAGGGTTTGACCCTGAATGTCTCGATGGTCGACGGCTGCCCGCAGGTGATCGAATCCGACCGCCAGCGCCTTGAGCAGATTCTGAAAAACCTGCTGTCGAACGCGCTCAAGTTTACCGAGCAAGGCGGCGTTTCCGTGACGGCATCTACGGCGCGCGATGGTCTGGTGGTGTTCTCGGTAACCGACACCGGTATCGGCATCGCACCCGAGCAGCAGACGCGCATCTTCGAGGCGTTCCAGCAGGCCGATGGCTCGATCAGCCGCCGTTACGGTGGCACCGGGCTGGGGCTGTCCATTTCCCAGGAGCTGGCGCGACTGCTGGGCGGCCACATCACTGTGGACAGTGAACTCGGCAAGGGCAGCTGCTTCCGGGTGACGGTTGCAGGTCGGCTGGTCACCGCAGAACAGCATGCTGCTCCCGTGGTCGAGCGCATGCCAGTACCGACGCAGGAAGCCCGCCCTGTGCCGGCTGCCACGCGCAACAACGGACGCGGTCTGATTCTGATCGTCGAGGATGACATCGCATTCGGCGAGATCGTGCGCGACCTCGTCACTGAAATGGGCTTCAGCGCGCACCTGGTGCATAACGCCAGTGACGCGTTGGCGGCGACCCGCGCGGAACTGCCGCATGCGATCGTGCTGGACATTGGTCTGCCGGACCAGTCGGGCTTGTCGGTGCTGGACATTCTCAAGCACGACATGCGGACCCGACATATCCCCATCCACGTGGTATCGGCGATGGATCACTCGCACAAGGCGCTGGCGCTGGGTGCGGTGGGTTATCTCGGCAAGCCGGCCACGCGCGAGCAGCTGGCCGACGTGCTGGATTCTCTGGAGCGCCGCCTCCTGCAGCGGCCACGCCTGGTGCTGGTGGTGGAAGACGATGCCGTTCAGCTGGATGCCGTGCGTGAGCTGCTGGCCGGGGCCGATGTGGAAACGGTGGGTGCGCGTTCTGCGGCGGAGTGCGTCGAAGCGCTCTCGCAGAATACCTTCGACTGCATGGTGCTGGATCTGACGTTGCCTGATGCATCGGGCTTTGAGCTGCTGGAAAGGCTGAGCGAGACGACCACGCATGCCCTGCCCCCGGTCATCGTCTACACCGGCCGGGTGCTGTCGCCTGCCGAAGAGGTGCGACTGGGCCGCTACTCCAGCTCGATCATCATCAAGGGTGCGCGTTCGCCGGAGCGCCTGCTGGATGAGGTGACGTTGTTCCTGCATCAGGTGGTCAGCAACCTGCCGGAATCCAAGCAGGGCATGATCCGCATCGCCCAGCGTCGCGATAGCGCGATGGAGGGCAAGCGCGTGCTGGTGGTTGAGGACGACGTGCGCAATATCTACGCGCTGATGAATGTGCTTGAGCCGCAGGGTTGCAAGGTGTCCATTGCACGCAATGGTCAGGAGGCCATCGATGTGCTGAAGGCTGCTGTCGACGGGCCGAACGCCATCGAGCTGGTGTTGATGGACATCATGATGCCGGTGAAGGACGGCCTGACTGCTACCCGCGAGATCCGGGAGGATTCCCGGTTCCGGAACCTGCCGATCATTGCGCTCACCGCGAAGGCGATGCCGGATGACCAGCAGCAGTGCATCCAGGCCGGGGCGAATGACTACATTGCCAAGCCGTTGGACGTGGACAAGCTGATTTCACTGGTGCGGGTGTGGTTGATGGCGTGACACCCCCGGCGGGCATGTGGCTGATGGCCTTGGACCGTAGAGCCGGGCTTGCCCTGCTGCTCCTCGCTGGCCAATGATCACGCCAGCCGGGCAAGCCCGGCTCTACGGAGCGGGTTCAGCGCCGGGTGGCGGTGTCATCCACCACCATGACGTCGTCTGGCTTCCTCCGGGCAGCATACTCAGCCAGTACCACACCAAACACCGCCATCAGACCGCCGCCCACGACCCAGGCACTGAGCGACTCCCCAAGAACCACAACGGCAAGCAATGCGGTCACGATGGGAACGAGGTTGAAAAAGCCGGCAACGCGAGCGGAACCCAACCGATGTAGACCGGTCATCCAGGCCAACGGTGCCAGGATCGATGCGCCAATTGCTGCGAACGCGATGCAACCGATAGCAGCGCCACCGTGAACGCCATTTCCTGCAACCAGGCACACAGGCAGCAACAGGATCGTCGCAGAAGTAGCCTGGAGAAAGAGCGACTCGACCAGCGTCACGGGAATGCGCCACTTGTGCATCAGCAGGTTATAGGTGGCGAACGCCAAGGCACCCAGCAGCATCAACGCATCCCCCTTGTTGATCCCGTGTGACATCAGGGAATGGAAGTCGCCATGGGACACCACCGCAATCACCCCGATCAGGGAAATGATACCGCCAACCACGGTGCCGCCGCGGATCGCGTGACCCATGAAGACGCGCGACAAGGCCAGGACGATCAGAGGCAGGAGCGCCTGGATGACGCCCATGTTGGTCGCCGACGTAAAGTGCGCGGCGTAGTAGGCCAGGCATTGGAACATCACGCCGCCTAGTGCACCGAGGACGAAGAATCGAGCCCAATTGGCTTTAAGCACCGGGAGATTGGACTTCAGCCGGGGGAGAGCGAACGGCAGCAGGATGACGGCGGCCACGAGCCAACGCCAGAAGCTGATGTCTACCGGACCGACTGAGCCTGCGGCCAGTTTTGTCACGATGGTGTTGGCACCCCATAGCAGGCTGGCGACAAGGGGAAGCAGGTAATACATGGCCGTCTCGAATACTGGAAATCAACAGCCAGCAGCGTAGACTTGGCGTAATTTCGTTACATCCGTAAATTGCGTCAATTTTCACTTCGAATGCGACATGTCACTCGGTCCTGTCCCCTCTTTCAGCTCGATCCCCGGAGACATCTTCGTCCGCCAGGGCATTCTGCCGCCGTCGGATTGGGATGCCCATGTTCATCCCTGGGGACAATTCAACTACGTCGCACAGGGGGTAATGGAGCTGCAGGTCGGTGAGGACTGGATGGTGTCCCCAACTCACTATGCGATCTGGATCCCACCCGGCGTTCGCCACTCGTCGCGCAATCGCAGCGCAGTGAGTTATCGCTCCGCCTATGTGTCCGCTGGGGCGTCAGAGAGAATGCCGAGCACTCCAGCGGCGTTGTCGGTCAGCGCGTTACTGAGAGAGATCCTCGAGGAGCTGGCTCGTCGCGACATCGGCGAGGCCGTGACGGCTGAAGACCGGCGGCTCTCCTCGGTGGCTCTTGATCTGATTCTGGTTGCGCCGGTGATGGAGCACTTTTTACCGTTGGCCAGCGGTGACTTGTTGAAGCGCATCCTGACGTACGCCGAGTGCTGCCTGCAGGAATCTCCTTCGGCGGTTGAGGTGGCTGAGCGTCACCACATAAGTGTCCGTTCGCTTGAGCGCCTGGCAAAGTACGAGCTGGGAATGGGGTTCGGAGAGTGGCGCAACCGGCTTCGCTTCCTGAAGGCCATCGAAGCCTTGGAGTCCGACCGGTCCATCACCCAGATTGCCGATGAACTGGGTTACGCAAATGCCACATCGTTCAGCGAGATGTTCAAGCGCCACTCTGGGCGGACCCCGGATCAGTACAGAAGGGGTTGAGCCTGGTCCAAGGGCAGAATGGGTATAAGGAAATCTCATCCGTTCGATAAGGGTTCATTAGGCGATGCGTGGGTTGAAGCGCCTGATCATGGCGGCTTCTACCTTTTGCTCGCGCATCTCCTATGAAAATGAACAACATCTTCTGGCCGGAAGGCTACGTCCCCGGCTACACCGAAAACTTCGTCTCGAACGAAATCATCGTGCTCGGCCTGGAAGCAGCAGATGTCTGG
The DNA here is from genome assembly GCA_039592995.1 of Stenotrophomonas sp. Taxonomy (GTDB): domain Bacteria; phylum Pseudomonadota; class Gammaproteobacteria; order Xanthomonadales; family Xanthomonadaceae; genus Stenotrophomonas. The sequence goes on along the minus strand of JBCNQC010000001.1, from coordinate 104,404 downwards.
CCGCTTCTGGAACAGCCCGGCATGTGGCCGACGTACTACGGAAATTCCGCCAATGTCCGCTTCCATGACAATGCCGGCCCCCTGCTGCGGAACGGCGACCGCTTCTACTTTGAAACGTTCGGCTTCCCCGTGGAAGCACAATGCGTCGAGTACGCCCCCCCGCCACCGGGCAGCCTGGCCGGATCGCGTGGCATGGGTGGGCCGGCGAGCCAGGCACCGCGGATCGGCTTGACGTGCACCATGCCTGGATCGTCGAGGACCTTGAAGGTGGCCGCGTCCGAATCCTCACGCAGGAAACCCAGAAGGGGGAACCCGCCGAGGCGTTGCGCGTGGCCAAGCCCAATCCGATGATCAATGGGCATCAGGATTGGCTGGATGGACTGGTGGCAGCTGCTCGGACCGCCAAGTCACAGGCCTGAGCCGGGATGTCCCTGCTCACACTACCGGACCTGGCCTGATACCGTAGAGCCGGGCTTGCCCGGCTGCTTCTTGCTTCAACGCATCACCTCGTGGCCTGATGATTGGCCGGCAAAGAGCAGCCGGGCAAGCCCGGCTCTACGGTGCACGTCGCCATCTTTCAGTGCAGCCCGCCGGCACGATGCGTGGAGCGAGTCGCCCGCTTTCAGTGCGGACCGCCGGCGCGATGCGCGGTGATGCCAAGCTCGCGCGCAAGGAAGGGGGCTGTCCTGCTTTCCGGCGCGCGGGCGACCTCAGGCGGCGTTCCCGTTACCACGATCGTGCCGCCCTCGCCTCCTGCGCCGGGGCCGACATCGATCACCCAGTCGGCCTGCGCGACGGATCGCATGTCGTGTTCGATCATCACCACGGTGTTGCCTGCATCCACCAGCCGCTGCAGCTGTACCATCAACCGGTCCGCGTCTGACGCGTGCAGGCCGGTAGTAGGTTCGTCCAGTACGTACAGCGACCGCCCGCGCTGGCTGCGCTGCAGCTCGGTGGCCAGCTTGATGCGCTGTGCTTCACCGCCTGAAAGCTCAGTGGCCGGTTGGCCCAGTCTCAGGTATCCCAGGCCTATTTCCTGCAGCAGCTGCAGCGGGCGGGCAATGGCATCCTCCTTTATGAAGAACGTATGCGCCTCGTCGACGGTCAGCTGCAGGACCTCGGCGATGTTGCGGCCGTTCCACTGCACTTTCAACGTAGCTTCGTTGTAGCGCGCACCGTGGCAGGTGGGGCATGGCGCGTAGACGCTGGGCATGAACAGCAGCTCGACGCTGACAAACCCCTCACCTTCACAGGTTTCGCATCTGCCCTTGGCCACATTGAAAGAGAAGCGTCCCGCGTCGAATCGTCGACGCCGCGCCGCTGGCGTCGCCGCAAACAGCTTGCGCACATGGTCGAACAGGCCGGTATAGGTGGCCAGATTTGATCGCGGCGTACGGCCGATGGGCTTCTGGTCCACCTGGACGACCCGCTGGATGTCATCAACATGGCCACCCAGCTGACCTCGTGTTGCCTCGATGACCGACGGCCCTTCCGTGGTTGCCCCGTCGGCGGCCTCGTCCATGGGCTCATGTCCGAGGTGCAGCAGCATCAACTCCGGCAGCGCCTGCGCCATCAGGCTGGACTTGCCCGACCCTGAGATGCCTGTCACGGCGGTGAGCAGGCCGAGCGGCACCTCGGCATCCACACCCTGCAGATTGTGACGGTGGATGCCCTTCAGCTCCAGCCAACTATTCGCGCTGCGCTGCCGGCTGGCCGGCGCTGGCACCTGGTCGAAAAGATACCGGGCGGTGCGCGAATCCTTGACCTCCCGCAGCCCTTCGGGCGCACCACTATAAAGAACGCGCCCGCCGCGCTCGCCCGCCTCCGGACCGACATCCACCAGCCACTGCGCGCGGCGCATCAACTCCAGATCGTGCTCGACAACGAACACCGAATTGCCTCCGTCGCGCAGCCGGTCCAGCGCGTCGTACAGCGACCGGCTGTCAGCCGGATGCAACCCGGCCGAGGGCTCATCAAGCACGTACAGCACGCCGAACAGCAGCGAGCTCAACTGAGTGGCCAGCCGCAGGCGCTGAAGCTCTCCGGCCGAAAGTGTCGGCGTGGCGCGATCCAGTGAAAGATACCCCAGCCCCAGGTCGCGCAGCTGCCGTACGCGCGCCATGACCCCCGCGGCAAGGCGCTGTGCTGCCAGGCGCTTCTCTTCGGTAAGGGACGAGGTGCGCCGCCCACGGCCATGCGCACTGAAATCACCTTGTGCGATGGGTTCCAGCACGTCTGCCACCCGATCCAGTGGCAGGCGCATGAACTCGCCTATATCAATACCCGCAAAGGTGACCGAAAGGGCTTCTGGCTTCAATCGCTTTCCGTGACAGGCGGGGCACAGTTTGCCTTCCATGTAACGGGAAACGCGCTTTTTCATCAGCGCGCTCTGGCTGTTGGCGAACGTGTGCAGCACATAGCGACGCGCACCGGTATAGGTGCCCATGTAGCTGGGCTCCAGCTTCCGCTTGAGGGCAGCACGCGTCTCGGCAGGGGTGAATCCGGCATAAACCGGCACGCTCGGCGTTTCCTCGGTAAACAGGATCCATTCCCTGTCCTTCTTTGGCAGCTTTTTCCACGGTACGTCGATGTCGTAGCCCAGCGTGACCAGGATGTCGCGCAGGTTCTGTCCGTGCCATGCTGGCGGCCAGGAGGCGATGGCGCGCTCTCGGATGCTCAGCGACGGATCGGGAACCATCAGCGCTTCGGTGACCTCGTAGACGTACCCGAGCCCATGGCAGGTGCTGCAGCTGCCCTGGGGCGTATTGGGTGAGAAGTCCTCGGCGTACAGCATGGGCTGGTTGGCCGGGTATGCGCCTGCTCGCGAGTACATCATGCGCACGAGGCTGGACAACGTCGTCACGCTGCCCACCGAGGAGCGTGCATTACTGGCACCACGCTGCTGTTGCAGAGCGACCGCCGGCGGCAAGCCTTCAATCGCGTCCACGTCCGGCACGCCCGCTTGGTCGATCAAGCGACGGGCATAGGGAGCCACGGACTCGAAGTAGCGCCGCTGCGCTTCCGCGAAGATGGTACCGAAGGCAAGCGATGACTTTCCGGAGCCAGAAATGCCTGAGAACACCACCAGCGCGTCGCGTGGGATGGAAACGTCCACGTCCTTGAGATTGTGCTCGCGTGCGCCGCGGACCTCGATGCAGCCGGTGATGGCTGAAGGGCGTGATAAGTGGTTGTTCTTCAACATTGTGACCCGTCTGGTTCTGTGCCGGAGGACCCGCTTTCGTAGAGCCGGGCTTGCCCGGCTGCTTCTGAACCGCGAAGAGCAGCCGGGCAAGCCCGGCTCTACCCTGCCAGCAGATGGGGTCCCACAACGCCGGCTACAAGATCCATTCCCGTTGCGTTGGCTCCTGCAGCGTCGCCCCGTTGCTTGAAGCCGATCCAGTTTGCCTTGGCAAGCACACTGACCTGGGCACGGTCAGTCGGAAGCCACCGCATCGGCCAGAATGGAAGCAGTCGTCGACCAACCAGCCCGCGCTGCAGCTCCATCACATCATGATGGCTGCTCGCGCCAAGTACTCGGCCAAAGGCAATGGCAAGCCCATCTTCCGGCCCCTCCATGTACTGGAAGAACCGCTCTCCATCAAACAGCAGCACACCGGTCACGCCGGCCTGACGATTGAAGCGGGCGGCATCTTCCACCAGCGCATCCAGCCTGCCAGTTCCGCTCCTCATTGCCTCCTGCTCTGCGATTTCTCGGCACGCGGTACTCACGTACGCAACGGCGCGGATCGGCATTATCCTTGCTCCTTGGTCAATACACCTCACCATACGCTGATGCAGCAAGAGCGGTGTTACCGCAGTGTGCAGTACCTCAACTCTGAAATGAACGCATTTACGCCTCATCCTGTTTGAGGATGGTGATCCCGCCCGACGTCTCAAGCACCGCCAGAGAAATCTCGTGATGTCCTTTGCACCCGGAGCTGCGCATCGCAACATCAAGATCTTCCGGTGACACGTTGCAGCGGCGCAATTGATCCCAGAAGACCTTGCCGTCACGTACCAGCATGACCGGCGTACCCTCCGTCCAGATGTGAAACCGCCGGCTGCGGGCAGTCAAAAAGCCCATCAACCAGTTGAGCAGCAGCAGCGTCGCCGCCAGGATCAAGCCGCCCAGCAGCGAGGTGTCCTCGCCGATCAGCGAGTTCTGCACTGCCGTGCCCAGCAGCACGATCACCAGCATGTCAAACGGTGTGTGCTGACCCACTGAGCGCTTGCCGCTCAGGCGGGTCAGCAGGAACACAACGAGGTACACCGCCGTGGCGCGGATGATGAACTCAAACCAAGGCATTCCCAGATCAAACAGGTCTGACATGGCCATGTCCTTCTCAAGGCGTAAGAATTACCTTTCGGCAATCCTCTTCTTTCCGGTCGAATATCTCATAGCCCCGCACCGCGTCTTCCAGCGGCAGTCGATGGGTGATGATCACGCCCGGATCCAGTGCACCTTCACCGATGTAGTCCAGCAGCTCCGGCATCAGGCCTTGGACGTGGGTCTGGCCCATCTTGAAGGTAAGCCCCTTGTCGAATGCATCGCCCAGCAGGAATCCATGCAGGAAGCCTGCGTAAACGCCGGGGATGCTCACTGTGCCGCACCGGCGTGTGGCGGCAATGCATTGGCGAATGGCGACGCCGCTGCTGCCCTCGACCTTGAGTGTGGTAAGCGCGGACTCCAGGGCGCTGCCCTCCGCCTCAAAACCCACCGCCTCAATGGAAGCGTCCACGCCACGCCCGTTGGTCTGGGTGACGATGTACTCCGCCGGGTCATCAATGTTGCTGAAGTCCACCGGCGTGACGCCATACGTCTGCGCGGCGAAGGCGAGCCGGTAAGGAAGATGGTCCACCATGAAGATGGTCTCCGCTCCGAGCAGGCGGCAACATGCCGCGCTCATCAGACCTACAGGCCCTGCCCCGAATATCGCCACGGTGGACCCCGGCTTTACCCCAGCGTTGATTGCCGCCTGGTAGCCGGTGGGAAGAATGTCCGAAAGGAACAGCACCTGCTCATCGGGCAGCGCATCCGGAACTCTCAGCGGTCCGACATTGGCTTTCGGTACACGGACGTATTCAGCTTGTCCCCCGGACACCCCGCCATATAGATGGCTGTAGCCGAACAGCGCCGCCGGTGGGCGGATGCCCTTCTGGTTTACCGCCGCGCCTTTGCCGGTATTTGTGGTCTCGCAGGCCGCATGCTCCGCCAGACGGCAATGGAAACATTCACCGCAGGCAATCACAAACGGCACCACCACGCGATCTCCGGGGCGCAGATCGGTAACGCCGCTGCCGACCTCTTCGACGATACCCATGAATTCGTGACCGAGTACGTCGCCCGTGTGCAGGTCGGGGATCTTTCCGCGATAAAGGTGCAGATCAGAGCCGCAGATCGCAGTCGCAGTAACCCTCAAAATCAGATCATCCGCAGCAGCCAAGGTGGGATCCGGGACGGTATCCACGCGGACATCTTTGCTTCCGTGGTAGGTCAGTGCTCGCATTGACAGGGCCTCGCTATGGCGTTAGCCCTAGCAATAGCCCCCTCCACGTCCGGCGATGGTGACTGTCGTGTGGTGGATTTGTGCACTCGCTCCACACCCCGCACTCATGACCGGAGGCGCAGCATGCGTTCCCGTACGGAGCGAAAACATGAACGAAAAACTGCCTTTCAATCCCGGTGCGGATGTCGATGACCAGAAAAAGGCACATACGCCCGACAAGCTTCGCAACGACGAGGCAAAGTGGAAGGAAAAAGACATGCCGGATGCAGATCACACTGCCGAACCCGACGATTACGAACGTCCGCCAAAGCCCTGATGCCTTGTCCTCAACGTTACGGAGAATGAAATGGCTCTGATTCACTCCATCCTGATGGGCGCAGTTGCCGGCATGCGTGCCATGACCCCGCTCGCGGCGGTGACCAACGCAGCCCGTACCGGCCAGCTCCCTCCTGACAACGGCGCGCCGCGCCTGCTGGGCAACAAACTGGCCTCGGCCGCGATGTTGGCCCTGGCCGGTGGCGAGCTGGCCGGCGACAAGATGAAGTCCGCACCTGACCGCATCGTCCCGGCAGGTATGGTGGCGCGCGTTGGCACCGGGGTGATTGCCGGAGCCGCATTGGCTCCCTATCGCCAGCGCAAGCTCGGAGCAGTGCTGGGTGCGGCAACCGCGGTGGGGATGGCTTACTTCACCTTCAATCTGCGCATGCGTGCGATAGCCCGTTTTGGACAAACCAGCACCGGTACAGTGGAAGATGCCATCGCGGTGGGCAGTGCTGCGCTGATCACACATTGGGCGTCGCGCAGTGGGCAGAGGCGCATTGCCAGACGATGACGCCCTCCAGCGGCAGCGCCTTCTGCACGGTGCATCCACATCACCGGGCCGCGATGTTTACCCACGGCTCCGCAAACTGGTCTCACTCCCACAGCAAAGGCCGATACGATGCCCGTCCCCAACTACCCGAAGCCGCCCTTCAAGGCCCAGCAGCAGTCCTTCCCGGGCAAGACCGACAAGATGGACCCGCGCCCGGATCACGGCGAGAAGAGCTACGTCGGCCACGGGCTGTTGAAAGGCAAGAAAGCGCTGATCACCGGCGGGGACAGCGGTATCGGCGCAGCCGTCGCCATTGCCTATGCGCGCGAAGGCGCGGATGTAGCCATCGCCTTCCTGAAGGGTGAGGAGAAGGACGCCCAAAGCATTGCCTCGCTGATCGAGGAAGCGGGACAGAAGGCCGTCCTGTGTCCCTGCGACATCAGCGATGACGCAGATGCCAAGGCGCTGATCGAGAAGGTCACCGGCGAATTGGGCGGGCTGGATATCCTCGTCAACAACGCCGCCTACCAGCGTTACTACGAATCGTTCGACGACATCAGCCTGGACGACTGGCGCAAGACGTTCGATACCAACGTGCATGCGGTGTTCAACCTCACCCGCCTGTGCGTTCCGCACCTGCGGGACGGTGGCTCTGTGATCAACACCGCCTCGGTCAATTCCAAGAAGCCCACTCCCAACATCCTGCCCTACTCCGCCACCAAGGGCGCGGTAGCCAACCTGACCATCGGGCTGGCTGGCCTCCTCGCGGAAAAGGGCATCCGGGTCAACGCGGTGCTGCCTGGACCGATCTGGACCCCGTTCATTCCCGCCGGCATGGCCGCTGAGGAAGTAGAACAGTTTGGCAGCCAGACGCCGTTCGGGCGCCCTGGTCAACCGGCGGAGTTGGCATCGGCGTATGTGATGCTGGCGGCCGACAGCGCAAGTTACACCTCCGGCGCACTGCTCACCGTGTCCGGTGGCGCGGTTACCCTGTAAGCATGGTGTCGCCGCATACTGAAGTCGCTACGTGGGTCATGCCGCTACGCGACGCCAATGGGTACGCGCCCATTCATTCATACGCCGCCATCGGTGATGGGCGCTCCAGCGCGCTCATCGCTCCTGATGGCAGCATCGACTGGTGGTGCGCACCCTGCATGGACGCGCCCCCTCTGCTGGACCGCCTGCTGGATGCGCCCGAGGGCGGGCGCTTCGTCCTGCAGCCGCGAGCACTGGAAGGCGTGGAGCGGCACTACCGCGAAGCCAGCAACGTGCTGGAGACACGGGTTCGCACGGCCACCGGCACCGCTCTGGTCACGGAATCCCTCAACAGCGGGCCCGCCGGTCGACTGCCATGGTCGGAGCTGGCGCGGCGGGTGGAAGGGCTGGACGGCGCGGTCACCTTCGACCTGATCTACAAACCCGGCACACGCGCTGGCACCTGTTCGCCGTGGATGAGCGACACGCCCAACGGCCGTGTACACCACGCTGGTCCGGTGATGACGATGTTGCGTTACCCCACGCATACCGAGATCACCCACTGCGATGACCGCGAAGTCCGCGGTCATCTCACCCTGCATGCGGGCGACCGCGAGGTTGTCGCGCTGCTGGCTTCCCAGGACGAGGTTCTGCCCGTGCCGCCCCTGGAGGAGATCGATACACGCATCGACCGCTCGGACCGGGAATGGCACCAGTGGGTGGATGACCTGCACTGCGCCGCCAGCCGTCGCGCCGAGGTGATGCGCTCGGCGCTTGCCCTCAAGTTCCTATGGTTCTCGCCCACCGGTGCCATCGCTGCGGCCGTGATTGCCTCCCTGCCCGAGCGCATCGGCGGCGACAAGAACTGGGATTACCGGTTTGCCTGGGTGCGCGACGCGAGCGCTTCATCTCCACCCGCGAAGCCATCCGCCGCGAGCTGGCCGACGAAAGCGGCGATCTTTTGTGGCGTTACAGCGGGATGCGCGACTGCGAGGGCACGTTCATCAGCTGCGCGTTCTGGATGGTGGAAGCATACGGGCTGCTGGGCGACACGGAGGAAGCCGACCGACTGTTCAGCAGCCTGCTGGCCCGGGTCGAGAACGACGTCGGGCTGATGCCGGAGATGTGGGATCCATTCACGGAACAAGGCCTTGGCAACACCCCTCAGGGCCTGAGTCACCTTGCCCTGGTGCATGCCGCGTTTGCCGTGGATGCAATCTAGATACTGATTCGCACGGATGAACAGTTTATGTAAATGTGGTGCGATGGGCATGGCGTTCCCCATGGATTTTCCCTTCACTCTGTCTAGGCCGCTGCACTACGTCGCCCCCGGTACGTTAGAGGCTCATCTAGTACGGAGCACCCGCAATGGCCATCAAGACCGCAGAAGACCTTTTCGTCCACGAACTCTCCGATATCTACAGCGCGGAAAAGCAGCTGACCAAGGCTCTGCCCCGCCTTGCCCGCGCCTCCTCCAATCCGGATCTGGCCACGGCATTCGAAACCCATCTGGAGGAGACCCAGGGCCAGATTGAACGCATTGATCAGGTGGTGGAACTGCTCGGTATCCGCCTCAAGCGTATCAAGTGCGCCGCAATGGAGGGCCTGGTGGAAGAAGGCAAGGAAGTGATCGATTCCATCGAGGAGGGCCCGGTGCGCGACGCGGCACTGATGGGCGGTGCGCAGAAGGTCGAACATTACGAAATTGCCTCCTATGGCACCATCGCCGCGTTGGCCAAGCAGCTTGGCTACAAGGACGCACTGCCGCTTCTGCTGGAAACCCTGCAGGAAGAAAAGGCCACCGACGAGAAGCTGACCATCCTCGCCAAGAGCGGAGGCAACGCCAAGGCTGTCCAGGCGGCTTGAGCCGGGAAGCATCATGGCGTCCAGAACCGCGCTGCTGATCATCGATGTTTTCAGCCTGTTCGACTTCCCCGAAGCGGACGAACTGGCCCCTGCTGCGATAGACGCAGCCAAAGAGACCGCGCGCATCCGCCGGGAGTTCGACAAGCGCCAGCTGCCAGTGATCTACGCCAATGACAACTTCGGCGACTGGCAGCGGGATTTTCCGCAGCTGGTAAGGGACTGCTGCCATAACGGCGGCAGTTCTGCTGAGGTGGTGAAGCATCTTGGCCCGGGTGCGGGCCACTACTTCGTACTGAAGCCGAAACACTCGGCGTTCCTGGCGACTCCGCTCTCCATTCTCCTTGCCAAGCTCAAGGTGAACCAGCTCGTGCTGTGCGGCATGGCGCTGGACTCCTGCGTGCTCGCCACCGCATTGGACGCCAACTCACGGGAATACAGGACGGTGGTGGCGAAACAGGCAGTGGCCGCTCTGCCGGATCGGCGCGAAGCGGCGTTGCACCTGCTGGAGCGCACCGGCGCCGCAAAAGTGTTGGATACACCTGAGCTGATCAAGGATTGCCTGGGCTGAAAGCAGCCCGCAACTCTCACGGACAACGAACGTGCAAAGCAAGATTTTATCGTCTCACCCTTTCGCCCGGATTCTTCTGGTGGAAGATGACCTGCATCTCGCGGGATTTGTGGAACAGGCGCTCACCGACCTCGGGCACGAGGTGACCCACGCCTACAGCGTGCTCGATGCCTCGGGTCAGCTCGAGAACGGAACGTTCGATCTGGCGGTGCTGGATGTGGAACTGCGCGACGGCGTGGTATTTTCGGTGGCTGACAAGCTTGCGGCGGCGCACACGCCCTTTCTGTTTGCCTCGGCGGTGTATGGCCAGCTGGTGCCGGTGCGGCACCAGCATGTCCGGTTTGTGGCCAAGCCATTTCACGTGGAGGAGCTGCAGTCGGCTGTGCAGGAGATGTTGGTTGCCGCGGCTTGATTCGGAGGAGTGTTGTGAAGAGCAGCCGGGCAAGCCCGGCTCTGCTGGGCTCCGCGCGTCTTTCGCCAACGGTCGCACGCTCCAAAAGAGACCGTGACCAAAGGCACTGCTGGGTGACTACATCTGTAGGCATTCTGTTTGAGCGTTCACTCCAGGCGATACAGATGAAGTCACTGCGTTGTTTCGTGCTCACACTGGGTGCTGCCTTGGCGTGGCCCGCTTCCGCCGATATGTCCGATTCGGCCGATGCCTTGGCTTCGATGGAACAGGCGGCGCGGGCGGCGCACTCTGACGCGGTCGTGGTGATGAGAGGGGACGAAACGCTCCTGCAGATCAAGCCGACACGCGTCAGTGAGTCGATCCATCTGATGTCGGCCACGAAGTCTGTGGTTGCCATCGCGATTGCCCTGCTGCTGGACGAGGGTAAGCTGACCTCCATCGACGAGCCTGTAAGCACGATCTACCCCGAATGGAACCAAGGTCGTAAGAAAAACATCACCATTCGCATGTTGCTCGATCACACCTCCGGCCTGCAGAACGTGGCCAACGCCGGGGAAGAGCTGGAGGGCGCTCCGGATCTGATCAAGCTGGCGCTGGCCGCAGAGCTGAGCAATGAGCCCGGTACCACGTTCTCATACAACAACAAGGCCACCAACCTGCTGGCCGGCGTCGTCGAGCGGCTGGCGGGCATGCCAATGGACGCCTATCTCAATGAGCGCCTGTTCAAGCCGCTGGGGATTCTCCAGTACACATGGATGAAGGATGACGTAGGCACCCCGTTGGGAATGGCCGGTCTCTCGCTTTCTGCAACTGACCTTGCAGCCATCGGTCAGCTCATGCTGGACGGCGGGAAAACATCAGATGGCACGCGCTTGCTGAGCCAGCGGTCTGTTGATCTGCTGACCACCGAGAGCGCGCATTCGCCAGATGTGGGGTTGTTGTGGTGGCGGCTTCCGGAATGGGAGCGTTACCAGCTGAAGCCAGGCGCGGCTGCTCTGCTTGCCGAACGGGGCGTGGGGCCCGAAATGCGGGGTGTGCTGCAGGAGACGGCGGGCCGCACCTTCGAGAGCAAGGCCGCGCTGATTGAGTTCTTCGCAGATCGCATGGGGAACACATGGTCGCAGCGGTACGGCGAGGAGATCCTCTCTCGCGGCCTCAAGCTTTCCGACATGTTCGATGTGACGCGCGGACCCGTTAAGGCCTTTGCTGCCAATGGCTACCTGGGTCAGCATCTGGTTGTCGTTCCGGAAAAGCAGTTGGTGGCGGTAAGGCAGATCGCCAGGCGGGAGGACCACCAATCCCCTAGAGATGACTATGCCGCGTTCCCTGCGGACGTGCTTCGTCTGGCTGACACTCTGGACTGACGCAATGGGGGCCGTGAAGAGCAGCCGGGCAAGCCCGGCTCTACGATGGCGTCGCCGTAATTCCGTTATCGGCGCTCGCCGGATTCAGCGGCGCGCCTGGCCTGCTCCTGGGCACGATTTGCCATGTCTACAGCCGCGTTTACCTGCGACCAGTCGTACTGCAGATCAATGAACATGCCCAGCGCCGATTCGCGGGTGCGGTAGGTGACCGGCGTACCGGGCCACAGGATGTTGCCGTTTAAGCTGGTTTCGCAGTCGTAGGCCCTGACTGGCCCCCTGCCCGTCTGCACTACGGCCGCAACGATCGTGCAGGGCTTCCGTCGGGAACGTGAAGAATCATTGGGTCGGCTGTACACCACTACCCCCGGCCGGGTGTGTTGCGATCCCGCTGCACCCGCCAGCATCATCCCCAGGCCATACACGGCGAACAGCCAGCCGGCGACAAGCGCCATGGGGAACACTATCCACACCGGCGAAAACGGCGAGCGCAGCTTTCGCCTGCCCTGCAGGGGCGAGTAAACCTCCTTGGGCTTGGGATGCAGCGAGACCGCCCAGAAAGCAAATGCCACCGCCATGACGCAGCCGAACACCAGCAACCCGGTGCTGGGCATGAAGTCCGAGCCTACGAGCCCGAAGAAACCCAGCAGACCAATGGCTACAACTCCAAACTCCACGGGTGAACCGCGCATACCTGTTGTCCTTGAAAGCCTTTGCCCAGCCAGCCATTCACGCCCAGCAATCCAAGTATTGCCAGCCCCCAGCCCACTGACGACCCGCACATTCCCTTTGCCCCTGTTGGCCGCTGCTGCGGCTGGCGGAATCCTAGCGCAACGGGGAAGGTGCGGCTACGGGGTTTTTGGCCAGAAATCGGGGGTGGTCGGGGGTGTGCCAGGGGCAGCCACGCAGGGCGTGGCTCTACGCGTGCTTAGTCCACTACCTCGATGTCGAGGCCGGCCAGGAGGCGGACAGCTTCGTAGCGGCTGAACTTGGACCGGATCATCACGTTATTGAGCACGTCGATATCGAAGCTGGTGGCTTCGGTGAAGTCCGCATCGGTCAGATCCGTGCGGCCAAATTGGGCATCCGTGAAGTCGGTAAAGGACAGATCCGCCTTCTTCAGCTTGGTGTCTCTAAAATCGACACCGTGTGCTTTGCAGCTCTGCATCACCAGTTCGTTCAGCACCAGACCATGGAATGACGAATCGGTCAGCACGCAATCGCGGAACGTAAGTTCGGCGGATGTGCTCAGGCGCGACCACTCCAGGGTGGTCCAGTTGACGTCGACCAGACGGCATCGTTCGAAGGTAATGCTCCTCAGGCGGGTGGAAGGCAGCTTGAGGTTGTTGAGCGTGCAGTCGGTGAAGTCGCATTCGATGAAGCGCGAGTTGCGAATCGTTGCATCGGAGAAGTCGCAGTTGACGAAGCTGCAGGCCTCGAATTCAAGGCGCTCGAAGGTCTGCGCTGAGAGGTCCAGGCAGGCGAAGTGATTGGAGTAGTACTCGCTGATCCCATTGTCGAGGGCGTCTTTGACAGGTGCTTGCACACGCGTTGCTACATCGGAGGATGGCTTATTGTAGAGCCGGGCTTGCCCGGCTGCTTTGATCAAGTTCACGCGAAGAGCAGCCGGGCAAGCCCGGCTCTACGGTTGTGCGTCGGTGGCTGCGATGTAGATGGCAATGGCGCGGTCTTCGATTTCGTATTCGCCTGTCTCGCCCACCGGGGCCACCACCATGTTCTTTACCAGGCGGTTCACTGCCGTCTGGATTCGCTGTGGGGTGTAGGGCTTTGGCTCGCCAAGCGCCTTGCTTACCTTGGCACTGAACTCGGCGCTGAAAAGACTCTCAGGCAGTTGCTGTGCCAAGTGCTCCATGATGATCCTGTCCACCGGCTTGAGCTTGAGCCATTGCTCACGCGGGCCGGTTTCGCCCAGCTCATGTTTCCAACGACGAAACCCCTCCCACGGGTCGGTGGTGAGGCTGACGACCGTGTACAGAATGATCTGATTCAGATACATCGGCACGCGGGAAACAGCATCGAAAACCTTGGTCAGTTCAGCGACGTCCATCGCCTTGCCGGTCATCTCTTCAAAAACAGCGGCCCGATCTTCTGCAAAGTCGTCCCCCAGCTCAGGAAGCGCAAGTGACATGGCCGATTCGAAAAGCGGTGCCTTTTGCTTGCGGAACATATTGTTGAGTGCATTCCGGGACGAACCGGTAAAGAAGAGCTTCAGCTTCGGCTGCAGCTCCTGCATCGTTGCCCGGAATGCGGCAACGAAGTCGTCGTGCTTGCCAGCTGCCAGGGTCTGGAATTCGTCGATGACGAGCAAGACGGGCTGATTGCAGCCGTCCACGATTGTCTTCAAGGCCGCCCTGAGGCGAGCCTGCAGGTCTTCCGGGCCGACTGACTTGTCCCATTCGGCTTGGATACCAACGTCGGCATAGCGCGCATTCGCTTTGACTTTGTCTGGCTTGAGCTTGGCAAGTCCGCCCTGCTCGTTTGCCGCTCGCTCCAGCTCCTCGACCAGGCCAAGCTCCGGCTGATCGCGTCGGACCCAGAGATCGATGTAGACCGCCCGCCACCGCCAGGCTTCCGCTGCGGGGATCAGCTCTTCACGGACGAACAGTGTTTTCCCCATGCGACGGGCGGCGAACATGGTCAATGCGTTGACCAAGCCGGAGGTCATCAGCTTGTGGACTTGGGCTACCAGGTCCGCTCGCGGGAAGTATCGGATGGTGGTCAACGCGTTCACTATGGTCTTTTATGGGGCGTTTCATAATTATGATTTCTCTCATAATTTGCCATAAACGTGACGCTATCGCACCCATACTTGGCCGTATGGACTGTGCGATTGCTGGGCGGGTGCATTGCCAGGCTCTTGGATTCAGCCACGCAGGGCGTGGCTCTACGCTACTGGCTAGGGCACTTCACTGATTCGGCTTGCTGGCGTGGTGTCACGCTTGAACCATCAGACCGTCGAATGAGTCGTCAATCGAACAGTTCTGCGTGGGTGCCGATTCGCGTGAAGGTAACCTCTCGATCCTTTGAATCGAAGAAGTAGATCACCAGGAGATCGCCTCCGGCGTGGAATTCGCGGTGTCCTGCGTAATTCCCGGTGAGCGGGTGGTCCAGATACTCAGGTGGCAGATTCCCGCCATGCGCCACGAGATGGAGGATTCCGTCCTTTGCGCGCTGCAGATTCTGTCTGCCAGCTCGCTTGATGCGCTCCCAATCCTTCTCAAAATCCTTTGTGTAGTCGCACCGCAACGGCGCGTTAGCGCGTTTGGGGCTTGTTGCTCTGTCCTGCGCTTTTTTCAAGCTCATCAATCAGATCCTCTCCGCTGGAGAACCTGGCGGCACGGCTCTCTGCCTCCCGCATCGCCGCAAGCGTAGCTGCATTGGGAGTCTTGATCTCAAACGGAATCGCCTGATGCGTGACGACCTGCTTGAGGAACAGGCGGATGCCATCGCTGAGACTCAGTCCGAGAGCGTTCAACACCGCTTCGGAATCCCGCTTGAGCTCGTGAGAGATGCGCGAGCGCACCACGTCATTTGCTACTTGGGTTTTCATGCTTCTTTCCTATGCCGGGGTGTTTTAAGCCACTGCTCAATAGGCGCGGCACCAGCCTGGGCGACTTCCCTCGCGAGCTGGCACTGGTCCGACCCCATCCATAGGGCGGTTCCCACGCGTCGGCAGGCAGCCTTAGCGTGGGAACAATGTAGCTACATCGTTCCCACATTTCAACCTTCATTTGAGGATCTGCTGCCCTTCGGCGAAACCCACATCGAGATGACGGCCCTGAACACAGCATCCCCAGCGGCATCGGTGATGTACACCTCCACCGGGTACTCCCCTGCCCCAGCCCAGTCGAACGCTGGGTTCATGGGGCGAGCCGTAGCGGTCACGCTGGACATGGCCTTCTTCAGGTACTCCACGGTCATGCCGCGCGGAATCCATCGCACGCTTGCCGGGATGGTCACCTCCGTCATCACCCCGCCTGCCAGTTCGGCCGCGTTGCACATGGCGATGGCGTGGACGGTACCAATGTGATTTAGGACGGCACGGCGCTTGCGGACGTGGACCACGCAGTGGCCTGGTGCCAGCGCTTTGAATCGCGGGGCGATGGAGCGGAAGTACGGGGCTTTGAAGCACAGCAGCTGGGAAAACAGCCAGCGGCCGGCCGCCGAGCCAGAGAGGCGGTTCCAGATGTTCAGGGTGTTCGGGCTTGCCATGGATTGCCTGCTTGCTCTTCCTTCCATACGGGCAAGTATGGCATAACAAATTGAGGTGCCCGTAGAGCGACGCCCTGCGTGGCTGCACCTCACCCGATTGAAGCGTAAGCGCCGATTGGAATGCGGCCAAAGGCCACCGAGCGGGGTGCGCGTGCGCCCTCGGTGCTTACGTTTCCTTCCGCCAAGCGCTTCCCAGCCCGTAGCCGATCACATAGAACTCCACCAGCCCTGCCACGCCTACTAGCGCCCACTCCGCCCAGCTGCGCATCTCAAACGTGAGTGCAAACGTATCCTGCAGGAGGTTGGCGGCTGCGTATGTCACGAGGGAGAACGGTAGAGTGACCAAGCCGACCAGGTAGATGGCCCCTTCGTTGCCGAGCAGTTTCCACAGCAGGCAGCCTGCAAACAGGGCGGCGAACGCCGAGGTGCCCGCCATGCCGGATCGAGACCATCTCATGCCCATCGGGGAGTCCTATTCAAGAGGAAGGCGGGAGCCCAGGTGACGGGCGGCAACACGGGTGGATTCGGTCAGCGGCTCGGGAAGCGCGTCCAGTGCGAACCAGCCGAAGTCCGAGTGCTTCTCTGGTTCAACCAGGTGCGGGGTGCCTTCGAACTGCGTTGCGAGGTAGACCGGGGCTACCCAGTGCTCGGGACCGTCAGCGTCGATCAGGTCGACGACGCACAAAAGTTTCACGTCACCCAGACGGATGCCGAGCTCTTCATTGATCTCCCGCCCTACCGCATGTTCGACCGTCTCCAACAGGTCGACCTTGCCGCCGGGCAAGCCCCAATGATCTGCCTCAGGGGCGCGGCGGCGCTTGATCAGCAGAAGCTTTCCCTCCTGAAGGATGGCCGCTCCACAACCCAAGCGTGGTTCTTGTGTCATTGGTGGTGATCCTGCTTGAAGCGCATCGTCGATTGGGCATTATCCTGCCCGGCGGCGTTAAGAGCCACCGGTCGGCGGCAGGGCCTGTGAAGTTGGGGCGGCGGCGCCACCGCCCCGCTCATCGGTACCGTCTTGTCAGGCGACCGGAATCAGCTTCCAGCGCTCACCGGTTCCCTGGAAGCGGATTACCACTTCTGACAAGGCTTCTCGCGACGGATTTCCTGCCAGCAGGATCAGCTCCTCCCCGGTACCCAGGTACATCCGCCGGCCCGGCTCTACACCCAGGTCGCGGATCCACAGGCCACGCGTCTTCATGCACGGCACGGTCGGGCAGCCCGGATAGGTGTTTGCGTCTTCATGGCGAAGTGCGTTGATCATCACGCTCTTCGGTGCGCGCCAGAAGCGCCGTCGGAACTCGCGCTGCTCGTCGGTCAGGTTGGCCCAGTCGTTGTCCATCATGGTTCTCCTCTTGTGCTGCTCCCCGCCAGGATGGCGGGGAGCCGGGAGGTTCAGAACCGTGAAACAAGCCAAAACGGTGCGACGTATTTCCGCGAGGGTGTTGCATTTCGTCACCCTCCCGACACAGGTCGTCCAACGTGCAAAGCTTGTTTCGGGTTCTGACACCCAAGGCACACCATGCGACAGATGCGAGGATAGCGAAATTCGCAAAGCTTCAATCGCTAGCCGAGCGCGAACTCGGCGTTGTCGCAAACAATCCATTCCCTCGCAAAGTGATCGAAATGCCGCTATTCATGGGGACGTGGATCACGTTTTCCATTGCGCGTTGCGACACACAACACACGTTGTGATCTAGCAGTCGCCTGTGTCGCTTACGGCGCAGATGGCGCTGGGCATCATCGTTTTGTGCGCCGCGTAGAGCGGGGCTTGCCCCGCTAGCCGGGCAAGCCCCGCTCTACCCAGTGCATAATCGAGCCCTGCTTATATCCTGGGTGCATCAATGGGCATCGAGAATTACGACCAGCTGGCCATCTTCGTGCTGGTGGCGCGCGAGCGCAGTTTCACCCGCGCCGCCGCCCAGCTGGGCATGTCCCAGCCGGCCCTGAGCCGGTCCATGCGTCAGCTGGAAGAGCGCCTGGGCGTGCGCCTGCTCGCCCGCACCACCCGCAGCGTGTCTCCCACCGAAGCCGGCGAGCAGTTATTGAACGTGATCGCCCCGCGCTTTGAGGAGATCGACACCGAGCTGGCCCAGCTCAATGCGTTCCGTGACAAGCCGGCCGGGCGTATCCGCATCACCGCCGGCGAGCATTCGGCGCTTACCGTGATGCAGCCGGTACTGGGCAAGCTGCTGCCTCAGTATCCGGACCTCCATATCGAGGTCACTGTCGATTACGGCTTCACCGACATCGTAGCCGAAGGCTATGACGCCGGCATCCGCCTGGGCGAACAGGTGGCCAAGGACATGATCGCCGTGCGCGTGGGACCGGAGCTGCGCATGGCGGTCGTCGGTTCGCCGGCTTATTTCGAACGCCACCCGAAACCGAAGTCGCCGCACGATCTTACCCAGCACAACTGCATCACCATCCGCCTGCCCACCTATGGCGGCATCTACGTATGGGAGTTTGAGAAGAAGGGTCAGGAGTTGAAGGTACGGGTGGAAGGCCAGCTGGTGTTCAACAACATCGCCATGCGACTGGGCGCTGCGCTGGAAGGGCTGGGCCTGGCCTACATGCCGGAAGACCTGGTGCGCGCCCACGTGCAGGCGGGTGCGCTAGTGCAGGTATTGCAGGACTGGTGCGCGCCCTTCCCCGGCTATCACCTGTATTACCCCAGCCGCCGGCAGTCATCGCCGGCGTTTACCCTGCTGCGGGATGCGCTGCGGTATCCGGGGTAAGGCTCACGGCGCGGGTGCCTGGGTCTCTTCAAGTGCCTGCTGTGCGCGGATCGATGCCGCCGTGTCACCGCTGTTCGCCAGCAACTTCGCCACGTGCCGCAATTGCGTCCGGCTCAGGCCCACGCGCTGGCTGGCCGCCATATGCGAGCGCAGCTGTGATTCCACGCCCGGTATCGCTGCAAGTGCGCCGACCGTGGCGAGCTCCCGGCTTTGCCAGTCCAGGTTGTCGCGCTCGAAGATGTCGCCGAACAGGTGCGTCTGCAGGTACTGGTTGATAATCGGGGCAAAGTCCATCACCGGACCCTTCACCGGGGCACCAGAAATGCGGGTCTGGTTGGCGGTGCCCACCTTGCGCAGTGCCTCGCCCACGGGCACCTCAGCCTTGGGTGGCAACCCTGGCTCGGTGGCTGCTCCCCTCGCCTTCCGGTCGTCCACCACCTTCATCAGCTCGGTCAGCGCATTGAGGCTTTTCGGGAAGCCGGTGTAGGCGTACATCTGCACCAGTACTTCCTTTGCCTCGCTGACCGTGAGCCCGGCGTCCAACCCTCGATTCAACGCGGCGTTCAATTGAGGCAGGTTGCTGGTGGCGGCTGCAGCGGCGATCAACGGAATGGACTGCTGTCTGGCCGTCAGCGGGCCGAGCACCTCGGCCTCGACGCTGGCAGCGGCTTCCGTGTACTCAGACTCGCTCACCTGCTCCATCCACGTCACGGCCTTGCCGTCGGCCACGCCGGTCACGGTGAGGTGGGTCATGGCGCTGTGCGGTGCGGCACCGTGCCAGTGCTTTACGCCCGCCGGGCAAACGACGACGTCACCGGCCTGTATCTGCTGTGCCGGCTTGCCCCACTCCTGGGTCAAGCCAACGCCGGAGGTCACCACCAGGCGCTGCCCTGCCGGATGGGTGTGCCAGGCCGAGCGCGCGCCGGGTTCAAAGGTGACGTAGGCGGACGAGGCTGGCACTTCGGCATCGGCCGGAAACAGCGGGTCCACCTGCACCTTGCCGGTGAAGTTCGCGGCAGGTCCGGTCGTGGTCGCCTGCGTGCCCGCGCGCGTGATCTGTTGGCTTGAGGTTTCGGCAGCGCCTGCAAAGGGGGCGGCCATGGACAGCGCGGCGCCCAGCAATACGTTGCTGGCGGATCTGGTACGGCGTGCAGTCATTGCAGTGTCCTTGCGTAGAACGGAGTGAGCTTGGCCACGGCGGCGTCCACGTACTTCGGCACCCAATAGGTTTCGATATGGGTGGCACCGTCAATCAGTGCCATTTCCTTGTCCGTGGTGCCGGAGGCGGCGGCATACGCGGCCACGGTCATGTACAGGCTGTCGGCCTTGCTGCCGGCGATCATCAGCAGCGGCTGGTTGATCAGCGCCATCTGCTCGGTGGCATCGAAGCGCATCAGGTCCAGTAGACTGCTGGTGGTGTAACGGAAAGTGGACCCGGGATGGGCATGGGTCTTCCAGTAGTACTCGTAGCCCTGCCGGTACAGATCGAACGGCAGCTTGGCGATCTGCTCGTCGCTGAGGTTGGCGTCGCCGGAGTACAACACTTCGCCGCCGGCGGCCTGCTGTGCGCGTGCGGCGGATGCCTGCTGCAGACGCTGCTGGATGCTGTCCAGCTGCGTGTCCTGATAGCCGTTCCGGCGCACGCGGCCGGAATTGAACATGCTCAGCGTGGCCACGGACTTGAAGCGCTTGTCGGTCTGCGCGGCGGCCAGTGCGTAGCCACCACCGCCGCAGATGCCGAGCAGGCCGATGCGTTCGGCGTCCACGCCCGGGTAGGTGGAAAGGTAGTCCGCCATGCCGTGGATGTCTTCGATGCGACGCACGGGCATGTCCACGTTGCGCGGCTCACCGCCGCTGCCACCCTGGTAGGCCGCATCGGCGGCAATGGCGATGTAGCCCAGCTCGGCCAGGCGCTGGGCGTACAGGCCGGCGACCTGCTCCTTCACCCCGCCGTTGGGGTGGGCGACCACGATGGCCGCGTACTTCTTCGTCGCTGTGTAGTTGGCCGGTGTGTACAAGTTGGCCGCGATTCGGATTCCATCCAGTTCGTAGGTGACCGGGTGGATGTTGACCTCACCCGGTGCGTTCTCGGTGAGTGCCCCTTCATACGTGAGGGTGTAGGGATTGAGACGGTAGTCGGCGGCGGCCGCGCTGCCGGCCGCAAGGCCGAGTGCGGTCGCCAGCGCGGCAGCCTGTAGGGCGTACCTCATCGGGAAGTCTCCTGGGTCCAGAGTTGGACCCAAAGCTATCCCGGGACAACTAATAGAAACAGATCATCAGCTGGATATCAGTCATGCGTGCTGGATATGAATCAGGCCATCAGCCCAGCATCAGCGTCACGCCATACACGCTGATCAGTACACCCGCCCCCAGTACCAGCCAGGCAACGCCGTTGAACCGGCGGAATACCTTGGCCAAGCCAAACGCCAGTGCGATGGCAGCGATGCCAAAGCCCAGCCAGATCACCGCAGCAACGTTGCTGGGCGAGTCCCAGAAGGACCCAGGCGCACCTACAGCAGCAAACACAAGACTCAGGCCCATGGACGGATCCTCGAAGTGGACGACTGGGTGAACACTAGGAAGTTGGCTGTCCGGGCCGGGTGAAGACGCAGACGGTGGCAGGCCGGCGTCCCGTCAGAGCCGTGAAGCGGGTTTCCCGCGCCCTTTCAAAGAAGGTATGCGGCCACTGCCGCTGCAATGACGGCAAAGCCGATTCCGATAGCCGCGACAACTACTCGCCTCGACACGGTGGCGTTCGGCGCAGGGCTGGGTGCCGGTTTCTCGACAATACCGAAGTTCGCAAATGGCCGCTTGTACATCGAATGCCCATCAACAAACTTCGATACGTCGATATTTCGCACGCCGGCCACATCGAGAACTGGATTCCTGCCGATCGGGTTGCTGCTGAACATCGTGCCTGCGGAATACAACACCTGCAGAACACGGTCATTGCTGGAGTGGTAGTTGAAGATGGTCCCGGATACCGCCGCCTGAGCCTTCTCCCAATCAGGGGCATCGGAGCCTACCGCGCCACCGAGAAGATGCGCCGACTCGATCATGGGGCTTTCAGCCCGGGTCGCCAGGCCCATCAGCGCGTAGTGGATGACGCGTGCACCCAGCGAGTGCCCGCACAAGACGTAACGAGAGCTGGTGCGAGACATGATGTCAGCCAGCAGCACTCCAGTCTGCTCAGCTTTCACCATGGCGACGGACCAAGGGTTGGACGCCAGGCCCGCAGCGGAGGCGACCCATGCGACCGGGCCGAGACTGCCGGCAGCCTTCTTTGAGGCCGTCGCCGCCCAGCTGGTTGCCACCTTGAGCACGGCGCCTTTCGTCAGCTGGTCTCCGATCAACGAGCCAATCTGCAACAGGCGCTTTGATTCCCAGCTGACGTAAAAGCAGGCGTTATCGGGATAGAGGGCCTCAACGGCCTCGATCCAATCGTCTGGGGTACCCACGCCCTGATTAAGAAAGCCGTCAATCAACACGATTGCGGGCTCACAGCCATCCCTTACCTTCTTGATGTCGAAACTTTCGATGTCCGAGAAATAGGCGTTTGAGGTCACGCCGCCGAGAGTGCCGCCCAGTGCGGCACCCGCCGCAGTGACGACAGCTACGCCGCCCACCATCCCAGCACCGCCGGCGGCGATGGAACCGCCGCCCAGCAACGCCAGCCCTCCATTAGTGGCAGCTGCTCCGGACAGGCCGAGCCAGGACGCTCCGATTGCACCGCCCACGGCGGGAGCCGCGATGAACGCAAGCGGCGCAACGACGGCTGCGCCAAGGAATGTCGCCCCCGTAAGCTTCGCGACGCGGCGGTAGTTAGTGACGTCACGATGGAAGAGCTTCGGGAAGTCGGTAATGCAATCAATCTGCAGGGTGAGGCTGGAGAACTTGGCGATGGTGCCATCATGCTCTGCACAGAATTCCGAGTCCCACGAATCAGATGTCCGCGCCATGTTCTTGCAGGCACGGCACTCTACGGTCTTCTGATCACAGCCCTTGCATTTGTAGACATTCCGCCGAAAGTTGTTGCGCGTATCCAGGCAGTGACTGGTAAAGGCAAAGCAGTGAGAGCAATACCGCTCCATGGATTCAATGCTCATTACATCCGTTCTCTTATACGTTGACTCACATGCGGGTGGTCGGAGTCTCCCGGCCACGCGCAAGCCCCATTCAGCAATTCTATGCAATCAGCAAGATCCCGCAAACGCCCTCCCCGCCCCTGCGGTACGCTCTTGACCAGTCAACGACACGGAGCAGGCACCATGGGTGCGGCACGCAAGGCCCTTTGGTACATCGAGAGCCACTTTGCCGAGAATCCCTCGCTGGCCCAGATTGCGGCCGCGGTTGAGCTTTCGCCGTTCCACCTGTCGCGGCTGTTCCAGGTCAGTACGGGTACGTCGATGGCGCGGTACCTGCGAGGGCGTCGTCTTACCGAGGCGGCGCGCACCTTGGCGGGCGGTGGTACGGCCATTCTAGATGTGGCGTTGGGGGCGGGTTACGCCTCGCATGCGGCCTTTACCCATGCCTTTACCGAGCAGTTCAAGCGTGCGCCGGAGCAGGTGCGGCGCGAAGGACTGGCTGGACTTGCGCTGGTGGAGGCGATCCGGCTGGACGCCCCTGCCCTGCCCTGCGCGGCGGAGCCGGTGCGCCGCCGGGTGGCGGGATTCCGGGTGGCAGGCGTGTGCGCGCGGCATACGGCTGCCACGGTGGCTTCAATTCCTTCGCAGTGGCAGCAGCTGGCGCTGACCCGGGAGTTGGGGCGGGACATTGCGTATGGGGTGTGCTGCAACCGGGATGGTGAAGGGGCGTTTGATTACATTGCCGGAATGGAGATCGGGGCCAGTGCGGCGGTGCCTGCGGCCTGGAGTGCGGTGGCCGTTCCGGGTGGTGAGTATCTGGTGGCTTGGCATGCGGGGCATATCTCGGCCATTCGGGAGACGTGGTTCTGGTTGTTGAATGACTACCTGCCGGGGTCCGGGCTGACGTTGGTGGATGCGCCGGACTTTGAGCGATATGACGCGCGGTTTGATGATCGCAGCGGGAATGGCGGGGTGGAGATCTGGATTCCGCTGGGTGTTTTGAAGTGATTCGAGGAGAGTGTTCTGTGCGAATGATTGCGGCTTTGCTTGTGGTGTTGGGGTGTTTCGCTACGCCAATTGCCATGGCGAAGAGCAGCCGGGCAGAGCCCGGCGCTACGGGTTCCATGGCATCCAGCGTTCCCGTGGCGTCCAGCGCATCCAGTGGTCGCGCGACGTCGGATGGGCGCGTGGTGGGCGAAGTTCATGGGGTGGCGCATACTGCGAGTGCTGCGATTCGTGATGCGCAGCGTAGTGATCGGGTGCGGTACACGGTGTGGTATCCGGCGCAGGCCGGTGCGAAGGAAGCGCCGCTGACGATAGGGCCGCCGGGGAACCCGCTGTTCGAGGCTGGATCATCGGCTGCGGATGCGCCCGCCGCTGCGGGGCGCTGGCCCGTGCTGCTGCTGTCGCACGGTAACGGCGGCACGGCACGGATGATGGGCTGGTTCGGTACCGCTCTTGCCCGTGCGGGTTATGTGGTGGTGGCGGTGGATCACCCCGGGAACAACGGCATGGATGCGATGACCGCCGCCGGCAGCATTCTGATGTGGAACCGGGCCGATGATCTGGCGGCTGCCTTGGCCGCCGTGCAGGTGGATTCCAGGCTCGCCGCGCATGTTGATACCAAGCGGCTGGGGCTGGTGGGCTACTCCGCCGGCGGCTACACCGCGCTGATGGCGGCCGGTGCTCGGCCGGACATGGCGCGGCTGGTGGCCTTCTGCGAAGCCAATCCAAAGGATGGCGTCTGTGCGCCGCAGGTGGAGAACCCTGAATTCACGTTCGAACGACGGATGGCGCTGGCGGCCGCGCCGCAGATGGCACCCTGGCTGGCCAAGGGCGGAGAGGATCGTCGCATTCCGAACGTGCGCGCGCTATTCCTGATGGCACCGGCGATTGTGCAGGCGTTTGATCCTGCTGAGCTGGCGAAGCTGGATGCGTCGATGTCAGTGGTTGTGGGTGAGGCGGATGGTGTTGCGTCGGCCGAGACGAACGGCAGGGTCATCAGTGAGGCGAATGCCAAGGCGCGGCTGCAGGTGCTGCCTGCTGTGGGGCATTACGACTTCTTGTCCGAGTGCACGGAGTCGGGGCGTGAGCGCGCGGGCCCGTTGTGTGAGGGCCGCACTGATAGGAAAGCGACGCATCAGGCGGCGATTGGGAAGGCCGAGAAGCTCTTCAATGCAGCGTTGTGAAGATTCCTGTTCAATACCGGAACGATATGCCGACAAGCATGTGATTCGTAGAGCCGGGCTTGCCCGGCTGAAGGCGATGCATAACCTGCAAGCCGGGCAAGCCCGGCTCTACGATACGGCGCAGTAGCATCGCCACAAAGAGAGCGCCATCAGCCCCCCCGCCCAGGGCGACCAGCAGAGGCACAGCCAGCTGCGTCGTCGGCCCGCCTCGGCCTGCAGCTAACGCGCCATGCCACCCATTGCAGGTTCTATCGCGTCTCGAACCTGTCCCTGCTGCCGCTGCTGATCCTGACGCAGGTTGGCATCCTGCCCTGCTCTCTCCAGTATCTGGTCGGAAATGGCCAGCGGCGTGTGCTTGGCCTGCTCGACATCAAAAGGAACGCGGCGCTGGTCGTGCGCGTTGCTGCCGTTCTCGACCAGGAACGCATAGCCCTTGGTGCCGATGACCACGGCGTCTACCCGAGATATGTCGCGGCTGTCCTTCATGCTGGCCAAGGCGGAACGGCTGAACTGCTCACGTTCCGTGTCGCTGGAAAAACTGATCTGTCCGCTACGCTCGGCGATCTGAACCCCTTCTCGGATGCGCAGCAGCGACGAATGACTGGGATGCTCGGGCGAGTCCGGGCTGGAACGTGGTGGCACGGTCCTGGCCATGTCGCGCTGTACGGCCTGCTGGACCAGTGCCTGCAGTTGCGCCCGCTCGACTGCATCAATCGGGATGGAACGGTACTCGAACTGGGCCGCGAGCCTTGGATCAACCGGCTCGGAATCGCGGCACGGGTCGACAATCCTGCAGCTGGCCAGCTCATCGCGCAGGTTTCGCTGACCATCGTTGTCCAGCTTCAGGCCGAATACGGCCGTGGCACCGCCTGCCTGGTACACGGTGATCGACGAAAGCTCCGTGGGAATGGGCCGCTTTTCGAACAGCGGGCGATCGCTCAGCTGATTGAGGTAGTCGAAGGCTGCATTGCCGGTGAGGATTTCCAGCCCGGGCTCCTTGTTGCCGCCACCCACGTTGGAGTGACCGCCCGGCGCGGCCACGTTGATCGCGAGGCGATCTGGTGTGATGCCTGGATCGTTGATGGTCTGATGCGGGAACAATTCCCGGCGCTCATCGGCGGCGAGAATGGAGACGCGGGAGATGACGCTGGGTGGCAGGCGGGCGTCGTAGTTGGTGGGCATGTGGGTGGCGACGGGATCCAGATGCAAGGTGGCCTGCACCGCCTGCCCCGGTGCCACCAGCGCGGGTAGCTTGCTCATGACGCTGATGTTGCCGTTGCTGTCCTTGCCAAACTCCAGGCTGGCGGGGTTGGCAATTCCGTACGCGTCAACCAGACGGGCAAGGCCCGCCACCTGCACGGCGCCGCGGCTGTAGCCGGCACTGACCAGCCTGATCTGTGCCCCAGGGTCGGCCTGCTTCCATTGCTGGGCCTGGTCTGCCAAAGCCCGGTAGGCTTCCTTGATGCCGTCGTCCCACGAGTAGGCAAATGCCCCATCCAGCGCACGCCCGATGGCATTCTGCTGGGTACCAATGCCTCGGGAGTAGTGCGTGCCGATGCGGCTGTCTGGTTCGCCGGCCCGCTGCTCGACCTGTTTGAAAGCGAGCCCGATCGTGGTCGGTTCGCCCAGCTTCGGATTGTTGAGATCCTGCCCCGTGCCGTCCAGAAACGCGTAGAACAGGTATTCATGAGAATTGCTGCGATTCTGCAGCAACGGCACGGAGAGCTGTGCCATCTGCTCGCGCAGCGATTGTTGAAGCCGAAGATCTTCTGCGCTGGCGGGACGGCTTCCGGTGCTGGAGTTCAGCTCACCCATAGGGTCCTTCCTTTGGCTCAGTAGGTATACGTCTTGACCAGTACCAGGTCTCTACGCACCGCAGACAGCGGATTACCCGGTGTCTGCAGATGTCGGGTCGGAACGTACGCCTTCATGTAAACGCGGAGGGTGCGGTCGTTCACTTCAAGCAGAATGGCGGGGTTCACGCTGATCTGGCCGTTCGGCACATCGGCCACCTCTTCGCGCGGCACGTAGTGCCGGACGAGTTCGTCGGCGAATATCTGACCGATATCAATCTCTACCTCATGCGAGCTGCCGTCCCTGGATATCCATGCCACCTTTGCCGGCGGCGGGAAGTTGCGGATTCCGCCATGCCCACCGTTCCAGTCTTTGAGATGATCGGGACCATAGGTCGCACCGGACGGCGCTGGCTTGTCGGATCCGTGATGCACGCCGTCGTAAACAACGTCGCAGGACACCGTGTCGAAGCAGCGCGCAGAGAATGTGTGCTTGTCGAAGCGCAGCGGCCATGCGGGGGCCTTCTCGTTCATCGCTGATGCCTTGGCAGGATCGCCGGCCGGGGCCAGTTCTCCGCTCGTCAGCACCGGTGTCTCCGGGTAGGTGTATCGCGCGTGTTCCATGGGCGCACTCTCCTGGATCTGTGTCGTTGCGGGTTCCGCGCTCCCGCTGGTAGCGCAGGCGGACAGGGCCAGACTGGTCATCGCGGCCATCTGCATGGGAAGTCTGCGCATGGGTGTTCGTCCCTGTGGTTCGGGCCCAGGCGGCCTAATTGGTTACCGAAGTTACCACAGGTTGCGGACATTGACCGGCACGCGGAGTGTTAACTGCCAATCACGACGCATTGCATCCCAATCGGCGATGATTGCGGATCTCGAGCTCGATAAGCAGGAGACTTCAGCATGACGCGTCGCACCTTCGGTCGCTTCCGGCACCCACGCTCTTCCAGCGCTGCGTTTGCCATCAGCCTGATACTCGGCGCGGCCGCAGGCGCTGCATCCGCGCGTGATGTCGGGGCACCCAGCTCCGCTTGGCAGGTGCTGCAGACCAGCGGCAGCGCGCAGGAGCGTCACGAAAGCTCGGCTGTCGTCATCGGCGATCGCCTGTATGTGGTTGGCGGTCGTGGCGATCGTGCGTTGCAGGCGCTGGACTTGAATACGCGCGAATGGAGCACCCTGGCGACGCCACCGCTGGAGGTGCATCACGCGCAGGCGGTTGCGCATGCTGGGAAGTTGCTGATCATCACCGGATTCACCGGTGGATTCCCGGACGAGACACCCCTTGCCAACGTACTGGTCTACGACGCGAAGGTGGATCGCTGGACGGCCGGCGCGTCCATTCCAGAGGCGCGCCGCCGTGGTGCCGCAGGTGTCGCTATTGAAGGCGACATCGCCTACGTGCTCGGAGGCAATGCCAAGGGGCACAACAATGGCTATGTCCGCTGGACCGACGCCTTCAACATCGCGACTGGCGAATGGAAGGTGCTGGCCGACGCCCCGAATGCGCGCGATCACTTCCACGCGGTGGCGGTCAACGGTCGCGTCTATGCGGCTGCCGGACGCGAATCCTCCCACAACACAGGCGAATCCTTCTCCAGGACAGTGAAGCCGGTGGACGTCTACGACATTGCCAGCAACACCTGGCGGACCCTGCCCGCGCCCATTCCGACCCCGCGTGCCGGAACCTCGACAGTGGCGGCCGCCGGCAAGGTGCTCGTGATCGGGGGCGAGAGCGGGAGCCAGGCCGAGGCGCACCATGAAGTGGAAGCACTCGACCCCGCGACTGGTGCCTGGACCGCCTTGCCGTCGCTGCGGCAAGGGCGACACGGCTTCCAGGCAGGACAACATGGTGGTTCCGTGATCGTCGCGGCAGGCAGTGCCAACCGGGGCGGCGGTCCAGAGCTCAACAGTGTGGAGGCGCTGCGCGTCGAACTGGACTGACGGAGCCAGTCATTCTTCGTCAGGTGCTCGCGCCTGGAGGTGCACCACGCGCCTGCCATGCAGCCGGGCATCCAGCGAGATCGCGCCCGGCCCCATCAATGAAAGGGCGATGAATACAAACAGGTGTACAGCCCAGACTTCCGCCAGTGGCAGCCGCAACAGCGAAAGGAGTGCAAACCCGCACGCAACAAGCGCTGCGACAGTGGTGACCAGACCGACCAGCAGTGCGAAGGCGGTCAAGGATGCAAGCATGCACACCAGCAGCGCGGCCGCACCTGACAATTGCATTGCCAGGACCGTGCTGACAAGTGCAAAAGCGCCCGCCAGACGCAGGAAAAGCAAGCCGACGCCTGCGGTGCCGCCGGGGAATCTGTAAACGTATCCAGTCATGCGCCACGATAGCCCGAAAGGCAGGGGCAGCAAGACTCGAAAGAAGGGTGCCAGCCTATCTGAACGGGGGGTATGATCCGATCAATGTGGCTCCCTTTGCGCCTAACACTTAGTTTGTTTCTGCTGGTGTCTGCCTGTGCCCACGCCGGCCAGGTCGCCGGCATGAGTCGTTACGTGCATCAGCGTTGGCTGGAGGGCAATGATGCGCCGGTGCCGGTGGTGTCGATCGTGCAGGGTCAGGACGGCTTCATCTGGCTGGCAACAGGCGATGGCTTATACCGGTTCGATGGCATCCGGTTCGAGCGGATCGACGCCGAGGTGCCGCTGAAAAACGACGCGCCCAGTGCCCTGTTGGCGACCCGGTCCGGCGACATCTGGGTCAGCTTTGAGAGCTCGCATCGGTTTGGCGTGTACCGCAACGGCACGCTTCGTCTTATGGCGGGCCCGCCCGCCCCGGACCGTGTGGTCAGCATGGCCGAGGGAAAAGATGGCACTGTCTGGGCCTTGACCGCCAACTACAACGCCCAGCTGGTTCGCCTGAAGCACGGCACAACCCGGGTATTTGACGCGCGTGATGGCCTGCCGGAAAGCAATGCGTCGCAGGTGCTTGTAGCCGGCGACGGCACGCTGTGGGTATCCGCCAGCGAAGGGGCCGCCTGGCTGCGGCCAGGGGAGGAACGGTTCCAGATTCTGAACGCGGGCGTGCCCACCCGCCTCTCACGGGATGCGCAGGGCAACATATGGGCGTCGGACAGCAAAGGAACCTATGCGTTGCCGGCGGACCCCGCTCGCAGCACGGTTGCTTCCTCTTTCCCGCGTTACCCCACGGACGAGCTGGATATCCGCGGCATGCCGGTGTTCGACCGCAAGGGGAACCTGTGGGTGGTGACGCGCTTTCAAGGCGTTCGCCGCTATCAAGCAATGAGCAGCGCGTCTCCGTTGCAGGCCCCTGCAGAGGCCTTCACCACCCAGGAGGGTTTGTCTTCCGACATCGTGCACGTCATCTTCGAGGACCGCGAAGGCAATCTCTGGATTGGGACCGAAGGCGGACTGGACCGTCTGAGAGAGGCTGCCTTCGTTCGCGAGCCATCGTTGGCCTCCCCTGCCCGCTTTGGGGACAAATTGCTTACGGCTCATGACGGAACCGTGTACATCGGGCAGGCGAACACCGTCTTCCGGGTACCTGCGCGAGGGGTTCCCGAACCCATCATTGACAACATCGTCGAGCCTGAAGCCCTGTGCGAATCTGCACGGGGAAGTGTCTGGGTTGTTCTGCGCACCGAGGTACTTGCATGGTCGAACCGGGCTCCGCTGCGGCGGCTGCAGCGTCCTGATCTGGAAGCGCGCCACAACATCGCCTATGACTGCGCCTTTGACGCCGAAGGCGGATTCTGGATGTCGTCCGCCGGCGGTGGCGTGCACGTGCTGCGCAATGGACATTGGCAGAAGGTGTTCGATGCTGGCAGCGATGCCGCGACTTACCCGACGTCGCTGACGCCCACCCCCAGCGGCGGTATTGCCTTCCAGTCAGGCGAGCGGCTGATGCGGTATGAAGCAGGTCGGATGTCAAAAACACCGCTGCGTTTTGGCGGCAGCCCGCCGAAAGTGCTCACGCTGCAGACGTCGGAGGGTCACCTGTATGCGGCAGGCGCGTTTGGGCTGACGCGCCTGGACGATGCGGAGGGTGTCACCGCCTGGGCCCCCGACATCACACCCGCCAGCCGGATCAACGGGCTGGTCCAGACGCCTGCAGGAGACATGTGGCTGGCCTACCCACGCATGCTGGCGCGGATGTCCGGCCAGGAACTGTCGCATGCCTTTGCGAAAGGGAAACTCGACCCGCCCCGGTTCTCGCTTGGCCGCGGCGACGGGCTGGCAAGCCGCGCCCATTCGCATTCGCAGCGCGCCCTGGTCTTGGGGGGAGATGGCCGGCTCTGGATCGCAACCCAGACCGGCACGCTGTGGCTGGATCCTGCCTCGCTGGAGAAGAGCGACGTCGCCCCCGGGGTGATGATCACCGCGCTGAGAGATGGGGCGAACGTGCATCGCGACCCCGTCAGCATCCAGCTCCCCTCCGCCACGACCAAACTCGAGATTGACTACGCGGTGCTGACCTTTTCCGACCCACAGCGCGCACAGGTGAAGTATCGCCTGCAGGGTTTCGATCAGGACTGGGTGCATCCTGGGCAGCGGCGCCAGGCGTTCTATACCAACCTGACACCGGGCAGCTACCGCTTTGAGGTCATGGCTGCCAACAGTGATGGCGTCTGGACCCCGGCATCCGCATCGTTGGAATTCGACATTCCCAAGACGTTCTTCCAGACCGGCTGGTTTCCGTTGCTGTGCCTTGGGGCGGCGCTTCTTGTTCTGTTCGCACTGCATCGCCTGCATCTCAGGCAAACCTCGAATCAGATCCGGACGCGGCTTGAGGAACGCAACGCCGAGCGGGAACGCATCGCGCGTGAACTTCACGACACGCTGCTGCAGGGGGTGATGGGCCTTGTGCTGCGCTTCCAGGCGGTGGCCAACACGATGCCCAAGGAAACGCCGGTCGCCCGAAAGCTGGATTCCGCGCTGGTGGCGGCTGATGCGGTTGTGACCGAAGCGCGAAACAGCGTCCACGACCTGAGGGGAGCAGACGAAGGCGAAGACCTGCTTGCCACGCTCAAGCGGATCGCGGGTGGCACGGCCTTTTCCCCACCCGTATCGGTTCGCCTGCTGATTGAAGGTCAGCCCCGCCGGCTGCATCCGCTGGTGGCTGAGGAGATCGCCAAGATCGTCAAAGAGGCCCTGCTGAACATCGCGCATCACGCCCAAGCCAGCGAACTGGAGATCGCCGTTGACTATGCGTCACGCCATCTGGCGGTCAGGGTGCGCGACGATGGCGTCGGCATTCCCGAGGATGTGCTCGAACAGGGCCGGAAAGCGGGCCACTTTGGACTGGTCGGCATGCGGGAACGTGCGGAACGGATTGGCGGCACCCTCAACATCATCAGTGTGCGCGGAGATGGCGTCGAACTGACGCTGCTGCTGCCGGGGAAGCTCGCCTATGGCGAACGCCATGAACGAAAGCTCACCTGGTGGAAACGAATGTTTGGGAGAGGATCCAATGACTGAAAACAACGTGCGCGTGCTGGTGGTGGACGACCATCCGGTGTTGCGGGCTGGCGTGTGTGCCCTGTTTGAGGACCGCACCGATATCACGATTGTCGGTGAGGCCGACAACGGCCATGACGCCCTTCTCCAGTTCCGGGCGCTGAAGCCGGACGTGGTGCTGATGGATCTTCAGATGCCAGGCAGCAACGGGTTGGAAGGCATAACGGCCATCCGCGCGGAGTTTCCCGATGCCCGCATCATCGTATTGACCACCTATCAGGGTGATGCTTCCGCAGTGGCCGCGCTCAAGGCAGGCGCGATGGGCTACCTGCTCAAGAGTGGCCTGCGTACGGAACTGGCGGATGCCGTGCTGAATGTGTCCCGAGGCAAGCGCCATGTGCACCGGGAGGTCGCCGATGAGATCGCGCTGCATGTGGGTGACGGCATGCTGACCGATCGGGAGGTCGCCATTCTGAAACTGGTTGCCAATGGAAAGGCCAACAAGCAGATCGGGTCCGAGCTGAATCTGACCGAGGCAACCGTCAAGGGACATCTGAAGAGCATCTTTGCCAAGCTGGGCGTGGCCGACCGCACCCATGCCGTTACCACGGCGGCACGGCGCGGCATCATCGACCTGTGACCGTCGTCAACTGGACCGGCGTACGGCATCCAGTGCGTAACGGCCGGGGCCGGTGGCGAACAGAAGCAGGCTTCCGCCGGCGATGCACAGGTTCTTGTAGAAGTTGACGGTATCCGCGTACTGCTGTGCCCCTTCGGTCGCCCAGTAGGGGTGACCGATCAGGCCGGCCACCACCGCGTAGATCGCAAGCAGGCATGCAACCGGTCGGGTCCAAAGGCCCACCACGAGTGCTGCGCCTGCCCCGAGTTCGATCACAGCGGCCGCCATGGCGACCAGCTCGCTGGCCGGAACACCCAGCTGATCCATGTAAGCGGTTGTGCCCGATATGTCCATCAGCTTGTTCCAGCCGAACAGCAGGAACAAGGCGGCAAGCAGCAAACGCGCCAACAGAATCACGGCATCTTCTGCCTTGCCCAGACGGCGATTGGGTGCAATCCATTCGGGGTTCATGTCAGTGTCCGTGTTGGATGGGGGGGGTGAGTACGGTAAGCGCGTATCGGCGTGGCGTCGTACCAGAGATGCGCCGGAATACTTTGCTGAAGTGGGCCTGATCGCAGAACCCCAGTTCTGTGGCGAGACACGCGAGTGGGACCGCCGGATCCCGCTCCAGTGCAGAACGGGCGGCTTCAATGCGCCGACGCGCCACGTACTCCACGAAGGTCATGCCCATCGACATCGTGAAGCAGCGTGAGAAGTGGTATCGACTTACGCACGCGGCGTTGGCCACATCGTCCAGACGTAGTGGAACAAAGAGGTGGACGTCGATGTAGTGCTGCGCTCGAGCAAGCGCACCGGTCCTCAGCCCTGGGGCGTTGCGGATTGCCAGGGACGGTGCGGCTGCCGGCGTGCAGTGGCTGTGTTCCGAAGTACTAGACATGGGCCATTCCCAGGCGTTGGACAGGGGTCACGATGGACTGCCTGATCAGAATGGTCGTGCCGCGCCGATTGCGAATCCCCCGATGGCGCTACTGCAGGCGTCTCGTTCGGAGGGTTGGCGACCCCGCCATTTGGGCGGCGGGGCCAGACACCGGGACTAGTTACCGGGGAGGTCGACGCCCTCCCAGTAAGCGCTCAGTTCCCAAAGCTGTTCAGCCCTGACAGGATCGATCGCGTAAGGCCGCACGCCCCGCAACAGCTCCGGCTCCACCACAGCGATGTCGCAGTCTTCGCAGTAGACGCCACCCTGCCCGTCCAGATCGGGGGAGATAGCACACCAGACAGAAGTGGCCGCACCTTGCTGAACGTTCTTGATGTCGCGTTGCGGATCAATCACCGGCGATCCGTCCGGGTGGATGGCACCGAAGGCACGAAGGTCCTCCTGGGTGAAATGCCTGGCGAGATTTCCGAGGATGGCCCCCGGGTGCACGGCAAACGCACGCACGCCGTCTCGCCGGCCACGGGCATCCAGCGCCACGGCAAAGAGGCTGTTTGCGGTCTTGGACTGACCATAGGCCTGCATGCGGTCGTAGGGGCGGTGGTGGTAGTCAATGTCATCGAAATCAATGTCACCTAGCATGTGGCCGCGAGACGAAAGCACCACCACGCGGGCACCGCCCGCGGCGACCAGCGCGGGCCAGAGCCTGCAGACAAGGCGGAAGTGTCCGAGATGGTTGGTTGAAAACTGTCCTTCGTGCCCCTGTATGTCACGGAACAGCGGTGGTGCCATGATGCCTGCGCTGAGCACCAGCAGGTGAAGTGGTTCGCGCCGCGCAAGGAAGGCGGCGGCAAAGGCATCAATGGATGCGTTGTCCAGCAGGTCCAACGGCTGCACCTGTGCCGACGGCACCTCAGCGAGCACCTTGGCTGCGACACCTTCACCGCGCGCCGGCACAATGACATGCGCGCCCTTCGATGCAAGAACCCGTGCCGTCTCCAGTCCCAATCCGGAGGCACCGCCGGTGATGATGGCATGGGTGCTGGAGCAGTCGATACCCTCAGCGACTTCCTCGGCGCGACTTGCGGCACCAAAGCGTGTGCCCAGTGGGTGTTGTTGCGTGCTGTGGTTGTTCATGGGAGGCTCCTGGTTGACGCACACAGGATGTCAATGAAGACACCCTTACCCCATACTGGATCGTCTCATTTCATGTCGCGAACGTCTCATGCGCACGCCTGAGGATCCCCTGTCGCAGGTGTTGTTTGTTGCCGAGGCCCAGGCAGCGGTGTCCACCGGATTGGAGGCGCGCGGGGCTTGGGCCTTGAGCGTGTCACCTGCACAAGTGCTGAAGTGCAATGTGGTACGAACCGGACGATGCTGGCTGGATGCAGGCGGCGCGCAGTGGCTGCTTGAGGCGGGAGATTGCTTCCTTGTTTCGCCCGGTCACGCGTTTGTTCTGGGTTCAGATCTGTCGCTACCGATGATTCCGGCCGAGCAGGTGTTCGCAGGGTCTGGTTCTGCCTCATTCGCCAGGCTCGATGGTGGTGCGGGCGCAGACTTCCGAAGCCTGGGCGGGCGAATGGAGCTGCCAGCTTCCGCCGAACTGTTGACCTCGGCACTGCCGGTCGTCGCGGTTCTGCGATCAGACAGCCGGGCGGCCCAGCGCATCGGCTGGCTTCTGGATCGCCTTGAGGAGGAGTCCACCCATATATCACCCGGACACGCAGCGGTGTCATCGGCGCTCATGCAACTGGTGTTCATCGAGCTTTTTCGTGGGCTTCCCGACGTGCAGACAGGTGGCTGGTTGGCGGGGCTGGCTGATCCGCGTCTGGGGCCCGCCTTGCAGGCCATCCATCGCGAGCCGGGCAGGCCGTGGAAAGTGAGCGATCTGGCGGACGTCGCCAGCTTGTCCCGATCACGCTTCGCACGCCGGTTTCACGATGTGGTCGGGCGCTCGCCCATGGACTATGTGCTGCACTGGCGCATGGCCCTTGCAACGCGTCGGCTTGCCGAGCCCGGCAGTACCGTCGCTGAAGTAGCAGAAGCACTGGGCTACAGCTCCGAAAGCGCCTTTGGTGCTGCGTACCGGCGCGCTACAGGCCATTCGCCACGCGGCCAGCGCATTTCGAGCTGACGGTCGCGCAAATAATTTCTATTTCCGCTGCATCTGCCGGCGGATAGTCGCCCTGTCACCACGAACAGGGCCTATGCCATGAGCGATGTAGATGATCCCGAACTCGCCGATCCCGGGCGCCGCGACGTGATGGCGCTCGGTGCTGGCATTGCGACCTTGATGATGGTCGGCGCACTGCCGTTCTTCTCTGCTGCCTCCCCCGGCGCTCCCTCCCCCACGATTGGAGACGATGTCATGTCAAGTGTCACCACAAAAGACGGTGTGGAAATTTTCTACAAGGACTGGGGCCCACGCTCCGGCCAGCCGGTCGTGTTCCATCACGGCTGGCCGCTGAGCAGTGACGAATGGGACACCCAGATGTTGTTCTTCGTCAGCCATGGCTACCGGGTCATCGCCCATGACCGCCGCGGGCATGGGCGCTCGTCGCAGGTAAGTGAGGGCCATGACATGGATCATTACGCCGACGATGCGCTGGCGGTGGTGGAGCACCTTGATCTGCGCAATGCGGTCCACGTCGGGCATTCCACGGGCGGCGGCGAGGCGCTTCACTATGTCGCGCGGCATGGCCAGAAACAGGGACGCGTCGCGAAGCTGGTACTGATCGGAGCCGTGCCTCCCACCATGCTCAAGAGCGCCGCATACCCGGGCGGACTTCCCATGGAGGTTTTCGATGGGTTCCGCAGTGCCTTGGCCGCCAATCGCGCGCAGTATTACGTGGATCTTCCGGCCGGGCCCTTCTACGGCTTCAACCGGCCTGGCGCAAAAACCATTCCCGGGGTGGTGCAGAACTGGTGGCGCCAGGGCATGGCCGGCGGGGCCAAGGCGCATTACGACGGAATCAAGGCATTCTCGGAAACCGACTTCACTGAAGACCTGAAATCCGTGACCGTGCCGGCCTTCGTCATGCACGGCGACGACGACCAGGTTGTCCCGATCGGCAACTCCGCGCCGCTTTCGGCCAAGCTGCTGAAGAACGCGAAGCTGAAGATCTACCCGGGGTACCCGCATGGGATGTGCATGACCCATGCGGACGTTGTCAATGCGGATCTGCTCGCTTTCATCAAGAGCTGAACAGTAGAAATACCTACTCCCACCCCGCACAAATGCGGAGGAAGCGCAACTTCGTAAATGCGAGCCTGCCACTTTAAATCCCACCCGGAAAAGGTACGGAGAGCGCAATGGCAAGCACCAAGAATACTGCGGCAGCATCCGAAAAGAAGGCATCGTCAGTGAACAAGGGGGCTGAGCAACCGCCCAACGTCCTGGTGATATGGGGGGATGATATCGGCTTGTGGAACGTCGGTGCATACACCCACGGTCTGATGGGCCATACGCCCAACATCGACAGCATCGCCAGGGACGGCATGTTGTTCACTGATCACTACGGCCAACCCAGCTGTACTGCCGGGCGCGCCGCATTCATCATGGGTCAGCTGCCCGTGCGCACGGGCATGACCACCATTGGCATTCCCGGCTCCAAGCGCGGTATCCAGAAGAGCGACCCTACCCTCGCCGAGGTGCTCAAATCTGCGGGATATGCCACCGCGCAGTTCGGCAAGAACCATCTGGGCGACCGTAACGAATTCCTTCCCACCGTGCATGGGTTCGACGAATGGTTCGGCAATCTCTACCACCTCAATGCGGAGGAGGAGCCCGAGGAGCTGGACTATCCTGGCCAGAAGAACCCGGAGTACAAGAAAACCTTCGGCCCGCGCGGTGTACTGCACGCCTTCGCAGCCGACAAGGATGATCCAACCACCGATCCCAAGTTCGGCCGGGTCGGCAAGCAGAAAATCGAAGACACCGGTCCGCTTACGCGCAAGCGCATGGAGACCTTCGACAGCGAAGTGCTGGAGAAGACTCTCGACTTCCTGGATCGCGCTGGCAAGGGTGACAAGCCGTTCTTCTGCTGGTTCAACACCACGGCCTGCCACATCTGGTCGCATTCCCCGAAGAAGTACATCCAGAAGGCGGTCGACGAAGGGCGTGCCGAGACGGATGTCTACCGGGCAAAGATGATCGAGCATGATGAACAGGTGGGCGCGCTGCTGGACAAGCTCCGCGAACTCGGCCTGGATGACAACACCATCGTCATGTACAGCACCGACAACGGCAATGAGCTGATGATGTGGCCCGACGGAGGGTACGCCCCGTTCCGGGGTGAAAAGGGCACCACCTGGGAAGGCGGCGTACGCGTTCCATGCCTGATCAAATGGCCGGCAAAGATCAAGCCAGGCTCGGTCTCCAATGGCATCCAGAACCACGAGGATGTCTATGCTACGATCGCCGCCGCCGCTGGTCTGCCCGACCTGAAGGAAAAGTTGATCAAGGGCTACAAGATGAACGGCACCAGCTACAAGGTGCACCTTGATGGCTACAACAATCTGGCCCATTGGACCGGTGAATCGCCAAAGTCGGCACGCCGTGAGATCTTCTACTACGACGAAACCGACCTGATGGCGATCCGCGTCGACGCCTGGAAGATGCACATTGGCGTCAAGCGTGACGGGAGCTGGTTTGACAACAAGACCTACCCGTCAGTGCCGTATGTGTTCAATCTGCTGATGGATCCCATGGAGAAGATGGACCCGGCTTCGCATGAGTGGGGCTATATCGGGCGCAAGTTCTTCGCCCAGAAACTGTGGGCTCCCACCGCGGCCGGGCCCTTCATCGCCGCGCACCTGAAGAGCCTGATGGACTTCCCGCCATCACAGGGCGCTGACACCCTCAGCCTGAAGAAGGCGCTGGATGAGGCGCAGCGCAAGATGGAGAACCCGGGCGGCAGCAGTAACTAGTGCATCCAGGCGCGGCCGCCGTCAGCGGCCGCGCCTGGGTTCCGCTCGGGTACGACGGTCACGCTGGAATGCTGAGCGACTTCACGTTGACGAACTCCTTCAGCCCTTCCGGCCCGTGCTCACGCCCGTAACCGGAGGCCTTCACGCCACCGAACGGCAATGTGGGCGAAGCAACCCCGAAGCTGTTGATGAACACCATGCCGGTATCGAAGTACTTGCTGGCAAGTTCACGGGCGCGTTCAACATTGCGACTGAAGATGCCGCCGCCCAACCCGTACCGGCTGTCATTGGCGATGCGCATGGCGTCTTCGTCGTCCTTGGCACGGATGATGGCCGCAGCCGGGCCAAAAAGTTCGTCCTTGTAGGCCACCTGCCCGGGTGCCACATCGGCGAGCACGGTGGCCGGGTAGAACCACCCCGTATGCTCCGGCACCTTGCCGCCCACTACCAGTCGGGCACCCTGCTCCACGCTGTCGGTCACCTGTTCGTGCAGCTTGTCGCGCTGGGCCTTGGAGACCATCGGCCCAAGCTGGGTGTCGGTCTCGTTCGGGTCACCCATGCGGATCTGCTCGAACTTCCCGGCATAGGCGCTGACAAAGGCATCGTAATTCTTGTCCGTGACGATGAAGCGCTTGGCGTTGACGCAGGTCTGGCCGTTGTTGAACAGGCGCCCTTCCACGCAGGTCTTGACCGCCAGTTCCAGATCGGCGTCGTCCAGCACCAGATAGGCGTCATTGGAGCCCAGCTCCAGGACACTCTTCTTCAGCACCTGCGCGGCCTTGGTCGCCACGGTGCGCCCGGCATCCTCGCTGCCGGTCAGCGTGACCGCGCGCACCAGATCGTTCTCCACAATGGCGTTGGACTGCTCGTGGGTGATCAGCAGCACCCCGAACAGGCCCTTGGGCAACCCGGCACTTTCGTAGATGTCACGCAGCAGCAGGCCGCTGCCCGTGCAGCTTTCGGCATGCTTGAGCAGCACGCCATTACCGGCCATCAGGCTGGCGATGGAGTAGCGGATGGCCTGGTAGGCCGGGAAGTTCCACGGCTGGATGCCGTACACCACGCCAATGGGGGAATGGGTCACGATGCCAGTGGCTCCTTCCACTTTGCGTTCTTCATCGGCCAGAACCGTTGGCCCCTGCTGGGCCGTGTAGTCGCAGATGGCGGCACACAGGTCCACTTCGGTGCGGCTGTCCTTGATCAGCTTGCCGACCTCGTTGGTCATGAGCTGGGCGAACTCTTCCTTGCGGTCACGCAGCGCCTTGGCGATCGCGGCGATGACCTTGGCGCGCTCATCCAGGCTGCGCAGGCGCCACTGCAGGTAGGCTTCGTGACTGGCCTTGACCACGGCGGTGGCGTCCGCATCTGACATGTAGTCGTACGTGGCCAGCACCTCCTCGGTCAACGGGTTGATGGTGGTGAGCTGCTTCTTTGACATGAACAAAATCCTTCGCTTCGGGGGGAGATGTATTGGCGCGGCAAGCGCTACAGATGGGCTTTGCGGTGGCGCTCCAGCGTCGGCTCCACGTCGGCCAGGGCGCGTAGCACTTCGCGCTGCCAGTCACTCTGTTGGAGCTGGCGCACCGCCGAGTGGGCAGCACACACAGCCGGGGTGCCGGCCCATTGCGTGGCGAGAGTACGTGCCCAGCTGGCGAAGGCGTCGGCTGCCTCTGGAGCGGGCTTGAGCGCTTTGCCCAGCATGGGGTGGAACTTCAGCCGTGACTGCGGCAGCAGCTTCCCCAGCCAGCCCGGTGCCGCCAGCACGTTCAGGGTGTCGTCCACGTGCACGATCCCGCTGCGGCGGTGCCGGACCAATACAGAGGCGGCGTGCACCCGCTCGTCAGAGGTCACCAGGTCCAGTCCTTCGGGGATGGAAAAGTCCAGGTCCTCATGAAACTGCTGCTGGGTACTGGGATCCTCGATCACGGCAGGGTCCCATCGCACTGTCGGGGCATGCTGTTGATGCCGCCGCGTGCCTATCATCCGTGCCCGTGGCAGCAGCTGGTGCATGCTGTAGCAATGCAGGGTGTGAAACGGATGCACGTTGATGATGGCCTCAACCAGATCACCGTTGCCGGTCTGCGCCAGCAGGTGGGCGCGGTCATCGTCGTCCAGGGCGTAGCTGTCGATCAGCAGGTAGCGACCGTTCTCGCGGCGGATCAGCGACATCTGCGTGCCGACGTCGAGAACGCCGGCAATGCGGTGATGGCCGCGGAAGTTCCAGAAGTCTTCGGCCAGTTGTTGCATAGGGATTGAGATTCCAGCGTGGGGGCTGAGGCATTCGATGATCGGTCTCGTCCGGTTCCCGGATCGTGAATTCTCCGGTCCTGTGTCTCACCTGGGTTTCACCGTGTCGACGCCGCCCTCAATGGATTGGGTATTGCATTCGTGCCGGAGCCCTTCGCGCGCGACGCGCTGGACGACGGACGACTGGTGCTGCTGCTGGAAGACTGGTCGCCCCCGTTTGAGGGGTTATGCCTGTACTACGCCAGCTGGCGGCAGGTACCGGTACCATTGAAAGCATTCATCGCGGTGCTGCGTGAGAGCCGCATTCGCGAACCCTGACAACTTGCGCGCAACGTGCGCGCGCTATCATGTCGCCGATTCAGGAATGCAAGGTACAAGGATGAGCAGATACGTTGGCGCAAAAGCATTGCTGTTCATGGCACTCAACCCGTTCATGGCGGCTGCTGCAGAACCTGCGACCTTTGTACTGCAGGCCAGCGGTTTTGAGGATGGCATTGTGGCCAACGAGCAGGGTCGTCTGTTGCAGGACTGGCCCGGCAAACCGCAGTTGCTGGTGCCGGGCCGCTGGGTCGCCGTTGATTTCGAGAGCCAGCGCAGCGTCTGGTTTGATGATGCCGGACAGGTATCGCTGCGAGGGGCGTATGTGGAGATTCGCCAGGGTGCCTTGACCCGGCATCCGGAAGATCCTGACCAGCGCGCTGTCTTCAGCGTATGGTCGCGCGCGGGCACTGGTGTGATGTATGCCGATGGCAGCACGTTCCTCGACTGGCAGCCGGAACCTGGCGATTGGGCGCGCACCGCGCATCCACAGCGCTACAGTTGGCGCGCGCGCACGGCCGGCGAACGGATATTTGATCAGGACGGCCGCTTGCGTCTTCAGCTGCTGCCGGATGAGATGAGGGCGGCCGGTCCTTTTGCAGGCCGGGCGGAGTACCTGGTCTGCGACATGTCTGACAACGGAGCGTGCGCCCTTCGCGATGAGGACGGAACCACCGTGCCGGCCGTCGCACTCGACGGCATGCTGCCCCTTCAGCATGGCGGTTGGCTCGGCCGCCAAGGCAATGCATGGCGGCACACGGACGCCAGCGGGCAACTGGCGGGTGATCAGACCCGCATCTACATGGACCGTGGGTATTTCGCCCGCCTGCGCGAATGGGCGGATGACGAGGTGCCGTCCTGGCCGCGCTGGATGACCGAGTATCGTATCCAGCGCAACAGTGGCGATACCCTCGCAGTGCAGGAGGACGGCACCGCCAATGGGCTCATGCAAGCGAATGGAGAGTTCGTCGCGGTCCCGGGTGCGTCTGCTGCCCGCCTGGTCTGCCCCGGGGTGTGGCGCTTCACGATGGATGATGGCGACCGGCTGGGTCGCGGAGATGGCCAGTTGGGCGTGCGCATCGACGACTACGCGTGGGCCGAGATCGAATCGCGGCCGGATCTGAGGGTCTCCATCGCCGACAACAGCCACAAGACGTTGATTGATTGCCAGGGCCGGCGCGTGGTGGATCTGCCAGCATTGAGTGGGCTGACTTCCGACGGCGTGGGCTTCATCGGGACGCTTGCGGATGAGGATCAGCCGCGCCTGTGGCTGGATGCGGCGCTGAAAACGCACCTGCTACCTGAGGGGAGTCGCATAGAAGCATCCAGCGCTGACGGCAGCCTGCTCAGTGTGCGCGACGCTCAAGGTGGAATGCGGCTTTTCAACGTGGCACATCAGCGCTTTGTCGGCAGCGCGGTCACCGACATGGAAGCGTTGCTTACGGTCGGGGCGGTCTTCTTCCGTGACGGGTACTACGGTTTCATGGACAGCGACGGCAACGAGCGATTGTCTCCGCAGTACAACACGGTGCTGCCTTGGGGCACTGATCGGCTCTGGACGTCGCGCTATGTGGAAGCCGGTGGCGAGAATCGAACGCAGGTCACCCTGCACCGTCTGGATGGCTCAGTTGTTGCACGCTGGATGGATGTCACGCCAGGCACCAGCCCAATGCTGCGCGACCTGCCTGGACAGGGTCCGGTCGCGGAGTTGCTCGGCCGCACCGTGGAAACATTGCAGGGCAGCTACTTCGGTCAGCAGTGGGTGGACCGTGAGGGCCGCACGCTGTTTCTGGCGGTGGATTGCCAGGGAACGAGCAGAGAGACCGAGGGCGGCGTGATTGAGCCGCTGCAGGGCAAGCCGCGTTACCACGGTGCGCCCTGCGCGATTCCAGAAGTGGTCAGGGCGAGTATGGCGAGGCAGCTTGAGCCGGCTCCGTAGAGCCGGGCTTGCCCCGCTGCCGTGCGCGCGCGAAGAGCAGCCGGGCAAGCCCGGCTCTACGGCAGCATCGGCGCATCGGCCGGGCGAGACCGCCGTCGCGGCAGCATCGGCGCATCGGGCGGGCCTGCCATTGCAGCTGGATCGGCGTATCAGCCGGGCAAGCCCGGCATTACGTGGTTGCGTTCTGGATCACGGCGACCGTGCGATCGATGGCACTCCGGTCCACCTGCCAGTGGGTCACCAGCCTCATTTTTCCACCATACGGGCCGTTGGCGCGGATGCCTGCTGCGGCCAGCGCTGCGGTGAGTTGATCTGAATCGACGGATTCGGGCAGCGCAAACCAGACCATGTTGATGTGCACGTCATCCGAGTCGACAGTGATGCCGGGTATGGCAGCCAGGCGCTCAGCCAAGTAGCGGGCGTGGGCATGGTCTTCGCCAAGCCGCCGGGTCATCTCGGTCAGGGCGAGGATGCCGGGGGCCGCAAGCACGCCGGCCTGACGCCAGCCACCGCCCAGCAGCTTGCGGTTGTAACGGGCGCGTTTGATGAAGTCTGCCGGGCCTGCCAGGATCGAGCCGACCGGTGCAGCGAGCCCTTTGGAGAGGCAGCACATGACGGTGTCGACATGCTGGGTGATCTCTTTCACGTCGCAGCCCAGGTAGGTGGCAGCGTTGAAGACCCGGGCACCGTCCAGGTGGATGGGGATGCTGTGCCGGCGGCCGATGGCGGCGGTTTCGGCCATGATTGCCAGCGGAATCACCCGGCCATTGCCGTGTGCATTCTCCAGACAGATCAGCCCGGTGCGGGGGATGTGGATGTCCTCCCCTACCCGGATGCGGGCCTCGATTTCCTTGGCCGGGACCACGCCACGGTCGCTGGCGATGGTGCGCATCTGCACCCCGCTGATCACGGCGGCGGCTCCGTTTTCGTGCCAGACCAGGTGGGAGTCGTCGCCGACGATGACTTCGTCGCCGCGTCGGCAGTGGGTGAACACGGCGAGCTGATTGCCGAATACGCCGGTGGGCACGAACAGGGCGGCTTCCTTGCCGAGCATGTCGGCGGCGAGCTTTTCCAGCTGGATGACCGTGGGGTCGTCGCCATAGACGTCGTCGCCTACTTCGGCCGAAGCCATGGCCTCACGCATCGCCGGCGTGGGTTGGGTGACGGTGTCGCTTCGAAGGTCGATCCACTGCATGTTCGGGGTGTCCACGGGTTGATTGCCGTGGAAGTATCGTTCATCCAGACCGGTGCTGGCAGGTGGATTCTGGTGTGGGACGTAGAGCGGGGCTTGCCCCGCTGCCGTTTGCGCAGCGAAGAGCAGCCGGGCAAGCCCGGCTCTACGGGGGATCGCACGAAGAGCAGCCGGGCAAGCCCGGCTCTACCTAGAAGCTGTACCGCACGCCCAGCACCATGCTGCGGCCGCGCAGGGGTGACTGGTCCTTGACGAACGAGGTGTGCACATAGGCCTCCTTGTTCAGCAGGTTGGTGGCGCGGACGTAGAACTCGGCGGCCTGCCGCTCGGTCAGCTCCAGACGGTACGCGAAGGTGGCGTTGAGCATGTCGTAGCCCTTGGTTCGCGTCTCGTACGAGGCAATCCGGTTCTGCGCATAGGTGTGGTAGTACTCGGCATCCAACGAATACGGGCCGCTGGACCAGGCATGCCGTACGCCGAGACGCCCCGGCGGAATGCGCGGCAGGTTGTCGTCCTCGCTCTTGAGATCGGCGCGCACATAGTCGCCGAACAGCGTGGTGCGATGGCCGGCACCGTACTGCAGGCTGATCTGGCCATCGATGCCCTTCAGGGTGGTGTCGGCGGCGGTGTACAGCAGGTAATTGTGCGGTACGCCGGTTTCGTTCTCGGTCTCGATCAGCCGTGCGAACACGTAATCCTTGATGTCCTGGTGAAACACGC
This sequence comes from Stenotrophomonas sp., assembly GCA_039592995.1. GTDB lineage: Bacteria > Pseudomonadota > Gammaproteobacteria > Xanthomonadales > Xanthomonadaceae > Stenotrophomonas. The sequence continues at coordinate 59,580 of JBCNQC010000001.1, read as the reverse complement.
CCACCTCGTACTCCAGTGCCCCGCCGACCTTGCGGAAGGTCAGATCGACCGATCGCGTCGTTTCCAGTACGTCGGTACGGCTGTCCGGGAAGGTGTCGGATACGCTGCCCGAACGGACCAGGCCTACTTCGTAGCTGTTGGTGGCCAGGTTGTTGCCGTAGGCGTAGAGCTCGCGGACGCTGGGTGCGCGTTCGGTGCGGGCAACGTTCAACGAAGCGGAATAGCCGTCACGGATGTTCCAGGTGGCACCGAGCGACGCGGAGAACGGATTCTGGCGCGTGGTCGGGTTCCTGGTCTGGAAGATCTCCACATCTGATTCCCGGATGACGTTCTTCCAGTCCGGGCCGTACCAGCTGGCGAACAGCTCCTCATAGAACGGCGTGAAGTTGACCCGGAACTCGGGCACGGGAACCCGGATCTCACGCCAGTCCTTGCGCAGACCGATATCCAGGTCGATGGGACCGAACGAGCGCGACTCGCTGAGGAAGACGGCCTTGTTGCGGGTCTTCTGGTAGTTCGGCGGCACGAAGCCATAACCGTTTTCGGGGAACGCCACGTGCAGGTTGTTGACGTTGAGGCCGCCGAAGGTGCCCTCGGTATACTGCACCCCAAACGTGCCAATGAAGCCGAGCAACGGGTTATGGGTCAGCTCGATGCGACCGTCGTCCACCTCGTTGGTATAGCGATTGAACAGCGCCGGGCCATCGATCTCGTCGTGCTGGTAATCGGTATGCGAGAGGCGCAGCCGAACATGCGAGAAGCCCGGCATTGGATCTTCATAGTCGGCGCGGATGTCGGTCCGCTCGCTGCGTACCTTGATGTAGGCGGTGTGGTCGTCGGACGACCCGAATGGATCTTCATAGGAGCCGTGCGCTTCACAATGGAGGTCGATGCCGTGGGTATGGCAGACGCCGTTCTTGTGTGAGTGCCCCGGCAGACCGTACTTGCTGTCCTGGCGGGTGAAGGCTGCGCCGATGTAGCCGCGCTCGGTGATCCATGAGGCACCGGCCGAGGCGGTGGTGCCTTCGGCGAACGAATCTTTCAGGGTGCCGCCGGGAATGTCGTAGTCTTCGGCGTTGTGGCGGGCGACTTCGGCGTGCAGCCCTACCTGCCCTACCCCGGCGGTGATCCGGCCTACACCGGTCTTTTCCTGATCGCCCGAGCCCAGACGCAGTTCTGCCGCACCGGTGACGCCGTTTTCAGGCAGGCGGGTGGGAATGCGGCCGTCAATCAGGTTGACGGCACCGTTCATGGCGTTGCCGCCATACAGGACGGCGGCCGGGCCGCGGATCACTTCAATCGAGTCCAGCAGCAAGGGATCGGTGCCGATGGCGTGGTCGGGCGACACCGAGGAAGCGTCGAAAACGGGGGCACCGTCGCTCAGGATTTCGATGCGTGGCAGGGTCTGGCCACGGATGACCGGGCGCGACGCGCCGCCGCCGAAGTTGTCCAGATGCACGCCGGGAAGACCGGCAAGGGTCTCTCCGAGTCCGCCTTGGCGTCGGTGCATGAGGGCGTCGCCGCTGAGGATGTCGGTGGGCAGTGGGGCCAGGACGGTTCTTCTGCCCTTTTCGGCAGTGACGCGCAGTTCGTCGAGTTCTATCGGGGTTCGGGTGGCGGCGTCCTCCGCGAACGCGCAGGCGGGGGCGAACATGAGGCTGGCAATGGCGGACGACAGGACGCGGTGCTTCATCGGGCTCGTTCGGGAAGATGTTAATGCAATAGCATAACATTACATTAACGCCACCCGCGCGCACCGCGGCGTGTTGGGCACTTACGTAGAGCGGGGCTTGCCCCGCTACGCCGATGCATCAGCGCTTCAGCCCAGCTCGCCGCGCACGATGGCCGCACCGGCGGCCAGGGCTTGGAGCTTGCCGCGGGCGACGCTGCGGGCCAACGGGGCCATGCCGCAGTTGGTGCTGGGGTACAGCTTGTCGGCATCCACGAACTTCAACGCCTTGCGCAGGGTGTTGGCCACCTCTTCCGGTGTTTCCACGGTATTGGAGGCCACATCAATCGCCCCCACCATCACCTTCTTGCCTCGCACCAGCTGAATCAGGTCAATTGGTACGTGCGAGTTGTGGCATTCCAGCGAAATGATGTCCAGGCTCGACTGCTGCAGCTTCGGGAACGACTCCTCGTACTGCCGCCACTCCGAACCCAGCGTCTGCTTCCAGTCGGTGTTGGCCTTGATGCCATAGCCATAGCAGATGTGCACGGCGGTCTCGCACTTGAGGCCCTCAATGGCACGCTCCAGCGCAGCGACGCCCCAGTCATTGACTTCATCGAAGAACACATTGAAGGCCGGCTCGTCGAACTGGATGATGTCCACGCCGGCGGCTTCCAGCTCGCGCGCTTCCTGATTGAGGATCTTCGCAAACTCCCAGGCCAGCTTTTCGCGGCTCTTGTAGTGCGCGTCGTACAGCGTGTCGATCATGGTCATCGGGCCGGGCAGCGCCCACTTGATCGGCTGTGTCGTCTGCCCGCGCAGGAACTTCGCGTCGTCCACGAACACCGGCCTGGGACGGCTCACGGCACTTACCACGGTGGGAACACTGGCGTCGTAACGGTTGCGGATGCGGACGGTTTCGCGCTTCTCGAAGTCCACGCCGCTCAGGTTCTCGATGAACGTGGTCACGAAATGCTGGCGGGTCTGTTCGCCGTCGCTGACGATGTCGATGCCGGCGTGTTGCTGTTCCTGCAGTGAAAGGCGCAGTGCGTCCTGCTTGGCTTCAATCAAAGCCTCGCCTTCCAGCTTCCAGGGCGACCACAGTTTTTCGGGTTCGGCCAGCCACGAGGGCTTGGGCAGGCTTCCGGCGGTCGAGGTGGGCAGCAGTGGGTTCGTCATGTGTGTGGTTCAGGCCTTTGCGGTGGAAGCGGACCAGTTTGCGGCCCACTGGTTGAGCGTGCTCTGGTGCGGTTTGATGAAGGTTTCCTCGGTAAACCGACCCTGCTTGACCGCCAACTGGCTGCGCTCTTCGCGGTCATACACAATGCGGGTGGCCGAATAATCCTCGTGCTTCAGGCTGGGCTGGTAGACCTTCCCTGCCGTGGAATTGGCGTTGTAGATCTCCGGGCGGTAGATCTTCTGGAAGGCTTCCATCGTGGCAATGGTGGCGATCAGCTCGGCATTGGTGTAGTCAGCCAGGAGGTCGCCCTGGAAGTAGAACGCCAGCGGAGCCACGCTGCGCGGCGGCATGAAGTAGCGCACCCGCAGGCCCATCTTGCCGAAGTAGTCATCGGTGGGCGAGAACTCGTTCTGCTGGTACTCGACGCCCAGAATGGGGTGGTGGTTCTCGGTACGGTGGTAGGTCTTGCTGCTGGAGACACTGATGCAGATGACCGGCGGCTTGGCAAAGCTGGCCTGGTAAGCGTCCGATGACAGGAAGTGCCTGAACAGCTTGCCGTGCAGGTCACCAAAGTCCTCTGGCGCGGAGAACGACGGCTTGCCTTCGTTGTGCTGGGGCAGAAGCACGCTGAAGTCGTAGTCACGCACATAGGAGGAGAAGTTGTTGCCGACGATGCCGTCGGTGCGTGCGCCGGTCTGCTTGTCCACGATGGTGGGTTTGAGCATTTCGATCAGCGGAAACGCCTCCGCTTCGGTGCCCTGCCCCACGTGCATCTCCACCGAGATGATGTCCAGCTCAACCGTATAGCGGTCCGCATTGGGGTTGTCCCAGTGGGCCAGGTCGTTGTAACGGTTGTCGATCATCCGCAGCGTGTTGCGCAGGTTCTCCTGGCGACGCTCGCCCCGCGCCAGGTTGGCGAAGTTGGTGGTGATGCGGGTGCCGTCGGCCGGACGATAGTTCTCGTCGAAGGCGATACGCTTGATGCTGAAGCTGAAGTCGTGGCTCATGGTGACCTGCCGTGGTGGTTTGATGCAGAAAGTGGGTTGCACGCTGGCTCAGGCCGCAGCGACGGCGCTGGCGGCGCGCGGCTCCCTGCGCCGACCCAGCTCAAGCAGGGGCATGGCGCGTTGCACAGCCAGCTGCGCGCGTTCCAGCAGCGCCTCGTTGTGCAGGCGGCCGTCCAGGAAGTCGCTGTCGGTGGCGTAGACGCCAAGCGGCAAGGTGCGCGCCTGGAAGAAGCTGAACAACGGGCGTAGCTGGTGGTCGATCACCAGCGAGTGGCGCTCGCTGCCGCCGGTGGCGGCCAGCAGGATCGGCGTGTCGGTCAGTGCGTCCTGATCGATGAAATCAAAGAAGTGCTTGAACAGGCCTGTGTAGGAGCCACGATAGACCGGGGTGGTCACCACCAGTACATCGGCCTGCTCCACCGCCGCCAGTTCCTGCTCCACCGAGACCGGCAGCTGGCTGCGCCAGGTGGCACCGGCCAGCTGCGGCGCGACCTGGCCGAGTTCGACCAGGTGTCGCTCACAGGGAAGGTGCTCCCCAATCAGGTCCATCAGGTGCTGGCAGAGGGCGGCGGCGCGGGAGGTGCGCTGCAGACCCCCGGAAACGGCGACTACGCGAAGAGGTTGTGTCATCGAACCGATGCTAGCGACGGCCTCCCATGACGTAAAATGGTATTACTTCACGTATCCATGAGCAGGATTCATCATCATGCTGGAGCGCATCCACCTCAGCATCGTCCAGCAGGTTGAGCAGCAGGGGTCTCTGACCGCCGCCGCCGGCGTGCTGAACCTGACCCAGTCGGCCCTGAGCCACAGCATGAAGAAGCTGGAGCAGCAGCTGGGTACCCCGATCTGGCTGCGGGAAGGCCGCAGTCTGCGCCTGACCCAGGCCGGGCAATACCTGCTGGCGGTGGCCAACCGGGTGCTGCCGCAGCTGGATCTCGCCGAGGAGCGGTTGGGCCAGTTCGCGCAAGGGGAACGGGGTGCGCTGCGCATCGGCATGGAGTGCCACCCCTGCTACCAGTGGCTGCTGAAGATCGTCTCGCCCTACCTGGCCGCATGGCCGGACGTGGATGTGGACGTGAAACAGAAGTTCCAGTTCGGCGGCATCGGTGCCCTGTTCGGGTATGAGATCGACCTGCTGGTCACCCCCGACCCGTTGTTGAAGCCGGGCCTGCGCTTCGTGCCGGTGTTCGATTACGAGCAGGTGCTGGTGGTGGCCAAGAATCATCGGCTGGCCAAAGCGGCGTTCGTCGAGCCGCAGCAGCTGACCCCGGAAGTGCTGATCAGTTACCCGGTTCCGATCGAGCGGCTGGACATCTACAACCAGTTCCTGCTGCCGGCCGGGGTGAGCCCGCGGCGGCACAAGGCGATTGAAACCACCGACATCATGATGCAGATGGTGGCCAGTGGGCGCGGTGTGGCGGCCATGCCGCGCTGGCTGGTGGAGGAGTATGCCGCGAAGATGCCGGTCGTGCCGGTGCGGCTGGGGGCGAATGGCATTCCCAAGCAGATCTATCTGGGGGCCCGGGAAGCCGACGTTGATGTCGACTATCTGCGCGCGTTCGTCGAACTGGCCCGGCACAGCGACACCAGCGGTGTCCGCTCGAGCGTACTCGGCTGATGGACACCTGGTCGATGGAAGTCAGTGCGCGCGGCATTGCTGCACTGCGCTCGGTGGCCGAGCGGGTGCCGGCCGGAACGCTGATCGCCATTCCCTATCTGCCCAGCGAGGATGATGAGGCGCGCCTGGCGGCGGCACGCGCGGTGCGTGAACTGGGCTTCCGGCCCATGCCGCACCTGTCGGCGCGGCGCATCGAATCGCACCCGGCACTGGAACGTTTCATTACCCGTGCCGTGGCCGAAGCAGGCGTCGAGCAGTGTTTTGTGATTGCCGGCGATCCATCCACGCCCTCTGGCCCGTTCGCAGACAGCGGGGCACTGATCTCGACAGGAGTTCTGGAAGCGTCCGGCATCCGCGCGTTGGCCGTGGGCGGGCATCCCGAAAGCCATCCGGTGATGAGTGCGGAACAACGCTGGGAGGCGCTGCAGCACAAATGTGAGGTCATTGAACAGCGTGGCATGACGCCGTCCATCGTGACCCAGTTCGCTTTCGATGCCGGAATCGTGCTGGGCTGGCTGCAGGAACTGCGCAGCCGGGGCATTTCGCATCCGGTGCGGGTGGGCGTACCCGGTCCGGCCAGCGTGGCCGTGCTGGCCCGTTATGCCGTGATGTGCGGCGTGGGGGCGTCGACTTCGATGCTGGCGCGGTATGGCGTGTCGATTGGCAAGCTGCTGGGAACTGCGGGCCCGGGGGTGTTCGTGGACCAGCTGAGCCACGGTCTGACCGCTGCGCATGGGCCGGTGAGCCTGCACTTTTTCCCGTTCGGGGGCATTGCGCAGTCGTTGAAGTGGATCGAGACGCGACGCGGGCGGTGATCGTATTGCGGAATTGCGCTCTGTCGTAGAGCGGGGCTTGCCCCGCTGCGGGTGATGCATGACGTTCAGCGGGGCAAGCCCCGCTCTACGGGATGCATTTCCCCATGGTTTACCGCGGCGGTTTGCAGCGCTGGTAGTCGAACGGAATCTGCAACCGTCTGCCGTCTTCGTTCGGGCCGGAAATGGCGGCCTTCAGCGCCTCGCCCTCGCGGCGGTACTCGATCCGGTTCGGAAAATCATGGGCAGCGTTCTCGAACACGACCCAGCCCTTCCCCTGGCTGGCAATGGCGAACACGGTGGCGGGCACGCCGTTGGGCTGGACATGGAAGCCGGCGTCCTTGCCCGACGGCACCAGCCGCATGAACTCGAACGACTCGAGGCTGTCTCCGGACAGCGTGCGGGACATTCCCAGCAACGCGCCACCCGCCTGCGGCAGCCAGACCTCCTCGATCCTCCGCTGCTCCGTGCCGCCACACCAGTGGCCGGCCAACCAGTCGAACTCTTCGCCGGCCGCATCGGCCGCACCGCTCCCCAGGGCCAGGCCCGCACCCAGCAGGGCTACCGTCGTCTTGGTCATGTTCGCGCTACCGTGGTCAGGTGAGCGCAGGCTAGCGGGAACCGACCGGACCTGCTTGTAAAAAAGCGCAGTCTGCGCTCCGATGGCGCATGGACTACGCCGAGTACCCTGCCCCTGCCGACCTGCGCCGCCATGTGCGGTGTCTATGGCAGTTGCGGGACGACACGCCAGGTGACGATATCCAGGTGATCTATCCGGATGGGTGTTGCGAGCTGCTTGCTGAACTCGGGACACCGCTGCAGTTGCATGCCGTGGATGGCAAGGTCCGGTCCAATCAGCCGTTCTGCTTCGCCGCACAGCAGCGCGGGCCGGTACGCCTGCAGGCGGTTGGCCCCGTGCTGTGCATTGGTGTTCGCCTGCAACCGGCGGCCAGCGCATTGGTGGCAGGGCCACGGCTCGTCAGTCTGCGGGACCATGCGCCAGATCTGCATACGCTTGATGACAGCTTCGCGAAGGTGTTTGCAGCCGCCGCCCGGGCAAGTGTCGAGGCCAATGATCCGGAGCTGCTTTGGCAGTTTCTGCGCCCGCTCTGCAATGCCTTCGCGCTGGACCCGAAGATCGAAAAGGCCGTGGCCCTGCTCGACGCTGCGCAGGGTGATATGCGGATCAGCGCACTGGCGAAGACGCTGGGCGTTTCGTTACGCACGCTGCAGCCCAGATTTCTTGCGGCGGTGGGCATGACACCCAAGGAGTACGCGCGTGTGCGGCGACTGCAGGCATTGCTGCAGTCGTTGGATGCAGATGACCCTGACATTGCCACCGCAGCGGCACGACACGGATACAGCGACCAGGCACATGCCACGCACGACCTGATGCGCTGGACCGGCAGCACGCCGGCAGCACTGGTGCGGGCCCTGCACGGCGATCGCGGCAGCGAGGATGCGCTGAGACTGGCGGCCGCGTTTGTACGCGGCACCAGTGCGGGCCGACCTCAAGGGGAGCGACGAATTCCCAGAGCGACGGCCTGGGTGTAGGAAATGCGCAGCAGGTCTCCGCGTTTCACGTTGGGCAGTTTGGCACGCAGGTCCGGGCGCTCGACCGCGATGATCTGGGTGTTGCCACTTTGCCCCCGTAGCGCAATGGTGCCGCGTTCCGGATTCACGGCGGCCACTTCAGTGACCAGGCTGATGGTGTTGGAGCGGGCACCGCCCGGAATATCTCCCCGATTGGGCACGGTGCGTGCCTGGGTGGCGGTTGCACCCAGTGGTGCGCTGCCTGCGGGCTCCAGTTCAAGGGCGACGGCGGCGCGATAGTCGAGCGCAACCTGGTCGCCGACTTTCAACTGGTTGAAGTTGCGGATGTCCTCGCCAGCCACGATCTCCACGCTGCTGCCGTCGCTGCCGGTGACGGTGACTTCGCGCGTGCTGGTGTTGAGGGCGGTGATCTGACCTTGAAGGGTGGCACCCGTGGAGGCTGCGGTTACCGGGCCCGGGAGTTCGCGCGGCGGGGGCGGCGGTGGCGGGCCTGCATCGGGCGAAGGCGTTGGGCTGCTTTGGCATCCGCCAAGGGCAAGCGCCACGATGAGCGGGGTAAGGGTGAACGTCAGCGCGGATGTGCGCATGGGTTTCTCCAGGTCAGGGCCGAATGGCCGATGCCTGTCTATTGCAGCAGTTGGGTCGCGCCCGTGCCCCGGTAGTAGTACTGGTTCGCACCCCGAAAAGATACCGCCTGCCATGGGCTGCGGGCCCGCCTTCGCATGCACTGCATGCTGCGTGCACCAATGCTGCACGGCACGCAGCGCATGGTTGAGCCCTCTGTTCTAGCCGGAACCGCCATGAGCGAGACCTCTCCGCCTGCTCGAACCCCGACAGGGTGCCGCGAACTGTATCTCACCACGCTGAAGCTGAATGGGGTGACGCGTGCCTTCAAAGTACCTTCCACGCTCACACTGCTTGACCTGCTGCGTGAAGACCTGGGCCTGACCGGCACCAAGAAGGGCTGCGACCACGGACAATGCGGCGCGTGCACGGTTCTGGTGGACGGGCATCGCATCAACAGCTGCCTGACCCTGGCTGTCATGCAGGACGGCGCGGATATCACCACTATTGAGGGCATCGCCCAAGGCGGCGTGCTGCACCCACTGCAACAGGCCTTCATCCAGTGCGACGCGCTTCAGTGCGGCTATTGCACACCCGGGCAGATCTGCTCGGCGCAGGGACTGATCAATGAAGGCCGCGCAAACAACCGCGACCAGGTGCGCGAGCTGATGAGCGGAAATCTATGCCGCTGCGGCGCGTATCCGCAGATTACCGATGCGATCCTCTCGGTATTGCAGACAGAGCCAGACAACGGTGAGGAGCGGCCACCCGCCGACTGGGTGCCCGGAACGGTGCCGGCATGATCCCTGCCGCCTATCAACGCCCCGGGACTGTCGAACAGGCGCTTCACGCCTTGTCTGCCCAGAGCAATGGCGAGGTACGGGCCATCGGGGGGGGCACCAACCTGCTTGATCTGATGAAACTTCAACTGATGATTCCCGCTGGCCTGGTGGACATCACTCGCCTGCCGCTGGATGCCATCGAGCCACGTGACGACGGCGGACTGCTTATCGGAGCCACGGCGCGCAACGCGCAGACAGCTTGGCACCCCTTGGTCGAGCAGCAGTATCCACTGCTGTCGGCGGCCATGCTGGCGGCAGCGTCTCCGCAGATCCGCAACATGGCAACCAACGGCGGCAACCTGCTGCAGCGCACCCGGTGCACCTACTTCTATGACAGCGCCACGCCCTGCAACAAGCGTGAGCCGGGCAGTGGCTGTTCGGCGATCGGTGGGCTCACGAAATACCATGCCATCCTGGGCGCAAGTGAGCACTGCATCGCGACGCATCCTTCGGACATGTGTGTGGCGCTGGCGGCGCTGGACGCCACGGTGCATGTGCGCAGTGTTCGCGGTGAACGGGTTGTTCCGTTCGCGGAATTCCATCGGCTGCCCGGCGACCGACCTGATGTGGATACCACCCTTGCCGGGGACGAATTGATCCTCCGCATCGAGCTGCCGCCGCAGCGCCAGTTCGCCGCGCACAGCGCCTATCTCAAGATCCGCGAGCGCCTGTCCTACGCGTTCGCGCTGGTGTCAGTGGCGGCGGCGCTGGACCTGGATGCGGATGGCGTCATTCGTGATGCGCGCATCGCGGTGGGCGGCGTAGCACACACGCCATGGCGACGGACGTCTGCGGAAGCGATGCTGGTTGGTGCCCGGCCCTCCGGGCAGGTTCTGGACGATGCCGCAGCGCATCTTCTGGAGGGAGCAGAGTCGCAGGGCCAGAACGCGTTCAAGATTCCACTTGCGCGGCGCGCCATTGTGCGGGCGCTCGAAACCGCGGCCAAGGGTACCGTGGACAACCAGGGCCAGGGCCCGTTGCCGGAGCGCGCCGCATGAATCATTCTGCTCCCCTTTCCCCGCCTACGGCTCCAGTCGGAACAGGTCACGTGCGTACCGGCACGGGAGTGCCGCGCATCGACGCTCACGCCAAGGTCACCGGCCAAGCCCGTTACGCCGCCGAGTGGCCAGCCGAAGATCTCGTGTATGGGGTGGCGGTCAACAGCACCATCGCCAAAGGCCGTATTGTCGGATTTGATCTGCAAGACGCGCGGGCGGTTCCCGGCGTGCTGTCCATTGTCACCCATCTCAACCGCCCGCCGATGAGATCCAACGGGCTGTTCTACAAGGACATGACGGCACCCGCAGGCAAACCGTTCCGCCCGCTTCATGACGAGAAGGTGATGTACAGCGGGCAGCCGGTCGCCCTGGTGCTGGCGGAAACCTTCGATGCCGCCCGTGAAGCGGCTGCGCGGGTCAAGGTGCATTACGCGGCAGACGAGCACGAGACCAATCTCCTCGCCGCCATGCAGCGTGCGCGTCCGCCGCGAAAAATGAAGGCAGGCTTCTCCTCTCCACCGAAGGATAAAGGTGAGCCGACCGCTGCGCTGGAGGCGTCCGCCTGCCGCATCAGTTCCGATTTCCACCACGGCGTGGAGCATCACAACCCGATGGAGCTGTTCGCAAGCACCGTCATTCGCGGCGAAGACGGGCACCTCACGATCTACGACAAGACCCAGGGTTCGCAGAACAGTCGGTGGTACGTCTCCCACGTATTCGGGCTGCCCAAGCGCATGGTGACGGTGCGCAACCCGTTCGTCGGGGGTGCCTTTGGCGCAGGGTTGAGGCCACAGTACCAGCTCGCCTTGGCGGTGATGGGTTCATTGGCGCTGCAGCGCTCGGTACGGGTGGTGATGACCCGCCAGCAGATGTTCACCTTCGGGCATCGAGCGGAAACCGCGCAACGCGTGAAGCTGGGCGCGGATGCAGACGGCACGCTGCGTGCGATCTGGCACGAGGCCATCGGCGAGACGTCCCGCACGGAGGATTACGTCGAGGTGGTGGTGAACTGGAGTGGCCAGCTGTATGCCTGCGACAACGTCCATCTCGGCTACAAGGTGGTGGAGCTGGACCAGTACACCCCCATCGACATGCGCGCACCGGGCGCGGCGCATGGCATGCATGCGCTGGAAGTGGCCATGGACGAACTTGCCCACGCGCTGCAGATGGATCCGCTGGCGCTTCGGCTGAAGAACTATGCCGAGGTCAATCCGGCGGATGGCAAGCCCTTCTCGAGCAAGGCACTGCGGGAGTGCTATGCCCGCGGCGCGGAGCGTTTTGGTTGGGCGCAACGGGCTCCGCAGCCGCGCGCGCGCCGCGAAGGCAGCGAATGGGTGGGCTTGGGCATGGCCACCGGCCAATGGGATGCGATGCAGATGTTTGCCCGTGCACACGCGGAGTTCCACGCGGACGGGCGCCTGGTGGTCAGCAGTGCGGCCAGCGACATCGGCACCGGCACTTACACGGTCATGAGCATGATCGCCGCGGAGGCGCTGGGCCTTCCGCTGGAACAGGTCTGCTTCCAGCTTGGCGATTCCACCCTGCCGGCAGCACCCATCGAGGGTGGGTCTTCGCACGTCAGTACGGTTGGATCGGCGGTGGAAGGTGCATGCCGCAAGCTTCGCCGCCGATTGCTGGCGCTGGCCAGGCTTTCCGCCGGAAACGCATTCGCACGGGCCACATTGGAGGACGTGGTGTTCCGCGACGGCACCCTCGCCCTGCGTGACGATCCCGCCACGGCTGTCCCGCTGGTTGCCCTGCTGCAGGTTGCAGGGCGCGCCCGGATAGAGGCGAGCCACTTGCTGCTACCTGACATTCTGGAGCAGCGCAAGTACACCCGCGCCACCCACAGTGCGGTGTTTGTGGAAGTGCGCGTGGACGAGGAACTGGGCACGGTGCGGGTGATGCGCGTGGTCAGCGCGGTGGCCGCCGGGCGGATCATCAACCCCACCACCGCACGCAGCCAGATCGTGGGCGGCGTGGTCTGGGGCATCGGCGCAGCGCTGCACGAGCACACAGAAGCGGACCACAGGTTCGGCCGCTTCATGAACCACGACTTTGCCCAGTATCACGTCTCGGTGAATGCGGACATCCACGAGGTGGACGTGCTGTTCGTTGAAGAGGACGACCGGGTGGTCAGCAGCCTGGGAGCCAAGGGCGTCGGCGAGATCGGACTCGTGGGTGTTTCGGCCGCGATCAGCAACGCCATTTTCCATGCAACCGGAAAGCGGATCCGCAGCACGCCTGTCACCCCCGACAAGGTCATGCGCTGACCACGCGGGCTGCCGCGGATCGGCCGTGAAATGACGATCACGCCCGGCTCGCCAGACTGTGGGTTCTGGAGTGCCAAGTGGATGACGTGGGGCCGAGAGTGCGGATGATGAGGGCATTGATCAGTGTGGACGAGGCGATGGCCGCCATCAGGGCTGAGCTGCGTCCGACCGGCAGCGAGCAGGTCCCTCTGGAGGACGCCGGTGGGCGGGTGCTGGCGCAGGCCGTGTTCGCTGAAGGCCCGCAGCCGCCCTTCGATCGCATCATGATGGACGGCATCGCGCTTCGCTGGCAGCCTCACCTGCCCCAGGTGCTTCCTGTTGCTGGGGCACAGATGGCGGGCGGAGAACAGACGCGCCTGGACGACATCGGCACCTGTATCGAGGTGGCCACCGGGGCCGTGCTGCCGGAAGGCTGCGACTGCATCATCCCGATTGAACACGTGCAGCGCACGGCGCAGGGATACGAGGTGCAAGCGTCCGCTGCACCCACGCCCGGTCAGTTCATCCACCGCCGCGGCAGCGACTGCGCGGCCGGCTCGCGGGTGCTCAAACCCGGCGGCATCATCGGTGCCGCTCAGATGGAGCTGCTGGCCGCGAACGGCGTGGCCTCGGTGACAGTGGCGCGACTGCCCTCGGTGGCGATTGTCGCCACCGGCGACGAACTGGTGGACGCGGGAGCCCCGCTGCCTGCAGGCCGCATCCGCCGTTCCAACGATCTCGCACTCATGGCAGCGCTGCAGGCCGCGGGGCTCGGACGGGCCTCCCGCCATCACCTGCGGGATGATCCGGACCTGTTGGGGCCGGCATTGGCCAGCCTGCTTGAGCGCCACGACACGCTGGTGCTGTCTGGCGGCGTTTCCATGGGGCAGCGTGACTACCTTCCTGATGTCCTGGCGTCGCTGGGCGTTGAATGCCGCTTCCACGGCATCGCGCAGCGCCCCGGCAAGCCGATGTGGTTCGGCGTGGCTCCGGGCGGGCAACTCGTATTCGCCCTGCCCGGCAACCCGGTGTCCTCGCTGGTCTGCCTGCTCCGGTATGTGCGACCGGCGTTGTTGTCGCGGCTGGGCGTGGTGCGTGACCTGCCCTTGCAGGTCCGCCTTGCCACCCCGCTGCCGGCGTTTACGCTGGCCCAGTTCATCCCGGTGACGCTGAAGCTGGACGGCCAGGGCGACCCGGTGGCGGAGCCGGTGAGCTCCCGCAATTCGGGCGACTTCACGGCACTGGCCGAAACCGCCGGCGTCGTTGAACTGGCGGCTGGAATGGCGGCCAAGGCAGGCCAGCCAGTGCGGCTGCATCGGTGGTGACGTGAACACAGCCACTCCACTACTTGATCAACGTGGACGCCCGCTGCGTGACCTGCGCATCTCGGTGATGGATCGCTGCAACTTCCGCTGCACCTACTGCATGCCGGCCTCGACCTACGGAGACGATTACGCCTTCCTCGATAACGCGCAGCGCCTGGATTTCAACGAGATCGAGCGGGTCTGCCGGCAGGCGGCGCGGCTGGGGGTGAGCAAGCTGCGCCTCACGGGCGGCGAGCCACTGCTGCGTCCGGGCTTGCCGGATCTGGTGCGACGCCTGCGTTCGATTGACGGAATCGATGACATCGCGCTGACCACCAACGGTGTGCTGCTGGACCGTTACGCCGCCGCGTTGGCCGAGGCAGGTCTGGACCGGGTAACGGTGAGCGTGGACACCCTGGATCCGGGGCTGTTCCGGCAGCTCAGTGGTGGTCGGGGCGATGTGGAGAAAGTGCTGCGGGGACTGGAGGTGGCCCGTCACGCGGGCTTCCGTGATGGCGTCAAAGTGAACGCGGTGCTGCAGCGCGACCTGAACGACGCGGGGGCTCTGGACCTGGTCCATCACTTCCGCGGCACGGGCATCGTACTTCGCTTCATCGAGTTCATGGACGTCGGAAACCGCAATGCGTGGTCGGCCGATGCCGTAGTCAGCTCGCAGGAGCTGCACGCGCGCATCCAGGCGCGCTGGCCCCTGCAGCCGCTGCTGCCGCGCCACCCTGGCGAAGTCGCCACACGCTACCGCTTCGTGGATGGTGGCGGGGAGATTGGACTGATTTCGTCGATCTCCAAGCCGTTCTGTGGCGACTGCACCCGCGCCCGGCTGTCATCGGAAGGCCAGCTCTATACCTGTCTGTTCGCCGAGCACGGCACCGATCTGCGTGGGCTGTTACGGGCCAGCGATGACGACGCGGCGCTGCAGGCGGTGCTTGCCGGGGTGTGGAGCGCGCGCACCGACCGCTACAGCGAACTGCGTGGAAAACCCGTGGCTGCCTCTGGTCGTCGAATTGAAATGCACTACATAGGTGGATGATGCAGACCCCTTCCCTCACCCTTTCACATCTGGATGCCGACGCGAGACCGCGCATGGTGAACGTAGGTGGCAAGACCGCGACGCAGCGCATGGCCCACGCACAGGCCCGGGTGCGCTTCCCGCCTGAAGTCGCCGCGCAGTTGCGCGATGCCCGGTTTGTGCTCCCCAAAGGTGCGGTACTGAGCGTGGCCCACATTGCGGGTGTGATGGGTGCCAAGGCAACGTCCCAGTTGATTCCGCTGTGTCACCCGCTTGCCCTTCAGCGCTGCGACATCGCCATCGACATGGACGGCGACTGTGCCGTCATTGATTGCACGGCAGGCTGCCATGGCACCACCGGTGTGGAGATGGAAGCGCTTACCGGGGCCAGCATTGCCGCCCTGACCCTGTACGACATGTGCAAGGCGCTGTCGCACGCCATCGTCATCGAGGAAATCCGGTTGATCTCCAAACAGGGCGGAAAATCCGACCTGGAGCTTCCGGCATGAGCGCCCCGTTGTTCGCGCTGCTGCTGAGTGGAGGCAACAGTCGCCGCATGCGCACCGACAAGGCCCTGCTGGAGTATGCCGGCCGGCCACAACTGCTGCGTGCATGGGACATGCTGCAGGAGGTCAACGTTGCCAAGGTGGTGGTCAGCATCAACCCGGACCAGCGCGAGGAGGCCGTGCGTGCCGGGCTTTCCACTCTGGTTGACCGGTTTGACAGTGTCGGCCCGGTGGCAGGGCTGCTCAGCGCGCAGCTGGCCGAGCCGGACGCAGGTTGGCTGGTCGTCGCCTGCGACCTGCCGCTGCTCGACGTCGCGACACTGGAATCACTCATCAAGGCGCGAGCCCCGAACTGTGACGCCACCGCGTTTGACAGCCGCCACGATACGCTTCCGGAACCGCTGTGCGCCATCTGGGAACCTTCGTCGACCCAGCTTCTGAAGCAGCGCTACGAGGCTGGGCTGTACTGCCCGCGCAGCGCCCTGCTGCAGCTGCGCACCCACCGTCTGCCCTCGCCCGGACAGGCCTTGGACAACGTCAATACGCCTGAGGAACTGGCTCAGGCGCAGCGTCATTTGGAGTTGAACTGATGCCACAACTGGAACTTCGCTACTACGCGCAGCTGCGCGACCAGGCCCGGATCAGCACGGAGCGGGTGGAGACCGGTGCCACTTCGCCAGCATCTCTGTATGAGCAGCTGCGCGAACGCCACGGCTTCAGCCTGCCGGCTTCGCTGTTGAAAGTGGCAGTCAACGCCCGCTTCTGCGGTTGGGACCAACCCCTGCGTGACGGGGACACGGTTGTATTCATTCCACCGGTCAACGGCGGATGAACCGTTCCGCGATGTCCGGTTTCTCGGTCAGCGCCATGCCGTTGGACGTCACCACGCTGCGAAGTGCGCTGGCGAATCCAGCGCATGGCGGGTTCTGCGCCTTCGAGGGCTGGGTCCGCAACCGCAATGATGGCCGGGAGGTCGAAGGCCTGGAGTATGAGGTTTACGCGGAACTGGCACTGGCGGAAGGTGAAACCATTCTTGCCGAGGCCCGCGAACGCTTCGGCGCCATCGAAGCGGTGGGCGTGCATCGCAGCGGCACCCTGCAGGTGGGCGAGCTTGCGGTGTGGGTAGGCGTGTCCTCCCCACATCGGGACGCCGCGTTCCGGGCGTGTCGTTACATCATCGATGCGTTCAAGCACCGCTTGCCGGTGTGGAAGAAGGAACTGTACCTGGACGGGGACACGCAATGGGTGGTCTGCTCGCATGGCAGCGCTGAAACGCCACACGCCGCCGGATTCGAGCCGGACTACTCGCGCCAGACCCGGCTGCGTGACGTCGGCGAGCAGGGCCAGGCCAGGCTCGCCGCCGCCCGCGTGCTGGTGATAGGTGCCGGCGGGCTGGGCAGCCCTGCCCTCACCTACCTGGCGGCCACCGGCATCGGCACGTTGGGCATCGTCGACGGCGACCGCGTCGAGGCCAGCAACCTGCATCGGCAGACCCTGTACACCGCGGCGGACATCGGGCAACCCAAGGCCGTCATGGCAGCCCAACGCGTGCGTGCGCAGAACCCGACGCTGTCGGTGAAGGTCTTCACCGAGCCGCTGGGTGCCGACAACGTGGTGGACGTCTTCCGGCAGTTCGACCTGGTACTGGAATGCACTGACGACATGGAGAGCCGCTATCTGAGCAGCGATGCGGCGCAGATGGCCGGCATACCGCTGGTTCTGGCCAGCGTGCATCAATATGAGGGGCAGTTGCAGGTCATCCTGCCGGGAGGTCCCTGCCTGCGTTGCCTGTGGCCCGAGCCTCCCGATGCCGGTCTGCTGGGCAGTTGTGCGGAATCGGGCGTACTGGGCACCGTCCCGGGCGTGCTCGGTACGCTGCAGGCCCATGAAGCGCTCAAACTCCTGTTGGACCTGCCGGGCCGTCGCCCGGGGGAGCTGCTGCTGGTTGATCTGATGGACACCACCATGCAGCGCTTGCCCATTGACCCGGCGGCGGGCTGCGCGCTCCATGGAGGGTGCGCTGCCGTCGCTACACGTGCGCTGGAAGCGCGGACCGCAGAAAGCGATCTGGAGCGCGCATTCGACTCGCTGGCAGCCGCCGTATCAGCCGGATTTCATCTGGTCGATCTGCGCGAAGCAGATGAGCGCGCGGCGCTGCCCAGCGGCGTAGATGCCGTGTGCAGGCCGTACTCCACTTGGAGCGCGGATCTGTTCATTCCAACCCTCTACGGCCCCACCCTGCTGTTCTGCGCCAGTGGCAAGCGCAGCGTAGCGGCGGCACGGCTTCTGCGTGAGCGGGGCCACGCCGAAGCGTTCTCGCTGCAGGGCGGACTGCGCCGGCTGCAGCAGATGCACTCCGCACGTGAAAACGAGCTTCACCATCCGCCAACCGGCTGTTCCGCATCATCAGCGTGTCGGCACGCATGATCTGCGCCGTGCCCCATCCCGTGAGCCAGGCTGTAGCAGCCAACGAGGAGCCCGTGCATGAGTACCCCGCCCTATCTTTCCCTGTCACGTCGTGACGTGCTGAAACTCGGGGCCGGGTCGGCCACCAGCATGGCATTGCCAGCCGTGGTCGCCCAGGCACAGAGTCCTGCGGATGCGCGCCCGCCAGTGACCGCGCGCGTCGCCTTCGAGGTGAACGGAAAGGCGCGCCGTCTGGAGGTGGACACCCGCGTCACCCTGCTGGACGCGTTGCGGGAACATCTGCAGCTCACCGGAACCAAGAAGGGCTGCGACCATGGCCAATGCGGTGCCTGCACGGTGCTGGTGGACGGTCGCCGCATCAATGCCTGTCTCACCTTGGCGGTGATGCACGAGGGTGCAAAGATTACCACGATTGAAGGACTGGGTTCGCCGGATGATCTGCACCCGATGCAGGCGGCCTTCGTGAAGCACGATGGATACCAGTGCGGCTACTGCACGCCTGGTCAGATCTGCTCGGCGGTAGCGGTCCTGCAGGAACTGCGTGACGATATTCCCAGCCACGTCACCGGCGATCTGGACCGGCGCGCGGCCCTGTCCGGCGACGAGATCCGCGAGCGCATGAGTGGCAACATCTGCCGCTGCGGCGCGTATTCCAACATCGTCGAAGCGATCGAAGAAGTCGGGGGCCGCGGCGCATGAAAGCTTTCACCTATGAACGCGTCAGCACGCCTGCCGAGGCGGCTGCGGCCGCCGCCCGGACCCAGGGTGCGCGATTCATCGCAGGCGGTACCAATCTGCTGGATCTGATGAAGCTGGAGATTGAAACGCCGGCACACCTCATCGATGTCAACGGCCTGAAACTGGACACCATCGAGCCGACTCCCGAGGGCGGCCTGCGGGTCGGCGCGCTGGTGCGCAATACCGACCTGGCCGCCGACCGCCGCATCCGCCGCGACTATGCGCTGCTGACCCGTGCGCTGGTGGCCGGAGCCTCCGGACAGTTGCGGAACAAAGCCACCACCGCAGGCAACCTGCTTCAGCGCACCCGCTGCCCGTACTTCTACGACACCGCGCAGCCTTGCAACAAGCGCCTGCCCGGCAGTGGCTGCGGTGCCATCGGCGGCATCAGCCGGCAACTGGCGGTGGTGGGCACCAGTGCCTCCTGCATCGCCACCCACCCCAGTGACATGGCGGTGGCGATGATGGCGCTGGATGCCACGGTGGAGACCGTGCGGCCC
Organism: Stenotrophomonas sp.; assembly: GCA_039592995.1. Lineage (GTDB taxonomy): Bacteria > Pseudomonadota > Gammaproteobacteria > Xanthomonadales > Xanthomonadaceae > Stenotrophomonas. Next base: position 40,579 of record JBCNQC010000001.1, on the reverse strand, counting down.
GACGGCACCACCCGCATGCTGGCGTTGGATGCGCTGTACCGCGCGCCCGGCAGCACGCCGCATCTGGAAACCACGCTGGAGAAAGGCGAGCTGATCGCTGCGGTCCATCTGCCCCGCCCCTTGGGTGGCACCCATATCTACCGCAAGGTGCGCGACCGCGCCTCGTATGCGTTCGCACTGGTGTCTGTGGCGGCGGTGCTGCAACGCGATGGCAGTGGCCGCGTGGCACTGGGCGGCGTTGCCTACAAGCCGTGGCGCAAGCCGGAGGCGGATGCACTGCTGCCGCAAGGGGCCGCCGCCGTCATGGCGAAGCTGCTCGAGGGTGCCACCCCCTCATCACAGAATGCATTCAAGGTGCAGTTGGCCGAGCGCACGCTGGCTTCTGTTCTGCTGGAAGCAAAGGGGTAAGCCATGAAGTTCGACACACCTGCCGGAACCAACCCGATTGACCAGCTCAAGGTGGTGGGGCAGCCGCTCAGTCGCATCGATGGCCCACTGAAAACCAGCGGCCACGCGCCTTATGCGTACGAGCACCACCAGGCGACCGAGGCCCCCGCCTATGGGTACGTCGTCACCGCTGGCATTGCCAAAGGGCGCGTCAGCGCGATGGAACTGGATGCGGCGCGGCGCGCACCAGGCGTGATCGCCATCGTCACTGCCGAAAACGCGGGGCCGCTGCAGCAATCCCAGCGCAATGCCGCGCCGTTGCTGGGTGGTCCCGACATCGCCCACTATCACCAGGCGTTGGCGCTGGTGGTGGCGGAAACCTTCGAGCAGGCACGCGCTGCCGCAGGCTTGGTCCGGATTCGCTACGCCGCACAGAAAGGCAGCTACGACCTGGCCGCAGCGAAGCGCGCGGGGGGCAATCTGCAGAAGACCGACCCCGACGCCCGCGTTGGCGACTTCGAGAAGGCCTTCGGCGACGCGCCGGTCACTCTGGACGCGACCTACCACACTCCCGACCAGTCGCACGCCATGATGGAGCCGCACGCCACGCTCGCAGCGTGGGAGGGCAACAAGCTGACCGTGTGGACGTCCAACCAGATGATCGACTGGGGCAAGACCGACCTGGCCAAGACGCTGGGGCTGCCCAAGGAGGACGTCCGCTTGATTTCCCCCTACATTGGCGGCGGGTTCGGCGGCAAGCTGTTCGTGCGTTCGGATGTGGTGCTGGCTGCACTGGGTGCGCGTGCCGCCAAGCGGCCGGTCAAGGTCGCGCTGTCGCGTCCGCAGATCGCCAACAACACCACCCACCGGCCCGCCACCCTGCAGCGGATCCGTCTGGGCGCTACGGCCGAAGGCACCCTCACCGCCATCGGGCATGAATCCTGGTCGGGCAATCTGCCCGGTGGGTCGCCCGAGGAAGCGGTGCAGCAGACCAAGCTGCTGTATGCCGGTGCCAACCGTCTCGCCGGCCTGCGCCTGACCCATCTCGATTTGCCGGAAGGCAATGCGATGCGCGCTCCGGGCGAGACACCGGGCCTGATGGCGCTGGAGATCGCCATGGACGAAATGGCGGAGAAGCTCAGCCTGGACCCGATCGAGTTCCGCATCCGCAATGACACGCAGGTCGACCCGGCCAATGCCGAACGCCCGTTCTCGCAGCGACAACTGGTGCAGTGCCTGCGCACCGGTGCCGAGCGCTTCGGGTGGGAAAAGCGCAATGCACGCCCCGGAATGCGGCGCGATGGGCGCTGGCTGGTCGGCATGGGGGTCGCAGCGGGCTTCCGCAACAACCTGGTGATGAAGTCCGGCGCGCGCATCCGCCTCGACGCCAAAGGCGGAGTGACGGTGGAGACCGACATGACCGACATCGGCACCGGCAGCTACACCATCATTGGACAGACCGCGGCCGAAATGCTGGGCGTCCCGCTGGAACAGGTGACCGTCAAGCTGGGTGATTCCAGTTTCCCAGCCTCGGCCGGATCCGGCGGCCAATGGGGCGCGAACAGTTCCACTGCAGGTGTATTTGCTGCCTGTACCCGGATGCGGGAAATCGTCGCCGGAAAGCTGGGACTTGACCCGGCCACGGCCACGTTCTCCGACGGCCAGGTCAGTGCCGGCGGCAGGCGTTTCGCGCTTGCGAAGGCGGCCGCCGATGGCGAGCTGGTCGCCGAGGACACCATTGAGTTCGACAAGCTGGAGGAGCGCTTCCAGCAGTCGACCTTCGCCGCCCACTTCGTTGAGGTCGGTGTGGATGTCGCCACCGGGGAAAGCCGCATCCGCCGCATGCTCGCCGTCTGCGCAGCCGGCCGCATTCTCAATCCCAAGACCGCGCGCAGCCAGGTCATCGGAGCCATGACAATGGGCGTGGGTGCTGCGCTTTCCGAGGAACTCGCCGTGGACACCCGGTTGGGATTCTTCGTCAACCACGACCTGGCCGGTTACGAAGTGCCGGTGCACGCCGACATTCCGCATCAGGAGGTTCTGTTCCTGGATGAAACCGATGCCGTTTCTTCGCCCATGAAAGCAAAGGGCGTGGGCGAGCTGGGGCTGTGCGGTGTCAGCGCGGCGGTGGCCAATGCCATCTACAATGCCACCGGCACCCGCATCCGCGAGTACCCGATTACGCTGGACAAGCTGCTGGCCGGCCTGCCCGCACTGGGATGAGCATACACGGGCACCCTGCTCCGCTGGATGTGGAGGAAGGCAATCCCGCCCGGGTGCTGCGTGCAGCCGTGGAGGCCTTTTACACCGGACAGCGGGCAGCCCTGGCCGCAGTACTGGAGACTGAAGGGTCCACCTACACCCGCGCCGGCACGCTGGCGCTGTTCACCGACCACGGGCATGTCGGCTGGCTCAGCGGCGGTTGCCTGGAGCCTGAGATCGAGCGCCGCGCGATGCAGGCGGTGGACCGCGAGGCACTGGAATGGCTGGAAATCGACACACGTGACGATGACGCTCTGTTCTCCGGTAACGCCGTCGGATGCCGTGGCCGGCAGCGCGTCGTGCTGCTCCCGCTGCCCGCACTCACCCGACTGCAACCCCTTTTCAGGGCGTGGCTGCACGGGGACGGCACACTGGATATGACGGTCCAGACCAATGGCGCGGTTACATGCCAGTTTGCCGACGTGCGGATACGTGAGCAGGTGCATGGCAGCCCGCCAGACTGGCCCGGCAGACTGGACGCGTGGACGCTTCGCTGGCGTCGCCCACCACGCGTTCTGATATATGGCGCAGGCCCGGAGGCGGTTCCATTGCAGCCGCTGCTGCAGGGTCTTGGCTGGTCGGTATCGATCAACGAGGCACGCGCCACCTGGCGCGCACGGATACCGGATGCTTGCTTTACCGAAGAGGCGTTGACCCGGTTGCGGCCAGATGCCGCCCTGGTGATGCATCACAATTTCGAACGCGATCTCGACGCCCTGCAGCTGTTGGCGGTGTCGACGGTCCCCTTCATAGGCCTGCTCGGGCCCGAGCGCCGGCGGGAAGACCTGTTCCAGGTGCTGCCGGAATCCCTGCGGATCCTTCTGCTGCCTCGCCTGCGCTCGCCCATCGGGATGCCGCTGGGCGGACGGGGGCCCGAGGCGATTGCGCTGAGCATCGCCGCGCAGCTGCAGGCGTGGCGACACGGCGTGCACGCTGAACTCCAATGAGCGCGCCGCGATTGAACGCGCATGCGGCGGTGCTCCTGGCAGCCGGGGCCAGCGAGCGTCTCGGCCAACCCAAACAGTTGCTTCGTCGCAACGGTGAAACGCTGCTGCATCGCATGGCACGCCTGGCCGCTTCCACCACACCGGCAACGCTGGTCATTGCACTGCCTGCGCACGCCCCTGCCATGGCCGGGATGGTGCGCGAGCTCCCACGAGTGCAGATCATTCACCCAGAGCCCGGCAAGGCAATGGGGGCCAGCCTGCAGGCGGCGGCCGCATCCGTCAAGGGGTTCCCACGCGTGTTGGTGCTCGGCTGCGACCAGCCCGCACTTGAATCCCCGCATCTGCACGCGCTGCTGGTCGGCGCGACGAATTCGGAGTCCGGGTGTGCCGCCACCGTACTGTCAGGAACCGTCGGCGTACCGGCTGTCGTGCCCGGCAGCTGGTTCGAAGAGCTCGACCCAACTGCCGGCAACGCGGGTTTCCGCCAGCGCCTGCGGGCCCTGCCCGGCCCGAACCTGGCCCTGATCCATGCGCCGGGCCTGAAGTTGGACATCGATACGCTGGACGATCTCTGTATCGCGCGCCGGCTGGGCCTGATTGATCCGCCCTGATCCCGGTTTACCCTGGCTCCGGCTCAGGATTTCGGCCCTCACGCAGGCACAGCACTTCCCCGCCAAACCGTTCCACGTCTTCCCGGTCATGGGTGATCAGGACCACCGGAATGCCCAACGTGTCCAGCAGGTGCTCCAGTCCCTCGCGGGTGGCCTGGCGGTTGGCGTGGTCAAGCGCCGCGAACGGCTCATCAAGCAGCAGCGCACGCGGCTGCGCCACCAACGCGCGGGCAACAGCAGTACGCTGTCGCTGGCCTCCAGAGATGTCACGCGGGTACTGGTCGCCCACTGCGCCAAGGTTCAGCCGGTCCACCCAGTGTTCGACCACTGCGGAGCGGCTGCGCCGGCTTGGGTTGAACAGCCCCGCAGCGAGCGAGAATGCGATGTTCTGACGAACCGTCAAGTGCGGAAACAACGCATAGTCCTGGAAGACATACCCCATTCGCCGGTTCTGCGGCGGAAGGTCGATGCCGCGCGAGCTGTCGAACAGCGTCTCCCCGTCGATGCGTATCCATCCCGAATCGGGCCGCAGCAATCCCGCAATTGCCCGCAGCGTCAGGCTTTTGCCGGCACCGGATTCGCCAAACACCACGACACGACGTGCCGCAGTCCGCAGTGAAACATCGAGCCCGAAGACGCGGCCAGGCGATTGCAGCTGCATGCGCACGCAGAAGTCGATGCAGGTCATCGGCGTGGACTCCCTTCCGACGGCCCGGCTGCGAGGCGACCGGCCAGCAGCAGCGCCCCCATGCAGATCACCGATGTAACGACGACCAGGAACAAGGCGCGGTCATCCTGCCCGGCCTGCACCGCTTCATAGACTGCGATGGAGAGCGTCTGGGTCTTGCCGGGAATACTGCCGGCGACCATCAGGGTTGCACCGAATTCCCCCATGGACCGGGCGAAACCCAGCAGCAGACCGGGCAGGATGCCGCGCCACGCCAACGGCAAGGAGATGCGCAGGAACACCCCGATTTCGCTGACCCCCAGCACGCGCGCGGCCTGTTCCAGCTGTGTATCCACCGCTTCAAATGCGGCGCGTGCGGGCTTGAACACCAGCGGAAAGGACACGATTGCCGCGGCCAGCACCGCGCCCTGCCAGGTGAATATCAACTGGATGCCCAGCGTACTGTCCAGCCAATGGCCGATGGGCCCGTTCCGTCCCACCAGCACCAGCAGGTAGTAGCCCAGCACCGTGGGGGGCATCACCATCGGAAGCGTCAACAGGGTGTCCAATGTCTCACGGCCTGGAAAGCGCCAGCGAGCGAACGCCGCACCCGCGGCCACGCCCAGCACAAGATTGATCAGCGTCGCAGAGCCGGCGACCTTCAACGACAGCAGCACCGCTGTCCAATCCATCTCCATCTAGCGCGCGTCGGCGGCGCTGAAGCCGTAGCGGCGAAGAATCGCCTGCGCATCCGGAGAGCGCACAAATGTCACAAAGTCAGCCGCCAGCTCGGCGCGTGGGCTGCGCGCTACGGGCGCAATGGGATAGTCGACCGGCTGCGACAACGGCACCGGGAAGGCCGTACGCACCCGCTTTTTGAAGGTGCTGGCGTCACTGCCATAGACGAAGCCCGCATCCACTTCGCCGCGCGCCACATAGTCCAGCGCCTGGCGCACGTTCTGGGTGGTGATCAATTTCGGTGACAGGACATGCCACAAGCTGGCAGCCTCGAGCGCCGTTCTCGCGTAGCGACCTGCCGGCACCGACTGCGGATTACCCACGGCAATGCGCTCGACTGCAGGCCCTGTCAGATCCTGCAAGCGCGACGGCGCTGTAGTGGTGGAGATCGGCACCACCACGACCAGCGTATTGCGGGCGAACACATGGCGACCGGACGCGTCGATCAACGAGGCCTTGGCGGCCTGGTCCATGGTGAATTCGTCGGCCGAGGCGAATACATCCACCGGCGCGCCATTGCGGATCTGCTGCAACAGCACGCCGGAAGCCGCCGTGTTCAGGTGCACCTGTGTGCCCGGGTTCGCTTTTTCGTACGCCGTACCGATTTCCCGGAACGCATCGGACAGGCTGGCCGCTGCCGACACCGTCAGTTCGTCGGCGTGCGCCGTAGTCGCTGCCAGGAGCAATCCCAAGGCCAACCCGATGCCACGCATATGTTTCTCCGCACTGTTGGACCGGCAGATTGTGAACAGGCAGCCATGGACGGGGCGTGATGTCCCGCAACTGTCAGCTTCGGCGCATCAGGATCATCTTCTCCTGGGACATGTCGCGCATGGTGTACGGGATGCCGCCGGTGCCGTAGCCGGATTCGCGGCGGCCGGCGAAGGGCATCCAGTCGGTGCGGAACGCGGTGGGGTCGTTGATCATCACGGCGGAGGCATCCAGACGGTTGGCGGCGCGCAGGGCGATGTCGATATCCTGGGCGAAGATGCTGGCCTGGAAGGCCGTGGGCAGCGCGTTGGCGCGGGCAATGGCGTCGTCGAGGTCGCTGTAGCGGTACACGGCCACGACCGGGCCGAATACCTCCTGCGTGGTCACGCGTGCGTCTGCGGCAGGATTGAGCAGGACGGTGGGCTGCAGCGTGGTGTCAGACAGGCGCTTGCCGCCGGTGGCCAGTTGCGCCCCACCCTTCACTGCTTCGTCGATCCAATCAGCGACCCGGTCCGCTTCGCGGATCTGGATCAGCGGGCCGACTTCAGTGTCCTTCAACGTGGGGTCGCCGGTGCGCAGCTTCTCCACCCGGGCAATCAGTGCCTGGGTGAAGTCGTCGGCGATGGCGTCGTGCACGAAGATGCGCTGGGTGGACACACACACCTGTCCGGCGTGGTAATAGCCGCCCTTCACGATGGGTTCGATGATTTTGCCGAGGTCGGCGCTGCGGTCGACGATGGCCGGTGCCACGCCACCGTGCTCGAGCGCCGAGCGCGCACCATGTGCCAGCTTGGCGTGCAGCGACCAGCCGACCTTTGCCGAGCCGATGAAGCTCAGAAACGCGACACGCTTGTCGGTGGCCAGTGCTTCGGCCAGTTCGTTGCCATCCGGAAGGAAGGTCTGCGCCCACGGCTCCGGCAGGCCGGCTTCATGGGCCATGGCAACGAACTCCAGGCACGACAGCGGCGTGGCCGAGGCCGGCTTGATGATCACCGGGCAGCCCACGGCAATGGCCGGTGCCACCTGGTGCACGATCAGGTTCAACGGATGATTGAAGGCCGAGATCGCCGCCACGATGCCAATCGGCTCCTTGGTGGTGAAGGCCCAGCGATTGTCCGCGGCTGCCGAAAGGCCCATCGGAATTTCGCGGCCTGCGAAGTTGCGCAGTTCATCGGCGGCGTTGTGCACGCCGTCAATGGCGCGTTTGGTTTCAACGATCGCATCCGGCAGTGGCTTGCCACCCTCGCGCGCGATCTGCATGGCCAGATGATCGCGCTTGGCCTCCATCAGTGCCGCCAGGCGGCGCAGAATGGCCATGCGCTCGTGCGGCGGCAACCAGTTGTCACGACTTTTGAACGCTTTCCGGGCGGCGCTGAGCTTGCGCTCCAGTGCGGCGGCGTCATCAAAGGGGACTTCCGCGATCGTGGCGCGGTCGAAGGCCTGTACTACGGTAAGCATGGGGGAATCCTTGGGTTACGCGCAGCCGACATCGGGCGTGCGGTTGCGCAGTTCGTTGACCAGAACGCGGGTGTTTTCGGAGTAGTCGATCGGCACGTCCAGCAGGTGGACGCCACCGCCGGCAAAAGCGGCTTCGATGCTGGGCACCAGATCGTGCACGGCGGTCACACGGGTGCCCTTGGCCCCATAGGCCTCGGCATAGCGCACGAAGTCCGGGTTGCCAAAGCGCATGCCGAAGTCCTCGAATCCGTCCACCGCCTGTTTCCAGCGGATCATGCCGTAGGCACTGTCGTTGAGGATCAGCACCACCAGGTTCAGGCCGAGCCGAACGGCGGTTTCCATCTCCTGCGAGTTCATCATGAAGCCGCCATCACCGCACACGGCCAGCACGCGGCGCTGCGGGTACAGCATGGACGCCATCATCGCCGAAGGCAGCCCGGCGCCCATGGTGGCCAGGGCGTTGTCCAGCAGCAGCGTATTGGCGACGTGCGTGCGGTAATTGCGGGCGAACCAGATCTTGTACATGCCGTTGTCGAGGCAGACGATGCCGTCCTCGGGCATGGCCTCGCGCACGTCGTGCACCAGTCGCTGCGGGGTGACCGGGAAGCGGTCTTCCTCGGCACGATCATTGAGGCGGGCCAGGATCTTCTGGCGCAGTTCCATCATGCCCGCGTCTTCGGCGAGCCTGCCCTCCAGCCGATCCGCCAACGCGCCTACCGTACTGCCGATATCACCCAGCACCTCGATGTCCGGCTGGTAGACCTGCTCCACCGTGGCGGACTGGAAGCCCACATGGATCACTTTGGGGCCACCGCCACTCTTCATCAGGAACGGTGGCTTTTCCACTGTGTCGTGGCCGATCGCGATGATCAGGTCGGCGCGGGCAACGGCCTCGTGTACATAGTCGCCTTCAGACAGTGCGGCCGTGCCCATGTACAGGTTCGAACCGCCGGTGACCGCACCCTTGCCCATCTGCGTGTTGAAGAACGGCAGCCTTGTGCGGGTTACGAAACCAGACAGGTCATCGGCCAACCATGGCCGGCTTCCGGCAGCGCCGATCATCACCAGCGGTCGCTTCGCGGCCAGAATGGCGGCGGTTGCGCGGTCCAGTGCTGTGGCCGAGGCAACGGGTCGTTCCAGTGGATGTACCGGCACCACCGGGACATCTTCGACCTCCTCGCCGGCAATGTCCTCCGGCAGTTCCAGATGAACCGGGCCGGGGCGCTCTTCCATCGCGACGCGGAAGGCGTCGCGCACGGTGGCCGGAATCGCGGCCGCATTGACGATCTGGCGCGTCATCTTGGTCAGCGGTTTCATCGAGGCCACGATGTCCACAATCTGGAAACGCGCCTGCTTGGCGCTCATCACCGCCTTCTGGCCTGTGATCAGTATCAGCGGCCACGCGCCCAGGTGGGCGTAGGCCGCACCGGTGGAGAAGTTCAGCGCGCCGGGGCCGAGCGTTGCCAGGCAGACACCGGGCCGCCCTGTCAGCCGGCCATGGGTCGCGGCCATGAACGCGGCTGCCTGTTCATGCCGGGTGAGGACCAATTCGATGCGGGAGTTGCGGAGAGATTCCAGGAAATCGAGGTTTTCCTCGCCTGGGACACCGAAGATGCGGTCGACGCCTTCGTTCTCCAGGGCGGCGACGAGAAGATCCGAGCCTTTGGGCATGGTTTCGATCCGTGTGAGGGATGGAAGAACTATACGCCCGGGGGTGTGGTCACGGCGGCAATGGTGTGTTCCTGGCTGGACGATCCATGGTCGCGCGGGTTGGGTGGTCGCGCGGGGATTGGGGTCGCGCGATCCTGTTTGGTCGGGCGGCCTGTAGGGACGCGCCATGCGCGTCCTCGGGGTCCAGTGGACACGCATGGCGTGTCCCTACGCGAAGGTCATGTCGAGGGTCAGGGAGAGACGCTGGCCTGGCTCAAGCCGGTTCGGCATCAACGTGAACCCATCCGGCGGCCCCGTCTGCGGCTCCACGCAGGTGGCATGCGCGGCCCCGTCATACACCACCCAGTGATCGGTGTCGGCACGCAGCGTAAGCCGTTGCCCGACCCGCTCAAGCACCACGTCGCGACGTGAGATGAAGCAGTCGTCCCACGGGCCCGGCGTGGGTGCCACGAGCGGATACAACGCAATGCCCTCCTCGTCCCGCGCATACATGGCATCAGGAGCAAACTCCAGCCGCTCCGGCTTGCGGAACCACGGATGCCAACCCAACACGGCGGGCATGGCGTGCGCGCCGGCCTGAACCTCCAACTGCAGGCGGACGCTGCCTGGCGTGATCCGGATCAACTGCTTTGCGACGCCACCAAAAGGCCAGCACCCATCTTCCGGTAGCGCCAACGACAGCCTGGCGGCATCTGACTCAAGACAGTCGATCTGCCACGCCCGCGAGAACCCGACTCCGTGGATGGCATGCTTCTCAAAGTTGATCGGCAACCCGTATGCCTTGCCATCAAAGTTGAAACGCCCATGGCGGATCCGTCCCGCCCACGGCACCATCGGGTAGCAGCCCCAGGCAATCGTGGCCGGCCACCCGTCCGCTGGACCGACCAGCCAGTCCACGCCCTGATACCGCAACTGGGCAATGCGCCCACCGGCCTCCGGGGCCAACGCGACCTCCAGTGCGCCGCACCGCAACCAGTGCAGCGCGCCAGCCGGCATCGGGGCCTGCGCGTCGCCCATCGGTGACACCGGCTTACGCTCCATACGGATCAATCGTCTGGATGCTGCCATCTGCGTCCATCTGCAGCGGCGTGCACTTGACCGAGCGCAGGTGGGTCACACCGCCCGACAGCAGCGAGTCGTGATAGAACAGCCACCACTGCCCCTCGAACTGGCAGATGGAGTGGTGCGTGGTCCAGCCAACCACGGGCTTCAGAATCACGCCTTTGTAGGTGAACGGTCCGTAGGGACTGTCGCCTACGGCGTAGCACAGCAGATGCGTGTTGCCGGTGGAGTACGACAGGTAGTACCTGCCGCCGACCTTGTGCAGCCACGGCCCTTCGAAGAACCGCCGTGCGTGATCATCGGCGCGCAGCGGTTGCCCATGTTCATCCAGGATGATCACCTCCCGCGTCGGTTCTGCCAGCTGGGTCATGCCTGTCTGCAACCGACCTACCCGTGGACCCAGCGCCGGCGCATCGCCGGTTGGCTCCTCGTGAGCGGGATCAAAGCGATTGTCGCGGTACTTCTGCAGCTGGCCGCCCCAGATTCCGCCGAAGTAAAGGTAGTGCGCGTCGTCTTCGTCCTCGAATACGGCAGGGTCGATTGAATACGTCCCTTCCATCGGCGTGGGTTCTGCCATGAATGGCCCCTGCGGGCGGTCTGAAACCGCCACGCCAATGCGGAAAATTCCCTGCGGATCCTTGGCGGGGAAATAAAGGTAGTAGCGCCCATCACGATACGCCGCGTCCGGTGCCCACATCTGCTTTTCGGCCCATGGCACGTCACGCACATGCAGGGCGACGCCACAGTCGACGGCCTCGCCCTCAGGGGAGTCCATGCGCAGCACGTGGTAGTCCTGCATGCCGAAGTGCCCGCCCTCGTCATCAAACGGCGCACCGGCGTCGATATCGTGCGAGGGATAGATGTACAGCTTTCCATCAAACACATGGGCCGAAGGATCGGCTGTGAAGATATGGCTCACCAGCGGCTGTGAGATCGCGTGTGCGGCAAGGCGTCCCAGATCGTTACCCTCACGGCGCTGCTGCAGTTCGCCTTCAATGCGGTTTTCCATGCGCTTGTCGATCTCGTAGAGGAACAGCAGGACCACCGCCACCAGGAACGGGATGGAGCAGTAGATGCTGACGGTCAGGCGGATGCCGTCGATCACGCCTGGTGGCTGCTGCGCCGCGCCGGCCTGATAGCCGTAGTGCGCAAGAATGGCGGCCACCAAGGCACCGCCTACGCTCAATCCCACCTTCAGGCCGCACAGCATCGCGGAGAAGATGATGGCGGTGGCACGGCGATGGTTCTTCCACTCGGAGTAGTCGGCCACGTCCGCAATCATTGCCCACAGCAGCGGAATGGTGATGCCGTAGCAGAATCCATGCAGCATGAAGGACACAAAGGCCACGGCAACCGCGTTGGGCGGGAACAGATAGAACACCAGCAGGAACACCGTGGACGCCAGCAACGCGCCACCGAATACGTCGCGTTTGCCGAATCGATCTGCCAGCCGGCGCGAGACGCCAATGCCGAGAATCATGCAGATGATTCCGCAGGCGTTGAACAGACTGAAGGCCGAGGTGGCCGGATCTTCCGGCCAGGTGAAGCCTGACAGTCCTGCCCCGCTGATCGCCGCGTTCAAGCCGTGGATGAAACCATTGAACCCGGTGCGTTGCAGGAAGCCGGCCAGCGCAGCTTCACTCATGTAGTACTGGAAGTAATAGATGTACGTACCGCCCTTCAGGGCGAGATTCATGAACACCAGGATCGTCAGTGCCAGCATCACCTGCCAGGGGCGGTTGTGAAGCAGATCCTTCAGATCCTGCAGCACCCCGCTGGACTGTTCCTTCGCAGGCACAATCCGCTCGCGCGTGGTGGCAAAGGTGATCAGGAAGAACACCGTGCCCACCACCGCAAACACCGTCATCACCCGCTCAAAGCCCAGTACACGGTCGCCGTCGCCCAGAATCAGCACCAACGGCAGCAGCAGAACCTGGATGATGAACTGCGCGATCATCACGGCCACGAAGCGATAGGCCGACAGGCTGTTGCGCTGGGCCATGCTGCCGGTCAGCACGCCACTCAGCGCGGAGTACGGCAGATTGTTGGCCGCGTACACCAGCATCAGCAGGCCGTAGGTGGCCAGCGCATAGGCCACCTTGCCCCGCTCGCTGAAATCCGGCGTACTGAACGCCAGCAATGACAGCACGCCGAACGGAATTGCCGTCCACAGAATCCACGGGCGAAACTTGCCCCAGCGCGAGTTCGTGCGATCTGCAGCAATGCCGATCAACGGCGTGAACACAAACGCACCGAGCAGGCCGATCACGAAAATGATGGTGGCGGCCGTGGCCGGCGGCAGCCGGAATACATCGGTGTAGAAGAACGTCAGATACGTGACCAGCGTCTGGAAGATCAGGTTGGCCGCCAGGTCCCCCAGGCTGTAGCCGAGCTTCTCGCGGATCGAGAGTACATGTTCAGTCACGTGCAGCCTCCACCTCGAACCGGGCGTGCACGCGGGCATCGGCGCTGGAGCTGCCTACCCGGACCTCATAGCTTCCGGCAGGCACGGTGTAACGGCCTCCGGCTTCGTCGTACTGCCGCAGGGCCTGTTGTGCGTCCAGATCGAAGGCTACAGTGCGCTTCTCGCCAGGGGCCAGGTGCACGCGCTGGAAGCCGCGCAGGTTCTGCTGCGCATCGCCGGGTGCGGCCTGTTGCCGCCGCACGTACAGCTGCACCACTTCGTCGCCGGCCAGCTTGCCGCTGTTGGCGACGTCCACCTCCACCTTCAGATGTCCGTCAGCACTGATGCGCGGTGCATCGAGACGCAGCGTGTCGTAGTCGAAACGGGTGTAGGAAAGCCCGTGCCCGAACGGATACAACGGCGTTCCGCGGAAGTAGCGATACGTGCGCCCTTCCATCGTGTAGTCGTCGAACGCCGGCATCGCCTGATTGGCCGTGTAGAAGGTCACCGGCAACCGTCCGCCTGGATTGACCTCGCCAAACAGGGCCTGGCCTACCGCCGTGCCGCCGCGTTGCCCGGGATACCAGCTCATCAGGATGGCAGACAGCTTGGACGGCTCCACTGCCAGCGCCGAGCCACCGGTCAGCACCATCACCACGGGCTTGCCTGTGGCCTGCAGTGCCTCCAACAGGGTGCGCTGGGTGGCGGGCAGGCGCAGGTCGGTGCGGTCACCGCCGGCAAAGCCGGGGTAGTTGACCTTCATCTCTTCACCTTCGACGTCGCCGGTGAGGCCACCGACGAACACCACCACGTCCGAGCTGCGTGCAGCGTCCAGCGCCTCCTCGAACGGTGGCTTGGCCCCAGGCATCCGCCAGCCCAGTCGTACGCTGGCATCGCGCTCGGCATCGAAGTACTCCAGCCGCAGGTCGTAGGCGCGCCCGGCCTGCAGCTCCAGTTCCACGCCGTCGCCGCGCATGCGGTCGCTGGGCGCCCAGTGGTCGAGCACCTGCTTTCCATCCACGTACAGCCGGTAGCCGTCATCGGCGGCGGCCTCGATGCGGTAGCGCCCGGACACCGGCGGCAGCAGCTGGCCGCTCCAGCGGATGCTGAAGTGATCGTTCGGCACCCCCTGCCCCGGCCCCGCTTCGCCCCGGGCCATCAGGTTGTCCGTGGGCGAGCCCCGGTCCCAGCGGAACCCGATCTGGGCGTCGGTGCGCACCAATGCGGGTGTGCCGGAGAGATCGGCCGTGCGGAAGTACTCGCCGCGCAGGCCACGTTCCGGCGAATTGGCGGACGGCCGCAGATAGGCGGCCTCGATCAGGGGCGTGGCGCCGGGATCGTCGCGTCCCTCCACCAGGTCCACACCGCGTGCGTAACGCACTTCGATGCCCTTGGCGGCGTCGCGGATGCCCTGCAGGATCGTCACCGGTGCTGCAGGCGTGCCAAAGTAGTTGCCCAGCAGCGCCATGGTGTCGTCCGCTGTCGGCCCGACCACGGCAATGCGCTTGACCGTGGGTGCCAGCGGCAACACACCATCGTTCTTCAGCAGGACCAGCGATTCCTGCGCGGCCTTCAACGCAAGCGCGTCGTGCGCCGGGGCCTGGTTCACCGACGCCGGAATGCGCGCCCAGCGCACACGTTCCGGTGGGTCGAACATGCCCAACCGCATCCGCGCCGCGAACAGGCGGGTGACCGCATCGTCGATCTCCGCTTCGCTGATCAGCCCCTGACGGACCGCCGCCGGCAGCGTGGCGTATTCCTGTCCACATTCCAGTTCGGTACCGTTCTTTACCGCCAGAGCAGCCGCCGCTTCGCGGCTGGGCTCGATTTTGTGGTGCTTCCAGATATCCACGATGGCCCAGCAATCGGACACCACGTAGCCCTTGAATCCCCAGTCGCGGCGCAGCACATCGCGCAGCAGGAACTGGCTGGCGCTGGCGGACTCTCCGTAGACCCGGTTGTATGCCCCCATCACCGCATCCACGTCGCCTTCTTTCACCAGCGCCTCGAAGGCGGGGAAGTAGGTGTCGTACAGATCACGCCTGCTGGGCCGTGCATCGAAATGGTGGCGGTCGGCCTCGGGTCCGCTATGCACTGCGAAATGCTTGGCGGTGGCGTCCAGCTTGCGGTGCACCGGGTCATCGCCCTGCAGGCCGTGCACGAAGGCCACGCCCATGCGCGCAGTCAGGTACGGGTCTTCGCCATAGGTTTCCTGACCCCGGCCCCAGCGCGGGTCACGGAAGATGTTGATGTTCGGTGACCAGAACGTCAGCCCCTGGTAGCGCCCGTGCTGGTTTTCGCGGACGAACTGATGATGCTTGGCGCGCGCCTCGTCGCTGATGGTGGTGGCCACCTGCTGCATCAGCGGCACGTCGAAGGTCGCGGCCAGGCCGATGGCCTGCGGGAACACCGTCGCCTGCCCTGCCCGCGCCACGCCGTGCAGTCCCTCGTTCCACCAGTCGTACGCCGGAACACCCAGCCGCTCGATGGCCGGGGCGGCGTTCTGCATCTGCGCCGCCTTTTCCTCCAGCGTCATCTGTGAGACCAACGCCGCAGCGCGGGTTTCAAACGAGGCGGAGGTATCCAGCCACGGTTGCGGTTGCGCCGCATGAACAGCGGTAGCCATCGTGATGGCGGCGCTCAGGGCCAGCGAGCGACACAGCGAACAAGGGTTCAGCATCATCATCTGCTCCTCGATGCGCGCTCGTCGCGCGCGAATGGTCCCAGCAGGGTGCCAACGAAGCCCCCTGCACGATCGGTACTCAGAACGGTGCCGTCGACGTCGCCCTTCAGGGTCTGCCAACCGCGTCCATCGTCGCTGTCGAACGCAAAGGCGTAGCGACCCTCGTCCCCCGTGATCTTCAGGCGTAAAGACGGCGATGCGTTCAGTTCGCGGTTGGCCAGCGTCTTCGTGACCCCGCCGCCGTCGCGCCCTTCAGCGAACACGGCCATGCGATTCCCGTCCAGCTGACGAACGCCCAGGAAGTACCAGTAGTCTTCGCTCTGGTACGCCGCCAGCCCTGCGGCGACACCCGGCGACGGGAGTGTCATTTCAGTGCTGGCTTCGAAACGGAGATGCTGCTGACGGCGGCCGAGGAACGACGGATTGCGACGCGTGTTGAGATCTTCTCGAAGTGGATGAACGCCAAGGCTGCCGGGACGGCTGCGCAGGTCGGCCCACATCCTGGAGGGAACCCGCACCCGCAGCCATCCATCGCCCGGCGTCGCCCCGTTGAAATCATCGCGTACCACGAAGTTGCCGGTGCCCGGTGCCTGCGACAGCCCGTTCTGCAGCCAGGAAGGTCCCTTAACCACATATGGAATGGCCTGCCCAGGCGGCAGGATGATCGGCCAGCCATCCTGCCACTGAACTGGCAGCAGGTAGGTTTCGCGGCCGGTGTTGTAGTGGCGTTGCTGGTAATTGCGGCTGGCCAGAAACACCGCCCACCAGGAACCATCGGGTCCTTCCACCAGATCGGCATGGCCGGCGTTGGTGATGGGCAGCGGTCTGTCTGCCGGGAGGTCGCGCTGGGTCAGGATGGGATTGCCCGCAAACGGCACATACGGCCCCCAGATGTTGCGACTGCGCAGCACCACCTGCGAATGCTGCGGACCGGTGCCGCCCTCTGCGGCCGATAGGTAATACCAGCCCTCGCGCTTGTAGAGATGCGGGCCTTCGATCCAGATCGGCTTTGTGGTCGGGTCCACGCCGCCGTCCACCAGCACCTTGCGCGGCCCAACCGGATTCAGCGTGGCCCGGTCGATCTGCTGCATCCAGATCGCCCGATGCCCCTCGTAACGCGGCGTGCCATCTGGCGCGTCATTGTTCACCAGGAAGGCACGGCCGTCCTCATCGAAGTACAGCGACGGATCGATGCCGCCGACGCCGGGCAGCCAGTGCGGCTCCGACCATGGGCCGGCCGGGTCGCGCGCGGTGACGATAAAGTTGCCGCCACTATCGACGGCGGTGGTGACCACGTAGAACAGGCCGTCGTGGTACGAAATGGCGGGCGCGAAGATGCCACGTGACACGCCCAGGCCGTCAAAATCCAGTACGCCCGGGCGATCAATGACGTTGCCGATCTGCTTCCAGTGCACCAGGTCCCTGCTTTCAAACACCGGAATGCCGGGGAAGTACGCAAAGCTGGAGTTGACCAGATAGAAGCGCCCATTGGCGGCAACAACACTGGGGTCAGCATGAAAACCGGCGAGCACCGGATTGCGGTAATGCCCTGCAGGCAGAGGATCGTTAAAGGCCACATCGTGGCCGGCGTACTCAAACCAGTTGAAATAGACCGGCTCTACCGCTTGCGGCACACGCGCAAGACCCATGGCGGCCAGGATCAGAACGAGCACCCCGATGCGTAGTTTCATCATCGTGCTGCACCCTCATCGATGACCAGCTCGAAGGGACCGGCTGGGGCACCGCTGCGGTCGCGCAGCGTACAGACCGGGCCATCCGCCCAGCAGTAGCGCACGCGTGCCGAGGTCTGTGCGGTCGGGCCACGCAGAACGACGTCGTGCCCATCAAGGTCCGCATCGGCATAGGTGCACGGCGCGCCGTCGGCAACGCAGAGCTCGAAGCCGATGGGTCGCTGCGCACCGGTGGTGACCAGTGCGCCACTGACGTCGTCAAAGTGCACCCGCACTTCGGAAGACGTACGTGTCGCACTGCGCGCGGTCGGGCCCGACGGAACCACTCCAGCTTCGCCCTGGACGACGTGCCGGGCCAGCCGGGCCAGGCGCCGGCCAAGCTCCTGCTTGTTGGGCGGGTGGATGTCGTAGGCGTCGCCGATGTCGATTGCGACGGCAAGTCCGCTCTTTGGGTCTTCCGCGGCCACACGGCGCTGTGCTTCGCGCACCTCGGCCCAGGCACTTTCCACCGGACCCACCGGCGGTTGGCCGTAGCCGGCCAACTGTACGATCAGCAATGGCGTGTGCGCGCCGAACTGCCTGCGCCAGTCGCTGCGCAGGGTGCGTAGTCGCGCGGCATAGGCCGGGCCGTCGGCAGTGTTGGATTCGCCCTGGTACCACAGCACGCCGCGCAGGGCGGGATTCCCGAGTGGTGCGATCATGCCGTTGTACAGCGTGGACAGCCCGGTGGCGGCATGCCACGGTGCCAACGGCGGTGCGCCCTCGCCAGGCGCTGGACGGTACTGCCAGCCTGCGTCCAGCGCGACGCGCGTGCCATCGTCGAAACGCAGCGCGTGCGCCGACGCCGGGCCGGCCAGCCCACCGTCGGCCCAGGTGTCCAGCACGTTGATCACAATGTGATTGGTGCCCACCTTCAGCAGGCCAGGCGGCAGCGGATACGAACGTGGTTCGCCCGGTGCGTACTGGCTGCCTACGCCGACCCCGTTCACCCAGGTCATGTCGGTTTCATCCACCGGGCCGAGTTCAAGCGTGGCTCTCTGCGTTGACTGCGCGGCGGACAGCGTCACCTGGGTGCGATACCAGACCATGCCGTTGTAGTCCGCCAGCGCGGGCATGCCCCAGCGCTCCCATGCACCCAGCGTGACCGGTGCCTCGCGCCATCCGGCACTGCTGCCCGGCTTCCACGGCGCGTCACCCGGTGTGGCGTTGGAGCGTGAGGCCCACCATTGCGCCCAATGTCTGCCCCAGGCCGCATTCGCAGCTGCGCTGTCCTGTGCCGACAACGCCAGCAGATCCAGTGCGGGGGCCATATCGGCCTGCGCACGCAGCGCCGCGGCACTGGTCCACGCTTCAATCCGCGAGCCGCCCCAGGCGGCCTGGATCAGGCCCATCGGTACGTTGACGGTCTTCTGAAGCTCGCGTGCGAAGAAGTAACAGGCTGCAGAGAAGTCACGCACGGTCTCTGGCGTCACTGGCACCCAGGCCACCGTGTCGTGGAAGTCCTCCTGCGGTGAGGTGGCCGCGTGTTTTGGCACCGTGAACAGACGAACATTCGGATGAGCGGCAGCGGCGATCTCACCATCGGCGTTGAGCGCGCGCCAGACCGGCAGTTCCATGTTCGACTGGCCGGAACACAGCCAGACGTCGCCCATCTGCAGGTCCTGCAGGGTCTGGGTGCGCCGGCCGACCTTCACCGTCATCTGATAGGGGCCGCCTGCCGCCAGCGGGCGCAACGTCGCGCGCCAACGGCCGTCGGAGTCGGGGTGCGCGGTGACGTTCTGCTTGGCGAGTGTCACCGTTACAGGCGTTCCTTGTGTTGCATGGCCCCATACCGTGATCGGCTGGTCGCGCTGCAGGACGGCGTGGTCCTGGAACAGCGGATGCAGCAGCGGGGCCAGGGATTCCTGGGCGATGGCGGGTGATGCGCAGCAGGTCGCGATGGCGAAGAGGGTTCGCGCGAGACAGGCGGCGTGGGGTGTCATCGTCCGTCTCCTGGTGCAGAGGGGAACTGGAGGGATTGGTAGTACGACAGAGGGTGTGGGGGTGCGGGCTCGCCTGTCGGTAGGTGTCTGCCGGTGATGGATTGGAAGTAGGACACGCTGGCGTCGCGCCACCATTGGGCTTCGCGACGTTGGATGTTTAGGAAGGCGGCTATCTGGGCGTGGCGTTCGGGGTCTATCGCGAAAGGCAGCCGGGCAAGACCCGGCTCTACGGGGTTGAGGGTGGCCCAGGTTTGCTGCATGGTCTCTACCTGGCGGACGCCCTGGGAGTAGCGGGCAATCAGTTCGTCCCACAGGGGGCGGCCGGAGGCCATGCGGTGGTCCCAGGGGACGTGGTGGAACCAGAGCAGCAGCGACTCCGGGACCTGTTGCAGGCTGCCGAACTGCTTTGCCACAGCGGGTGCGTATTGGGATACGGCGTTGCTGCCATGTACGGTGCGGTCGAAGCCGATGCCGTTGCGATCGGCGCGGTGGTAGTACACCGAGGTCCAGTCCGCGCGTGGGCCGCCGTCCACCCACGGGCCGGGGCCGTAGTGGTGCCCACGCGCCATCAGATGGTGCAGGCCCAGCGGGGTCATATAGTTCACGGCGGCCTCGCGGGAGCCCATCATCATGTCGACGATGGGCTGTACCACGGCCGGATCCGGCGAGAACGTCATGGCGGCCCAGTCCGCAGCGATAGCGCGGGCGGATTCATGCGGATTCCATGCCAGCCGACCGAAGGCGTACCAGTTCGCCTGGTCGAAATGCGACCCGGTCCAGGTTCTGTCGTTGCCGATATTGGCCACGCCTGCCATGCCGGTCAGTGCATGCCCTTCCAGCGTGCCATCGATCACTTGTGCCACGGTGGAGCCGGGGCCACGCGCGAGGGTGTCCGACTGCAGCACTTCTTCGTACAAAGGCCCCAGGTACACCAGGTGCGTGGCGAAACCGAGGTACTCCTTGGTGATCTGGAACTCCATCATCAGCGGCGTGCGCGGCATCGCACCGAATAACGGATGGAACGGCTCACGTGGCTGGAAATCCAGCGGGCCATTCTTCACCTGCACGATCACGTTGCGGCGGAACGCCCCGTCGAGGCCTTTGAACTCGGTGTAGGCCTGGGTGGTGCGGTCCGCTGGCACGTCGTGCGCGTAGACAAAGGCGCGCCACATCACCACGCCACCGTGGGGTGCCAGGGCGTCTGCCAGAAGGTTGGCACCGTCGGCATGCGAGCGACCATAGTCCTGTGGGCCGGGCTGTCCTTCCGAGTTTGCCTTGACCAGGAAGCCGCCGAAATCCGGTATCCGCGAATAGATCTCGTCCACCTTGCGCTGCCACCAGCGCTGCACGCCGGGATCCAGCGGATCGGCGGTGGCGAGCCCGCCCAGTTCAATCGGGGCGCTGAACCTTGCGCTCAGGTACACGCGAATGCCATACGGCCGCAGCAGATCGGCGAGCGCCGCCGCTTTGACCAGATAGTCCGGAGACAGGCTCCAGGCGCTGGCGTTGACGTTGTTCAACACGGTGCCATTGATGCCTATGGAGGCGTTGGCACGCGCATAGTCGGTGTAACGCGGATCGCGCCACTCCGGCAGGCTCTGCCAGTCCCACAGTGAACGGCCGGCGTAGCCGCGTTCGACGTGGCCATCCAGATTGTCCCAGTGATCCAGTATCCGCAGCGCTACCCTGGGTGATTCGCGCACCTCCAGGCGATCCAGCGGCGCACCGGTCTGTAGCATACGCAGCAGATGAAACACGCCGTACAGCACGCCGATGTCCTGTTGCGCGGCCACCAGAATCACGTCACGACCGTCCTGCTGCGTACGCCGGATCAGGTAGCCCTCGTTGCCCAGCCCAGCCAATTCCTTACGCAGCGGCGCAATCAACGACGATGTATCCGGCGTGCCCAGTATCAGCGCCCTGTCACCGGCCACGGCAGTCCGCAGCGTGGGGGCATGCCTCAGCAGGCCGGTGAGACCACGGACCAGTTCGTCGCGCGCGGCGCGCTGCGTGGGTGTGTGATCGGGCGCAACAATCGTTCCCAGCTGCGGCGCGCTTCCCGGAACGTAACGCATCCACAACGCATACCCGTCTTCTGCCCGTGCGCTGCCGGTAAACACCAGCAGTCCGGCAAGCATCACTGCAATCCAATGACACCGCGCGACAAGGCGAGCGGCCGGCAGCGTGGCGGTTAAACGCGGTAAGCTGGGGTCGTGCGCAGGGTGCGCCATCATCCGCCCTCGTTGCAGCGCGGCAGCGTCACGAAGATCGAAGGGAACGCGTATTGGACAAGCCGAAGAAATCGGTCCGCCGCAAAACCAGCGGCGTGACGATCGACGAGGTGGCAACCCGGGCCGGCGTATCGCCGATGACGGTGTCGCGGGTGATCAACCAGGGTAAGGTCCGTGACACCACGCGCGAGCGCGTGATGGCGGCGGTGCGGGAGCTGGGTTACACACCGAACCTGGCCGCCAGCACCCTGGCCGCTGCACAACACACCCGCGTCGCGCTGATCTACACCAATCCGAGCGGTGCGTACCTGCGCGAACTGCTGGTCGGCCTGCTGCGGGTGGCATCCAATGCCGCCATCCAGCTGGTAATCGACTACTGGGACACCCTGGAGCCGGCGGCGGAGCGCAAGGCCGCCCGCGCGTTGTCCGGCCGCGTGGACGGCGTGATTCTGCCACCCCCGTTGTGCGAATCCCCAGCGGCGGTGAGTGAACTGGTCAAGGCCGGCATTCCGGTGATCGCAATTGCCTCGGGCCGGCTCGGCGACGGCATCTCCTGCGTCCGCATCGACGATTTCCACGCCGGCAAGGAGATGGCCGAACACCTCCTCCAGCACGGCCACACCCGCATCGGATTCATCTGCGGGCGTCATGATCTCAGTGCGAGCGCACGGCGCTACGAGGGGTTTGTCACCGCGCTGCACGAGGCCGGGCTGGAGGTCGAATCCGGGCTGGTACAGCACGGCGACTACACCTACCGTTCCGGCCTCGACGCGGCGGAGAAACTGCTGTCCCACCCGCGCCCGCCCACCGCCGTGTTCGCCAGCAACGACGACATGGGCGCCGCCGTCATCTCGGTCGCGCACCGGCGCGGTCTCGATGTGCCGCGCGACCTGTCGGTGGTGGGCTTCGATGACAGCTCCGCCGCCACCACGGTGTGGCCGGAGCTCACCACGGTGCAGCAGCCTATCGGTGCCATGGCGGATGCCGCGCTTGAACTCCTGCTGCGCAGCATTCGGCGCAAGGGCGATGCGCCACTCGAATTGACCGACCACCTGGTCCCGCACCGTCTGGTGGTGCGGGATTCGGTGGCAAGGCCGCCGAAGCGTCGATAGCGCTGCGGGCATGGTCACTTGCCCGGGCATGCGACCGTGACTTCGGCTTCGTTCAACGCCCCCAGGGCAACGTGCGAGACGGACACCGTCATCGCCCCGGCGGTGCCCAGCGACCAGGGCCGGTCCAGCTTGCTGACATCCGCACCTGCGGTGGTCAGGCATTTCAACGGAATGCCGACCCGCTTCCATTCTCCCATCGGCAGTGCCGCCAGGGTCGGACCCACGTCCACACGGGCCGAACACCCGGTGCCGCAGCCTACCGCCAGCCACGCCTTGCCCTTGGGCGCGGCGTCAACGCGCAGCGTGGTCAGCAGCATCAGGTCGCCGTTGCTTTCGCGCTGCACGTCCAGTGGCGTATGCGATTGCAGCGCAACGGTGGCCTCGCCCTTGCCCGACCAGGCCAGACGGCGCCCGTCTTCCTGCTGGAGGTGGTCGACGCCCGTGACCTTCAACAGATCACCGTCGAGGGATTCCGGCACTTTGGTGACGGTCACGCCCTGCCCCGTCGGGTTTTCCAATCGAAGGGCAATGCCGGAACCGGCGTCGCCGCGCGCGAAGTACACGCCCACCGCACCTTCATTGCCGGTTACGCCCGATTCCTCCGGCAGTGCCGCCAGATCGCCCTTGTCGGCGTAGGTGAGGCCATAGCCAAAGGCAAACTGCGGGTTGTAGTCCTTCTGTCCGACATTGTTGGCGTATTGCGTCGCAGTGCGCGGCCAGCTGAAGCTCAACTTGCCCTTGAAGTCGTGCTGCACGCTGCCATCCGGCTTGCGCAGCAGGACATCGGCAATGCCTGCACCTTCCGAACCGGGCAGCCAGGCGGCGACGAACGCATCGGACGCGTTGATCTCACGATTCACCCACAGCGGGCGGCCACTCAGGAACACCGCCACCACCGGAATGCCGTCCGCCTTCAAGCGCTTGAGCAGTTCCAGGTCTGCATCATCGCCTGGCTTGTAGGCCAGGGTGGGCAGGTCACCCTGGAACTCGGCATACGGGTTTTCGCCGAACACCACCACGGCCACGTCCGGCTTGGTGGTGTACTTGCCGTCGACCGCCAGCACCGCCTCTCCGCCCGCCGCCTTGACCTGCTTCGCGATGCCTTCGTAGATGGTGTCCGCATTCGGGAAGTCCTTGCGGGTGGTGCCGGTACCCTGCCAGTTGAGGGTCCAGCCGCCTGCCTGCTTGCCCACATCATTGGCCCCATCACCGGCCACAAGGATGCGCTGCTTCGGTGCCAGCGGCAGCACGGCACCCTGGTTCTTCAGCAGCACCAGCGACTCGCGCACTGCCTGCCGGGCCACCTCACGATGCTCCGGCGCACCAATCAGTGCGAACTGGCCGCCGACCGCACGTGTTGACGGCTTGCCCGCTTCAAACAGACCCAGACGCATCTTCACCCGCAGGATGCGCCGCACCGCTTCGTCCAGCCGCTCCTGGCTGATGGTGCCGTCGTTCACTGCCGCCAGCGTGGTTTCGTAGAAGCCCTTCCAGCTGTCCGAGGCCATCGCCATGTCCAGGCCGGCGTTGATCGTGGCCGGGCAATCGGTGGTGGTGCAGCCTTTCACCTGGCCGTGGCCGTTCCAGTCGCCGACCACGAAGCCACCGAAATTCATCCGGCCTTTCAGCGCGTCGGTCAGGTACGGCTTGTGTCCGTGCATCTTCTCGCCGTTGACGCTGTTGAACGAGGCCATCGCGGTCTGCGCACCGGCTTCAATCGCCGGCGGATAGCCAGCGTTATGGATGCGCACCAGTTCGGCTTCGCTGATCTTCGTATCGCCCTGGTCCTTGCCGTCGGTGGTGCCGCCGTCACCAAGGAAGTGCTTGACCGACGCGATCACATGCCGCCCATCCAGGAATTCGGGCGAGCCGACCTCGCCCTGCAGGCCTTCGACCATCCGGCCGGAATAGCTGGCCACGATGTCCGGGGACTCGGAATAGCCCTCGTAGGTTCGGCCCCAACGGTCGTCCTGCGGCACGGCCACGGTCGGGGCGAAGGTCCACTCCATGCCGGTGGCACGGGTTTCCAGCGCGGTGATCTCGCCGATGCGATGCAGCAGCTCCGGGTTGCGCGCTGCGCCCAGGCCAATGTTGTGCGGAAACAAGGTGGCCCCGACGATGTTGCTCTGCCCGTGCACGGCATCAATACCGAACAGCACCGGAATCGCCTTGCCGCCCTGCGAGGTATCCATCGACGCCTCATAGAAGGCATCGGCCAGCGCCAACCACTCGGCCGGCGAGGCATCGTAACGGCCGCCGGGGTCGGAGTTGCCGCCGGCCAGGATCGAGCCCAGCCGGTACCTGCGCAGATCGTCCGGGGTGATGCTGGCGATATCGCCCTGCACCAGCTGACCCACCTTCTCCTCGACGGTCATGGTCGCCATCAGGTCGGTAATGCGCTTTTCCATCGCGTCATCTTCGGCCAGCGGCCAGGTCACCTGCGGCCAGGGGTTGGCATCGGCCTGCGCCGCTGCGGGCACGGCGGCCTTGTCTTCGCCCTTGCAGCCGGCCAGCGCCAGCAGCAGCGCGACAATAAGAACGCCGCTACGGCGCGTCGAGTCGGGGTGGGTCATGGTGGTCATCCTTGTAGGCGCGCTCAGCGCAACAGGTACTGGTTGATCAGGTTCTCGTAACGTTCCTGCTTGCCGCTGATCTGCTTCGGCTCGCCGCCCTTCGCGCCCAGCGCCGCCAGTTCGGCAAGGCTGAGTGCGCCGCGCTCAAACTGCTGGCCGGCACCACTGTCGAAGCTGGCGTAACGCTCTTTCCGCCACTGCTCCCACGGCGAGTCATTCAACAGCCCATGGGCGACTTCCAGCCCGCGTGCGAAGGCATCCATGCCACCGATGTGGGCAATGAACAGATCGTCCAGATCGGTGGATTCACGGCGCACCTTGGCGTCGAAGTTCAAGCCACCTTCCAGCCCGCCCTGGCGCAGCACCACCAGCATGGCACCGACCGTGTCGTACAGGTCGGTCGGGAACTGATCGGTATCCCAGCCGTTCTGGGCGTTGCCGCGATTGGCGTCGATGCTGCCGAGCAGGCCGTGGTCGGAGGCCACCTGCAGGTCGTGCTCGAAGGTGTGGCCGGACAACGTGGCGTGGTTGGCCTCGATGTTGAGCTTGAAGTCCTTCTCCAGCCCATGCTCCTTCAGGAAACCGGCCACGGTGGCGCTGTCGAAGTCGTACTGGTGCTTCATCGGCTCCATCGGCTTGGGCTCGATCAGGAAGTTACCCTTCAAGCCGATACTGCGGCCGTAGTCGCGGGCCATGGTCAGGAAGCGGGCGAAGTGGTCGACCTCGCGCTTCATCTGCGTATTCACCAGCGAGGCGTAGCCTTCGCGGCCGCCCCAGAACACATAGTGCTCGCCGCCCAGCTCGACGGTCGCTTCCAGTGCCGCCTTGACCTGCACGGCGGCGCGCGCGACCACGGCGAAGTCCGGATTGGTCGAAGCGCCGTTCATGTAGCGCGGGTGCGAGAACAGGTTGGCTGTACCCCACAGGAGCTTCATGCCGGTGGCGTCCTGGCGGGCCTTGGCCAGCCCGACCATGTGCTTCAGGTTCTTCTCGTACTGGGCCGGGTCATCAGCATCCGGAGCCAGGTCGATGTCGTGGAAGCACCAGTACGGCACACCGAGTTTGGTGAAGAACTCGAATGCCGCATCCACCTTGGCTTCCGCACTCGCCATCGGCGAGCTGGACTCCCACGGGAAATGGCGGGTGCCCGGGCCGAAGGGATCATGCCCGGCGTTGCAGAAGGTATGCCAGTAGCACACGGCGAAACGCAGGTGCTCCTGCATGGTCTTGCCGCCGATGACCTTGTTGGCGTCGTAGACCTTGAATGCCAGCGGATTGTCCGAGCCGCGACCTTCGAACGGGATGCGGCCTATGCCGGGGAAGTATTCCTTGGCGCCGATGTAGGGCTGCGTGCTCATGATGCATGTTCCTTTGGTTATGCGAGGTGTCGCGAAAAGTGAGATCAGCCGCGCTGCAGCGGCGTGATGGCGTCGAGGTGGCACAGATAGCGCGTGTAGGCGGTGGCGTAGGCCTGGGTGCGCGCCGGATCCGGGCGTGCCGAAAGCGAGGCATCCAGCGCGACGTGCCGGTCGGTGATGTCGTGGATGGAGGCCGCATCGCCGCGCGAACGTCCCAGCGCCCACAGCGCCTGCAGCGCAGCACCGAATGCAGCGCCTTCAGCCTGCACGGGCACCTCCACCGGCAGGCCGAACACATCGGCGACCAGTTGCCGCCATTCGGCGCTGTTGCTGCCGCCGCCGGTCAGCACGATGCGGTCGAACTGCATGCCGGCACGCACGAATGCGTCGTAGCCATACTTCAGGCTGTAGGTGGCTCCTTCCATGGCCGCGCGGTAGAGGTGTGCCGGGGTCATGTTGGTGGTATCGAGGCCCGCCAGCACGCCTTTGCCATGCGGCAGATCCGGGGTGCGCTCGCCGTTGAGGAACGGCAGCATCACCAGTCCCTCGGCGCCCGGCGCGGTGGCGCGCAGATGCGCATCGCCATCGCGGGTGCTGAATCCAAAGGTTTTGGCGACCTGTTCGGTCACCACCGTGCAGTTCATGGTGCAGATCAGCGGCAGCCAGCCGCCGGTCGAGGAACAGAATGCGGCCCATGCGCCTTCCGGGTCCACCACCGGCGTATCAGAGTAGGCAAACAGCGTTCCGGAGGTACCCAGGCTCATGGCCAACCGTCCCGGGACGACGCAGCCGGTCCCAATGGCGGCCATCATGTTGTCGCCGCCACCCACCGCCACCTTCGCCGTTGCCGGGATACCCAGTGAGGCCGCGGTGGCAGGATCCACGTCGAACAAGGCATCAGGCTCGGCGATGGGCGGCAGGCATTCCGCAAGGTCCCGATCCGGATCGGTGGCACGCAACAGTTCCTTCGACCAGGTGCGGGCTCGCACGTCCAGCCAGCCGGTTCCGGAGGCGTCGCCGTACTCGCAGAAGCGCTGCCCGGTCAGCACCAAATTGAGGTAGTCGTGAGGCAGCAGGATGGTCGCCAGGCGCGCGTAGGCGTCGGGGCGATGCACCTTGGTCCACGGCAGCTTCGACGCCGTGTATCCGGTCAGCACCGGGTTGCCCGCCAGCGCGATGGTGCGGGCGGGGCCGCCCACCGCGTCCATGATCTGCACGCACTCGGCCGAGGTGCTGGTGTCACACCAGAGCTTGGCCGGTGCCAGCACGTCCCCTGCCGCATCCACCGGCACGAAGCCGTGTTGCTGGCCCGATACCGCCAGTGCGGCGATGTTCGCGCGGATGCCGGGGTCGAGCGCGCCGAAACACGCATGCAGCGCAGCTACCCAGTCGGCTGGCCGTTGTTCACGGCTGCCATCGCCGCCGCTGCTCAGCTCGAGCGGCGCACTTGCAGTGGCCACGATGGCTTGCCCGGCCGGGTCGTAGACCACTACCTTCAGGCTTTGCGTACCCGCATCAATTCCCGCAACCAGATCCATCAAAACACCCTTTGAACGTTGAAAGTTAGCGCTACCTTGGCAGGCCGACAGAAGGCCGCGCGGCGGCTACGCGATGGCCACGCGCGACGGCCACACGCCCGGTGCCACCCTGCAGTACTGTTCGATGAACCTGTCCTGCGAGGGCATCCGGGCAACCGCTTGCTGCAGCGGCTGCTGGAGCCGCGTCAGCAACGTGCGCAGATCGGCATCACTCAGGGCGCGCGCCAGTGGATGCGGGGCTCCGGGCTGGATCCCCTGCCCCATCAATACGCTGGTCCAGGAATCCACGCGGAACAGTTCGCCCGGGTCCTGCCAGGCGTGCGCGCGTTCGCGCCAGGCACGCAAACGGATGTCCAGCGAATCCGGCAAGGCCATTTCCCTGCATGCCTTCCACATCGGCTCGTCGCGCTGGTTGGCGTGGTAATGCAGGATGATGAAGTCGCGCACGTGCTCCATTTCCTGCTGGCTGACCTCATTGAACAGCCGCACCAGCGACGGGCTGATACCCTCGGACGGGAACAGCTGGATCAACCGCACCACGGCGCTGATGGTCAGGTGGATGCTGGTCGACTCCAGCGGCTCGATGAAACCGCTGGCCAAGCCAAGCGACACCACGTTCTGGTTCCAGGCCTTCAGCCGGCGCCCGCTGCGGAACGGCACCAGCCACGGGTCGCGCAGGGGTTCGCCTTCAACATCGCGCAGCAATTTGGCATGCGCCTCGTCGTCGGACATGTGACGGCTGGAAAACACCAGTCCGCAGCCGACCCGGTGCTGCAGGGCGATGTGCCAACGCCAACCCGCTTCATGTGCGATCGCGCGCGTATACGGCACCGGCGGTGCCACCGACTCGGTCTGCACCGCCACGGCGCGGTCACTGGGCAGCCATTCGTGCCAGTCCTCGTAGCCGCTCTTCAGGGTCTGCTCGATGAGCAGGCCGCGGAAGCCGGTGCAGTCAATGAACAGATCGCCTTCGATGACTTGCCCGTCCTCCAGCACCAGTGCCTGCACCGAACCGTCATGTGCGTGCTGCCGGACTTCACGGATCTTGCCTTCCACGCGCTTCAGCCCCTGCGCTTCGGCCCTGCGGCGCAGGAACTTGGCGTACAGCCCGGCATCGAAGTGGTAGGCGTAGCTCACCTGCGGCTGGGTCTCCAGCGAGAACTGGTCACCGCGCGAGGCAAGACTTTCCAGGCAGAAGTCGCCCAGGTCCGACGGCATGCCGCGACGCAGGCTGTCCAGCCAGAAGTGATGGAACGGCGTGGCCCAGGTGTTCTGGCCGATGGTACCGAATGGGTGGAAAAAGCGCTCGCCGGGGCGACGCCAGTTCTCGAACGAAATCGAGAGCTTGAACGTGCCGGCGACCTCGCGCAGGAACTCCTGTTCGTCGATCTGAAGAAAGCGGTGGAAGGTGCGGATGGGCGGCACCGTCGACTCGCCTACCCCGACGGTTCCGATCTGCTCCGATTCCACCAGGGTGATCTCCAGTTGGTCACGGAACTGATGGGACAGCGCGCAGCCGGCAAGCCAGCCCGCCGTGCCGCCGCCGGCGATGACCACCCTGCGGATCCGTCCTTCGGTTGTCTCAGCAGCGTTCAATGCTGTGCTCCCCTCAACGATTGAGTCGACTCAGCAGCTGGGCGCGCACACGGCGCGCCTGCGTCTCGTCGAACGGCGCCAGTTCCCCGCGCGCGGCCTCGGGTAGATGTTGCCCCGCGCGCTCGCCAGGACCAAAAACGTAGTAATCAAAGATCTTTGCCCACGCCTGCTTTTCCCGTTCCGGTAGATCACGCAGCGCCCACATGGCGTGCTGCAGCGCAGGCAGCGGTGAGGACAGGAAGGCCGGCGAACTGCGCCACCAGTAATTCACCAGCACGTTGAACGGCTCTAGGCTGCGCACGTGATGCCACCACATGCTCGGAATGAAGATCGCGTCTCCCGGCTCCAGCACGGCGGACTGCGCGCTGGCCAATGCCTCACGAAAACGCGGATGCTTGTTGAAATCCGGCTCGTCGAAATCGACCACGCTGACCACCTGCCCGCCCGGCGTCGGTTCCAACGGTCCCGGATAGAGGTTGTCGATCAGCTCCGGCGGAAACAGGGTGAAGCGGCGCCGGCCGACGGCGCAGCAGGCCAGATTGTCCGGCGTGTCGAAATGACAGGAGGCAGTGACCCGGTTGCCGATCCAGATGCTGGCCGAGGCGTTGATGCCCAGCGCCGCCAGGCCGGCGTCATTATCCTGCGCGAATCCGGGCAAGGCCCGCTCGATCAGCAGCGACGCCACATAGTAGGTGGGTGGGCGCGGAACCTCAAAGGTGCCGGCAATCTCATCCAGCACCGCGCTCAGCACCCCACGCCGGACCTCGAAGTTCAACCGGGTGAAGTCCGCGTTGTAGAACGGTCGGCCGTTGATCTCCGGCGCGCCGAATGAATACTGCACCGGCACACCGGCGTCGAAACCCCGCAGATAGTCCAGCGCGTCCGCACTGGAACGCCGCCCTGCCTGCACCAGCGCCCAGTCACGTGCAACCCCGCGCAGCACCACCGGCTCGCCGGCAGCCACCAGGGCCTCCATGGGCAGCGCGGCGGGATCCAACCCGTCCAGCGACCGCATGGCAACGCCGTGCAGCATGGGTCAGTTCCTGCTGGACATGGCGGTGTCCTGCAACCGCAGGCGCCGCTGTTTCTCGGCGATCAGGCGACGCATGTTGTGCAGCGACGCCAGCATCAGGTAGACCCCTTCCAGATAGCCAGCGCGATTGAGTTCGGCCAGCGCCGAGCCGTCCAGCTGGGCCAGCCGATCACGGTCAATGGCGTGCAGCCCGTTGACGTTCACCCTGTGCTGCGGGTCGATCTGCACATCCAGCGCCACCGGCTGGATCAAGCCCTTTGCGTCGAGCATCGCGAACATCTGCGTGCCGTATGCATGCCCATCGTGGATGCCGCGCAGCACGCCGGCAATATGGTCCAGATACGGGGTGTTGCCCCCCTGCGGCAGGAACACCGGCTCACCCTGCACCACGGACACCCGTGGGTGATCCAGATCCACATGCAGTACGGCCTCCTGGGTCGGCGTGCCGTCAATCTGCTGTTCCTGGAACCCGATCAGAAACGGGCCCTTGGCCGCAGCCCCGGGCAGGTAAGAGGCATTCCAGCGGCCGTCCTGCAGGTACAGATTCTCATGCTGCTCGAAACCGAGCAGGGCCACCGACTGCCATTCCCCGGTAGCTGCATCTTTGCGCAGGAAGATCGGGTACTCCCGCTGCAGTTCCGCAAACTCGCTTGGGTACGCCGGCACCATGCCCACCGCGTCACCAAACTCGGGCCCGAAGCCGGTCGCCACGCGCAGGTCCCGGTGGGCAATGTTGTTGAGCATTTCGTAACGCGCCATCGTCTCATCCAATTCCATCAGAGCCTTGCGCGGGTGCCACTGCACACGCAGCGGCACCCGTACCCGATCAGAACCTGTAGCGAACGCCCAGCATGTAACGCGGACTCTGGTCAGCCAGTTTCACGATCATCTGCGAGGTGCGCGAACGCCAACGGACGTCCTCACCGGTCAGGTTGATCGCTTCCAGTCCGAACGACCAGTTGTCATTCAGAGTGTAGTTCACGCTGAGATCCCACTGGTCATACTCTTCCACATAGTACGGGTTTCGGCTCGCCCCCTGGTTCGCCAGGATCAGGTACTCGTCGCGCCAGTTCCAGGCCAGGCGGACCGACCAGCCAAACTTTTCGTACATCAGCATCACGTTGGCGGTGTCGCTCAGGCCGGTGAGCGAGAACTGGTCGATGTTCGGATCGCCCGCATCGTTGTAGCCCACATCGCCGTTCACGATGGTGTAGTTGGCCAGCACGCCGAATCCGGTATCCCCGAAGAAGTACTGCCCGCCCAGTTCCCAGCCGTGCAGCTTGGACTCGTTCTGGTTGATGGGGCGGTTGACGTTGAACTGGTACAGCGGGTCGGCGGCCGTTCCATACAGGTCGTAGGCCGCTTCAGTGGCCAGAACCTGCGCGTCCGTACCGTCGTAGGCCCCCAACCCGGCCGGGTTGTTGCGCAACAGCGCCAGCGCGGTGAACAGCGCGGTGTCGTTGGCATTGCAGGCCGCTGCATTGGCCGCGCCCACCTGGCTGACGCAGGCACCACTGGTCAGGAAGGCCAGAGCTGCCTGCGCATCCGGACCGGACGTCGGGTCGCGCAGACCATACAGGTTCTCCTGCACGATGGTGTTGCCGATGAAATTGGCCACCTGCTTGTTCCAGTACGTCACCGACACGTAGCTGGCGTCGGCAAAGTACCACTCCAGCGCCAGATCCAGGTTGTCCGATTCCAGCGGCTTCAACTGTGGATTCTGTGCGGTGCCGCTGGCGCGCACCGACGGATCGATCAGCACCGAGCCAAACGGCTGCTGTGCGGTCGGACCTGCATACAGGTTGCCGATCGGCGCACGCGCGATGCTCTTGCCGAACGACACACGCCCCTTCAAGTCGTCCATGAGGTCGATGCTGAAATCGAGATTCGGCAGGACGTAGCTGTACTTGTTCTTTTCGGTGAACGGCTGCTGCTCATCGGACAGCACCACCCGGAAGTCGTTGTTCGACTGCCACTCGATCGCCTCGGGAATGGCGATGATCGACGTCGACACCACGTCGGTGGTTTCATAGCGCACGCCCAGTCGCGTATTGGTGCGCATGCCGCCCAGCTCGCCGTCCAGCTCGACCTGGAAGTAGGCCGACTTGGTCTTTTCCTCCACCCGGTTGTCGGCCGCGTTCTGCGGGCTGACGCCGAGGTTGGCACCATAATTGGCTGCCGCCCACTGCGCGAGCCGGCCGGCATCGCCGCGCCAGGCGCTGAAGCTGTTGGCGCTGTAGTCATCGAACAGGCCGACGATGTTGACCGGCTGCAGCAGGTCCATCAGCCCGTTGGCGACATCTCCGTCCACATTGGCCACGCCCCAGTCGCCCAGGGTGTTGTAGTTCTCCGCGGCCTGGATGCGGTGGGTGGTCTGCTTGCTGGAGTCGACACCAAACTGGAAGCGGCCGGAGTCGAAGTTCCATTCGCCGTCGATCCGGCCCTGCTTGATCTCGCTGATCTGGGTCTGCGAGTTGATGCGAAGCACCTGCGAACCGATTTCACCCGGCACGAAGCCCGGGTTGACCACGCCGTTGGTCTTGGCGATTGCGTCCGCCGTGGTCGGATACCAGACCTGGGTGCCCACGGGCAGCCCGTTGTTGAACACCATTTCCTGCACCCAGGACCCACCGCAGTGCGGCCCGGTGGTGCAGTTGTTGGTGCCGGCGATGCTGCTGAAGATGGAGCCGCCGCCGGTCAGCGGATCGTTCGGCAGGCTCTCGTTCTTCGAATTGTGCGCGTCAAAGCTCAGCTTGAACCGGTCGGTGACGTCCCACTTGGCATTGAAACCGAGCGAGCCCAGCTTGTACTTCTGCATGCTGCGCTGCTGTTCCAGCCCGAAGTCCTTGGTGCCTGCGATTTCGCGGATATAGACCGGCGTGGCGATCGCACCGCTGGTATCGAAGGTGACGTCGGTGTAGTTGCTGTTCTGCAGCCACATGCCCTGCTCGCCACGATTCTCTTCGATCTCGTTGGTCGAATAGGTGTAGTCCAGGGTCAGGGTGATCGCGTCGGTGGGGGCGAACTGCAGCACGGCCTGGCCATTGATGCGCTCGCGCTCGAACTCGGCGAAGGCATAGCGAAGATCGTTGGGGCGCGCGTACAGCGCCCCGACGGCCGGCGCATTGGTCACGGTCGGATTGCCCGGCATGGTGCCGGTCCACGGCTGGATGTTCCAGTAATTGTTGGTGGCCTGCACCGAGCCGCCCTTGCGCTTCTGGTAGCTGGCACTGACACCGACGCCCCAGGTCTTGTCAGGATTGCTGTAGCTGAAGATGCCGGACAGTTCGGGCGTGAGGTCGTTGTCGAAGGGCTGGCTGTCGTCGTAGACCGCCTTGGCCCCGGCACTGGCCACCAGGCCGTTATGGTCGAACGGGCGCGCGGTCAGGATATTGATGGTGGCACCAATGCCACCGCTGGGCACATTGGCCTGGCTGGTCTTGTAGACCTCGATGCCGTTGATGGCTTCTGCCGCCAACTGGGCAAAGTTGAACGCGCGGGTACCGCCATCAATGCCGCCGATGGCCACCTGCCCCGCCGCACCGAAGGCGTCGGCACCGGGCATCTGGCGCCCGTTGAGGGTCACCATGTTGAACTGCGGGCCGAAGCCTCGCGCGGTGACCTGCGCACCTTCGCCGTCACGACGCTCGATGGAGATGCCGGTGATGCGCTGCAGCGACTCGGCCAGGTTGGTATCCGGGAACTTGCCGATGTCCTCGGCGCTGATCGCGTCGACCACACCGGCAGAGTCGCGTTTGATGTCCATGGCCTGGCTGAGGCTGTTGCGGATGCCAGTGACCTGCACCGTGTCCAGCTGCGTCGGACTGGCCTGCGTCTGCTGTTGGGGCGCGGGGGCCGGAGTAGCGGCGTCCTGTGCGAACGCGGGATTGATGACCAGGATGCCACCGACGAAGGTGAACATGGCGCGGGATTTGAACTTTGCCAGCTTGCGGCTCATGAACGGGCCCCCAGCTGCGCGGTACGACGAAACGTGCAAGCACTCATGACGCTCCCCTCTGACATACGATCGAATGGATGTATCGCCCCTTCCGGGGACCACCTACGGGCGAAAGCCCGTCTTCCACACCGAACATCGCAGTGCGCTTTGCACGAACTGCGACTCAACTCGCTTTCAGGACTGCCAGATCGACCGCATGGCATTGGGGGGCACAGTTCCGAGGCTTACCCTGTCTCGGTGGTAGCGCTACCATCTCGTCAGGGCGCAGACTAATCACCCGGTCACACGGTTGTCATCATGCAGCGCAGCAAAGGAACCCATTGCGTGAAAAACAGCAGCAAGGCGGTCCGACGGAAAGCGAGTGCAATCACCATTGACGAAGTAGCCGCGCACGCAGGCGTGTCTGCGATGACGGTTTCGCGTGTAATGAATGGGCATGCCAGCGTGCGCGAAAGCAACCGCGACCGGGTACTGCGCAGCGTGCGTGAACTGGACTACCGTCCCAACCCGGCGGCCAGTGCGCTGGCCGCCGCGCAGCATGTCTCCATTGCGCTGATCTACACCAATCCCAGTTCAAGCTATCTGCGCGAACTGCTGGTCGGTGCCCTGCGCGGCTCTACCCGGGCTGCGGCGCAGCTGATGATCGCCACCTGGGACGGGCTGGACTCGAAGGCGCGGCGCGAGGCTGCACGACAGCTCGCCGACAATGTGGCGGGGGTGATTCTGCCGCCGCCGTTGTGCGAATCCCGCGCCATCGTGATGGAGTTTGTGCAAGCCGGCATTCCGGTAGTGGCGATCGCCTCAGGCCATCTCAGCGACAAGGTGTCGTGCGTGCGCATCGACGATCATCGCGCCAGTTACGACATGGTGACGCATCTGATTGCACAGGGGCACCGGCGCATCGGCTACATCAAGGGTGACCCCAACCAGACCGCCAGCGCACATCGCTGGCTGGGTTATCTGGATGCCTTGGCTGCGGCCGGTATTCAGTTCGATGACAGCGTTGTCCAGCCCGGTCATTTCACCTACCGCTCCGGGTTGCAGGCTGCGGAACGGCTGTTGTCGCTGCGTAACCGGCCCACGGCGATCTTTGCCAGCAACGACGACATGGCCTCGGCGGTGGTTTCGGTCGCGCACCGGCGCGGATTGGACGTGCCGGGTGATCTTTCGGTGGTGGGGTTCGATGACACGTCGGCCGCGACGATGGTTTGGCCGGAGCTGACCACCCTGCATCAGCCGGTGGCGGAGATGGCGGATGCGGCGGTTGAGATTCTGCTGCGGGAGATCCGGCAAGCGCCCGGGTCAGGGCGCAGCATCGTCAACCGGGTGTTGCCGCACCGGTTGATCCTGCGCGGGTCTGTTTCCAAGCCGTCCGGCTGATATTGCGACGTTCGGTGGCCACGCCGTAGAGCCACGCCTTGCGTGGCTTCGACCGTGTCTGACACCGCGCTCAGCCACGCAGGGCGTGGCTCTACGGTCGTCGGCCCACCGGCAGATCCAGCACCGGCTTTCCCGCCTCATCCCAATGCACCGGCTGCACCCGCGGCGAGCGCTTCCCGGTGCAGCCCATCTCCGGGCCGGGATTGGCGTGGTAGACGATCCAGGAGGAACCATCGTCCATTTGGAAGAACCCATTGTGCCCGGGTGCGTACACATTCCCGGCGGGGTTCTTCTGAAGAATGGGCCGCGCGGCCTTTGTCCACGCCTTCGCATCCAGGAGGTTGGCCCCCGGCTTGGCCTGCAGCAGACCAATGGCGTAGCCATCGGACCAGCAGGCACTACCCGAGTAGGTCAGGAACACATCGCCATTGGGCCCCTGCAGGAACTCCGGACCTTCCAGAATCTGCCGCCCGCCCTGCCGCTCCCACGCCTGGTCCGGCCGGGCGATGATCGTCTCCTTCCCTTTCAGCGTCCACGGATTGGCCATTTCCGCGATGGCCAGCACGCTGTCAGGACCCACATACGGTGAGTACACGAAATAGCGTTTGCCGTTGGCAGTGAACGTGGTTCCGTCGATGCCGGGCTGAGCGGTAGAAAGCCGACCGCGATCGGTCCAGGTGCCTTGGGTAGGGTCCGCTCCGCTGTTCTCCAGCACGAACACGCCGCGATGCGCATCCTCTTTTCCTTGAGGTGCATCACTGGCCGCGGCCGTGTAGTAGATGTACCACCTGCCATCAATGCGGTGCAGTTCCGGGGCCCAGATCGACTTTGCGTTCGCGCCGGTTGCCGGCGGACGCCACACGGTGACCTCGGCCGCCTCGTCCAATCGCGCAAGGTCGGTGGTGGCGCGGATGGCCAGGCGGTCTCCATGGGTGCCCATGTAGTAGAAGACCTGCCCTTCCCTCACGATCCACGGGTCTGGACCCGAGTCGAGCAAAGGGTTCGTCTTCGCCAGATCCAGTGCGGTCGCGCCTGCCGACGCCTGTAAGAGTACCGCCACCACCAGCGCACGCAGCGTGCCATTCACCATGTTTCCCCTCCCGAGGCTTACCGCACCGGCAGGCTTGCCAGGCGCTCGCCACCAAACCATATAATCAGACAATAGGCAACTGCTGCCGTTCGTCCGAGGAGGGGTCATGCCGCATCACCGTACCGACAACATCATAGGAATCAACTGGGGCAGCTCGAACCTGCGGACATATCTGATCGCCGCGGATGGCCGGTTGCTCGATACACATGAAGAACCCGCAGGCGTGGCGACGTTGTCGCGCGACGGCATGGTCATCGCCACAGACAGCATACGGGCGCGGTGGCCGAAGGCCGTGCATGCCTATGCGGCGGGCATGATCGGTTCGAATGTGGGGTGGGTGGATGCGGGCTACGTGGACTGCCCGGCAGGCGCGGAAACCGTGGCGGAACAATTGGTTGCTACCCAAATCGGAAGCCTGGAGCTGCGCATCGTGCCCGGCATGGCCTGCGTGCGCGCGTTCGATGGCGCGCCCGATGTGATGCGCGGTGAAGAGACGGAACTGCTGGGACTGCTCAGCGGCGGAGCCATTGGTTCCGACGCCGTGGTTGTCCTGCCCGGCACGCACACCAAGTGGATACAACTGCGCGCAGGCCGGGTGGAGAGTTTCATGACGGCGATGTCGGGTGAGCTGTTTGATCGACTGGCGGGCGGAGGATTGCTGGCTTCCGTGCTGGAGGGGCCCGGCGTTGTTGGACCGGCGTTTCTGGAGGGTGTGCGGGTGGGAGCGAAGGGCGCGTTGGGGTTGGGCGCGTTGTTGTTCGGGGTGCGGGCGCGGGTGGTTCGGGGGATGTTGGAGCGCTCGGAGTCGAGTTCGTATCTGCGGGGGGTGCTGGTGGGCGCGGAGATCAAGGATGCGATGGGGTTGTTTGCGGCGCTTGGGGATGGGGATGCGTGGGCCGGCCAACGGCCGGCGCTACCGGTGGTTGGGTCGGGGCCTGTGACGGTGATGTACCAGGCGGCGTTGGAGGAACTGGGTATCGCGTCGCGGGCGGTCGCCTCCGCCGACGCTGTGGTGCGCGGCTTTTCTTCGATCCACGGGATGACGGCGGCAATCTCGCTGAGCGATTGACCCATAGCGCTTGCTGCGTCGCAACGTGCGTATTGTCTGATTATATGTTTTTGTACGCTCCACGACATCGAGAGGGGTCTGGTGCAATGCTTTCTGGGAAGGGAAAGGCGGCTGGGTTGATCGGCGTGTTGGCGCTTTCTGCCGTGGGGGCGGCAGGCGCACAGGAGCGCACCGTGATCGGGAAAACCGCGGATGGCACGCAGGTGGAATCGATCCTGCTGCGCGACGGCAGCGGCATGCAGGCACGGGTGATTACCCTCGGTGCTGCCCTGCACTCGCTGGAAGTGCCGGACCGTGACGGCAAGTACGCTGACGTGCTGCTGGGCGACCGCAATTTGCAGGCCACGCTGGACAACCCGCAGTACTTCGGCACCATCGTGGGCCGCTTCGCCAACCGCATTGCCAAGGGTCGCTTCACCCTGGACGGCAAGACCTACCAGGTGCCGGTGAACAACGGCGTCAACGCACTCCATGGCGGCAAGCGCGGCTTCGACAAGGTGGTATGGAAAGTGGTTGAGGCCACTTCAGATCATGCCACGCTGCAGCACGTCAGCCCGGATGGTGACCAGGGCTTCCCGGGCACGCTCACCGTGACCGCCACATACGCGTTGAAGGGCAACGGCCGGCTGGAGATCGACTACAGCGCCACCACCGACACGCCGACCATCGTCAACCTCAGCAACCATGCGTACTGGAATCTGTCTGGTGAAGGTTCGGGATCTGCGATGGAGCACGAGCTCACCATTCCGGCCAGCGCCTACACACCGGTGGACGGCACGCTGATTCCTACCGGCGTGCTGCAGCCGGTGGACGGCACCGTGTTCGACTTCCGCACTGCCAAGCCGATCGGCCGCGACCTGCGCCGGGGCGACGAGCCGCAGCTGCTGATCGGCCAGGGCTATGACCACAACTTCGTGATCAGCAAGACACCTTCGCGCGAGCTGCGCGAAGTGGCACGCGTGCACGATCCGCGCTCGGGCCGGGTGATGGTGCTGAGCTCCACCCAACCCGGCCTGCAGTTCTATTCCGGCAACTTCCTGGACGGCAGCACGGTCGGCAAGAGCGGCCGTGTGTACCGCCAGGGCGATGCCATCGCGCTGGAACCGCAGCTGTTCCCGGACACGCCGAATCAGCCGGCGTTTGGTTCGGGTCGACTAGCACCGGGCGAGACCTATCTGAACCGCATCGTGTACGACTTCTCGACGGACCGACAGACCCCGAAGCGCCGTTGATCGCGCGCACTCAATGATCGCCGGTCCTCGCACCGGCCCCATGACCTGATACGCAAAGCCCGACTCCCGGTAGCCACCGGGACGGGCAGCTCATGACTGAAGGAGATGCACCTCATGCGTAAGTGGCTTACCCCGTTGCTGGCGACGATGCTCGCCGTGGCCCCGCTGGCACAGGCAAACGACGCAGCACGCTGGACCCCGGCAGAAGCCGATGCCTGGTATGCGAAGCAGGAGTGGCTGGTCGGTGCCAACTACACCACCTCCAATGCCATCAACCAGCTGGAGATGTTCCAGGCCGACACCTTCGACCCGGCGGTGATCGACCGCGAACTCGGCTGGGCAAAACAGCAGTTCGGCATGAACACCATGCGCGTCTATCTGCATGACCTGCTGTGGCAGCAGGATCCGCAGGGCTTCCTGAAGCGCGTGGACACCTTCCTGAGCATCGCCGAGAAGCACGGCATCAAGCCGATGCTGGTGCTGTTCGACAGCTGCTGGGACCCGGACCCGGTGCTCGGCCCGCAGCGCCGTCCGATTCCCGGTGTGCACAACTCCGGCTGGGTGCAGAGCCCGAGTCGGCACATGCTGGTGGACCGCGCCAACGATGCGCACTTCCAGGCCTATGTGGAAGGTGTGATCGGTCATTTCGCCAACGACAAGCGCGTGCTCGCCTGGGACCTGTGGAACGAACCGGATAACCCGGGCGGCGGCAACTACATGGACAAGCAGTTGAAGGGCGAGCAGGAGCGCATTGCCGAACTGCTGCCGAAGATCTTCGACTGGGCCCGCGCCAAGCAGCCGGTGCAGCCGCTGACCAGCGGCGTGTGGATCGGCGACGACTGGTCGCCGGGTGCGGCCTCGCTCACCTCGATCCAGCGCACCCAGCTGGAGCAGTCCGATGTGATCACCTTCCACAACTACGAGCAGCCTGAAGCCTTCGTTTCGCGCATCGCCCAGCTGCGCAAGTATGGCCGCCCGCTCATCTGCACCGAGTGGCTGGCACGCGGCAACGGCTCCAACGTCGACACCATCCTGCCGATCGCCCGCCGCGAGAACATCGGCATGATCAACTGGGGCTTCGTTGACGGCGCGATCCAGACCCGCTTCCCGTGGGACAGCTGGCAGCGCCCCTACA